>NZ_JBZCND010000001.1:0-1845881 GCF_058269135.1 Arthrobacter sp. TJ-265 | reverse complement strand
CCCACCAGAAGGACCAGGGCTCCCGGGCAACCAGGAAAACCCCGGACCCCCGACGGTGACACGGGGAAAGTGAAGATCACATGCTACGCGTCCACTATGCGGTTCCCAACCAACAACGGAACCACCACAAACACCAGGAATCCCACTCAGGGACCCCTTGGTCACACGATTACATCCAGCACGACGATGTAACCCCACAGATTTACCGGCACCCACCCCCACCCGCCAACGCGGGACAGGACACCACGGGTGCGCCAGGTAGCAAGGGTTACGGCGGTCATAGCGTGGGGGAAACGCCCGGTCCCATTCCGAACCCGGAAGCTAAGACCCACAGCGCCGATGGTACTGCACCCGAGAGAGTGTGGGAGAGTAGGACACCGCCGGACAACCACTCACGAGCAAAGACCCCACCACGGTGGGGTCTTTCCTCGTTAACCACCCACCCACCCACCACGCGGGCCCACCCACAACGGGCCGGCCGGCGGTATGCCCGCCCACGCGACGCCGTGGCGCAGAGGCATGCACCACAAGCGGCCGTCCCGGGCAGCACGATGAAGTAGAGGCGATCGCTTCGTGGTTCCATAGATGGGTAGAACCCACAGCACAATAGAGACCCGCCGGTAGAGATGCCGGAACCTGATGAGAGGACCGCGCTGCCATGGCTGAGCAGGAGCACACTGCCGGACGAGACGGAGATGCCGACCCGTCGGACGGGGCGCCGGAAGGCAACCAGGGAGGGTCCGGTCAGTCCGAACGCCGCCACTCCTGGGGCTCGAAGTCGGCCGGCAAGGACTCTCGCTCGTCGACTCCCCGTACGTCGGCTGACAGTCGCACCGATCGGCCGGCCTGGAAGGGGCAGTCGGACGCGCATGGTGCTGGAAGCCGGGGCGGGCGGCCTGAGCGAGCCGGCCGGGACCGTGCGGATCGGCCACGCGACGAGCGGACGGGTCAGCCCGGGGCCGCTGGCAGCAGGCAGCAGTGGAGTGACCGCAAAGGTCAGGATCCCGATCGGACAGCACCGCGGTCGACAGGTCGTCCGGCACGAGGCTCCGAGGAGGGGAGAGGCGCCGAGTTGCGTGGATCGGCCTCCCGCGGTGGGTCGTCGTCGGGCTCCGCCGCCGACCGGCAGTCGCGTTCCTCCGGCCGCGGCCAGGCTCCGACGCGCCGGTCCGATGAGGGTCGCGACCGGCCGTGGCAGCCGCGGTCCTCGTCCGGTGAGGGCCAGTCCGGGCAGCGGCGTTCACCCGAGCGCGGCAACGCCAACCGGCGACCATCGGATCGCCAGGAGAGAGGTGCCGGCCCCGAGCGCAGGGACAGTGACCGCCATCAGGGCTACGGAGCGGAGGAGTCCGCAGCGCCACGCCCCCACAACGCACGGGACCTCCGGAGTGCCAACAGGCCGGACCGCGAGCGTTCCCCGGAGATCGACGAGGACGTCAAGGGCGACGAGCTCGACCGCGTGACGCGGGCGCAGATCCGCAACCTCGAGGAACGCAGCGCTCTGTGGGTCGCCAAGCACCTCGTGATGGCGGGTCGACTGCTCGACGTCGACCCGGAGCTCGCCTTCCAGCATGCCCTCGCTGCCAGCCGCCGCGGCGGACGACTCGCTGCCGTCCGGGAGGCCGTCGGGCTGACGGCGTACGGTGCGGGACACTACGGTGAAGCCCTCCGTGAGTTCCGGACGTTCCGCAGGATCAGCGGTTCCAATGTCCATCTCCCGGTGATGGCCGACTGTGAACGCGGTCTGGGGCGTCCCGACAGGGCGCTGGACCTCGCCCGCAGCGAGGAGGCCGAATCGCTGGACGCCGCGGGCAAGGCCGAACTCGCCATGGTGGTGTCCGGTGCGCGCACGGACCTGGGCCAGCTGGATGCCGCCGTCGCCGCCCTGGAGATCCCTCAGCTCGACCTGCACCGGGCATTCTCCTTCACACCCCGCCTGTTCCGTGCTTACGCGGCGGCTCTCGACGCGGCCGGACGGTCCGGTGAGTCGGAGAAGTGGCGGCGCCAGGCCCGGGTCGCGGAGAAGGCCCTCGGCCTGGACGACGAGCTCGAGCCCGACATCATCGACCTCGGCGAGGACGACGAACCTGCTCCCGGCCCGGTGCCGAAGGTGGCGGAGGTCCTCGGTGCACCAGCACCAGCGCCCGCAGGCGCCGCGGCCGACAGGCCTGCCGGTGAGGCGTCAGCCGTAAGCGGCGAGTCCGCCGACGAGTCCGCGGAAGCCGCTTCGCTCTTCGACGCGGCGGACGCGACGGACGATGTGTCAAGAGTGGACGCAACGGATGATGCCGATGCCGTCGGGACGGCAGCAGCGGTCGAAGAGCCTGCTGACGGCGAGCGGCCTTCCGCCGCCGTGTCGGAAGGCGCTGACGAGGATACGGACGAGCGCGAGCACGAGGGCGCGCCTGAGCCGGCGGGTGCTTCGACCGAGGCGGATGAGCCGGCAGTGAAGGCCGACCCGGTGCCCGTCGACGCCATCCCGGCCGGTGAGTCGGCTGCTGCGGTGCAGCCGCTCCAGACCGAGATGCTGTTCAGCATGGATGACGCGGGAACCGCTGACCTCGCGCCGTCGGATGCCAGGGATGCCGAAGACACCGAAGATGCCAAGGATGCCGGCTCTGCAGTGGCACCGTCGACGCCGGTCGAGTTCTCAGCGGCGTCCGACGTGACGGGGCCGCAGGACGCCGTCGATGAGTGATCGGTTGATCGACGCCTACGACGGCGTGCTCGCGGACCTCGACGGCGTCGTGTACGCCGGACCTCGGGCCATCCCGGGGGCCACGGCCGCCCTGGAACGGCTCGCGGACGAGGGCAAGAGCCTTGCCTACGTGACGAACAACGCCTCGCGATCCTCCGAGCAGGTGGCCGCACACCTGCGGGAACTCGGAGCGCCGGCCCGTGGCGACCAGGTCTTCGGGTCCGCGCTGGCGGGCGCGGAACTGCTGGCCGGCCTGGTGCCCGCCGGCTCGTCGGTCCTCGTGGTCGGCAGCAGGTCCCTCGCCGACTGCGTCCGGCAGCAGGGGCTCGTCGTCGTCGGATCAGCGGCTGACACCCCGGACGCCGTCATCCAGGGATTCTCGCCGGACCTCGGGTGGAAGGACCTCGCGGAGGCGGCCTACGCCGTCGCCGCGGGCGCGGTGTGGGTCGCGACCAACACCGACCTGTCCATCCCGCAGGAGCGCGGGATCGCCCCCGGCAACGGGACCCTGGTCGCTGCGGTCACCGCCGCGACCGGACGATCACCCTCTGTGGCCGGCAAGCCGGAGGCGGCTCTCTTCCGGACGGCCGCACGCCATTCGGGCGCCGAGCGCGCCCTCGTGGTGGGGGACCGCCTCGACACGGACATCCTGGGCGGCAACCGGGCGGGCATGGCCACGGCCCTCGTCCTCACCGGCGTGGACTCCGTCAGGACAGCCCTGGCGGCACGCGCCGACGAACGCCCGGACTACCTCCTCGGCTCCCTCGCGGAACTGTACGAGGAGTACCCCGCGGTCACCGGCGAGGCCGGCGCATCCACGTGTGGCGACGCGACGGCGCGCGTCTCCGGTTCGACGGTGACCATCACCGGCCGCGAGGACGACGTCGACAGCTGGCGTGCGGCCTGCGCCGCCTGGTGGGCCGCCCACCCTGGAACGACGACGGCGACCGTACCCCACGTGAGCTTCGACGCCGCTGACTAGGCCGGACGCAGCGCGCGCCGGACAGGCAGGCCACACCGCTACACGCAGACCACACCGCTACACGCAGACCACACCGCTACACGCAGGGCACCGGGAGGGGATCAGATGGACGAGGCGCAGGCCGACGCCCCGGAGGGCGGCACGCCGTCGTCCTGGACGGGGGACACCCACGTCGACCGGATCCTCCGACTCCTCGACGGGCTGGAGGACCTCCCGGTCGCGGAGCACGCCGGCGTGTACCTGGACGTCCATGACCGGCTGAGCGGGGAGCTGGACCAGGACCGGACGCCCCGTCAGGCGGGAGCCCATGGCTCGCCTTGACCAGGAACTCGTGGCCCGGGGGCTGGCACGCTCCCGCTCGCACGCGGCCCAGCTGATTGCCGCCGGCAGGGTGCTCAGGGGCGGCGTCGTGGCGAGGAAGCCCTCGATCCCGATCCCGCCCGGGGACGTCCTCTCCGTCGAGGAGCAGGGCGAGGACTACGTGAGCCGTGCAGGGACCAAGCTCGACGGCGCCCTGCGCGCCTTCCCCGGTGTCGACCCGGCGGGTCGGCGCTGCCTCGACGCCGGAGCCTCCACCGGCGGGTTCACGGATGTCCTGCTCCGCCGCGGTGCACGCGAGGTCGCGGCAGTCGACGTGGGTCACGGCCAGCTCGTGCAGCAGCTGCGCGACGACCCGCGGGTGCACGTGTTCGAGGGCATGAACGTCCGGCACCTCGAGCCCGTGGACATCAGCGGGCCGGTCCAGCTGACCGTCGCCGATCTCTCGTTCATCTCCCTCCGGCTCGTGATGGCGGCCCTGGCGGGCGCGACGGTCCCTGGCGGAGATCTGCTCCTGATGGTGAAACCCCAGTTCGAGGTGGGGCGCAGCGGCCTCAACCGCCTCGGCGTCGTCACGTCGCCGGAGGCCCGCCGGCGCGCGGTGGCCGGCGTGCTGCGCAGCGCCCTCGAGTGCGGGCTGGACATCGGCGGCCTCGCGCAGAGCGAATTGCCCGGACAGGATGGCAACCTCGAGTACTTCGTGTGGATAAAGATGCCGAGCCGGGCGATGGTGCCTAGGATCGAGGGGGAGCTCGACCGGTTGACGGAACAGGCGCTCGCCCAGGCAGCACTCTTCCCGCCGCCCCGACCGACCAATCAGACGGAGCTTGATGAGTAGACGAATTCTGGTGCTCGCGCACACAGGCCGCAGGAACGCGATGATCGCGGCGCAGGAAGCGTGCACGCGCCTCCACGACCTCGGGCTCACGCCCGTCATGCGCCAGGAGGAACTCGCCGACCTCCAGGGCGAGTACGGCGCCCTCGCCGCGCCCGCCGAGGAGCTGGCCGACGGCGTCGACTTCGGCGACGTCGAGCTCGTCATGGTCCTCGGCGGCGACGGCACCATCCTGCGCGCCGCGGAGCTGGTGCGGGAGGCCGACATCCCCCTGCTCGGCGTCAACCTCGGGCACGTGGGCTTCCTCGCGGAGAGCGAGCGGGCCGACCTCGCCGAGACGGTGCGCTGGGTCGCGGACCGCAGCTACACCGTCGAGGAGCGGACCACCATCGAGGTCCTCGTCTGGCAGGGCGATACCCTGCTCGGGCAGAGCTGGGCGCTGAACGAGGCCGCCATCGAGAAGGCGAACCGCGAACGCATGATCGAGGTGGTCATGGAGGTCGACGGCCGCCCGGTCAGCTCCTTCGGCTGCGACGGCGTGGTCCTCGCCACCCCCACCGGATCGACCGCGTACGCATTCTCCGCCGGCGGACCCATCGTGTGGCCGGAGGTCGAGGCACTGCTCATGGTGCCCATCAGTGCCCACGCCCTGTTCGCGAAGCCGCTCGTCGTCGCGCCCACCTCCGTGCTCGCCGTCGAACTGCTGACCCGCACCGACGCCGCCGGCGTGCTGTGGTGCGACGGACGGCGGAGCATCGACCTGCCGCCCGGCGCGCGCATCGAGGTGCGGCGCTCCGACAACCCGGTACGCCTCGCCCGCACCCGGCAGACGCCGTTCTCCGAGCGCCTCGTCCGCAAGTTCGAACTGCCCATCCAGGGGTGGCGGGGCCCCCTGCAGCACCAGGACGGACCCACACGATGATCGAGGAAATGCGCATCCGGGACCTCGGCGTCATCACCGACGCCACCCTCCGCCTCGGGCCCGGCCTGACGGTCGTCACCGGCGAGACCGGCGCGGGCAAGACGATGGTCATCACGGCCCTCGGACTGCTCCGCGGTGCCCGGTCCGACGCCGGCGCCGTCCGGCTCGGGGCCGGATCAGCGTCCGCCGAGGCCGTGCTGCGGCTCGAACCGACGAGCTCCCCCGCCCTGCGGGCCGCGGAGGCAGGAGCCGCACTGGAGGAGTACGACGGCATGGCCGAACTGATCCTCGCCCGTACCGTGACCAGTGAGGGTCGCAGCCGGGCGTACGTGGGAGGCCGCGCCGCGCCCGTCGGGGTCCTCGCCGAACTGGGCGACGAACTCGTCGTCGTGCACGGGCAATCGGACCAGTTGCGGCTGAAGGGCGCAGCCGCGCAGCGGCAGGCGCTCGACAAGTTCGGCGGCAGGCCCGTCGACGAGGCGCTCCGCGCCTACGGTGAGGCGTTCCGCCAGTGGCGCGACGCCCTCACCGAGCGTGACCGGTTGAGGAGCGAGGCTCGGGAACGCCTGCGGGAGGCCGAGGGCCTCGAGGCGGCGCTGACGGAGATCGGCGACCTCGACCCGCAGCCGGGAGAGGACGCCGCCCTGAAGGCCGAGTCGATGCGCCTCGGCAACCTCGAGGAGCTCCGCACCGCGGCGCTCGTGGCCCATCAAGCCCTCGTGTCCGAGGAGATCGGGGCCAGCGCGGACGCGGTCTCCCTGGTCGACGAGGCGAAACGCCAGCTCGAGGCCGTCGCGGAGCACGACGCCGACCTGGGCAGGCTCGCCGAGCGGCTCGCCGAGGTGGGTTACCTCCTGGCGGACATCTCCGCGGAACTGGCCGGCTACGGGACGGCGCTCGACAGCGAGGGCGCCGGCCGGCTCGAGGAGGTCGAGTCGCGGAGGGCAGCACTCTCCGTCCTCGTCCGGAAGTACGCCCCCACCATCGACGAGGTGCTGGCGTGGCAGGAGGACGCCGTCAAGCGGCTGCTCGAACTCAGCGGCGACTCCTCCCGCGTGGAGGAACTCGACGACGTCATCGCCGACCTCGACCGGCAGGTGCACGGGCTCGCCGACACCCTGTCCTCCCTCCGCCGCGCGGCGGCGGAGAGCCTGGCGCGGAAGGTGAGCGACGAGCTGACGGCGCTGGCCATGCCGGACGCCGAACTGCTCATCGAGGTCACGCCGGGCGAGTCGCTCTCCGTCCACGGTGCGGACGACATCTCCTTCAACCTGCAGCCGCATCCCGGCTCCGCGCCGCGTGCCCTGGGCAAGGGGGCGTCGGGCGGAGAACTCTCCCGTGTCATGCTCGCGATCGAAGTGGTCCTCGCCGCCGTCGATCCGGTGCCCACCTTCGTGTTCGACGAGGTGGACGCAGGCGTCGGAGGCAAGGCCGCCGTCGAGATCGGTCGGCGGCTGGCCATGCTGGCCGAGCACGTACAGGTCATCGTGGTGACCCACCTGCCGCAGGTCGCCGCGTTCGCCGCCCGGCACATCCGGGTCACCAAGAACGTCTCCCGGGACGGGGAGGGCGGGGGAGTGACGGCCAGCGACGTCGAGGTGCTGTCCGACGACGAGCGCGTCCGCGAGCTCGCGAGGATGCTCGCCGGCCAGGAGGACTCGGCCTCGGCGCGCGCCCACGCGGAGGAACTGCTCGCTGATGCTGCCCGGACCGCCGCTCGGTGATAGTCTCGAATTCCGTGGCGCAGCAACTAAACTCCCGGTTCCTTAAATCCGCAACGACCAAGCACATCTTCGTGACTGGCGGCGTGGCCTCCTCACTCGGCAAGGGACTGACGGCCTCCAGCCTGGGTCACCTCCTGAGGGCGCGTGGCCTCTCCGTGACGATGCAGAAGCTTGATCCCTACCTCAACGTCGACCCCGGCACGATGAACCCCTTCCAGCACGGTGAAGTCTTCGTGACGGACGACGGCGCAGAGACCGACCTCGACATCGGGCACTACGAGCGGTTCCTCGACGAGAACCTCGACGGGTCGGCGAACGTGACGACCGGCCAGGTGTACTCGACGGTCATCGCGAAGGAACGCCGCGGCGAGTACCTCGGCGACACCGTGCAGGTCATCCCGCACATCACGGACGAGATCAAGCGCCGCATGCGCCTGCCGGCGGAGCACACTCCGGGCAAGAAGGCACCGGACGTCATCATCACCGAGATCGGCGGGACGGTGGGCGACATCGAGTCGCAGCCCTTCCTCGAATCGGCCCGCCAGGTCCGCCAGGACATCGGCCGGAACAACGTCTTCTTCCTGCACGTCTCCCTGGTCCCGTACATCGGACCCTCGCAGGAGCTCAAGACCAAGCCCACCCAGCACTCCGTGGCGATGCTGCGCTCCATCGGCATCCAGCCCGACGCCATCGTGATCCGCTCGGACCGCGAGGTGCCCATGGCGATGCGGGAGAAGATCGGCCGCATGTGCGACGTCGACATCGACGCGGTCGTCAACGCGGCCGACGCCCCGAGCATCTACGACATCCCGAAGACGCTCCACGCCCAGGGCCTCGACGCGTACATCGTCCAGGCGCTCGACCTGAAGTTCAAGGACGTCAACTGGACGCGGTGGAACAAGCTCCTCGACGTCGTCCACAACCCGAAGCACCACGTCGAGGTGGCGCTCGTCGGCAAGTACATCGACCTGCCCGACGCGTACCTCTCCGTCACCGAGGCGCTGCGCGCCGGCGGGTTCGCGAACAAGACGAAGGTCACCATCAAGTGGGTCCCCTCGGACGAGTGCCAGACCCCCGAGGGGGCCAAGCAGGCCCTCGACGGCGTCGACGCCATCTGCATCCCGGGCGGCTTCGGCATCCGCGGCCTGGAGGGCAAGCTCGGCGCGCTGACCTACGCCCGGGAGAACAGGATCCCCACCCTGGGCCTCTGCCTCGGACTGCAGTGCATGGTCATCGAATACGCCCGGAACGTCGTCGGCCTCGAGGGCGCGTCGTCGAGCGAGTTCGAGCCCGACACGGAGTACCCGGTCATCGCGACCATGGCCGAGCAGCTCCACATCGTCAGCGGTGAGGGTGACATGGGCGGCACCATGCGCCTGGGCCGCTGGGAGGCCAAGCTCCAGGAAGGCTCCGTGGTCGCCGGGACCTACGGCAAGACGACGGTGTTCGAACGCCACCGCCACCGGTACGAGGTGAACAACGAGTACCGCGAGCAGATCGCCGACGCCGGCCTCGTGTTCTCCGGCACGACGACGGACGGCAAGCTGGTGGAGTTCGCGGAGCTGCCGAAGGACGTGCACCCGTACTACGTCTCGACGCAGGCCCACCCCGAACTGGGCTCGCGCCCCACGCGGCCGCACCCGCTGTTCGCCGGCCTGGTCAAGGCCGCCCTCGAACGCCGCGGCGCGAAGGTCTGACGTGCAGCCCTCGGGGAGCATCGACGCCGGCTTCGGCGACGAGCAGAGCCCGCGCCGGCTCCTCGGGACCACCACGGTCTACGAGGGGCGGGTGTGGGACGTCGTCAGCGAGCAGTTCACGCTGACCGGCGACGGTGAGACCATCACCCGGGACTTCATCCAGCACCCGGGTGCCGTCGCCGTGCTGGTGCTGAACGACGACGGCCAGGTCCTCCTGCTGCGCCAGTACCGGCACCCGGTGCGCATGGCGCTGTGGGAGATCCCCGCCGGCCTGCTCGACGAGGAGGGCGAGGACTTCGTCGACGCCGCGGCCCGCGAGCTCGCGGAGGAAGCCGATCTCACCGCAGGGCGATGGAACGTCCTCGTGGACCTGTTCCTCTCGCCGGGGTCCTCCTCGGAGGCGCTGCGCGTCTATCTGGCGCGCGACGTCGGGGATGTCCCCGAGGCGGACCGGCACACGCGCACCCATGAGGAAGCCGAGATCGAGCTGAAATGGGTGGACCTCGACGCCGCCGTGGACGCCGTCCTCGAGGGGCGCATCCACAGCCCGTCCGCGGCCGCGGCGATCCTCGCGGCCCGGGTGGCACGCGAGGACGGCTTCGCCGGTCTCCGCCCCGCGTCGGCCCCCTGGCCCGAGCACCCCAGCCAGCACTCCGCCTGGCCGCGCGGTGCAGTACTCGGGGACTGACGATCATGCCGGGAACGGCACCCGCGGGCGACGACGGACCGCTGACCGTGCTCGTCCGCGACTATCTGCAGCACATGTCCGTGGAGCGGGGCCTGTCAGCCAACACGCTCGCGGCCTACCGGCGCGACCTGCGGCGGTACGAGGCGTTCCTCGGCGCCCGGGGCGTGGAGGATGCCGCCCGCATCACGCGCCATGACGTCTCCGCCTTCGCCCAGGCCGTCGTCTCGGGGGAGGACGGCCTGTCGCCCCTGAGCCCGCGGTCCGCCGCGCGGACCGTCGTCGCAGTCCGGGGCCTGCACCGGTTCTGGGCCCTGGAGGGCATCACCGCGGGGGACCCGGCCCGCGACGTGCACCCGCCCCTGGCGGGGCGCCGCCTGCCGAAGGCGATCCCCGTCCCGGAGGTGGTGCGCATCCTCGAGGCCGTCGACACGGGCTCGCCCTCGGGCCAGCGCGACCGCGCCCTGCTCGAGTTCCTGTACTCGACGGGGGCCAGGATCAGCGAGGCGGTGGGGCTGGACGTCGACGACATCTCCGTGACCGACGCCGCGGAGGGCCCCGCCGTCGTCCGGCTCACCGGCAAGGGGTCGAAGGAGCGCCTCGTCCCCGTCGGGTCCTACGCCGCCCGGGCCGTCGAGGCGTACCTCGTGCAGGGCCGCCCGGGTCTGGCCTCGAAGGGCACGGGCAGTCCTGCCCTGTTCCTCAACATGCGGGGAGGGCGCCTCAGCCGCCAGAGCGCGTGGACCATCCTGAAGACCGCGACAGAACGGGCCGGGGTCACGCGCGAGGTGTCGCCCCACACCCTCCGGCACTCCTTCGCCACCCACCTGCTCGAGGGCGGGGCGGACGTGCGCGTGGTGCAGGAACTCCTCGGCCACGCCTCGGTCACCACCACGCAGGTCTACACGCTGGTCACCGCCGACACGCTGCGGGAAGTGTACGCGGCGGCCCATCCGCGGGCCCTTGCCTGACACGGGAGCGCCGGGGCGGGACGCGGATCCCGTGCCATCCGGCGAGTGGGTGCGCATCGACGGCGTCGACTACCGGCGTGTGGTCCTGTGCTTCCTCTTCCGGGACGGTGACGGTGACAGGGTCGGTGACGGTGACCAGGGCGGTGACGGTCGCGGCGGCAGGCAGGTACTGCTCGGTCTCAAGCGCACCGGGTTCGGTACCGGCCGGGTCGTGGCCCTCGGCGGGAAGATCGACGGTCGGGAGACCGCCCGCGAGGCGGCGGTGCGCGAGGTCGCGGAGGAGAGCGGCATCGACCTCGTGCCGGCGGACGTGCATGCGGCCGGGGAGATCACCTGGCACTTCCCCGCACAGCCCGCCTGGAACATGGCGGCGTCGCTGTTCACGGCAGAGGCCGGGGACGCCGCAGCCGAAGCCTGCGAGGAGATCGAACCGCGCTGGTACGGCGTCGACGCCATCCCCTGGCAGGACATGTGGCAGGACGCCCCGCACTGGATCCCGGCGCTCCTCGCAGGACGGCCGGTCCGTGCCCGGTTCGTCATGGCCACCGACAACGAGAGCGTCGCCGGCGTCGTCGTCGACTGAGCACGACGACTGAGCACGACGACGCCGACGGGCTCAGCCCCCGACGTGCCGCTCGTCCGGCCCGTTGTAGAGGCTCAGCGGGCGGATGAGCGAGTTGGCGGCCGTCTGCTCCATGATGTGCGCGGTCCAGCCGGTGATCCGCGCCGCGATGAAGAGCGGTGTGAACATCTCCGTGTCGAACCCCATGAGGTGGTAGGTGGGCCCGGCGGGGTAGTCGAGGTTCGGCTTGATGCCCTTGGCCTTGTCCATCGCCGTCTCGAGGCCGGAGTACAGCCCCAGGATCTCGCTGCGGCCGTAGTGTCGAACCATGGCGTCGAGCGCGGACTTCATGGTGGGGACGCGGGAGTCGCCGTTCTTGTAGACGCGGTGGCCGAACCCCATGACCTTCTTCTTCGCGGCCAGCGCCTCCTCCATCCACGCCTTCGCGCGGGCCGCGGCCTCCTCGGTCGACTCGTCCTCGCGGATGCCGATCTCCTCGAAGGTGTGCATGACGGCCTCGTTCGCCCCGCCGTGCAGTGCTCCCTTGAGGGCGCCGATCGCGCCGGTCACGGCCGAATGCAGGTCGGAGAGGGTGGAGGTGATGACCCTCGCGGTGAAGGTCGACGCGTTGAAGGAATGCTCCGCGTACAGGACCATCGAGACGTCGAACGCGTGCACCACCTCGGCGGGGGCCTCCTCCCCGAAGGTCATCCACAGGAAGTTCGCCGAGTAGCCGAGATCGTCCCGGGGCTCCACGCGGGCCTGCCCGCGGCGGCGGCGCTGATCGTACGCGACGACGGCGGGGAACACCGCGAACAGCGTGGCGGCCTTCTCCATGTTCGCCTCGACCGAGGTGTCGTTCGCCAGCGGGTGGCAGGCGCCCAGCACGGAGACCGCCGTCCGCGCCACGTCCATGGGGTGGGCCGTCAGCGGCAGCAGGTCGATCGCCGCGACCACCTGCTCCGGGAGGGCCCGGTGCGCGCGCTCGAAGGCGTCGAACCGCGCCCGCTCCCCGGGGTCCGGCAGTTCGCCGTTCCACAGCAGGTAGGCGACGTCCTCGACGTCGCGGTGCCCGGCGAGCTCCTGCACGGGGTATCCCCGGTACAGGAGCGAATTGGTGTCCGGATTGACCTTCGAGATCGCGGTGTAGTCCACCACGACTCCCGCGAGCCCCTTGTGGATCTGTGGTTCTGTCACGCCTGGTCCTCCTGTGCAGTCGGTCGTGCGGATCCGGGGCTTCCCGACGGGCGTCCGTCGGGAATCTCGAAGTCGAAGACGGAGGAGTCGAAGCGGTTGTAGCCCTCGTAGTCCACCAGCTCGTAGAGCCGGCTCCGCGTCTGCATGCCGGCCACGGCCGGCTCCTGCGTCCCCTGCGTCCTGATCGAGTCCAGCGTACGCTCGGCGGCGCCCATCGCACTGCGCAGCAGCGTGACGGGATAGATCACCATGGTGACGCCCACCTCCTGCAGCTGTTCGACGGTGAAGAGGTCGCTCTTGCCGAACTCGGTCATGTTGGCCAGGATCGGCACGTCCACGGCGTCACGGATGGCGCGGAACTCCTCGAGGCTCCGCAGGGCCTCGGGGAAGATGGCGTCGGCCCCGGCTTCGACGAGAGCCCGCGACCGCTCGCAGGCGGCCTCCAGTGTGTCCGTGCCGCGGATGTCCGTGCGCGCCATGATGAGGAAGTTCGGGTCCCGGCGGGCGTCGGCGGCGGCACGGATGCGCTTCACGGCCGTGTCGAGGTCGACGACGTTCTTCCCGTCGAGGTGGCCGCAGCGCTTCGGGTTGAACTGGTCCTCGATGTGGCAGCCCGCGAGGCCCGCGTTCTCGAGCTCCTGCACGCTGCGGGCCACGTTCATCGGCTCGCCGAACCCGGTATCGGCGTCGACGATGCACGGCAGGTCGGTCATGCGCGCGATCTGCCCGGCGCGCTGCGCGACCTCCGTCAGCGTCGTGAGGCCGATGTCCGGCAGGCCGAGATCGGCGGCGATGACCGCCCCGGAGATGTAGACGCCGTCGAAGCCCTTGTCGGCGATCAGGCGGGCCGAGAGCGGGTTGAAGGCGCCCGGGAACTGCTGGACGCGCCCGGAGGCGAGCCCGTCCCTGAGGGCTCTGCGCTTCTGGTCGGGGGTGACGCTCGAGTACAGCACGGCGGCCTCCTAGAGGAGTCCCTGCGGCGCGGCGGCCGCATCGACGACGCCCGGGCGCGCCAGGATGTTCAGTTGCCCCAGCGACCCGGCCGGCAGGTCCGGCAGCTGCTCGACGGCGGCGAGGAAGCGGTCCAGCTCGGCGTCGTCGACGACGCCCGTGGCGAGCATGCGCAGCTTCGCGATGTAGTCGGCACGGGCGAAGGGACGGGCGCCGAGGGGGTGTGCGTCCGCGACGGCGATCTCGTCGGTGATGACGGTGCCGTCCGTGAGCGTGATCTCGACCCGCCCGCCGAAGGCCTTCTCCGCGATGTCCAGGGAGTGGTAGCGGCGGGTCCACTCGGGGTCCTCGAGCGTGGTGACCTTGTGCCAGAGCGCCACCGTGTCCGGCCGTGCGGCCCGCTCGGGGGCGTAGGAGTCCTCGTGGTGCCAGCGACCGTCCTGCAGCGCGACGGTGAAGATGTAGGGGATCGAGTGGTCGAGCGTCTCCCGGGAGGCCGAGGGGTCGTACTTCTGCGGATCGTTGGCGCCGGAGCCGATCACGTAGTGGGTGTGGTGGGAGGTGTGGATGACGACCGAGGCGACGTTCGCCGGGTCCGTGGCCTCGGGGTGCGCGCCGTGGAGACGCCGGGCGAGGTCGATCCAGGCCTGCGCCTGGTACTCGGCGGAGTGCTCCTTGGTGTAGGTGTCGAGGATGGCGCGCTTCGGCTCGCCCTGCGCCGGCAGGGGCACCTCGTAGGCGGCCTGGGGGCCGTCGAGGAGCCAGGCGATCACACCGTCCTCGCCCTCGTAGATGGGCGTGGGGGAGGTCTGGCCGCGCAGGGCGCGGTCGATGGCCTCGACGGCCATCTTCCCGGCGAACGCCGGGGCGTGTGCCTTCCACGTGGAGATCTCGCCCTTGCGGGACTGGCGGGTCGCCGTCGTCGTGTGCAGGGCCTGTCCGACGGCGTGGAAGATGACGTCGGCGTCCAGGCCGAGCAGCGTGCCGATGCCCGCTGCGGCGGACGGGCCGAGATGTGCGACGTGGTCGATCTTGTGCTCGTGCAGGCAGATGGCCTTCACGAGGTCCACCTGGATCTCGTAGCCCGTGGCGATCGCCCGGACCAGGTCCCGGCCCGAGGCGCCGGTGTGCTGCGCCGCGGCGAGGATGGGCGGGATGTTGTCCCCCGGGTGCGAGTAGTCCGCCGCGAGGAACGTGTCGTGGTAGTCGAGCTCACGGACGGCGACGCCGTTGGCCCAGGCGGCCCACTCCGCGGAGACGGGGGAGTCGACGCCGAAGACGGCGGCGCCCGAGCCGTGCACGGAGACCGGGTGGCTCAGCGCCTGGGCGCGGGCTGCGACGACGGGCGCGCGGTTGAGCGACGCGAGGGCCACGGAGGCGTTGTCGATGATCCGGTTGATCACCATGTCGGCGACCTCCGCCGTGACCTCGACGGGATCCGTGGCGACCTCGGCGATCTTCCAGGCGAGCTGGCCCTCCCGGGGGAGGTTCTCCTCACTGCGGTGGACGCGGATGGGGTGGAGTTCGACCATGGTGTTCCTCTCGGTGCTGCGGGGCTGGTTCGGGGTTCGGTCCAGGAGTGGTCCGGGGGGTGTCCGGGTGCGGGGCGAGCAGGTGGTCGAGGCTCGTGTGGAGGTGCACGCGCATCGAGGCCTCGGCGAGATCGGCGTTGCCGGTGCTCAGGGCGAGGGCGATCTGCTCGTGCTCGCGGGCGGAGGCCAGGAGGCGGGCCGGATGGTCCCGGGCCAGCCGCCGGACCCGCGCCAGATGGGTGCGGATCGGTTTCTGGGCCTGCAGCAGGTAGCGGTTCCCGGCCGCGTCGTCGATCTGCTGGTCCAGCCGCGCCACGAGGGCGTAGTAGGCGTCCTGGCCGCCGTCGTCGTCCCCGATGAGCCGACCGGCCCGGGCGAACTCCCCGGCGAGCGCCGCGAAGACGGTGCGGTCGCCGCGCACGGCGGCGAGCCGGACGGCGGCGCATTCGAGGGGTACACGGACGTCGAAGAGATCGGCGACCGCAGCCAGGGAGATCGTGGAGACGACGACGCCGCGCCCGGCGTGCGGGCTGGCGAGGCCTTCGGCGACGAGCCGTGAGAGCGCTTCGCGCAGGGGGGTCCGCGAGACGCCGAGCCGTGCCGACTGCTCGACCTCGGCGAGCACGTCCCCCGGGGCCAGCCGCCATTCGACGATGTCCGAGCGCAGGAGCGTGTAGGCGCGATCGCTGGCCCGCATCCCGTCTCCTCCCCGCTCGTCCTGGTGGTGCCGGTCCGGCCGCTGTCACGGCGCACTACCGACTCCAATGTATGCAGAAGTGCCCACTAGTACAAGAATGTACGGCGTTCATCCGGAAGGAATCACGTCTGTGTATACAGAAGGGGATGGTGAATACTGGTCCTCACCATCCACGCGCGACGAGGGGCGATCATGGCTGCTGAACACGATGCCGGACCCGGGGCTCTGCCCGGCCAGGACTACCGACGCCTGCACGCGGAGAGCCTCGCGGACCCGGAACGGTTCTGGCTCGCGGCCGCGCGTGCGATCGACTGGATGAGCCCGCCCGCGGCGGCCCTGGACAGCGCGGACGCCCCGCTGCACCGCTGGTTCCCCGGGGCGTCCCTCAACACCAGCTACAACGCGCTCGACCGCCACGTCGAGGCCGGCCGGGGGGACCAGGCGGCCCTCGTCCACGACTCCGCGATGCTCGGGACGGTCCGCACCCTCACGTACGCCGAGCTCCGCGACGAGGTCGCCGTCTTCGCCGGCGTCCTTGCACGCCTCGGCGTCGGCAAGGGCGACCGGGTGCTCGTCTACCTGCCGATGATCCCCGAGGCCGCCGTCGCCATGCTCGCCTGCGCGCGGATCGGCGCCGTCCACTCCGTGGTCTTCGGAGGCTTCGCCGCCGTCGAACTGGCGGCCCGCATCAGGGACGCGAGGCCGGCCGCGATCGTGACGGCGGACGGCGGCATCGAACCTGCCCGCCGCGTCGAGTACCTCCCCGCGGTCCAGGAGGCGCTCGCGCTCGCCGACAGCGTCGGGACGCCCGTCGTCGTCAGGGCACGGGACGGGTTCAGCCACGGTGTCGCCGAGTACCGGGAACCCGGGGCGCGGTGGCTGGACTGGGACGAGGCGGTGTCCGACGCCGAGGCCGTCCCGCCCGTGGAGGTCGCCGCGACCGACCCGCTCTACATCCTCTACACCTCCGGCACCACGGGCTCCCCCAAGGGCGTGGTGCGCGACAACGGCGGGCACGCCGTCGCGCTCACGTGGTCCATGCGGGCGATCTTCGGCGTGGGGCCGGGAGACACCATGCTGACGGCGTCCGACGTCGGCTGGGTGGTGGGTCACTCCTACATCGTCTACGGGCCGCTCCTGGCCGGCGCCACGACGGTCCTGTACGAGGGGAAGCCCGTGGGCACCCCCGACGCCGGGGTCTTCGGCCGGCTCGTCGAACAGCACCGCGTCACGGCGCTGTTCACCGCGCCCACCGCACTGCGATCCATCCGTCGGGCGGACCCGACCGGTGCGGCCGTCCGGTCCCACGACCTCTCCTCGCTGGAGACGCTCTTCTCGGCCGGCGAGCGGCTCGACACGGGGACCTCGGAGTGGATCGGGGAGGTCCTGGGGGTGCCCGTCGTCGACAACTGGTGGCAGACGGAGACCGGGTGGCCCATCTGCGGGAACCCGCGCGGACTGGGCGGGGTGCCGCTGAAGGCGGGGTCGCCGTCCCTGCCCTCACCCGGGTTCGACGTCGTGATCCTCGACCCCGGCGGGCTCCCGGTCCCGGCCGGGACCGAGGGGAGCATCGCCCTGCGCCTCCCGCTCCCGCCCGGCACCCTGACCACCCTGTGGGGGAGTGACGACCGCTATCGGGACGCCTACCTCAGCGACTTCGAGGGCTTCTACACGAGCGGCGACTCCGGGTACCTGGACGAGGACGGCTACCTGTTCGTCATGGGCCGCACCGACGACGTCATCAATGTCGCCGGCCACCGGCTCTCGACGGGCGCGATCGAGCAGGTGATCGCCCAGCACCCCGCGGTCGCCGAGTGCGCCGTGCTCGGGGTGCAGGACCCGGTCAAGGGACAGCGCGCGAGCGGCTACGTGGTCCTCAAGGCGGGCGTCTCCATCGACCCGGCGACGCTCGAGGACGAGCTCGTGGCGATGGTCCGCCGCACGATCGGCCCCGTGGCCGACTTCCGGTCCGCCGTCGTCGTCGAGGCACTGCCGAAGACGCGGTCCGGCAAGATCCTGCGGAAGACGATGCGGCAGATGGCGGCCGGCGGCGCGTACGCCGTCCCCTCCACGATCGAGGACCCCTCGGTGCTCGACGCACTGGAGCCGCTGCTGCGCCCGTCGCCGGCCGGGTGAGCCGCCGAGGACCGTCGGGGACAGTCGCTACCGTTCCGGCGGGGTCCGTGCCCAGGTGTACTCGAACTCGGGGCGGCCCCGGGTGCCGTAGCGCGGTGTCCTGAGGACCGACCTCTGGTCGGCGAGGTACTCGAGGTACCGCCGTGCCGTGACCCGGGACATGGACAGGGCCTCCGACACCTCGACCGCGGAGGTGGGCTCGTGCCGTCGCTTCAGGACCCCCGAGACGGCGCGCAGCGTCTCCGCCGAGATGCCCTTGGGGAGGGCCGCCACGGTGGCCGGCCTGAGCGAGGCGAAGGCCTGGTCCACCTCCTCCTGCGTGGTCGCCGAGGCCTGCTCCACGAGATTCCGGCGGAAGTCCCGGTAGGCGTCGAGCTTCTCCCGGAAGGCCGAGAAGGTGAACGGCTTGATGAGGTACTGCACGATGCCGGAGGAGATCGCCGAGCGCACCACCTGCAGGTCCCGCACGGCGGTGATCGCGATGATGTCCACGGGGAGGCCGAGGCCGCGGAGGCGGCGGATGATGTCCAGGCCGTGCGCGTCCGGCAGGTTCATGTCGAGCAGGATGAGGTCGACGGCGGCCCCTCCTCGGCCCGGCTCCTCACCCGCCAGCCGGAGGAACGCCGCGAGGTCCGCGCCGCTCCGGGCGACTCCCGCGAGCTCGAACCCCTCGAGCCGCCGGACGTATTCGGCGTGCGCGTCCGCGGCGAGCGGATCGTCCTCCACGACGAGGACGCGGATGGCACTCATACGCCGACCCGGTCGTCGGGAGCCGACGCGACGGGCAGCCGGACGGCGAACCGCGCCCCGCCGTCGTCCGTGTCCGTGACCTCGATGGCTCCCGCGAAGCGCCGGACCGCCTGGCGGACGAGGGCCAGACCGATGCCGCGTCCCGCCGGGGTCCCGCCCTCGGCCGCATGCGGCGGTTTGGTGCTGTACCCGAAGTCGAAGATCCTCGCCTTCTCGGAGTCCGGCAGGCCGTTGCCGTTGTCCTCCACGACGATCTCCAGGACCGGCGCGTCGCCGTCGACCGCGCGCCGCACCGTGAGGCGGACGCGGGGTTCCTCGGACCGCGCGGCCTCGTCGAAGGCGTTGTCGAGGAGGTTCCCGAGGATAGTCACGAGGTCCACGGGATCGAGCAAGCCGGCCTGTGCGGCGGGGTCGATGTCCGAGGTGAGCTCGATCCCGCGCTCGTTGGCCTGGGCGGCCTTGCCGACCAGGAGGGCCGCGACGAACGGCTCGTCGACGGCCTGCACCACTTCGTCCGTGAGCCGCTGCGACTGCTGCAGGTCCCGGGTGGCGAAGTCCACGGCCTCGGCGTCCCTGCCGAGTTCCACCAGCGAGACGATGGTGTGCAGTCGGTTCGCGTGCTCGTGCGTCTGCGAGCGCAGCGCGTCCGTGAGGGTCCGCATGGTCTCGACCTGCCCGGTCAGGGCCTCGATCTCGGTGTGGTCGCGCAGGGTCGTGACGGTGCCCAGGGCCCCCGGGGCCTGGGAGGCGCGGCCCGGGGGAGTGGGCGGGACGGCGGGCTCCTGGTTGACCACCAGGACGCGGGAGTCGGTGAGGTGCACCTCGTCCAGGGCACGCCGGCCCGAGGCGAGCAGCTCGCGCAGCGACGGCGGCACGGCCAGGCGCGACGCCGGGACGGGCTCCTGCGACCCGTCGAGTCCGAGGAGCCGGGCCGCCTGGTCGTTGTAGAGCACCAGGCGCCCCGCCGCGTCGGTCAGGAGCAGCCCTTCCCTCACGGAATGCAGCACCGAGTCGTAGAACACGAACGTGCGGGAGAGCTCGGCCGGTCCCATGCCCAGCGTGACGTCGCGGAGGCGCCGGCTGAGCAGGAACGAGCCGAGGGCTCCCAGCGCCAGCGCGCCCAGGGCGATGCAGGCGACGAGCGGGAGCTGCGCGTTCCGCGCGATGGCGGCCCGGTCCACGGTGATGCCCGAGGCGACCATGGCTCGCACCGTGCCGCCGTCGTCCACGACGGGCACGATCGCACGGATGGACGGGCCGAGGGTCCCGACGTAGGTCTCGGAGTGCGTGGTCCCGGCCAGGGCCTCGGCCACGGACCCCAGGTAGGGCCTGCCGATCTCCTCGGGGTTGCGGTGCGTGAACCGCGTCCGGTCGGTCGCCATGATCGTGACGAAGTCCACGCCCAGGCGGTCCATCACCTCCACTGCGTACGGCTGCAGCGTCACCGTGGGATCCGGGCCCCGGACGGCGTCCAGGACGGCGGGTTCGAGGGCGATGGACGTGGAGACCGCGATCATCCGCTCGGCTGCGGCGTCGTTCACGCCCCGGGCCGCGTCGAGATAGAGGATCACCGACAGGGACGCCGACAGGACCACGATGAAGACGAGCTGGGCCAGGAAGAACTGGCGGGCGAGGCTCCATCGACTCACGCGGCTCCGCGCTCCTTCCGAATGATGCCGGCACCGCCGGGTGGGCCCACGTCCCGCAGGCGTGACCAGTATGAACGCAATCGTGATCCGGGTCACTCGCGCAGGCACGATGGGGAGGAACGACTCAACACTACGCTTCCTGGCCAGACCCCCGCGGACGAAGAACGACCTTCCCCGCCGGCGCCGCCGGGCGGCCGACACCAAGGGAGAACAGCATGGCCATGGCGCCAGCGCGGTCCGACAGCGGACCAGCACAACCCCGCAAGCGGGTGGACAAGACCCACTTCCTGTACATCGCCGTCATCGCGGCCGTGATCCTCGGCGCGGTCCTCGGACTCGTCGCCCCGGAATTCGCGAAGGCCCTCAAGCCCCTCGGCACCGGATTCATCAACCTCATCAAGATGATGATCGCCCCGATCATCTTCTGCACCATCGTGCTCGGGGTCGGCTCGATCGCCAAGGCCGCGACCGTCGGCAAGGTGGGCGGACTGGCGCTCGGCTACTTCATGCTCATGTCGACCTTCGCGCTCGCGATCGGGCTCGTCGTCGGCAACCTCATCCAGCCCGGTGAGGGCCTGGACATCTCGTCCTCGACCTACGCGGTGCCCGAGTCCGCCGAGGGCGGCGAGGGCGGCACGGTCGGCTTCCTGCTCGGCATCATCCCCACGACCCTGCTGTCCGCGCTGACCGGCCCCAGCATCCTGCAGACGCTGTTCGTCGCCCTGCTCGTCGGCTTCGCCCTGCAGAAGATGGGGTCGGCCGGGAAGCCGATCCTCCGGGGCATCGGCCACATCCAGGCGCTGGTCTTCCGCATCCTCGTCATGATCATGTGGCTGGCGCCGATCGGTGCGTTCGGCGCCATCGCCGCCGTCGTGGGCGAGACCGGGGTGCAGGCGATCATCAGCATGGCCACCCTCATGGTCGCGTTCTACGTCACCTGCATCCTCTTCATCGTCGTCGTCCTGGGTGGCCTGCTGCGGCTCGTCACCGGCGTCAGCATCTTCAAGCTGATGAAGTACCTCGGCCGCGAGTACCTGCTGATCTTCAGCACCTCCTCCTCCGAGGCGGCCCTGCCCCGCCTGATCGCGAAGATGGAGCACCTCGGCGTCTCCAAGCCCGTCGTCGGCGTCACCGTACCCACCGGGTACTCCTTCAACCTCGACGGCACCGCCATCTACCTCACGATGGCCTCCCTGTTCGTCGCCGAAGCCATGGGCACGCCGCTCGCCCTCGGCGAGCAGATCTCGCTGCTCGTCTTCATGATCATCGCCTCCAAGGGCGCGGCGGGCGTGACCGGCGCCGGCCTGGCCACCCTCGCGGGCGGCCTGCAGTCGCACCGTCCCGACCTGGTGGACGGCGTCGGCCTCATCGTCGGTATCGACCGCTTCATGTCCGAGGCCCGCGCACTGACCAACTTCACCGGCAACGCCGTCGCGACCGTCCTCATCGGCACCTGGACCAGGGAGATCGACCGCGCCCGCGTCAACGAGGTCCTCGAGGGCCGCGAGCCCTTCGACGAGGCGACCATGAGCACCGACCACCGCTTCGACGACGCCGACGACGACGGCATCGAAGAGGCCTCGGCCGTCAGGACCGGCGCCGCGGTCAGCGCACCGACCGCGCGCTGACCGAGGGACGGCGGGAGCCACCCGCCGCGCAGTAACAGCACGAGAAGGACCGACGGCGACGCACCGGGTACCCCCGGTGCGTCGCCGTCGTCGTTCCGGGAGGGAACCCGTCCCCGCGGGAAGCTTCGACCTCAGGTTGAGGATCAAGGCTCGTCACCCCCGGACGTCGATCTTCACGGCGGCCGCCCTCGGCGTTGTACCGTTGACCTAGAGAAACGCGGCCCCGAGCGATCACGGGCCGGCCTGCACCGACATCGATGGAAGCGTGGAGACATACGTGAGTAGCGACCAGGGTTCAGCGACCCTGCCCAGCGCAGCGGACACGGACCTGGGGCCCACCGGCCGTCCAGTGACGGAGTTCCCGGAACCGAGGGTCCTGGATTCGCACGGCCCTGCGAGGGTCATCGCGATGGTGAACCAGAAGGGCGGGGTCGGCAAGACGACGTCCACCATCAACCTCGGCGCCGCGCTGGCCGAAGCGGGCCGCAAGGTCCTGCTGGTCGACTTCGATCCGCAGGGGGCGCTCTCCGCCGGCCTGGGCACCAACCCGCACGAGCTCGACGTCACCGTCTACAACGTCCTCATGGACCGCAAGGTCTCCATCCAGGACGCCATCCAGCACACCGCGATCGAGAACATCGACCTGCTGCCCGCCAACATCGACCTCTCCGCCGCCGAGGTGCAGCTCGTCAACGAGGTGGCACGCGAGCAGGTCCTCGACCGCGCGCTGCGCAAGGTCTCGGACGACTATGACGTCATCCTGATCGACTGCCAGCCCTCGCTGGGGCTCCTCACCGTGAACGCGCTCACCGCGGCGCACGGCGTCATCATTCCGCTGATCTGCGAGTTCTTCGCGCTGCGCGCCGTCGCCCTGCTGGTCGAGACCATCGAGAAGGTGCAGGACCGCCTGAACCCGCGCCTGCAGATCGACGGCGTGCTAGCCACCATGTACGACGCCCGCACGCTCCACAGCCGCGAGGTCATCGCGCGCCTCGTCGAGGCGTTCGGCGACAAGGTCTTCGAGACCGTCATCAAGCGCACCATCAAGTTCGCCGACGCGACCGTGGCGGCGGAGCCCATCACGTCCTACGCGGCCAACCACTCCGGCGCGGACGCCTACCGCAGCCTCGCCAAGGAGCTCATCAGCAGGGGCGGAGCACCCTAGTGCAGGTCCCCACCGGATCCTTCCGGTCCCGCTAGGGTGGTGCGCGTGGCGGTCGCCCCGGCGGTCGAGAAGCCGGCGGAGGCCGGAGCCCGCCAGGTCTTCGAGGTGCAGCTGACCAACTTCAGCGGGCCCTTCGACCTGCTGCTGAATCTCATCTCCCGGCGTGAGCTCGATATCACCGAGATCGCCCTGGCCCAGGTCACGGACGAGTTCATCGCCCACATCCGCCGCATCCAGGCCGCCGAGGGGGAGTGGAAGCTCGACGAGGCGAGTGAGTTCCTGGTGGTCGCGGCGACCCTCCTGGACCTGAAGGCGGCACGCCTGCTGCCGGCCGGCGCCGTCGAGGACGCGGAGGACGTCGCGCTCCTGGAGGCGCGGGACCTGCTGTTCGCCCGGCTCCTGCAGTACCGGGCCTTCAAGGAAATGGCCCGGCACCTCGCGGCCCGCCTCGAGGAGGAGGACGCCCGCCACCCGCGCGACGTGCCGCTCGAGCCGCACTTCACCCGCCTCCTCCCGGAACTCCTCTGGCGGCACTCCCCCGAGGAGTTCGCAGCCATCGCCGCAAAGGTACTCGCGCCGCGCGAGGAACAGCCCGCCGCGGCGGGCATCGGGCATCTGCATGCGCCGACGGTCAGCGTGGGCGAGCAGGCCCTGCTCCTGCAGGAACTCCTGCAAGGCCGGGGAGCGCTGTCCTTCCGCCACCTCACCGAGGACGCGGCGTCCCGGCTGGTGCTCGTGGCGAGATTCCTCGCCCTGCTCGACCTGTTCCGGGACGGCGCCGTCTCCTTCGAGCAGGCGGCCCCCCTGTCCGAGCTCGTCGTGCGGTGGACCGCCGAGGACGAGCGGTGGACGGCCGAGGCGGACGAGGACGACGACGAGAGGGGTGCGGCATGAGCGAGGAAGCCGCTCCCGACGGGCGGGAACTTCCCGTCGAGGAACTGCCCGGCGGGCTGCGGGCGGCGGTGGAAGCGATCCTCATGGTCGCGGACCGGCCCGTCACCGACGAGCAGGTCGCGGCGGCCCTCGACCGGCCGGCCGGGCAGGTGAACGCGGTGCTGGTGGACCTGCAGCGGGAGTATGACGGCTATACTGGGTCAGGCTCCCAGGGCGCCGAACACTCCGTGCCGCGTGGTTTCGAACTCAGGAACATCGCCGGCGGGTGGCGCATCTTCTCGCGGAAGCGCTTCGCGTCCGTCGTCGCAGACTTCGTGCTCGACGGCCAATCAGCCAGGTTGTCGCAGGCGGCGCTCGAGACCCTGGCGGTCATCGCGTACCGCCAGCCCGTGTCCCGTGCCCGGGTTTCCGCGATCCGGGGCGTCAATGTCGATTCCGTGGTCCGCACGCTGCTGCAGCGCGGGCTGGTTGTCGAGCTCGAGACCGATCCCGAGACCGGTGCCGTCCTTTATGGGACCACTGCCCTGTTTCTGGAAAGATTGGGGCTGGGCAGCGTCGACGAACTGCCCCGGATCGCTCCCCATCTGCCGGGCCTCGAGAGCCTTGGGGAGTATGACGAAACGACGTACTGAGCACGACCGACGAGAAGGACTTTCTACATGACACAGCAGCCAGGATCCGGTTCCGGACGCAATACGCCGCGCCGCGGCGGGTCGACCGGGCGCCCATCCGACGCTGCCCGCGCCAGGAAGTCCGCCCCCCGTACCGGGTCGGCGCAGGGCGGCGGACGCTCCGGTGAGGGCCGTCCCTTCCAGGAGCGTTCCGACCGGGGCGGACGTCCGGGTGAGGGCCGCCCCTCCAGGGACGACACCCGCTCCTCCGGAGGCCGCCCCTCCAGGGACGACACCCGATCCTCCGGAGGCCGCCCCTCCGGCGCGGGCGACCGCCGCGAATCGACTGATCGTCGCGAATCCGCCGACGGACGCGCCCGGTCTGCCGCGGGCCGACCCTCCGCAGGCACCCCCTCGAGCCGCTTCGGGACGAAAGCAGGAGGGCGTGCAGGCAGCAAGCCCGGCCGCCCCGGCGCCGCGACCGGCGGACGCCCGGGCGAGCCGAAGAGTGCTGCGCGCCAGAAGCCTGCCGGCGCCAAGCCCTTCGGGCGCGAGCGTTTCGGGCAGAACCTCGGACCGGTGCGCGCAGCCAGGCCCAAGCGCTCCGGCCGTCCCGCCGACGAGATCGACGTGCACAACCCGGAGGGCGTGCGCCTGCAGAAGGTCATGGCCCTCGCCGGCGTCGCCTCGCGCCGTGTCTGCGAGGAGATGATCCTCGACGGCCGCGTCGAGGTGGACGGCACCGTCGTCACCGAACTCGGGGTCCGTGTCGACGCCGCGCAGGTCGCCATCCACGTGGACGGCATCCGCCTGCAGCTCGACGAGAACCTCAAGTACTACGTCTTCAACAAGCCCCGCGGCGTCGTCTCCACCATGGAGGACCCCGAGGGCCGTCCGTGCATCAGCGACTTCCTGAAGAACAAGAAGAAGAACGAGCGGCTGTTCCACGTAGGCCGCCTGGACGCCGAGACCGAGGGCCTGCTCCTGCTCACGAACGACGGCGAACTCACCAACCGCCTCACCCACCCCTCCTACGAGGTCCCGAAGACCTACCTCGTGCAGGTCCGGGGCCCGATGGGTCAGGGCATCGGAGCGCAGATGAAGGCGGGCATCGAACTCGAGGACGGCGTCGCGAAGGTCGACTCCTTCAAGCTCGTCGACTCGACGCCCGGCCACATCCTCGTCGAGGTCGTCCTGCACTCGGGCCGCAACCGTGTGGTCCGCCGGCTCTTCGACGCGGTCGGCCACCCCGTCGAGCGCCTCGTCCGCACCCAGCTCGGCCCCATCCGCGTGGGCGACCAGCGCCAGGGCAGCATCCGCGTGCTCGGACGCCAGGAGGTCGGGCACCTGCTGGCATCGGTGGGCCTCTAGACCATGACCATCCGCACGGAGCAGGGCACGCACCTCGCCGGACCGGTCCTCGTCGTCGGGGCCGGCCTGCTGGGTGCCAGCATCGGGCTGGGCCTGCGCGCCCGCGGGCTCGACGTCGTCCTGTCCGACAGCTCGCCCTCCACCGAGGCCGTCGCCCGCGACATCGGGGCCGGCCGGCTCCTCGCGGAGTCGCAGGCCGCGGGGGAGCGGCTAACCCCGGAACTCGTCGTCGTCGCGACTCCTCCCGACGTCACCGCGCGGGTCGTGGCGGCCGCGCTCCGGGACTACCCCGACGCCGTCGTCCTGGACATCTGCAGCGTGAAGGAAGCGATCCTGCGCGAGCTCGAAGCGACGCCGGACGCCGCAGCGCACCTCTCACGGTACGTGGGGACGCACCCGATGGCCGGCCGCGAGACGTCCGGGCCCGTCGCGGCCCGCGCGGAGCTGTTCACCGGTGCGCCCTGGGTGCTCTGCGGCGCCGAGAGTTCCGCCGAGGCCGTCCTGTGCGCCGAACGGCTCGCCGTCGACCTCGGGGCCGTACCGGCGAGGATGACCGTCGAGGAGCACGACCAGGCCGTCGCGCTCATCTCCCATCTCCCGCAGGTGGTGTCCTCGCTCGTGGCGAGCAGGCTTCAGGACTCGCCCGTCCGGGCGCTCTCGCTCGCGGGCAACGGGTTGCGGGACGTGACGCGCATCGCGGCGAGCGACCCCCGCCTGTGGGTGCAGATCCTCTCCGCCAACGCCGGCCGTCTCGTCGAGATCCTGTACGGCGTCCGTGAGGACCTGAACCGCCTGATCAGTACCCTCGAGGATCCGACGGGCGGCGGCTCACGCCTCGACATGGCCCAGCTGATGTCCGAGGGGAACGCGGGCCAGGCACGCGTGCCCGGGAAGCACGGCACGCCGCCGAACTCCTTCGCACGCCTGACGGTGCTCGTCGACGACGTGCCCGGGCAGATCGCGAAGCTCCTGACCGAGATCGGCCTCACCGGCATCAATGTCGAGGATTTCCGCCTCGAACACTCTCCCGGCCGTGAAGTGGGCCTCGCCGAACTCTCGGTGATCCCCGGCAAGCGACTAGAACTGACGGAGTCCCTCACGCAGCGGGGCTGGAAGGTAGTGCAGTGATGCAGGTTTCAGCAGTCCAGGCGCCCATCGCGCCCGGGCCGGAGGGCGAGTCCGCGCCGTCCAGTCCGTATTCGGGTTTCCGGCTCGGGAAGTCCCTCGTCGTCGCGATCGACGGTCCCTCGGGCTCCGGCAAGTCGAGCGTCAGCCGGGAAGTGGCACGGCGGCTCCGCGCCGCGTACCTCGACACCGGGGCGATGTACCGCGCCGTCACGCTCCACTGCGTCGCGCAGGGGATCGACCTCGAGAACGGTGCCGCGGTCGAGGCGGCGGCGCGGGACATCGAGCTGTTCATCAGCACCAGCCCGGACCACGAGTCCGTGACCATCGCCGGTGACGACGTCACGGCCGCCATCCGGGAGCCCGAGGTCTCGTCGGCGGTGAGCGCCGTCGCGACGACCATGGGGGCCAGGGCCGAGCTGATCCGGCGCCAGCGCGCGCTGATCGCCGGTGCAAGCCACCGCATCGTCGCCGAGGGGCGGGACATCACCACCGTCGTCGCCCCCGACGCCGAGGTGCGCATCCTCCTCACCGCGAGCGAAGAGGCGCGTCTGCGTCGCCGTGGGGACCAGCTCGGCGGCACCCAGACCGACGCCCAGCTGAAGCGGCAGGTCACCGACCGGGACGCCCGGGACTCGACCGTCGTCGACTTCCACCAGGCGGCGGACGGGGTCGTCACCCTCGACTCCTCGGACCTCGACTTCGAACAGACCGTGGACGCGGTCCTCGGCATCGTGCGCACGGTGGCGCACTGACCGTCCCGCGACGGACCACCGCCAGACCTCGGGCGCGAGCCCACCAGGATTGCCGTCGGGAGACGGCGAACACCAACCGAAGGAATACCAGATGAGCGAGAACCTTTCGCCGGACGAGCAGGGCCCCGGAGCCGACGAGGACTACGAGCCGAGCGGCGAGGACCAGGTCGGCGCACTGCTCGACACCCTCGACGACGCCGAGGCGGAGCAGCGCGCCGCCTCCCTCCGTGCGGGCCTCGAGGACTACGAGCTCGACGACGAGGACGCCGCGCTCCTGGACCGCCGGCACGAGGACTTCGACGAGGAGGCGGAGGGCCGGCTCAATCCCGTGCTCGCCATCGTCGGCCGCCCGAACGTCGGCAAGTCCACGCTCGTCAACCGCATCCTGGGACGCCGTGAGGCCGTCGTCGAGGACACGCCCGGCGTGACCCGCGACCGCGTCTCCTACCCGGCCCAGTGGTCCGGGCGGAACTTCACCCTCGTCGACACGGGCGGGTGGGAGCAGGACGCCAAGGGCATCGCCGCGCGCGTCGCCGACCAGGCGGAGATCGCCGTCGACATGGCGGACGCCGTCCTGTTCGTCGTCGACGCCACCGTCGGCGCCACCGCGACCGACGAGGCCGTGGTGCGCATGCTGCGGCGCAAGAACAGGCCCGTGATCCTCGTGGCCAACAAGGTGGACGACATCCAGAACGAGGCCGACGCCTCCGTGCTGTGGGGGCTCGGCTTCGGGCAGCCCTGGCCGGTGTCAGCGCTTCACGGCCGCGGCACCGCCGACATGCTCGACCAGGTCAACGAGATCCTGCCGGAGTTCTCCGAGCACGGCGGCATCGAACGCTCGGGCGGGCCCCGCCGCATCGCGCTGATCGGTCGGCCCAACGTGGGCAAGTCCTCGCTGCTGAACAAGCTCGCAGGATCCGACCGCGTCGTCGTCGACCCGCTCGCCGGGACCACGCGGGACCCCGTGGACGAGATGATCGAGCTCGGTGGGCGCACCTGGCGTTTCGTCGACACCGCGGGCATCCGCCGCCGCGTCCACATGCAGCAGGGCGCCGACTTCTACGCCTCCCTGCGCACCCAGTCCGCGCTGGAGAAGGCCGAGGTCGCCGTCGTGCTCCTCGCCGTGGACGAGGTGCTCAGTGAGCAGGACATCCGCATCCTGAACCTGGCCATCGAGTCCGGCCGCGCGATCGTGCTGGCCTTCAACAAGTGGGACCTGCTCGACGACGAACGCCGCCGCTACCTCGAGCGCGAGATCGACCAGGACCTGGCCCACGTGGACTGGGCCCCGCGCGTGAACATCTCGGCGCTCACCGGCTGGCACAAGGACCGCCTCGTCCCCGCCCTCGACGTAGCCCTCGAGTCCTGGGACCGCCGTATCCCCACAGGCCGCCTCAACGCGTTCCTCGGGGAACTCGTGGCCGCCCACCCGCACCCCGTGCGCGGCGGCAAGCAGCCCCGCATCCTCTTCGGCACCCAGGCCTCGAGCCGCCCACCGAGGTTCGTGCTGTTCACCACGGGCTTCCTGGACCCCGGCTACCGCCGTTTCATCACGCGCCGCCTGCGGGAGACGTTCGGCTTCGAGGGCACGCCCATCGAGGTCAGCATGCGCGTCCGCGAGAAGCGCAGCCGCAAGCGCTGACCCCCTCCGCCGGTGTGCGGTTCCGCTGCCGGATGCTGTAGTGTTATCCGAGTGGTTTGGCCTGCTGGACGGGCCGTTCGGGATGTGGCGCAGCTTGGTAGCGCACTTGACTGGGGGTCAAGGGGTCGCAGGTTCAAATCCTGTCATCCCGACCATATGATGTCCTCCGACATCGGCCACGGAACGCCTTCCTTCGGGAGGGCGTTTCGTGTTTCCCGGCTCTTCCACGGGACTCTCGGCCCTAGGCGGGTCCCGCGGCGCGGGCGAGGATCGACGGGTGAACAGCGATCAGCCGCCCGCCGTCGCCGGAGGAGTCCGACCGGACGAGGCCTCCGCCCACACAATCGCTACGCCGTCGGGTCGACGGCCGGGTCCGGATCTCCTCCAGAACGACACGGGGGGCACCCCTCCGTTGCGTCCGGGGGCCGCACACGGTCTGTCCGCCGCGCTGGGGGCGGCGACACTGCTCGCCGCCTCCGCGTCCTTCTTCGTCCCCGGGGTGCTGGAGGGGCCCGCCGTGACGCGGGGAAACCTGCGCGGAACGGCACTCGTGCTGATGGTCCTCGCCGTCCCGCTGCTCTTCGCCTCGATGTCCTTCGCGGCGAGGAACTCCGCCCGGGCCCTCGTGGTGTGGCTGGGGGTGGTGGCCTACATCATCTACCAGGCCGTGCTGTTCCTGTTCGGTACTCCCTTCAACAGCCTGTTCCTCGTCTACGTGGCCATGCTGTCGCTCGCACTCTGGTCCGCGGCGGACCTGATGCGGCAGATCGATCTGGGGGAGTTCAGTGCCCGCTTCGACGAACGCCTGCCCGCACGCGGCATCGCGACGTACGCGTTCGTCATCGCAGCCCTCAACGCGCTGGTCTGGTTGCGGACGATCGTCCCCGCGATGCTCAGCGATGCCCCGCACGCATTCCTCGACGGGTCGGGCATGACGACCAACCCCGTCTTCGTCCAGGATCTGGCCGTCTGGCTTCCGCTCCTGATGGTCGCCGCGTGGTGGCTGTGGAAGGCTCGCCCGCTCGGTCGGCTCATCGTCGGTGCGCTGCTCGTCCTGCTGGTGGTCGAGGGCATCGGCGTGGCCACCGACCAGTGGTTCGGTGCGGTCGCGGACCCCGATACGCCGTTCGCGTCGATGGCCGCGGTCCCCCTGTTCGCAGCTCTGGCCGTGATCGGCATGGTGCCGCTGCTCGTGTACCTCCGCCATCTGGAGGCGGGTGGCCGGGAGGCCTCCCGGTCCACACGGTGACCCTGACCCCGGCCGGGGAGCGGCTGGCTGCGGTCGACGAGGCCAATCTCGTCCTGGACCACGCCAGGCAGGCCAACGTGTTCCCCGTCGCCGGATCTCGATTATCACCTCCGGCTCGTGGACGCCGTGACGGGACCGGCCGGGCTCGCAGGGGGCGGTGGCGATCGTGCAGCGCCCGTGTCCGTCCCGGTGGCGCTGCAGCGTCGGGGACCATCGGGCAACCACGTCGGTGTCATGCTCGTGCACCTGCCGCTCGGCGAGCCCGATCCGGTGGAGCGCCTGCGCTTCGTCGCCGCCCGGACCCGCACCGAGAAGGTGCGGCACGGCAGCAGGGCGCACTCGAGTCCATGCGCGGGCTGCTCGGTGCGCGGGTCCTGCGCTGCAGTGTCCACTTCGACGCGACGGGCGTGCCCGGAGCCGTGTTCGCACGAGGCATGGGGGAGGAGTTCGAACGCCGCACCGGGCGTCCTGCGACCGACCGCCCCGGCTGAGAAGCATTGCCCGACGCCGGATCACTCCCGGCGGGACGCCACCGGGACGAGCGACAGTGCCCAGTCGCGGGCGCGCTGCTGTTCTCCCCGGAGGAGATGACTGCTGGAATCGACGAGGAAGTCCTGGTGGGCGTCGAGGACGAGATCCCTGCGGTGGAGCTGTCGCCGGATCACGGCCGTGGCATCGCCGGCGAAGATGCGCGGGATGTCCGCACGCGTCGAGAACGCCGCGAAGCGCGGCTCCGAAGCTGCCAGGGTCATGCGCTCCAGCCACTCCCGGATGCCGGGCTCCAGGGCATCCGCCTCGAGCATGAGGCCCTGGGTCGGGTCGTCGGCCCAGGTGGCGGCCTCCTGCCGTGATGACGGTTGCGGGAGGGTGTGTGCGTGGGTCGGCGCACCGATGACGACGAGGTCGTACCCGGACAGCTGCACCGGGGCCTCGGCGGCGGTCGACACCGCGACGCCCCCGGTGGACCGGAGGGCGTCGGCGACGGCCTCGGCGATCATCCGGGTGCTGCCGAACATCGATTCGTACACGACCAGTGTGTTCATCTCCCGCACCTTTCCTCGGTCTGCGCAGAACAGTCTGCGCCGGCGGCCGGGACCCCAGAAGGGTCCAACGTCCTGTCGCAGCGCCGATCGGGTGACCCGATGCCCTGCCTGCAGGCTCCGCCCGGGCACGATGAGAGGCGCGTCACGGTGTGGCGCGTTGTGCCTATACTCGACCAGTACTTGTACCGGGCGGCGCCCCGCGCGGCCGCCGCTCCAGCCCGCGTCCGAAAGGCAACCATGAGCAACATCCCAGACGGCCTCTACTACACCGCGGAGCACGAGTGGATCAGTGAGCCGGCTGTCGACGGCACGGTCCGGGTTGGCATCACCGACTTCGCGCAGGACGCCCTGGGGGATGTCGTCTACGTACAGATGCCCGAGCCCGGGACCGGCGTGACCGGCTCGGACGTCATCGGCGAGGTCGAGTCCACCAAGAGCGTCAGCGACATCTACGCCCCGGTGACGGGTGAGATCGTGGCGCGCAACGAGGCCCTCGACGACGACCCCTCCCTGATCAACTCCGACCCCTACGGTGAAGGTTGGCTGCTCGAGATCAAGGTCGCGGACCCCGGGGTGGTCCAGGGCCTGCTGAGTTCAGCCGACTACTCGCAGCAGGTAGGCTAGATCCACCTCGCAAAGGCAGGGACGGTATGGTCGGCGTCACGCCGGGCCACCGTGCAGTAGGTGGAGGAAAGACCATGGTGCCCGACGTGAATCCAGCCGGAAACGGAGAAGAGCCGAACATGACGTCTCCTGAGACAACGACCATCGGTCTGCCCCCGCAGGTCGAGGTGACCGAACTGGAATGGCATTTGACGCGCGAAGAGCAGGCATCCGTCGCGGCCCTGCCCGCGGGCTCGGCCCTGCTGATCGCCCACTCCGGCCCCAACGCCGGTGCACGGTTCCTGCTGGACGAGGACGTCACGAAGGCCGGCCGCCACCCCAACGCCGACATCTTCCTCGACGACGTGACGGTCTCACGCCAGCACGCCGAGTTCCGCCGTACCGAGAACGGTTTCATGGTCGTGGACACGCGCAGCCTCAACGGGACGTACGTCAACAACGACCGCGTGGACAGTGTGGCACTGCGCAACGGCAACGAGGTGCAGATCGGCAAGTTCCGCCTGACCTTCTACGCGGCGCGTACCGTTTCGGGCCGGGGCGGCCGACACACGACAGCGCAGGCGTAGTCCGCTCCATGCCCGTCTCCCAACCCGCCCGGCATCCGGCCGGCGTCGTCCCCGGTTCCTCCGGCAGCGGTGTCCGCAACATCGGCGAGGTCCTGCGTGAGCTGGCCGAGGAGTTCCCCCAGGTCACGGCGTCGAAGATCCGGTTCCTCGAGGAGAAGGGCCTGATCTCCCCGCAGCGCACACGGGCCGGGTACCGGAAATACGCGTCGCACGACGTCGAGCGCCTCCGGTTCGTGCTGGCCCTCCAGCGCGACCAGTACCTGCCCCTCAAGGTGATCAAGGACTACGTCGACGCCATCGATCGCGGGGAGCGTCCGGAGTCCCTGCCCGGCGGGATGACCCTCGCGCCGCGCGTCGTCTCCGACCAGCTCTCCCGCGAACTGCAGGGGCACGCGCGGCGCCTCACCGCGGAGACACTGGCCGCGGAAGCGGGAGCGCCGCGCCGGCTGGTCGACGACCTCGTGAGCTTCGGCCTGATCACGGCCGTCGACAACCGTTTCGACGAGCACGCCCTGAAGATCACGAAGGCCTGCGTGCAGCTCGAGGGCCACGGCATCGAGCCCCGCCACCTGCGGCCCTTCCGCGCCGCCGCGGACCGCGAGCTGGGGCTCGTCGAGACCGTCGTCGCCCCCATGGCCTCGCGCAGGGATGTAGCCTCGAAGGCACGCGCAGCGGAGACCGCACGCGAGATCAGCGAACTCTGCCTCGGCCTCCACAGTGCCCTGGTGCACAGCCACATCGCCCGGATGGACAGTTAGGCGGCTTCCCGTGATCGAAGTAGAAGTGGTCGGCGTGCGGATCGAGCTGCCGTCCAACCAGCCGCTGGTCCTCCTGCGCGAGAGCGCCGGGGAGCGACACCTGCCCATCTGGATCGGCGCCCCCGAGGCCAGCGCCATCGCCTTCGTGCAGCAGGGGATCGTCCCGCCGCGGCCCATGACGCACGACCTGCTCGTCGACGTCGTCACCGCCGTGGGGAGGCAGATCACCGAAGTGCGCATCACCTCGGTGCAGGACACCGTCTACCACGCGGAGCTCGTCTTCGATGACGGTGTGACGGTCGGTTCGCGGGCGTCGGACGCCCTGGCCATCGCGCTGCGCGTGCCCTGCCCCATCTTCTGCGCGGACGAGGTGCTGGCCGTGGCCGGCGTCGAGATCGCCGAGGCGGACGCCGAGGAGCCGGGGGACGGCGGGACGGAGGAGACGGCCGAGAAGGAGGTCCTCCAGTTCCGGGAGTTCCTCGCGGACGTGGAGCCCGAGGACTTCGAACGGTGAGTTCCCGGACCGCGGAACCGGCTGCTCCGGCGGCGTTCCGCGGGCCGCCGACGACACGGTGATTCTTGAGGCGCATCGTCTTTGACCTTGCCCCTTCCGCGATCTAACGTCGAAGAATACAGTTCCCATTGCGTGCGTGGTGGACCCGGGGCACAGTTGAGTGCACATGCCGGGGTTCCGCCTGATCAGCAGGTGTCCCGGGGAACCCGACGAGGAGGCAGCACGTGAGTCCGAAGGGTGACGCCGGCAAGGCAGCCAGCCCATCAGGCACCGGTGTCCCGGCGAGCGCCCAGGGCCTGCTGTTCACGGAAGACCTCCCCGTCCTCGACGAGGACGCGGGCTATCGCGGCCCCACCGCCTGCAAGGCGGCCGGCATCACCTACCGCCAGCTCGACTACTGGGCGCGGACCGGGCTCGTCGAACCGGCGGTCCGCGGTGCATCCGGCTCCGGCACCCAGCGTCTGTACGGCTTCCGTGACATTCTTGTTCTCAAGGTGGTCAAGCGCCTGCTGGACACCGGGGTGTCGCTCCAGCAGATCCGGACCGCCGTCGAGCACCTCCGCGAGCGCGGGGTCGAGGACCTCGCCCAGATCACCCTCATGAGCGATGGCGCGAGCGTCTACGAATGCACCTCCGCGGACGAGGTCATCGACCTCGTGCAGGGCGGACAGGGAGTCTTCGGCATCGCCGTCGGCCGCGTCTGGCGCGAGGTCGAGGGAAGCCTCGCGGCCCTGCCCAGCGAGCACGCGGTGGACCAGGACTTCCCCGGCGACGAACTCAGCAAGCGCCGCGCCACCCGCAGGATCAGCTGACGCCCCGGGCGCCGTCGCCTTCGGCACCCTGCCGAGCACCTACCTCCGAGCGGTCCGGCTGCGCATCATGTCCGGGTCCACGACGTTCGTGAGCAAGTCGTCGAAGTAGCCCGCCGCCTGCTGTGCGGACTCGCCGGGCCAGTGGTGCACGGCGTGGGCGGCACCCTGGATCTGCTGCCAGTTGGCCTGCTCCGGCATGGTGGGGCTCAGGACCAGGTCGCCGAACATCTGCCGCATCTCGCCGAGGCGGAACGCGTGCTCGTGGGACGACTCGCGGACCCGGTTCGCGAGGATGCCGGCAGTCGTCAGGTTCGGCGCGAATTCGCGGCGGAACAGCTCGAGGGCGCGCATCGTGCGCTCCGTACCCGCCACGGAGAACAGGCCCGGTTCCGCGACGAGGAGCACCTTGTTGCTAGCGGTCCACGCCATGCGCGTGAGCCCGTTCAGCGACGGCGGGCAGTCGATCAGGACGAGGCTGTAGCCCTCGACCCGGGACAGGAGGGAGGACAGGCGCCGCTGGTCGCGGCGTCCGAGGTCCGGCCGGTCGTAGATGCCCGAATGGGCCGACCCCATTGCGACGTCGAGCGTGGACGCCCGGGTGCCCGGCTGCTGCGCGGCGGTCGCCACCCAGCCACTGGGGACGGTGTGGGCGCCGAGGTCGCCGCGCCGCGCGTTCTTCAGCAGGCGCCCGATGTCGGTCTGCCCCGTCGGTCTGACGCCCAGTCCGGTGGTCGCATCGGCGTGCGGATCGAGATCGACGACGAGCGTCGGGATGCCGGCCGCCAGTGCGGCCGAAGCCAGTCCCAGGGTCATCGACGTCTTGCCCACGCCGCCTTTGAGGCTGCTGATACTCACTACCTGCACGTGTCGAACCCATACCTATCCCTGGCCGCGACAGGCGGCCCGATGTCCTTGTGATCCCCGTCCATCATAGAGTGGCGCGGCCTTCCGCCCGGACCCGTGGGGGTCGCCCGTCCACATAGCGGCACCGCCATGGGCCGGCGCTGCCCCCCGGGTAGGATCGAGCCACCGTGAAGAACCCGACCGGCAAGGATGCAGGAGTGCGATGTTCTCGAAGATTCTGGTAGCTAACCGCGGCGAGATCGCCATCCGGGCCTTTCGGGCCGGGCACGAAGTAGGGGCGAAGACCGTCGCGGTCTTCCCGCAGGAGGACAGGAACTCCATCCACCGCCAGAAAGCCGACGAGGCGTACCTCATCGGCGAGGAGGGCCACCCGGTCCGTGCATACCTGGACATCGAGGAGATCATCCGCGTGGCCCGGGAGTCCGGCTGCGACGCCATCTATCCCGGGTACGGCTTCCTGTCCGAGAATCCCGGCCTCGCCCGGGCCGCGGCAGAGGCGGGGATCACGTTCGTGGGACCGCCCGCCGACGTGCTGGAACTCGCCGGGAACAAGGTCAAGGCCCTGGACGCCGCCCGCGCGGCCGGCATCCCCGTCCTCGCATCGTCCCGCCCGAGCGCCGACGTCGCCGAGCTGATCGCCGCGGCCGAGGAGATCGGGTTCCCCGTGTTCGCGAAGGCGGTCGCCGGTGGCGGCGGTCGCGGGATGCGCCGCGTGGACACGCGCGAGGCGCTGCCCGAGGCGCTGGAGGCCGCGATGCGCGAGGCCGAGTCGGCCTTCGGGGACCCCACCATGTTCCTCGAGCAGGCGGTCCTCCGCCCACGCCACATCGAGGTGCAGATCCTCGCGGACGCAACAGGCGACGTGATGCACCTCTTCGAGCGCGACTGCTCCCTGCAGCGACGGCACCAGAAGGTCATCGAGATCGCGCCCGCTCCGAACCTCGACGAGTCGATCCGTCAAGCGCTGCACCGCGACGCCGTGAAGTTCGCGACCGCGCTGGGCTACGTGAACGCCGGCACGGTCGAGTTCCTCGTGGACACGGTCGGGGAGCGGGCGGGCCAGCACGTGTTCATCGAGATGAACCCGCGCATCCAGGTCGAACACACGGTCACCGAGGAGGTGACCGACGTCGATCTCGTCCAGTCCCAGCTGCGGATCGCCGCGGGGGAGACCCTCGCCGACCTCGGCCTGAGCCAGGACACCGTGACCCTGCGCGGCGCCGCCCTGCAGAGCCGCATCACCACGGAGGATCCCGCGAACGGGTTCCGCCCCGACGTCGGCAGGATCTCCGCCTACCGGTCCGCCGGCGGCGCCGGGGTGAGGCTCGACGGCGGCACCGTCTACGCGGGTGCAGAGATCAGCCCGCACTTCGACTCGATGCTCGTCAAGCTCACCTGCCGGGGCCGGGACTACCCCTCGGCCGTCACCCGGGCGCGGCGGGCCCTGGCGGAGTTCCGCGTCCGTGGCGTGTCGACGAACATCTCCTTCCTGCAGGCCGTCCTGGACGACCCGGACTTCATCGCGGGCAACGTGGCGACGTCGTTCATCGACGAACGCCCCGAGCTCCTGACGGCGCGGGTGCCCGCCGACCGCGGCACCAAGCTCCTCACCTGGCTCGCCGACGTGACCGTCAACCAGCCCAACGGCGCCCGGCCGGCGCACCTCGACCCCCGGGACAAGCTGCCACAGCTCCCCGAGGACCGGCGCGGCGCCGACGCGGACGCCCCGCCGGCCGGGAGCCGGCAGCGGCTGCTCGAGCTCGGTCCGGAGGGCTTCGCGAAGGCGCTGCGCGAGCAGACCGCCGTCGCGGTCACGGACACCACGTTCCGGGACGCCCACCAGTCCCTGCTCGCCACCCGCGTCCGGACCCGCGACCTCGTCGCCGCCGGGGCGAGCGTCTCCCGGCTGACCCCGGAGCTGCTGTCCGTGGAGGCATGGGGTGGGGCCACCTACGACGTCGCGCTCCGCTTCCTCGGCGAGGACCCGTGGGAGCGCCTGGACGCGCTGCGCCGCGAGGTGCCGAACATCTGCCTGCAGATGCTGCTGCGCGGGCGGAACACCGTCGGCTACACGCCGTACCCCGAGGCGGTGACGACGGCGTTCGTCCAAGAGGCCGCCGCATCCGGCATCGACATCTTCCGCATCTTCGACGCCCTCAACGACGTGACGCAGATGGAGCCCGCGATCCGGGCGGTCCGGGAGACCGGGACGGCCGTCGCGGAAGTAGCCCTCTGCTACACCTCCGACATGCTCGACCCGGCCGAGAGGCTCTACACGCTCGAGTACTACCTCGACCTCGCGCAGAAAATGGTCGACGCCGGCGCGCACGTCCTGGCAATCAAGGACATGGCCGGTCTGCTCCGCCCGGCCGCTGCTGCGCAGCTCGTGACCGCCCTGCGGGAACGCTTCGACCTTCCCGTCCACCTCCACACCCACGACACCGCCGGCGGCCAGCTCGCCACGCTCCTCGCGGCCGTGGACGCGGGGGTCGACGCCGTCGACGTAGCCAGCGCCGCCCTGGCCGGCACCACCAGCCAGCCCTCGGCCTCCGCGCTCGTCGCAGCCCTGGCGCACACGCCCCGGGACACCGGCCTGGACCTCGACGCGGTCTGCTCCCTGGAACCCTACTGGGAGGCCGTGCGCCGGATGTACGCGCCGTTCGAGTCCGGGCTGCCCGGGCCCACCGGCCGCGTCTACCGCCACGAGATCCCCGGCGGGCAGCTGTCCAACCTGAAGCAGCAGGCCATCGCGCTCGGGCTGGGCGAGCGGTTCGAGGCGATCGAGGACATGTACACCGCGGCGGACCGCATCCTCGGCAGGCTCGTGAAGGTGACACCGTCCTCCAAGGTGGTGGGGGACCTCGCCCTGGCCCTGGTGGGCAGGGACGCCGACCCCGCGGCGTTCGAGGAGAACCCCCAGGCCTTCGACATCCCGGACTCGGTCATCGGGTTCCTCAACGGGGAGCTCGGCAACCCGCCCGGCGGCTGGCCGGAACCCTTCCGCACCAAGGCCCTGCAGGGCCGCGAGTTCAAGCCGCGCGACGTCGAGCTCACCGCCGACGACGAGGCGAAACTCGCCGGCTCCCCGTCGGAACGCCGGTCCGCGCTGAACACGCTCCTGTTCGCCGGACCGACGAAGGACTTCCGGGCCACGCGCGACACCTACGGGGACGTCTCCCTCCTCGGCACGGCCGACTACCTCTACGGACTCCAGCCCAACACCGAGCACGTCATCGAGCTCGAGAAGGGCGTCCGGCTCATCGCCACCCTCGAGGCGGTCTCGGAGCCCGACGAGAAGGGCATGCGGACCGTCATGTGCACGCTCAACGGCCAGATGAGGCCGGTCAGCGTGCGTGACAGGAGCGTCCACAGCGACGTCGCGGCGGCCGAGAAGGCGGACCCGGGAACCCCGGGCCAGATCGGCGCTCCGTTCGCGGGGTCCGTGACCGTCACCCGCGCCGAGGGCGACACCGTCGAGGCCGGGGACACGGTCGCCACCATCGAGGCCATGAAGATGGAGGCCAGCATCACCACACCCGTGGCCGGCACCGTCCAGCGCGTCGCCCTCGCAGGACCCGCGCCCGCACAGGGCGGCGATCTCCTGCTCGTGGTCTCGGCGTCCTGACCGGGGGCCGCGGGTCGCGGGGGAGCCCGCGGCCCGCGGTCCCGCCCGGCCCCGGCCGTGACCGCCGCTAGACTGCGGGTGTGACCCACTACGACCTCGCGATCATCGGCTCCGGCTCGGGCAACACGCTCATCTCCCCGGAATGGGACAACCGCAAGGTGGTGCTCGTCGAGGGCGGGACCTTCGGCGGTACGTGCCTCAACGTGGGCTGCATCCCCACCAAGATGTTCGTGTACCCCGCCGGGCTGGCCTCGGCGCCGGCGGAGTCCTCGCGCCTCGGTGTGGACCTCACCCTTGACGGGGTGCGCTGGCAGGACATCCGCGACCGTATCTTCACCCGGATCGACGCCATCTCGAGGGGAGGGAGGACGTACCGGGCGGAGGAGCTCGCGAATGTCACCCTCATCGAGGAGTACGTCCGGCTGACGGGGGAGAAGTCCTTCGAGACGCCGGGCGGGGACGTCGTCACCGCGGATCAGCTGGTCCTGGCCGCCGGTTCGCGCGCCACGCTCCCGGACATCCCGGGCATCACCCTGCCCCAGGTGCACACCTCGGACTCCGTGATGCGCCTCGACGAGCAGCCGCGGCGCCTGCTCGTCATCGGCGGAGGCTACATCGCGGCGGAGTTCGCACACGTGTTCGGCTCGTTCGGGACCCGCGTGACCCTCGCGGTCCGGTCCGACGGCATGCTGCGGCACCTCGACCACACCGTGTCGGAGTCCTTCACCGAGCAGGCCGCGAGCCGGTGGGACCTGCGGCTGAACACCGATGTCACCGGCCTCGCCGCCAACGCCGACGGCAGCGTCACCGCCCGGCTCGACGGGCCGGCCGGGGTCGCCGACCTCGAGGTGGACGCCGTGCTCGTGGCGATCGGCCGCACGCCGAACACCGACCGCCTGGGGGCGTCGGAAGCCGGGCTCGACGTGCACGCCGACGGGCGCCTCGCCGTCGACGAGTTCCAGCGCGTCCTGCGCAACGGGACGCCGGTGGACGGACTCTGGTCCCTCGGCGACGTGAGCAGCCCCTACCAGCTCAAGCACGTCGCGAACCATGAGGCGAAGATCGTCGCCCACAACCTGCTGCATCCCGAGTCGCTGCGGGCGAGGGACCACCGGTTCGTGCCCGCCGCGGTGTTCTCCCACCCGCAGGCGGCGACCGTCGGCATGACGGAGGCAGAGGCCCTCGCGTACGCCGAGACCCAGGGCACGGCCGTCGTGACGGCCGTCCAGCACTACGGCTCGACCGCGTACGGGTGGGCGATGGAGGACTCGCCCGGTTTCGTCAAGATCATCGCCGAGCAGCACTCGGGCCGGATCCTCGGCGCCCACATCCTCGGCCATGAGGCATCGATGATCATCCAACCGGTCATCCAGGCGATGTCCTTCGGACTGGACGCGCACACGATGGCGCGGGGCCAGTACTGGATCCACCCGGCCCTCACCGAAGTGGTCGAGAACGCGCTGCTGAACCTCCGGATCGACTGACCCGGCGGTCCCGCCCGCCGGGGCGGGACCTCGGTCCGGTCAGACGGCGGCCTTGCTGTAGATGGACTCCACGACGTCCGAGTAGTCCTTGAGGACCTGGGCCCGCTTGATCTTCAGGGACGGCGTCAGATGCCCGGTGGTCTCGGTGAAGTCGGTCGTGACGATCCGGAACTCCTTGATGGCCTCCGCCCGCGAGACGGTCGAGTTCGCCTGGTCCACGAGGGCCTGGATCTCCGCGAGGACCTTCGGGTGTTCGGCGGCCTCCGCCGTGGTGGTGCCGGCCGGCAGCTGGTGCCGGTCCAGCCAGCCCGGCAGGGCTTCCTCGTCGATCGTGACGAGGGCGGAGATGAAGGGCCGGCCGTCGCCGACGACGACGCACTGGGAGACCAGCGCGTTGGCGCGGATCGCGTCCTCCAGCATCGCCGGGATCACGTTCTTCCCGCTGGCCGTCACGATGATCTCCTTCTTCCGGCCCGTGATGCGCAGGAAGCCGTCGTCGTCGAGCTCGCCGATGTCGCCGGTGCGGAACCACCCGTCCAGGAAGGCCTCGGCGGTCAGGTCCGGGCGGTTGTAGTAGCCCTTCATGACGCAGACGCCCTTGGCGAGGATCTCGCCGTCGTCCGCGATCTTCACCGCGTTGCCCGGGAGGGGGGCACCCACGGTCCCGATCTTGATGCGCTTGGGCGTGTTCACCGTGATGGGAGCGGTGGTCTCCGTCAGCCCGTACCCCTCGAGCACCATGAGTCCGATGCCGTGGAAGAAGTGCCCGAGCCGGTCCCCGAGGGGGGCCCCGCCGGACACAGCATGCTCGACCCGGCCGCCCATGGCCGCGCGGATCTTGCCGTAGAGCAGGCGGTCGAAGACGGCATGCTTGACCTTGAGGGTCAGCGGGACCTTCCCCGCCTGGTCGGCCTTCGACCAGGCGATGGCCACATCGGCCCCCGCGTGGAAGATCTTGCCCTTGCCGCCGTCCTCGGCCTTGAGCATCGAGTTGTTGTAGACCTTCTCGAAGACGCGCGGCACGGCCAGGATGAACGTGGGCCGGTAGCTCTGCAGGTCGGGGAGCAGGTTCTTGACGTCGGGCGTGTGCGCCACCGTGGCGCCCGCCGCCACGCACAGGACCGAGATGAAACGGGCGAAGACGTGGGCGAGGGGGAGGAACATGATGGTCTGCCCACCCTCGCGTGCCACCTCCGGGAGGGCCGCGGCGGCGTTCTCCGACAGTTCGACGAAGTTCCCGTGCGTCAGTTCACAACCCTTGGGCTTGCCCGTGGTGCCCGAGGTGTAGATGACCGTGGCGACGTCGTCCAACCCGGCGTACGCCCGGCGGTCGGACAGCATCTGCTCGTCCGTGCCCACCCCGGCCGTCCGCAGTGTGTCCAGGCCGTCGCCGTCGAACTGCCAGACGTGCTGCAGTGATCCGATGCCTTCCAGGGCCACGGCCTCACGGACCACGCCCTCGTGGCGTGCGGACTCGACGAAGGCCCCGACCGCGCCCGAATCGCTGAGGATCCAGGCGACCTGCGCGGGGGACGAGGTCTCGTAGACGGGGACGGACACCGCGCCGGCGAACCAGATCGCGAAGTCGGCCAGCGACCACTCGTACCGCGTGCGGGCCATGATGGCCACGCGGTCCCCGGCCTGGACGCCGGAGGCGATCAGCCCCTTCGCGACGTCCTCGACCTGGCGGCGGAACTCGGTGGCCGAGATGTTCTCCCACTCGCCCGAGGGTCCCTTGACGGCGAACAGGGCCGGGTTCGACGGCTTGGTCGCCTGCCGGACCACGAGATCCGTGGTGTTCGTCCGGCGGGGGACGTCGACAAGGACGGGGACGCTGATGTCGCGCACGATAGCTCCTTTGATATCACCCCACGATGAGGTGGTTTCACCCTATATGGTTACCTGTCCGAAACGCCCTCCAGTAATGTACGAATCGGTAACGGGTGCGCGCGCGTCCGCCATGACGAGGAGGACCGCATGCCGATCATGCCCGAGCCGGGAACCCCCCGTGCCCGGCGGCTGCGCTCCGGGACGGGCCTCCCGTGGAGCGGCCCCGGACCGATGGCCGCCCGGCCGGCCCGCACCGCCTTCCCCAATCCCGCGCGCCGCGGCCTGTCGGTCGGGGTGGACATCGGCGGCACCAAGATCGCCGCCGGCGTGGTCGACATCCACGGGCGGATCCTTGCCGAGGCGCGCAGGCCCACACCCGGCCAGGACGCGCGTGCCGTCGAGGCGGCCGTCACCGACCTCGTCCGCGAACTGTCGAGGGAATACCGCGTCCGCTCGGTCGGGATCGGGGCGGCGGGCTGGATGGACCTGTCCAACAGCACCGTGCTGTTCAGCCCGCATCTTGCATGGCGCAACGAGCCGGTGCGGCGCAACCTGGAGAGGCTGCTCCGGCGGCGCGTGACGGTGGTGAACGACGCCGACGCCGCCGCGTGGGCCGAGTGGCGGTTCGGCGCGGGGCGCGGGGAGTCCCGCCTGGTCTGCGTGACCCTCGGGACCGGCATCGGCGGGGCCATGATCATGGGCGGGCGCGTCGAGCGTGGCCGGTACGGTGTCGCGGGCGAGTTCGGCCACCAGATCATCGTCCCGCAGGGGCAGCGCTGCGAATGCGGCAATCGTGGGTGCTGGGAACAGTACGCCTCGGGCAACGCGCTGGGACGCGAGGCACGTGAGCTGGCTGCGGCGCAATCGCCCGTGGCGCAGGGCATCATCGACGCCGCGGCGGCCGACGGCGGCGCGATCACCGGGGCCCTCGTCACCCGGCTCGCCATGGAGGGGGACCCGACGTCCCGGGAACTCGTCGACGACGTCGGCCAGTGGCTGGGGCTGGGACTGGCCAACCTGGCGGCCGCCCTCGACCCCGGCACGTTCGTGATCGGCGGCGGGCTGAGCGCGGCGGGGGACCTCCTCCTGGAGCCGGCCCGGCGTGCCTTCGGAAGGAACCTGACCGGTCGGGGCTTCCGGCCCGTGGCGCGGATCGAGCGGGCGGCGCTGGGACCGGCCGCAGGGCTCATCGGAGCCGCGGACCTCTCCCGGCTGCTCTCACGCAGCGGCACCTGAGGCAGCGGGGCGGACGGGCAGGGCCGCCGGACGGGCAGGGTCGCCCGACGACGCCTGCGAGCGTCAGACCTCGGCGCCGTCGTCCCCCACGTCCCGCTGGTTGGGCAATCTGGTGACCAGGTATCCGGCGCCCGCGAGGAAGATCGCGAGCAGGCCGAGGGTCACGGCCATCGGGGCCGTCCGCCAGAACATGGCGATGAGGAACAGCATGATCGGTCCGCCTGCGGCGCCGATCCAGGCGAGGACCGTGAGCGGGTCACCCGATCCGAGCGGCGGCGGGTCCTCCGGCGTGAACCCCTCGTCCTCGTCGGGGTCGTCCGGCGCCGCGTAGTCGCGCGGTCCCGTGGAGCGGAGGGGCTGGTTGCGGAAGATGGCCTCCGCCCGTTCGCGACTGGTGGTCCCGGTGGCGTCACCCGGGACGTCATCCGCCGCACGGACGGCATCATGTGCGCCGTCATGAGCGCCGCGGGAGGGTGGCTGCTCCTGGCCGTGGGGATCGTCCGGTCGGGGCGCGGGCGCTCCGTCGATCCGCGCGCGGAGCGGCGCGGCGGGGGAATCGGGATCGGTGGGCGTGCCTTCCAGCCGCGCCACGAGGTCCTGCCAGACGGCGTCATCCGTGGATTCGTTCGGTTCCTGCCCTCGGGGGCCCATACTTTGCTACCTGCCGTCGCGTGCTGCGGCCAGGGTTCGGAGGATCTCCGCCCGGCATCTTCGGACATCAGTGGGCGTGCTCGTTCAATCGTGGACACCCTACGGCCCTACGTCAACCGATTCCCAGCGTGTCGGTACTGCCCGGCCACGGGTTCGTGACGCCGTCCGTCACGCCGGCACCCTTAGAGTAGGCTTCCAGAGGAAAAAGCGGGCGGCATTGCCGAGTGCCGCACCGTCCATCCAGGGAGGCTGGCAGCGTGTTCTATTGGGTGATGAAGCGGATCATCGTCGGTCCGATCCTCAACCTCCTCTTCCGGCCGTGGGTCAAGGGACTCGACAACGTCCCCACCTCGGGACCGGCCGTGATCGTCAGCAACCACCTGTCGTTCTCCGACTCGATCTTCCTCCCGATCGTCGTTCCCCGCCCCGTCGTCTTCCTCGCGAAATCCGAGTACTTCACGGGCAAGGGCGTCAAGGGCCGGCTGACGGCGCTCTTCTTCCGGCTGTCCAACCAGCTGCCCATGGACCGCTCCGGCGGGGCGGCGTCGTCCTCCTCGCTGAGCGCCGGGATGGACATCCTGAACGACGGCGGCGTCCTCGGCATCTACCCCGAGGGGACCCGCAGCCCCGACGGGCGCCTCTACCGGGGCAAGACGGGCGTCGCGAAGCTGGTCCTCGCCACCGGCGTGCCGGTGATCCCGGTGGCGATGATCGGCACGGACAAGGTGCAGCCCATCGGCCGCCGCATCCCCAACATCCGCCGTGTCGGCATCATTATCGGCGAGCCCCTCGACTTCTCCCGCTACGAGGGGCTCGAGGACGATCGCTTCGTCCAGCGGTCCGTCACCGACGAGATCATGTACGAACTGATGCGCCTGTCCGGGCAGGAGTACGTCGACGCGTATGCCAGTACCGTCAAGGAGCGGCTCGCCGCGGAGAAGGCCGCCGGCCGGAAGGCGCCCAGGCCCGGCGCCGACACCCGGAGGGCCGCCGTGCGGATCGGCAACGAGGGCGGCACCCCCGCACCGGGCGCCGTCACCGAGGTCGGCCGTGCATCCTCGGATGCGCAGGGCAAGGCCGACGAGGGCCAGGACGCCCCGGGCGACGGGACGACCGGCCCGGCCTAGCGCGTCGGCAGGTCAGCGCAGGTCGGCGCAGGCGCGGCACCGGAGCCTCCGCGGAGGCGCCCCTGCATGAGGTGTCCCTCTGTGACACCGCGCGCGGCTGCCATGACATGCCGAATCGGGCCGTGGTCGCCCAGCCAGTAGAATTCGGGTGTGACCGATTCTCTAGCTCCCGTCCTCCCGCGTACCGCGGATCCCGCTTCGTCCACCCTTGCCGGCCTCGATGCCTGGCGTTCGATGACCGCAGCGCAGCAGCCCTCGTGGCAGGACCCGGGAGTCTATTCGGCATCGGTCAAGGAACTCTCCAGCCTCCCGCCCCTCGTCTTCGCCGGGGAGGTGGACGTGCTGCGTGAGCGGCTCGCCGCGGCTGCCCAGGGCAAGGCCTTCCTGCTGCAGGGCGGCGACTGCGCGGAGACGTTCGACGGTGCGACGGCCGACAAGATCAGTGCCCGTGTCCGCACGATCCTGCAGATGGCCGTCGTCCTGACCTACGGCGCCTCCCTGCCGGTCATCAAGATGGGGCGCATGGCCGGCCAGTTCGCCAAGCCGCGCTCCTCCAACGACGAGACGCGTGACGGCATCACCCTGCCGGCCTACCGGGGGGACATGGTGAACGGCTACGACTTCACCCCGGAGAGCCGCGGGCACGATGCCTCCCGGATGGTGAAGGCCTACCACACGTCGGCGTCGACCCTGAATCTGATCCGGGCCTTCACGCAGGGCGGATTCGCGGACCTCCGGCTGGTCCACCACTGGAACAAGGGCTTCATGGCCAATCCGGCGCACTCCCGCTACGAGTCGCTCGCCCGCGAGATCGATCGCGCCGTCCGTTTCATGGACGCGTGCGGCACCGACTTCGAAGCCCTGAAGCGTGTCGAGTTCTTCGCCAGCCACGAGGCCCTGCTCCTCGACTACGAACGGGCGCTGACACGGATCGATTCCCGCACCTCCCTCCCGTACGACACCTCCGCGCACTTCCTGTGGATCGGGGAGCGCACCCGCGAGATCGATGGCGCACACGTGGACTTCCTGTCGCGGGTGCGGAACCCGATCGGCGTCAAGCTCGGTCCGTCGACGTCGGGGGACGACGCCCTCGCGCTCATCGACAAGCTCGACCCGAACCGCGAACCGGGCAGGCTCACGTTCATCACGCGTATGGGCGCCCGGAACATCCGCGAGAAGCTGCCGCAGCTCGTGGAGCGCGTCACCGACTCGGGTGCGCAGGTCCTCTGGGTCACCGATCCGATGCACGGCAACACGGTGACCTCGCCCAACGGCTACAAGACACGCAACTTCGACGACGTCATCGACGAGGTGCGCGGGTTCTTCGAGGTGCACAACTCCCTGGGTACGTTCCCGGGCGGGCTGCACGTCGAGATGACCGGCGACGACGTCGCCGAGTGCCTGGGCGGCGCCGACCCGATCGACCAGGAGGCCTTCCTCGAGCGGTACGAGTCCGTGTGCGATCCCCGCCTGAACCACATGCAGTCACTCGAGATGGCGTTCCTCGTCGCGGGGGCGCTCTCGAAGAGCTGATGTCCCGACGCACGTCGACACCGGAGGCGGCCACCCCGGTGGCCGCCTCCGGCGTTCGTGGGGGAGCCGGGCCTCAGGTGACCGTGATGCGGATGACGGTGCCCTCGGGCTGTTCGCCCGAAGGGCTCTGCCCGGCGACCAGACCGAGGACCGGGCTGCCGAAGGTGTAGTCGACCTGCACCTCGAAGCCGGCCGCTTCCAGGGCGGCCACGGCACGCTCCTCCGACAGCGAGAAGACGCTGGGGACCTGCACCAGGCGCGGACCGCGGGAGATCGTGAGTGTGACGCCGGTCCCGCGCTGGACGTCGGTGCCGGAAGGGCTCTGGCCCACGACGGCGCCCTCCGGCACCGTCCGGCTGTACTCGCGGGTCCCGTCCACGACCGGCATGAGTCCCGCCTCCTCGAGGGCGGCCACGGCGTCCTCCTCGGCGAGACCGACGACGTCGGGGACGGCGATCGGCGCGGGACCGAGGGACATCACGAGATCCACGACGGAACCGCGCCGGCGCTCGGCGCCCTGCTCCGGGTCCTGCCGCAGGATCACGCCGGCCGGCACGCTCTCGCTGTACTCCTGGCCCAGCGCGCCGACGGCGAGTCCGGCGGCTTCGAGCTCGGCCGCGGCCTCGTCCTGCGTCCGGCCGCCGAGGTCGGGCACGGCGAACAGCTCGGGCCCCCTGGAGACGAGGAGGTCCACGCGCTCGAAGCGCCGGACCTCGGTGTTCGCGGCGGGCTCCGTGCCGATCACCAGGCCGGGGAGGACCTCCTCGCTGAAGGCCTCCTCCGTGGACACGGACACGAGCCCCTCGTCCTCGAGGGCGGCCCGCGCCTCCCCGAGCGGGACGTTCGCGACGTCGGGCAGGGTGACGACCCCGGCCGGCCCGGCACCGAAGACCCAGCCCAGCCCCGCGACCAGGCCCGCGAGGACGATCAGCAGGGCCACGAGCAGCCGCACGGAACGCCGCCCGGTCCGCCCGCGCAGGGTCTTCTGCGGACGCTGCGCCTCCCGCGCCTGCTGGCGCTTCGACAGCGGGCGGGCGGTGCGTCCGCCGGGACCGCCCGCCGCGGCGGCCGTGCTGCCCGACCGCTCCTTCTCCACGGGCGGTGCGAGCGGGCCCGACGCCGGCGGGACGGCGGGCATCGCTCCGATCACCCGGGTCGCGTTGCGGTCCCTGCCGATGACGCTGGTGCGGTGGTCCTCGCTCGCCCCGCCGGGCAGGACCTCCGTGCGGCCGGTCCCGGCGGCGTCGTCGGGCCCGGCAGCCCACGCGGACCGGGCCAGGGCCACGGTCCGGGCGCCGTCGTCCGGGAGCTGCGGGACGACGGCGACGGTGAGCTGATCCTGCTCCGGGACGGCGTCGGGTGCGTCCTCGGGTGCGAAGTCCAGTTCCTCGTCGGTGAGCGTCGCGCGGATGTGCCGGAGCTCGCCGAGCAGCGCCGACCCGTCCACCGGGCGGTCCTCGGGATCCCTGGAGGTGCACCACTGCACCAGCTCGTCGATGTCCGCGGCCAGGCCGGGAAGGAACCGGGACGGCGCCGGCACGTCCGCCTGCGCGTGCTGGATGGCGACCTGGATGGGGGTGTCGCCCGTGAAGGGCTGCCGCCCGGTGAGGAGTTCGAAGAGCATCACGCCCGTCGAATAGATGTCGCTCTGGGCTTCGGCGGGCCGGCCGAGGACGAGCTCGGGGGACAGGTAGGCGACGGTGCCCACGAGGGTCGCCGTGCCCGTGGTCGCCGACACGGCGCGGGCGAGCCCGAAGTCGGCGATCTTCACCTGGCCCGTCTCGGAGAGGAGGACGTTCTCCGGCTTCACGTCGCGGTGGATCAGTCCTGCGTCATGGGCGGCGGCCAGCCCCTCGACGACCGCGTCCAGCAGGTCCAGCGCATGGCGGGGTGTGAGCCGGCCGTGCTCGCGCAGGACGTCCCGCAGGGTGCGGCCCTGGACGAACTCCATGACCAGGTAGGCGACGTCCTGCCCGTCGACGTCGTCCACGCCCTGGTCCAGCACGCCCACGACGTGCGGGTGGGACAACCGGGCCGCGGATTTCGCCTCCTGCTCGAAGCGGTCGATGAAGCCGGCCTCCTCGGCCAGGTGCGGGTACAGGACCTTGAGCGCCACGCGCCGGTCCAGGCGGCGGTCGGTGGCGAGGTAGACGGTGGACATGCCCCCGCGGGCCAACCGCGAATGGACGACGTAGCGCCCGTCGACAGTTGCTCCCTCGAGGGGGTCCTTCCGTTGCTGGTGCACCCTTCGATACTAAACGGGAGCAGCGAAAAGGGGGTGGGACCACACGGCCCCACCCCCTCACCGGTACCGGGCCGGCGTCGACCTACCGGAAGGTCTTCTGGAGGGCCTTGACCGACGCGACGTACTGCTTGGTGTCCGCGAACATGCCCCGGGTCTGCACCGAGTACTGGCCCTGGTAGTAGGACGCGATGGCGATGTCCAGCGACGGACTGGTGCGGGTGAGCGAGCGGATGATCGCGACACCGGCCGTGGCGTTGTCGTACGGGTCCAGGAGGTTGAGCTTGCGCCCCACGAGGTCGCTCGCCCACTGACCGGACGACGGGATGACCTGCATGGTGCCGATGGCGTTCGCCGGCGAGACCGCGCGCTGGTTGAAGCCCGATTCCTGATGGGCGAACGCCATGGCAAGGCTCGGGTCGACGCCCATGGAGCGTGCGGTGTCGGCGACGATCTTCTTCATCTCGGCCTGCGACGGCGCGGGAAGCGCGTTGAGCAGGGCCTTGTTCGCGTTGGCGTCCGCGACGACCTTGTCCGGGTACGTGAACCCGAGGAAGCTCGACGGCACGAGGCCGGCCGGCGCGGGGGCCGGGGCGGGGGCCGGGGCGGGGGCGGGCGTGGCGCCCGGACGCGGGATGGTGAGCTTCTGTCCCGGGTAGATGACCGTGGTCATGCTCATGCGGTTCGCGGCGAGCAGGCCGGAGAGGCCCACACCGTTCCGGGAGGCGATGGCGCCCAGCGTGTCGCCGGCCTTCACGGTGTAGGACCCGGCGGACGGAGCGGGCGCGGGGGCCTGCACCTTCGGGGGTGTCGCCTGCGGCGTGACGGAACCGGTGAGCTTCAGCTTCTGACCGGGGTAGATGATCGACGACCGCGAGAGGCCGTTGGCGGTGAGCAGCGAATCCAGGCCGACGCCGTTGCGTGAGGCGATGGCTCCGAGCGTGTCGCCGGACTTCACCACGTAGGTGCCGCCCGCCGGGGAGGGCGCCGGTGCGGGCTTCGACTTGACGAGAGCGGGAGCGGGAGCGGCGACGGGAGCCTTGCCGCCGAGGCTGAGCTTCTGGCCGGGGTAGATGATCGAGGACATCGAGAGCCTGTTGGCCGTGAGGACGCTCTGCAGGCTCACCCCATGGCGGGAGGCGATGGCACCCAGGGTGTCGCCGGGCTTGACGACATAGGTCGCCGCGGCGGCCGGGGCGGCCGGTGCTGCGGGGGCGGACTTCGCTGCAGGGACGGACCCACCGGCCAGCTTGATCTTCTGTCCGGGGTAGATGACGGTCCGCGCGGTCAGTCCGTTGCGCGTCAGGACGGCCGCGGTGGAGAGTCCGTACCGCTTGGCGATCGCGCCGATGGTGTCGCCGGGCTTCACGGTGTAGGTGCCGGGCACCGTCTGCGCGACGACGGCGATCTTCTGTGCTGGGATCTGCGCGGCGACGAGGCCGGCCGGGACGACGGCCCGCGGGGGAAGGACCGTCTGCGTTGCTCCGAGGTGCCGGGTGACCGGGACCTGCACGGCGGGAGCCGCCGACGCCGGCTGGGCGAGGGCCACGGAGGAGAGAAGCACCGCGGGGAGGGCGGCGGTGGTCACGGCGACGTTCAGGCCGCGCCGGCTCGCGCCGTCGGCCTTCCTGCGGGTGCCGTTCAGCGGTGCGTTCGATCGCTGGGCAGTCATGTTTCGTTCCTCGTCTGTTGGCGGATGAGTCCGCGCGGACGCACGCCCCCGGGGTGACTCTTCCTGTCCGGGAACGTGCAGGTGCTGATGATGCTGCTGTTTTACGTGTTAAAGGTGTGATCGGTGTGACTCAAGTGAATCTACACGATGGGTTCGATAGCACAAGGGCGTGAAAATGCAGGGAATCGTCAAGATCGGCGTGTCCCTCCCGGTGCTTCTTGAGGAGTCCTTGCCGAAGGGGCGGCCGGGTGGAGTTGGGTGCGGGAGCATGGCACCCTTGGACGGTGACTGAACTCGAACAACTCGTTCCGGCCTGGCTCAATCTCCCCGAGGTGGCCGAGGCGCTCGATCTGCCCATCACCCGCGTGCACTCGCTCGTCAGCGAGCGTGCACTCGTGAGCGTGCGGATCGGAGAGCGCAACATCCGCAGTGTGCCGGCGGACTTCCTGGTCGACGGGGGCGTCCTCGACAGCCTCAAGGGCACCGTGGTGGTCCTGGCGGACAGCGGCTACGGCGACGAGGACATCATCCGGTGGCTGTACACCGAGGACGAGTCGCTGCCGGGCCGGCCCATCGACGCCCTGCGGGAGGGCCGGAAGACGGAGATCCGCCGCCGCGCCCAGGCCGCCGCCTGGTAGGGATCCCCCGTCCGCCCCGGACTGTCCGGTGCGGGACCGTCAGGCGGTCCGCGTCACCGCAGCCTCCGCGAGGAGGCGCAGCGCCCGCAGGGAGACGGGGTCCACCTCGAGGTCCCCGAGCGCCAGGAACGCCTCCTCGGATTTCTGCCCGATGAGCTGCTCCGTGTGGGCCAGCGCTCCGCTGTCCACGATGATCGCCCGCAAGGTGTCCACCGCGTCGGCGTCGAGGGAGGTGTCGCCGAGCATCGCGTTGATGCGGGCACGCCCGGTCCCGGTACTGGATCCGAGTGCCCGCGCGATCAGGAAGGTCCGCTTGCCCTCGCGGAGATCGTCCCCGGCGGGTTTGCCCGTCACCGACGGGTCGCCGAAGACGCCGAGGACGTCGTCGCGCAACTGGAACGCCTCACCCAGCGGCAACGAGAATGCCGAGTAGGCGGCGAGCAGGGCGTCGTCCGCGCCGGCGAGCGCTCCACCGAGCATGAGGGGCCGCTCCATCGAGTACTTCGCGGACTTGAAGCGGAGGATGTTGAGAGCGCGGTCCGCGGCCACCGCCGGGGTCTGGTCCGGACCGACAGCCTCTTCCAGCAGGTCCAGGTACTGGCCCGCCATCACCTCCGTGCGCATGCGATTGAAGATCACCCGCGCCGCGGTCCCGGCGTCGCCCCTGACGCCGGAGCAGCAGCCCGTGAAGAGCTCCTCGCTGAAGGCGAGGCAGAGATCGCCGGCCAGGATGGCCGCGGCGACCCCGAACCGCTCCGCGTCGAGGTGCCATCCCGCGTCTGCGTGGCGGGCCGTGAACTGCCGATGGACGCTCGGGCGCCCGCGCCGGGTGTCGGACCGGTCGATGATGTCGTCGTGGATCAGCGCCGCGGCCTGGAAGAACTCGAGGGCCGTGCCTGCCGTCACCGGGGCGGACGCCAGCGGTGATCCGCCCGCCGCCCGCCAGCCCCAGTAACACAGCAGCGCCCGCATCCGCTTCCCTCCGCTCGTCAGCGTGGCGATGCTCGAGATGAGGGGAAGCGCCTCGTCGGAGATGGAGCCGAGGACCGTGCTCTGGTCGGCGAGGAAGCCCTCGATGGACCGCGTGAGGGAGGATCGGAACCGTTCCTGCTCCACGGTGATGGCGTCGGGAGCGGGGCCGCCCTGGTCGGGGATGGCAGGTGCGGACAGCATGAATCTCCCGTGCGGCTCGTCTTCGGTGGTGTCCCCACTCTAACCGGCGGCCCCTGCGGTGTCGGTGCCGGTGCGTACGATGAAGGCGTGCCAAAGGACGCGGGGCAGGAACCTGTCGAGTATGCGGAGTGCCACATCCTGCATATCGACATGGACGCCTTCTACGTCTCCGTGGAACTGCTGGACCACCCGCACCTGCGTGGCGTGCCGGTGGTCGTGGGCTCCCCGTCCGGAAGATCGGTGGTCCTGTCCGCCTCCTACGAGGCCCGCCGGTTCGGCGTGCGGTCCGCGATGCCGATGGCGGTCGCGATGCGGCAGTGCCCCACCGCGGTCATCCTCCCTCCGCACCACCGCCGGTACTCGGAGGTCTCCGCCCAGGTCATGGGGATCTTCCGGTCGGTCACGCCGGAGGTCGAGCAGCTGAGCGTGGACGAGGCCTTCCTCGACGTCGCCGGCTCGCTCCGGCGACTCGGCAGCCCGCGGGCCATCGGTGAGCAGATCCGCGCGGAGATCCACTCCACGCTGGGGATCACGGCGAGTGTCGGGGCCGCGACGACGAAGTTCGTGGCGAAGATCGCCTCCGCGAGGGCCAAGCCGGACGGCCTCCTGCTCATCCCGGGGGACCAGACGGTCGCCTATCTCCACACGCTTCCCGTCTCCGCCCTCTGGGGTGTGGGCGCGAAGACGCAGGAGGTCCTGGCCCGCATCGGCATCCGCACCGTGGAGGACGTCGCGCACACCCCGGTGGCCACTCTCCGACGCCTGCTGGGCGCCTCGGGCGAGCACGTGCACCACCTCGCCTGGGGCCGCGACCCGAGGAGGGTCGTCGTCTCACGTCCCGAGAAGAGCATCGGCGCGGAGGAGACGTTCTCCCGCGACGTCGAGGACTCCGACGTCCTCCGGCGGGAACTGCTGCGGCTTGCCCACCGCACCGCGACGAGGCTGCGGGCCTCGGGCCACCGCGCCGGGTCGGTTGCGCTCAAGCTCCGCTACGAGGATTTCTCGACACTCACGCGATCGAAGAAGCTCGACGAGCCCGTCGACAATGCGAATGCGCTCTACCGGGCGGCGACGGCACTGCTCGCCGGTCTGGGCGACAGGCCCATGGCGGTGCGGCTGATCGGCCTCCGCGCGGAATCTCTTGTGACCGGCGGCGACGGCTCCACGCAACTGACGATCGACCGGCAGGACGACAACTGGAGGCTCGCCGAACGGGCCCTCGACGACGTGAACCGGAAGTTCGGGGACGCCGGTGTCATGCCGGCGGGCCTCCTCGCACGAGGACGCCCGCCGGCACCTCCCGGCGAGCCCGGCGGCGGCCTGCCGCCGGAGGCCGACGACGACCGGGCCGGGACTCCTCCGGACGTCCGTGGCGGTGGTCGGCCGCCGCCGTCCGGACCGTCCGGAGGGTCACGGCGGGGACCTGTGCAGGGCGATCGGGATCCTCGCCGTTGAGCGCCAGGAGGGTCCCATATCATCCAGAAGAGGTGGCTCCCAACACCGCATTGTGACTTTGCGCCCCGGGGGTAGCACACTAGTCTTTAACCCGGTAGTCCAACTACCGGTCATGACGCAAATCCACCACCCGGAACCTGCGGTCCCGGACCCCCGCATCGGGAACCGGTACAGCGTCAGGAGCGTTGGTTGGGTGGAGGAACGTTGGTACCCACATCAAGGAGGCGGTCATGGCACTCTCGGAACACGAGCAGAGGTTGCTTGATCAGCTTGAACAGCAGTTGCACGCCGACGATCCCAAATTCGCGCACTCCATGGCCTCGGACAGTCGGAAGTCGATGTCGACCCGGCGCCTGGTCATCGGTTCGCTCATTACGATCGCGGGCATCCTCGTCCTTCTGGCGGGCATCGTCTACCAGAACATCTTCATCGGCGTCGCAGGCTTCCTGATCATGGGAGGTGGCGTGTACTTCGCCACGACGAAGTCGAAGCAGGTCGATGCCGGCCAGCCACTCGGCAAGCCGACCAAGGCATCGACCGGAGGCAAGAGCGGTTTCATGTCCAGTCTCGAAGACAAATGGGACGAGCGGAAGCGCGACCAGACATAGGAGTCAGGGACGCCCGACCGTAGTCCAGAAGGATCCGCCCCGGCGGGTCCTTCTTCGTTTAACCCCTCCACTTCACTCCCCGCGGGGATCGGGCGCGCCGTCGCGCGGTCGCCCGCCGCGCAGAGCGCGACACGCCGCGACGAAAAGGGCGCGGCGCGCGCCGAATACGTTGACCGGGGAGAGTTGTGGAGTAAAGTGGGGAATATAAGAGCGGTACGGCACCAAGCTGGGCTTGGCGGACTCAGAACAGGCGGTCAGGGATGTTCCTCGGAACTCACACCCCCCGTCTGGACGAGAAAGGCAGGCTCATTCTCCCTGCGAAGTTCCGCGAGGAACTGAGCGAGGGTCTTGTCCTCACGAGGGGCCAGGAACGGTGCATCTACGTCTTCAGCATGAGTGAGTTCGAAAGGGTTCACGAACAGATGCGCGCGGCCCCCATCTCGTCACGCCAGGCGAGGGACTACAACCGCATTTTCCTGTCGGGCGCCTCGGACGAGGTACCCGACAAGCAGGGCAGGATCACCATCCCGCCTGCGCTGAGGACCTACGCGGGACTCGACCGGGACCTCGCGGTCATCGGGGCGGGGAGCCGCGCGGAGATCTGGGCGGCGGACGCTTGGGACTCCTACCTGACGGAGAAGGAGACGGCGTTCTCCGAGACGGACGAGGATGCCTTCCCGGGCATCCTCTGAACAACAGCAGGACCAGCACGCAGCACGACGGCGCAGGTGGGAACGTCCCTTGGATGAGATCTCCAGCCGCCGGATCCGGTACGCCTCCTGGCTTCACTTCCCCGAAGCCAGGCGACGGCCCTCCGGCCGGATGGGGGTCTGATCCAAGAAGGCCGGCCTCCCTACCTGCCTGCAGTGACACCCGAGACGAGTACGAACTGCAGGAGGGAGAGGACGCATGACGGGTGACCGGCCGACGGGGGAACGCCACGTCCCCGTCCTCCGCGACCGCTGCGTCTCCCTCCTCGCACCCTCCGTCGCCGCAGCGGAAGCCGCCGGTCGTCGCGCGGTCGTCGTCGACGCCACGCTCGGCATGGGAGGCCACGCCGAGGCCATGCTCCAGCGCTTCCCCGATGCGCACCTCGTCGGCGTCGACCGCGACACCGAGGCGCTCGGACTCGCCGGCGAACGGCTCGCCCCCTACGCGGCCCGCACCGACCTGGTCCATGCCGTGTACGACGAGCTGCCCGAGGTGCTCGAGGACCTGGGCATCGACGGCGTGGACGGCGTCCTCTTCGACCTCGGCGTCTCCTCTCTGCAGCTCGACGAGCGCGATCGGGGGTTCGCCTACTCCTACGACGCCCCGCTCGACATGCGCATGGACACGAGTCGCGGCATCACGGCGGCCGAGGTGGTCAACACCTACGGCGAGGACGACCTCCTCCGCATCATCCGCACCTGGGGCGAGGAGAAGTTCGCCGGCAGGATCGCATCGGCGATCGTGCGGGGGAGGGAGACCGGACCGTTCAGGACCACGTCCCAGCTCGTGGACGTCATCCGCGGCGTCGTCCCCGCCGCGGCAGCCCGCACCGGCGGCCACCCCGCCAAGCGGACGTTCCAGGCGCTGCGGATCGAGGTCAACGAGGAACTCACCGTTCTCGAGCGGGCCGTCCCCGCGGCCATCGCCTCCGCCCTGATCGGTGGCCGCGTCGTCGCGATGTCCTACCACTCCCTGGAGGACCGCATCGTGAAGAGCGCCTTCACCGCGGGAACGAAGTCCTCCGCGCCCGTCGGGTTCCCGGTGGAACTCGAGGAGCACAAGCCCTACCTCCGATCGCTGACCCGCGGCACCGAAGCGCCCACCGCGGCGGAGATCGAGGAGAACCCGCGGGCGGCCTCGGCCAAGCTGCGGGCAGTTGAACGAATCAAAGCCGGACCCGTCGACAGGATGACCATATGAGCCAGGCACTGACCGTGGAGAAGCGCCACGGCGTCGCGGCCTTCTCCGGGAACGGCGCCTACGCGCTGGCCCCGGGACGGCTGACCGGACCGTCCACCGCAGCCATCGCCACCCCGAAGGCCCGGACGCCGCTGTCCGTGGTCCCCGCGCGCCCGGCCCGACGCAAGGTGCCCTTCGCCGTCTTCAGCCTGCTCGTCCTCGCCGCGGCGCTTGCCGCGGTGCTCATGCTCAACATCTCCGTCTCCGGCACGCAGTACGAACTCGTACAGCTCCGCAACCAGCAGACAGCCCTGAGCCAGGAGAACGAGGCGCTCGTGCTCGCCATCGAGGCGAGGGAAGCCCCCCAGAACCTGGCCGCCGCCGCGACGAAACTCGGCATGGTGTCCTCCCCGACCTTCGGGACCATTGAGCTAGATTCGATGAAGGTGACCGGCACGCCGGAGCCCGCGACCGAGGGCCCCGAACCCGAGGTCCTCATCCCTGCGCCGAACCTCGGGTCGGACCCGACCGGTCCCGCGACGGACGGGGACGCGGCGGCGAGCAGCGGGTCGGGAACGATCCCCGGTCCCGAGCAGCTCGGCTCCGGCCAGTAGCAGAACGGTTCCAGAACTTCGCCCCAGACCGATCGACAAGGATTCTCCGTGACCCCTGCACGCCTCGGCAGCCCCGACAGCATGCGTCTGGCCCTGGGCTCCAGGCGGCTCCGCGTGGGGCTCGCGTTCGTCCTCGTCCTCCTGATGGTCCTCGGGGTGCGCCTCTTCCAGTTGCAGGCCCTCGATCTCGACGGCATGGCACAGGCCGGTCTGTCCAAGCGGCTCACGACCACCGCCGTGCAGCCCGTGCGCGGTTCGATCGTCGACATGAACGGCAAGTACTTCGCACGGAGCGTGGAGCGCTACGACCTCGTGGTCGACCAGCGCCTGAGCGACGTGGAGGAGTTCCGCCGCTTCAACGACGACCTCGAGGAGTGGGAGGTCATCCCCATGGACCAGGCGGTCTCGGAGCTCTCCGCCGTCATCGGCATCGATGGGGAGACGCTGAGGGGCGCCGTCCTCGGTGACAAGAGCTTCAACTACATCCTCAAATCGGTGACACCCGAGGTCAAGAACCGGGCCCTCGCCGTGAAGATCCCCGGTGTCTACGCCGACGAGACCAGCGTGCGGACCTATCCGGCGGGCGCCGTCGGCGGGTCGATCATCGGCTTCGTGTCCGAGAACGGCGAGCCGCAGGAGGGCCTCGAGTACTCGCTCAACGATGCGCTCGAGGGCACTGCCGGTAGCAGGACCTTCGAGATCGGCGGGGACGGCATCCGCATCCCGTACGCCACGAACGAGGACGTCCCGGCGGTCGACGGCCAGAACGTGCGGCTCACCATCGATCAGGACCTGCAGTGGTTCGCGCAGCAGACGATCGCGTCGCAGGTCGAGGAGTACGACGCCGAGTGGGGGAACATCGTCGTCGTCGAGGCGGACACGGGCGCCATCCGCGCGATGGCCGAGTCCACGACGCCGGACCCCAACGACCCGACCGCGACGCCGGCCGAGCAGCGCCGACCCAACTCCGTCAGCGCGTCCTTCGAACCGGGTTCCACGACGAAGGTCATCACGATGGCCGCCGCGCTCGAGCAGGGGCTCATCGAGCCGACCTCCAGGTTCACCCTCGAGAACCGGTACACCATCGATGGCCAGACGTTCAAGGACGCCTTCGAGCACAAGACGGAGAAGCGCACCGCAGCGGGCGTCCTGGCGAAGTCGATGAACACCGGGACCGTGCAGGTGGGCCAGAAGCTGACCAAGCAGGAACGGTACGACTGGCTGAAGAAATTCGGCATCGGCGAACCGCTCGGAACCGGGCTCAACGAGGAGAACCAGGGCCTGCTGACCACCCCCGACAAGTGGGACGACCGCCAGCAGTACACCGTCCTGTTCGGCCAGGGACTCGCGCAGACCGCGCTGCACACCGCCATGGTGTACCAGACGATCGCCAACGACGGGGTGCGCCTGCAGCCGCGGCTGATCGACGCGTACATCGACCCGGACGGCACCGAGCACACGGTCCCCCAGGCGGAGGGCACGCGGGTGGTGTCCGCGGACACGGCTGCCAAGACGCGGAAGATGCTCGAGACGGTGACCGAGGAGGGCTCGGGCAAGACCGGGCAGCTCGAGCAGTACCGCGTGGGATCGAAGACCGGCACCGCCGAGGCCCCCAGTCCGGCGGGCGGCTACGATGGCTATACCCTGTCCTACGCCGGGATCGCGCCGATCGAGGACCCCGAGTACGTGGTCGTCGTCACGCTCCAGCGTCCGCAGGGAGACCTGTACTACCTCATCCCGGGGCAGTCGTTCCAGAAGGTGATGAAGCAGGTCCTCAATTCCAACAACGTCCCGGCGTCCACGATGAAGCCGGACATCTATCCGGTCGAGTACTGACCCGGAGGCCGGAGTATCGTGCAATCGAACAACTCGCGGGGAGGCGGCGCCTCCCTGATGCGACCGCGTGCCCCGCACCCGGTCGCCCTGTCCGCCGCCCTGGCCGCGATCGGGCCGCTGGCCGGATCGGCCGGTGCGCCGGATCTCCCCGTGGTCACAGGCCTCACCCTGGATTCGCGGTCGGTGCTCCCCGGGGATGTCTACGCGGCCGTCGCCGGAGCCACACGCCACGGCGCGGACTTCGCCGAGCAGGCGGTGCGTGCGGGCGCGGTGGCCGTCCTGACGGACGAGGCAGGCGCCGCGATCGTGGCCCGTGCCGCGGCGACGGCCGGCTTCGACGCCCCGCCCGTGGTCGTCGTCCCCGACCCCCGCCGGGCCGCCGGACCGCTCGCGGGCGTGATCTTCGACAGCCAGCCGGACGCCCCGGACGCCGCCCCGATCCTCTTCGGGATCACCGGCACGAACGGCAAGACGACGTCGACCTACTTCCTCAACGCACTCCTCGCCGCACTGGGCCGGACCACGGGGCTCATCGGCACCATCGAGATCCGGGCCGGCGAGGACGCCATCCCGAGCGCGCTCACCACGCCCGAATCACCGCAGGTCCACTCGCTGCTCGCCCTCATGCGGGAGCGGGGCCTCCACGCGGCCTCCATGGAGGTCTCCTCGCACGCCCTCGAGTTCGGGCGGGTCGACGGCGTCCGGTTCGACGTCGCCGGCTTCACGAACCTCACCCAGGACCACCTCGACCTCCACGGGACCATGGAGGACTACTTCGCCGTGAAGGCGACGCTCTTCACGGCGGACCGCTGCCGGCGCGCCGTCGTCCTCGTCGACGACGCCTGGGGGCGCCGCCTCGCCGGCACGGCAGGGGTGCCCGTCCTGTCGCTGCGGACCGAGCAGGACGCCGACGGGGCGCCGGCGGCCGACTGGACGGTGACGGACGTGCGGCCCAGCGGCCTCGGGCACGCCTTCGCCCTCGAGGGTCGGGCCGGGGAGCGGCTGCTGGTCCGCACGGGCCTCCCCGGGACGTTCAACGTCTCCAACGCCGCCCTGGCCACGGTCATGGTCCTCGCGTCGGGCGTCGCCGTCGGGGACGTCCAGCGCGCCCTGGACGACCACGACCCGTTCACCACCGAGGTGCCGGGACGCATGCAGCTCGTCGGCGAGGAACCCGCAGCGATCGTCGACTTCGCGCACAATCCCGACGCGCTCGAACGGACCCTGGCCTCGGTCCGGCGACCCGGCGGCCGGGTCATCTCCGTGTTCGGCGCCACCGGGCAGCGCGACGAATCCAAGCGACCCGTGATGGGGGCCGTCGGAGCCCGCCTGTCCGACATCCTCATCGTCACCGACGACGACCCCCACGACGAGGACGAAGCGGTCATCCGCCGGGCCGTCCGGGCGGGCGCCGACGCGGCGGTCCGCGCGGAGGGGCTCACGTGCGAGGTACTGGAGGTCTTCCCCCGGGCGGAGGCGATCGAGTGCGCCGTGGCCCTGGCCCGCCCGTCCGACACCGTCATCGTCGCGGGCCGGGGCCACGAGGTCTGGCAGGAGGTCAAGGGCGTCAACCTGTCACTCGACGACCGGGAGGAACTGCGTTCCGCGTTGACAAGGCACGGATTCTCTGGGCTTTCCCGCCCCGGGATAGAGTCCTGAACCGTCATGATTGAATTCACCGCAGCCGAGATCGCGGCACTCACGGGCGGACGACCGGTCGGGATCGATCCCGCCGGCCCCGCCATCACCGTCACCTCCGCAGCCACCGATTCGCGGGAGTGCGTCCCCGGGGCGCTCTTCGTCGCCAAGCCCGGCGAGGCGTCCGACGGGCACCTCCACCTGGGAGGTGCCTTCGCCCGCGGGGCGGTCCTGGCGCTGGCCGAGCGCGAGGTCACCGGACCGGACGACGCCCCCTACCCCTCCGTCGTCGTCCCCGATGCGATCCTCGCGATGGGCGAGCTCGCCGCGGAGACGGTCCGCCGGCTGCGGGCCGCCGGCGACGTCACCGTCATCGGCATCACCGGCTCCGCCGGGAAGACCACCACCAAGGACCTCCTCGCGGGCATCCTCGCCCAGGCAGGCCCCACCGTTGCTCCCCGGGGTTCCTACAACGGCGAGGTCGGCGTCCCGCTGACGGTCTTCGAGGCGACGTGGGAGACGCGGTACCTCGTGATCGAGATGGGCGCCACCAAGCCCGGCCACATCGCCTACCTCGCCTCGCTGGTCCAGCCGGACGTCGGCGTCGTCCTCGGCGTCGGTTCGGCCCACGCGGGGGAGTTCGGCGGCGTCGAGAACATCGCCCGGGCGAAAGGGGAGCTCGTCGAGGCCCTCTCCGCGACGGGTACCGCCGTCATCAACGCCGACGACGAGCGCGTCCTCGCGATGCGGTCCCGGACCGGTGCGCGCACCGCGTTCTTCACCTCCTCGGAGGACTTCGCAGCCGAAGGAGACGTGGTCCGGGCGAGGAACAGTACGACGACGCCCGAGGGGAACCCCTCGTTCACCCTTACCTTCCCGGACGGCAGCGACCACGAGGTCGTGTCCCCGCTCCTCGGACTGCACCACACGACGAACCTGCTGGCCGCAGCGACCGTCGCCTACGAGGTCGGATGCGCCCCCGACCGGATCGCGGAGGGCCTCCGCAGCCTGGCGGCCGCGAGCCGCTGGCGCATGGAGCGCTCCGAGCGCGCCGACGGGGTGACCGTCATCAACGACGCCTACAACGCCAACCCCGAGTCGATGCGCGCAGCCCTGCGGACCCTCGCCGAACTCGGCCGCGGTCGCCGGCGGACGTGGGCCGTCCTCGGCGAGATGCTCGAACTGGGCGAGAGCAGCATCGAGGAGCACGACCTCCTGGGACGCGTGGTCGTCCGGCTCAACATCTCGAAGCTCGTCTGCGTGGGCCCCAACACGCGGGCGCTCTTCAACGGCGCCGTGCTCGAGGGATCATGGGGCAGCGAAGCCGTGCACGTCGACGACGTCGAGGCGGCGGAGCGGCTGCTCGCCGCCGAGCTCGAGCCGGGCGACATCGTCCTGTTCAAGTCCTCGAACGGGGTCGGGCTCCGGTTCCTCGGAGACCGGATAGCGCAGCAGCCCAACCCGGACCACAGCCCGAACCACAGTGCAGCAGACTCTGAAGCGGTCGGCACGCCAGACGCTTCCGGAAAGGCCCCCCAGCCGTGATAGCAATCCTCATAGGCTCGGCCGCCGCCCTGATCTTCGCCTTCGTCGGAACGCCCCTGTTCATCAGGCTCCTCGTGAAGAAGAGCTACGGCCAGTTCATCCGCGACGACGGACCGACCGCGCACCACACCAAGCGCGGGACGCCGACCATGGGCGGCGCCGTGATCGTCGGATCCGTGCTGCTGGCCTACTTCCTCACGCACCTGCTGATGATGGCGATCGGGGCTCCCGCCTCCGGGCCCAGCGCCTCGGGCCTGCTGCTCCTCTTCCTCGCCGGCGGCATGGGCCTCGTGGGCTTCGCCGACGACTACATCAAGATCTCCAAGCAGCGCAGCCTCGGCCTGTCGGCCCCGGCGAAGATCGCCGGCCAGACGGGCGTCGGCGTCGCGTTCGCCGTCCTGGCCCTGATGTTCCCCAATGAGCAAGGGCGTACCCCGGCCTCCACGGCGATCTCGTTCATCCGCGACACCCCGATCGACCTCGCCTTCGCCGGGACGGTCCTCGGAGCGATCCTCTTCGTCATCTGGTCGAACCTCATCATCACCGGGGCCAGCAACGGGGTGAACCTCGCGGACGGCCTCGACGGGCTCGCCGCCGGCGCCTCGATCCTCGTCTTCGGCGCGTACATGCTGATCGGCATCTGGCAGAGCAACCAGAGCTGTGGCTCGCCGGGCGCGGGCAGCGTCTGCTACGAGGTGCGGGACCCCCTGGACCTCGCGCTGATCGCCGGGTCGATGTGCGGTGCGCTCGTCGGGTTCCTGTGGTGGAACACCTCACCCGCCAAGATCTTCATGGGGGACACCGGGTCCCTCGCGATCGGCGGCGCGATCGCCGGGTTCGCGATCCTGTCCCGCACCGAACTGCTCCTGGTGATCCTGGCCGGCCTGTTCGTCATGATCACCCTGTCCGTCATCATCCAGGTGGGCTACTTCAAACTCTCGGGCGGCAAGCGCGTCTTCAAGATGGCGCCGCTCCAGCACCACTTCGAGCTCAAGGGCTGGCAGGAGGTCACCGTGGTGGTCCGGTTCTGGATCCTGGCGGGCCTGTTCGTGGCCGCAGCGCTCGGCATCTTCTACGCGGAATGGGTCGTGGGATGAGCGCACCGGACGGGAAGGGCGTGCCCAACACCTGGGAGACACCGCGCCTCGCGGGCCTCACCTCGTGGGACGCCGACTGGGCCGGGCTCAGGGTCGTCGTCGCCGGCCTCGGAGCCTCAGGCTTCTCCGCGGCGGACACCCTCATCGAGCTCGGCGCCGTCGTCGTCGTCGTCGACGCCGGGGTGACGCCCGCGAACGAGGCGAAGGCCGACACCCTGCGGATCGTCGGTGCACGCGACGTCCTGCTCGGCGCGGACCATGCCGCAACCCTGCCCCTGGTCGACGGCGAGCGGCCCGATCTCGTCGTCACCTCGCCCGGGTGGCCTCCCACGCAGCCGCTGCTCGCCGACGCCGCGGCCGCCGGGATCCCCATCTGGGGCGATGTCGAGCTGGCGTGGCGCGTCAGGATCCGCGAGGGCCGCACCACCGCCGAATGGCTCACGATCACCGGGACCAACGGGAAGACGACCACGGTCGGCCTGACGGAGTCCATGCTGATCGCCGACGGCAGGCGCGCCGTCGCCGCAGGCAACGTCGGCACCCCGATCCTCGACGTCATCCGCGACCCCCTGGGCTACGACGTCCTCGCCGTCGAACTGTCCAGCTTCCAGCTGCACTGGGCCCATTCCATCGAACCCCTGGCGAGCGTGTGCCTCAACATCGCCGAGGACCACGTGGACTGGCACGGCAGCTACGAGGCCTACCTCGCGGCCAAGGCCTCGGTCTACGAACGGACGAAGATCGCCTGCATCTACAACGTGGAGCAGCGCGAGACGGAGACCATGGTCGAGAACGCCGAGGTCATGGAAGGCTGCCGCGCCGTGGGGTTCACCACCGGCATGCCGTCGATCAGCATGATGGGCGTCGTCGAGGACCTGCTGGTCGACCGCGCGTTCATCGAGCAGCGCAAGGACTCGGCCGCCGAACTCGCGTCCATCAGCGAACTCGGCGAGGTGGTGCCGCGCCACCTCGTCGCCAACGCGCTGGCCGCCGCCGCGCTCGTCCGGGCCGCCGGCGTCCCCGCCGCAGCGGTACGCGACGGGATCCGCGCCTTCCAGCCGGGCGACCACCGCATCCAGGTGGTCGCGAACGAGGACGGCGTGCTGTGGATCAACGATTCGAAGGCCACCAACCCGCACGCCGCCTCGGCATCGCTCGCCTCCTTCCAGTCCGTCGTCTGGATCGCCGGTGGCCTGTCCAAGGGAGTCTCCTACGAGGACCTCGTGCGGGAGCACGCCGGGCGCCTCCGCGCCGTCGTCCTGCTCGGCGAGGATCCCGCACCCCTCCAGGGGGCGCTCTCCCGACACGCGCCCGATGTTCCCGTCTCCCTCCCGCCGAGCCTTCACACTGGACGGGGGCCCGGCTCCGGCGGGCCACCCGACCCGCCGGCCGGAGACGCCCTGATGCGGTGGGCGGTCGCGGAAGCAGGGCGGCTCGCCCGGGACGGCGACACGGTACTCATGGCGCCGGCCGCCGCGTCGATGGACCAGTTCTCCTCCTACGCGCACCGGGGGTCGGCCTTCATGGCGGCCGTCCGGGCCCGCGGCGGACAGGGCATCACCGCTAAGGAGTCGTAATGAGCACGCCAACCCGTCCGGGAGGACGCAAGCCCTCCGTCCGGTCCGGCCGGACCACGGGGGCGGGGCGGCCGGCCCCTTCCGGAGGGACGCCCTCCTCGCCGTCGACGCCCCGTCCCGCGATCACCGGGCGTACCGTCCGGGGCGGTGCCACCACGGCGGCCCCCGGCGGGCGAGCAGGCGCGCCCGCCGACGAGCCGGCGAAGGGCCTGCGCGCCCGGGTGCGGCGCGGCTGGGAGGTCCTCGAGGGCTCGGACCACTCGCCGTCCGGCTCCAGCTACTACCTGATCCTGGGCGCGGCCCTGGCGCTCACCGCCATCGGCCTCATGATGGTGCTCTCGGCGTCCTCCGTCGAGGCGATCTCCGAGGGCAAGGACACGTTCGACCTCTTCCTCAAGCAGGCCGTCTGGGCCGGTGCCGGCCTGATCCTGATGCTGGTGCTGTCCCGGGTCGGACCCCGCGCCTACAAGGCGCTCGCCTGGCCGAGCCTCGGGCTCGCGATCGTGCTGCTCGTCCTCGTGCTGGTCATCGGCGTCGAGATCAACGGCAACAAGAACTGGATCCGGATCGGCTCGCAGACGATCCAGCCCTCCGAGCCCGCGAAGCTCGCGCTGGCCCTGTGGTTCGCGGCGGTGCTCGAGCGCAAGAAGGCCCTGATCCGCGACTGGAAGCACGCCCTGATCCCCGCACTGCCGCTGGGCGGGCTGCCCATCGGCCTGGTCCTGATCGGCGGGGACCTGGGGACCGGGCTCGTGCTCATGATGATCGCCGCCGCGGCGCTCTTCTTCGCCGGCGCGCCGCTGAAGATGTTCACCCTGGTGGGCGCCGTGGCCGTCGTCGGGTCCCTCCTGATGGTCGCGACGAGCTCGAACCGTGGCGGGCGCATCGCCGCGTGGCTCCGGCTCAACTGCGACGACGGGACGGACCTGTGCATGCAGTCCGACAACGGGCTGTTCGCCATGGCTTCCGGCGGCTGGTTCGGGGTCGGGATCGGCCAGAGCCGGCAGAAGTGGAACTGGATCCCCGAGGCCCACAACGACTTCATCTTCGCCATCATCGGTGAGGAGTTCGGGCTGATCGGCACCTTCGTGGTCGTGCTGCTGTTCGGCATCCTCGCCGTGGCGACCATCCGCGTGGCGATGCGCTACACCGATCCGTTCGTGCGGATCCTCATGGGGTCCATCCTCGTCTGGCTGATCGGCCAGGCGTTCGTCAACATCGGCATGGTGACGGGCCTGCTGCCCGTCATCGGCGTGCCGCTGCCCTTCATCTCCTACGGCGGGTCCGCGCTGACCTTCACGCTCGCCGCCGTCGGTGTCCTGCTCTCCTTCGCGCGGAAGACCCCGCACTCCGCCGTCGCGGCACCGGACCGGTCCGCGTCCTAACCTCCGGAAGAGGCCCCGTACTTCCATGACACACCCCACCACCGACGACCGCGCGGTGTCCGTCGTCCTCGCCGGCGGCGGCACGGCCGGCCACATCAGCCCGCTGCTCGCCATCGCGGGGGCCATCACCGAGGACCGTCCGGGCACGCGCATCACGGCGGTCGGCACCGAAGCGGGCATGGAGACGCGCCTCGTCCCGGCGGCCGGCTACGAGCTGCGAACCATCGACCGGGTGCCCATGCCACGACGGCCGTCGACGGACCTCCTCAAGCTCCCGGTGCGCCTCCTCCGGGCCGTCCGGCAGGCGCGGGCGATCGTGGCGGACGCAGGGGCCGACGTCGTCGTCGGGGTCGGCGGGTACGTGTCGACGCCCGTGTACCTCGCCGCGTGGACCCGGCGCATCCCCGTCGTGATCCACGAGGCGAACGCCCGCCCCGGGATCGCCAACCGGGTGGGCGCGCGGATCGCGGCACGCGTCGCCGTCGCGTTCGACGGCACCGGCCTGACGGACGCGGTCCTGGTGGGCATGCCCATGCGCCGCAGCATCGCCGACCTCGACCGCGCCGCCGGACGCGTCGACGCCCGCACCTCCCTCGGGCTCCACCCGGACCGGCCCACGCTCATCGCCACGGGCGGGTCGTCGGGAGCGGCGAGCCTGAACCGCGCCGTGGCCGGCGCCGTGCCCGAGCTCACCGCGGCGGGCATCCAGATCCTGCACATCACCGGCAGGGGCAAGCAGGTCCCCGGCGACGACGGCGCGCCGCTGGCAGTGCCCGGGTACCACCAGGTCGAGTTCGTGGACGGGATGGAGCGCGTGTACGCGGCCGCCGATCTCCTGGTCGCGCGCGCGGGTGCCGCGACCGTGAGCGAGGTGGGCGCCGTGGGTCTGCCTGCCGTGCTGGTCCCGCTGCCCCACGGCAACGGTGAGCAGCGGCTCAACGCGGCGGGGCTCGTGGAGTGCGGCGGGGCGATCGCCGTCGACGACGAGGCCTTCACCGCCGACTGGATCCGGAGGAACGTCCTGCCGCTGGTCTCCGACGCCCCGCGGCTCGCCGCGATGTCGACGGCGTCCTACGCCCAGGGCGTACGGGACGCGGACCGGCGCATGGCGGAGCTCGTCCTGGCCCTCGCGGAGTCCCGCCGATGAGCGCCGGACACGACAGGACCGCCGGCGACGGGACCTCCACACCCGCGAACGGCACGACGGAAGGCACCAGCATCACCACGAGCAGCACCACGACCAGCACCGGAGCCGCCCACGCGGTCCTGGCCGAACCCGTCCATTTCATCGGCCTGGGGGGAGCCGGCATGTCCGCCGTCGCCCGCGTGCTCCTCGGGCGTGGACTGCGCGTCTCGGGGTCCGACGCGGCGGAGTCCCGGGGGCTGCGCGCCCTCGCCGCCCTCGGCGCCGACGTGCAGGTGGGCCACACCGCGGCCGCGGTCCCGGAGCACGGGACCGTCGTCATCTCCTCGGCGATCCGCGACAGCAACCCGGAGCTCGCCGAGGCCCGGCGCCGCGGCCTGCCCGTGCTCCACCGGTCGGAGGCACTGGCCGCGGCGATGAGCGGCCGTCTCGCCGTCGCGGTCGCCGGGACCCACGGCAAGACGACGACGACGGCCATGATCACGGTCCTGCTGCGGCAGGCAGGGCTCGACCCGTCGTTCGCGATCGGGGGTGACGTGGCGGCACTCGGCGTCAACGCGGAGTGGGCCGGCGGGGACGTGTTCGTCGCCGAGGCCGACGAATCCGACGGCTCCTTCCTCAACTACTCGCCGCGCATCAGTGTCGTGACGAACGCCGAGGCCGACCATCTGGACCACTACGGCACCGCCGACGCCGTCCATGCCGCGTTCCGGCGGTTCGCGGACCGGCTGCCCGAGGACGGACTGCTGGTCGCCTGCGCCGACGACCCGGGGGCCGCCGCGCTGGCCGCGGCCATCCCCGGGACGCGCCGGGTCCGGACCTACGGCTACGCCGACACGGCCGACATCCGGATCGGCGCCACACGGGCGGTCGGCAGCACCACGAACAGCGTCCTGTCCTTCGCCGTCGACGGCCTGGACGCCGAGCAGGACCTGCAACTGAGCGTGCCCGGGCGCCACAACATCCTGAACGCGGCGGCGGCGTTCGCGGTCGCGCTGGAACTCGGCGTCGACCCGGCCGTCGCCGCGACGGGCCTGTCCCTGTTCTCGGGTGCCGCACGCCGGTTCGAGGCGCGCGGCGAGGGCGACGGCGTGCGGGTCTTCGACGACTACGCCCACCACCCGACCGAGGTGCAGGCAGCGCTCACCGCGGCGCGGACGGTGGCCGGGGACCACCGCGTGCACGTCCTGTTCCAGCCGCACCTGTTCTCCCGCACCCGGGAATTCGCCGCAGGGTTCGCCGACGCGCTCTCGCTCGCCGACACCGCCGTCGTCCTGCCGGTCTACGCGGCGCGGGAGGACCCCGTCGACGACGTGGGAGGCTGGACGATCACCGACCTCATGCGCGGCTCCGGCGGGGCGTACGTCCCGGACCCGGACGAGGCCCTGCAGGCCGTGGTCGGCGGCGCCCGGTCCGGTGACATCGTCCTCACGATCGGCGCCGGGGACGTCACGCAGTACGGCATCCGGCTCGTCGGCCTGCTGACGGACCGGGCCGCCGGTGCGGGCCCGGCGGGGGCCGCCGGATGACGCCGCGGAAGCCCCCCGCGACGCGGGTGCCCGGCGCGAGAGGCACCCGGGCCCCGGGCGCGAGGAACCGCACCACCGGCAGCACCGCCGGCAGCACCGCCACGCTCGCCGGGCGACCGGAGCGGGGCGCCTCCGGGACGGTCCTCGACTTCCCGGCCCCGCGGCGTTCCCACCGGCTGAGGAACACCCTGATCGCCGTCGTCGCCCTGATGCTCGTCCTCGGAGGGCTGGTCGCGTACGTGATCTTCTCGCCGGCCCTCGCCCTCCGCACGGTCTCCGTGCAGGGCAATACGCTGGTCACGACCGCCGAGGTCGATGCGGCCCTCGCGCCCCTGACCGGGACGCCGCTGACCCGGATCTCACGCGAGCAGGTGGCGGACCTGCTCGCCGACAAGGCACCCATCGAGGACGTCGGGATCGCGGCGGAGCCGCCGTCCACGCTCGTGGTCACGCTGAAGGAGCGCGTGCCCGTCGCCGTCCTGCAGAACGGCCGCGAATTCGTGCTCATCGACGCGGAGGGCCGGCAGCTCGAGCAGGTCGCCCGGCGCGACGACGTCAGGCTGCCCCTGATCGACGGCGGCGCCAACGCCGTCAACTCCGAGGTGTTCTCCTCGATCACCGCCGTCCTGGTCGAACTGCCCGCGGGCATCCTGTCGCGCCTCAACAGCGCGTCGGCGTCGAGCGTCGATTCCATCCAGCTCTCGCTCTCGGGGGAGCAGAAGATCTTCTGGGGCAGCGCCGAGCGCAGTGCGGAGAAGGCGAGGGTCCTCGAGGCGATGCTGTCGGTCCCCGCGACCGACCCGCCCGTGAAGGTGTTCGACGTCAGCACACCGGACCGGCCGGTGACACGATGACGCCGCGGAGGCCTGCGACACGGGGGATCGGGGGCCGACACGCCGACACACTGTGCCCGGTCTTTGCAACGGGATGCGTATGCACCTAGCGTCGAACATAGAAGTTACTTGACATAACGTTAACCCTCAACCTGAACGTTAACGTTATTTCGGGTGAAGGTCGACGCCGGAGCACCGGCAGACCCCCGTACAGCACACAGATTCGAACAAGGGACACAGGACGTGGCAGCACCTCAGAATTACTTGGCCGTCATCAAGGTCGTCGGCATCGGCGGCGGCGGCGTCAACGCCGTCAACCGGATGATCGAGGTCGGACTCCGTGGCGTGGAGTTCATTGCCATCAACACCGACGCCCAGGCCCTGCTCATGAGCGACGCCGACGTCAAGCTCGACGTCGGCCGCGAACTCACGCGCGGGCTCGGCGCCGGAGCGGATCCGGAGGTCGGCCGCCGCGCCGCCGAGGACCACTCCGAGGAGATCGAGGAGGTCCTGCGCGGGGCCGACATGGTCTTCGTCACCGCCGGTGAGGGTGGCGGAACCGGCACCGGTGGTGCGCCCGTCGTCGCCCGGATCGCCCGCTCCCTCGGCGCCCTGACGATCGGCGTCGTCACGCGTCCGTTCACCTTCGAGGGACGTCGCCGGTCGAACCAGGCGGAGAGCGGCATCGACACGCTCCGCGAAGAGGTCGACACGCTCATCGTGATCCCGAACGACCGCCTGCTGTCCATCAGCGACCGCAACGTCTCGATGCTCGACGCGTTCCGCTCCGCGGACCAGGTCCTGCTCTCGGGCGTCCAGGGCATCACCGACCTCATCACCACGCCGGGCCTCATCAACCTCGACTTCGCCGACGTGAAGTCCGTCATGCAGGGCGCGGGCTCGGCCCTCATGGGCATCGGTTCCGCACGCGGCGAGGACCGTGCCGTCAAGGCGGCCGAACTCGCCATCGCGTCGCCGCTGCTCGAGGCCTCCATCGACGGTGCCCACGGCGTCCTGCTGTCCATCCAGGGCGGCTCCGACCTCGGCCTCTTCGAGATCAACGAGGCGGCGCGCCTCGTCCAGGAGGTCGCGCACCCCGAGGCCAACATCATCTTCGGCGCCGTCATCGACGACGCCCTCGGTGACGAGGCCCGCGTGACGGTCATCGCGGCAGGGTTCGACCAGGTGGACGCCACGTCCCAGCCCGTCGCTGCAGCAGCACCGGCGGCACGGCCCGCCGTCGCCCCCCGCGTGGGCGGCGACCAGCAGCGCATGGCCGGTGCGGCGACCGCGGGCCTCGGTGCCTGGTCGCAGCAGCGTGCCCAGAACGTCCAGGCCGTCCCGGCGGACTCGGGCTTCGACGTCGACCTGCCGGCCATCGTCGAGCCCGACCTGTCGGCCGGCCGCTCGGACGACCTCGACGTGCCCGACTTCCTCAAGTAGTCGGTGGACACGGACGGCGTGCCCGGGCCGACCTCCGCGTTCCACTGGCACGAGGAGGTCGGCGCGGGGCTCAGGGTTGCATTCACGGCCGTGGGGGCGGGCAACCTCGCCCTCCACGTCGGTGATGAGCCCGACGTCGTCCGCGGCAACCGCCGCCGGCTGGAGTCCGCGATGGGCATCCCCGGCGGCGCGCTGCGCTTCATGAGCCAGACCCATTCGGACCGCGTCGCCGTCGTCGGCCCGACCACGCAGGACCCGCCCGACGCGGACGGCATGGTGTCGCCGGACGGGAGCGAGCCGCTCGCCGTCCTCGTTGCCGACTGCGTGCCGGTCGTCCTGGCGGACGCCCCGATCGCGGACGGCGGGACGGGGGCCACGGCAGTGGTGCACGCGGGCCGCGTGGGTGTCGGCAACGGCATCGTCGAGCACGCGGTCAGGACGCTCCGCCGCCACGGAGCACGCGAGCTCACGGCGTGGATCGGTCCGTCCGTGTGCGGCTCCTGCTACGAGGTGCCCGACGACATGATGAGGACGATGGCGCACGTCCTGCCCGAGGCCGCGTCGCGGACGCGGCAGGGGACGCCGGCACTCGACCTGCCGAGGGCCGTCCACCTGCAGCTCGCACGGGCCGGCGCCAGGGTCGAACCCCTGCGTGGGAGCGGCCCCTGCTGCACCGTCGAGAACCCCGGGCTGTACTCCCACCGGCGGGAACCCGGAGCCGGGCGCATCGCTGGCCTCGTGTGGCGGACGTGAGCCCCGAGGTGTCACCGGGTTCCCCCCGGGACCGCGAGCTGGCGGAACGCCTGCGGGACGTCCGGACCCGCATCTCCTCCGCCGCGGCGTCGGCCGGACGCGGCGAACCGGAGCTGATCGTCGTCACCAAGTACTTCCCGGCCTCCGACGTGCGGATCCTCGCCGGACTCGGCGTCACCGACGTCGGTGAGAACCGCGACCAGGAGGCGGCGGCGAAGGCGGGCGAACTGCAGGACCTCACCCTGGCGTGGCACTTCATCGGGCAGCTGCAGACCAACAAGGCCCGGTCGGTGGTCCGCTACGCCCACAGCGTGCATTCCGTGGATCGCCTCCCGCTCATCGCGTCGCTCGGCAAGGCCGTCAGGGCGGAGCAGGAGCGGCGGGCCGCTGCGGGGACCGGTGCCCGGGAGGACCTGCGGTGCTTCCTCCAGTTCACCCTCGATACCGGAGCCGGTCCCGCGGAGGCATCCGCGGGCAGGGGAGGGGCCCACCCCTCCGAGGCGGCGGCACTGGCGGAGGCCTGCGCGGCGACGGACGGCCTCCAGCTCGCAGGGGTGATGGCCGTGGCGCCCCTGGGCGCCGACCCGGTCGAGGCGTTCGAACGGCTCCTGCGCATCTCGGCCGAGGTCCGCGGCGTCGACCCTGCCGCATCCGCCGTCTCGGCGGGGATGAGCGGTGACCTCGAGGAGGCCGTTGCCGCCGGGGCGACACACCTCAGGATCGGGTCTGATGTCCTCGGTCCGCGTCCGGCGGTGGGGTAGCGTCGACGCTAGAACGGCGGTACGACGGGCACCGGGTCGGTGGCCTATGGCAGGACCCCGGACCCACCGATCCACTCTCAGAACAGGAGTCACCATGGCTGGCGCACTGCGCAAGACAATGATCTACCTTGGGCTCGCCGACGGTGATGAGCACTACGAGCCCGAAACGAAAAGCGCGCAGAGCAGGAACGAGGACTACACGGTGGATTACGATCGCGACGAGCGTCACCTCGAGCCGGCTCCGGCCGCCGTCCGCGTGGCCCCCGCCGAGGAATACCGGGCCCCGGTCACGCCGATCAAGCGCGCGCCGTCGTCCCGCGAGGACTCCGCCGCCCTGCGCCAGATCACCACGATCCACCCCCGCTCGTACAACGACGCGAAGCTCATCGGCGAGAGCTTCCGCGACGGGATCCCCGTGATCATGAACGTCACCGACATGGGGGAGTCCGACGCCAAGCGCCTCGTCGACTTCTCGGCGGGCCTCGTGTTCGGCCTGCACGGGAGCATCGAGAGGGTCACGAATAAGGTGTTCCTGCTCTCGCCGTCGTATATTGAAGTACTCGGCGAGGACCTGAAGGCAAGCGAAGGACAGACCAGCTTCTTCAACCAGAGCTGAGCTGCGGCCCTCCGGTCGCGCAAGACCCTCCAAGGCACGAAGGACTGAAACTGCTCTGTGAGTCTGGTATTCGCCCTGATCTACCTGGTACTGATGCTGTTCCAGCTCGCCCTGATCCTGCGCATCATCTACGACGCCGTCCAGGGATTCGCCCGCGACTGGCGTCCCCAGAAGTCGGCGCTGGTGCTGGCTTCGGGCATCTACTCGGTCACGGATCCCCCCATCAAGGCCCTGCGCCGGCTCATTCCGCCCCTCCGCCTGGGCGGGGTCCAGCTCGATCTGGCGTTCCTGGCACTGTTCGTGGTCGTGCTGATCCTGATGTCCGTGTCCGCGAATCTCGCACGATAGCCTCCGGGGCCGTTTCGGCAATGACACCCGGGAAGATATACGCTGATGCACAGTTCGACGTGAGTCCAGCGGTTCATGTCCACAATCCGGTACCGCAGCCATGACCGCCAGTCGGCGGGCCGGCTCCTATCAGTATGAGGTGACCACATGGCTTTGACGCCAGAAGACGTTGTCAACAAGAGGTTCCAGCCGACGAAGTTCCGCGAGGGCTACGACCAGGACGAGGTGGACGACTTCCTCGACGAGATCGTCGTCGAGCTCCGCCGCCTGAACTCCGAGAACGAGGAACTGCGCCGCAGGCTCGGGGACGACCCCTCGGACGCCTCGCAGGCCACGACGATCCCCGCCCCCGTCGCGGCGAGCACGCACACCGAGAAGGCGACCGACGAGGAGTCCGCCCAGGTCACCCAGGCCGACGACGAGACCAGCCCCGCTGCGATCCCCGCGACCGCGGCCTCCGTCACCTCGGCAGAATCCGCCGCCGGCGTCCTCGCGATGGCGCAGCGCCTGCACGACGAATACGTCAACGCGGGCGTCGAGCAGCGCGACAAGATCATCGCCGAAGCCCAGCTCGAGGCCACCGGCCTCGTCGACGCGGCCGAGGAGAAGAGCCGGAAGACCCTCGGGGACCTCGAGGAGCAGAAGACGGTCCTCGAGAGCACGGTCGAGCAGCTCCGCGGCTTCGAGCGCGACTACCGCGCACGCCTCAAGGCCTACATCGAGGGCCAGCTCCGCGACCTCGATGCCCGCGACTCCCTCGCGACCGAGTCCGCCTCCTAGCGAGACGTCCTGGCCCGACCCGCGTCGGGGCAGCAGTGGAAGGGCCGGTTGCCGGGGCACGACCCCGGGAGCCGGCCCTTCCGGCGTCGGGAGCCACCGGGCCCGCCCCGATGGCCCCGACGACAGACCACACAGCCCCGACACCCTGGATGGACCGTGAACGAGCACCAGCCCGCCGACACCACCCCCGAGCCCGACGGCGATCCGTCGGCCGCAGCGGACAGCACCCCGGCGGACGCCCCGGGACCCGCGCACCGCATCCCGCCGCGCTACGGGCTCCTGATGCTCGCGTGCGCGCTGGTCGTCTATGTGGCCGACCAGCTTACCAAGTGGTGGGTCGTGTCCACGATGACCGAAGGGCAGATCACGCCGGTCCTCCCGCCCCTGCTCAGCTGGCGTTTCTTCCGTAACCCGGGGGCCGCGTTCTCGATCGGGACGGACTACACCTGGGTGTTCACGATCATCATGGTCGTCGTGTCCACCGCCCTCATCCTGCAGGTGAGGAAGGTCGCCTCCCGCGGGTGGTCGGTGGCGCTGGGACTCGTCCTCGGGGGCGCCCTGGGCAACCTGACGGACCGCCTCCTGCGCGAACCCTCGTTCGGCCAGGGCCACGTGGTGGACTTCATCGCCCTGCCGAACTTCGCCATCTTCAACATCGCCGACTCGGCGGTCGTCAGCGGCGTGGTGCTCATCTGCATCCTGACCCTGCGGGGCATCGGCCTGGACGGTCGCCGCGACGACGAGCCGACCGACGAGCCGGCCGGCCCGGTAACAGGCCCGGCGACGGGCCCGGCGGCCGACCCGACCCAGCACCGGGACGATCATGGCAGGTGACCGCCGGGAGCTCATCATCCCGGAGGCCGAGGCCGGGAACAGGGCGGACGCCGTCCTCGCCCGCCTGCTCGACGCCTCCCGCTCCGCCGTCGCGCAGTGGTGTGCGGACGGGCGGGTGCTGCGCGGCGGCGTGCCGCTGGCGAAGTCGGACCGCGTCCACGCCGGTGACGGCATCGACGTCGACCTGCCGGATCCGCAGGACCGGCACCGCGTCATCCCGGAGGCGGTCGACGGCATGGGCATCCTGCTCGACGACGAGGACTTCGTGGTCGTGGACAAGCCCGTCGGCGTCGCCGCCCACCCGTCGCCCGGCTGGGTGGGACCCACGGTGGTCGGCGCACTCGCCGCGGCCGGCTACCGCATCTCCACGTCGGGAGCCCCCGAGCGCGTCGGCATCGTCCACCGGCTCGACGTCGGCACCTCGGGGGCGATGGTCGTCGCCAAGACCGAGCCCGCCTACACGGCCCTCAAGCGCGCCTTCAAGGAGCGCACGGTCGACAAGGTCTACCACGCCGTCGTGCAGGGGCTGCCGGAGCCGCTGAAGGGCACCATCGACGCGCCGATCGGACGCCATCCGCACCACGAGTGGCGCTTCGCGGTCATGGAGGGCGGCCGCGACTCGGTGACGCACTACGAGGTGCTCGAGGCCTTCGGCCGGGCCAGCCTGGTCGAGGTGCACCTCGAGACCGGCCGGACGCACCAGATCCGCGTCCACTTCTCCGCGCTCCGCCATCCCTGCGCGGGGGACCTCACGTACGGGGCGGACCCCCGCCTGGCGGCCGAACTCGGCCTCACCCGGCAGTGGCTGCACGCCCACCGCCTGGGCTTCGCGCACCCGCGCACGGGTGAGCCGGTCACCGCGACGAGCCCGTATCCGGTGGATCTCGCGTACGCCTTGACGGCCCTGTCCGACGGCCTGGTGTGACACGCCGGGGCGACCCCGGACGACACGCCCCGGGGCCCGCCGCGGGGTCGGGGGAGCACTAGACTCGGGGGGTGGCTACTCCTGCATCAACAGATTCGTTCGTCCATCTCCACAACCACACCGAGTACTCGATGCTCGACGGCGCCGCCCGGCTGACGGACCTCTTCAGCCACACCGAGGAACTCGGCATGAAGGCCCTCGCCACCACGGACCACGGGTTCGTGTTCGGGGCCTTCGACTTCTGGAGCAAGGCCACCAGCGCCGGCATCAAGCCCATCATCGGCGTGGAGGCCTACCTCACCCCGGGGACCGCCCGGAACGACCGCACCCGCGTGCAGTGGGGCGGCGGCGGGCGCGACGACGTCTCCGGTGCGGGCGCCTACACCCACATGACCCTCTGGTCGGAGACCACCGAGGGCATGCACAACCTCTTCCGGATGTCCTCCCTCGCCTCCCTCGAGGGCTACCTCTACAAGCCGCGCATGGACCGGGACCTCCTGCAGACCTACGGCAAGGGGCTCATCGCCACCACGGGCTGTCCGTCCGGCGAGGTCCAGACCAAGCTTCGGCTCGGCCTGTACGACGAGGCGCGGCAGGCGGCGTCGGACTTCCGCGACATCTTCGGGGCGGAGAACTACTTCTGCGAACTGATGGACCACGGGCTCGACATCGAGCGGAACGTCAAGGCGGACCTGATCAGGCTCGCGAAGGACCTCGGGCTGCCGCTCGTGGCCACCAACGACCTGCACTACACGCACGCCGAGGACTCCAAGGCCCACGCGGCCCTGCTGTGCGTCCAGTCCGGGTCCACCCTCGCGGACCCGAAGCGCTTCAAGTTCGACGCCGACGAGTTCTACCTGAAGTCGCCCGCCGAGATGCGCGCCATCTTCCGCGACTACCCGGAAGCCTGCGACAACACGCTGCTCATCGCCGAACGGTGCGACGTCGAGTTCAACACCAAGGCCAACTACATGCCCCGGTTCCCCGTGCCGGAGGGCGAGAACGAGCAGTCCTGGTTCGTCAAGGAGGTCGAGACCGGACTGCAGTACCGCTACCCGGCGGGCGTACCCGACGACGTCCGCAAGCAGGCGGAGTTCGAGGTCGGCGTCATCACGCAGATGGGCTTCCCCGGCTACTTCCTCGTGGTCGCCGACTTCATCAACTGGGCGAAGAACAACGGCATCCGGGTGGGGCCGGGCCGCGGCTCGGGTGCCGGGTCCATGGTGGCGTACGCGATGCGCATCACCGACCTCGACCCCCTGAAGCACGGCCTGATCTTCGAGCGCTTCCTCAACCCCGAGCGCGTCTCGATGCCCGACTTCGACGTCGACTTCGATGATCGGCGCCGCGCGGAGGTCATCCGGTACGTGACCGAGAAGTACGGCGACGAGCGCGTGGCCATGATCGTCACGTACGGCACCATCAAGGCCAAGCAGGCGCTCAAGGACTCCTCCCGCGTCATGGGGTACCCGTTCTCCACAGGGGAGCGGCTCACCAAGGCCATGCCGCCGGACGTCATGGGCAAGGGCCTCGCCCTGGCCGACGTGCACAACAAGGACGCCAAGCGCTACTCCGAGGCGGAGGAGCTGCGTGAGCTCCTGAAGACCGACGCCGACTCCGAGAAGGTGTTCGAGACGGCCCTCGGCCTCGAGGGCCTGAAGCGCCAGTGGGGCGTACATGCCGCCGGCGTCATCATGTCCTCCGACCCGCTGATCGACATCATCCCGATCATGCGCCGTGAGCAGGACGGCCAGATCATCACCCAGTTCGACTACCCCACCTGCGAGGGCCTCGGACTGATCAAGATGGACTTCCTCGGCCTGAGGAACCTGACGATCATCACGGACGCCGTCGAGAACATCAAGGCCAACAAGGGCGTCGACCTCGTCCTGGAGGACCTGGAGCTCGACGACAAGGAGTCCTACGAACTCCTGGCGCGCGGCGACACGCTGGGCGTGTTCCAGCTCGACGGCGGGCCCATGCGGTCGCTGCTGAAGCTCATGCGCCCCGACAACTTCGAGGACATCTCCGCCGTCCTGGCGCTGTACCGGCCGGGTCCGATGGGCGTGAACTCGCACACGAACTACGCCCTGCGCAAGAACGGCCTGCAGGACATCGAGCCGATCCACCCCGAGCTCGAGGGGCCGCTCGAGGAGATCCTCGGCGGCACGTACGGCCTCATCGTCTACCAGGAGCAGGTGATGAGCGCCGCCCAGAAGCTGGCGAACTTCACGCTCGGCCAGGCAGACATGCTCCGCCGCGCGATGGGCAAGAAGAAGAAGTCCGAGCTGGACAAGCAGCAGGCCGACTTCTTCGCGGGCATGAAGGCCAACGGCTTCTCGCAGGCCGCGATGGACAAGCTGTGGATCGTCCTCGAATCCTTCTCCGACTACGCGTTCAACAAGGCACACACCGCGGCGTACGGTCTCGTGTCCTACTGGACGGCGTACCTCAAGGCGCACTTCCCGGCCGAGTACATGGCGGCACTGCTCACGAGCGTCGGCGACGACAAGGACAAGCTGGCGATCTACCTCAACGAGTGCCGCCGCATGGGCATCACCGTCCTGCCGCCGGACGTCAACGAGTCGAGCGTGAACTTCACCCCGGTCGGCAAGGACATCCGCTTCGGCATGGGCGCGATCCGCAACGTCGGCGCGAACGTCGTCGGCGCGATGGTGGGGGCGCGGGAGGAGAAGGGGGCGTTCACCTCGTTCAGCGACTTCCTGCAGAAGGTGCCCGCCGTCGTCTGCAACAAGCGCACCATCGAATCCCTGATCAAGGCCGGCGCCTTCGACTCCCTGCGGCATCCGCGGCGGGCCCTCGCGATGATCCACGAGGAGGCCGTGGATTCCGTGATCGTCCTCAAGCGCAACGAGGCGGCGAACCAGTTCGACCTCTTCAGTGCGTTCGACGACGCCGGAGGCGTCGTGGGCGGCCTGTCCGTCGAGGTGCCGGACCTGCCCGAGTGGGACAAGAAGGACAAGCTGTCCTTCGAACGGGACATGCTCGGCCTGTACGTCTCGGACCACCCCCTCCAGGGGCTGGAGGGCATCCTCGGCCAGCACGCCGACTCCTCCATCCCGTCCATCATCAGCGAGGAGGGGCCGGCGGACGGTGCGATCGTCACCATCGCCGGCATGATCACCTCGCTCCAGCGCAGGATCGCCAAGAACAGCGGCAACGCCTACGCGCGGGCGGAGGTCGAGGACCTCGCAGGGTCCATGGAGGTCATGTTCTTCGGCCAGGTCTACGGCCCCATCTCGGCGGTCCTCGCGGAGGACCTGATCGTCGTGGTGCGCGGCCGTCTCCAGCGCCGCGACGACGGCGCCGTGATGCTCAACGCGCAGGAACTGACGGTGCCGGACCTCAGCGAGGGGCACTCCGGGCCGGTGGTGATCTCCATGCTGCAGCACAAGGCGACGGAGACCGCGGTCACGGCGCTGGGTGACGTGCTGAGGACACACCCCGGGACCAGTGAGGTGCTGATCCGGCTCAACGGCTCGCGGAAAGTCGAGGTGATGAAGCTGGGCGTGGACCTGCGCGTCAACCCGACACCGGGACTCTTCGGGGACCTCAAGATCCTGTTCGGGCCGGCCTGCCTCGACGCCTGACCGGCAGGTCCGGGCGGGTGCCGGCGTCAGATGACGTCGCGTCAGATGACGTAGTCGGTGGCCGTCGGCGTCCCGTAACTGCCGCCGTGGTACAGCAGGGGAGCGCCGTCGCGACCGATGGTCCCCGCGACCACCTCCGCGACGACCACGGCGTTGTTCTCGAAGGACAGGCGCATGCTGATGCGTCCCACGAGCCAGCCGGCGACGTCCCGGAGGATCGGGACGCCCTCCGGTCCCGGCTCCCAGTGGTCGCCCGTGAACCGGTCCTTCGTGCGCGCGAAGCGGATCGCCAGGCCCTCGTTCTCGGTGCTGAGCATGTGGACGCCCACGAAGCTGGTGTTCGCGACGGCCGGCCACGAGGACGAGGACCGCGCCATGTTGAACGAGAAGCGCGGCGGTTCGGCGGACAGCGACGCGACGGACGTCGCCGTGAAACCGTAGGGCACGCCGTCGTAGGTGGCGGTGATGATGGCCACGCCGGCGGCATGGCGGCGGAAGACCTCGCGGAAGGACTCCGCGTGCACGCCCGTGGGCGAGGTCGATGGCGGCGCGGCGGTGCCTGGATTGCTCACGTGGTTCCTCCGGGGGCTCTCGGCGTTAGACACCCCAACCCTAGGCGCGCACCCCGGGGGCGGAGCGGTTTGTTAATGTAGAAGTCATGCGTGCCAGCAGGGAACCGGCCACCGGACCGAGCAACTACCCGCCTCCCGTCTACTCCGTGGCCGAGGACCGGCGATCGGTGCCGCCCGCCGGGGTCTTCTGGTGGGTCGGGTCCACGATCCTCCTGGGCGCCGTCGTGGGCGCCGCATGGTGGCTCCTCGCTCCCACCGGACGCCTGTTCGGCGATCCGTCCTCCGCCGACCAGTGGCTCCTCCGGGACCTCACCCTCGCCGGCCTCGAACTCGTCGCCGGGATCGCCGTCGGCACCGTTGTGGCCCTGCGGCTCATGCTGCCCGCCGCGGTGGCGCGCATCCTTGCCGCCGTCGGCGGGTCCGCCCTCGGCTCCCTCCTCGCCCTCGCCGTCGGGGAGGGCCTCGCGTACCTGCTCGGACCGCACGGGCAGGACGGGCTGCCCGGATCCGACTTCCTGCTGCACTCCTACGGCGCCCTGGCCATCTGGCCGGCCGTCGCCGCCGTCATCATCTTCGCCACGGCCCTCATCGGCCTCGCGCGCCGCCGGACCTGACCACGGCGCCTGTCGGGAGGGCCGCCCGTGGGTGAGCGGGCGTACGGCACTCCCGATAGACTCTCAGGGTGAATCCACCGTCCAGCACCTCCCCGACCGTCGGCTTCCGCTCCATCGACCTGCGCGGCCGGACCCTCTCGCCGGGCGACCTGAAGAGGGCTATGCCGCGCGCCGCCGCGGATGCCCGCTCCTCGGAAGCCGCCGTGCAGGCCATCATCGACGATGTCCGTGCCCGCGGCATCGAGACCCTCCGGGAACTCGCCCTGCGCTTCGACGGCGTCGAGCAGGAGCACCCGCGGGTGCCGGCCGAAGTCGTGGACGCCGCCCTCGCCGGCCTGGACGACGACGTCCGGGCCGCGCTCAAGGAGGCCATCCGGCGGGCGCGCGTCTTCGCCCGGGCCCAGGTGCCGGACGACGTCGAAGTGCAGGTGGCGCCCGGAGCGCACCTGACGCACAAGTGGATCCCCGTGGACCGGGTCGGCCTCTACGTGCCCGGCGGGCTCGCCGTCTACCCGTCCTCCGTGGTCATGAACGTGGTGCCCGCGCAGGCCGCCGGCGTCGGATCGATCGCCCTCGCCTCGCCCCCGCAGAAGGAGTTCGGCGGCTGGCCGCACCCCGTGATCCTCGCCGCCGCCGCCATGCTCGGCGTCACCGAGGTGTACGCCATGGGCGGCGCCCAGGCCGTCGCCGCCCTCGCCTACGGGATCCGGGACCACTCGGGGACCGGCCGGGACATCGATCCCGTGGACGTCGTCACCGGGCCCGGCAACGTGTTCGTGGCCACGGCCAAGCGGCTGGTCCGCGGCCAGGTCGGCATCGACTCGGAGGCCGGCACCACCGAGATCGCCGTCCTCGCCGACGCGAGCGCCGACCCCGACCTCGTCGCCGCGGACCTCGTGAGCCAGGCGGAACACGATCCCCAGGCGGCGTCCGTCCTGGTGACGGACTCCGAGGAGCTTGCGGCCGCCGTCGTCCGGGCACTCGAGGCCCGTGCCGCCCGGACGCGCCATGCGGAGCGGGTGCGGACCGCCCTGTCCGGGCCGCAGTCAGGCGTGATCCTGGTCGACGACGTCGAGCACGGGATCGCCGTGTGCGACGCCTACGCGGCCGAGCACCTCGAGATCCAGACCATCGACGCGGCGGAGGTCGCCGGGCGCATCCGCAACGCCGGCGCCGTCTTCATCGGCGCCTACAGCCCGGTCAGCCTCGGGGACTACTGCGCGGGGTCCAACCACGTCCTGCCCACCAGCGGGACGGCCGCCTTCGCCTCCGGGCTCAACGTGACGACCTTCCTGCGTGCCGTCCAGCTCGTGCACTACGACCGCGAGGCGCTGCGCGAGGTCGCGTCCTCGATCCTCTCGCTGGCGGAGGCCGAGAACCTCCCCGCGCACGGGGAGGCCGTCGCGGCCCGTTTCGAGGTCGGCGCATCCTGATCCGCGGCCGCACCCACGCCGCACCCACTCCTGCGGTCGGCCACTACATCTGGTAATTACAGTGTTGTTGTTTCACTACATGTAGTCCTAAACTGGTCTCGGCACGTTGTCGGAACGGCCTACGGAGCGGGAGGGACCCATGTACTGTCCGTACTGCCGTAACCCCGACTCCCGCGTCGTCGACAGCCGCCTCGCGGACGACGGATCCGCGATCCGGCGCCGTCGCCAGTGCCCGCAGTGCGGCCGCCGCTTCAGCACCGTGGAGACGACGAGTCTCAGCGTGGTCAAGCGCTCCGGAGCCGGCGAACCGTTCAGCCGGTCCAAGATCATCAACGGTGTCCGCAAGGCCTGCCAGGGCCGCCCGGTGACCGAGGACGACCTCGCCCTCCTGGCGCAGGAGGTCGAGGAGAACGTCCGGGCCAGCGGCGTCGCGGAGATCGATGCACACGAGGTGGGGCTGGCCATCCTCGAACCGCTCCGGAAGCTCGACCAGATCGCCTACCTGCGGTTCGCGAGCGTGTACCAGGGGTTCGAGTCCCTCGAGGACTTCGAGGAGGCCATCGGCACCCTGCGCCGGCAGAACGAGGGCCACGGGCAGCGCGTTCCCACCGGGATGCAGCGGCCCCTGACGGCGCACTAGCGCCCTACAGACCCCGGTGGTGGCTGCGGAGGGGAAGCCGACGCCACCACCGGTTCCACGTCCTTCCAGCGTCGCCGAGGCGGGGAGCAGGCGTCTGGGGTTCTCCGACGTCAGGCCTTCGGGCCGGAGAGCAGTGCGGCCTGCAGCGCCCCGCCGACGATCCCCGCCTGGTTCTTCAGCTGCGCCGGGATGATCGGGGTGCGCAGCTCCAGCGACGGCAGGTACTCGCTGCTGCGCTTCGAGATCCCCCCGCCCACGATGAACAGTTCGGGGGAGAAGAGGAACTCCACGTGCGAGAAGTAGCGCTGGAGGCGGACGGCGTACTCGTCCCAGTCGATGCCGTCCCGCTCACGGGCGACGGCGGACGCCTTCGTCTCGGCGTCGTGCCCGTCGATCTCGAGGTGGCCGAGCTCCGCGTTCGGCACCAGCTTCCCGTCGAAGATGAACGCCGAACCGATACCCGTACCCAGGGTGATCACGAGGACCGTGCCCATCCTGCCCTTGCCGGCCCCGTAGCGGACCTCCGCGAGACCGGCGGCGTCGGCGTCGTTGATCACGTGGACCTCCCGGCCGAGGACCTTGCTGAAGAGGCCGTCGACGTCGGTGTCGACCCAGCTCTTGTCCACGTTCGCCGCGGACCGGGCGATGCCGTGCTGGATGATGGCGGGGAAGGTGACGCCCACCGGGACGTCGGCAGCAGGGCCTTCGGGCCGGGAGGAGAGCTCCGCGACGATCTGGGCGACCACCTCGGCGACGGCCTCGGGCGTCGACGGCTTCGGCGTCGGGATCCGGTACCGTTCGCCGACGATCACACCCTTCTCGAGGTCGACGATGCCGCCCTTGATGCCCGTGCCGCCGATGTCCACGCCGATGACCGTGGCGGGGAGCTTCTTCGATTTCTTCTTCTCGGTGTCCTTGGGCATGACTCTCTCTCGACGGATGGGTTGAGGCGTCGTCCGGCGCGTGCCGGACATGGTCGTGGTGCAGCGTGCGGTGTGGATCGCCGAGGCGGTATTACGGGAGGGTCAGGACCTCGGCGCCGCGATCGGTGACCAGGAGAGTGTGCTCGAACTGCGCCGTCCTCTTCCGGTCCTTCGTCACGACGGTCCAGTCGTCCGCCCACATGGTCCAGTCGACGGTCCCGAGCGTGAGCATCGGTTCGATCGTGAAGACCATCCCCGGCTCGATCACGCGGTTGTACGCCGGGGCGGCGTCGTAGTGCGGGATGATCAGCCCGGTGTGGAACGCCTCGCCCACGCCGTGCCCGGTGAAGTCACGGACAACACCATAACCGAAGCGCTTCGCGTAGGACTCGATGGTGCGGCCGATGACGTTGATCTCGCGGCCCGGTGCGACCGCGCGGATGGCGCGGTTGAGGGATTCCTGCGTGCGCTCGACGAGCAGGCGGGATTCCTCGTCCACGTCGCCGATGCAGAAGGTGTAGTTCGTGTCGCCGTGCACGCCGTCCTTGAAGGCCGTGATGTCGATGTTCAGGATGTCCCCGTCCTCGATGACGGTGGAGTCCGGGATGCCGTGGCAGATGACCTCGTTCAGTGACGAGCACAGCGACTTGGGGAACCCCCGGTACCCGAGCGTCGAGGGATAGGCGCCGTGGTCGAGCAGGAATTCGTGGCCGACCCGGTCGAGCTCGTCGGTGGTCACGCCCGGCTTCGCGTGGTTGCCGACCTCGACGATGGCCTGGGCGGCGATCCTGCCGGCCACACGGATCTTCTCGATCGTCTCCGGCGTCTTCACCTCGGATCCGGTGAAGGGGGCGGGCGCCTTGCGGCCCACGTACTCCGGGCGTGCGATACCCCGGGGAACGGGGCGCTGGGGCGAGATGGCGCCGGGCGTCAAAGTCCCAAGGGGCGCGGCGGCGGAAGTCTGGGGCATACCCTGATTCTATAGCGGGCGCTGGTCGGCGGCCGAAAAGGCGCTGCCGGACCGGCCGGCGGACACCACGTTCCGCGCCCGGATCGAGGAGGTCGACATGACGGAGTACTGGTTCAACGTGCGCACGCACGAGATCGAGGAGGACCGGCAGTCGGACTGGTCGCAGCTCATCGGACCGTATGCGACGAGGGCCGAGGCCGAGAAGGCCCTCGAGAAGGTCCAGCAGCGCAACGAGGCCTGGGACCGGGACGACGACGCGTAGGCCCCCGGGCAGTACAGCTAGAACGTGTGCTCGGGGCCGGGGAACGTGCCGGCCCGGACGTCGTCCGCGTAGGCGCGGGCGGCATCCGTGAGGACCGTCCGGACGTCCGCGTACTGCTTGACGAATCTCGCCTGCCGGCCGCCGCGCAGCCCCGCCATGTCCTGCCACACCAGCACCTGGCCCGTCGTGCCCGGGCCGGCCCCGATGCCGATCGTCGGTACGCGCACGGCGGCCTCGACGGCGTCCGCGGTCCTGCTGGGCACCATCTCCATGAGGATGCAGAAGGCCCCGGCGTCGGCGAGGGCGACGGCGTCGTCGACGATGCGCTGCGACGCGTCCCCGCGCCCCTGGACCCGGTACCCGCCGAGCGCGTGCTCGCTCTGCGGCGTGAAGCCGATGTGCGCCATGACCGGGATGCCGGCGCGCACGAGCGCCCGGACCGTTCCGGCGTACTCGCCGCCACCCTCCATCTTCACGGCGTGCACCAGGCCCTCCTTCAGGAGGCGGACCGAGGATTCGACGGCCTGCTGGGGGGACACCTCGTAGCTGCCGAAGGGCAGGTCGGCGACGACGAGGGCCCGCCGGGCCGCCGTGCTCACCGCCCGGCTGAAGAGGATCATCTCGTCCAGCGTGATGGGCAGCGTCGTGGCGTGTCCGAGGACGTTGTTGGCGGCCGAATCGCCGATGAGGAGCACCTCGATGCCGGCCTCGTCGAACACCTGGGCCGCGTACTGGTCGTACGCCGTCAGCATCGCGAACCGCGTGCCGTTCTCCTTGGCCTGCTGCAGGTGGTGGATGCGGATGCGGCCGGTCGGGGTGGCTGCGGGCGGGGTCGGCGTCGTGCCTGCGCCCGCTCCGTAGGGGGCGGGCAATTCGGCGGAAGTCATGACACGAGACTATCGGACGGCGCTGCGCCGTTCCGGGGCCGCTCGAGGCGGGCCGCCCGCCGTAACCGGCCGTTAACACGGGCGCGCGAGAATGGCGAGGCGCGGCCGCGCATGTTCCGGGCCCGCGGATCAGTAGAGTGATGACGGCGCCTCACGCGCGCCCGGGACGGCCCTGAGCCGTGCGGGCGGTCCGCGGCGCCGGAGCAGGGCGTCCCGGGCAGGTACTGCCTGCCGCTCCGACCGAGCGGTCCGGGCATCGATTCGAGGAATGAGGTTGTCATGGACCGGCAGCAGGAATTCGTACTGCGCACCATCGAGGAGCGGGACGTGCGCTACGTACGGCTGTGGTTCACCGACGTCGTCGGGTCCCTGAAGTCGGTGGCGCTCGCCCCGGCCGAGGTCGAGGGTGCGTTCGAGGAGGGCCTCGGGTTCGACGGATCCTCCATCGAGGGGCTCGCGCGGGTGTACGAGTCCGACATGCTGGCCCAGCCGGACCCGTCGACCTTCCAGATCCTGCCCTGGCGCGGCGAGAAGGAGCAGACGTCCCGGATGTTCTGCGACATCCTCACCCCGGACGGCCGGCCGTCCACCGCCGACCCGCGCGGGGTCCTCAAGAAGACCCTCGCGAAGGCCGCCGACATGGGGTTCACCTGCTACACGCACCCGGAGATCGAGTTCTACCTGCTGAAGTCCGCGGAACCGGGCGCGGACGGCCAGCCCGTGCCGGTGGACCAGGCGGGCTACTTCGACCACGTGCCGGGCGGCGTGGCCCAGGATTTCCGGCGGACGGCCGTGGCGATGCTCGAGTCCGTGGGCATCTCCGTGGAGTTCAGCCACCACGAGGCGGGGCCCGGGCAGAACGAGATCGACCTGCGCTATGCCGACGCGCTGCAGACCGCGGACAACATCATGACGTTCCGCACCATCATCAAGGAGGTCGCCCTGACCTCGGGCAGCTATGCGACCTTCATGCCGAAGCCCTTCTCCGAGCATCCCGGGTCCGGGATGCACACCCACTTCTCGCTGTTCGAGGGCGACACGAACGCGTTCTACGAGGCGGGCGCCGAGTTCCAGCTGTCGAAGACCGCACGCCAGTTCATCGCCGGCATCCTCCGGCACGCCCCCGAGTTCACCGCCGTGACCAACCAGTTCGTGAACTCCTTCAAGCGGCTCTGGGGCGGCGGCGAGGCGCCGAGCTACCTGTCCTGGGGCCACAACAACCGCTCCGCCCTGGTGCGGGTGCCCCTCTACAAGCCCAACAAGGGCCAGTCCGCGCGCATCGAGTACCGTGGCATCGATTCCGCGAGCAACCCCTACCTCGCGTACTCGGTGCTCCTGGGCGCGGGCCTGAAGGGCATCGAGGAGGGCTACGACCTGCCGCCGGCCGCCGAGGACGACGTCTGGAGCCTCACTGCCGCCGAGCGCCGCGCCATGGGACACGACCCCCTCCCCGCCAGCCTGCACGACGCCATCCGCGTCATGGAGGAGTCCGAGCTCGTCGCCGACATCCTGGGCGAGCAGGTCTTCGAGAACTTCCTGCGGAACAAGCGCGCGGAGTGGCACGACTACCGCATCCAGGTGACACCCTACGAGCTGCGCCGGAACCTCAACATCCTGTAAGGCCGTCCCGGAGGACATGGCTAGGGTTGGGGCATGAGCCTCAACCGCAAGCTGATCAGCTACGGCTTCACGGACCTCGAGAAGAGCCGGCGTTTCCTCGACGCCCCGGAACTGCGTGGCCTCGACGACGACGACCTCTTCGCCGGTCTCGCCCTGTCCGCCAACCCGGACATGGCGCTGCAGTCCTTCGTGAGGCTCCTGGCGGTGGATCGCACGGCGGTCACGGCGGCCTTCTCCGACGAAGGCCGACGCGGCCTCCTGTTCCGGCTGCTGGGCGCCACCGAGGCGCTCGGGGAGTTCCTCATGCGCCGCCCCGAACACCTGGACGTCTTGAGGACCAGGCCGGCGACGCCGCCGGTCGTCGCTCCCGAGGGGCTGCGCGCCGAGTTGCTCGGCTCCGTCGACGCCGATCCGGCCGCGGCCAATCCCGTCGCGGGCGTCGTCGGCGTCGATGCGTACTGTCGGCTCCGGGTCGCCTACCGGAGGCTCCTCACGGACCTCGCCGTCCGCGACCTCGGGCACTGTGCGCCCGTCGACTACCTGCCCGTCGTCGCGCGTGAACTCGCGGACCTCGCCGCCGCCGCGCTGGAGGCGTCGCTCGCCGTCGCGCGGGCGGAACTCGGCGAGGTGTACGGGCCCGACGTCGTCGCCCGGGTCAGGCTCGCCGTGATCGCGATGGGCAAGTGCGGTGCCCGCGAACTGAACTACATCTCCGACGTCGACGTCGTCTACGTGGTGGAGGGGGAGGACCTCGACGACACGACGCTCACCCGGATCGGGACGGGACTCGCGTCCGGCATGTCCCGGGGCGTGTACTCGCCCGGTCCGGAGCCGGCCCTGTGGGAGGTGGACGCGAACCTCCGGCCGGAGGGCAAGGACGGCCAGCTCGTGCGGACGCTGCAGTCACACGTGTCCTACTACGAGCGGTGGGCCAAGACCTGGGAGTTCCAGGCCCTCCTGAAGGCCCGGGCCGCGGCAGGGGACGCCGACCTCGGCCGGCGGTACGAGGAGGCCATCGCCCCGCTCATCTGGGCGTCGTCGCAGCGGGAGGGTTTCGTCGAGGGCGTCAGGGCCATGCGCCGCCGCGTCACGGACAACATCGCGCGCGACGAGGAGGCACGCCAGCTGAAGCTCGGCCCGGGCGGCCTCCGCGACGTCGAGTTCACCGTGCAGCTGCTGCAGCTCGTCCACGGACGGCTGGACGAGTCGCTGCGGGTCCGGGACACCGTCTCCGCCATCGCCGCCCTGAGCGCCGCCGGGTACGTGGGACGCTCCGACGCGCTGGACCTCGACGACTCCTACCGCTACCTGCGGGTCCTCGAGCACAGGATCCAGCTCATGCAGATGCGCCGCACCCACCTGATGCCCGAGGACGAGACGTCGCTGCGCGCCCTCGCGCGGTCCTCCGAGGGATGCATGGTGCGGGTACGTCCGAGCGCCCAGAGCCTCCACGACAAATGGCAGTCCACGCGGCGCCTCGTCCGGCGGCTCCACGAATCGATCTTCTACCGGCCCCTGCTCAACACCGCGGCGACGCTCCGGCCCGAGGACGTGCAGCTCACCGCGGAGGCGGCGCAGGCACGCCTCGCGGCGCTGGGCTACCAGGATCCGCGGGGCGCGATGCGCCACATCGAGGCACTCACCGGCGGGCTCCGGCGACGCGCACTGCTGCAGCGGCAACTCCTGCCCATCCTGCTGGGCTGGTTCGCCGACGGCGTCGATCCCGACGCCGGGCTCCTCGGGTTCCGTCGGCTCAGCGAATCGCTCGGCGAGAGCCACTGGTACCTGGGCATGCTGCGCGATTCCAACGCTGCGGCGGAACGCCTCTGCGCCGTCCTGTCGAGCAGCCGGTTCATCACCGACCTGCTGGAGGTGTCCCCGGAATCGACGCAGTGGCTGGGCTCCGACGCCGAGCTCGTCCCGGAGACCTTCGAGGCCCAGTGGCACGAGATCCGGTCGAAGATGTCCAGGCACCCGGAGCCCGAGGATGCCATCCGCCTGATCCGCCTCATCCGGCGCCGCGAGCTGCTGAGGATCGCCGTCGCCGACAGTTCGGGCCTGCTGTCCCAGGCGGAGGTAGGGGAGGCGCTGTCCGACACCGACCGGGCGGCGGTCCTCGGTGCCCTGCACGTGGCCGAGAACCAGGTGTTCGCGCGCGAGGAGCAGCTCACCGATGTCGTCGTCATGGCGATGGGACGCCAGGGCGGCCGCGAGATCACGTACGGGTCCGACGCCGACGTCATCTACGTGCACCGGTCACGACCCGGGGCGGACGAGTCCGCGGCGCAGAAGCAGGCGGAGACGATCGTCGCACGGCTGGTCGCGCTGCTCACCCAGCCCTGCAAGCCCGCCGTGCTCGCCGAACGCGTGCTGGAGATCGATGCCGCCCTCCGCCCGGAGGGCAAGCAGGGCCCGATGGTCCGCTCGATCGGCTCCTACCGCGAGTACTACCGCCGCTGGTCGCTCGTGTGGGAGGCGCAGGCGCTCCTGAGGGCCCGCCCGCTGGCGGGCGACGACGGCCTCGCCACCGAATTCCTGGACCTCATCGACCCCGTACGGTATCCCCGCGACCTCGCCGAGAGCGACGTCCGCGAGATCCGGCGCATCAAGGCGCGCGTCGAGGCGGAACGGCTACCGCGCGGGGCCGACCCCTCGCGGCACCTGAAGCTGGGGCGCGGTGCCCTCAGCGACGTCGAGTGGCTGGTGCAGCTCCTCCAGCTGCAGCACGCGCATGCTCTTCCGGCCCTGCGCGTGCAGTCCACCCTCGCCGCGCTGCAGGTGATCGAGGCCGAAGGGCTGGTCCCGGCGGAGGACGTCGCCATGCTGCGCGGCAGCTGGACCCTGGCCACCCGGATCCGTGCGGCGAACCTCATCTGGAGCGGCCGGGGGTCCGACCTGCTGCCGTCCTCACGCCGCGACCTCGAGGCGGTGGCGCGCTGGTGCGGCTACGGTCCGGACAGCGGCTCCCACCTGGAGGAGGACTACCTCCGGATGACGAGGCGCAGCCGAAGCATCTTCGAGCGGCACTTCTACGGGTACTAGCGCTCCCGTTCCTGCTGCGGGACCGGCGACGGCGGCCGCCCCCGCAGTGGGGACGACCGCCGTCGCATGTGGTGCGGGGTGCTGCTAGACGCCGTAGTAGAGCTCGAACTCGTAGGGGTTCGGGCGCAGGGAGAGCGGCTTGATCTCCATCTCGCGCTTGTACTCGATCCACGTGTCGATCAGGTCCTGCGTGAAGACGTCGCCCGCCTGCAGGAACTCGTTGTCCGCCTCGAGGGCCAGGAGGGCCTCCTCGAGCGAACCGGGAGCCTTCTGGATGTCCTTAGCCTCCTCGGCGGGGAGCTCGTAGAGGTCCTTGTCGATGGGGTCAGCGGGCTCGATGCGGTTCTTGATCCCGTCGAGGCCGGCCATGAGCTGCGCGGCGAAGGCGAGGTACGGGTTCGACGACGGGTCCGGCGCGCGGAACTCGATGCGCTTGGCCTTCGGGTTGGACCCGGTGATCGGGATCCGGATGCCGGCGGAGCGGTTGCCCTGCGAGTAGACCATGTTGACCGGGGCCTCGAAGCCCTTGACCAGGCGGCGGTAGGAGTTGACCGTCGGGTTGGTGAAGGCCAGGACGGCGGACGCGTGCTTGAGCAGGCCACCGATGTACCAGCGGGCCATGTCCGAGAGTCCGGCGTAACCGCGCTCGTCGTAGAACAGCGGCTGGCCGTTGCTCCACAGGGACTGGTGGCAGTGCATGCCGGAGCCGTTGTCGCCGAAGACGGGCTTCGGCATGAAGGTGGCGGACTTGCCCCAGGCGTTCGAGACGTTCTTGACGATGTACTTGAACTTCTGCAGGTCGTCCGCAGCGTGCGTCATGGTCGTGAACTTGTAGTTGATCTCGGCCTGGCCGGCGCCGCCGACCTCGTGGTGGGATCGCTCGACCTCGAGGCCCGCCTTGTCCAGTTCGATGCAGATCGCGTCGCGCAGGTCCGCCTGCTTGTCGACGGGGGACACCGGGAAGTAGCCGCCCTTGAACGGCGTCTTGTTACCGAGGTTACCGCCGACCTCCTCGCGGCCGCTGTTCCAGGGTGCCTCGATGGAGTCCACCTTGTAGAAGCTGCCCTGGGGGGAGGACTCGTACTGCACGTTGTCGAAGATGAAGAACTCGGCCTCGGGGGCGAAGAACGCCGTGTCCGCGATGCCGGTCGAGGAGAGGTACGCCTCGGCCCGCTCGGCGACGCTGCGCGGATCGCGGTGGTAGGGGTCGCCGGTGCGCGGGTTGACGATGGAGAAGTTCAGGGCGAGGGTCTTCTCGACGCGGAACGTATCGATGAACGCCGTCGTCACGTCCGGGATCAGCTGCATGTCGGACTCGGCGATGCCCTGGAAGCCGCGGATGGAGGAGCCGTCGAAGAGCTGCCCGTGGATGAAGAAGTCCGCGTCGACCGTCTTGGCGGGGACGTTGAAGTGCTGCTGCACGCCGGGCAGGTCGGTGAACCGGACATCGACGAACTTGATGTCTTCGTCGGCGATGAATTTGAGGACTTCGTCCGCATTCTTGAACATTCATGCTCCTATCGCAGGGCTGGGGGAAAGACTGGGCGCCAGCGCGTGCCCCTGCACGGCGCGGGAAGTCACGAGCTCCGGCGGAGTGGGACGCTGCCGCCGTCTCGCTCCAACTGTAGGAGCGGGCAGTTTCTCGCTGGTGTCGCCGTTGTTTCCGGGACGTTACATGAGGGGAAGTGCGTCTCCCACCCTAGCGCGTCCCTGAGGTGGCGGGCATAATGGGGCCGCTCACCGCCGGGTACGCTGGAGGCGTGGTAAGTAGACATGACCTCGGCTCGTGGATGGAAGGCCCCTCACCGTCGGGCAACCAGCAGTGGCCCGGCCAGCGGCTGGGACGGCCCGAAGCGGGTCCGGGGTCGATCGCCCGATTCGGGCCGAGGGCCGCGGCGCTCCTGATCGACTGGGTCATCTGCTCACTGCTGTCCGCAGCGTTCTTCGGGTACGACTCCTTCGCCACGCTGTACCTCTTCCTCGCCGAACAGATCCTGTTCGTCGGGTTCTTCGGCTACAGCATCGGGCATCGCATCCTGCGCATGCAGGTGCAGACCCTGGACGGCAGGCCTGCGGGCTATCTCACCGCGATCATCCGGAGCGTGCTCCTGTGCCTCGTGATCCCGGCGCTCATCATCGACACGGACCAGCGTGGAATCCATGACCGGGTACGCGGGACCGGGCTCTTCCGCATCTAGCCGGCACGACGGACCGGACGACGAGGAGCCCCTCCCGACGGGAAGGGCTCCTCGTGTGTCAGCGGGACCGGTACGGCGACCCGCGGGTCAGCGCCCGCGCATCGCCTTCCGGTCGGGCCGGGCCTTGAACGGGTCCACGCCCTTGGGGATCGGGAGCTTCGTACCGAGGGCGCTCAGCCGCTTGTCCACGGCCGAAACCTCCTGCTTGGTGAGGGTCTTCTTGAGCTTCTGGACGGTCTTCGGGAGCTTCGACAGGGGGACCTGACGATCGTCACGGCCGGTCTCGATCACGTGGACGGGCACGTTGGGGATGATGCGGGCCATCTTGCGTTTCTCGCCGTCCACGAGCTGCTTGACCCGGGTGGACGGACCCTCCGAGACGAGGATGACTCCCGGGCGACCGATCACGCGGAACACGGCGTCCTGGGTGCGCGGGTTCACGGCGACGGGCTGCTCCTGGAGGATCCAGCCGCGACGCAGGACGCTCAGGGCGGCTCCGGCCGCGCCCGGCTTCCCCTCGATCTGCGAGAACGCCGCACGTTCGGCCCGGCGCGACAGGATGAAGATCGCGGCGAGGAACGCGAGCGGGATGGCGATGATCATCAGCGTGACGACGTTGTCGATCAGCAGCCCGATCAGCAGCCCCAGGGCGATGATGCCGACGAACGCCAGCAGCATGAACCAGACGACGCTCGGATCGTTGCGCCGGGTCATCTTGAAGACCTCGGAGACCTGCTTCATCCGCCCGGTCTTCTTCGGGCCCTTCGCGGCCTTCGGCTTGCGGGAGAACAGGCGGCGTTTGGGCGTGGGGGAACCGGAAGGATCGATCGTGTGCGACATAGTTCTTCGATTCTACGGGATGGCGGGGGAGCGGCGGCCGGACTGCCCGCCGTCGTGTGCGGCGGGCAGGTCAGCCGGCGAGGAGCGAGGACGCTTCCTGCAGGGCGGTTCCGGACTCGTCCAGGTGGGCGAGTTCCGGGGGGAGCTCGAGGCCCTTCTTGCGCATGGCGCGCGCCCAGAGGCGGCCGGCGCGGTACGACGAGCGCACGAGGGGGCCGCTCATGACGCCGAGGAACCCGATCGCCTCGGCTTCCTCGCTCAGTTCGACGAACTCGCCGGGCTTCACCCAGCGGTCCACCGGGAGGTGGCGCTCGCTCGGGCGCAGGTACTGCGTGATCGTGATGAGGTCGCAGCCGGCGTCGTGCAGGTCGCGGAGGGCTTCGGAGATCTCTTCCCGGGTCTCGCCCATCCCGAGGATGAGGTTCGACTTCGTAACCATGCCGCGGTCGCGTCCCTGGGTGATGACGTCGAGGGAGCGCTCGTAGCGGAATGCCGGCCGGATCCGCTTGAAGATGCGGGGGACCGTCTCGACGTTGTGCGCGAAGACCTCCGGGGCCGCGTCGCAGATCGCGGCGATGTGCTCGGGGCGGCCGGAGAAGTCGGGGATGAGGATCTCCACGCCCGTGCCCGGGTTCATGCTGTGGATCTGCCGAATGGTCTCGGCGTAGAGCCACACACCCTCGTCGGGCAGGTCGTCGCGCGCGACGCCGGTGACGGTGGCGTAGCGCAGGTTCATCGACTGCACCGACTGGGCGACCTTGAAGGGCTCGCTGCGGTCGAGGGGCTGCGGCTTGCCGGTGTCGATCTGGCAGAAGTCGCACCGCCGGGTGCACTCGGAGCCGCCGATCAGGAACGTGGCCTCCCGATCCTCCCAGCACTCGAAGATGTTGGGGCAGCCTGCTTCCTCGCAGACGGTGTGCAGGCCCTCCTTCTTCACCAGGTTCTTCATGGACACGAATTCCGGGCCGATGTTGACCTTGGCCTTGATCCAGTCGGGCTTTCGCTCCACCGGTGTCTCGGCATTGCGCGCCTCGACGCGCAGCAGTCGGCGGCCCTCGGGTGCAAGACTCACAGGGAAGCTCCTTCTGGCTGGTTCTGGGCGGGGCCGGACGTGCCGGCACCGGCAGGGTGGGGTGTCCCGGTGTCATCGTTGCCCACCAGCACCGCCTCATTCTTGCGCAGTCCCGCCTCGATCGACGAAACGAGATCGGCCGGGGTGACCATGCGGCCGCATTCGGCGGAGATGGAGGTGACGCCGGCGTCCGCGATGCCGCAGGGGACGATCTGCTGGAAGGGCGCGAGGTCGTTGCTGCAGTTGACGGCGAAGCCGTGCATGGTGACGCGGTTCCTCACACGGATGCCGATGGCCGCGATCTTGCGCGCGGGTCGCGCGCCGGTCTCCGCGAGCCAGACCCCGGAACGCCCGTCGATCCTGATGCCGTCGATCCCGAGGGGGCGCAGGGAGGCGATGATGACCTCCTCCAGGGTGTGGACGTAGTCGGCGACGCGCGCCGGATCCCGCAGCGCGAGGACCGGGTATCCGACCAGCTGTCCTGGCCCGTGCCAGGTGAGTTTGCCGCCACGATCGACGGGCACCACGGGTGTGCCGTCGAAGGGCCGCTCGTGATCTTCGGTGCGTTTGCCTGCCGTGTAGACGGGGCTGTGTTCGAGGAGCAGGACGGTGCTCGGCGCGGCGCCCTCCACCACCCGGGCGTGGAGTGATTTCTGCATCTCCCACCCCTGTGTGTACTCGATGAAATCCGGAGCGAGGCCGACGCGTGAGAGCACAAGGGTCATGGCACAAGCCTAGTCCTGCCCGGCGACACCGTCCTGCCGCCGTCCTCCGGGCCGGGCCTGCACGGTCAGCACGGCGATCCGCGCCGGTCCTCGGAGCGATCGGGGAGGTCGAAGGTCGCACCGAGGCGGACCAGTCGCCAGTCCGTCCCCGCACGCCGCACCTCGAAGTGGAGGATCGGGGAGACGGGGCCGGTCTGGGCCTGGAATCGCCAGAAGTCGGCCCGCCACGGGTGGACCGGCCGCACGTCCTCCCTGTCCGCCCGTGTCGAGGGCAGTGCCCGCCACGTCGACCAGTGACGACGGGGACCCACCACCTGCCACAGGGAGCCCCGCCAGCGCAGCCGGCAGGGCTGCGGGAGGCCGTCGACGTCCTCGAAGGTGAGTCCGACGGCCTCGTCCACAGGACGCCAGGCCTCGGTTGCATCAGGGGGAGTGCGTTTCATGACTACCTGCCTCGTCCGGAACTGTGCATTAAAAATAGAACAAATGTTCTAGTGCTGCAATCGGGTCCGGAGCGCGTCGCCGGCTGGGCTGTGGATAACCCGCGCGGACGGCTCACGTGCCCTAGAACTGGACCATGGACGATGACACCGGGTCGACGGCGGCGAGGCCTTCAGCAGGCACGACGACGGGCACTGCGGCGGGGGATGCCGCATTCCCGCCCAACAGACCGGACGGGACGGTGAGCGCGGGTCCCGACGACGCAGAGCGGCCGGCCGTCCCGGGACTGCGGGTCGGGCGTCTCCTGGGACGCGGCGGATCCTCCGCGGTATGGCTGGTGACAGACGACGAGGGTCGGCGTCTGGCCCTGAAGGTGCTCGCACCGGTTCCTGCAGGTGCCGCGGAGGGACGAGGCGCGGAGCGGGCCGTGGTGCCGGGCCGTCGCGGGAGGCGCGCTGCCACCGGCGTTGCGCCATTGCCCGCCTCCGGTGCGGGGTCGAACGGTGCTGCGGCGCCCTCCCCGTCATCGGGCGTCGGGGGCGGCGTGGGCATGAGCGTCCTCGTGCGCGAACTGAGGTTCCTGCAGCGGTTCGCCCATGATCACCTCGTCAGGGTGCACGGCGTCGTCGAGACGGACCAGGGCCCCGGCCTGCTGATGGACCTCGCCCCGGGCGGCTCGCTCCTCGCCCTCGTCACGAGCCGTGGACCGCTGCCGATCCCCGAGGTCGTGACAGCCCTGGTCCCGGTGGCGCAGGCTCTCGGCTACCTGCACGGCGCCGGCGCCCTGCACGGGGACGTGACGCCGGGGAACATCCTCTTCACGGCCGAGGGCAAGCCACTCCTCGGTGATGTCGGGACCGGACGCCTCCTGGGAGCCGGGCGGGACGGCGTCGCGGGGACCCCCGGCTTCCTCGATCCGCTCCACGACGGATCGTTCGACGCCGGCGCCGACGTCTTCGCCCTGGCGGCCGTGGCCTGGTTCGCCCTGACCGGCCGGATCCCCGGACCCGCCGAGCAGCGGCCGCCGCTCGCATTGATCGTCCCGGAGGTACCCCTGGAGCTCATGCAGCTCATCGAGGATGCATTGAGCTCCGACAGGGACCGACGCCCCACCGCGGACCACTTCGCCCGCGGCCTGCTGGCCGGCTCGGCGCCGGCTCCCGTCGACCTCGTGCCGGCGGTGCATGCGAGCGTCCTGCCGGAGCTGCTGACCCGACGGGCCGACCCGCCTCCCGGCGATCCGCGGTCCCGGTGGAGGCGGCCGGGCGGCATCCGCCCGTCCGCCGGCGGGGGTGGACCGGGGGCCGTGCGCGCAGAACGCCTGCCCGGAGGCAGCTCCCGGGGAGCACGGCTCCGGGGACCACGCAGTCCAGGAGGATCCGTGCCGGGAGCACGGCCACGGGGAGGACGCCGTCGGGGTCGAGGACAGGCCCCTGCTTCCCGTCGAGCGGGCCCGGTGTCCCGGCAGCGGGGCCGCTCCGGTTCGCGGGAGCGGCGTACCCGGGGCGTGCTGGCGCTCCTGACCGGGGTCGCCGCCGTCGTGCTGCTCGTGGCAGGGATGGCCCTGACCCTCAACGTCGTCCGTTCCACGGAGCCGGCGGCCGGTCGTGCACCCGACACCGCACCCGACGCCGTGCGCGGCGCCGCTCCCGATGCCGTCCCCGGCGGGACCCCGGCGATTCCCGGGCCGGACCCTGCGGACCCCGGCCCGTCGGATCGGAGCGAGGCCGGCGGGGGGAAGGAGCGGCCTGGCGCGGACCCGGCCCGGGACGGGACGGGCACCGGCAGCCCCGACACGGACCGGGCAGCACGACCCGGTGATCCCGCCGTCGCGCTGCATGGACTGGCCGACGCGAGGGCACGGGCCTTCGCCGAGGCGGATCCGGACCTGCTCACCATGGTCGACGTCGCGGGGTCGCCGGCGATGGCGGCGGATCGGGAAGCGGTCGGAGCGCTCGCCGGGACGGGCAGGGCTCTGCGCGACCTGTCGATCGACATCCGGGACCCGGCCGCACTGACGGACGCGGAGCTGGCAGACCTCCCGGCGCTCGCGACCCTCCCGGCGGTCACCGACCCGCCGCGATCCACCGAGGTGTCCGTGGTCCGGGCGACGGCGGCGCTGTCCTCCTACACCGAGACGGCGTCGGCACCGGCCCTACAGGGATCCGGGCCGGGCCCGCTCATGGCGGCCGACCGGCAGGAGCTGATCTTCATCCTGTGGGGGTCCGCCGACGGGTGGCGGATCCACTCCGTCGTTGCGCCGCCCGCCTGAGCCGTGCCGTCCGCGGGGTCAGGACGTCACGGAGCGGCGCACCCAGGAGGCGAGGGCCTCCGGAGTGGGCTCGTCGAAGGTGAAGCCGGCCCGGGTCAGCGCGCGGGGCTCCATGCGGACGCTCGCCAGCAGGAGGTTCGTGGCGAGCTGCCCCATGACGACCTTCAGGAAGATGCCGGGGACGCGGAACCACACCGGTCGGTGGAATGCCTGGCCGAGCTGCAGCGTGATCGTGTCCACGGTCGACGGCGTCGGCGCGTTGACGTTGACGGGACCCGACAGGGGCGCGGTGAGGAGGAACTCGACGGCGCGGACCTCGTCGTCGAGGCTGATCCAGGGCCACCACTGGCGGCCGGAGCCGAGCGACGTACCGGCGAAGAAGCGGATCGGGGTCAGGAGCGCGGGCAGGGCCCCGCCCTGCTTCGCCATCACGACGCCCGTCCGGGTGAGCACGACGCGCACGGCATCGGGAGCGCGCAGCGCCTCCGCCTCCCAGCGCCGGCAGATATCGGCCATGAGGGAGTCACCCGAGGTGGAGCCCTCGGTCAGCACCTCGTCGCCCCGATCCCCGTAGTAGTTGGACCCCGACTGGCTGATGAACACCGTGGGTGGGGTGGCCGCCTTCCGCATCGCCTCGACGAGGGTCCTGGTGGCAGTGATGCGCGACGAGTACAGCGTCTCGATATAGCGCCTCGTCCAGAGTCCGCCAGCGATGCCCGCCCCGGAGAGATTGATGACGGCGTCCGCCCACTCGACGGCGTCGACGTCGAGGTCCCCGGCGGACGGGTTCCACCGGACCTCCTGCGGACCCTTCGGCGCCCTGCGCACCAGGCGTCGGACCTCGTGGTCCGTCTCGAGCTTGCGGGCGAGGGCAGTACCGATGGTCCCGGACGCGCCGGCGAGGAGGATACGCATGCTCCCATCGAACCACTTGTCACGGGGGAACGGTACCGGAGCCGCCGTGCGGGGGTGGCCTCGCCGGGACGACGGCAGGCGCCGCAGGACGAGGGACCCCCGGACGCCGTCCGGGGGTCCCTCGTCCTGCGGGATGGAAGGGCTCAGCCCTGCAGGGTGGCGGCCAGCGAGATGTCCTTCACCGCGGCGAGGGCCTGCGAGACGGGGCAGCCCTCCTTGGCGGCCTGCGCGAGGCGCTGGAAGTCCTCCTCGGACAGGCCCGGCACGGTGGCGTCCACCGTGAGGCGGATGGCGGTGATCCCGGTGCCGGGCTGGAAGTCGACCTCCGCCTTCGTCTCGATGCGCTCGGCAATGTTGCCCTCCTCGCTGAGGGCGAGGCTGAACGCCATCGAGAAGCAGGCGGAGTGCGCCGCCGCGATGAGCTCCTCGGGGCTCGTCTTGCCGCCCGACTGCTCTGCGCGGGCCTTCCAGGTGACGTCGTAGGTGCCGAGGCCGGACGAGTCGAGCGTGACCTGACCAGAGCCGGTGGGGAGGTCCCCGCTCCAGACGGTGTGGGCTGTACGAACGGTAGCCATGGTTCTCCTTGCTGTGGAACGGACGCGGAGGTCGCATCCGGTGCTTCGGTCCCATCCTAGGGAGCGGGGGAGAACAGGAGAAGCCGCCTCCCTCACGGGAAGCGGCTTCTCCTGCGACCGGGTGGCCGGCCAGGCGCTACAGACCGAGGTCGGCCTCGAACGCGCCCGCCTCCAGGCGTGCCTTCAGCGTCTGCAGGAATCGACCCGCGTCCGCGCCGTCCACGAGGCGGTGGTCGTAGGTCAGGCTCAGGTACATCATGGAGCGGATCGCGATCGTGTCGTCGCCGTCGGGGCCGGTGATGACCACGGGACGCTTGACGATGATGCCGGTCCCGAGGATGCCGACCTGCGGCTGGTTGATGATCGGTGTGTCGAACAGGGCTCCCGCGGAGCCGATGTTCGTGATCGTGAACGTCCCGCCCGAGAGCTCGTCCGGGCCGATCTGACCGCTGCGGGTCCGTGCGCCGACGTCGGCGATCTTCTTGGCGAGGCCGCCGAGGTTGAGGTTGCCGGCGTCCCTGATGACCGGGACGAGCAGACCCTTCTCGGTGTCGACCGCGATCGCCAGGTGCTCGGCGTCGTGGTAGGTCACTTCCTTCTTCTCCTCGTCGAACGAGGCGTTCAGCTTCGGGTGCTGCTTGAGCGCCTCGGTGACGGCCTTGGAGAGGAAGGGCAGGAAGGTCAGCTTCGCGCCGTTCTGCGCCTGGAAGGTGTCCTTGGACGCGGTCCGCAGCTTCGCGATGCGCGTCATGTCGACCTCGATCACCTGGGTGAGCTGGGCGGACACCTCGAGCGACTCGCGCATGCGCTTGGCGATCGTCTGCCGGATGCGAGGGGCCTTCTCGACCGTGCCGCGCAGCTTCGAGGGCTCGACGGCGGGGGCCGCGGGCTTCGACGGTGCGGCGGACGCAGGGGCCGGGGCGGACGCTGCTGCCGCGGGCTCCGCCTTCTGGGCCTTCCTGGCCTCCGCCGCCTCGAGGACGTCCTGCTTGCGGATCCGTCCGCCGACGCCGGTGCCCTTGACGGTCGAGAGGTCGACGTCGTTCTGGTTGGCCAGACGACGCACGAGGGGGGTCACGTAGGCTGCGGCGTCCGAGGTTCCGGATTCCTGCGCCGGCGCGGATTCGGCCGCGGACTTCTGGGCAGCCTTCTCGACAGGCTTCTGGGCGGGCTCGTCCTCGGAGGGGGCGGGCTTTGCTGCGGGCGCGCCGCCGTCGTCGGACGGGGCGGCCTGCGGGGCCTTCTCGACCGGAGCGTCGTCGCGTTCCTCGGCGGGTGCCGCGGCCAGCGGTTCGCCTGAAGCGGCTTCGACCTTCTTGGGCGCGGCAGCCCCGGAGCCGATCACGGCGAGGACCGCGCCGACCTCGGCGGTCTCGTCCTCGTTGACGCGGATCTCCTGGAGCTTGCCCGCGACGGGGGACGGGATCTCGGTGTCGACCTTGTCGGTGGAGACCTCGAGGAGCGGCTCGTCGACCTCGACGTCGTCACCGACGGCCTTGAGCCAGCGGGTGACGGTGCCTTCGGTGACGCTTTCGCCGAGAGCGGGGAGGGTGACCTCGGTGCCCTCCGACGACTCCTCCGAGGATCCGGCGGACGACTCCTCGGCGGGGGACTCGGCGGCCGCAGGAGCCGACTCCTCCTCGGGCTCTGCCTCGGCGGGGGCTTCCTCGGAGGCCGGAGCGGCGCCGGAGTCGGCGCTGCCCTCATCGCTGCTCCCGGAGCCGTCACCGATGCGCACGAGCGGGGCGCCGACCTCGGCGGTCTCGTCCTCGGCGACCAGGATCTCCTCGATCACACCGGCGATCGGGGACGGGATCTCGGTGTCGACCTTGTCGGTGGAGACCTCGAGGAGGGGCTCGTCGACCTCGACACGGTCACCGACCTGCTTCAGCCAGCGGGTCACGGTGCCTTCGGTGACGCTTTCACCGAGAGCGGGCAAGTTCACGGATTCAGACATAGTGCGCCCGTTTCTCCTTCGTAGATCGTTCCTTTGGCAGCTGGTCGACGTGCGGGCCTGCTCAGCTGGACGTGCTCGGTTTTTCTGCTTCCGAGCTTAGTCCACGCCCTTGGGGCGTGGACCAAGCCGGTGCGGTGCCTGCAGGGTTGTGCGTCAGCCGTGCAGCGGCTTGCCGGCCAGGGCGAGGTGGGCCTCGCCGAGGGCCTCGTTCTGCGTGGGGTGCGCGTGGATGAGCGGGGCGACGTCCTCGGGGTACGCCTCCCAGTTGACGATGAGCTGCGCCTCGCCGATCTGCTCGCCCATACGGCTGCCGAGCATGTGGACCCCCACGATCGGGCCGTCCTTCTCGCGGACGAGCTTCACGAGTCCGCCCGTGCCGATGATCGAGCTCTTGCCGTTGCCGGCGAGGTTGTACTCGTGCGTCTCCACACGGTCGTCGCCGAACTTCTCGCGGGCGGCCTTCTCGGTGTAGCCCACGGAGGCGATCTCGGGATCACTGTAGGTGACCTTGGGGATGTTCAGGTCGGCGACGACGACGGGCTTCAGGCCGCCGATCTCCTCCGCCACGAAGATGCCCTGCTGGAAACCGCGGTGGGCCAACTGCAGGCCGGGGACGATGTCGCCGATCGCATAGATGTTCCCGACGCCGGTGTGGAGGCGCTCGTCGGTGATGACGAAGCCTCGGTCCAGGGTGAGGCCGGCCTCCTCGTAGCCGAGGTCCTGCGTGACGGGTCCGCGTCCGACGGCGACGAGCATGAGGTCCGCCTCGAAGGTCTTGCCGTCCTCGAGCGACACCACGACGCCGTCCTCGTTCTGCTCGACGGACTTGAAGCGGGTGCCGGTGTTGAACTTGATGCCGCGCTTCTTGAACGCCCGCTCGAAGCTCTTGACGATCGAGGCGTCCTCGTTCGGGACGAGGGAGGGGAGGGCCTCGATGATGGTGACGTCCACGCCGAACGACTTCCATACGGACGCGAACTCGCAGCCGATGACGCCGCCGCCGAGGATGATCGCGGTCTTCGGCACGAAGTCCATGGTGAGGGCCTGGTCCGAGGTGATGACCTTGCCGCCGATCTCGAGGCCGGGGAGGCTGCGCGAGAAGGAGCCGGTCGCCAACACGATGTGCTTGCCGGTGTAGACGGTGCCGTCGACGTCGATGGTGTTCTCCGACGCGAGCTTGCCCGAACCCTCGATGACCGTGATGCCCTTGGACTTGATGAGCCCCTGCAGGCCCCGGTACTTGCCCGCGATGATGCCGTCCTTGTATGCGTTGACGGCGTTCATGTCGATCGACTCGAACGTCGCCTTGACACCGTACTTCTCGGCATCGCGGGCGCCGTCGGCGATCTCGGCGGAGTGCAGGAGCGCCTTCGTGGGGATGCAGCCGTTGTGGAGGCAGGTGCCGCCGAGCTTGCCCTTCTCGATGAGCCCCACCGTGAAGCCCAGCTGCACCGCGCGGAGGGCTGCAGCGTATCCGCCGCTGCCTCCACCCAGTACCAGGATGTCGAATTCTTGCGCAGTTGCCGATGCGGCCACTTGGACGCTCCCTCGCGTGGTCTGTTGACGCGCAGGGCGCGTCGGTTGATAGATCGGTTGATGAATCGATGACTGATGCGGTCGCGGTGCGGTCGCAGGTGCTTCGTACCCTCGTTTTTCACCCTATCCCCAGATGTGGTCCGCATCCACCTGAAGCGCGGGCGCTGCACGCCGCAGTTCGCGGATGTGCGCATTCTCACCCGGCCCGGGGAGGGGCGGGGACCAGGCACGCGGGGCGCCGGACCGGCGTGCGGTCCGGCGCCCCGGGATGCTACGCGGTGCGGGCGAGGACGTCCTCGACGTACGCGAGCAGGGTACGGACGCCGACGCCGGTGCCGGCCTTGGGGGTGTACCCGTACGGCGCGCCCTCGTTGAAGGCCGGTCCCGCGATGTCCAGGTGCGCCCAGGGGATCTTCTCGCCGTCGACCTGCCCGACGAACTCGCGGAGGAACACCGCGGCGGTCATCATGCCGCCGTTCCGCTCGCCGATGTTGGCGATGTCCGCGACCTGGGAGTCGAGGCTGGGGCGCAGTTCCTCGGGCAGGGGCATGGGCCAGAACTGCTCGCCCGCCCGGTCCGCCGCGGCCTTCACGGCGTCCCGCACGCCGTCGTCGCCCATGACGCCGGAGACGCGGGTGCCGAGGGCGACCATCTGTGCGCCCGTGAGCGTCGCGATGTCGATGATGGCGTCGGGTGCCTCCTCGCTGGCGGCCGCGAGGCCGTCGGCGAGGACGAGGCGGCCCTCCGCGTCGGTGTTGAGGACCTCGACGGTCCGCCCGCCGTAGATCGACAGGACGTCCTCGGGGCGCTGCGCGGTCCCGGAGGGCATGTTCTCGGCGAGGCACAGCCAGGCGGTGACCTTGGCGGGAAGGCCCAGTTCGGCGACGGCGAGGAGCGTGGTCAGGACGACGGCGGCGCCCGCCATGTCCAGCTTCATCGTCTGCATGCCCGCGGCGGGCTTCAGCGAGAGTCCGCCGGAATCGAAGGTGATGCCCTTGCCGACGAGGGCGAGGTGCACGGCGGACCTGGCGGGGGAGTACTCCACCTTGACCATGCGCGGGGGCCGGGAGGATCCCTTGCCGACGCCGAGGATGCCGCCGTAGCCGTCACGCTCGAGACGCTTCTCGTCCATCACGGTGACCTTGACGGGCAGGCCGCGCGTGAGCTCCTTCGCGGCCTGCGCGAACGTCTCCGGGTAGAGGTGGCTCGGCGGCTGGTTCACGAGCGTGCGCGTGGCGTTGACGTTCTTGCCGAGGATGACGGCGCGCCGCAGCGCGGGGACGAGCCCGGCGTCGTCGGCCACGGGCGTGTACACGACGACGCTGCGGACGGCGTCCCGGTCCTTGGCCGGGGCGACCGTGCCGTCCGGTTTGAGCCCGGACTTGTGGCCCTCGTAGCTGTAGGCGCCGAAGGCGGCGCCCTCCGCGACGGCGGTCGCGGCGACGACGGTCTCGGCCGGCAGGGCGAGGACGACGGTCTCCAGTCCGGTCAGCTGGCGGATCGCGGCGCCCGCGGCGCGGCGGAGGGTCTCGGGAGGGAGCACCGCTCCGGCGGACACCGGTCCGACGCCGGAGAGCACCAGCGAATCGGCACCGGTCTCGGGGAGGCCGGGGAAGCGGCGGACCTCGTCCGCGGCCCCCGTGATGCCGAGGACCTGCAGGGAGTCCCCGAGCGCACGCGCGGCCTTCGCGGGGAGCGGGCTGTCGAGCAGGACGGGCCCGTCGGCCCCCTTGGCGACCGCGATCACGAGCGCGTCGCTCGGAATCTTCTTGAGGTCCTTCGCGGAAGCGGTCAGGTGTAGTTCGGTGGTTCTGATCACGGAATCTGTCTCCTCGTGTCCGGATGCGTGTCCGGATCGGCGTCGCAGGTGGTCCCGGTATCCGGTGGTCCGGGAACCGTCCTGACGATCGTAGTCTCTACGCCGCGGCGGCCCGGAATGAAGGCGGCGCGGGTGGTGTTGAGGAGAGCAGGACCTGACCGGAGGAGAGAGCCATGCTGGATCCACGAACCCTGTACACCACCGACACCGACGTCTTCGACGACCCCGGGAGCAGTGGGCTGCCCCTGCTGGTGAGCCTGACCGGCTTCATGGACGCCGGGCAGGTCGTCTCGCAGGTCAGCGAGGAACTCCTCGAGGTGCTCGAGCACGAGCCCGTCGCCGAGTTCGACGCCGACCAGCTCATGGACTACCGCGGACGCCGCCCGAGGATCACCTTCGCCGAGGACCACCTGACGGACTACCGGCCGCACCGGCTCGAACTGCACCGCCTGTACGACGGACTCGGTGAGCCCTTCCTGCTGCTCACCGGCGCCGAGCCGGACCTCCAATGGGAGCGGTTCGCGAGCGCGGTCGTCGGACTCGTCGAGGACCTGGACGTGCCGATGACCTCGTGGATCCACGCGATCCCGATGCCCGTCCCGCACACGCGGCCGATCGGCGTGACGCTGCACGGAAACCGTTCCGACCTCATCGACGGCATGAACGCCTGGCGTCCCACCGCCGAGCTGCAGGCCTCCATCGGGCACGTGCTGGAACTGCGCCTGATCGAGGCCGGGCACGACGTCGTGGGGCACGTCATCCACGTGCCGCACTATCTCGCCGAGGCGGAGTACCCTCCAGCCGCCGTGGCGGGCCTCGAATACCTGGGCGCGACCGCCGGACTCGTGCTGCCCACCGACCGCCTGCGGGAGACCGGGCGCGACGTCGAGCGGCAGATCGCCCGGCAGGTCGGCAATTCCACGGAGGTGCAGTCCGTGGTTTCCTCGCTCGAGAAGCGCTACGACGAGTACGCCGACGGCGTCGCCCGGAAATCGCTGCTGGTCAAGGACAACAGCGAGCTCGCCAGCGCGGAGGAGCTGGGTGCCGCGGTCGAGGCCTACCTCGCGAGCCCGCAGGCGGAGGAGGAGTCCACGCTGCTCTGGGACACCGAGTTCCTGGGGACCACGCCCATCGACTACGACCGCTCCGGCGCCGAGGACGGTGGCGCCGACCACGAGGACGCCTCTCCCGGGACCGGCGCCGCGCCGAAGCCCGGCGCCTCCGACCGGCACGACGACGGACCGGACGGCGCATCTCCCACGGGATAATGGGCGGGTGAATTCTTCGCGGGCACTCCTGGTCTGGGCGGCAGGGGTCGCGGCCTACCTCATCGCCGTCACGCAGCGCACCACGTTCGGCGTGGCCGGCCTCGAGGCGACGGACCGCTTCAGCGCCTCGGCCTCGCAGCTGTCGATCTTCACCGTCGTCCAGCTGCTCGTCTACGCGGGACTGCAGGTGCCGGTCGGCGTCCTCGTCGACCGTTGGGGCCCCCGGACGCTGATCGTCACGGGCGGCGTGCTCATGGCGCTGGGGCAGGCGCAGCTGGCCTTCGCGGATTCCGTGGGGGCCGGCATCGCCGGCCGCCTGTTCGTGGGGGCGGGGGACGCCATGACGTTCATCAGCGTGCTCCGGCTGCTTCCCGCGTGGTTCGAACCGCGCCGCATCCCCGTCCTGACGCAGTGGACGGGGATCATCGGCCAGCTCGGGCAGGTGGTCTCGGTCATCCCGTTCGTCGCGGTGCTCTCCGTCTTCGGCTGGCAGTCCGCGTTCCTCTCCGCCGCCGCGCTCTCGGTCCTCGCCGTCGTCCTCTCGGTCAGCCTGATCCGGGACTCGCCCGTCGCCCGCCCGCGGAGCGCCCAGACCATCCGGGAGACCGGGACCTCCCTCGCCGCCGCCTGGAAGCAGCCCGGCACACGGCTCGGCCTGTGGGCGCACTTCACCATCCAGTTCCCCGGCACCGTCTTCGTCCTGATGTGGGGCTACCCCTACCTGGTGCGGGCCGAGAAGGTGGGAGAAGGCGCGGCGTCCGCGCTGATGACCCTGTTCGTCGCCGTCGGGATCGTCTGCGGCCCGTTCCTCGGCCGCTACGTGGGCCGGCATCCCCTGCGTCGCTCCACCATGGTGCTCGCGATCGCCGCCCTGATGGCCGGGGCCTGGCTGGCGGTCCTCCTCTACCCGGGACCCGCGCCCCTCCCGCTCCTGACCCTGCTGGTGGTGGCGCTCGCCGTCGGTGGGCCGGGGTCCATGATCGCGTTCGACTTCGCCCGCACGTTCAACCCTGCCGCACGCATGGGTACAGCCATCGGCATCGTGAACATCGGCGGCTTCATGGCGTCCCTGCTGACGATGTTCGCCATCGGGACCGTCCTCGACGTCCTGCTCGCCACGGGGTTCTCGCAGGGCGACTTGTACGCCCTGCCGTCCTTCCGCCTCGCGATGTCCGTGCAGCTCCTCGTCGTCGCGGTCGGCGCCATCGCCGTCATCATCGCGCGGCGGAGGGTCCGCCGGAGGATGGCCGAGCAGGGGGTCGTCGTCCCGCCGCTCCGTGACGCCCTGGCCCGCGAACGCCGGCGACGCCGGGAGCAGAGAGCCGCCCGGAACCAGTAGGACGGCAGCCCCGCGGCAGTTGTCCACATAGTCCCGGACCCCCGTGCGCCCCGCAGGCGACCCGAGGACGCTGGCGGCATGTCATCTCCCACGAGCCCCGCGTCGGGCACCCCGGCGTCACCGTCCTTCGTCGTCACCTCACCGGCCGACATCCTCTCCTACATCCCCCACGCCCTCGGTTTCATGCCCGACGAGAGCCTGGTGGTCCTGACGACCAGCGGCAGGAGGCTCGGGGCCACGCTGCGTGTGGACCTCACCGGCGCCGGGACGGATCCGCTCGGGTTCGCCGACGGTGTGCTCTCCTTCCTGCAGGGCGACGTCGACGCCGACGGCACGCTGATCGTGGTGTACACGGAGGAGCACTGGGAGAGACACGCCCCGGCACCGCGCAGCGGCCTGGTGCTGACCATGGAGACGGTCCTCGGCACCGCAGGCCTCCCCGTCCGCGGCGGCTGGTTCGTCGGGCGGTCAGGGTGGCGCGACATCTTCTGCACGGACGAGGAGTGCTGCCCCTGGCCGGGCCAGCCCCTCGACACCGTGGCGCACAGCGCACTGAACGCAGAGCTGGTCTTCGGGGGGAGTGCGTTCGACGCATCCGCGCCCGACGCCGTCCTCCGTGCCGCGCCCTCCGTCGCCGCACGGGACGTACCGGGCGCGGCTGCCCCCGACCCGGCGGTCCGGGCCGTCGAAGGCGCGCGGGCGCACTATGCCGCGTGCTGCGCAGGCCGATGGACGGCGCCCGGGCAGTTCCGCGCGACGTCGGCCCTGTGGGACGCCGTCCTGCCCGGCGCGGGGGGCTTCGACGTCGAGGCCGAGCCCGACGTCGCGGGCTTCCTGCTGGCGAGCGTCGAGTCGCGGGCGGTCCGCGACTTCCTCCTCGCCAGTGCGTGCCTCGGGTCCGCGGCAGCCCTCGACGGCGCGACGGCCTGCGGGTTGCTCGCGTCGGAGGCGCGGGCCGACACGCCGTCGACAGCACCGGAGGGGGAACGGCCCGGCGCTGCGCGGGTCCTGCCGGAGGTGCGGAGCGCCGGTCCGCTCCAGGGCGCCATCGCCGCCCTCCGGACGGACGGGGCCGGCGCCGGAGGGGACTCCGGGTCCGAGGCGACGCCGACGGCAGGACCTGCTCCCCGGGGCGCCGAGGCGCTGCTCTATGCGGATGTGCTGGCCGGCAGGTACTCCGGCGCGATCGCCTGGGGCCGCGTCGATGCGATGAGCGTCCTCCTCGCGCGGCTCGCGGCGGTATCGGAGGGCGAGTCCCGTGCCGCGGCCCTGACCATGAGCGCCTGGTTCGAATACGCACGGGGTCGGGGATCGCGCGCGGCCGTCTTCCTGGATGCGGCGGAGCAGGCGGTGCCCGGCTATCGCCTCGCACGCCTGCTGCACGAACTCCTGCGCCGCGGCGGGCTGCCGGCGTGGGCCCGGAGCCGTGCGACGGCGTGGACGGCGGGGGCCGCGACGGCCCTGCATGACGCGGCCTGAGGCCGTCGGCCGGACCCTCGGGAACGGCGGCAGGAGCCGGCCACCGGCGGCCGGGGTGATTTCCGGCGGAACGGCGAGCCGTGAGACAATGAAAGTTGAGACCCGGTTGGGTCCGTGCACCAGAACTTCACCGAGCGTTTCCACGCGGGTTGTTGCCGAAGGGCGGCTCCCAAGGAATAGCGAGGGCTGCAGGACTGTTCCCTTGGGACCTGACCCGAGCAGTATCCGTCTGGTATCGAGCGCGGACTTGACAGGGTCATAGTGGTGTTGTCCCTCTGACGATGCCACACACCGCCGTACGAAAGGTTCTCTGTGTCGGTCAAGAAGACAGCAGCACCGGCGTCGCCAGACGCTGGTACCACCACTACCAAGCGACGGGTGGCGGCCAAGAAGCCGGCGACCAAGGCCGCTTCGGCCGCTGCAGCGAAGGCCTCGGCAGCGGATGCCCAGGGTTCCGTGGACGCCGTCGACACACCGGATCCCGCCGTCGAGGTCGACGTCGACGCCGAGGACGCGAAGCCCGAGACCCCCGAGGTCGGGACGAGCACCGGCTTCGTCTACTCCGATGCCGACGACGACGACGCACCCGCGCAGCAGGTCGTGTCCGCCGGCGCGACCGCGGACCCCGTCAAGGACTACCTGAAGCAGATCGGCAAGGTCGCCCTGCTGAACGCGGAGCAGGAAGTGGATCTGGCCCTCCGCATCGAGGCCGGTCTTTTCGCGGAGGAGAAGATCGCCGCGGATCCGGACATGGACCCGAAGCTGAAGCGCGAACTCGAGTTCGTCATCCACGACGGCAAGCGCGCCAAGAACCACCTCCTCGAGGCGAACCTCCGCCTCGTCGTGTCGCTGGCCAAGCGGTACACCGGGCGCGGCATGCTCTTCCTGGACCTCATCCAGGAAGGCAACCTGGGGCTGATCCGTGCGGTCGAGAAATTCGACTACACCAAGGGCTTCAAGTTCTCCACCTATGCGACCTGGTGGATCCGCCAGGCGATCACGCGTGCCATGGCGGACCAGGCCCGCACCATCCGCATCCCCGTCCACATGGTGGAGGTCATCAACAAGCTGGCCCGCGTCCAGCGGCAGATGCTGCAGGACCTCGGCCGCGAACCCACCCCCGAGGAACTCGCCCTCGAACTCGACATGACACCGGAGAAGGTCGTCGAGGTCCAGAAGTACGGCCGCGAACCCATCTCCCTGCACACGCCGCTCGGCGAGGACGGCGACTCGGAGTTCGGTGACCTGATCGAGGACTCCGAGGCCGTGGTCCCGGCCGACGCCGTGAGCTTCACCCTCCTGCAGGAGCAGCTCCATTCGGTGCTGGACACCCTCTCCGAGCGGGAGGCGGGCGTCGTGGCGATGCGCTTCGGGCTGACCGACGGCCAGCCGAAGACGCTGGACGAGATCGGCAAGGTCTACGGCGTCACGCGTGAGCGCATCCGCCAGATCGAGTCGAAGACGATGTCGAAGCTGCGCCACCCCTCCCGGTCCCAGGTCCTGAGGGACTACCTCGACTGACCATCGAGCCTCCTTACGCCGAGGGCCCTTCCTGCGGGAGGGGCCCTTCGTCATGGGGCTGGGAGGCCCCATGACAGGGAAAGGCCCGCTCCGTCCGGAGCGGGCCTTTCCCTGTACGTCAGCGCCTGTACACGGGGCGCCTCATGGTCTTCGTGGTCGGTGGTCCCTGCGGCGGTCAGTCGCCGATGAGGGCCGGCTTCGCGTGAAGCCGCTGCGTCTCGTCCTGCCACTCGGACGTGAGTGGCTTGAGGTTAGCTTCGACGGCGCGCGCATGGTGGCCGCAGAACAGAAGCTCTCCACCGGAGGACTGAAGGACTGCCCGAACGTAGGCCTGGGCGCCGCAGCGATCGCAGCGGTCCAGGGCAGTGAGCTCGCGAGTGGCTACTGCAGTGGTCATGAATGCCTCCTCATGTGGATCGTGTATTCATATAACCACTATTCGTCGCCGCTCCTTCGCAGGCTGGGCCCCCTTTCGCTGGCGGCGTATCAGAGGTATGGGTCACGTCCGGGGGACGCCGACGACGGCTCCTGCCGGTTCCTGTCGGCGCGAGGTAATAAACTGGGGCCACCCATCCCGGCAACCACCCTCCTGACGCCTGTCCGGGATCGTGCCCGTTCCGCCAAGGAGACTGATACACCGTGACCCCCACCTCGGACTACACCGCCCGGCACCTCTCGGTCCTCGAGGGCCTCGAGGCGGTGCGCAAGCGTCCCGGGATGTACATCGGGTCCACGGACTCCCGGGGCATCATGCACTGCCTGTGGGAGATCATCGACAACTCGGTCGACGAGGCACTGGCCGGCCACGGCCAGAGCATCACGGTCATCCTGCACGCCGACGGCTCCGTGGAGATCCACGACGACGGCCGGGGCATCCCCGTGGACATCGAGCCCAAGACCGGCCTGACCGGCGTCGAGGTGGTCTTCACCAAGCTGCACGCCGGCGGCAAGTTCGGCGGTGGCTCCTACACGGCCTCGGGTGGCCTCCACGGCGTCGGCGCCAGCGTGGTCAACGCGCTGTCCTCCCGCCTGGACGTCTTCGTCGACCGCGGCAGCAAGACCTACGCCATGTCCTTCCGCCGTGGTGAGCCGGGCATCTTCAAGGACGGCAGGACGCCGTCGCCCACCGCCCCCTTCGAGCCCTTCCTCGACGGGTCGCGCCTCGAGATCGTCGGGACGGCCAAGCGCGGTGTGACGGGGACGCGGATCAGGTACTGGGCGGACCGCCAGATCTTCACGCCGGACGCCACGTTCTCCTACGAGGAACTGCAGACCCGCGCCCGCCAGACGTCCTTCCTGGTGCCGGGCCTGCGCATCACGCTCCGGGACGAGCGGAGGCTCCCGGGCACGCCGGCGGAGTCCGGGCCCGTGGAGGAGGTCTTCCAGCACGACGGTGGCATCTCCGAGTACGCCGAGTTCCTGGCGCTCGACGCTGCGGTCACGGATGTGTGGCGCTTCCACGGGTCGGGTCGCTTCAAGGAGTCCGTGCCCGTCCTCGACGACCGCGGGCACAGCCACATGGCGGAGGTGGAGCGCGACTGCGAGGTGGACATCGCGTTGCGCTGGGGCATCGGCTACGAGACCACGGTCCGCAGCTACGTGAACATCATCGCGACCCCCAAGGGCGGCACGCACCAGAGCGGCTTCGAGCAGGCGCTCCTGAAGACCTTCCGCAAGGTCATCGAGGCCAACGCGCGCAAGCTCAAGGCCGGTAGCGACAAGATCGAGAAGGACGACGTCTTCGCCGGCTTGACGGCTGTCCTCACCGTGCGCCTCGCCGAGCCGCAGTTCGAGGGCCAGACCAAGGAGATCCTCGGGACCTCCGCCGTCCGGGCGATCATCGCGAAGGTCGTCGAGAAGGAGCTGCAGGCGCGGCTGTCCTCGACGTCCCGGAACGACAAGGCGCAGTCGGCGCTGCTGCTGGAGAAGGTCGTCGCGGAGATGAAGTCCCGCATCTCGGCGCGGGTCCACAAGGAGACCCAGCGGCGCAAGAACGCACTCGAGACCTCCTCCATGCCGGCGAAGCTCGCGGACTGCCGCATCGACGACGCCGAGCGGTCCGAACTCTTCATCGTCGAGGGTGACAGCGCGCTCGGTACCGCGAAGAACGCCCGTTCCTCCGATTACCAGGCGCTGCTGCCGATCCGGGGCAAGATCCTCAACGTGCAGAAGGCCTCGGTGGGGGACATGCTCTCCAACGCCGAGTGCGCCGCCCTCATCCAGGTCATCGGGGCGGGGTCGGGGCGGAGCTTCCAGCTGGACGCGCGACGCTACGGCAAGGTCATCCTGATGACCGATGCCGACGTCGACGGTGCCCATATCAGGACGCTGCTCCTCACCCTGTTCTTCCGGTACATGCGTCCGCTGGTGGAGGCCGGCCGGGTGTACGCCGCCGTCCCGCCATTGCACCGGGTCGAGGTGATCAACGGGGGCTCCAAGGCCAACGAGATGATCTACACCTATTCGGAGGCGGAACTCACGCGGCTCCTCGCGTCCATGGAGAAGCAGGGAAAGCGCTACAAGTCGCCGATCCAGCGCTACAAGGGGCTCGGGGAGATGGACGCGGACCAGCTCGCGGAGACCACCATGGATCCGCGGCACCGGACGCTGCGACGCGTCCGCATCCAGGAGGCCGAATCCGCCGAACGCGTCTTCAACCTGCTGATGGGCAGCGACGTCGCGCCCCGCAAGGACTTCATCGTCGCGGGAGCGGCCTCCCTCGACCGGGACCGCATCGACGCCTGACGGGCACTCAGCCCAGCAGCTCGGGGGCCACCAGGAGCAGCGGAGGAATCACCAGCAGCAATCCGGCGGAGGACAGGGCGAGTCCCTGCTGGATCAGGCTGAGGGGCGGCAGGGGGCTCAGCAGGCGGCGCAGGCGCGGCACCGTCGAGGTCACGTCGGAGGTCCCGCCGGATACCGCCCTGGCGGTCGTCAGGGGGATGCCGCTCTCGTCGGCCAGCGCATCATCGAGGGCGTCCGGCGTCGACGGCGCAGCTCCCGCGCCCACGATGGCGATCGCACGGACGAGCGTCGGTTCGTCCACATGGCGCAGGGCCTCGTCGTCGGCGAGCATCTCGATCAGTTCGCTGACGGCCTGCTGTGCGAGGCGTGAGGTGGGCAGCCACGGCAGCGCCGCCCGCCAGGCCGCGAAGGCCCAGAGCAGCAGATGGTGCCGCTGGTGCAGGTGCGCGTTCTCGTGCGTGAGGACGGCGTCGAGCTCCGCCTGGCTGAGGAGGTCCATCAGTCCGTCCGACATGACGGTGACGGAGCGGGCACCGCCGGGCAGGCAGTAGGCGACCGGCGCGGGGTGCTTGATGACGAGCGTCGCGGGCTGACCGGCCGCGGGGGAGCTGAGCAGGGTGAGCATGTCCCGATGCCGCCGGCGCTGCCGGTGGATGCGCACGAAGGTCAGGGCCAGGGTGAAGACGAGGTGTCCGAAGAGGAGGATCGCGGCGCTGATCGCGAAGACGTGGATGACGCCGAGGGATTCGGCCGACCCGTCAGCGAGCAGGATGTCGAGGAACGCCGCCGAGGCCGTGACGAGATTGTCGCCGAGGGGCTCGAGGCCCCAGACCAGCATGGCGCCGATCATGGACAGGCCGCCGGCCAGGGCTATCGACTGCCACAGCACCATGGCCGTGAAGGGCGCCCTGGCCGGCCAGCCGGCCCGCGAGAGCGCGATGGGTGCGGGCCACGCGAGGATGATCGCGAGCGCCGCGAGCAGGTAGGAGGCCCAGAACACGGGGCGGGTCAGCTGCCGCCGAGCAGCTTGCGCAAGGTCTGGGCTTCGGCCTCGGACACGCTGCCGATGAAACGGGCGAGCACGGCTTCGCGGTCCGGTGCGGTCACGAGCACTTCGTGCATGAGTTCCGCCGTGTGGTCCTCGCGGCTGGTGACGGACATGTAGCGGTGCGGGCGGCTGTCGCGCTCCCGCTTGACGAGGCCCTTCTTCTCCAGCCGCGACAGCACGGTGAGGACCGTCGTCACGGCCAGTTCCCGCCCCACTTCTCCGGACGGCGCCTCGGCGATGGCATCCCGCAACTCGTTGGCGGTCATCGCCTCCGGCGTCGTCCACAGCAGGTCCATCACTGTGCGTTCCAGGTCTCCGAGCGTTGCCATGTTCGTTCCTTCGATCAATCGCGATCCGCGCCCGTCGGGGGGACGAGGCTGCATTCCCGGGAGGGAGATGCTGAAGCGTGGTAGCTCTAACGTACAACCTCCCGTCCAACGATTCTACTCCGTGTAGAAGTGTCGTCGGCATGTTCTACGATATGTAGAAGAACAAGTTCTACAGACCGTAGAAGTTTCGTCGACATCGGCGCGACGCACTGCTGAAAGGGCCCGATGGAAGCCTTGGAAATTGCCCGCTGGCAATTCGGAATCACGACCGTCTACCACTTCATCATGGTCCCCCTGACCATCGGACTCGGCCTGCTCGTGGCCGCCATGCAGACCCTCTGGTACCGCACCGGCCAGGAGCACTACCTCCGGATGACCAAGTTCTGGGGGAAGCTCTTCCTCATCAACTTCATCGTGGGCGTCGCCACCGGTCTGGTGCAGGAGTTCCAGTTCGGCATGGCGTGGAGCGAGTACAGCCGCTTCGTCGGCGACGTGTTCGGCGCGCCGCTCGCGATGGAGGCGCTCCTGGCCTTCTTCGTCGAGTCCACGTTCCTGGGCCTCTGGATCTTCGGCTGGGGACGGCTTCCGCGCCTGGTCCACCTGCTCTCGCTGTGGGCCGCGGTGCTCGCGTCCGTCTTCTCCGCCTACTTCATCCTCGTCGCGAACTCCTGGATGCAGCACCCCGTGGGCGTCGAGATGGTCGACGGCCGGCCCGTCATGGTCGATGCCTGGGCGGTCTTCACCAACAACACCGCCCTCGTCGCCTTCCCGCACACCCTCTTCGGCTGCCTCGCCGTCGCCGGTGCCTTCCTCCTCGGCATCAGCTGGTACCACCTGTGGAAGAGGCGCCACGACGGTCTGGACACCCTCGGCCCCGACGGGACGGTCGTCGTCGGTGACGGCGGCGGTGCACGGGACACGGCGGATCACACCGTGTGGCTCCGCTCGGCACGGGCCGGCGCCGTCGTCGCCATGATCGCCTTCGCCGGCACCGGCATCACCGGCGACCTCCAGGGCAAGCTCATGTTCGACCAGCAGCCCATGAAGATGGCGGCCGCCGAAGCGGCCTGCCATGACGGCACCGGGTTCTCCATCCTGTCGGTCGGCAACCTCGGCGCGCAGAGCTGTGAGGACATCACCGCGGTCATCGAGGTGCCCGGCGTGCTGTCCTTCCTCGCCAACGGCGACTTCACCACCGAGGTCAAGGGCGTCAACACCCTCCTGCCCGAATACCAGGAGAAGTACGGCACGCACCTGCCGGACGATCCGATGTACGGGGACCTGGCGGGGTCGGAGATCGACTACCTGCCGGTCATGGAGGTCACCTACTGGGGATTCCGCATCATGATCGGGTTCGGGGCAGTCGCCGCCGCGGCGGCCGCCGCCGCCCTGTGGGTCCTGCGGAAGGGCACCGTCCCGGAATCGCGGTGGCTCATGCGGCTGGCGGTCTTCGGGATCCTCGCGCCGTTCGGGGCGAACATCGCGGGATGGGTCTTCACCGAGATGGGTCGCCAGCCCTTCGTCGTCGCACCCAATCCGGACCCGACCGGCATCGACGGCGTCTTCATGTTCACCGCAGCGGCGGTCTCGCCCGGCGTGTCCCTCCCGGAGCTGGTCACCTCGCTCGTCCTGCTGACCCTCGTCTATGCCGCCCTGCTCGTGGTCGAGGTGAAGCTGCTCGTCACCTACGTCCGCGGCGGCACCGCCTCCGCGATGCCCGAGCTCGCCCGTCCGGAGGGCGACCCGGGGGCCGACGGCGGCAGGAAGGACGACGGCGATGTCCTCGCTTTCGCCTACTGACCGGCCCACCGGGCCCGCGGTCGCGAGCCGCCCGCACCACCCCGGCAACGCCACCGCCCCGCACCCCGACTCCCTGCCCCTCTCGACCGCCCGGAAGGATCCCCGATGACCGAGGCCCTGCCCACCCTCTGGTTCGTACTGATCGCCGTCCTGTGGTCCGGCTACCTCTTCCTCGAGGGCTTCGACCTCGGCGTGGGGATGCTGATGAAGCTCATGGCCCGTGACGACACCCAGCGGCGCGTGCTGCTCAACACGGTGGGCCCGGTGTGGGACGGGAACGAGGTCTGGCTCGTGACGGCGGTGGGCGCCACGTTCGCGGCCTTCCCCTACTGGTACGCCTCCCTCCTGTCCGCGCTCTACCTGCCGTTCCTGCTGGTCCTGCTCGGTCTGATCTTCCGGGCCGTGGGGTTCGAGTGGCGTGGCAAACGGCACAGCGACACCTGGCGCAACGGCTGGGACCGGGCCATCGCGCTCGGGTCGTTCGCCGCGGCAGCCGGGATCGGCGCGGCGCTCGCCCTGACGACGACCGGCCTGCCGCTCGACGCGAACGGCGACCGCGTGGGCGGTGCCTTCGCCTGGGCCACCCTGCCGGCACTCCTCGGTGCCGCCGCCGTCGTGCTGTTCTGCCTCGTCCATGCCGCCGCGTTCATCGCCCTGAAGACCGACGGCGGCGTGCGCATGCTGGCGGACCGCCTGTTCCGCCGGCTCCTGCCGGTCGCGATGCTCCCGTTCCTCGCGTGGGCGCTCCTGGTGCAGCTGGACACGGGATCGGTGCTCACCTGGCTCGCCGTGGTCGTCGCCGTCGGCGCGCTGACCGCCGCCCACCGTTTCTCGTCGGTGGGCCGTGACGGCCGCGCGTTCGCGGCGCTGGGCCTCGGGATGCTGGCGCTGGTCGGGTCGATCTTCGGGGCCGTGTTCCCCGTGGTCCTCCCGTCGACGATCGACCCCGCCTTCGACCTGACCGTGCAGAACGCGTCGTCCTCGCCCTACACGCTCGGCCTGATGAGCATCGTCGCCTGCTTCGGGGTGCCGCTCGTCCTCGCGTACCAGGCGTGGACCTACTGGGTCTTCCGGCAGCGGGTCTCGGAGTCGAGCATCCCGGCGGCGCACGCCGTCACCGCACTGTGAGCGGCGCCCTCGGGACCGCCGTGTCCCGGCCGGATGCCGGACGCGTTCCGGTCACCCCGGAGGAAGGCGACGCCGTACCGGCGGGCCGGCGCGTCTCGCCGCTGACCACGCTGAGGGCAGGAGGGCCCGCGGGCGCCGCGGGGTCGACGTCGGCGCTGTACCTCCTCGGCGTCCTGGCCGCCGTCCGCGCGGCCGGGCTGGTGCTCCTGGCACAGGCCCTCGCCCTCGGTATCGGCTCCCTCGCCGCCGGCTCCCTCGCCGCCGGCTCGCTCGCCGCCGGCTCGCTCGACGTCCGCGGCGTGCTGCTGCAGGGTGTCCTCGGTGCCGGACTGCGCACCGTCGCGGCGTGGGGGCAGGACGCCACCGCCGCGCGCCTCGCACTCGGTACCAGGGAGCGGATGCGCGAGGCGGCGCTCCTGCGCCTGCTCGACGACGGCGGCACCACCCGTGCCGCCGCGGGCAGCGGCACGGGCTCCCTCGCGGTGCTGCTCACCCGCGGGCTCGACGGGCTCGACAAGTACTACACGCAGTACCTGCCCGCGCTCGTCACATGCGCCGTGGTCCCGCTGCTCATCGGGGCGCGGATCCTCGCCGCGGACTGGGTCAGCGCGCTCGTCGTCGTCCTGACGGTGCCGCTCGTGCCCGTGTTCATGGTGCTGATCGGCCTCCACACGCAGGAGCACACGCAGCAGGCCACCACCGCGCTGGGACGCCTGTCCGACCACCTGCTCGAACTCGCGCGGGGTCTCCCCGTCCTCGTCGGGCTCGGCCGCGCCGCCGAACAGACCCGCGCCCTCCGGGACATCGCCGACACCTACACCTCCCGCACCATGACGACCCTCCGCACGGTCTTCCTCTCCTCCCTCGCCCTCGAGCTGATCAGCACCCTCTCGGTGGCGGTCGTCGCGGTCTTCGCGGGCGTGCGCCTGATCCACGGTGACCTCGGCCTGGAGACCGCGCTGATCGCCCTCATCCTCGCGCCCGAGTGCTACGGCCCCCTGCGCGACGTCGGTACGGCCCACCACGCCAGCGAGGACGGGGAGGAGGCCGGCGCCCGCGTCCGTGCGGTCATCGACGCCCCCGCGGCACCGCCGGAGGACCTGCCGGTGCGCGCGGGCCAAGCGGACGGCGGGGCGGGTGGACCGGACGCCATCCGGGTGGAGGGCCTCACTGCCCGGTACGACGGCCTCCTCGAGCCGGTCCTCCCAGGCATCTCCCTCGTGCTCGAGCCCGGGACCGTGACCGCGCTCCGGGGCCCGAGCGGTTCCGGGAAGTCCACCGTGATGCGCGCCCTGGCCGGGGGAGCGGCCCTCCCTCCCGGGCTCCGCCTCGGGGGCCGGGTGTCAGGGCTCCGGCCCGGCTCGGTCGCCTGGGTGCCGCAGCACCCCGAACTCCTGCTCGAGACGGTTCGCGCCGAACTCGCCCTCTATGCCGGGCTTCCCGCGGAATCGCCCATCCTCGACGCCCAGCTCGCCGCCGTCGGTGCCACCGGACTCGCCGACCGCCGCAGCACGGAACTGAGCCCGGGCGAACTGCGGCGCGTCGCCGTCGCCCGCGCCCTGCTGCGCGCACAGGATCCGTCCGTCACCCTCCTCCTCCTCGACGAGCCGACCGCCCACGTGGACGACGACGCCTCCCGCGCCATCCGCGCAGCCGTCATGGAGCGCCGCACCGGCCTGACCGTCCTGCTGATCGCGCACGACGACGAGACGGCGCGCCTCGCATCGGCCGAGGTGCGCCTCGGCGGGGCGCCTTCGCGCGGTGGTGCGCCCGGCCCGATGCCCCGTTCCAGGGCGGAGATCCCGGAGATCCCGGACATCCGGGACATCCCGGACATCCCGGAGAGGGCGGGGATGCCGGAGGTCCGGTCCGGCCGCGTGCTCGCGGAGCCCGACGCGGGGACCCGGCCCACCACGCGGGCCGATACCGTTCCCGGCACCACCCCCGAATCCGCGGTATCCCGGACCCCCTCCGGGGATGCGGTCGGGCGCCGGTCGCACGCCCCCGCGGCGTCGTGGCCGCACGTGGCCCGTGATGTGCTCGCGCTGGTCCGGCCGTGGGACCGGCGGTTCCTCGCTGCAGCCGTGCTCGGGCTCGGCGCCTCGGTCTTCGCCGTCGCCCTGACCGCGCTCAGCGGCTGGCTGATCGTCCGGGCCGCCGACCAGCCGCCCATCCTCTACCTGCTCACCGCGATCGTCGGCGTCCGCTTCTTCGGCATCGGCCGCTCCCTCCTGCGCTACGAGGAACGTCTCTGGCTGCACCGCGCCGTGTTCCGCCGGGCGGACGATACGCGGCTGCGCCTGTGGATCGGCCTGCTCGGCACCGGGCGGTCGTGGCGCACGATCGCCCGGGGCTCCGGGGGCATCGAACGGCTGGTCGGGGACATCGACGAGCTCCGGGACCTGTCCTCGCGCGCCCTGCTGCCCTTCCTGGTCTCGGTGCTGACCGGCACCGGCGCGCTCCTCACGACGGCCGTGCTGCACCCGGCCTCCCTCGGGTGGCAGGCCCTGTCCGTCGTCGCGGCCCTCGTCGTCGCACCGGCCGTCGCCGTCCTGCGTGAGCGGGCCGCGGGCGCGGCCGCGGTCCGGTTGCGGGCCCAGGGCCTCGAACGCGTCACGAGCCTGCTGCGGGCCGCCCCCGATCTCCGGGTGAACGGCGTCCACCGGCCCGCGCTCGCCGAAACGCGTGAGCTGGGGGAATCGGTCGCGGCGGCGGCGCGTCGTTCGGCCGCGGCGGCGGGTGCGTCGACGGCCGTGATCGTCGCCGCGTGCTGCACCGCCTCCCTCGGCATCCTCGTCGGCGCGGGCGGTCTGCCGGCGGACCTCACGGCCGTCCTGGTGCTCATGCAGCTCGCCCTGATCGAGCCGTTCGTCGCCGGCACGTCCGCCGTGCAGCACTGGGGTCCACTGGCGGCCGTGACGGGCCGGATCCTCCCGCACCTCAGCCCTGCCGGCTGGGAGGAGGGCCTGCAGCACACGGACGGCAGCATCGGCGACCCGCCCGCGCAGTCCGCCGCGCTCCGCCGGGCGAGCATCGGCTACGAGCCCGGGCGCCCCGTGGTCGCCGGCCTGGACCTCGAGCTGGCACCGGGGCGCTGGACCGGGCTCACGGGTCCCTCCGGCAGCGGCAAGTCCACGGTGATCGGTGCCCTCCTCGGCTTCCTCCCCCTCGAACGCGGGACACTCCTCGTGAACGGGGAGCCCGGGCACGACGGCGATACACCGCGCATCGCCTGGTGCCCCCAGGAAAGCCATCTCTTCGATTCCAGCCTGCGCTCCAACCTGCAGCTCGCCCGTGCGCCCGGCGACCCGGCCACGGACGCCGAGCTGGACGCCGTCCTCGGTGCCGTGGGACTGACCGGCCTGGTCGAAGGGCTCGACGACGGGCTGGATGCACCCGCCGGCGCGGGAGGATCCAGGCTCTCCGGCGGGCAGCGGCAGCGGCTCGCCGTGGCGCGCGCCCTGCTCACGCGGTCCGGCGTCGTCCTCCTGGACGAACCCACCGCCCATCTCGACGCCGACGGCGCCCGGTCGCTGCTCGAGGATCTGCGGCGGGGACTCCCCGACACCGCCGTACTCCTCGTGACGCACGACCCCGCGGAGGCCGCACGGTGCGACGACGTCGTGGCGCTGGACGCCCGCGCCGTCCACGACCGAACGTCCCGGGGGGTGGACGCCTGACCGGCGGGGCCACGCCAGGCCGGCCGGGTACGCCACGGACTGCTCCGTCCTGCCCCGGGTGAGGGTGGGCGCGCTCCTCCTGGAATACGCTGGGGCCATGAACACGCCCTCCACGCCCGGCCACGACGCCGGTGCGGACACCCCGGCACCGGATGCTCCACAGCTGCCCGACGGGCTGCAGTGGCGGGCGCTCACCTACGCCGACATCCCCCGCTGGCACGCGCTCATCCGGCGCATCGCGGAGCAGGACCAGCCGGACTGGGTGGAAGAGCGCGCCGACCTCGAGCAGGCATTGCGGGCCTCGAAGAACGATCCCCGCAGGGACACCGTCGCCGGGTTCGACGGCGACGGCGAGCCGCGGGCCTTCGGGCGCCTGTCGCGGAATCCCGGCTCGTCGCTCATCCACGGCGCCGGCGGGGTCGACCACGCGTGGCGCGGCCGCGGTATCGGCCGGGCCGTCCTCGCCTGGCAGGCCTGGCGCGCGGAGATGCGGCTGCGGGAGACCGGACACACGGAGGGGGTCTTCCGGAACTACGTCGAGGAGCGCAACCCCTCGCACCTGGCGCTGCTCACCGCGAGCGGCAGCAGCATCGTCCGCTACTTCACGGAGATGACGAGGCCGCTGGACCAGCCCATCCCCGACCTCACCTTCCCCGAGGGGCTGCAGCTCCTCACCTTCGCCGAGGGCGCGGACCGCGGCATCTCCGAGCTGGTCCGCCTCGCCCACAACGACGCCTTCCAGGACCACTGGGGGAGCGAGCCGCGCGATCAGGAATCGTGGCAGTTCACCGTCAGCCACCCGGAGTTCCGTGCGGACTGGAGCCTCGCGCTCCTGGACCCCTCGACGGGCGAGGTCGTCGCCTACCAGCTGTCCAGCTACGATCCCGATTCCCAGCGGCTGCTCGGCCGCACGGAGGGCTATACCGACCTCCTCGGTGTCCGGCGGACCTGGCGGGGTCGCGGCCTCGCCCCGGCCCTGCTGGCCGAGGCGATGAGGCGGTACCGCGCGGCGGGCATGCGGAACGCGGGGCTCGGCGTCGACACGGAGAACCCCTCGGGGGCGCTCGGCCTGTACGAGCGCATGGGCTACGTCCCGACCCAGCGGTCGATCGTGTTCGACCTGCCGTTGCACGTGCGCCCCGCCTGACCCTTCCCCCACCTCTTCCCCTCGGCGGGCGGACTGTGGTTCACTCGTAGGCACGGAGGGGAGTATCCCCACATCCGGTTCGTCGTCACTACGGGGGTCCCGGCACCCTCCGGCGGACAGGGCCACCCGGGTGGCCGGGAGAGACCTCCAGTTGGTATCCACTGACTGGAAGGCACTTCATGGACGTCCCCCTCTGGGTCTGGTTCGCCGTCATCGGCTTCATCCTCCTCATGCTCGTCGTCGACCTCGTCGCACACCGGCACGCCCACGTCATCAGCGTCCGCGAGGCGGCCGCCTGGTCCGGCGTGTGGGTGTTCTGCGGCATCGTGTTCGGGATCATCGTGTGGCGGGTCTGGGGCGCCGGGTTCGGGCAGCAGTACTTCGCCGGCTACCTCATCGAGAAGTCCCTCGCCGTGGACAACGTCTTCGTCTGGGCGATCATCTTCACGTTCTTCGCCGTCCCCCGCGAGTACCAGCACCGCGTCCTGTTCTTCGGGGTCCTCGGCGCCCTGGTCTTCCGCGGGATCTTCATCGCCGCCGGGTCGGTGCTGATTCAGAACTTCTCCGGGGTCCTCTACGTCTTCGCGGCCTTCCTGCTCTTCACCGGGTACCGGATGCTCGTGCAGCGCGACGAGCACATCGATCCGTCGAAGTCGCGGGCCCTGAAGCTCTTCCGCCGGTACGTGCCCACGACGGACGCCTTCCACGGCCAGCGGTTCCTCATCCGGAAGAACGGGATCCTGCTCGCCACCCCCCTGCTCGCCGTCCTCGTCCTGGTGGAAGTCACCGACATCGTCTTCGCCGTCGACTCCATCCCCGCGATCTTCGCCGTCACCGACGAGGTGTTCCTCGTCTTCACCGCGAACGCGTTCGCGATCCTGGGCCTGCGCGCCATGTACTTCCTGCTGGCCGACCTCATCCACCGCTTCGTGTACCTGAAGGTCGGGCTCGCCCTGGTCCTCGTCTGGGTGGGCATCAAGATGGCCCTCAAGATCGACCTCTACTACATCCCCACGCCGATCTCCCTCGCAGTGATCACCACCATCCTCACCGCCGCCGTCGTCGCAAGCCTGGTCGCCACCCGCGGCCAGGCACGGCGGGACCTGCCGGGACCCGCCGTCGCCCCCTTCCGCACCGCCGGCGAGGAGGAGATGGCCGCCCTCCAGCCGCTCCGGGGCGGGCGCCGCGGCTCGACGGCGCGGGCTCGGGCCGGCCGGGACGGCGGGCCGGAGATGTCCACGGGCGACGACGCGCAACCGACGCCCGGCCCGGGCCCGGATCAGGGCGAGCCCGCGGACGGCGGGACGAGCGGCATGGACCGCCGGTCATGACGCCGGAGCGGAGGGCTGCCGAGCGGGTGGGGGTCAGCGCGCCGCGGCCGCGCCAGGGCCGGCAGCACCAGCGAACTCATGGCGCATCCTCCCCGCCCTCGTCCTGCGCCGCGGGCTCGCCCTGACCGTCCCGTCCGAGGACCCGGTCGCGGGTGGCTACTCGTGGACCGGCTCTCCGGTCACACGGTGGTCGGCGTGGTTCATGCCCTCGAGGATGAGGCGGGACAGATGTCCGTCCACGATGCTGTAGATGACGTTGCGCGCATCCTTCCGCGTGGAGACCAGCCCGGAGAGCCGGAGCTTGGCCAGGTGCTGGCTCACGGCCGTCCGGTTCGCGCCGGTGGCAGCAACGAGGCTCCCGACGTCGGCGGGCCCGCCGGTAAGGATCCAGAGGATATGCAGGCGGGTCGGATCCGACAGCATCCGGAAGGTCGCCGCGCCGGCCTCGAGGCGCTCGGCGTCCGGCTCCACCGGGTGGACGAGGCTCGGCCCGCCCTGCGGGCCGTCGTCCGGAGCGGCGGGCCCCCGGGGGTCGGCGGACTCCCCACCCAGATGTCCGCCCGTCTGTCCGCCCATGCCGACCACGTCCCTTCCCTTCCCGGCGCCTGCGGTGATGTCCTGACCTACCGTCCGCCGCCCGCCGGCCGGGCCGTTCGCCCGTCCGGCGTCGTCGACGTCGTCGACGTCGTCGACGTCGGAGCGTGGCCGTCCCGGGCCCCCGACGGCCACACCACGAAGGCGACGACGGTGCCCGCGAGTGCGAGTGCCGCGAGGGTCAGCGCGGCCACGGCCTGGCCCGCGGCCGCGCCCACCCAGCCGGCGACGGGGTAGGTGAGCATGAAACAGGCGTGGGACAGGGAGAACTGGGCGGTGAAGAGGTAGCTCCGGGTGCTGTCGGTGGCGGCGCGGCGCAGCAGCCGCGAGGAGGGGGTGCTGATCATGGAGGTGCCGATGCCGAGGACGGACCACAGGCCGAGCAGGATCGCCCACGAAGTGCCGGTGAGGGGCACCCGGCTCTGCTCGGTCAGGGCGAGGAAGGCCGCGGCCGGCAGTCCCGCCGTCAGGACCGCTGCGCCGATGAGCATAAAGGTCCGGTCGGGCGTGCGCTCCAGGACGCGCGGCGCGAGGAAGGCGACGAGCATGGAGCCCGCACCGAAGGACGCCAGGGCGATCGCCACGTCGGTGTTCGATCCGCCGAAGAGGTCCCGCGCGTAGACGACCGTATTGACCAGCACGAGGGCCGTGGCGGCCGCGACGACGAGGTCCAGGGCCAGCAGCCCGCGCAGGGGTGGCTCCCGCAGGAAGATCCGGCTGCCGAGGGTGGTGCGGTGCAGCAGGGAGCCCTGCTGCACCGCCGGCGGGATCGCCGGCAAGGCGGTCGCGAGGACCATGGCCGCGGACACCAGGAAGCCGAGCATGGTTCCCACGAACAGGGTGTGGAACGTCATCACCGTCAGGAGGGCCGCAGCGAGCAGCGGGCTGACCAGGGACTCGAGATCGTAGGCGAGCCGGGACAGTGACAGCGCCTTCGTGTAGTCCTTCTCCTCGGGCAGCACCACCGGGATGAGGGCCTGGAACGCCGGGGTGAAGGTCGCCGACGCGGACTGCAGGACGAACACCAGAACGTAGACCTGCCAGACCTGGTCGATGAACGGCAGGCTCAGGGCGATCGCCGCGCGCACCAGATCCGCGCCCACGAGGACCGCCTTCCGGGGGAGGCGGTCGACGAGCGCCGCCATGACGGGTGTCACGAAGACGTAGGCGACCATCTTGATCGTCAATGCCGTGCCCAGGACCGCGCCCGCCCGACCGCTCGCAAGATCGAAGGCCAACAGGCCGAGCGCCACGGTCAGCAGGCCCGTCCCCAGCAGGGCGACGACCTGGGCGGTGAAGAGATTCCGGTACGCGGGACGGCGTAGGACGGACAGCATGGCGGAGGACCCGTCTCGAGCAGGAGCACGTTACCTCAGCATAAGTGCATCAGTACGCACGTGGTCACATGTCGTGCATGATCGTCGGTCCGTTCACCCCGCCGGGGCGAGGTCCCGGCGGCGCATGAGACCCAGCGCCAGAGCGCCGCCCGCCGCGACGGCCGCAACCAGCCACCACAGGCCCTCGACATCGACGCCGTCGCCCGTCACCGTGGGCGTGACGCCCATGGGTGACAGCTGGACCACCCAGTCCGGGAAGCCGAACAGGGGCCCGAACAGCCCGAGCATCATGCTGACCAGCACGAGCGCCCACCCGAGCGGGATGGTCGGCCGCGGGGCGACGACGAAGATCACCGCCGTGACGACGAGGAACACCGAGGCCGCGGCGATCTGCCCCGCACCGGTGATGGCCACATCACCCAGGAGGGCCCAGTCGCCGTCGCGGGAGGCGAGGCCCGCCGCGGCGCCCGCCAGGGCCGCCCCGATCACCACCAGGATGCCGACGAAGGCGATGACGAGGAAACTCGCGAGCCACCGGACGCGGTCCACCGGGGTGCTCAGCACCAGCTCCGCCGTGCCGCGCGTCTCCTCCTGGCGTGCCCTGCAGACCGTCTGTACGGCGCAGCACGCGGCGAGGATGCCCAGCATCGTGAAGAAGACGACGACCGTGCCCTGTTCAACGTCCGCGCCGCCGGCTATCGAGCGGATGACCTGCTCGACGGCGGGGTTGTCCGCCCCGATGTCACGGATCACCGCAGCGAGGGTGGTTGCGAGGATCCCCGTGACCAGGCCCCCGACACCCCACCCGAGGATCGAGGCCCGGGTCTGATGCGCGACGAGACCGAGCGGGGTCGACAGCGTCGCGGGGGCGCTGCGCCTGCCCCGCCGCTCGGGGACGAAGCTCCCGCCGAGGTCACGGACCGAATGCAGGGCGACCGCGACGCCGGCCAGCACCATCCCGAGTGCTGCACACCAGAGGATCGGCCACAGGTCGTCCTCGGCGAACGGCCGGGTCTGCTCTCCCCACCCGAACGGTGACAGCCAGGTCAGCCAGGAGCTCTCGATGCGCTGCAGATCGTTGCTCGGCGTGCCGAGGGCGTTGCCGACCCCGGCTGTCAGGAACGAGACCATCAGGACCCAGACGGCCAGGGAGTTCGCGCCCGACGACGTCCTCATGAGCTGGGCGGAGACGAGGCCCACACCGAGGAAGGTCAGCCCCACGGCGCCGGCGCCCAGGCCGGACACGACCGAGCCCCGGACCCCGAGTCCGGCGGCGGTCAGTGCGACGGTACTGAGGGTCGCCAGCACGACATTGGCGAGGATGCCGTGGGTCAGCGTGGCACCGAGCGGCGCCCGGCGTCCGGCCCGGGTGGCTGCCACCAGTTCGGCGCGCCCGGTCTCCTCGTCGCCGCGTGTGTGCCGCACGGCGAGGAACGAGCTCATCAGGGCCGCGAGGAGCGCCAGGAACGGGAAGATCAGGAAGAGCATGAAGGCGCCCTCGCCGGCTCCCGACGGCAGTCCACGGAAGAGCAGGATCACGGGATTGGCCATGACCACCGCCAAGATCGAGGCGCGGGCCTCCTCGGTGCCGTACGCCTGCGCGACACTCACCTTCGTCAGGTAGGCCAGCAGGGCGGTGCCGGCCGTCCACAGCAGCAACTGCACCCCGTCGCGCCGCACTCGCTGGCCGAGGAGCGCCGGGAACGTCGTCATCGGGCCGCTGTCCTGTGCCGCTCGCGAACGGTCCCGTCCTGACCGGTCGGGGCTATGTCGTCGCCGTAGTGCCGGAGGAACAGCTCCTCCAGGGAGGGTGGTTCGATGCGGAGCCCCTCGACCTGCAGTGCCGTGAGCGCCGGCAGCACCGAGGAGACGTGGTCGCTGTCGACGGTGAACCGGGCCCGTCCGTGCTCCAACCGCACATCGTGGGCGTCCGGGATGGACTCGAGCGGCGAGGCGTCCGCTGCCGCGAAGGAGACCTCGGTACGGGTGAGGTGGCGCAGGTCGGCGAGGGTGCCGGACTCCACGACCTTCCCGGCACGCACGATGCTCACGACGTCGCACAGCTGCTCGACCTCGGAGAGGACATGGCTCGAGAGCAGGACGGTGGCGCCGCCCTCCCGCACCCGGGTGATCTCGTGCTGGAACACCATCGCCATCAGGGGGTCCAGGCCGCTGGTCGGTTCGTCGAGGATGTAGAGCTCGGCGGGCACCGCGAAGGCCGCGATCAGCGCCAGCTTCTGGCGGTTACCTTTGGAGTAGGCCCGGCCCTTCTTGCGCGGGTCGAAGAGGAAGGCCTCCATCAGCCGCTCCCGCTCGAGGCGGTAACCCCGCTCGTGGCGTCGGACGCCGCGCAGGCGGGAGAGGAAGTCGATCGTCTCCCCGCCGGACAGGTTCGGCCAGACACTGACATCGCCGGGGACGGACGCGATCCGGCGGTGCAGGGAGGCGGCCTCACGCCAGGGGTCGGCGCCGAAGACCTCGACGGTGCCCGACGTCGCGCGGGCCAGGCCGAGCAGGACGCGGATCGTCGTGGACTTCCCGGCACCGTTGGGCCCGAGGAAACCGTGGATCCGGCTCTCTCCGACGTCAAGGTCCAGCCCGTCGAGTGCATGCACCCGACCGTAGTACTTGGCGAGATCACGGGCCGAAAGGACGCTGGCCATGCAGGGGAGCATACGCCCGCTGCGAGACCTTGGGAACGGTCCTCGGGCCCGGCGGCCGGCCCTAGAGCAGCGTGCCCTGGGCGTCGTCGTCCGGGAGTGCGTCCCGTGCCGGATCGCCGGGCTGCGACGCCGCCGTCGGTCCACCGACCTCCGGCACCGCCGGCCGCGTCGCCTCGATGAGACCCACCAGGTTCGGTCCGACGGCGTCGATCTGCTGGGTGAGGGGGACACCGGAACCGTCGCGCCGCCCGTGTTCGGTGGGCAGGGCGCGGGCCACGCCGTTGGCGGAGGCGGCACGCGCGGGGCCATGGCCCGCCCATGCCAGGGAGAGCGACTCCTCGCCTCGGAGGAAGCGGTGCGCGCGCACACCGGCGGTGGCACGGCCCTTGACGGGATACTCGGAGAACTCGGTGACCTTCGCCGAGCCCGCAGCCGTCCCGGGCAGCGCGTCGCCCGCCGCGGCCACCGTCACCACCACGCCCTGCCCGTCCCCGTGGGACACCGCCCCGAAGTGCAGGACGGCGTCGCCGGCCGCGAGCTTGATGCCGGCCACCCCGCCGGCCGTCCGGCCCTGCGGCCGCACGACTGAGGCCGGGAACCGCAGGAGCTGGGCCAGGCGGGTGATGAAGACGAGGTCGTCGGCATCGGAGGCCGCAGCGATTCCCACCACTTTGTCCTTCGGCTTGAGCGAGATGACGCCCCAGTCGTCGCGGTTCAGCGGGTAGTCGGGCTGCACGCGCTTCACCACGCCCTGCGCGGTGCCGAGGGTGACCACCGCCCCCAGTGGGGCGAGCCCCACGAGGCTCTCGCCGCGCTCCAGCGTGATGAACTCCGACGACGGCACCCCGCCCGCGAGGTTCGGCACGCCGGCCGTGGGCGGCAGGGCGGGCATGTCCATGACCTGGAGGCGGATCATCCGGCCGGCCGAGGTCACGGCACCCACCTCGCCGCGCGCCGTGGAGGCGAGGACGGACCGGAAGGCGTCGTGCTTGATCCGCTGCCCGTCCCCGAAGGGCTGCCGATCGGAGGTACGGGCGAGCTGGCCGGACGCCGAGAGGAGGACCCAGCAGGGATCGTCGGCGATCTCGAGCGGCATCAGCGCCTTCGCACCCCTGGCAGCGGGCGCCGGGAGAGTGGAGCCCTTCAGCGGGGCGGCCGCCTCGGACTCCAGCAGGACGGTGCGCCGGGGTGTGGCGAACTGGTCCGACAGCGCGGCGAGCTCGTCGGAGACCAGGGTGCGGAGCCGTTCCTCCGACCCGAGGACGGCGTCCAGCTCGGCGATCTCGAGGCGGAGCTGGTCCTGCTCCTTCTCGAGCTCGATGCGCGAGTACTTGGTGAGCTGGCGCAGCCGCAGCTCGAGGATGTGGTTCGCCTGGACCTCGGAGAGGTCGTAGATGGACATCAGGCGCTCCCGCGCGGCGGAGGTCTCGTCCGAGGAGCGGATGATCTGGATGACCTCGTCGATGTCCACGATCGCGACGAGCAGGCCCTCCACGAGGTGCAGGCGGTCGCGCTTGCGCTGCAGCCGGTAGGAGGTGCGGCGGCGGACCACGAGGATCCGATGGGTGATGTAGACCTGCAGGAGCTCCAGCAGTCCGAGCGTGCGGGGCTGCCCGTCCACGAGGGCCACGTTGTTGATGCCGAAGGAGTCCTCCATCGGCGTGAAGCGGTACAGCTGCGCGAGGACCGCGTTCGGGTTGAAGCCGTTCTTCAGCTCGATCACGAGGCGCAGGCCGTGCTTGCGGTCCGTGAGGTCGACGATGTCGGAGATGCCCTGGAGCTTCTTCGCGGTGACGGCGTCCTTGATCTTCTCGATCACCTTCTCCGGCCCCACGGTGTAGGGGAGTTCGGTGACCACGAGGCCGGTCCGGCGGGCGGAGAGCTGCTCCACCTTCACCGTGGCGCGGGTCTTGAAGGAGCCGCGTCCCGTCGCGTAGGCGTCCCGCACGCCGTCGAGCCCCACGATCTTCCCGCCGCTCGGGAGGTCCGGTCCGGGCACGAAGCGCATGAGGTCCTCGAGCGAGGCCTCCGGGTGCGCGATGAGGTGGCGTGCTGCCGCGACGACCTCGCCGAGGTTGTGCGGCGGCATGTTCGTCGCCATGCCGACGGCGATGCCGCTGGCACCGTTGACCAGGAGGTTCGGGAAGGCGGCGGGGAGCACCTCCGGCTGGGTGAGCTGGTTGTCGTAGTTCGGGACGAAGTCGACGACGTCCTCGTCGAGGTGGTCGGTCAGCGTCAGGGCGGGGGCCGCCAGGCGCGCCTCCGTGTACCGGGCGGCCGCCGGGCCGTCGTCGAGCGAGCCGAAGTTGCCGTGCCCGTCGATCAGCGGCAGGCGGAGGGAGAAGTCCTGGGCCATGCGCACCATGGCGTCGTAGATGGCGCTGTCGCCGTGCGGGTGGAGCTTGCCCATCACCTCGCCCACCACGCGGGCGGACTTCACATGCCCGCGGTCCGGGCGCAGGCCCATGTCGGTCATCATGTAGAGGATGCGCCGCTGGACGGGCTTCAGGCCGTCGCGGGCGTCGGGGAGTGCGCGCGAGTAGATCACGGAGTACGCGTACTCCAGGAAGGAATCCTCCATCTCGGTCTCGACGTCGATGTCGATGATCTTCTCGGTGAAATTCTCCGGCGGTGCGGAGTTCTGGCGCCTGGCCACGTGGCGGTTCCTCAACAACTCAGGGGTACGGTTCGGGGTGGTCGAGCGGCATCCGCGACCCGGGGACGGTTCCGACCGCGGTCCCGGCCCGGCCCGGGGGATGCCGACTACCCTGAGTCTATGGTGGCAGACGGACAATACCCCGAATACTGGGAAGCTGATGTCGTCCTGCGCGACGGCGGGACGGCCCATCTGAGGCCCATCTCACCCTCCGATGCCGACGCCGTCCAGGCGTTCCACGTCCGCCAGTCCCAGAATTCCATCTACCTGCGGTTCTTCACCTACAAGGCCAGGCTCAGCGCCAAGGAGCTCCGGCGCTTCACCGAGGTGGACCACCGGGACCGCGTCGCGTTCGTCATCACGCGGGGCGGGGACATCATCGGGATCGGCCGGTACGACCGGCTCGACGACCCGCTCGAGGCCGAGGTGGCGTTCAACGTCTCCGACCACCACCAGGGGCGCGGCGTCGGCTCCATCCTGCTCGAGCACCTCGCCGCCGCCGCCCGTGAGAACGGCATCGGGCGGTTCTCCGCGGAGGTCCTGCCCGAGAACCGGAAGATGATCACGGTCTTCGCCGAGGCCGGCTACGAGGTGGAGCGGCACTTCGACGACGGCGTCGTGATGCTCAGCTTCGACATCGACCCCACCCGGAAGTCCCAGGCGGTGATGGAGGCCCGTGAGCACCGGGCGGAGGCGAGGAGCATGGCGGAACTCCTGACGCCGTCGTCCGTGGCCGTGATCGGTGCCAGCCGCGAGTGGGGGACCGTGGGTTACGCGCTGCTCGACCACCTGGTGGACGGCGGTTTCACCGGGCGCGTGTACGCCGTCAACCCCGAGGCCTTCGAGCTGCACGGCATGGTCTCCCACGCCTCGCTCGCCGAGGTCCCGGAACCCGTGGACCTCGCGGTCGTCGCCGTACCGCAGGACCAGGTGGAGGCCGTCGTCGACGAGTGCGGGCGTGCCGGGGTCAAGGGCCTGCTCGTCGCCACCGCCGGCTACGGGGAGGACGACGGCGACGGCCTGGCGCGGCAGCGCGCCCTCGTGCACAAGGCCAGGGCGCAGGGCATGCGCGTGGTCGGGCCGGCGTCGCTGGGCCTCGTGAACACGGATCCCGGGATCCGGCTCAATGCCTCGATGGCGCCCGGGCTGCCGATGCGCGGGGCGCTGTCCCTCTTCAGCCAGTCCGCAGGCCTCGGCGTGCTCCTCTACGCCAGCGCGTACCGGCGCGGGCTCGGCGTCTCCTCGGTGATCTCCGCCGGGAACCGCGCCGACGTCTCGGGCAACGACGCCATGCAGTTCTGGGAGGACGACCCGACCACCCGCGCCGTCGGCCTGTACTTCGAATCGATCGGCAACCCGAGGAAGTTCTCGCGGATCGCCCGCCGCCTGGCCCGGACCAAACCCGTGATCGTCGCGAAGAGCGACGTCACGGGCCTGCAGCTCCCCCCGGGCCACGCCGTCCGCACCAGCCAGGCGCCCCCCGGCGCCCTCGACTCCATGCTCCGGCAGTCCGGGGTGATGCGCGTCGAGACGACGGAGCAGCTCATGGACATCGCGCAGATCGTCGCGAGCCAGCCCCTGCCGCAGGGCCCGGGCGTGGCGGTGTTCAGCAACTCGTCCGCCCTCGGCAAGGTGGTGGCCGACGGCGTCGTGTCGCAGGGCATGACGGTCGCGCGGCTGGAGACCGGGCTGCTGCTCGACACGGGGCAGTCGGTCGCCCTGCCCGCCCTCACCGCGGCCGTGGCGGATGCACTGCGCGACGACGCCGTGCACACGGCGATTGTCACCACGCTGCCCGCCCGCGGGCTCACCGCCGAGGCCGTGGCCGCGTGCCTGCAGCGGTGCGCCGAGGCCGCGGGCAAGCCCGTCATCGCGTCCTTCACGGGCATCCTCGATGCCGGGGTCCAGCTCGACGGGCTGGTGGCCGCGCCGTCGTCCGGCGACGCGCCCGCACCCCCCGCCGCAGCCGATGCATCCGCGGCGCCTCCCGACCCCGGTCCCGTCCGGGCGCCCGCCGCGGCGGCCCCCGCCGGGCAGGCCACCACCGACACCGGGCGCGCGCTGCCCCTGCAGCGCGGACTGCCCTGCTTCCCCAGTCCGGGAGCGGCCCTGGCCGCGCTCGGCGCCGTGGTCCGGTACGCGCACTGGCGCTCCCGCGACCACGGGGAGTTCGTGGATCCCGACGGCGTCGACGTCGACGCCGCGACGCGGGTCCTGGCGGGCGTGCGGGCCAGGGTGGCCGACGTCGAACTCACGAGGCTCACCGCCGGGGAGAGCGCCGCGCTGATGGGCTGCTACGGCATGCACCTCCAGCCGTCCGCCCGCTTCTCCTCCGCCGACGAAGCGGTCGAGGCTGCCGGACGCCTCGGCTGGCCGGTGGCGCTGAAGACCATGGACGAGAACCTGCGCCACCGCCTCGACCTCGGCGGCGTCCGGCTGAACATCGACGACGCCGAGTCGCTGCGCAGGAACATCACCCTGATGGAGAAGGTGCTCGCCCCGTTCGGCAGCTTCGGCATGGAGGTGCAGTCCATGGCTCCCTCCGGTCAGGCGTGCAGCCTCCGCGCCATCGAGGATCCGCTCATGGGCCCGGTGATCTCCTTCGGTCTGGCGGGCGACGCCGTCAACCTCCTCGACGACTGGGCCCACGCCGTCCCGCCCCTCAGTACCGGCGACATCGCGGACCTCGTGCGCGCCCCGCGGGCCTCCCGCAAGCTCTTCGGCTACCAGGGCCTGCCTCCCGCCGATGTCGCGGCCATCGAGGACCTCGTGGCGCGCGTGGCACTGCTGAAGGACAACCACCCGGAGATCGCCCGGCTCGAGTTCAATCCCGTGCTCGTCGCCGCGTCCGGCCTCTCGGTGCTCAGTGCCGCGATCGACGTCGGCAATCCGCAGCGCCGCACCGACAGCGCACGGCGTGCGATGCGCGACTGACGGCGCCCGTGCCGCGTGCGCGGGTTGGTTAGGCAGGAGGCGGGCCGGTGGGGGAAACTGGGGATATGACCCCATCGCTTTCCGTACAGTGGCGCGACCTCGATGCATCGCTCGAGCGGGCAGGCTTTTATCCCCGGCTCGTGGCCGACGTCGTCCATGACGCCCTCGACGGCCGGGAGCCGCTCTCGCACGTCGCGCACCTCGAGACGCACTTCGAACGCACCGAGGTGCACCGCCACATCACGGTCCTGGTCCTCACCGAGGACATGCTGGTCATCACGCACGTGGACGACCAGCAGCTCGACGACGCCGGCGAGCAGGTCATGGCGCAGATCTCCACGGAGTCCGTCCCCGTCAGCCAGATCCGCTCCGTGGTCCTCAGCTACCTCTACGCGCAGCCGCAGGACTACAAGCCCACCGACCAGGTCCGCGAGATGACCCTCGCCATCGCCTGGTCCGGCGGGCAGCGCCTGGACATCGGCCCCGCCAGCTGCGGGGACCCGCAGTGCGACGCCGACCACGGCCTCACGGGGACGATGGCGCAGGAGGACATCGTCCTGCGCGTCAGTGCCGAGGCGGACGGTGCGCAGGCGGTGCAGAACGCCAAGGGGTTCGCCCGGGCGCTGCGCAAGGTCAACACGGCGAGCCCCGTCTCGGGCGGGTACGTCGCCGCCCCGGACGTGACGCCGCGCCGGCAGCCCGGCTTCGGCGCGCGGTTCAACAGGCCGCACCACCAGCGGTAGCGCTTGATGCCTTTCCTCCACAGGGAGCCCCTTCCCGCCCCGCCTGCCTACGGCGCGTCCACGGTGGCCGAGGTGATGACCAGCTCGGCCGCCGCGCTCGGCGTGGACGGCTTCACCAACTCCCTCGGCCTGCCCGACGCGCGGCGTATCGCCGTCGTCATGGTGGACGGGCTCGGCATGGCGCTGCTGCGCAGATACGCGGCGCATGCCCCGTTCCTGCGGGAGAGCCTCGCGTCGGCGCGGATCCTCTCCTCCGCCTTCCCCTCGACGACGGCGGCATCGCTGGCCAGCCTGGGTACCGGCCTCGCCCCGGGCCAGCACGGCCTGGTGGGCTACGACGTCCTCGATCCCGCGCAGGACACCGTGGTCAACATGCTCGGCCGGTGGGACGACGCCGTCGATCCGCTCGCCTGGCAGCCGCACCCGACGGTCTTCGAGAGGGTGTCCGCGCACGTCCCCGTCGTCACCGTGAGCCACCCCCGCTTCGAGGACTCGCCCATGACGCGCGCGGCACTGCGCGGCGGCGCCTTCGCCGGGGCGAGCACCATCCACGCGCAGATCGACGCCGCCGCCGTCCGGCTGGCAGCGGCGCCGACCATGCTGATGTACTTCTACGTCAACGACCTCGACAAGGCCGGTCACCGGTGGGGCGTCGACTCCCAGCACTGGCTGCGGGCGCTCGAGGATCTCGACGCCGCCCTGAAGCTCCTGGCCCGCCGCGTGCCGTCGGACACCCTCCTGCTCCTGACGGCGGACCACGGCATGGTGGACATCGCGGCACCGCAGCGGATCGACTACTCCGAGCAACCGGACCTCCTCGAGGGCGTCGCCCACACGGGCGGCGAGCCGCGGATGCTCCACCTCTACCTCGCCCCGGACCTCCCCGCCGGGGAGCGGGACGCCCTGGCACTGCGCTGGCACGAAGCCTTCGGGTCCCGGGCCTGGGTCCTGACGCGGGACGAGGCCGTCGCCGGAGGCTACTTCGGGCCCGTGCGTGAGGACGTGCTGCCGCGCATCGGCGACCTGCTCGTGCTGGCACGGGAGGGGATCGCCCTCATCGACGGGCGGCGCGTTCAGCCGACCGCATTCGATCTGGTGGGGCAGCACGGCTCCCTCACGCGGGCCGAGCGCGACATCCCCCTCATCACCCTGGCGACGCCCGCCGGTCCCGGCCGCCCCCGGGGGAGCCGCGGCAAGGGGGTCCGCCGTGGCTGAGCTCCTGTTTTTCTCGGGCACCATGGACTGCGGGAAGTCGACCCTCGCGCTGCAGATGGACCACAACCACAAGGCCCGCGGCCGCCGGGGGGTGCTCTTCACCTCCCACGACCGGGCGGGGGAGTCCATGATCTCCAGCCGCCTCGGGCTCCAGGTGCCGGCCGTCGAGGTCTTCCCGGACACCGACTTCTGGACCGAGCTCACCCTGCGGCAGACCATGGGCGCGCGGATCGACTACGTGATCTGCGACGAGGCCCAGTTCTACACCATCGACCAGATCGACCAGTTGGCGCGGGTCGTGGACGAGATGGACATCGACGTCTTCGCCTTCGGGATCACCTCGGACTTCCGCACGCGGCTCTTCCCCGGGTCGCAGCGCCTGATCGAACTCGCGGACCGCGTGCAGGTGCTGCAGGTCGAGGCGCTGTGCTGGTGCGGCAAGAGGGCCACCCACAACGCCCGGACGGTGGACGGCGTCATGGTCGTCGAGGGGGACCAGATGGTGGTCGGCGACGTGGACCAGCCGATCGAGGACGACGCCCCGGCGCTCCTGCGGCGTCCCGAGGACCATCCGCTGTCCGGCGGACGGGACCGCGAGCCCGTGGTCGGGTACGAGACGCTGTGCCGACGGCACCACATGCGCCGCCAGACCTCCAGGACCTCGCCGTCGCTCTACTCCAACGAGGTTCCGCTGCCCTTCGAGGCGCGGGAGCATGAATCTGGCAGAATCTGACCATGCCACACACCGACGATCATGCAGAGCACAGGCAATACCACGACGCCGACACGCTCCGGGTCCCGTTCTGGATCCCTCTGGCCGGAGTCGGGGCCGGCGCCTTCTGGGCACTGGCCGGGGTGGTCGTCGGCGTCGCGATCACCCGCCGTCGGCGCGCCTGACCGGGACACTCGGCCGGGCCGGCGGGGGAGGGTCAGTCGTTCTTGCGCCCGAACACGATGTCGTCCCAGCTCGGCACGCTCGAGCGCTTGGGCTTGACCCGGCGCTCGGCCGCGACCTCCGCGCCGTCCTTGCCGGTGTCCTTGCCGGTGTCCTTGCCGGTGTCCTTGCTCGAGTCCGCGGCAGCGTCCCTGCCGGTGCCCTTGCCCGCACCCCTGGGCACGTCCCGGCCCGCTGGGCGGGCAGTCCGGCCGCTGCCGTCGGGACCGGTTCCGGCCGGCGGCTGATCCCGGCGTGAGGGCTGCGCGAAGATGCTGATCTCGCGGGTGTCCGTGCTGACTCCGTCGTAGAGCCGCGGTGTCCCGTCCTCGTGCTGGGCCGTCCCCTCCTCGGACCCGGCTTCTCCGGCGAGCACGTCGTCGTCCCCGAAGCGCGGCGCGAGCGCGAGCCCGGGGGCTGCCGGGTCCCGTTCCGTCGACCCGTCCTGGTGGGCGCCGGCCTCGTCCGTCCCGGTGCCGCTGGTCCCGGTGTCCTCGGTCCCGTCGTCGACCCTCGGATGGGCGGCCGGGATGCCGCCCCGGGTGAGGAGCTCCGCGAGGGCGTCGTCGCCGTCCTCGTCCGCGCCGAGGCGCTGGCCGCGGCGCGAGCGGAGGACGTCCAGCAGGCCGTCCTGGGCGGCGGGGGTGGGTTCGGGTGCCTCGTCGGCCTTCTCGGCCTCGAAGTCGAACACGCGATCCGCCACGGCGCTGAGTCGCCGGGCGGGGAGCGGACCGTCGAGGGGTTCGAGCTCGCTGAGCACCTGCGCCCACCGGTTGCCGTTGACGACCGTCTTGCGGGTGGGGTTGTAGGTCCACTGCGCGGGCGGTTGCTCACCCAGGTCGACGGTCGAGCCCTCGGGCAGCTCGAACGACGCCTCCACGTGCCAGGTCCCGTCCTGTCGCCGCCACGAGTCCCATTCGAGCGACGCCGGGTCCACCCCGTAGCTCTGGACCCGGTAGGCGACCATGTCGCCGAGGAGGGCGGGGTCGTCGCCGAAGGCGGACCGGTAGCCGTCATGGCTCGGAAGCGGCGAGGCGACCTCCACGCGCTGCGCGAGGTAGGCGAGGTAGTCGCGCTCGGCGCGTACAGGACCTTCGTAGCGCTGCACGTGGGCGAGGTCGAGGTCCGATTCGGCGGCGACCTGCTCCGCCGTCGCACCCATCCGGATACGGGCCTGGATGTCTCGGGGGGTCAGGTGGACCGGGGCTTTCGGCGGCTTCGTCCGGGTCTCCTTCGGCGACGCATCCCGCGCCGGGGCCGGAGCGTCGGCCGGGGTGGTCGCACGGCGCAGCGCGTCGTCGATGGGCAGCCGGTAGGACGTGCCCTCCTCGCCGCTCAACAGCAGATGTCCGCCGTCCTCATGGACACCCACCAGGCGTAACTCCTGCATCAATTCCTCCAGCCGACAATGATTCCTAGATGAAACTGTGCCACTGAATGGCGGCCATTCCTACTACGTGATCAGGCGTGGCGGGCCGCAGCGCGGCGGCGGGCACAAATGGGGAGGCAGTAGCGTTATGGCAGCCGTGGGCAGACGACCCGCGGATGGCCGGACAGAATCCGGACGGTATGGAGCGTGAGAAGGCGGATATGGCGACAGACTACGACGCGCCGAGAACGACGGTGGACGACGACGGCGACACCCGCAGCGACCGACTCGAGGCGCTCGGCACCGGCGCGACGCTGCAGACGGCGGTGATCGACGACGACGAACTCGAGGCCGCCGATTCCTTCGACCTGCCCGGCGCCGACCTCTCCAGCGAGGAGATCTCCGTGCAGATCCTCGCGGCCCAGGCCGACGAGTTCACGTGCGCCTCCTGCTTCCTCGTCCGGCACCGCTCGCAGATCGCCCTGGACCGGGGCGGGCAGTTGTACTGCGTGGACTGTGAGGGCTGAGCCTCAGCCGTCGAGGGCGGCGACGAGGCGCTCGGGCGTTCGGGAGGACGCGAGCCAGTAGGGAGTGCGGTCCTCGGGATCCGTGACCTCGATCCTCACGACCGGCGAGATCCAGCCCCTGATGCACAGGTAGGCGAGGCCGTGCAGGCCCGGGCCGCGCTGGTAGGTCGCGTCCTCGCCGCCGTACCAGTCCACCGTCCCGAGGTACTGCCGCTCGATGGTCGCCCGGCCCACCGACAGCGTGGTCGGGGTGACCGTGATCCGCGGCGTGGACAGGATGAGCAGGGTGAAGATGATGATCGCGACGACGACGGCGACCGCGTAGCCGACGACCATCGAGATGGGCGCGAACATGATGATCGTTGCCGCGGAGAACCCTGCCGCGATCAGCCAGATCCAGGGTGAGGGCCACAGGCGCTCGTCGTAGAGGACGGTCTGGTCGGGTGTGTTCTGGGGTGCTTCCCCGGGCGCGCTGGACATGACACCAGCATTCCACCCTTTGGCCCCCGTCTCATCCCCACCCCACCTGACAGGTGCGGCCCACGGAGGGTCCCGCCACTGTCAGGTGGGGCTCGGGCAAAGGGGCTAAAGTGGGGTGCTGGTCACCGGATAGCTCGCGTTGGAGATGCAGTTCATGGGTACACAGCAGGACCTCCCGGTCCAGATCTTGATGCTCGACGACGGCCTCGAGCCCCCCGCGTACGCCACCGACGGCGATGCGGGCGCGGACCTGCGCTCCGCCGTCGACCTCGTCCTCGCGCCGGGCGACCGGGCGCTCGTCCCCACGGGGGTCGCGATGGCGCTCCCGCCGGGCTACGTGGGCCTGGTGCACCCGAGGTCGGGGCTCGCAGCCCGGCACGGGCTGACGATCGTGAACGCCCCGGGAACCGTCGATGCCGGCTACCGCGGAGAGATCAAGGTCTGCCTCCTCAACACCGACCGGCAGGACGCCGTCCGCCTCTCGCGCGGCGACAGGATCGCCCAGCTGGTCATCCAGCGTGTGGAGCATGCCGTGTTCGCCGTCGTCGACCAGTTGCCCGACAGCGCCCGGGGCGCCGGGGGCTTCGGCTCGACCGGAGGCTTCGGGACTCCCGCCCCGCCGGCCGGCGTCGCGACGCCCGCCGGCGGCTGACGCCCCACCCCGCGTCGCAGCAGCGACCACCGAAGATGTCACCACCTCGACCACGTCACCAGGAAAGGAACCCGGACATGGCTTTTGGGCGCCCCAGGAAGAAGAAGCAGGACGACGCCGCCGACGCGTCGGAGCACCAGGACCACGACGGCACGGCTGCGCCGGCCGCGCCGGCTGCGCCGGAGGAGACGGCCGCGACGGCCGGGACCGCCCCTTCCGCTGAGGCGGTGGTGCCCGCTGACGACGCAGCGTCCGCACCCGGGATCCCGCAGGCCGCCGCGCTCGTGTCCAGTGCGGACTACGACCGCACCACCCTCGGGCCCTTCGACCTCTCCGAGCAGGACACCGCGCACGGCTACATCGACCTCGGCGCCCTGCGGATCAACGCGGCCGAGGGGCTGCAGCTGCGCCTCGAGGTCGAGGAGCGCAGCAAGCGCGTCATCGCCGTGACCCTGGACCTCGGCGGATCCACCCTCCAGCTGCAGGCCTTCGCGGCGCCGAAGACGGAAGGCCTGTGGGACGAGATCCGCGAGCAGATCGGCGCGTCGGTGGGATCCCAGGGCGGCACGGTCGAGGAACGGCCGGGCAGGCTCGGCACCGAACTCTTCGCCAAGCTCCCCGCGCAGACACCCGACGGCCAGGCCGGCTACCGGGTTGCACGATTCGTGGGCATCAACGGCCCGCGCTGGTTCCTGCGGGGAGTCTTCGGAGGACCCGCAGCCCTCGAGCCGACCGCCGCTGCACCCATGGAGCAGCTCTTCCGCGGCGTCGTCGTGGTCCGCGGCGACCACCCCCTCCCGCCGCGCGAACTGCTGCAGCTCAGGCTGCCCAAGGACGCCTCGGCAGGGGCTCCGGCCGCTCCCCCCGCTCCTGCGCGTCCCGATCTGAATCCGCTCGAGCGCGGTCCCGAGATCACCGAGATCCGCTGACCGTCATGCCGGCGCTGCCGTCAGGGTCACGCCCCGCCGACCTGGCGGGGCGTACTCCCGCACCCCCCGCCGCGTTGCCGCAGCGTGGCAGGATCAAGGCCCACGGTGTGGTGACCAGCCTCACCATCGCGCCCGTCATGGCCGCTCCCTCCTTCAGCGTCCTCGTCAGGATCGACCGGAACGGCGCGCGGGTGGCCGTCCGGATCATCTGGATGGGTCAGCGGCGCGTACCGGGCGTCGAGGCAGGAGTCGCCCTGCGGTTCGAGGGGATGCTCACCACGGTGGACGGCACGCCCACCGTGTACAACCCCCGCTACGAGATCATCGGCCGCCCGGACGAGAACGGATGAGGAACCCCGACATGAGCCACCCCATCGAGGACCCCGACGCCCCCCGGCGGCCCGCGGACCAGGAGATCCTGCCGGACGGCGAAGCCGGCCCGGTCGAGGACCGGCCGGGAGGCCCGCAGGCCGGGCCGACGGCGGCGGACCTCGCCCTGCAGTACGCCGCGAAGTCCGGGGTGAAGCGCTCCGATTCCGGCCAGATCGACGTCCTCTCCTCGATCGGAGGGATCCAGGGACTCGCCGAGAGCATCGCCCCCGGGCTGGTCTTCACCGTCCTCTTCACCCTGACGAGGGACCTCACGGTCTCGCTCGTCGCGGCGCTGGCGGTCTCCGCCGTCTTCGCCGTCCTCCGGCTCGTCTCGAGGACCCCGCTGACGCAGGCCCTCGCGGGACTCATCGGTGTGGCGTTCTGCGCCGTCGTGGCACAGCGCACCGGCAACGCGGAGGATTTCTTCCTCCCGGGCTTCTTCATCAACGGCGGCTACATCATCGCGATGACCGCCTCCGTGCTGTTCCGGTGGCCCTTCGCCGGGCTGCTCTTCGGCTTCATCCGCAACGAGGGCATCGAATGGCGGAAGGACCCCGCACGCGTCCGCGCCTACGCAATCGCCACCTGGATCATCGTGGCGGTGCTGGCGCTGCGCCTGGCCGTCCAGGTGCCGCTCTACCTGGCCGGGAACATCGCCGCGCTGGGATCGATGCGCGTCGCCATGGGCCTGCCGCTGTACGCGCTCGGCCTCTGGCTCGCGTGGCTGGTCTCGCGCCCCCGCCCGGCCGCCGACGCCGGACCGTCCGCCGTCGGGTAGCCGTACTCACCGGATGCGGCCGGCCCTCACAGGTCGTACGTGCAGTTCAGCCGGTTCGGGAGGCCTCCGACCGGATCGCCTCGGCGAGCTCGCGGGGACGGCTCCACATGGGCCAGTGCCCCGTCGGGAGGTCGATGACGTCGAGGTGCTCGATGGTCGCGACTTCGGCGAACATGACATGGCCTGTACGAGCCAGCTCCAGCACCCGCGCACTCGGGATCGAGCAGCACACCAGGGTGGTCCGGACCTTGCGGCGGGCATCGTTCGTGAGCTCGACGGGCTGACGAAGCACGGGGCCGGGCTCGGGGACGGCCCGGGCCCGGAAATGCTCGAGGACCTCCGCGCTCAGGCCCTCGAGGCTCGCCTGCTGTGCGAGGACGTCGAGGGGCGGCAGCGGAAGCTCCTCCAACCCCTCAGGGAGGTCCGGGGCGGAGACGCTTCCCGTCGCCACAGGGCCGGAATCGACCCACACCACCCGGTGGACGAGCTCGGGGTGCCGGTCGAGGACGAGACTGACGGGGGCATTCGCCCCACTGTGAGCGACGATGGTCGCCGGCTGATCCTCGGAGACCCCGAGGCCGGCAAGGACGTCCAGGACCGCTGCGGCTTGATCGTCGAGACTCCTCACCGCACGCTCGGGATCGTCCCCATCGAGACCGGGCAGCGTCATCGCGACTGCACGGGAGTGGTCGGTCCCCAGGTGTTCGAGGACGTCATCCCACGCCCAGGCACCCAGCCAGTGACCCGGGATGAGAAGAATGGTCGGACTGCTCGTGGTAGTTGTCATGTCGACATCCTCGTGGGCGCTACGGGCAGGTGTATGTCACCATTTCTGTCATGAATTTGGTGCGGACCGGACGGTGAAGCGAGCAGAACGACTCCATGCCCTGTCCGAGATGCTGCGCCGTAACGGATCACGGGGTTGCTCCGCCGAGCGGCTGGCGGGAGAGTTCGGCGTGTCCGTGCGCACGGTCAAGAGAGACCTCGCTGCGCTCGGGAACAGCGGCGCGCCCGTATGGTCGCGCCCGGGTCCGGGCGGTGGCTACGGATTGGCCGCAGGCGCCTCCCTGCCGCCTGTCAGCCTGTCCCCGGCGCAGGCCGTGGCGCTCATGGCGGCCGTGTCCGCCGCACCCGATGCCCCCTACGCCGATCTGGCGGCAGCCGGGATCCGGAAGATCCTGGACGTCCTCGATCCCAGGACCCGAGCACGAGCCGACGAGCTGGCCGGCCGCGTCTGGGTCGACGCCATGCCCTCCTCCCCGCGCACCATCAGGTCGGCACTGGAGGAGGGGATGGCCGAGCAGCGGGTCATCCGTCTCCGCTACACATCGGGAGACGGGACCACGACCACCCGCGACGTCGAACCCGTGCTGTTCGCCTCCACAAACGGCCAGTGGTACCTCGTCGGGTGGTGCCGACTGCGCAACGCGATGCGATGGTTCACCGTGTCGCGCATCGAGCGGGCCGACGTGACCAGGACGGCCTGCGGCGGCCATACCCTCCACGAGGTCGGAGAACCCCCGGCGAACGCCAGGCCGGTGCATGGTCGGGACGGGTGAGCCACTCGATCGACGCTCCGGCCGGGACAGCTAGTCGTCGTCGTTCCGGGCGGACAGTGCCACCCGGAGTTCGTCCTCCGCCGCGATGGCCGCGAGGAAGAACAGTTCGTCGCCACCCTCCACCAGGTCGTCCGGGCTGGGCGTGATGGGGGAGTCGTCGCGCAGGATGGCGACGGCGGCGCAGTCCTGCGGGAGGTCGAGGGAGCCGATCGTCTCGCCGATGAGGGGGGAATCCTGAGGGACGGTGAACTCCACGATCGAGGACACCCCGGTCTGCAGCGTCAGCAGGCGCACCAGGTCGCCGATCTCCACGGCCTCCTCCACGAGGGCCGTCATGAGCCGGGGCGTGTTGACGGCCACGTCCACTCCCCAGGAGTCGTCGAACATCCAATCGTTCTTCGGGTTGTTCACCCGCCCGACCGTGCGCCCCACCCCGAACTCGCTCTTGGCGAGCAGCGACACCACGAGGTTGACCTTGTCGTCACCGGTCGCGGACACCACCACGTCGGCCTCATCGAGCCGCGCATCCTTGAGCGTCGTGAGCTCGCACGCGTCCCCGATCAGCCACTTCGCACCCTTGAGCCCGCTCCGGCCGATCGCCTCGGGCTTCTCGTCGATGAGCAGGATCTCGTGCTTGTTGCCGAGCAGCTCCCGTGCGATCGACGAGCCGACGCTCCCTGCCCCCGCGATGACGACCCTCATTGGTTCTCCTCCTTCGGTGCGGCGGCGAGGATGCGCCCGATCTCGCCCGTCGCGGTGGTCTTCATCATGGCGTGCAGGATGTCGCCCTGCTGGTAACTCGTCTCACCGGTGGGCAGGATGCCCTCGCCGAACCGCGTGAGGTACGCGATCCGCACGCCGCTCGCGGCCTCGATGCTCCTCAGCGACCGCCCCAGCCATGCGTCGCTCAGCGCGAGTTCGGCGAGGATCAGGCGGCCGGAGGTCTCGCGGAAGTCGCCGTTGATGGTCTGCTCGGGCAAGATCCGGCGGAGCACCTGATCGGCGCTCCAGCGCACGGCGGCGACCGTGGGGATGCCGAGGCGCTGGTAGATCTCCGCACGTCCCGGGTCGTAGATGCGCGCCACCACGTGCGGGACGTGGAACGTCTCGCGCGCCACCCGGGTGGCGAGGATGTTCGAGTTGTCGCCGCTGGACACGGCCGCGAAGGCGTAGGCGTCCTGGATCTCGGCGTACTTCAGGGTCTCCCGGTCGAAGCCGACACCCGTGACCTTGCGGCCGCCGAAGGACGAGCGGAGGCGGCGGAACGCGCGGTCGTCCTGGTCGATGATCGCTACCGAGTGGCCCGATTCGTCGAGTGTGTGGGCGAGGCTGACGCCCACCCTGCCACAACCCATGATCACAAAATGAGCCACCGAGGGCACCCCTGATTCTTGGTGTAGATCCTGTCGTTCCCTGCCGTACCAGCACCAAGCCTAGTGGCTGGCCGGACGCCCGGACGCGCTAGTGTTTGGGCTGTGCTGACATTTCTCGAGGCCGTCAAGCGGGTGCTGGTGGGCAAGCCCTTCGCCAGCGACAGGCTGAGGAACAGGAGCCTGCCGAAGCGCCTTGCCCTGCCCGTGTTCTCGGCCAGCGCGCTGTCGTCGGTCGCCTACGCGCCGGACGAGATCCTCCTGACACTCGCCCTCGCGGGGGTGGCCTCCGTCGCCATCTCGCCGTGGGTGGGCCTCGCCGTCATCGCCGTCCTGCTCGTCGTCGTCGCCTCCTACCGGCAAGCGGTCCACGCCTATCCCTCCGGTGGCGGCGACTACGAGATCGCGAAACGGAACCTCGGACCCCGGGCGGGCACCACGGTGGCCTCGGCGCTGATGATCGACTACCTGCTCACCGTCGCCGTGTCCGTCTCGGCGGCTGCGCAGTACGTCGTCTCGCTCGCCCCGGCGCTGGAGGACGTGCGCGTGAGCCTCGCCGTCGCCGGCGTCGCGGTGCTCGTGCTGCTGAACCTGCGCGGCATCACGCGGGGCGTCCGCGCGCGCGCCGTCGTCACGTACGGCTTCCTGACCGGAATCCTCGCCCTGTGTGTCACGGGCGCCGTACAGGCGCTCACCGGGACCCTGGCGGAGGCCCCGAGCGCGCGCTTCGAGATCGTCCCGGATGCCGCGTTCGACGCCGGCCTGGTGGGTCTCGCGGGCGGCCTCCTGATCCTCCGGGCGTTCTCCGCGGGAGCTGCCGCCCTGACCGGGCTCGAAGGCCCGGGCTCCAACGTGCCGCGCTTCGAGAAGCCGCGCTCACGCAATGCGGCGACGACGCTCCTGGTCCTCGGCCTGGTGTCCTCCGCGATGCTCGCGGGCGTCATCTACCTCGCCAACGCCGCGCGCGTGCACGTGGTGCAGAACCCCGCAGCACAGCTGCTGCTCGACGGCGGACCAATCCCGGAGGGCTACATCCAGGCGCCCGTGGTCAGCCAGCTCGCCCGCACCGTCTTCGACGCCGGCTCGCCGGCCTTCTACCTGGTCGTCGCCGCGACGGCGCTCATGCTGATGCTCGCGGGCCACGCGGCCTTCAATGCCTTCCCCGTCCTGGCGTCCATCCTCGCCACGGACGGCTACCTCCCGCGGCAGCTGCGGACCAGGGGGGACCGCCTCACCTTCAGCAACGGCATCATCGCGCTCGGACTCGGCGCCGTCGTCCTCATTCTCGTGTTCCGGGCGGACGTCACCGCCCTGGTGCAGCTGTACATCGTCGGCGTGTTCGTCTCCTTCACCGCCGGCCAGCTGGGGCTCATCCGGCACTGGAACAGGGTGCTCCGCAGCACCGTGGGCAAGCAGAACCGGTGGACCATCCACAAGTCCCGAGCCATCAACACGCTCGGCTTCGGCCTCACGGCGGCGGTCCTCGTGGTGGTCCTCGTCACCAAGTTCGAATACGGGGCCTGGATCGCGGTGCTCGCCATGGCGGTCCTGTTCGTCCTCATGCGTGCCATCAAGAAGCACTACGACGCCGTGGCGGCGGAACTCGCGATCGACGACGCCGTCCGTCTGCGCGCCCTGCCCTCGCGGGTCCACGCCGTGATCCTCGTCTCCCACGTGCGGAAGCCGGTGCTGCGGGCCCTGGCCTTCGCCCGTGCCTCCCGGCCCTCACGGCTCGACGCCATCACGGTCGACGTCGACGCCGACCAGACACGCCGTACCCTCGCGGACTGGGACAAGTACGAGATCCCGGTGCCGATCACCGTGCTCGCCTCGCCCTACCGGGACACCATCTCCCCGATCCTCGAGTACATCCGTTCGATCCGCAGGGACTCGCCCCGCGACCTGATCGTGGTCTACATCCCCGAGTACGTGGTGGGAAAGTGGTGGGAGCAGCTGGTGCACAACCAGACCGCCCTGCGCATCAAGGCGCGGCTGCACTTCGTGCCCGGGGTGATGGTCGCCAGCGTGCCGTGGCAGCTCGCGTCCTCCGACGCGGCCCAGATCTATCAGGACATGAAGTAGGAAGAAACCCATGAGCGACGCCGCCCCAGCCTCCGATCCCGCGACGCCCGGAGGTCGGCCCGACCCGGCTGCCGACGAGGGCGCCGAAGCGACCGGTGAACCGACCGCAGAACCGACCGCCGAACTGACCGTAGGGAAGGCCGCGCATGGGGGCCACTTCGTGGCCCGGCACGAGGGTCGCGTCGTCTTCGTCCGGCACGCCCTGCCGGGTGAGCGCGTCAGGGTCCGCTTCACGGAGACGGACGACGCCGCGAGCTTCTGGCGCGCGGACGTCGTCGAGGTGCTCGAGGCCTCACCCGCCCGGGTCACCCATCCCTGGCCCGTCGCGGACGCCCTGAGGGCCGCGGCCCGGGGGCGCGCGGCGGTCGGTGGCGCGGAGTTCGGGCACATCGCCCTCGACGAGCAGCGCCGGCTCAAGGGTGCCGTCTTCGAGGAGCAGCTGTCCCGCCTGGCGAGGGTCGACCACCCGGTGACCGTGGAATCGGCACCGGGGGAGTCGGCCGACGGTCTCGGCTGGCGCACCCGCGCCGCGTTCGCCGTCGATCGCGCCGGGCGGCTCGCCATGCACCTGCACCGTTCGCACGAGGTCGTCCCGGTCCGCGAGATGCCCCTCGCGGTCGCAGCCGTCAACGATCTCCGCCTGTGGACGCTGGACCTGACCGGCATCGAGCGGGTCGACGTCGCCGTACCGTCCGGCGGGGGCGAGCCGCTCGTGCTGCTCGTGCCGGCCGCGGCGACCTCGCCGCGTCGCGTCGCGGCCGTCGCCTCCTCCATCGACGGCGCCTCCGTGGGCGTCCTCGAGCCCGAGTCGGGGCAGGTGCAGCGGCTGACGGGCCGCACGTGGCTCCAGGAGAGCGTGCTCGGCCTCGACTACCGCGTCACGGGCGCGGGCTTCTGGCAGATCCACCGTGGAGCGCCCGAGGCCCTGGTCTCCGCCGTCCTCGACGGACTCCAGCCGGCGGCGGGCGAACGCCTCGCCGACCTCTACGCCGGCGCCGGTCTCTTCACCGTGCCGCTCGCCCGCGCCGTCGGACCGGACGGCAGCGTGCTGTCCGTCGAGGGATCACCGGGCACGAGCCGCGACGCGAAACGCAACCTCCACGGCCAGGACCACGTCTCGATCGTGCAGGGACGGGTGGACGCCGTGCTCGGGCGCTGGAACGAACCGCTCGACGGCGTCCTGCTCGACCCGCCGCGCGCCGGGGCCGGCAAGAAGGTCGTCCGGCAGATCGTCCAGGCCCGCCCGAGGGCGGTCGGCTATGTGTCCTGCGACCCGGCGTCCTTCGCCCGCGACCTCGGCTACTTCCTCGCCGCCGGATGGTCGCTCGACGCCCTGCGGGTCTTCGATCTGTACCCGCACACGCACCACATGGAGTCGTTCGCGCGCCTCCTGCCGCCCGCCTGAACCGGAGCGTGCCCCGACCGAGCCGGAGCGCCCACCGCTGCGCGGACGCCTGTCAATGGCACCCTCCCCGGACCCCGAACGTTAGAGTTAAGGACCACTCGGGGCGGCCACGCCGCCCCGCCGAACGAATCAAGGAGGCGCGGATGGGACTCTTGGAGACGATCCACGGCCCACAGGACCTCAGCAAGCTCAGCCACGCGCAACTGACGGCACTCGCGCGGGAGATCCGCACCTTCCTGGTGAGCAACGTCTCGCGCACCGGCGGCCACCTGGGCCCCAACCTGGGGGTCGTCGAACTCACGCTCGGCATCCACCGCATCTTCGACTCGCCGCGCGACAGCATCATCTTCGACACCGGCCACCAGTCCTACGTGCACAAGCTCGTGACCGGACGCCAGGACTTCAGCACACTCCGGCAGGAGGGCGGACTGTCCGGGTACCCCTCGCGGGCGGAGTCGGTGCACGACATCGTGGAGAGCTCGCACGCCTCGTCCTCGCTCTCCTGGGCCGACGGCATCTCGCGGGCCCGCGTCCTCAGCGGTGAGGGGGACCGCTACACCGTGGTCCTCGTGGGCGACGGCGCCCTCACCGGCGGCATGGCGTGGGAGGCGATCAACAACATCGCCGCGGACAAGAGGCGCCGCGTGGTGATCGTGGTCAACGACAACGGCCGCTCCTACGCACCGACCATCGGCGGCGTCGCCGACTACCTCGCGTCCCTGCGGCCCACCCTCGACTCGGTGCGGACACACCGCATCTACGAACGCACGCTGGACCGGTTGAAGAACCGCATGCAGAACGGCGGGCCGGTCGGGGAGTTCAGCTACAAGAGCCTGCACGCGATGAAGAAGGGCGTCAAGGACTGGTGGGCGCCGCAGGGCCTCTTCGAGGACCTCGGCATGAAGTACGTGGGCCCCGTCGACGGCCACGACCAGTCCGCCGTCGAGCAGGCCCTGCAGCTCGCCAAGAACTACGAGGGACCGGTGATCGTGCATGCGATCACGGAGAAGGGCCACGGGTATGCGCCCGCCCGCGCCCACGAGGCCGACCAGTTCCACGCCGTCGGCATCATCGACCCCGAGACCGGCGAACCCGTGGACGGCGCCGGTTCCCAGTCCTGGACCTCGGTCTTCGCGAACGAGATCGCCGACATCGCCGACGAGCGCCCCGACATCGTGGGCATCACCGGGGCCATGCTGATCCCCGTGGGACTGCACCGCTTCGCGGCCCGGCACCCCGACCGCGTGTTCGACGTCGGCATCGCCGAGCAGCACGCCGTCACCAGTGCGGCGGGCATGGCCTACGGCGGGCTCCACCCGGTCATCGCCCTCTACGCCACCTTCCTCAACCGTGCCTTCGACCAGCTCCTCATGGACGTCGCGCTGCACAAGGCGGGGGTGACGGTGGTCCTCGACCGGTCCGGCGTCACCGGACCCGACGGCGCGAGCCACCACGGCATGTGGGACATGGCCCTGCTGCAGGCCATCCCCGGTCTGCACCTCGCCGCGCCCCGGGATGCCTCCCGGCTGCGCGAGGAACTGCGCGAAGCCGTCTCCATCTCGGACGCCCCCACAGTGGTGCGGTACTCCAAGGGTTCGGTGGGCGCAGAGGTGGAGGCTGTCGAGCGCCTGGACGACGGCGTCGACGTCCTGTCCCGCCGGCCCGCCGGCTCACGGACCAACGACGTCCTGATCGTCAGTGTCGGTGCCATGAGCGAACTGGCGCTCGACGTGTCGAACAGGCTCGGCGCGCAGGGCATCAGTTCCACCGTCATCGACCCCCGCTGGCTCCTGCCGGTCCGCCGATCGGTGATCGACCTCGCCGCGGAGCACCGGATCGTGATCGTCGTCGAGGACGGCGTCCGGGCCGGCGGCGTGGGGTCCAGGATCCGCCAGGAGATGCGTTCAGCGGGCGTGGACACCGCGCTCAACGAGGTGGGTCTCCCGGTCGAGTTCCTCGACCACGGCTCGCGCAGCCAGGTCCTCGAGCGGGTGGGACTGACCGCCCAGAAGATCACGCACGACGTCGTCGCGCAGGTTCTCGGCACGAAGGTTCCCGTGGCCCGTCCGCTCGCCGGCGACCACGCTCCCGCCACGGATCGGTTCCCGCGGAGCTGACAGGTCCGGGAGCAGTTCCCGGGGGCGTCCCGAGCGCGTCCACGCCGCACGGGACGCCCCTTTCGGGGGGTGGTGTGAGACAATGACGAAGGCTGGCGAGGGAACCACATTCCTCCGCCGGTCCAGTGACAGGCTTCCGTTCCGCAAGCGATGCTTCCGTCCTACCGAGTCCGCCCGTCGGCGGAAGTAGGCGGAATCCGCCGGCGGGACCCACCGTCCACCACGGCGGCTGAGTTGGAAAAGCGCCACTGGTCGCCGAGTGATTCAGCACCCCCATGACGGTGCGACCTCGGACGACATGACATCGACTTCCGGTCAGCCGCCGGGCGAAAGGCCCGCGGTCGGCCGACAGACCGCCCTCGAGGGCGCTGGAATGTGGCCGGTGCCGCAGGGGCTTGGAGCGAGCACCCATGGATCAGTCAGAACAGCAGGGCAACGACCGGACCGCAGCGGAAGCATCCGTGACCACGCAGGCACCCGAGGCCCAGGCCGCACCGGCGAGGGCGCCGAGGAAACGCCGCACGGCGAGTGCCCCGGCCGGGGCGCCGCCCTCGGCGACGCAGGTGATGCCCGACGCCGGGACCGCCGCGGACACCGCTGCAGGGGCCGCCGCCCCCACCGAGACCACCACCGATACTCCAGCCGAGACCGCCGCGCCGGTCCGCAAGCGGGCCCCGCGCGTCCGCAAGCCGGTCGTCGTGACCGACCAGACGGCGTCCCCCGCGATCACGGCGGACGCCGGGGAGGCGCCGCCGGCAGCAGCCGACGACGCCCCGGCCGCCCCCGCGCGGGCGCCCCGCACCCGCCGTCGTGCCGCCAGCGCCGAGGCAGGACCCGCGGGCGTGGCATCGGCCCCCGTCGAGCCCGTAGCGGTCCCTGCCGTCGGAAAGACGGCGGAGCCGGCCGCGATCGAACCGGCCGACGCCGTGCACACCTCGACCGGGACGGCGTCGCCCGCCGCCGGCGATCCCGCCGAGGCTCCCGCCGCCCCCGCGCGGGCATCCCGCACCCGCCGTCGTGCCGCCAGCGCCGAGGCAGGACCCGCCGGCGCCGTCGACACCGCTGTCGACAGCTCGATCGGGCAGGCCGCGCCGGTCGCCGCCGACGCGCCTGCCGTCGACGCCGAGGCGGCAGCCGGGACCGCCGTGGAGGAGAAGCCGGCCCGCGCCCGCCGCACCTCCGCGCGGACCCGCAGCCGCCGTGCCTCCGAGCCCCCGCAGCAGGACGAGCAGGCGGGGATCGATCCCGTAGCAGCAGAGCCCTCCGCCACGAGCGGTGCGGCCGCAAGGGCCGACGACACCGCCGACGACACCGCCCGCGGAACCGTCGACGCAGCGGAGGACGCAGAGTCCGGGGAGACCCCGGACGGCGGCCGCCTCGATCCGTTCGCGATCCCGGAGTCGCCGCTGTCCCTCCTGTTCCACGCGCCGGACCTCACTACGGTCTCCGTGCCGTCCGTGAAGGTCGCACCGCCGCGCGAGGAGGAAGCGGGCGAGGACGAGACCGAGGAATCCGGCCGCCGCTCGCGCCGCAGCCGCCGCAGCAGGGGCCGCGGCCGGGGCGACTCCGGCCAGGCCGAGGCCGCCACCGAGGACGCCGACAGCCCTGATGACCAGCCCGACGGCAACGGTCCCGAGGAGGGCGCCAGCGTGACGTCCCGTCGCCGCCGCCGTCGCCGCCGTGGTGACCAGGACCTGGAACTCACCGGCGGCGAGGACGACGATCCGCCCAACACCGTCACGCGCGTCCGGGCGCCGCGGCAGGCCAGCGAGCCCGTCTCCGACCGCGTGACCAGCGTGCGCGGGTCGACGCGCCTCGAGGCGAAGAAGCAGCGCCGCCGCGAATCGCGCGACACCGGGCGCCGCCGCACGGTCATCACCGAGGCTGAATTCCTCGCCCGCCGCGAGTCCGTCGACCGCCAGATGATCGTCCGCCAGTCCGACGACAGGATCCAGATCGGCGTGCTGGAGGACGGCATGCTCGCGGAGCACTTCGTCTCCAGGACGCAGCAGGATTCGCTGATCGGCAACGTGTACGTCGGCAAGGTCCAGAACGTGCTGCCTAGCATGGAGGCCGCCTTCGTCGACATCGGACGGGGACGGAACGCCGTGCTGTACGCCGGTGAGGTCAACTGGGACGCAGCGGGCCTCGACGGGCAGCCGCGCCGCATCGAGCTCGCCCTGAAGTCGGGGGATCCCGTCCTCGTCCAGGTCACGAAGGACCCGGTGGGACACAAGGGTGCCCGGCTCACGAGCCAGATCTCCCTGCCCGGCCGCTACCTCGTGTACGTCCCGGGCGGGTCGATGACGGGCATCTCCCGCAAGCTGCCCGACGTCGAACGCAACCGGCTCAAGCGCATCCTCAAGGACCGCCTGCCCGAGAGCGCCGGCGTGATCGTCCGCACCGCGGCCGAGGGCGCCAGCGAGGAGGAGCTGACCCACGACATCAACCGCCTCCGCGCGCAGTGGGAGGAGATCGAGCGCAAGGCCGGCTCGACCAAGACCCTCGCGCCCGAACTGCTGTACGGCGAGCCCGACCTCACCATCAAGGTGGTCCGCGACGTCTTCAACGAGGACTTCTCCAAGCTCGTCGTCTCGGGCGAGGACGCGTGGGACACCATCGAGGCCTACGTCATGTACGTGGCGCCGGACCTCGTGGGCAGGCTGGAGAAGTGGACCAGCGAGGAGGACATCTTCGCGGCGTCCCGCATCGACGAGCAGATCTCCAAGGCCCTCGAGCGCAAGGTCTACCTGCCCTCCGGCGGGTCCCTCGTGATCGACCGCACCGAGGCCATGACCGTCGTGGACGTCAACACCGGGAAGTTCACCGGCAGCGGCGGCAACCTGGAGGAGACCGTCACCAAGAACAACCTCGAGGCCGCCGAGGAAGTGGTGCGCCAGCTGCGCCTGCGTGACATCGGCGGCATCATCGTCATCGACTTCATCGACATGGTGCTCGAGGCGAACCGCGACCTCGTCCTCCGGCGTCTCGTGGAATGCCTCGGCCGGGACCGGACCAAGCACCAGGTCGCCGAGGTCACCTCGCTGGGCCTCGTCCAGATGACGCGCAAGCGCATGGGCACGGGCCTGCTCGAGGTCTTCGGAGAGGACTGCGAGCACTGTGCGGGACGCGGCGTGGTCACCTACATGGAGCCCGTGGAGCACCGCCGGTCCACGACCGCCGAGAGCCAGCAGCAGCCCCGCCAGGACAAGCCGTCCCGGAGCGAGCGCAAGCGCAACCGAGGCCGCGGGGGCCCGCAGGACGAGGGCCTGGCACTGCCCCCGGTGCCGGTCGCCGAGAGCCCCGACCGTGCGGCGAAGGCCGAGGCCGCCCGCGCGGCCCTGGCGAGCATCGCCGCCGCGACCCATCACGCCCACGAGGAGGCGTCCGAGCAGGACGTCCCCGCCCCGGACGTCCAGGTGACGGAAGCCGTCCTGACGATCAACGGCGAGACGGTCACCCTGCCCCGGGCGGACGGCCGCCGACCGGCCGTCGAGGAGGCCGTCGAGGCTCCGGCCACGCGTCTGACCCTCGACAGCCTGAGCGAGGCCTTCAACCGGAAGCCTGCCGCGGCGGGCGACAGTGAGGAGCCGTCCGGGCCGGTGCTAGCGGAGACGCCGCGCACCGAACCGACGACCGCCCCCGCGGTGGTCTCCGGACCGCCGTCGGACGGCACTCCCGCCCGCGCATCCCGTCCGCGCCGTCGCGTGGCGCGCAGCGCGCAGGGAGCGGCGGACACGGCCATCGAGACGCAGGGTGTGGAGCCCGCCGTCGAACCGGCCGGGACCCGGCACGTGGCGAAGGCCGCGGCACCCGCGCGGACGCCCGATGCATCCGCCGCCGAGCCGCTGATCTTCGGCGTCGGGGTGCCGGCCTCCGAGCTGTAGGGATCACCCGGCACTGCAGGACCGTTCCATCCGGGAGGGCCGGAGTCCGCAAGGGCTCCGGCCCTCCCGTGTCTGCCCGGGGGCACCACGGCCCGTGCACCGTGCGCGGAGGCGCCGCTGATTTGCGGGAAGAGGCGGTACTGCCGTAATCTTGACCCTCGGTGCATCCGCCTGTTAACCGGCATGTCCGTGGATATCCGTCAGGGGTTCTGACCCGTCAGATCCTGACGACACCAGCAGCCCCAGGGTTTGGTGTCTTGGACACACGGAGCGGGGCAGGCGCGAAGAGCAACCTCAGGATTGCTGCCGAGGCGCACCCTAGTTTTTTCATCAGAAGTCAAGATTGTCGAGAGAAGTGAGTTCCCAAGTGGTGTACGCGATTGTCCGCGCAGGCGGCCGCCAAGAAAAGGTTTCTGTAGGAGACCTCGTTACCCTTGACCGCGTCACCGGTCAGGCTGGAAGCACGTTCAAGCTTCCTGCCCTCCTTCTGGTAGACGGCGCCAAGATCACCTCCGCAGCGGAGGACCTCGCAAAGGTCTCCGTCACTGCCGAGATCGTCGAGAATCTTCGTGGACCGAAGATCGTCATCCAGAAGTTCAAGAACAAGACCGGCTACAAGAAGCGCCAGGGTCACCGTTCGGAACTGACCCGCGTCAAGATCACGGGCATCGCGTAGTCCCTTCGGACCACCGATCTCCTCACGTAGAACATTCCAGCGAAGGCAGGCATAACCCATGGCACATAAAAAGGGCGCAAGCTCCACTCGCAACGGCCGCGACTCGAACGCACAGTACCTCGGCGTGAAGCGCTTCGGTGGCCAGGTCGTCAAGGCCGGCGAGATCATCGTCCGCCAGCGCGGCACCCACTTCCACCCGGGCGCCAATGTCGGCCGCGGCGGGGACGACACCCTCTTCGCACTCGAGGCAGGTGCCGTGGAGTTCGGCACCCGCCGCGGACGCAAGGTCGTCAACATCGTGGGCGCTGCAGCAGAGTAATTCTGCGCACGGTACACCAGGCATTTCGGGTGGGGTGAGTCTCTACGGCTCGCCCCACCTATCTTTTAAGCTGATTAGACTCGGCACAGTGAAGCATTTGTAGAAGGAGATCAACGTGGCGAGCTTCGTTGACCGCGTAGTCCTGCACGTATCCGGCGGCACCGGCGGCCACGGCTGCGTTTCCGTCCACCGCGAGAAGTTCAAGCCCCTCGGCGGGCCCGACGGCGGCAACGGCGGCGACGGCGGCGACGTGATCCTCCGCGTGGACCACCAGACCACGACCCTCCTCGACTTCCACCACGCCCCCCACCGTCACGCGACCAACGGCGGCAACGGCATGGGCGACTGGCGCGGCGGCAAGAGCGGCGAGACCCTGATCCTGTCCGTCCCGGACGGCACCGTCGTCAAGACGAAGGACGGCGAAGTGCTCGCGGACCTCGTGGGCGAGGGCACCGAGTTCGTGGCAGCGGCCGGAGGACAGGGCGGACTCGGCAACGCCGCCCTGTCCTCCCAGAAGCGCAAGGCCCCCGGGTTCGCGCTGCTCGGCATCCCCGGGGACCAGCGCGACGTCGTCCTGGAGCTCAAGTCCATCGCGGACATCGCCCTCGTCGGTTTCCCCTCCGCCGGGAAGTCCAGCCTCATCGCCGCCATGTCGGCGGCCCGCCCGAAGATCGCGGACTACCCCTTCACCACCCTCGTGCCGAACCTCGGCGTCGTCGAAGCGGGCTCCACGCGCTTCACCATCGCCGACGTCCCCGGCCTCATCGAGGGTGCGAGCGAGGGCAAGGGCCTCGGCCACCACTTCCTCCGCCACGTGGAACGCTGCGCCGCCTTGGTGCACGTACTCGACTGCGCCGCGCTCGAGACGGACCGTGATCCCCTCAACGACCTCGCGATCATCGAGGGCGAACTGGACAAGTACGCCGTCGACATGAGCTTCGCCGGACCCGACGGCGACGTCGTCCCCCTGAACGAGCGCCCCCGCCTGGTGGCGCTGAACAAGGTGGACGTGCCGGACGGCAAGGACATGGCCGGCTTCGTCCGCCCCGAGCTCGAGGCGCGCGGCTACCGCGTGTTCGAGGTGTCCGCCTCCAGCCATGAGGGCTTGCGCCAGCTCGGCTTCGCCATGGCGGAGATCGTCGAGAACGCACGCAAGGCCGTGGCGACGGCCCCGCCGAGGATCGAGCCCCCGGTGCTCCGCCCCCGCGGCGTCAACGCCGCCTCGTTCCGGATCCGCCACGAGGAGAAGGACGCCCTGCCGCTCTTCCGCGTCCTCGGCGAGAAGCCCGAGCGCTGGGTCAAGCAGACGGACTTCACGAACGACGAGGCGGTCGGCTACCTCGCGGACCGCCTCGCCAAGCTCGGCGTGGAGGAGCAGCTCTTCAAGACCGGCGCGAAGCCCGGCGACACCGTGGTGATCGGCGAGGGCGACGGCGTCGTCTTCGACTGGGAGCCGACCATGATGGGCGGCGCCGAACTGCTCGCCGGTCCGCGCGGGTCCGACCTGCGCCTGGCCGAGTACGTGCGGCCCACGCGCGAGCAGAAGCGCGAGGAGTACCAGGAGCGCAAGGACGCCAAGGCGGCGGCCCGCGCCGAGCTCGAGGCCGACCGCAAGGCGGGCGTCTGGACCGAGTCCGTGCAGAACCGCAAGCAGGCTGCCTCCGCCCAGAAGGGCGCAGACACCGAGTCCGAGGACTAGGCCCCCTTGGCTGTGGACCACTCCCGGCACCCCCTCGCGTCCCGCGCGGGGCTCGCCGCGGCCGGAAGGATCGTCGTCAAGGTCGGCTCGTCGTCCCTGACCTCGGTCTCCGGGGGGATCTCCGGAGAAGCCCTCGTGCGGCTCGCCGATGTCCTCGCCGAGCGGCGTACGGCCGGGACCGAGGTCATCCTCGTGTCCTCCGGCGCCATCGCCGCCGGCCTCGCGCCCCTGGGGCTGGCACGCCGCCCGTCCCAGCTGTCGGCGCAGCAGGCCGCGGCGAGCGTGGGGCAGGGCCTGCTGATGGCCCAGTACTCACAGGCCTTCGCGGCGCACGGCGTCACCGTGAGCCAGATCCTCCTGACGGCTGACGACCTCATCCGGCGGTCCCACTACGCCAACGCGCACCGCGCCATGGAGCGGCTGCTGAACTTCGGCGTCGTGCCCATCGTCAACGAGAACGACACCGTCGCGAGCCACGAGATCCGGTTCGGCGACAACGATCGCCTCGCCGCGCTCGTCGCGCACCTCGTCAAGGCGGAGGCGCTCATCCTGCTGTCCGACGTCGACGCCCTCTACGACGGACCTCCGGGTGCCGGGGCCAGCCGGATCCCGCACGTCGGGTCGCCCACCGACCTCGAGGGCGTCACCATCGGGCGGGCGGGCCGGGCCGGCGTCGGGACCGGCGGCATGGTCACCAAGGTCGAGGCCGCGACGATCGCGGCGTCCTCCGGCATCCCCGCGCTGGTCACGTCCACGGCGAACGCCGCGGCGGCGCTGCGCGGTGACGACGTCGGGACCTGGTTCACGGCCACGGGCAAGCGCCAGCCCATCCGGCTGCTCTGGCTGGCCCACCTCGCGCGGGTCCTGGGCACGCTCGTGCTCGACGACGGTGCGGTGCGTGCGGTGGGGGAGCGGCGCCGCTCCCTGCTGGCCGCCGGCGTCGTGGACGTGGACGGCGTGTTCGAGGCCGGGGACCCGGTCCAGCTCGTGAGCGGTGACGGCACGGTGGTGGCGCGGGGCCTCGTGAACTACAGTTCCGCCGAGCTTCCCCGCATGCTCGGCCGGTCCACGCATGATCTCGCGGAGGAACTCGGCACCGAGTACGAGCGCTCCGTGGTGCACGTCAACGACCTCGTGGTGCTCCAGGCGGCCCCCGCGTCATGAAGGGCCGGTCCCCGGAGGCCGAAGCGGCTCCTCGCTAGACTGGGACGATGACCGACCTGCAGGCCGAGCCCACCCATCGGAACGACACCGCCGCGGCGCTGTCCCCGGACCAGCTCACCGACGCCGTCCACGCCATCACCGACCGCTCCCGTCAGGCGTCGCGCATCCTGGCCCGCGCCACCCGGGCCCGCAAGGACCGCGTCCTCCTGGCGATCGCCGATGCCCTCGTCAGCCGACGCGACCTCGTGCTCGCCGCGAACCGGACCGACGTCGACCGCGGCCGCGCCGCCGGCACCTCCGCGTACCTCCTGGACCGCCTGAGCCTGGACGCCGAGCGCGTGGGGAAGCTCGCCGAGGCGCTGGCACAGCTCGCCGCCCTGCCGGATCCCGTGGGCACCGCGGTCCGCGCGGAGACCCTGCCCAACGGCCTCCGGATGAGCCAGGTCCGCGTTCCCCTCGGGGTGGTCGCCGCGATCTACGAGGCACGCCCCAACGTGACCGTGGACATCGCCGGTCTGGCCCTCAAGAGCGGCAACGCCGTGATCCTGCGCGGCGGCAGTGCAGCCGCGGCCACCAACGCGGCCCTCGTCGGGATCATCCGCGACACCCTCGAGGACCACGGACTGCCCGACGACGCCGTCCTCACCATCGACGAGTTCGGCCGGGAAGGCGCCCAGGTCCTGATGAAGGCCCGCGGCCGGGTGGACGTCCTGATCCCGCGGGGCGGGCGGGAGCTGATCCAGTCCGTCGTGACGACGGCGCGCATCCCCGTGATCGAGACGGGGGAGGGCAACGTGCACATCCTGCTCGACGAGAGCGCCGACGAGGAGATGGCGGTGGAGATCCTGCTCAACGCCAAGACGCAGCGTCCCAGTGTCTGCAACACCGTCGAGACGCTCCTCGTCCACGCACGGTCTGCGGCCGCGCCCGGCGTCCTCGCCGCGCTCGTCCGCGCCGGCGTCACGCTGCACGTGGACGAGCGGTCACGTGGTCTCCTCCCGGCCGGGACGGACGCGCCGACGGCGACCGACGAGGACTGGGGGCGCGAGTACATGCAGCTCGACCTCGCGGTGAAGACGGTGGACAGCGTCGACGACGCCCTGCTGCACATCCGCCGGTGGAGCACCGGCCACAGCGAGGCGATCATCACGAACAACCTCGCCTCCTCCGAGGAGTTCGTGGCCGGCGTCGATTCCGCTGCCGTGCTGGTCAACGCCTCCACGCGCTTCGTGGACGGCGGCGAGCTGGGCCTCGGCGCCGAGGTGGGCATCTCCACCCAGAAGATGCACGCCCGGGGTCCGATGGGCCTGGCCGAACTGACGACCACCAAGTGGATCGTGCAGGGCGCAGGGCACGTCCGGCGCTGACGCCCCCGGCGTAAAGGGCCGACCCTCCTTTACGCGTACCATGGGACCTGATGACCGCGCCGGTCCGCAACGGACCGGCGGACCCTGAACCGACAGAGGAACGACGATGCTCTACTCCCTCGGCAGTACGCTGCTGGCCACCGAAGCCATGGAACACCACACCGAATTGCCGATGCCCGCCCTCGCGTACGGGTTGATCGTCATGGGCATCCTGCTCACCCTCATGCTCGTCACAGTGTCCTTCTCCAACGTGCGGAACCGCCACGAGGCCGTCGAGGAGCACCTCGACCCCCACAAGCAGCACACCAACAAGCACGACCACGGCGAAGCGAACCGGCACTAGCGGTCCAGATGGCAGCAGACATCACCGAGCGGGACGTCCTGGGCGGCTTCAGGCAGCGGCATGACGGATCGTCCTGGCGCCTCGGGGTGATGGGTGGCACGTTCGACCCCATCCATCACGGGCACCTGGTCGCCGCGAGCGAGGTCGCTTCGGTGTTCGACCTCGACGAGGTGGTCTTCGTCCCGACCGGCCAGCCCTGGCAGAAGGTCGACAAGGAGGTGACGGCCGCCGAGCACCGCTACCTGATGACGGTCATCGCGACGGCGTCCAATCCGAGCTTCACCGTGAGCCGCGTCGACATCGATCGCCCCGGTCCCACCTTCACGATCGACACCCTGCGCGACCTGAAGGCGGAGCGTCCGGATGCGCAGCTGTTCTTCATCACCGGTGCCGATGCCATGGCCCAGATCCTCACCTGGAAGAACGCGGAGGAGCTCTGGTCCCTTGCCCACTTCATCGGGGTGACACGCCCCGGGCACGAGCTCGACGGCCGTGGCCGCGACGTCAGCCTGCTGGAAGTGCCCGCCATGGCGATCTCGAGCACGGACTGCAGGCACCGCGTCGGCGAGGGGAAGCCCGTCTGGTACCTGGTGCCCGACGGCGTGGTGCAGTACATCGCCAAGCACCGCCTCTACCGGCAGGTGGGACTGCCCGGGGCGGGACCGGCGTCGAAGCAGGGCGACGAGCGCGTCCCGCCGACGGAACGAGAGCACCGGGACAGCCCGAGCTCCATACAACAACCAACCGGATGAATCAGCGATGAGCAAGGTAGAGGACGACGCACCGATGACCGGGTCGACCGCGGACCGTGCCGGGTCAGGGGGATCGGGCATGCCAGTGGAGGACAGTTCGACGGGCACCGGTCCGCACGGCGCCTCGGCGCACGACGACGGCGTGGTGCGGGTGGAGACCCCCACGCGGCGTCAGCTGCGGTTGCAGCAGGTCGATGGGCGGGCGGTGGCGCCCGAGCCGGCGACCGACCAGCGGCCGGACGGCTTGAAGGCGCCGCTGCCCGGCGGGCGCCGGGACCGTCGCCGTCGGCAGTCCGAGGCACGGCAGGCGTTCGCCGAGGACGCGAGCGGTCACCTCGCCGGCCTGCAGGCGGCCGGAACGGATGCCCCCTTCGTCGTGGACCCCGCGGTGCTCGCGCAGCAGAAGGCGCTGGCCGCCCGCGCGGCGGCCCTGAATTCCCGTGCGCGCCGAATGCAGGAGCCATCGGAGCGGGACGGGCAGCGCACGCCCCCGCCGAACGACCCGACCGCGGCCCACAACCTGTCGATCATCACGCCGCCCGAGTTCGTCCGGGTGCCCGGCAGCGCGCAGTCCGTCCTCCGGGCACCCGCGACGTCCCACATCCCTGTGGTCCTGCCGCGTCCCGGACAGCCGGCGAGCGTCCCGCGGCCTCAGGTGCGGGGGAGCGGATCTGCCGGGAGCCCGGATCCCGGCACGGTCACCGAGCCCGTCGGGGCGCGGGATGCCTTCGGCCTGGACCCCCTCGACGCGATGACTGCGGGACTCGGAAGGCTGAGACGCGTGCGGTACCTGCAGTACTCGTTGCTCGTCGTGGGCGCGACCGCCCTCGCGACCGGGATAATAATGACAGTCAGCTCCCTCAATGGGTGAAAATGCTGGCCACACACAAGGAGATCAGTGAGCGCTACCGAACAGTCCATTGGCATAGCCCGCACGGCGGCGCATGCTGCAGCGGACAAGATCGCCCAGGACATCGTCGCCATCGACGTCAGTGACAGGCTTGCGATCACGGACATCTTCGTGATCGCCTCCGCGCCGAGCGAGCGGCAGGTCAACGCGATCGTCGACGGCATCGAGGAGGAGCTGTCCAAGCAGGGCCTGAAGCCCGTGCGCCGTGAAGGCCGCAGCGAGGGCCGCTGGGTGCTCCTCGACTACGCCCAGGTCATCGTCCATGTGCAGCACGAGGAGGACCGCGTGTTCTATGCCCTCGACCGGCTGTGGAAGGACTGCCCCTCCGTGGACCTCCAGCTCGAGGAGGCCCTGCAGAGCTCGCCGCAGGTCGCCGCGTCCGACGTCGTCCCGGAGTGATGCGGTCCCCCCACGCCCATCCCGCGGCCCGGCGCATCGTCTTCTGGCGCCACGGCCGCACCGAGTGGAACCACTCCGGCCGCTTCCAGGGCCAGGAGGACATCGATCTGGACGAGACCGGCCGTGAGCAGGCCGTGCGGGCGGCCGAGGTGCTCGCGACGCGGGAGCCGTCGCTGATCGTCTCCTCGGACCTGCGCCGGGCGGCTGATACGGCCCTGACGCTGGGGGAGCTCACAGGGCTGCCGGTCCTCTACGACGAGCGCCTTCGTGAGACGAACGCCGGCTCGTGGCAGGGTTTGTCCTTCGCCGAGATCGACGAGCGGTTCCCGGACGATAATGCCGCCTGGCGGGGCGGGGACCCCGAGGTGCGTGCCGGCGGTGCCGAGAACCGTGTCGAGGTCGGGGACCGCATGCTCGCGGCGGTGACGGAGGCCGTGGAGCGGATCGGCCGTGCCGAGACGCTCGTCGTCGTCAGCCACGGTGGATCCATCCGGGCGGCCCTTGCGGCCCTGATGGGGTTGCCGCCGGAACGGTGGGGGGCACTCGCGGGGTTGTCCAACTGCCACTGGTCCGAAGTGCACGAGGTGGTGGACAGGGCCGAGGCCCTGTTCTCGTGGCAGCTGACCGAGCACAACGTAGGGCTCGGCTCCCTGCCCGAGGAGCCGCTGGAGGGTTGAGCGGGCCCATCGGCCGATTTGGCGAAGCCGCCAGAATTTACTAGACTGATCGAGTTGCTTCGGCCGGTTCGCCCGGAAGAAGCGATGCAGATTCGGGGCTATGGCGCAGCTGGTAGCGCACCTGCATGGCATGCAGGGGGTCAGGGGTTCGAATCCCCTTAGCTCCACAACGAACCGCTGGAATCCAAGGTAAGGACCTTGGTCCGGCGGTTTTTTGTTGCCCTGCGAGCGTCGATGCCATCGTTTTGCCATCGTTTTGAGTTTCGACCCGATGAACCGTCTCGGGTCGCCCGGATACTCACGACGGATGCCTTGCGGCCAGCTACAAGCATCGGCCGCTTACCGCCTCCCAACGGGACCCACACCCCGTGCTGCCCGCTACCGAGCGCGCCCACATCCGCCGGTGCCTCTACCCCCCGCTTCGTCTTAAACATGCGCAAACACTTCGGAAAAGCACCGGCTGGAGTGTGGTGTCCCTCGGATACGCTTCGCCAGGGGTCAGCATCAGGGCTTCCCCACCGCTGCCCACTACCGGTGGGATGACCACCGAGGACGCGCATGTTCACCCGCCCCCGCCGTATCACTCGAGGAGCGGCTGCAGCCACCATTGCCGCCCTGCTCGCCAGCCCGCTGTTCGGCGTCTCGGCATCCGCTTTAGAGCCCCTTTCTGAGCCGATCGCCAATCCGCAGGTCCGGGGCGTGGAGGCGCCGCAGCCGACCGACCGCTTCCTTGTGAAGTTCAAGGACCAGGCACTGGCGAGCTCCAAGACCCGCGGCAATGCCTATGGCGTTGGGGCCAAAGAGTTGGGCATCACCGTCAGGGAGCTTAAGGTCATCGGTACCGGGGCGACCGTTGTGGGGACGAGTCGCAAACTCAAAACCGGTGAGGCGGAGGCTTTTGTCGCGTCGCTCGAGGCGAACAGCACCGTCGAGTACGCGGAGCCCGACCAGATTATGCAGGCCACCTCGCTCACCCCAATTGACCCTTACTGGGGTTACCAGTGGCCGATCTTCAACGCCACATCCGGCATCGGCGCTAAGGCGGCATGGGACACCACGACCGGTGAGGGCATCACTGTCGCCGTCATCGACACCGGGATCACCCCACACGTAGACCTCGACGCCAATGTTCTGCCTGGCTATGACATGATCGGCGATCCGGTGAAGGGGCGCGACGGGGACGGCCGGGATGCCGACGCGACCGATGAGGGCGATTATGGCGCATCGGGCGCGTGTGGCACAGCCTCCTCCTCCTGGCATGGCACCCATGTGGCCGGCACCATAGCGGCGATAGCCAACGACCAGGGTGTCGTCGGCATTGCCCCTAGAGCGAAGATCCTTCCGATACGTGCGTTGGCAGAGTGCGGTGGCTGGATGTCGGACATCATCGACGGCGTCATCTGGGCGTCCGGCGGAGTAGTGCCAGGGCTACCGGCGAACCCGAATCCGGCTCAGGTCATCAACCTGAGCCTCGGCGGCAGCGGAGGGTGCAGCACCAGCTGGCAGGCTGCCATCGACGGTGCCGCCGGCCGTGGGTCGGTCGTCGTCGCAGCCGCCGGCAATGAAAGCAAGGACGCCAGCTTTAGCACCCCAGCGAACTGTGCGAATGTCATCTCGGTTGCAGCCTCCGGCCGAGACGGGGGCCTGGCGCCCTACTCCAATTATGGTGACGTCGTGGACGTGGTCGCGCCCGGCGGGAACATGAACATCGATGCGTTCGGCGGGATCCTCTCGACGATCAACATGGGCTCCAGCGGTCCGATCGAGGACTTCGCCGGGCAGGCCTACGCGTTTTACCAAGGCACCTCGATGGCAGCGCCGCACGTCGCGGCGACCGCCGCCCTCATGCTTTCGGCCAACAGGACCCTGAGCCCTGCCACCATTGAGGCTCAGCTCAAAGCAACGACCAAGGCGCTGCCCATGCCATGCGAGTGGGGTTGCGGAACGGGTCTGATCAATGCCCGTGCTGCCGTGGACGCGGCGCTCACCGGAGAAGTTCCGACCGCTCCGGAGCCCGGTTCATTGATCGTGCCCGGTCCGGTGGTCATCACGGGGGCCCCGGTCGTCGGGGGCACGCTCTCCGCCAACGTTGGTGCGTGGGAGCCGGCTCCGGTCGAGGTAGCTCTGCAGTGGTACCGAGGCAGCACGCTCATCCCCGGCGCGACCGGCATCAGCTACACACTGAAGCCCGAGGACGTCAACCAATCGATGTGGGTTGTTGCCACCGGCACAAAGCAGGGCTTCCACTACGTCACGAAGGGATCTACACGTACGGGCCTAGTTCTGCCCGGAAGGCTCACCTCGGTAGAACCGCATATATTTTCGTTTGGAGAGCCCGTCGTCGGTAACACCATAGGAATCAGCCCCGGAACCTGGCAGCCAGCGCCGGTAACTATCTCCTACCAGTGGTATCGCGGCACCGACCCGATCCCTGGCGCCACGAGGGCAACCTACACTTTCTCAACCGCTGACGTCGGCAAGTCCGTTCGGGCGGACATTATCGGAACCAAGACCGGCTACACCTCCTTGACCCGGGCCATAATGGCGACGAGCCCCGTTCGGGAAGCCCCTATAAGCGGCACCCCGACCATCAGCGGGACCGTCCGCGTAGGACAGTCGCTGAGTGCCAACCCTGGTACATGGTCCCCCGCACCGGACTCTTTCACCTACCGGTGGTTCCGCGATGGGCAGCAGATCATCACGCTCAACGGAGCGAACTACACCCTCACCGCCGATGACTACGGCAGAAAGATCCGAGTCACCGTCACTGGCCTTAAGAGTGGGTCAGACCCGGTCACCGTCACTTCTGCGGAAACCAGCGTAGTCCAACTAGGAGAGCTCACCGGCTCCGTACCGGTCATTCAGGGCTCGGCTGCAGTGGGTCAGACGCTCACTGCTGACGTCGGCGCTTGGGCTGCAAACGCCGTGCTGGAGTACCGCTGGCTCCGCGATGGCATCCCTCTCGCAGAGAAGGCTGGTAGGACTTACTCCATCGTCCTCGAAGACATCGGACACGCGATCTCTGTCGAGGTCATCGGTCGTAAGGCAGGTTATACCGACCTAACGAAAACTTCAGCCGCTACGGAGCCGGTTGGGACTGGCGCGCTCACGGCACCGACCCCGTCGATTGCTGGAGCGGCCAAGGTCGGTAGCGCGCTCACGGCCATTACTGGTGAGTGGACTGCTGGGACGGCGTTCAAGTATCAGTGGTTCCGGGCCGGGGTTCCCATCCTGGGTGCGACCATCGCCACCTACACATTGACCGCGGCCGATCTGGGCAAAATTATCAGTGTCGGCGTGACCGGCTCAAAGCCAGGGTTTGCGGACGCAACCAGGGTCTCGCCCCAGACGGAGTCCGTCGCGGTTGGCGCGCTCACAGCCCCGGTTCCGACAGTGGGTGGCACGGCAAGCGTTGGCAGCACCCTCACCGCCACTACCGGTGAATGGACGGCCGGAACGGACTTTAAGTATCAGTGGTTCCGCACCGGGGTCCCCATCGCCGGAGCGACGGGAGCCACCTACACTCTGACCGCGGACGATCTCCGCGCTAGCATCAGCGTCGGGGTCACCGGCTCCAAAGCCGGGTACGCGGATGCATCCGAGGTCTCGCCCCAGACGGAGCCGGTCGTGACTGGCACGCTCGAGGCGCCTGTCCCAACCCTGGGCGGCACAGCAAGCGTCGGCAGCACCCTCACCGCCACGACCGGTGAGTGGACCGCCGGGACAAACTTTAAGTATCAGTGGTTCCGGACCGGAGATCCCATCCAGGGTGCGACCCGCGCCACCTACACCCTGACCGCAGACGATCTCGGCGCCAACATCAGCGTCGGGGTCACCGGCTCCAAAACCGGGTACAACAACTCGGTGTCGTACTCCGAGCGCACGGTTACCGTTGTCGCCGCCACCCTGACAACCACGAAGCCCACTGTGGGCGGCACGACCAAGGTCGGCCACACCCTCAATGTGAACACCGGCGCATGGACCTCGGGCACCACGTTCAGGTACCAGTGGTACCGCACCGGTGTCGCTGTGTCAGGAGCAACCGGGGCCACCTACGCGCTGACGGCCGCCGACCTCGGCAAGAACATGAGCGTCGGGGTCACCGGATCGAAGCCCGGCTACACCAGCGTCCTGTCCCACTCGGTGCGGACGGCTACCGTCACCGTCGGGAGCCTCACCGCAGCGAAGCCGACCGTGGCCGGAACGACCAAGGTCGGGTATACCCTGACGGCGAACACCGGTGCATGGACCTCGGGCACGACGTTTAAGTACCAATGGTTCCGCACCGGCGTCCCCATCTCCGGGGCCACGGGCGCGAAGTACACGCTCACGTCCTCGGACCTGGGCAAGGCCATCAGCGTCGGCGTCACCGGGTCCAAGGCCGGCTACACCAGCATTCTGCAGTACTCGAACCGCACCGGTTCCGTCGCCGCAGGGTCCCTGTCGGCCCCGACGCCGACCGTGTCAGGTACGACCCGCCTGAACTACGTGCTCACGGCGAACCACGGCACCTGGACGAGCGGGACGACCCTGAAGTACCAGTGGTTCCGGACCGGGGTGCCCATCAAGGGTGCCATCGCGAAGACGTACAAGCTCACCTCCGCCGATCTCGGCAAGGCGATGAGCGTCGGGATCACCGGATCCAAGGCCGGCTATACCAACCTCACCAAGTACTCGGCACGTACCAGGGCCGTCACCCGGTAGCAAGCCTGAATGACAGGGGGCGTGTCGGACCACCGGGCCCGCCTTCTGCATGTCAGGGCCCGGCCGGCGCACCTCGGTAGGCTGGATGCCGATGAGCAGAACCGCCGGCCCCGCACACTTGATGAGCATAACGACCTCCCGTTTCTCCCGCCTGACCCTCGCCGCCGCCGGCGCCGTCCTCGCACTCGGACTCACCGGCTGCGACGCGATGGCTGTGCTGGACCGTACCCATCGTGGAGTGCATCCGGGGCCGACGTGTACACCACCAGGTGCGCTGACCGGCCATCCTCAAAGGCGGCCGCGGGCATCCAATCGACGGTCAAACGGTGTGATCCTCCAGTCGTATCGAGGAGCAGGAGGCCACGGTCGATGAGCCAGTCCGCTGCCATGTCTACGTTGGCGTCCCAGTGTCCGCCCGAGAGCCATAGGCCGTGCCGGGTCGTACCGACGCAATTGACGTAACCGAGGTCAGAAAAAGGCGTGAGCTTGGCCCTGGCGGAGTTGTGGAGTGCCGTCGCCTCATGATGCGATGCTTGATCCCCATCCTTCTCCAGGGGTGCGTAGAGGACCCAGGCACCGTCAGGGCAGACACGATCCTCACAAAGGGGCTGATCGACCCGATGGGAAGATCGGGCCAGGTGACCACCTGCTCGGGTTCGCCGCTTTGCCGGATGGCTGCGATCGGTTCGGTGAGGCTGACGCGGATGAGTGATTGCGGGGTAGAGACTTCCTGCCATTTTGAGGACCCGTCCATCATGCGGTGAGTGTCGCAGGCGAGTCGCGCGCCATAAAGAACCACCCCATCAGCCAATCAGGGGAAGTCCCTTATTGGACGTCCTACCGATTGATGATCCTCCTGAGGGGATGACTTCGAGGTATTGCGTCAGCGGCCAATACCCTCGTGCATTTGCGCAAGATCCGGCTTGCGGGCGCTCGGGCTGACTACCTCATGTGTCGAATCGTGCGCCTGCGGGTCGGGGTCGGCGGGTGGCGAGCAGGAGCAGGATGAAGGGACCGGGCGGGATGAGCGCGAGCAGAACCCACCGGTCCTGAGAGATTCGAGTCGTGGAGACGGCGGACTGCGACGGTGAAGCCGGAGCAGGGGGCTTCGTCAACATAAGTTGACATAACGTGAATTACCGGCATTTGCAGGATTCCCCTAGTAAGGGGAGCCATAACATGCCTTGTGGCGTTGATGACCTGCTGGGGGCCGGGTCTTGCGCTCAGTCGGGCAGGTATGGCTTGTAGGGGTCAAGGGTCCCGTCGAGCACAGGTACGTCGAGTGTGGTTGATTCGGTCGGGGTAGCAAGGGAAATTTCGGTGAGAGCACCGGGTGGTTCCTCGACGGTCGTGAAGATTTCCTCGTTGGTGTCCAGCGGGTACTGGCCGTCCGCTGGCACTGTCACCATGATCTGGTCGTCCGAATCGGTGATCATGACTTGGACCGGGGCAGAGGATTCGTTGACGAGCGTTCCCAGGAGCCGAGCGGGTTCGCCTTGGTCTGCGGACACTAGGAGCATGCTGCGCAGTTGCACGACGCCGACTTGCCCGTCCTCACCGTTGGCGATAGCGTCCCTGGTTTCCTCCGGGGCACTACAACCAGTCACCGTCAGGGCAGCTAGTAGCGTAAGCACGGAGAAACTCCGCCTGAGGCTCGGGATGGGGCGATGTGTGATGCGTTGCATTACAGTTCCTTGCTTCCTGGCCAGACGGTGCTGGTCTCGGGGTCGGTTACTCGTCGTAGGAGGAGTAGTGCACGTACCCTCCTAGGGGTCCTTCGTAGACAGGTATCGGGACGTCCTGCTTCCCGGCGGGGGAGGTAAGACTCATTGTCGCCTTTTCGCCGATAGCTGCGTCAACGGTTTTGAAGATGGTCGGGCTATCGGTAAAGCTGAACGATTCTCCTGCCGAGATGGCCACCGTCGCGGTGTCATCCGAGTCCCGGATCGTGACTTCAACCGATGCATCGGAGGGATTCGTCAGAGTTCCCAGCAGGCGTGCCGGGTTCCCTGCTCCTTCGGTCACGAGTTTGAGGTCCGCGCCTTGAATCTGGCCGACGGTCACATCCTGCCCAGGCCCGAGGTCGAGTCGTGCCCCTGGTGTCATGGAGCACCGTTCCAAGAGGATCCCGGCGATGATCGCGATGAGAAGCACCCCGCCCAGAAGGGCCATACGGCGCGAAAGCAGTCCTCGACCCGACATAGTGCCTTCTTCCTTCGCTTCGTTGACATGCTGTTCCGACCGGTGCCGTCCTGCTGGTGACGACTGCCCGGTGCGCTGCCGGATGACAGGGCTATCGGGCGATCTGCGGGTTCTGTTGTTGCAGGAATTCTGCGTGGGTCAGGTTCTTCCTCCGGTGGGCGGAGCTTTGAGGAAGACACCGTCGCCAGTGACTCGGTCGACTGCTTCCGCTGACTCGTAGTGGTGGTTGCCGATGCCAGGGCCGTTGATTTCCAGGTATCCCAGTCGTAGCAGGCGGTTCTTGCGTTCTTCGGGAAGGTCAGGCGTCCCGTCGACGACGGACATGAGGGCTCCGATGAGTCCGCCCGATTGTTCTGGCTGCTGGCCTTGTGCTGTGACAGCTTGAGGGTCGCCCATTTTGACGGTGGCGACCGTTCCGATTCGGGTGCCGGCGGAATCGAAGACGTCCATACCTTCACGTACTGATTCGATAGGTTTCATGATGGTTCTTTCCGTGGGGGTCTGCAGCGGTCTCTGTGTCTTTGAAGCTGTCGGGCGTGCTCCACCGGACCAGAGCCGCGCCGGCTACGACGGCTCCTAGTCCGCCGACCGCCAGGTCCGCGAGGGTGTCGTTGTAACCGACATGGATTCGACTGGTGATGTATCGGTTGCCGGCCCACTCGAGGAATTCCCAAACCACCGCTGCCGTCATCCCGAGGGCGGTAGTGAGGACGATGACCGAGCGGGCAGGGAAGGTCTGCCGGGTCGCTGCAGGGGTGATGTTCGAGCGTGCCAAGATCAGGTACAGGACGGCAGCGGACGATCCTGCTGTCACGAAATGTATGAGGAGATCCCACCAGGGAATCGCCCGGTACAGGCCGGCGATGCCGCTCCACGCCGCGATGAGAATCGTGATGCAGAAGGCTGCGTCGAACGGGCCGGCCAGTCGACCTAGTCGCGGGATCATCAGCCCGATAGTGACGATCGTCAGTCCGAGTACTGCTGGAAGATCGAACCACATTGCCGCCGCGGCGATGCTCACCACGGACAGGACGCGCACCCCGTCCGCGACCCGCTGTGGGACGAGGTGTGCGGCGTGATTCTTTGGCGTGAGCCAGGGCATGATCGTCAGCTTTCCGTAGGTGCCGGGTGGGTAGCTTCCGAAGGTTCGCTTTCGAAAGCCACCCGCCCGGAGTGAGTGAGCCGGCAGAGTGACCAGCCGCAATCGGGTCAGCTGTCGGTGGCCAGCGCGACCGCCGGTCGAAGGTTTCAGCTGTCAGCTGTCAGCGTCGAGGGACATGTCGACGCTGGTCGCTTCGATGTAGGGCTCGCCGTCCCAGTCCTCGAAGGCGGCGTCATCGAGGTCGACGCCCATTTCCTCTTCGACGGTTGGGAGGTCGAAGGCTTCCTGGACCGTACCGGTCACTCCGACCGTCAGGCCGGAGGTCACCTCGGGCAGCTCCTTGTCGTGAAGGACCAGGAGTGCGTCAACGGTGGTGTCGTCGGTTCCGGCGATGGTGAATGACATGGGGGTGAGGATCTCGTTCACGTCCGCAGAGACGGTGACTTCCTCGCCGACGTAGGTGTCGACGTCATCGTAGAAGCCCTGATCATAGGCGCCGTCATAAGGGCCGGCATCGGATTCCTCGACGACCGGTTCCTCCTCGACGATGTCCTCGACGTCCGCGCCCGTCTCGGTGCCGGAGGTGCTGTTGCAGCCAACCAGGCCGACAACGGCCAGGGGTGCGATGGACAGTGCGGCCAGCCGCTTTTTCCAGAGGTGGCCGCCTGCTGATGCTGGGCTCATGGGGGTGGGGGTTGTCATGATGTCCACGTTCCTTTCGGTTCGGGACCGGGGCGCAAGTCCGGCCCTTCAATCGGTTGGGTTGTGCTGCGCCTGCATCGACCGTAAGCAGGCTTTCTGACGGGATTCAACCGCCGTTACGGCACCGTGATCCGGTCTCGGGCGACCGTTGCGCAATCGCAACTACCCCGTTATCTCGCCGATACAAGGGGTGGAACGTCGAGAATGGGAGGTCATACTGGGGCCATGTCCACTCCAGCCTTTGACCATCGATCGACTCATCGACCCGCGAGCACCCGTCCTGGCGACGGTGCTGAACACACCGAGAACCACAGTCCGGATGGCTCACACCACGAGTTGCCTGCCACCCAGCTAGGGCGCAATCACCAGGAATCCGATCAGCCCGACCCGCCCGCTCAGCCCGGGAGCGAACCCGGTCGCTGGCGCTGGAAGGTACCTGCACTCATCGTGATCGGCACGCTCCTCAGCGCTGCGCTGGCGGCCATCAACGGACTGCAGCTGGCGTCGCTGAGACGGGCACTTGGCGGATTACCTGTACCGGAATCCCAGTTCGGCGGATACGACACCGGATACATCGAACTCGTGCGCGCGCGGATGACCGATGAACTCCTTGAGAGGTACGGGGCATCGCACTACCTGTGGGATCTGCTGTTCCCGCTCGTTTTCGCCGCGACGATCATCCTGCTGATCACGCGTATCTGTGCGGGACGGAAAGCCGGGTGGATCCTCATGGTGCCACCGGTCCTGTTCGCAGCCGTCGACATCGCCGAGAACCTCACCCTCGAAGCACTGGTCAACGGTTTCGATGTCATGGCCAGTGAAGTCGCCCTCGCGTCGGCGCTCACCGTCGCAAAAACCGTCCTTCTCGCTTTGAGCATCGCCGCGGCGCTCTCAGCGTTGCTGATCCGACCGCGACCCCGGCCCGACCGAGACGCCTAACCACTTCAACTCCTACAGGAGACAACCCATGACCCCTTCATACGAGCAGACCCGTTCAACACGCTGGCGCTGGCCCGCCCTGACCCGCGTTCTGGCTTTGCCGGCTGCCCTTGCTATCGTCCTGACCGCCTGCAGCAGCGGATACGCAGACCCTAAAGGCGCCGAACTCGCCGGAACTGATGGCCAGGTCAGTCAGATCGAGATCGCGGACCTCAGACTCACCACCTTCGCCGAAGGAGAACCTGCTCAATTCCCCGGCATCCTCGCAAACCAGAGCGCCGCCCCGCTGAAAATGACCTTCACCGATGACGACGACGAGACGTCCGTAACGGTACCCGCGAACAGCACCCTGGACCTCGACGAAGCGCCAACCGTTCTCGAGACGGCGGACGTCCAGCCCGGTACCATCATGACCGTCATGATTACCGTCGCTTCCGACGAGGAAGCGGTCGAGTTACCCGTCGTCGACGGAACAGTTGACCAATACGGCGACATTGTTCCCAACGGCGCCGAGGACCGGTAGCACTACGCACCGGATAATCCGCCGATCAATGCAACCAGGTGAGGCAACTCCCCCTACGATCTCTCTTTTGGTGCCATGTGTCCCGGCGCGATCTGTACGGTCCGCACCTCACGGCCAGCGCCATCGATACACGGCCGTGGCAGCCGAATCCCTTGTCCCTCATTGGAAAGTGACTCCGAGGACTTCGGACATCGCTTCAGCCGGCTCCTCACCGGCAGCTGAAGCGAATGAGTTCATGGCCTGCTCAAGATACTGCCTCTCGCTGGGTGCCATGCGCGAAAGGACCGTTGCTAGTGCAGCCCTGCGATGGACCATCACCCCCGACACCAGGGCCAATCCCTTGTCGGTCAGCCGAAGCTGCAGGAAGCGACGGTCCTGGGGGTCGTTATCGCGTCGTATCAGCTTGGCTGCGACTAGACGGTCGCACGTCCGAGTGGCATTCGATGCATGCACGCCCAAATCGTCCGCAACGGCTCCCAACGTCTGGGGACCACGGCTGGCAATCATCACGAGAACCCGCAACTGGGACGGAGTCACGACGTCCTCGACCTCAGCCAGCGATTTCGCCATGATGGCAACGAGCACTCTGGAAGCGCGCATCATCGCATCGATTTGTCCATCTGAGACGGGATGATCCTCCATGCCACCCAGTATCCAACCGAAGCCCACGCGGCGACAAAAGGTACCGCGGCACCCACAACTCGACCCGCACCAAGGAATCACCGATTTCGCTTTCGAAGGCGTAGCAGTTTGCTTCATACAGCTAGCTCTCAGTTCATGACAGTCCGGCTACGGGCCGGACACGATCGCACAACGTCCCCCGCGGGCCAGTCACAGGGCGGTAACGGGCCGGCCCCTGCGTTTGGAACCAGATTCTCAGCATGCCTACGGTTGCCGCTGGCATGACGCCAACCGAACCCAAGAACAGGGCCAATCCGAGTCTCGGAACTCCTCGCTTCCGAACTCCCGAATAGGAGAAGGCATCGTCACGAAGGCAAACCAAGATCGGATGAACAATGCAACGTCTCCCGCCAACGCACCCGTCGGAGTCCGGTTCGTCGCACCAGGCGGACCGGCGTCCTGCAAAGCGCACGATGCAAACGTTGAAACCACCGGTCCCGGACCGAAGGCGGAGATCATTCGCCCGGTCCGGAGCGGCGAGCTCGGTTTCGACACTGCCGGAATCATCGACCCCGACATCTCGGGCTCCTGATGGCCGCGAACACGTCGTCGTTCTTCGGCTCGGGCTCCATGATCGGCACTGCCATGGCGTTCCTGGGCATCAGTGGGCTCGCGGGCGTGCTCGCGGCGGGTCTCCTCGTGCCGGTGGCCGCCGTCACCGGCACGGGTGCTTCCGCCTCCCTCGAGTTCTTCGAAGATCTACCGACCGAGCTGGAACGCGAGGCGCTGGCGCAGCCGACCACGATCGTGGCTGCGGACGGGTCGCTCATCGCGACCCTGTATGAGGAGAACCGGCAGCCGGTCACCCTTGATGAGGTGTCCCAGGACATGCAGGACGCTCTGGTCTCCATCGAGGACTACCGCTTCTACGAGCATGGGGGCGTGGACCTCGAGGGCATCTTCGGTGCGATCGCCAGCAATCTCACGAGTGGGTCGACGCGCGGCGCATCGACCATCACCCAGCAGTTCGTGACCAACGTCCTGATCGATTCCGCCCTGCGTGGCGGTGAGGAGGCCGTGTTCAGCGGTAACAAGACGGTCGGCGACAAGCTTCGCGAGATGAAGCTCGCCATCGCGGTGGAAAAGAACCTGAGCAAGGACAAGATCCTCGCCGGGTATCTGAACATCGTCCCGTTCAGCGGGACCACGTACGGCGTCCAGGCGGCGGCCCGGTACTTCTTCGACGTGGATGCGAAGGACCTGACCATCCCGCAGAGTGCCCTGCTCGCCGGGCTGGTCAACGGCCCCACGTTCTACAGCCCCATCGAGCATCCGGAGCGCGCACTGCAACGGAGGAATCTCGTGATCGGCGCGATGCTGACCCACGGGAAGATCACTCGGGAGGAGCACGACGCGGCCGTCACCACGGAGCTCGGGTTGGATGTCACGCCCACTCTCAACGGATGTGCCGGTGCCGCACGGGCACCGTACTTCTGCGACTACGTCACACACCTGATCCTCAACGACCCTGCTTACGGCGAGACCGTCGAGAACCGCGAGAACGTGCTGTACCGCTCCGGTCTCACGATCAGGACCACACTGGACCCGCGCGTGCAGGCGGCGGCCCAGACCGCCGTGAATGACACCGCCGACCCGGACACCACCGACGAAGCGGTGGGCCACTCCATGGTCAGCCTCGAACCGGGCACCGGCAACATCCTCTCGATGGCGCAGAACACCCGCTACCTGCCGGGGGACGCGCCCGGCAACTCGGTGCTGAACTTCAACGTCGACCAGTACCAGGGCGGCGACCCCTCGAAGAACCTCGGGGGAGTGGGAGGCTTCCAGCCCGGATCGACGTTCAAGCCCTTCATTGTGGCCGCATGGATCGAGGCCGGAGGGTCCCTGAACACGCCTATCGACGGACGCAAACGCACGTACCCCGAGGGCGACGAATGGCCGGCGAGCTGCCTCCCTGGCGGCTCGTACACGGTCCAGACGCCGCAGGGAAGGGGTTACACGCCCCAGAACTACGGAGACACCAACTATGGGACCTACACCGTCCTCCGGGGTTTGGCGCAGTCCTACAACACCATCACCATGGAAACCGCCCGCCAGCTCGACATGTGCAGGATCTTCGATATCGCACACGACATGGGCGTCCATGATGGCAAGAGCGCGAGCGGCAAGCCTGGAAGACTCGATGTCCTGGCTCCCGGTCTCATCGGGGGAGTCCAGGATGTCGCACCCCTGTCCATGGCCACGGCGTACGCCGGATTCGCCGCCGAGGGTACCGTGTGCCAGCCCCGGGCCCTCCTCGACGTCACGGCCGCCGACGGCACGAACTACCCCGTGTCGGACATCGACTGCCACCAGGCGATTTCGGAGGAGACGGCCCGCGGCGTCAATTACGCCACCCAGGAAGTCATGAAGACAGGGTCGGGTCAGCAGCTCGACTACGGGGAGATCCCCATGGCCGGCAAGACCGGAACCAACGACCAGCGATCGCAGACCTGGTTCATCGGCTACAACTCCGGCATGGTCACGGCGAGCTGGATCGGGAACTGGAAGGAGGGCAACACCTCCCTCAGCGGGCTCCGGATCGGCGGGACGATCTACCCGGAGATCGATGGTTCGCTCATCGCAGCCCCCTCCTGGGCGCACTTCATGCAGCAGATCCCTGGCTTGCATGTCGGCGACCCGTTCACGGCTCCTACCGCGGCGACGTTATATGGGGTGACGCGCCCCACTGCCAATAGCGGCCCTACAGTCTCTACCGTCCCATCGAATGGCCCCTACCAAACCGACAAAGCAGGGTGAGTGGGCGACTTCGGGTCCCTGCCACTCGCGAATCGTCGGTGGTGGTTGGGTTTGTGCCCCTATGCGAAGGCGTTCGGTCACGGGTTGCATGACTGCGTCCACGCTCGATTCCATCGTCGTAAGGAGGCCGGCGAAACTTACGGCTATCGCTTCTGGCATTGGGGGGACAACAGTCATGCCCCACACTCGGACCACCTGATCGACCCCGCCCAGAAGAGCGACAGGTAGGGGCATGACCAGATCGGACTGGGAGTGCGCGACTGTCGTGTTCCGGTACTTTCGGACGCACCGTGTCCCAGGTGCCGCACCCCCCCTGAACTTTCAGGCAGGGTGCGGATGCCGAATAGCCCGACGGCTCGTCCGACCCGTCAAGACAAGTCACCTCACGCCGGTACCGGCGTGGGCCGGTAGCGCAGGGCTACTGCCCCCGACCGGAACTCATGGCGATTCACGAGCTCAAGCTGGACGCGTTTGCGCAGACCGGCGAGCAACGTCGGCCCGTGTCCGGCAAGGACCGGCTGCACCAGGAACTCGTACTCGTCGATCAGTCCCAGATCTGCCAACGCGAGGGGGAGCGTCACGCCACCCACCCACAGGCTCTCGCCCGATTCCTGCTTGAGCCGCTGAACCGCTGGCCCCAGGTCGCCCTGCACCAGCTCGGCATTCCAATCGACCCCGCTCAGTGTGCTCGACACGACGTGCTTCTTCGCCCCATGGATGGCCTCGGCGAACGGGATCTGCCACTCACCCATCCACTCAGGCCACGTGCCCGCGGCCGGCTGCCGCCACGCAGACTCCATCATCTCGTAGGTCACCCGGCCGAAGAGCAGAGCGTCGGCTCGCTCCATCTCAGCGGTCCAGTAACGCATCGACTCCTCGTCGGGAGGGAGCCCCGCCTCGTGATGACAGCAGCCGTCGAGCGTGACGTTGATTGAGTATCGAAGGTGTCGCATCCCGTTGCCCTCACCTGATACGTGCAGCGCGTTTCCACGAGACAGTACTCAAACTACATTCGGCGAGCAACTGTCGCCCTGAGGATCCCGTACCGGAATGGGCGGTGCTGACCGACTGCTGACGATGAGCCGTCCTTCCGCGCCCGGTACCTCGAGCTGCGGGCGGCCTCTTCGGGCACTGACGGAATCGGCTGACGGCCTGGAATCTGACCGCTATCCGATCCGCGTTCTGCAGCGGCTTAGGTACCATCTGACGAGCGGAAGTCGCTCAGTGCCGACATCGACGAGGACGTTCATGGGCAAGGTCGCTTGGGGTTTCGCTTGTTCACTCGACGGCTTCATTGCGGGCCCTGAGCATGACATGAGCTGGTTGGCTGCTGCGGAGCCATTGGCCGAGGGTGTCACCGAGCGCCTGGCCGGGGCAGTCGCCGTCATCATCGCCGGCAGGAACGGCTACGACGCTGCGCAAGCGCAAGCGCAAGGCGACGAGCGGGACGAGATGACCTCCGAGGCGTACGGTGGCGCATGGTCGGGAACCGAGATCATCCTTACTCATCGACCCCACGAGATAGCCGGTGATCCTTCGTTCGTCGCGATGAACTGTGACATAGGTGAGGCGATAGAGCGCGCTCAGCAGATCGCCGGTGACCGGGACATACAGATCATCAGCGCGGACATCGCCCGCCAGGCCCTGGAGCACAACCTCATCGATGAGCTGCAGGTCTTCGTCGCCCCAGTGTTCCTCGGTGATGGCACCCGCATCTTCGATGTACCTGGCGGACACCGGTATGACTGGGAACTCGGGGGAACGTACGAGGGCGTGGAACGCAGCTTCGGCCGGACATATCGCCCACGAGGTCATCGCCCGAGCTAGCGATCAACCCAGTACATCTCATCCATCCCGAGCAACCGAGTTCCAACGAGGCGCCCGGTCGCAGTGCGACCGGCTACAAGCGGATGCACGCGCGGAGTCTGCGGCACGGACACTGTGGTGACTCGCGTGGTGGACCCGCGGCGCCACGTCAGCATCAAGAGTCTGGTTCCGGGAGGGCTTTGGCCTACGAGATGGGCGGGTTAATCGCCGGTGGGACCATCAGCGGCCAGCAGTTCGAGGGCGCGAATTGTCTGTTGCAGGCCGAACGCGTACGCGTGGTGCGGATCGTGCGCGCTGCCGTGGGCAGCGCCGGCCGCGCTCCCCACGCGCGAGGCGAGGGGGTAACACTTGTCGTTGACGTTCTGTGCCAGGAGAGGCGCGGCTTCATCCCACCATTCCTGGTCGGTGCCGCCCGCTCGCGATGTGTCACGCGCGCCGTGGATGTCGCGAGCAGCGTTGCGCACGAAATTCAACAGGAACGTAAGAGCATCGTCCGTCGCAAGGTCGCCCAGGCCTGAGCCGTCAAAGGCGGAAACTTCGTACTCGTACTTGGCCATCTGGCCCGGCCCCAGTGGAGGGCGCAGCGTGGACAAGTGAGTTGCCCAGGAGTGCCGCTCGTACAGGTCAAGGTTGCTCGCGGCCACGGCGCGCACCCTGACCTGCCATGGCGCCGTCTCGAATGGCGGGCGGGGCATCTTCAGATAGGCGTCGTCGAGGATCACATCCAGCAGCTCGGCGCGACCGGGGATGTAGGTGTAGAGGCTCATTGGCCGAATGTTCAACCGCTCGGCGAGGCGGCGCATCGTCAGTGCGGTGAGGCCGTGTTCGTCGGCGAGGGACGTCGCAGCTTCCACGATTGTGTTGAACTCGAGTCCCCGTCGGGGACCGCGGCGGGGACTCGAGTCTGGAGGAAGATGCTCGCGCCAAAGGAGTTGCAACGTCGCCGCCGGTTTGCCGGAGCTGGTGACGTCGTTCATGTAGTCATCCTCCTGTTTCCCGCGGCCCCGTGTCACATCTGGTCATGCCAACCTCCGGCTACCATCGTCTGGAACTTCCATCCATCGGGTGTTCGAACGAGCAGGTCGCCATATCGCATCTGCGTCTCAACGCCTCCGACGACGAACGATGCATCCGTGACGACGAAGCACAGCGCGGGCGAGATGAAGGTGGGATGCCGCCTCGACTGCATCTCGGCCCCTTCAGAGCCTTCCAGCACCTGCCGCATCTGCTCGATGTACGTCATGCGATCGCAAGAACGGGTCACAGCATGACCCGTCGCGTCGTCAGACACCTCGTTCAGCGGGAACGAAGCCAGGTCGGCCATGCCTTCCACATCGCCAACCTGAACAAGCGCGTCGTACTGAGCGAACCAATCCAGAATCTCCTGGGTGGCGGCGGGGGACGCCGAAGCGCCGGCTGCGGCTGATGTCGTATCATTCATTCGAGTCTCCGATCTCGTGTCCTCAATACCGTACGGCGTACTGAGATTATTCCTCTTTGCGGAGGCGCGCTCTAGAGGCAGCTTCGTCGGAACTTCGAAGACCCAGCCACGAGGACTCCACCCTGCCCCTCCGGACATGGAATCGGCGCAACCAGCGGATGCCTCGACGTGCTGATGGGGTCCGGGTAACAGGCCGCCCGGCCTGCCTCGGTAGGCTTGACGGCGATGAGCAGAACCACCGGCCCCGCACACATGACGAGCAAGACGACCTCCCGATCCTCCCGCCTGACCCTAGCCGCTGCCGGCGCCCTCTTCGCGCTCGGGCTCTCCGGCTGCGACGCCAGGGCCGTGCTGGACGGTCCCACCGGCCCGAACTCGGCCGCGAGCCAATCTCCGGCATCCGCCGGCACTGCGCTGGCCGCCCTCGAGCAGACCCCCCTCAAAGGCCGCGCCCCGAAGACCGTCTACAGCCGCGAGGAGTTCGGGTCCGCGTGGGCTGATGTCGACCGCGATGGCTGCGACACCCGTAATCAGGTCCTCAACCGGGACCTTTCCGACGTCGTGCACGCCATCAGCGTGCCCTGCAAGGTGGAGTTTGGGGTCCTCGACGACCCGTACACGGGCGCCCGCATCGAGTTCCAGCGCGGCCAGGACACCAGCTCCGACGTCCAGATCGACCACATCATCGCCCTCTCGAACGCCTGGCAGACCGGCGCCCAGCAGCTCACCGCCGAGGAGCGCCTCCAGCTGGCCAACGACCCGCTGAACCTCCGGTCTGCCGACGGCCCCACGAACGGCGCCAAGGGCGACGGGAACGCCGCCACCTGGCTGCCGCCGAACAAGGCGTTCCGCTGCGAGTACGTCGCCACCCAGACCGCCGTGAAGGCCAAGTACGAGCTCTGGATGACCGCCGCCGAACACGACGCCATCGTGCGCGTCCTCGACACCTGCCCCGACCAGCCACTGCCGACCCGAGGCGGCGCCAAGGGACAGCCGGTGGCCGTCGACGAAACGCCCGCACCTGCGGCGACTGAGGAGCCCGGCACAGAGGCTTCTGCAGCTCCGGCCGGCGAGATCGCCTACGCCGCCTGCGCCGAGGTGAAGGCCACCGGCACCGTACCGATCATGGCCGGCGATCCCGGGTTCAGCCCCGCCTTCGACGGCAACGGTGACGGTGACGGCATAGGGTGCGAATCATGACGGTGGGGGCGGACGGTGGCATCGTGTGTCGGCTCACCCTGCCTGGATTCGAAGTCCACCTGGAGAGCGTCCGCTCCTGCCCATCACCGGCGTTCCGGAACGTGTGCCACTGGTCCCGAGGTTTCACCACGAGCTCTCCCGGTCCGGCGTAGTACACCTCGTCGTCGAGCAGGAAACCGACACGACCGTCGGTGACGATGGTGCATTCATCCGCGCGGTTGCGCATATGCAGCGGTACTCCGGGTTCGCGGCCCGTCGGGTTGAAGCTCCCATCGTCAACTACCGGAACAGACTGATTGAGCAGGTGTTGAGGAGATCAGCGACGGCCGGTTCGGCCTGCTGCAGGACCACCTGTTCAAGAGCCCGAGCACCGCAGACGCCTTCGTCGCAGGCCTCAACCCCGCGCGGTGCACCGGGCGGTGTACCGATACATCCTCACGGCCATGAACACGCGGTTCGACCTCGCCGTCCAGCACCTACTACCCGGCACCCGCCGACACCAAGCCCGGGAACGCTTTCGTCGAGTCCCGCCAGGCCGTCAGCGGCGGGTGTGCGGCCGCGCGTAGCGGCGCATCAGATCGGTCAAGGCCAGGATTGTGATGATGATGGACACGGCGACGGCGGCGAGGCCCACGTAGAGCCCCGTCAGCATCGCCATGGGCGAGCTCGCGCCGGCCAGGTAGCCGATGCCACCGATGGCTCCGACAAACCAGAACACGGCCACCGCGAGCAGCGCCAGCAACGACGGCAGAGCCGCCCGATTGTCCCTCAACCACTGCGTCGGACGTACCTTTTCGATCCCCATGAGCGCCATGATCCAAGCATGAGTCCGGGACACGGCGCCGCCACCGTCGACACGTACCGGTTCGGTCACGATGTGATCCGATGAATGGCCTGGGCGCCGTGGATCACGGTGCACCCAGCCCCTTGACGCTATATCCAAGAGATTCATTCGGAGGTAATATCCGCCTCGGGGGATGAAGCAGGGCAGGGTTCTTGCCGGGCGGCCCCTCGCTGTCACAAAACTTCGTTCTCAGGATGATCTCCGTGCCCAAACTGCCGTCCCTCCTCGCCCTCGCCGCGACCACCGCCCTCCTCGCAGGCTGCGCCAGCGCCCCTGATGACGAGCGGGCCGCGGCTCCTACGGCTGCCGCAGAGACTGCTTCGGCATCTCCCAGCGCTCCGAAGCCGTCCGCCACCCCCGTAGCGACCCCCTCTGCGACCCCGCCAGCCGCCCCTGCAGCGGAGTCGGTCGCACCGGAGGCTCCCGCGACGGTGCCCGCCCCCGCGATCACCCCGCCTGTTGCCCCTCCAATTGAAGCTCCCGCGGCCCCTGCAGTGACCGAGGCGCCGGCGGCGGCTCCCACCATCACGGCCGATTTGGAAGCCGTGGTACCCGCAGGCGTCGTCGTCACGCCGCACCCCGAGTGGGGCGTGGTGAGCACCACCGTCACCCAGGGGTCCTCGTTCACGATCAACGGCAGCGGCTACCAGCCCGGGCAGCAGATCATCATCAACATGGGCATCGCCCAGTCCGACGGCATGGTGATGGACGAGCAGTCAGCGATCACCGACGCCGGAGGGGCCTACAGCTTCACGATCACGATCGGGCGGGATCTCGTGCCGCGGACCTATGGCGTCCTGACCTATCCCGCAGATGCTCTGGGGAACGGCCCGGCCCTCGAAGCCTCGAAGCGCTTCGCCGCCATCGAGGTCGTCGCACCGTAGCCGAAGGGTCGCACCCGGCCTCGTCGGCAGCCTGGCGCCGGCTCCGGTCGCGCGAGCCGGATGCGGAACGGAGACACCGGGCGTGCCTACGGGCGGCGGTACCGGCTGATCATGGGACAGTCGAAAGGGTCCCGGGCAGACAAGCCAACGTGGTTGAGGTGGGTGATCACTGCCCTGTAGGACGCCAGCACGCGGACTTGTGTGTAGGGAATGCCCGCCCTCTTGCAGTGTTTCCTGACGATGAGGCTTGCTCGGCGCAGGTTCGGCCGGGGCATGTTCGGGAACAGATGGTGTTCGATCTGGAAGTTCAGGCCACCGAACACGGAATCAGTGAACGTGCCGCCTGTGACGTTGCGCGAGGTGCGCACCTGACGTTCGAGAAAATCCGCGGTGGTGTCGTGGGCCAGAATCGGCATTCCTTTGTGGTTCGGGGCGAAGGCGGCGCCCATGTAGACACCGAAAACCGCCAGCTGCACGCCGAGGAACGCGCACGCCATCCCTGCTGGCAGGAACCAGAACAGGACGCCGAGGTAGCCGCCGAAGCGCACGCCGATCAGGGCCAGTTCCACCCAGCGGCCAGACACCGGTTTCCGCTCGACCAAGGTCCTGAAGGACTGAACATGCAGGTTGAGGCCTTCAAGAGTCAGCAGTGGGAAGAACAGATAACCCTGCCGTCGCGTGAACCACGCGCTCAAGCCCGTCTTCGCGGCAGCGTCATCGGCCCGGAAGGAAAGGGTGCCCATGGCGATGTCGGGGTCTTTCCCGACGGTGTTCGGAGTGTTGTGGTGTCGTGTGTGTTTGGTGATCCACCAGGCATAGCTGATCCCGACGAAACCCGCGGCGAGTATCCTGCCTGCCCATTCATTGGCCGTACGGGAGGCGAAGATCTGATGGTGGGAAGCTTCGTGGCCGAGGAACGCGAGCTGTGTGAGGATGACTGCCAGGGTTGCGGCGATGAGCAGTTGAGCCCAGTGGACACCGACCAGCAGGAACCCGATGCCCGTCGCGGTCAGGGCGAGCATGAGCAGGAGAAAGACGCTGATGTAGAACGGTCGGCGCCTCTCGAGCAGCCCATCGGCCCGGACCTGCTTCAGGAGCGTGGCATATGAAGCAACGGCGTCATTCGGTGTGGCGATCCGCACCTTGCGCGTCACCGACGGAGCGCGTCCGGTGCCTGGCGGTCCCTGATTCGGGGAAGCCCAAAGGCCAGGGTCGGCGACACCGGATGATGCATCGTCCACAGGGTTCATCTGCCAGCCCCTCTTGTCTCAGCCTCGTGGCGCCGATGGAACGGCGAATGGCCCGCTGGCAGGGTCCGGGACAGCACCCTCAGGATACGTCTGCCCAGAACCACCGGTACGATCCAGAACAACGTGATGCTCGGCGTGCGAATGCGGGTTGCCTGATCTACTATCCAGCGCACGACCCATGGACGTCTGCGTCAAGGCCACCCGGCCCGCCCGTTCAATACTGGTTCCGAGGGCTATCAACCTGTCCCCACGATGCCGCAGAAATCGACGTCCGCGGTAATTTCTACGCCCGCCCGTGCCTCACCAATGTGTCTCACGTCGACTGCCCTCGACCCCTTGACACCACTCGTCCTTTCCCTTCCACTGGTGTCGGTCTCCGTGATGGTCCGTAGTCATAGGAGGGCTTCGAATGGATGGGGAGCCGGGGCAAGTTGCGGCGTTCGATCGGGCGATTCTGGGGTTGGCGGATGTCAGCGACGACGCTCTCGCGTCGATCATCGAGGACGATCTCGGCGTCCGTGGCGTCGAGTTGGCGAGTTGCCACGCAGAGGTGGCCGAGTACGACCTCGACGCGCTCACCACGGCAGGGCGCTACAGGGTTCATGGCACTGCCAGACACGCGGGCGGTGTGTCTCCGTACTCCTTCTTCGTCAAAGTGGTGCAGTCCTGGACCCGCTCGCCCCAGTTCGAGCAGGTTCCCGAGGCGTTCCGTGAGATAGCGGCGGCGAGCCTTCCGTGGCGCAACGAGCCTGCTGTCTACAGGTCCGATCTCCGGGATCGTCTCCCCGACGGTTTCTCGATGCCCCGTGCGTACTCCGTTGTCGACATCGACGAGTTCTCGGCCGGTCTGTGGCTCCAGTTCATCGACCACGACTCGAGTCGATGGGGAATCGATACCTTCGCGCGCGCCGCCTACCTGCTCGGCAGATTGGCCGCGAGCCCGACCGTTCGACCGCTCCGCACTCTCGGTAGCACCGACGTGGTCCGTGGCTACGATCGTGGTCGGCTCGAACATCAGGTGCTGCCGGTGCTCCGCAGCGAGGAACTCTGGGCTCATCCGCTGGTGGCGGGGGCGTTCGATCCTGACCTGAGGCATCGCATACTGGATGCAGCTGAAGCGCTGCCGCGCTTTCTGGAGGAGCTCGACGGAGCTCCGCTGGGCAGCGCGCATGGCGACTCCTGTCCCCGCAATCTGCTCGCGACGAGCGGGAACCAGGAGACGCTGGTCCTGATCGACTTCGGATTCTGGTGCGAGGCGCCGCTGTCCTTCGACCTCACCCAACTCATGGTCGGGGAGATTCAGACCGGGGAGCGTCCTGCGTCCGAGCTCCCCCACCTCGAAGGCGTGTGCTTGCCGGCCTACCATCGGGGGCTGATCGACGAAGGATGCACCGTCTCCCTCGACGCCCTCAGACGCACCCACGCGCTCCTGATGGTGCTGTTCTACGGCTTGTCCGCGGTGCCGCTCGAGGTACTCTTCGGTTTGCCCGCACCAGGGTCGGCAGACGTCGTGCGGGAGCGTGCGCGAGCAGCCTCCTTCGTCCTCGATCTACTCGACTCCACCCGCGGCCCGTGAGTCGGCGACGTCGGAGCGGATCATGTGAACCACTGGTAGGTCGTCTTCAATCTTCTCGATCCCGTCCGGCCGAAATCCGTGTTTGCGGTAGAACGCCTGTGCTCGAGGATTCGGACGGGCTACCCATAAGGTCGCTGCTTCCGATGGGGCGAGCACCGCTTCGAGCAGGTTCGTCCCGGCCCCGGACCCATGCCACTGCTTCAACACGTAGAGGACGTAGAGGTGAAGTGGATCGGACTCCTGAGCACCCGGCCCTGACATGGCGATCCCGACGATGATTCCGTTGTCCTCCGCGACAGCTACTCGGTGAGTGATGAATCGTGGATCCGTCAGCACCGTGTTCCATTGCCGCTCCCGTGCGGAGGTGAAGCCCGGATCGTCAAGGATGTGATCAGAGATCAGGCCGCGATAGGTCTCGTTCCACGCCTGCACATTGACGTGCGCCATTGCAGGGACATCGGTCAGCTGCGCAGGGCGAACCCTGATGGTCTGGGACATTTCGTGAGTATAGGGGCCGTTCCCTCCGCTGCCCGGCCCGCCGCGGGCCAGACGCGCGCCCTCGCTACAGTGCCGCGGCAATCAGGGTGATCAGCGGAGGTACACCCTGACCGAGCGCACCGCCGATCCCCTTCCCCTTCGGTCTGCCCATCGCCATCCGGTCGGCAATGAACAGCACAATGCCGGAGAGCATCATGAACCAGCAGATATAGATCACCAAGGCGCGGCCGACGGCTTCATCGCCCATGGCCCACAGGGCGACACCCACGATGATGCCGGCGGCGAGGAACAGGTTATAGAAGCCGACACCGAAGGCCCACAATCGGACGGCCGGAACATCGGCGGTGTCCGTGAGGAAGACCCGATAATGCACCCCTTCCCGCTCGAACAACAAGGCCTCGCAGACGAACACGGCGACGTGGATCAGCGCCGCGATCAGGGCGAAAGTCCAGACAACGGTCGTCATGGCACGCCCTCCAGTGTCACCGGATGCCGGGCCAGGACTGCCTGAAGCTCAGTGGCGGCGTCCTGGATGGATCGGCCACGGGGGACGGCGGCATCGAGGTCGGCATGGAACCGGCCCATCGCTCCTGTCAGGCTCATGACGAGGAATGTGGTGGACGGGGTGAGCACAGTGAAGGTGTGGAGGGCGTTGGCAGGGATGGCAAGGGAACATCCTGGACCCAGGTCGTAGCCCTCGTCCCCCACCTGGACGATCATCCTGCCGTGCAGCACATAGTAGGTCTTGTCCCAGCCGGTGCGGTGCAGCGGAGTCGCGGGACCGCGGGGCGCCATCACCTCGAACAGCTCGTACTGATCGGCCGTGCTCTCGGCGCCGACCTTGACCGTGAGCACCGCGTCCGGAGAAGCGAGTTCCACGCCGTCGCCGGCTGGCGTGTATTGGACCGTGGTTTCCATGCGGCCCACGGTAGGCGCGGCGTCGTGCAGCGGTCGATCCCAGAATTGTGGGGATGTGAGGAGGGTGCTGCGGTGCCATACTTCTGGTGTGTGGGACGAACGCGCTTCCCGCCTCCGCCGGGAAATCACCCAACTCGCTGCCGCCGGACTCAGTGTCAGCGAACTCCACGCCGCGGCGATCGAGCTGGTGGGCCGGACCGTCAGCACCGATCTGACCTGCTGGGCCAGCATCGACCCGGAGACCCAGGTCATCAGCTCCATGGTCAGCGGTCAGAACCGGATACCGACCGAATATGAGTCTCGACTGGCCGAAGCCGAGTACTCATTGGATGAACCGCATACCTTCGCCGCCCTCGCACGTCAGGGCGCCACCCTCGCCAGACTTTCTGACCTGTCCGCCGACGATCGGAGGCGCAGCACCAGGCTCCACAGCATTTGGCGGCCACTCGGGATGGACGAGGAGCTCCGAGTCATATTCAGAGCCGACGGCGTATGTTGGGGTGCGGCGGGCCTGGTCCGGTCAGGAGTGGAGTTCACGGCGCGGGAAGTGGAGTTCCTGGCGGCAATTGCGCCGGCCATCGGATCGGCCACCCGACTCGCAGTGCGGTCGGAGGCGCAGGGCGGTACGGGGCCGGGTCGGCCGGCCCTGGTGATCATCGCCGCGGATGGTCAGCTCGTAGGGGTGACGCCTGACGCCCGGGAATGGCAGGAGCGGCTCGACGCAATTGCTCCCGGGCGATTTCGGGTGATGATGCAGGTCATGGCGTCAGGCTCACATGCAGCGGCGGCGGGATACTTCAAGGCACGGCTGCGCGACGCCGATGGGCGGTGGGCGGTCCTCCAGGCCAGCACCCTGATCGGCGGGGAGGAGGATCAGGTGGCGGTGGCCATCGAGCCGGTCACAGGCGACCAACTGGTCGGGCTGCTGCTGCTGGCCTACGACCTGAGCGCCCGGGAACGGGAGATCTGCCGTGAGGTGATCGGTGGACACTCCACAGCTGAGATCGCCGGTCACCTGTTCATATCAGTCCACACGGTGCAGGATCATCTCAAGTCGGTCTTCGCGAAGGTCGGCGTCCGTAGCCGTGGCGAGCTTGTCGCCCGCTTGCGCCCCGACAATGCGGACGGATACGCCACCACCGGCCCGCAGTTCGCTCGGCTCTGACTGTTGCTCCGCACTCGTTCGCGGGTCGTTGAACAACCGGGCGCCGGTCGGATGGGCCTACTGCGCGTCGCGGGATATTTCCTTGAAGTAGCGGGCAACAGGCCACCGCTCGAATCCGGATGCCTCGTAGAGCCGACGGGCCGGCGCGTGTCCCGGATCATCGCCGGTCTCCACCATCACCATGCGCATTCCCCTTGATCGCACGCGTTCGATCGAATGCTGGATGAGCGCGCGACCAAGTCCTTTCCCCTGGTGCGGTGGGTCGACAGTGAGGACGTAGATCTCACCCATGCTGTCCTCCGGGTGGAGTCGTGTGCAGACCCACCCGACGGGTGAGTCGTTGATCAGCGCGACATCTATGTTCTCCGGTTCACCGTCGAGGGTGGCAGCCAAATCGTCGTACTGGCGCCTGCGCCAACCCTCGGGATAGAACGACTCGTAGACGAATGCGGAGACGGCCGACTCCAGTCGAGGAAAGACGGGTTCCCACGCGCGGAGCGACAGTGCCAGAAGCGGTTCGCGGTGTTCGGCAGCAAACGGGACGATTCGCATGGATCAACATTAGCCAGAGGAGCTCACCCCGGTGTCGGCATTGCCCGTAAGCATCTGTCTCACACCGGGACGTTCGGCAACGTCCGCGAGCGGATGGCTTCGCTCCATCGGTGCTTGGCCGACCCCTTCCCGCACGCCTCGCTTGCGGACATCCCCGGGTCCGACAACGGCATCGGTGGCGGCCATAATGATGGCTCGAGGTCGCACGGGGAAGGAACACTGATGGCTATGCCGACGCACGACTGGCAGCTCACCACCGCTGAGACGGTTGCCCGGGCACTCGCCGTTCTCACCGAACACCGGTTGGGTCTGAACGGCGGAGGCGTGCCCGGACAGCTGAGCCTTACCGGCGGGAGCAGCCTCGAGGGTCTGCTCACCAAAGGGGACATCGACTTGCACCTGCGGGTGATGCCCGGTGAGTTCGCGATTGCAACGTCCAAGCTGACGCTCATCTTCGATCGGGCGCGACAAGAGATCTGGACACCATCGTTCGCCGTGTTCGAACGAGATTCCACGCCACCGGTCGGGATCGCCGTGACGGTCGTCGATTCGGAACACGATCGGCGGTTCATTCGGTCCTGGGAACGAATGCGCACCGATGAAACAGCACGACGCGACTACAACCTGCTCAAACGACGGGGTGGCGACGTTGAAGCCGCCAAAGCGCAGTTCTTCACCGATCTGGTCGCATGATCGTGCCGACGATCGGCAGGTGTATTTCCTTACTGTCCGCCCGGAGCAGTGGTTGCTGGGCACCGCGTCAATCTTGACGGCGACCACAGCCGGCGGGAAACTGATTGCCTCATCGCGAGCCTCGTCGAGGCCAGTCGCCCCGCCGCCATGGCGGCCGGACACCATGACAGTCACCCGTTCGTGACAAGGGAATCAGAGCTCGAGTCAGGAGATCCTGATGAACACCGCACTTCGCGGCACCACTCCGACCACTGCGTCGATCGCCGCAACGGAGGGACCATGATGTGGACCACGGACCAAGTCATCCAGATGCGCGCGGACCGACCGGTTTACCGCGACACCGTGCAGGACAATGAGATCGCCTGGATCCGCACCGGTGAGGAGACCGGCGGGGAGTACAGCCTGCTCTACAGCGATTCCTCCGCTGGCGCCGGCGTGTTCCCGCACTTCCACACGCGCTATGAAGAGACCTTCTACGTGCTGGAGGGATCCCTCGACATCGAGATCAGCGGTGTAGACCGCCAACTGCAGCCGGGGGAGAACGCCACTGTGCCGTTGAGGGCGGTCCACCAGTGGCAGAACACCAGCGATCGCCGGGTGCAGTTCGTCGTCGAGGTCCGGCCCGCCTACCCGTCGTTCGAGAAATGGCTCGCGGTGCTGCAGAACATGTCCTCCGACGGAATGACCCACGCCGATGGGCGCCCGAAGAATATCTCGCACGGGGCGCTGATCATCGTGGACTCCGACATCCACCTCGTGGGCCGCGACCGGGTGATGATGCCGGTGTTCCACCTGCTGGCGCGCCGGGCCCGACGCAAGGGCATCGACCGCCAGCTCGAAGAGCGCTACTGGCACCAGCACTGACGGAACAGGCCCCGGTCGGAGCGCACCCCGGGCGGGGCCTTGACGTGCAAGGTAGTCCGAGCTCAGGAACAGCGGCCCTTACCCGGGGGCTCTGGCCGTGGATATGATCGTGCGCTCGACAGCCGCTAATTCCGCTGCCCATCACGCAATTTCATGCTCCGGGATCTCGGTGGAGGCAATACGATGCCAAGCCAACGCACCGTCCTCGTTACGGGCGCCGCACGAGGGATCGGTCGAGCCAGCGCCGAGTACCTCGCGGAGCAGGACTGGAGGGTGGTTGCGACCTACAATACGAGCCTTGAGGAAGCGAATGTTCTGCGGCGCACGCATGAGGTAGAGATACGCCGCCTCGACCTCCTGAACCGCGCCGCAGTACAGGATTTCGCTCGTCGGATCGGTGACGAATTCTACTTCGATGCCCTCGTCAACAATGCCGGGGTCCTGGAGAAGGAACCGTTCGAGGCGCTGAGTCTTGACGTCTGGGACAGATCGTTCGAGGTCAATGTCACGGCCCCTCTCATCCTTGCCCGGGAGATCGGCCTCCGCATGTCATCAGGTGGGAGCATCGTCAACATCGCCAGCACGGACGCCGCCGTCGGATCGTTCCGCGGCATCGCGTACTCAGCCAGCAAGGCAGCCCTACTTTCAGTCACCCGAAGTCTGGCCAACGTGCTCGGCCCCCGCGGCGTTCGCGTCAATGCTGTGAGTCCCGGCTGGGTCGACTCCGGCATCTTGAACGAACCTTATGAAGCAGCCGGGCTTACACCTCTAGGACGAAACGGACGACCTGACGACATAGCCGGCATCGTTGCCTTCCTCCTCAGCGCCTCCGCTTCCTTCGTCACGGGAGCAACAATTGTCGCTGACGGAGGCTACACCGGGGTGGACTACTTCATGAAGAAGGAAAATGACTCCCTCGGGTAGGCACCCTCACGTTCCGGCTCGAAGTATTGGACTCGACCAGCCCTCTGGTCGAAATCCACGTCGAGGCGTTCGGGAAGAGGGCTTGCCCGGCACCTCGGTCCGGCTGATCAGCCGCGGACAGCTGCCAGGGCGTCCCGCACCGCGGCGACGGCGACGGCCGTGTCGGCGTCGTCCGTGCTCCAGTTGCTCACCGAGATCCGCAGGATGTCCCGGTCCTGCCAACGCGAACCGGACATCCACACCCGGCCGTCGGCGATGATCCGGGCAGTCACCGCGCGCGTCGTGGCGTCGTCGCCGAAGGCCAGGCAGACCTGGGTGTAGGAGACGTCGTTGAGCACCTCGACCCCGTCCAGTAGGGCTAGCCGGTCCGCTAGCTGTTGCGCGTGAAGCACCAGTCCCCGGACCTGACGCGCAACGCCGTCCCGGCCCAGCGACTTGAGGGCCGCCCACACCGGAACGCCCCTGGCACGCCGGGACAGTTCGGGAACCGTTTCGAGGGGGTCTGCCGGACCGTCCCCGTCCCGGATGAGGTAACTGGTATGCACGCCCATCGCGGCACGCAGCGCTGTGGCGTCCCGGACCACCACGACGCCGCAGTCGTAGGGAACGTTCAGCGTCTTGTGCGCATCGGTACCCCACGAGTCCGCTTCCTCCATCCCAGCGGTCAGAGCGGCGAGCTCCGGCACGGCGGCCGCCCACAGCCCGAAGGCGCCGTCCACATGGACCCAGGCACCATGAGCCTTGGCCACGGTGATCGCTTCCCTGAAAGGATCAAAAGCACCGGAGTGCAGGTTCCCGGCCTGCAGGCACACCAGCAGCGGGGGGCGTCCCGACCCGCCGGCTTCTTCGCGCCCGGCGTCGGTCAGGGCGCGATCCAGAGCGCAGTCCAGTTCTGCAGGATTCATGCGGCCCTGCCCGTCGACAGGTACCACCGTGGGCCGGCCGAGCCCCAGGTAGCGGAGGTCCAGATCGATGGTGTCGTGCCGCTCCTCGCCCACGAAACAGTGGATCCGCGGTCCGCCGGCCAGCCCGTACGTGTCCAGGTCCCATCCGGCGTCGGTCATCAACCGCCACCGAGCAGCGGCCAGTCCGGTGAAGTTGGCCATCGTGGCACCCGTCGTGAAGCCCACATCTGCGTCCCGCGGGAGGTTCAGCAGATCGAGCAGCCATCTACCGGCGGCCTCCTCGATGGCCGCCGTAGCCGGGGTCGCGAACCGGAGCCCGGTGTTCTGGTCCCAGGCGCTGACGAGCCAGTCCGCAGCCAGCGCAGCGGGCACCGTGCCCCCGATGACCCAGCCGAAGAACCGTCCGGAGGGCATGGCCATCAGTCCGGGTTCAGCCTTGGCCGCCAGATCGTCCACCACGTCGGCCGCCGGGGTTCCGGCCTGGGGGAGGGGACCGCCGAAGTCCGCCGCGAGATCGGCCGCGGTCCTGCTCGGGCCGACGCGCCGCCGATCCTGGCTTTCCAGCCACTGGCGCGTATGCCCGAAGGCAGCAGCCAGGGCGTCTTCGTAGCGTTCCTCAGGTGCTGACATGGCCGCATGCTACCCCCGTGACTCCGGGACGGGCAGTGCCTTCGGACTGTCATCCAGCGGGGGCCTGCGTTGTGGCGGAATCTTCCGCTACTCGGCGGAAGGGAACCGCCCGGGAGTAGGTGTAGTACGACCGCAGTCCCTGCTTCATGCCGGGTGGGCGCTGGGCGACTGATCTTCCGCGGCGAGTAGATGACGGATAGGCGCGGCACCCCATCGAGCCGTTCCACAGGGACGGGCCCTCCGGCCGGCACCGACCCTGTGCGTCAGCCCGCCGCGGCATACGCCTAGCTGAACCTGAGATCGAGCGCCTCGTCACCCGAGGTCCCGGTGAGCCCGGGGTCCGGGCCCCTGTGGTGGAAGAACCTCAGCAGTGCTGCCTTCGTGGCTCTCAGGTCGACGACGACGCCGGGCCCGGGAACCGGGCCACAAGCGCCCGGTGGTGACTCAACCGATGCCTGCTGACCCCTATATCCGGCGCTTGTAGTGGTCGTGGGTCAGCTTCAGCTGCTCTGCCCAGAACGCGTACTTCCGCTCGTCGGATGCGCCCGGCTCCAGATGGCCGAGGTTCTCCGCAAGGGTGTAGAACTCGCTTCCGGGCTCCCGTTCCACCTCCGAGAGCGTCGCGACCGACGAGAGCATGAACCGACTGTGCAGGAGGTCCTCCTTCACGACGTCGGCGAGGAGCGCGCCGAGCGCATCGCGGTCAGCAGCCTGGGAGAAATCGAACGGTTCCGTATCGGTGTCCTCACTGATCTGTCGATTGAGGTCCTCATAGGTGATCAACTCCTGCCGGCGGGCAGTGTGGACCATGATGCTGCGGGCAGCCTCCATGACTATGGCCCGGTCCTCGTCAGTGCGTGCGTGCGGCATGCTGCCCCTTCCGTCGGCTTCCGAAAGCCTATCCGTCCCAGCTCCGACGATCTCCCGATGCCCAGGCAGTCCGGGCGTGCCCGGGAACCACACGGCGACCGGTGGTTTCTGCTCCGCCACGATATTTACACGATGCCGAGGCGCGGTGTATGGCTTGACCCATGAGGAGTCATCACGTGAGCCGGATCATCACGGCATCTCCGGAGGCTGTCTACGACGTCGCGTCGGACATCGGCAACCTGCCGAAGTGGGCCGCCGGCCTCGCGCAGTCGGAGGTGGTGCAGGACGGGCGGGATCTGTTCGTCGAGTCCCCGATGGGGCGGGTCCGGATCCAGTTCGTGGAACGGAACCGGTTCGGGGTGCTTGATCACGACGTCGTTCTGCCGTCCGGGACTGTCGTCACGAATCCGATGCGGGTGGTCTCCCACCCGGACGGTGCCGAAGTGCTCTTCACCGTTCGCCAGATCGAACTCAGCGATACGGAGTTCGCGCGGGACGTCCGGATGGTCGAGGCCGATCTCGATCGTCTCGCAGCGCTGGTGAGCAACGGGGCACCCGCAGTTCCGGGCGGTAAGGGGGAGTAACCCACGTGCGGCCAGGGCGCCGGGCATCCAGCGCCTGGCCCGGTTGCCCGGGTGCGGAAAAGGATCGGCCTCCGGGCCGTAGCCGAACGGTAGGGTGACGCTGACAGAAGGGCTGCAATGTGTTCTCTTTACCATGAGGTGGATCGTCGGGTCGCCGAGCCGCTGGCCGCTTCGCTCGACCGCACCGGACATCTGGTCACCTCGGTCGTCCCGCCAGGCTATGAGCGCTATGTACGCGTCCTCAACCCTGTCGCCATCGATGACGATTCGGTCATCAGGTGGTCGGACATCATGGAACGCAACGGCCTCGAACCGAGCCCCTGGATGCAGTGGGACGAGCTGAAAGCCCACCCTGACGCCGTTCTTCCCGCCGGCAACGCAGAACCTGCGATGGGTGATCCTCATGCAAGCCTCGCAGGAGCCCTGATCCGCGAGCTCCACGTGGACGAGGGCCGACACTACTTCGCGAGCTGGACCGGCTACGCCGAAGGAAGCGCTCCGCCGATCATCGAGTTCTCACCATCCCGACGGGAGATGGCGCTGTACTCGGGCGTCCTCATCGATGCCGAGGGCTCTGTGGTTGTACCGACTACGGACACGGGCCGCGTTCCCACGTACTGGTGGCCAGGAGATCTGCAGTGGTGCGTCGGCCAGGACCTGTACGCACGAAGCCTCATCGTCGGCTGCGACCTACCCACCGCCGGCAGAATCCTTGCGGCCGAAGACCTGGACTCCCACCTGATCCGCGAATCGGACATGGTTCCCTCCGAGGACTTCTGAACCTCATATGCCCCGGTTCGGGACGGGGGTCCTTCGCTGGGACAGAATCGCATCGCCGACTAGAGGGCGGGCAGTGTCACAACCGCCTCACCGTACGTAAGAGTCACTTCCTGGGTCCTGTCGATCTCCGTGGGGGTACTGATGACGTAGGTCCGTGGTGCCATGTCGGCTGAGCACACCGTCGCCTCGTGGCGGTCGATGCCCACCTTCACGGTGTGAGGACCGACGACCTCGATCGATGAAGGGAAGGCGGGGCAACTCCCGCTGCCCACAAGGACGATCGCGAACGTGTCGCCGCCGTCGAGCCACCCAGCCCTCGGGAAGGGGTAGGCGGAGCCCGGGGAGCGGGGAGGTTGCTCTCCGATGATCGCTTCCGCGGGGAGTCCTCCCCGGATCTCGGACTCGGCGATCGACTGCTGCAGCGAGTCCGTCGCTTCGGGAGCGGGAGGTGACCCTGTGGTGCCGGGTTCTGCCGTGCATCCTCCGATCAGCAGGACGGTCGCGGCCACCACGCCCACAGCAAGTCGATTCCCCATGACACGAGACCAGGGTGCGCCGGAGACATGTAACCCAGGGCACTGGTCACGCGGTGTCCGGTGTCCACGCGCGTCGCCGGGATCCAGGTGGTCGAACCCTCGGCGGGGACAGCGACAGGAGCGCGGCGTCACGGAGCGTCCGGGCCCGACGACGCATCCAGGATGCGCGCCGCGCCCGACTCCGCGGCAAGCTGCTCGTCGGTCAGGGCCGCTCCGCGCAGGAAGCCGCTGCGGGCGAGCATCCCCCGGAGCTCACCGGCACCATAAGGGCGGGGCCATCGGCTGTGGGCAACCACATGGCAGGTGGGACACAGCGGAACGAGGTCGACGAGCGGATCGACGGCGTAGTCGGCGTCGACGTACTCCGGCGGGGTGATGTGATGCATCTGGATCAGGTCGCTGCCGTCGAGGCCGTACCTCTGTTCGAAGTCGAGGCCGCACGCATGGCAGGCGGAACCCCGGTGGGCGACGACCGTCCTCCGCACATCCGGGTCGTGCTCGAACCGGTTGACGTGCACCCGCTTGCCGGCCGCCGGCGGCAGGGAACCAGGGGCCGGATCGAGTGAGCCGGCGTCGGGGGTGAACGCCTCTCTCCAGGCCGTACGCAGCGCTGCCTCGTCCGTCCCCTCGATCACGATCGGTCTGCCGTCGGCGGCCAGGACGCCGGGTGCGAGTTCCACGAGCCGCGTCAAGGCCAGCTGATCGCCGTGGGGGAGGAGGGCGTCGAACTCGATCTGCGCCGGTGTCGTCGGCTCATCCTCCGGCTCTGATTCGCCGACGGCGGCGAGGGTGCCGTGGCCGATGAGGCCCTGCGCGGCCGGGGGACCGGTGAGGATCACCAGCCACACGTCCATGCCGCGTGAGGGGGCGGTGGGCGGTGCGGCGGCGTGCGACGAGGCGAGGAGTGCGGGGAGGGTCCAGCGCTGCCGGACCACGCCGTCCCGGCGCACGGCATCGATGTCGGCTACGTACGGCCCGTCCCACTGAGGCTCATCCGGGTTCCAGGGAATGATCACTGCCACCATGGCACGAGTGTGACAGATACCCGCCCTCGCGGTTCAGCCTCGAAGCACCCATCTCTCGGCTTCCTCCCACTCGGTGAAGAAGCGAGCATCGGTGCGGGCCTTCACCAGGAACGCGGTGAGCACGAGGTCGACGGCGTCGGTCCCGAGCACGGCGACCCGGGCAGGGAACTCGTGGGAGAGGATCGCCGTCCTCGCCTCCCACGTGATCTCCTTCAGTTTCGTCACCTCCACCAGCAGCGGCAGGGTAGGCGAGCCGGACATGGCGATGGCGGATCCGACGCCGGTGATGTCGTTCCGATCGATGGCGATGCGTGGTGTCCAGCGCAGGTGGAGCATGTGCGGGAGGACGTCGAGCGAGAATCGGCCCGTCCTGCGGTCCGCCACCCCTCGGGAGTCACACCGCTGCATCATGTGCGTATCCATTCGGCAGACCCCCGGAACCACAGCGTCACCGCGCGCGAGGTACTGCCGCCGAGTTTCGGGGTGTGGGCCACGCGGGCGGTCGGTCGCGCGGGCGCGCGGACTGAAGGATGTTCGACGCCGCCTGGGGCACGGATGGGTGAACAACCGAAGCAGGTGGCGTTGCGCCCGTCAGGGGAGCGGGGGCGTCACAGCTCCCACCGCGGCTGATCCTGCCAGAGCATCATGCCGTCGAAGCTGTTGATCACCTCACGCACGCCCGGTGCGAGGACGGGAAGCCCGCCGTCGACGGCGATCAGCGGTCCGTAATGCCGCAACTCCGCCATCTCATTGGCGAAGTGGAGGGCGCGCGCGTGATCGGCAGTGAGGCCCACGCCGCCCGCCGCGACGGCTTCGAGAGCCGACTGGGCCCGGCCGAACAGGATGGCATGGGCGAGGTCGATCGCCGTCGTCTCGGGGTCCTGTTCCGCCTCGGTGGCCCAGCTCCGCAGCACAGGGTCTTCCTTGAAGCGCACGCTCGCCTGATCCCGTTCCACTGCCATGACGTCCCCGCTGATCGTTGGCTGTATCGAAGTCCAAGCGTCCCAGTCGCCGCCTCCACCGACAAGACCGGCCGATCCGAAATACGAAGTTGTTAGCCGCCCGTGATCTGTGCGGACTCCGCTCGTCCGTCGCGGTGGGTCGTGCCAGACTGGGACCATGCGCCCACATCCCCTGAAACCGCACGCGCGCTCCACCAGCCCGGACCGTGCCATGACCCCCGCCGGCGAGGAGCGTCATGTCGCCATGCGCCTCGACGACGCCTGGCTCCGTTTCCAGACCCGGCGGGCGATCCGCCGTGGACGAATGGAAACCGTCATCCCCTACACGGGTTACGGCTCGACGTCGTGGGTGCGCGTCCTGGCACGCGTTGTCCTCAGCGATCCGAGGGACGCCGTCCCGGGGTCGGACGAGGGCCGCCTGAAGCCGCTGCAGGACGGCATGCGCGGCTGGCGCAACTTCACGAGCGCGCCGGTGGCGCACGCCGTCGTACACGTCACCATCGGTGACACGGTGCACGACGTCGAGGCGGACCGCGGCGGCGTGGTGGACGCGCGGATCCCGGTGAACCTGGCCGCCGGCTGGCACAACATCACCCTCCAGACGGGCGGCTCCAGGGCGGCGAAGGCCCCCGTGCGGATCGTCGAGGACGGGACGGAGTTCGGCGTCGTGTCCGACATCGACGACACCGTCATGGTGACGGCGCTGCCCCGACCGTTCCTCGCCGCGTGGAACACCTTCGTGCTGGACGAGCACGCGCGGACGCCCACCCCCGGCATGGCCGTGCTCTACGAGCGCATCGTGCGCACGGTCCCGTCGGCTCCCGTGCTGTATCTCTCCACCGGGGCCTGGAACGTTGCGCCGACGCTGTCGCGGTTCCTCTCCCGGAACCTCTACCCGGCAGGGCCGAAGCTGCTCACCGACTGGGGGCCGACGCGCGACCGGTGGTTCCGCAGCGGGCAGGAGCACAAGCGGCTCTCCCTCGAGCGGCTGGCCGAGGAATTCCCCGAGATGAAATGGCTGCTCGTCGGCGACGACGGTCAGCACGACGAGGCGATCTACGCCGAATTCGCCCGCCGTCACCCCGAGAACGTGCGGGCCATCGCGATCCGGCAGCTGTCGGTGAGCGAGGCAGTGCTCGCAGGTGGCCGCTCGAAGACCGGCGTGCAGCCCACCCCGGGCATCCCGTGGATCTACGCCCCCGACGGCGCCGGCATGTCCGCCCGCCTCGAGGAGATGGGCATCATCGAGCACACGGTGCGTACCGCCGACGTGCCCGAGGAGGGCGACATCGCGGGGGAGTCGGACTGACCGGGCGGCGCCGCAGTTCGTCATGAAGGCCAGGAGTCTTGATGGCACCACCGCTCTGTCGTAGCGTGGGCGCCTAGCTACCGAAGGTAGCGGGTCAGCGACTTCCGCAAGGAAGTGTGGGTGCCTCCATGTGGGCCTGACATTCGTACGCAGTATCACGGTGATCCGTCACCGTCATGTCCCTGCACCATCTCCCGCCCTCCGCCGCAGCAGGCGGCGCGGTGGCACGTACGAAGAGGATCCCATGTCAGCACCCGCGTACCCGGCTCTCTCCTACGAGCTGTACCCACCACGGAACGCCGTCGCGGAGGACTCCCTCTGGACGACCATCCGCCGGCTCGAGGACACGCGGCCCGATTTCGTCTCCGTGACGTACGGCGCAGCGGGACGCAACAGGGACGCCGCGTTCACCCTCCTGCGGCGCCTGCTCACGGAGACCACGCTGAAGCCGCTGGCCCATCTCACGTGCGTCGGGACCAGCCGGGAGGAGCTCACCGAGATCGTCGACCGGATGATCGGCGGCGGAGTGCGGGGCATCCTCGCGCTGCGCGGGGACACGCCGGAGGGCTACGGACCCGACGAGGACGAGGTGGAGCACGCCGACGGGCTCGTCCGGCTCATCCGCGATGTCGAGGCCCGGCGGACCGCCCAGCTCGCGGCAGGCCGCATCTCGGTGGGCGTCGCGGCGTACGCGACACGCCACCCCGAGTCGCCGAACCTGGAGCAGGACATCGAGGTACTGCTGGCGAAGGAGGCCGCCGGTGCCGATTTCGCGATCACCCAAGTGTTCTTCCAGCCCTCCGACTACTCACGGCTCGTGACCCGCGCCCGCCGCGCCGGGGTCACGATCCCGATCATCCCCGGCGTCATGCCGCTGACGAGCACCCGCCGGCTGGAACGGCTGAGCGGCCTTGCGGGCGTCGACGTCGACGACGCCCTGTGGTCCCGGCTGGCAGCCGCCGGCTCCGACGGCGAGCGCCGTCGGGTGGGTGTCGCGGCCACCGTCGAACTCGCCCGGGCGGCACTGGACGACGGCGCACCCGGCCTCCACCTCTACACCTTCAACGAGCATGCCGCAGCCCTCGATGTCCTCGACGCGCTCGAGCTGGAACGACCGCCCCAGGCCGGACTGGCCGCATCCCTCTAGCCCGGCGTCCCCGTACCCCACCCCTCCGCCGCCACCAGGAGACCGACGTGCCCACACCGTTCCCGCACAGCACCATCCTCGGCTACCCGCGCATCGGACCGCGTCGCGAGCTGAAGAAGGCCCTCGAGGCCTACTGGTCCGGGCAGACCGACCGGGAGTCCCTCGAGGGTGAGGCGCGGCGTATCCGCGCCTCGACCTACGCACGCCTGACGGAGCTCGGGCTCAACCCGCACAACTGCTCCATCCCGGCGTCGTTCTCGCTCTACGACCAGGTGCTGGACACCGCCGTCGTGCTCGGTGCCGTGCCGGAGCGGTTCGCGGACCTGCCGGACGACGACGGCGCCCTGGACCTCGACGCCTACTTCACCCTCGCGCGGGGCGACGCGACGCGCCCACCGCTCGAGATGACGAAATGGTTCGACACCAACTACCACTACCTCGTGCCGGAGATCGGGACGGCCACGCCCTTCACCCTGTCCCCGGGGACCGTGCTGCGCGACGTCGACGAGGCGGCCGGGGCCGGATACCGGATCCGGCCCACGCTGATCGGCCCGGTGACGTTCCTGCTGCTGAGCAAGGCGGACGACGGCGAGGACCCCGCCTTCATCCCGCTGGACCGGCTCCACGACGTGCTGCCCCTGTACCGGGAGCTCCTGCGCCGGTTGGTGGACCGGGGCGTGCGCTGGGTGCAGTTCGACGAGCCCGGCCTCGTCGCGGACACGGTGGTGCCCGAGAAGGGGATCGAGGCGGCCGTCCGGGACGCGTACGGTCACCTCACGGACGGCGCGGACCGGCCGGCGATCTTCGTCGCCGCCCCCTACGGCTCCCTCGGGACCCGGCTCGCACCCCTCGCCGCCGCCGGGGTCGACGCCGTGCACCTCGACCTCGTCAAGGGTGCCGTCCCCCCGGCCGAGGACATCGGCCTGCTGCGTGGCAGGACGCTCGTGGCGGGCGTGGTCGACGGCCACAACGTCTGGAAGGCCGACCTCGCCGCGGCGTGCGGAGTGCTCGACGCCCTGAGGAACGACGGCGTCGCCCTGTCCGTCACGACCTCGACCTCCCTCCAGCACGTACCGCACGACGCCGGCATCGAGCAGGCGCTGGACCCGCAGCTACGCTCGTGGCTGGCCTTCGCCGACCAGAAGATCCAGGAGGTCGCCCTCCTGGCAGGGCACGTCGCGCACCCGGGCAGCATCGACGGCGAGATCGCGGCCGCCGCCCGGGTCCTCGCCGGGAGGCGGACCGCGCCCGGCGTCGAGGTCCCGGCCGTCCGCGCGCGGACCGCGGCCCTCACGCCGTCGGACTTCGTCCGGGGCGACGTCGGGGAGCGGCGCACGGCGCAGCAGGCCGCGCTGGACCTGCCGGTCCTGCCGACGACGACGATCGGCTCCTTCCCGCAGACCGCGGAGATCCGCTCGGCGCGGGCACAGGCCACACGGGGGGCGTTGTCGGGGGAGCAGTACGAGGCTGCCCTGCAGGACGAGATCCGGCGCGTCGTGACCCTGCAGGAGGACCTGGGCTTCGACGTGCTGGTGCACGGGGAGGCCGAGCGCAACGACATGGTGCAGTACTTCGCCGAGCACCTGGACGGCTTCGACGTCACCCGGCACGGCTGGGTGCAGTCCTACGGCTCACGGTGCACGCGCCCGTCACTGCTTTGGGGGGACGTCAGCCGGCCCGCGCCCGTCACCGTGCCCTGGACGGCCTTCGCGCAGTCCCTCACCGACAGGCCGGTCAAGGGCATGCTGACCGGACCGGTGACCATCCTCGCGTGGTCCTTCGTCCGCAACGACCAGCCGCTCGCCGACACCGCGAACCAGGTGGCGCTCGCGCTCCGCGACGAGGTGGAGGACCTCGAGCGGGCCGGGACCCGCATCATCCAGGTCGACGAGCCGGCACTGCGCGAACTGCTCCCCCTCCGCCGGGCGGACCAGGCCGCGTACCTCGCGTGGTCCGTACGTGCCTTCACCCTGGCGACGGCCTCCGCGGCACCGGCTACGCAGATCCACACGCATCTGTGCTACTCGGAGTTCGGCAGCGTCCTGGCGGCCATCGACGGGCTGGACGCCGACGTGACCTCGCTCGAGGCCGCGCGCTCGCGGATGGAGGTGGTGCACGATCTCGAGCAGCACGGGTTCGGGCGGGGTGTGGGGCCCGGGGTCTACGACATCCACTCGCCGCGCGTGCCGTCGGTCGAGGAGATCCGGGCCCTCCTGGAGCGCGCCGTCCGGCATGTGCCGGCGGCGCAGCTGTGGGTGAACCCCGACTGCGGGCTCAAGACGCGCGGGTATCGGGAGACGGAGGAGTCACTGCGGAACCTGGTCGAGGCCGCGCGGGCTGTGCGGGCGTCCGTGGAGGCTCCGGCCGGTTAGGTGCGGTCCGACGTCGTGTGCCGGGGCGCGATGCTCTGGCTGCGGAGGATCTCGGCCAGGTGGTCCAGGAAGAGCCGCACCCGGGCGTCGTCGGCATCACCGGTGCGGAGCGCGAAGATGCTGCGGGCGAGCCTGATCTCGGGCACGTCCAGTGCCACGATGCCCTCGGGCCGGTTGACCATCGCGAGCTCCGGCACGAGGGCGGCCCCCAGGCCCGCCGCGGTGAGTTCGAGGCTGGCGTTGAAGTCGTCGCAGTACGCGCTGATGCGCGGGTGGAGGTTGCAGCTGGCGAAGAGCCGTTCGATCACCGTGGCGTCCGCCGTGCCGGGGTGGTGCATGATCCACGGCATGTCGGCCAGCTGGTCGGCGCTGACCCGGGCTCCGCTACGGATGCCCCAGCTCGCGGGCAGGATGACACGGAAGTCGTCGTCGCCGATCCACTGGCGGCCGAGGGTCGACGGCCAGGCGAGCCCCGCCTGGCCCACCTGGTAGACGAGCGCGAGGTCGAGGTCCCCTCCCGTACGCAGCCCCTGGATGGCATGGGCGGGCTCCCCGACGAACAGGCGCAGCGACACCCCGAGGCGCTGCCACTCGGGCATGCGGAGGAGCCTCGGCAGCGCGAACGTGGCCAGGCTGGGGAAGATGCCGAGCCGGAGCTCGTGCGCCGGGCCCGACCCGGCGCGGGCGGTCGAGGCGAGCAGCGCGTCGATGTCCGTGAGGACCTTCGCCGCGTGCCGGGACATGGCGACGGCGGCGTCGGTGGGGACGGCGCTGCGGGCCGAGCGGGTGAACAGGGCGGCGCCGGTGTCGCGTTCCAGTGCGGACATCTGCTGTGACACCGCCGACGCGGTGTAGCCGAGGCTGGTGGCCGCACCGCTGAAGGATCCGTGGCGGATCACCTCGAGCAGCGTCCGCAGGTGGATCGGGTTGACCATTCAGCACTCTCCATCCCGTGGTCCGGACCGGGCCGTCGCCGGCACGGGTCCTGTCGAGCTTACCCGCGAGCCTCCGATGGGGACGGGCGCCGCGGGCCGGAGCCCCTGTGGTCCATTGCGCAGACATGGCGGGTGTCCGACGGCGGAACCCGCCACTGGTGCGCACCCACCGGGTGCTCGAGAGGGAGGGGCGCAGCGAGGACCGCGACACGCCGGGAGGAACGCGACACGAAGTTTTTCTGCCTGTGCGGAAGTCCTCCACAGAGCTGTGGACGACGCCCCCGCGAGGCCGCGGATCGGCTGATTCCCGGGGTTCCGCTGGGCGCTGATCTGTGGACATCGTGTGGACTACGACCCCTCCGAATGACATACTTGTAATACATCATCTAGGGGTTGGCACCACGGGCCTGCACTAGATGTAGTATCGAAGGACAGAAACAGCCGCTGGACGGCATGGGTTTGCCAGACGCGGGAATCCCCGGATTTCTTCCCCTTCCGGGGTCGCGCGCCGCTCATGACGCGGCAGCTGTTTCATCGATGAATCTCGTATCAGTAGTAGAGAAAAGGGGACCAGGACATGACCGTCACGGTGTACACGAAGCCGGCTTGCGTACAGTGCAACGCCACCTATCGCGCTCTGGACAAGAAGGGCATCGCCTACCAGAGCGTCGACATCTCGCAGGACCCGGCCGCCCTCGAGCGCGTGCGCTCCATGGGGTACATGCAGGCCCCCGTGGTCATCACGGACAACGACCACTGGTCCGGCTTCCGCCCCGACAAGATCAACCTGCTGGCCGACGCCGCCGTCAGCTCGGTCGCCTGACCGGTCCCTTCGGGGATCGCCGGCGAGGCATCCTGAGATGGTCACCATCGCGGACAACCGAGCCGCCCCCGCTGAACCGGCTGCTGCCGGGGACGCCGAGGGACCCCTCACCGATGCGCCGCTGATCTACTTCTCGTCCGTCTCGGACAACACCCACCGCTTCGTGAAGAAGCTGGGGGTCCGGGCCGCCCGCATGCCGCTGCTCACCAAGGAGCCCACGCTGCGGGCAGCCCGGCCGTACGTCCTGGTCCTTCCCACCTACGGCGGGACCACCGGCAATGGTGCGGTACCCCGCCAGGTCGTGAAGTTCCTGAACAACCAGCAGAACCGCAGCCTCCTGAGGGGGGTGATCGGGGCCGGTAACACCAATTTCGGTGAGACCTACTGCCTTGCCGCCGACATCGTCGCCGCCAAGTGCAACGTCCCCGTTCTCTACAGATTTGAAGTCATGGGCACGTCCGAGGACGTGGACCGGGTAACCAAAGGATTGGAAGAGTTTTGGACATGAGTGTTGCAGAGACAGAGGCGGGTGCTCCCGCAGCCGCAGTGGACCGCTTCAAGGACATGGGCTATCACGAGCTGAACGCCATGCTCAACCTGTACGGGCCGAACGGCGAGATCCAGTTCGACGCCGATCGCGAGGCTGCGCACCAGTACTTCCTGCAGCACGTGAACAACAACACGGTCTTCTTCCACGACCTCGAGGAGAAGCTCGACTACCTCGTGAAGAACGAGTACTACGAGCGCGAGACGCTCCACCAGTACACGATGAACTTCATCCGCGACCTCTTCAAGCGTGCGTACGCGAAGAAGTTCCGCTTCGAGACCTTCCTCGGCGCCTTCAAGTACTACACCTCGTACACACTGAAGACGTTCGACGGCAAGCGGTACCTCGAGCGCTACGAGGACCGCGTGTGCATGGTCGCCCTGCACCTGGCCCGCGGCAACGAGGCCCTCGCCGAGCAGATGGTCGACGAGATCATCGACGGACGCTTCCAGCCCGCCACCCCCACGTTCCTCAACGCCGGCAAGCGCCAGCGCGGCGAGCTCGTCTCCTGCTTCCTCCTGCGCATCGAGGACAACATGGAGTCGATCGGCCGGTCCATCAACTCGGCCTTGCAGCTCTCCAAGCGCGGCGGCGGCGTCGCGTTCGCCCTCACCAACATCCGCGAGGTCGGCGCGCCGATCAAGCAGATCGAGAACCAGTCCTCCGGCGTCATCCCTGTGATGAAGCTCCTCGAGGACAGCTTCTCCTACGCCAACCAGCTCGGTGCCCGCCAGGGCGCCGGCGCGGTGTACCTGCACGCCCACCACCCGGACATCAACCGCTTCCTCGACACCAAGCGTGAGAACGCGGACGAGAAGATCCGCATCAAGACGCTGTCCCTCGGCGTCGTGGTCCCCGACATCACCTTCGAGCTCGCCAAGCGCGACGAGGACATGTACCTGTTCTCGCCGTACGACGTCGAGAAGGTCTACGGCATGCCGTTCTCCGACATCTCGGTCACCGAGAAGTACTACGAGATGGTGGACGACGCCCGGATCAAGAAGACCAAGATCAAGGCCCGCGAGTTCTTCCAGACCCTCGCGGAGATCCAGTTCGAGTCCGGCTACCCGTACATCATGTTCGAGGACACCGTGAACCGGGCCAACCCGATCGACGGCAAGATCATCATGTCCAATCTGTGCTCCGAGATCCTCCAGGTCTCCGAGCCCACCACGTACAACGAGGACCTGTCCTACGACCAGGTGGGCAAGGACATCTCCTGCAACCTGGGGTCGCTGAACATCGCGAAGACTATGGACTCGCCCGATTTCGGCCGGACCATCGAGACCGCGATCCGCACCCTCTCGGCCGTTTCGGACATGAGCCACATCGGCTCGGTGCCCTCGATCGCCAAGGGCAACGACGCCTCGCACGCCATCGGCCTCGGCCAGATGAACCTGCACGGCTACCTGGCCCGTGAGCGCGTCCACTACGGTTCGGAGGAGGGCCTGGACTTCACGAACATCTACTTCTACTCCGTGGTGTACCACTGCATCCGGGCGTCGAACCTGATGGCCATCGAGACCGGGAGTGCGTTCGCCGGCTTCGAGAAGTCCAAGTACGCCAGCGGCGAGTTCTTCGACAAGTACACCGATCAGGTGTGGGAGCCGGCGACGCCGCGCGTGCGTGAGCTGTTCGCCGACGTGCGCATCCCCACGCAGGAGGATTGGCGTGCGCTGAAGGCCTCGGTCATGGAGCACGGCATCTACAACCAGAACCTGCAGGCCGTCCCGCCGACCGGCTCGATCTCGTACATCAACAACTCGACGTCCTCCATCCACCCGGTGGCGTCGAAGATCGAGATCCGCAAGGAAGGCAAGCTGGGCCGCGTGTACTACCCGGCGCCGTACCTCACCAACGACAACCTGGAGTACTACCAGGACGCGTACGAGATCGGCTACGAGAAGATCATCGACACCTACGCCGCTGCGACGCAGCACGTGGACCAGGGCCTGTCCCTGACGCTGTTCTTCAAGGACACCGCCACCACGCGTGAGATCAACAAGTCGCAGATCTACGCCTGGCGCAAGGGCATCAAGACCGTCTACTACATCCGTCTCCGCCAGCTCGCGCTGGAAGGGACCGAGGTAGAGGGCTGCGTCTCATGCATGCTCTAGGCAACTGAATTGGCCAGGCCGGGCGGTATGCCCGGCCTGGCTTCCGGCACACCAGGCAGTACCCACGCAGACAAGGAAGACACCATGAGCGAGAAGCTGAAGCTCGTAGACCAGGTCCAGGCCATCAACTGGAACCGTATCCAGGACGACAAGGACGTGGATGTCTGGAACCGCCTGGTGAACAACTTCTGGCTGCCCGAGAAGGTGCCGCTGTCCAATGACGTGCAGTCGTGGGCCACCCTGACGCCGGAGGAGCAGCAGCTCACCATGCGCGTCTTCACCGGCCTCACCCTGCTCGACACCGTGCAGGCGACGGTCGGCGCGGTCAGCCTCATCCCGGATGCCCTGACCCCGCACGAGGAGGCCGTCCTCACGAACATCGCGTTCATGGAGTCGGTGCATGCCAAGAGCTACTCCTCGATCTTTTCCACGCTGGCCTCCACCAAGGAGATCGACGAGGCGTTCCGCTGGTCCACGGAGAACGTGAACCTGCAGCGCAAGGCGCACATCGTCACGGACTACTACCGCGGCGACGATCCCCTGAAGCGCAAGGTGGCCTCGACGCTGCTCGAGTCCTTCCTGTTCTACTCCGGCTTCTACCTGCCGATGTACTGGTCCTCGCGCGCCAAGCTCACGAACACGGCGGACCTCATCCGCCTCATCATCCGTGACGAGGCCGTGCACGGGTACTACATCGGCTACAAGTACCAGCGCGGGCTGGAGAGCGCGACGCCGGAGCGCCGCCAGGAGCTCAAGGACTACACGTTCGAGCTGCTGTTCGAGCTGTACGAGAACGAGGTCCAGTACACGCACGATCTCTACGACTCCGTCGGCCTGGCCGAGGACGTCAAGAAGTTCCTGCACTACAACGCCAATAAGGCGCTCATGAACCTGGGCTACGAGGCGATGTTCCCGTCCTCCGTGACAGACGTGAACCCGGCGATCCTCTCGGCGTTGTCGCCGAACGCCGACGAGAACCATGACTTCTTCTCGGGCTCGGGCTCCTCGTACGTGATCGGCAAGGCCGTGAACACCGAGGACGAGGACTGGGATTTCTGACCGGTTGTAGATGGACAAGCTACTTGGTCCCTTTGGACAACTCATTTGTTCGGGTTGACAAGATAGCTGGCTCATTGACAACCGAGGTGGCCAGTCAATGTAAGGTACGCACGTGGTTGGATGGAGAGCCAAGTTGGACGTATTCTGACTAGGCTTCCCGCCCACGTTCAATCCTCGCCGTGATCGTTCTTCAGCGGATGGAGTCCGACGGCCCTGTCGGCGACTTGAAGCGACGACGATTGGAAAGAAAGTCGCAGGCGAGCCTGGAGGGCCTGAGCGCGGAGGTCCTCGACCGTTTTCGGGCCCGGGCCGTCCCTGAGTCCGGCCCCGTGCTTCGTCAGCCCGTCGAGCTCACGAACGATGCCCGCCGCAAGGTCCGGACCACCCTGGTGTGCTGCTCGATCCCGAGCGCGCAGGTGCTGGAGCTGGCCCGCGCAGGCCATGTCATGTTCGCCATGTGGAGCCGTCCTCGCGAGCTCGCCGAGGCGATCCGGTCGGAGGCTTCCCGAACCGGCTGGACTGCACGTACACCCTGAAAGGGCCGCATCCCACCCAGGGCGCGACTCGAGCTGCCGGACACCTGACCCCTTTCTACGCGTCAAGAGTCTCCTCATTCTTATCGTGCGAGTGTTTACCGCCGTTGATAGCGGTACTACCTTGGGAGCATCCGGTGAGCCCGATTCTTTCCGCAGCACTGCGAACGGGTCCTCCCGGTATCTGTCCGAACCGGCTACAGCGCCCACCATCCTGGTGGGTGGTGCAAGGAGAGACCTACCATGGCACAGAACCTGAATCAGCCCGTTACCGATGACAGCATCAAAGTCCGCCAGCTCAGCCATTATCAATTCAGCTGGGTAGCCGGCGACCCAGGCCAGCCCGGATCCTGGACCCTGCAACTGGTCCTCGACCAGGGAGCCTGGGAGGAAGTCCTGACCCTCGACGCCGATGACGCCGATAATCTTCAGGACCTGCTCTCGTCGGCGGAGACCGTGTACTACGACGTCCAACGCCGAACCCTGATGTTCGGGACAACGAAGACCGGCCACCACTAACCAAAGGTGCCTGCGCCAGCCCGAGAAGCGGGCGGAGGAACCACGGGGCCACAAGGGACGGAGCGGACATTGCATACGCTCCCTCCACGGTTTGTATGCATTACTGAAGTTGATTCGGTCTGGTCCTATGTATCGTGTTCGGTTGGCATATCGTCGGCCAGCGTCGACGACGTATCGGGCAGGGCCTGCGCGTTGAAGTCGATGACCTGCCAGCCGCGGTCGGGGTGTTCTTCCAGTACGGCCCAGGCGCAGTTGGCCATGCCGGCGAACATCTCGCGCATATGGGCCGGGGCGTCGAAGAAGGCCATCAACCCACTGCGCAGGGCCGCCCCGTGGCCCACCAGCACACCGGTGCCTCCGTCGCGCAGGGCCAGGGCCGCCTCCACCATCACGGTCTTCATCCGCTGGTTCACTTCCGAGGGTAGTTCGGCACCAGGTACCCGGTAGTTTTCCTCGGTGAAGAACCTTCGATGAACGTCCGGGTGCTGCTGCCGGAACTCGCTGAAGGTGGTACCTTGCCGGATGCCCACGTGGTATTCGCGCAGCCGCTCGTCGAGCACAGGTTCCAGACCAGTCAGTCGGGCCAGTTCGGCGGCGGTATGCCGGGCGCGTTCCAGATCGCTGGACCAGATGAATCGGGGCTTGAAGGTAGCCAGCAGCTCTGCGGCCCGCTGTGCCTGGCGGCGCCCGGTTGCATCGAGTGGGATGTCTGCGTGGCCCTGTGCTTTTTCCAGCACGTTCCATTCAGTCTGGCCGTGCCTCCACAACACCAGGCGTGGACGTGTCCCGCCGGCCCGTATCTGGTGCATCAGTTCTCCCCCTGCCGCTGGTTTCCTAAGAGCTTTTGACCCTGGTCCGGGTCCGTGTTTTCCCTGTCGAGGAAGTCTGCGGTCCCGGACCGATACGGCTTTGATCTATTCCCAAGGACCGGGCGGAACCGTAGGCTTCGACCTGATCCTATCGATAGCTGGGCCGGCATCGACCGGCACGCTTGGCGAGAGGGAAGCCGACATGCGTGCAGAGGTTCAGGATTGGTATTCCACCCGAAGCTTCCAAGGGAGTGCGTTCGACCGGCAGGAACTAGCGGCGCGCAAGCAAGGTCAACGGGTCAGCGTGGTGCTTCCGGCGAAGAACGAGGCAGCAACAATCGGGGCGATCATCACCCCGTTGCGCACCGAATTGATGGGGGAGTTGCCGCTGCTGGATGAGATCATCGTGATCGATTCGAATTCCACGGACGATACCTCTGCGGTAGCGGCGGCCGCTGGAGCCACGGTCGCCCATCAGAACCGGATCCTGCCGGACGCCGGATGCATCCCCGGCAAGGGCGAAGCGCTGTGGAAGTCCCTGGCGATCGCTTCGGGGGACATCATCGTGTTCATCGATGCAGACCTGGAGGGCTTCAACGCGCAGTTCGCGGTTGGTCTGCTCGGCCCTTTGTTGACCGATCCGCAGGTTCACTTCGTCAAGAGCTGCTACGACCGACCCCTCGATGATGGGGTCAAGGTCATGCCGGCCGGGGGTGGCCGGGTGACCGAGCTCGTGGCGCGTCCCCTGCTGAATCTGTTCTGGCCTGAGCTGGCCGGGGTCGTCCAACCGCTGGCCGGAGAGTACGCAGGCCGTCGCAGCCTGCTCGAATGCATACCCTTCGTCTCAGGTTACGGAGTCGAGATCGGCATGCTGATCGATGTGCTGGAAACGGTGGGTCTGGACGGTATGGCGCAGGTGGATCTTGGAGAACGCCGCCACCGCAACTCGACCGATGGCGAACTAGCCAAGATGGCGATGCAGATTCAGCTCACCGTGCAGTCGCGGCTGCACCGGCGAGGGCTTGCGCCGGCGGCTCCCCGGACCGCCGAGCTGACCCAGTTCCTCCGGGACGGCGACAACTACATCGGTGACACCGCCGTCGTCGGGGTGTCCGAACGACCGCCCATGCTGGACGTCGGACAGCACTGGTCCATGACCGGCGGGCGGGCTTGAGGATGCGGATTCTCGTGAACGCCGGCCCGTGGCTGCCCGTCCCACCCTCCGGCTACGGCGGCATCGAAACGGTCATCGCCACCTTGATTCCCGAACTGCGCCGGTCCGGTGTGCATGTCACCTTGGCCGCCGTCGGGACCAGCACGATCGAAGCCGACAGCTATCTGCACCCGTTGGCCGGGCCGCAGTTCGCCTCGATCGCCCGGCCCTACAACCAGGTGTCAGGTATCGCGCACGCCCAGATGCAGGGAATCGTCCAGGCCATTCACGACGGCGGCAGCTGGGATCTTGTCCATGATCACCTCGAAGTCGTGGGACCTGCGGTCTTTGCCGCCATGGGCACGGCGGCCCCCCCAGTGCTGCAGACCCTGCATTGGGACCTGGCGAAGCATGGCGCGTTCTACGAATCCTTCAACGGTCGTGGTCGTGTCCGGTTCGCCGCTGTCTCGCAGTCCCAGCTGGACCGCGCACCGGAGGCACTGCGTCGCCAGACCATCGGTGTCGTGCCGCTTGCGGCCCCACCGGCACTTGAGGTTCGGGCGGACAAAGCAGACCATGCCCTGGTGCTGGCCCGCATCACCCGGGACAAGGGGCAGGATGCAGCCGTGCGGATCTGTCGGCAGGCGGGCTTGCCGCTGGTACTCGCCGGGCCGGTTGCCGGCATCGATGATCCTGCTGAGCTGGACCGTCGTCTCGCGTCCGGCGACGCCCAGCTGACATCCCACCCCGACGTCATCTACTTCCAGGACGAGGTTCGTCCTCTGCTCGACGGACACAGGTACCGGTGGATCGGGGGTATCGGTGGTGAAGTGAAAGAACGCGTTCTGCGTTCCGCCCGGGTACTCCTGGCACCCAACCGATGGGCCGAGCCCGGGGCGACAGGGGTGGTGGAGGCCCTATCACGGGGCGTTCCCGTCGTCGGCACGCCGATGGGGGTGTTGCCCTCGTTGGTGCAGCACGGCCGTACCGGGTTCCTTGCCGCCGGTGAACCGGAGCTGGCAGGGTTCCTGCAGGAACTGGACAGTATCCGCGCCGAGGACTGCATCGAGGCGGCGTCCGTCTGGACGCCGGAGGCGATGGCCGCCGGATACCTGCGTCTGTACGACACGATTCTTGAGGAGGCGTCATGACCGTAAGAGTGGCTCTCGTCGGCGCGGGGTCGGTAGGGCAGCGCCATGTCTCCAACCTGCGGCAGCTTGGCGCGCGGATCACGAGTGTCACCGATGCCCATCCGGCGACGGCCGAGAGGCTGGCCCAAGAACTGGGCGCACAGGCCTTCACGAACCCCGATACAGCCCTGGACCTGACGGATGCGGACGCCGTCTACGTGTGCGTTCCTCCCTTCGCCCACGGTTCGGGCGAGCGTGCCGCGCTGTCCCGGAACTTGCCCCTGTTCGTGGAGAAGCCGGTCGGCCTGGGCCGGGAAACCGCGGAGGAAATCGCAGCGCTCGTGGAGGCCGCCGGTGTGGTCACCGGTACCGGTTACCACTGGCGCTGTATGGACGTCATGGAGCACGCCCGGGACCTGCTGGCGGAGGCGCCGGCCCTGCTGGCCAGCGGCTATTGGCTGGACAAGCGGCCCCCGGTCCCGTGGTGGGGCCGGTCCGACCGCTCCGGAGGCCAGGTGGTGGAACAGCTGACCCACGTTCTGGACACTGCCCGTTTCCTCCTCGGCGAAGTCGTCGAGGTCTACGCCGCCGGCATCCGGAGTGCGCCGGAAGCCGACCTGCGCGCGGTAGACGGGGCCTTCCTGGGACCGGACGACGTCGACGACGCCACGGCGGCCACGCTGCGCTTCGCCTCGGGAGCGGTGGCCACGCTGGCTGCGACATCCGTGCTGGCCGCCAAGCACCGGGCCGCTCTACATACGGTGAGCCGCGGCCTGTACCTTGAAGTGTCCGAAGCCGGCCTCAGCAGCTTCGACGGCATGTCCCGGACGGACCTGGCATGCGGGGAGGACCCCCGCGTGGCGGTGGACCGGGAATTCATCGAAGCCGTCCGTGGTGAGCGGGAGGCCACCCGTGTTCCCTACGCCGAGGCCCTGCGCACCCACCGGCTCGGCTGCGCCATCGCCGAGTCGGCCCGGACCGGCCTGCCGGTCAGGTTGTCCGGAGAGCGGTCCGCTGTTCAGGGAGCGATGCCATGAGCGGCCGCCGCAACCTCGTCATCCCGGCAGCCGGTGCCCTGATAATCGTCGAGGAGCAGCTGCCGGAACTCCCTGAGGGTGGATTGCTGCTCGAAACCCTCGTCACCGGGCTGTCCGCGGGCACGGAACTGGCCTTTGTGAAAGGGGACCACCCGGGGCTGCGGTCACGTCTGGATTCCGAACTGGGACTGTTCCTGCCGGATTCGGCCGACACAGCATACCCGGTCCGACGGCTTGGCTACATGGAGGTCGCCCGGGTGGTGGAATCGAGGACCGACGCCTTCTCGGAAGGAGATATCGTCGCCGGCGCCTATGGGCATGCAACCGCGCATGTGTCGGATCCGCTGAACGAACATTTGGTGCCGCTGGGGGAGGACCTTGACCCGCTGCTCGGCGTCTATGCGGCCCACCTCGGCCCGATCTGTGCCAACGGTCTGCTGCACGCGGCAGCGGAGGCCACAGGTGGCCCGGTTCGCAGTCTTGCGGACGGCGTGGAGGGCCGTCAGGTGCTGGTCACCGGTGCCGGCCCCATCGGGCTTCTGACCGCCCTCTTCGCCCAGTCCCTGGGTGCACGTGAAATAGCCGTCGCGGACTCGGACCCGCGCCGCCGGCGGCTCGCGGAAGAGCTGGGCTTCCCCGCCCTTGACTTGGGGGATGATCCCGGGAGGCTGTTGAAGACACGGTGGCGCCACGGCCCGGCCGACCGGGGCGCGGACGTCGTCTTCCAATGCCGCGGACGCGCCCAAGCGCTCCATGCCGCCCTCCGGGCCACCCGCCCCCAGGGCAGCGTCATCGACCTCGCCTTCTACACCGGCGGAGCGGACGAGGTCCGCCTGGGAGAGGAGTTCCATCACAACGGGCTGACCCTGCGGTGTGCACAGATCGGTCGGGTTCCCCGTGGCTTGGCGGGGCAATGGGACCGTGCCAGGCTCTCCGCCGAAACCATCAAACTACTCCGCTCTCACGGCGACGTTATCCGCAAGCACCTGATCACCGATGTCGTACCCTACGACGACGCACCGCTGCTGATTCACGAAGTCTCCCAGCACCAGAGGCATGTTCTAACTGCCGTTTTTGCTGTAGCCCCCGCATACCTGTGAACACGAGAACGGAACCTGATCGAAATGGACGTCGTCGTGGCGAACACCGGCCGCGATGAGATCGGCGGACCTGGCGATCGGTGTCCCGGGTGCCCCTGGACACCTCGCACACTCCGATCAGATTGCCCATGCCACTCCTCCACGCGAATCACCATGCAATGAGAAGCGTCTTGCAACCGACCTCACTCTCACGAACCACCACCCTTACTTGCGAGACGGGGTAGCAGGACGTTCCACGAACAGTGATGACGGGGTATTGGTGGTGTCTCGTCCTGTGGCATGGCGTCTAGACCCTCGGCAGTGGTTACTCGCGAGTACCGGAGGAGACCTTTACCATATAGAGCGTGTGGCTGGGGTCACATTTGGGGGCTTGTCCCGTTGCCGTACCGACTGGTATGCACCGGAACACTCCGAATCAAATGACGAGCCCGAGCGGTCCTTCTGCCCGGGCGACCACAGGAGGCAGCCATGGCCGGAACGTTCGAGCTCTTTCAGGACGAAGGCACTTCCTTCGTGTTCAGGTTGAAGGCTCCCGACGGGGAAGTCGTAGCCGTATCCGCGCAGTTCTCCGACAAGGCGTCCGCCGTCGAGGGGATCCGTGCCATCCGTGAGTGCGCCGGAACGGGTTTGATCACGGACCTTTGCCCCTCGACTCCTCATGATGCGGTGGTGGAGAAGCCCGGCGCCGCCTGAAATCTGTCCTTCGGGCACCATCGGCCCACCTGTGGATGATCCGTCAACCATCGAGGCTCGGACCTTCACTGCTGCCGCACCTGAGCATCTGAAGAGTTGCGGTGATCACGAGCAGGGTCAGCAGCGGATACCGGGTCCAGGCGAACCACTGATAGCGAAAAAAGAGATCATGAAAACATCAGGACAATTCCATTTCCGTGAGGTCGAACTTTTCTCGGCCCATATCGAGGACGATGTGGGCGAGGACATTCCTGCCGACCTCCCGGCGTCCCGGCGACACGTGGTGTCATTGGAGTACGAACGGATCACGCTGGCCCAAACGGTTCAATACGCGCTCCGGAACCTTGAAACGGAGTCCTACAATCAGGACGATGCTCGACGGATGCTCTCGGCCGCCGTACTGGACCTGGACAGACTCGACCGACTACTGTCCCGGGCGCGCACCACTCGGGCAGCACTCGAAAACCCTACGGCGCACCAAGGGCTCGATCACTGCGAGCTCTCCAACGCCTGAGCCCCGTCGGGTTGGCGGGAAGGACATGACGCGATGCGACGATCCCGGGAAATTCCGGGAACGGCGTGCATCCACCGGCCTCTTCGAGTTTCGTCTCCGTGTCCCGTGCCCGGGCGGGGGAGGGGGGCGAACGCGGCCTCGGTGTTGAGCAGGGCGATCACATCAGGTCCACCAGGCCCGTAGGCCTGGCGAGTTCGGCCGGGGCTCCCGCGAGTGTTATCGCTTCGGGCATCGAGCGGCTACTCGCCTGGGCACCGGATTGCTACCTACCGACCACTCGCTATTACTCCAATGCAAGCCGCGGGACCCGCAAATCGATGGTCCGGTAAAAGTCGAGTAGTGGCTTTATTGTTCGGGGCAATTAGCGGATGCCACAGTGGGCGTGGCAGCAGGGGGAGCGTCTTCGGACGGTGAATTCTCCATTCTTGAGCGTTTGCGTGCGACGCGATAGTCGATACCGGAGTATGGCATGGAACCGACCGCTGGGGTCACACCGATCGTATCTGTTCGACTATTCGGCAATTTCGAGTTGCGGCGCGACGATATTGTCCTCACGTCGACCGATATGGGTGGGTGCACGCCACGGCACATCCTGGAAATACTGCTGCTGAACATCGGCGTCGAGATGTCGAACGACCGGCTGATCGGATTCCTCTGGGGCGACCAGGCGCCGGACGGTGCTCTGCAAACGCTCGAACGCTACGTCTTTCAGCTGCGACGGCTCGTCCAGCCCGACCGGACCAGAACCGGGCCGCTGCGGACCATGAACGGTGGCTATGTCCTTGATCCTGCGCTCATCGATTCCGATCTCGACCTGTTCCACCACCTGGTCCGCGAAGCCGGTTCTGCACCCCCGGCGGTCGCCTATCCGCTCCTGCGCCGCGCACTGGACCTGTCGGCGGCCCCGCTGCTCGGCGACGAGACGGGTACGAATTGGGCGATCGAGGCACGGCGACAGATCGCCGCGCAGCGTGGTGAGCTGCAGACCCGGGTGGCCGAAATCGCCAGTGCCCTCAATCTTCCGTCAGAGGCCATCGGGTGGGCGCAGGCAGCTCCTGGCGCGGACGAACGGGTCGGGCTCTGCGCCGAAGCGTTGACGGCGGACGACCGATGTCGGCGAACCTTCCACCGGGAGTCCGCGCGCAGCCTTGGTTCGGCCCCGCGGGCCCTCCATGTCCGGCTCTTCCGCCACACTGCGGCAGCGGATGGTGACCTGCCCGAGGCTTCCGAGATGCTGATCTGTCGGAGCCGCCCACTCCGGGGAACCGTTTCTCCCGTATGGACGGCAGGCGCGGGCCTCAATGTCGAAGGCACCCCAATGGGTTCTCGGCTTCTTCCTCCGCCGCACCCGACAAACGGCCTGATAACGGCTTTGAAAATCACCCAGGTCCTGATGCTCCTCGCAGCGCTCGTCATCGGCGCGACAGCGCCCGTCCCCAACGGACAGACAATGCTCTCCTTCACGATGCTCGGCTGCGTCCTCCTCATCGGCCGCTACGGCCATCCCCGCGTCGATGCCGAGGTCGCCCTGTGACCATGCCTGCAACACCGATAAGTCGCTGGCCGACCCGGGCACTGAGCTCGGCGCGCGCCCGATCAGAATCCCTGCTGGATGGCCGCCGCCACCGCCCCGACGTCGTCGTTCGCTTTGAACACCCCGTCGATGTCGTCCGCGAACCCCTGGTTCATGATGATCGTGAAGGCGACGGTCCGGCCACTCTCGGTCTCCATCACGCCCCCGAGCGTCTTGGTACCGAGCCGGAGGCGTCCGTTGAAGGAGTCGCCACCGGCCAGGGTGCCCGTCTTGGCAAAGACCTTTCCCGCGGCGGGACTGTCGGCCTGCACGGTCGAGAGTGAGCCGTCCACGCCCAGGATCGGGAGGGTATCCCGCCAGCGCTCGGCATCCGGACGGTCCGCCATGATCGTCTGGATCTGGACGGCATTCTCGGCCGTGATGTAGTTGCCGTCGAGCCCTGAGCCGTCGATCAGGGAGGCACCGGTGATGTCGAGGTCGGCGTCCTTCCAGATCCGGCCGGCCTCGCTCATGCCGGTGCTGCAGTCGTCCTTGCCTGTCTCCACGGCCAGGAGGCAGACGAAGGTCTGGGCACCGCGGTTGTAGCTGATCTTCATGACATACGTCGCTTCCTCTGCGAGCGGCAGCGACTCGAGCTCCGCAACGGACGGAAGCGCGTCGATGTCGGCCTGCGGTGCGAGAGTCGCGGTCGAGTTCCCAGCGGTCGGGTCGCCGTCCACCGACACGCCGGCCCGCCCGAGTGCCTCGATGAACGCCGTGCGGGCGAAGGTCGCGGGGTCCTCCAGCACGAGCACCTTCAACTGTGGGTCGCTGTCGGCGGCGATCGTGCCGCTGATCACGATCTCACCGCCCCCTGCCGATTCCGGATTCGTCACCTCCGCCTGTTCGCCGGCAGCAACTGTCCGGATGTCGCTCACCACGCGCCACGGTTCGACGGCAGGAGTCAGCTCCACCGTCGCCGGTTCTCCGACCTCTCCCGGCGTGATCTGGAGATCGAGGATGTTCTGGTTGATGATGATCGGGGTGATCGGTTCTCCAGCCAGCTCACCCGCGAAGAGTCGATCGTCGACGACGACCTCCCCTCTGACCGAGTCGATTCCGGAGGCCTTGACCTGCGTAGCGAGCTCGTTCAATCCCGTCAGCGGGTCCTCCGGCGTGAGCGTGGCCCCGGGAAGCGGATTGGCATCGTTGTGATCGAGATCCGTGAAGTCGACGGTGCCGTCGGGCTTCGTCCGCCCGCCCATCGTGAGGTCTCCCTTGCCGACGAGGACGAGGTCACCCCGGAGTGCCCCGTCGACGACCTCGCCGACCCGTTTCACCGGGGTGGTGAGCGTGTGATCCGGCCCCCAGGTCAGCCATGCCGCGCCCACACTGTAGGTCTTCACGAACGAGCCCGGCTCGGCCATCTTGGTCCCGTCGAGGTCGACCAGCACCTCACCCGTCTCGATGTCGGTGGCCGTGATCTGCCAGCGACCGTTCGCGTACTCCTGCTGGTTCATGACCTCCAGCGCGGCATCCGGTACCTGCGACACGGGTCTCGTGTCGCCGGCGGGGGCGGATCCGGCGGTGCACGCCGTCGCCCCTGCAGCGGCAAGCATCAGCGCAGCCGCCGCTGCTGTTGTTCTCCGAAGGCGTCGGATCATGGCGTTGCTCCACTCTCGATGACCGCCGCGAGGCGACGGAAGAGCTGGTCGGCGGGATGGGCGCCGGATTCCTCGTTGGACAGGTTCATGAAGACCACGACGGATGCGCCGGTGTCCGGCTGATGGAAGAGGGCAGCGGTGAAGCCGAAGCCCTCACCGTTGTGACCCCACCAGCCCCCGGTCTTCCCGATGCCGAGCGCATAGAGGTCGTAGGGAGGGCCGGCGTCCAGGGGCGCTCCTACGAGGCGTTCCGCCTGGGTCGATGCCTCGAGCAACGCGCCGGTCGCGAGCGTCTCCGCCCAAGCGCGCCCGTCGTCGAGGGTGGAGACCATCGATCCTGCCGGACCGAAGACGGACAGGTTGGGTGCCTGCGGCTCGGGCCCGTCGGCGGTGGGCGCATAGCCCACCGGGTGGGCGGTGTCCCACGTCGATGCGTCGACGATGTACTCCGTGCCGGCCTGGTCGAGCGGCTCGAGGATGAGGCCCTCCAGCACGGCACCGAACGGCTGTCCTGTCGCCTGCTCGACGACGGCGCCCAGCAGGTTGGTGTTCGCGTTGGTGTAGACCTTCTCGGTACCCGGTGCGAACCGGGCGGGCTTGCCCAGCATGAATCCGTTGAGGTCCTCGAGGGTGAAAATGCGCTCCGGATCCTCGGAGAACGCGGCGACGAAGTCCTCGTTGGTGTAGTCGGCGTTGCCGCTGGTCATACCGGCGAGCTCGCGCAGGGTGATCCGGTCACCGTCGGTCACACCCTCGACGTACTCGTCGATCGTGTCATCGAGCGAGATCACGCCCTCGTCGGCGAGCTGCAGGACGAGCGTCACGGAGTAGGACTTGGTGATGCTGCGCAACGGCCACTGCATCCCGGGATCGACGGCTACGCCCTTCTCGAGGTCGGCACTACCGGAGACCGAGGTCCACGTGCCCTGGCCGGGGATCCAGACGCCCACGGCAGCGCCGGGCACCCCGTACTCGGCCATCGTCCGTTCGACGGTCTCCTGGAGGTCGGAGCGCAGTCCCCCCGGTAGTTCTCCTTCCGACGCGACCGGGCGTTCCGCAGCCGTGGAGGACGCTGCGGAGGACGCTGTGGAGGACGCTGCAGAGGACCCGGTGGAAGAGGACGTGGAGGAAGGATCGGGCGTGGCGGCGGGCGATGCCCCGACGCATCCGGAGACCAGGATCGCCGCGGTGAGGCTGGTGGCCACACCGGCGCCGAACGCCCGTGCGTGACGACCGGACAGTGCGATGCTTCTCGTCACGAGCAGCTCCCTACCTCGTCAGCACCGCGGAACTGTCCAGAAGCGCGAGAAGGATCGCGACACGGTGTGATCGGTTCACATGCAATCCCCGCAACCTAGTCCTCTCCCGGCGGGGGCCACCAGTGACCTAAGTCCATGTTTCGTGGCACCTCGCTGCCGCGATCCCGCCCCTACGGCCAGGTCCGCCAGTTCCACCAGTGCGATGGTTCGGGCTCCATCTGGGGCTGCGCCTCCGGCTCGGGTTCCTCACCCAGCGCCTCCGCGGCCTCGACGAGGTCTGCGGTCGTGAGCGTCATGACGTCGTCGCGGTCGAGGGTATCGAGACTCCGGCCGGCGTCGAGCGACAGCCTCAGCGCCTGGCGATTGAGGGCCTGCTCGAAGAGGGTGCGGGCGAACCGGGCATTGCCGGAGTCCTCACCGGCGTGGATGTTGGCGAGGATGCGGCGCAGCATCTCGTCGGCCCCGGGCTCCAGGGTGTACTCGTGCTGGGTCAGCATCTGCTTGAAGATCGTCTCGAGAGCATCGACGGAGTAGTCGGGGAAGGTGATCTCCCGCGCGAACCGGGAGCGCAGGCCGGGGTTGGAGAGCAGGAACGACTCCATCAGCCGCGGGTAGCCGGCCACGATCACCACCATGCGGTGACGGTGGTCCTCCATCCGCTTGAGCAGCACCTCGATGGCCTCGGGGCCGAAGTCCATCCGGCCGTCCTCCGGGGTCAGGGCGTAGGCCTCGTCGATGAACAGGACGCCGTCCAGCGCCCGGCGGATGACCCGGTCCGTCTTCATCGCCGTCGCGCCGACGTACTGCCCCACCAGGGCCGACCGGTCGACCTCCACCAGGTGGCCCTTCTGCAGCAAGCCCACCGCTCGGTACATCTCGGCCAGGAGGCGCGCGACGGTGGTCTTGCCTGTGCCGGGATTCCCGAGGAACACCAGGTGCTGCGACGTGGCGACCTCCGGCAGGCCGTGCGCCTTCCGGCGGGCCTGGACCTGGAGCAGCGCGACGAGCGCCCGCACCTGTTCCTTGACGCTTTCCAGCCCGACCAAGGCGTCGAGCTCGGCCTGCACCTCGGCGAGTGGCCGGGCGGGTCCGGGCCGTGCACTGAAGAGTTCACCGACCCGGTCATCGCCGCGCTCCGAACCCGGAAGCTTGATCTGATCGGCCAGGTTGCTGATCGTCTCGCGCAACTCGTCGAGCGGATTGCGGCTGACTGCCATGAGTGTCTCCTGGTGCTATGTGGACTGCGGGACGGGAACCACGGGGGTCGGACCATGGGGCTGGTCGTGAGGCTGATCGGCACGGTGTCCTGGAAGTGCCACTCAACTGTAGTCCTGCAGAAAAACCCGTGATTCAGCAGGACGACCTGCCACAGAGACCCGACCTGCGTTATACTAAGCTAGCTGATCAATTGCTTCAGTTGGTCGTGCACCGCTAGTTCGTACCTTGTCCCAACCCGAAGGAGACGCCATGAGCACGAAGGTTGAAAAGAGCATTCTCGTCAACGTCCCGGTGAGCACCGTCTACAACCAGTGGACCCAGTTCGAAGAATTCCCCCACTTCATGGGTGGCGTCAAGAAGGTCACCCAGCTCGACAACCAGCGCCTCAACTGGGTCGTCGAAATCGGTGGGATCCGTCGTCAGTGGGACGCGACCATCCTGGAGCAGGTGCCGGACAAGAAGGTGTCCTGGGCCGCGACCGAAGGTGCCACGAACGCCGGCTCGGTCTCCTTCGACGACGTCGGAGGCGGACAGACCCAGGTCCACCTCGTCCTCGAGTACGAGGCCGAGGGCCTCGTCGAGAAGATCGGCGACAAGCTCAACGTCGTCGAGAACCAGGCTGAGGGAGACCTCAAGCGCTTCAAGGCATTCATCGAAGACGAGGGCTATGCCACCGGAGCGTGGCGTGGAACGGTCGGAACCGGCGCCCGTACCGGCGAGCCCGGCGTCGAGGATGCCGCCGAGTCCCGCGGTGACAGCGGAAAGGCAGGAGTCTCCGGCAAGGTAGCCGCCGGTATCGGCCTCGCCGCTGCCGCTGCAGCTGTCGGCGTCGCCGCCAGCAAGAAGAAGGACGACGACGACACCGTCGTGGAGGAAGACGTCACTCTCACGCCCGTGACCGACGCTGCCCCCGAGGTGTATACGACCGACGATGCCGTGCTCTCGCGCAGCACCGAGGACCTCCTCCTGCCCGTCGAGGACGTCGATCCGGCATCGACCAGGACGCAGACCGGTACTGCAAAGGATCCGCTGGCCGATCCGCTGCTGAACAAGAACCGCACCACCGGTGGAGCGCTCTGATCACTGAGTGACACTCACCCTGCAGGGGGTGGGACCCAGGTCGCGGCAGCCACCCACTCCACCAGGAGTGGGTGGCTGACGGCTTTTCTGTGGTCGAATGCCAGGAGGACTTCGACCGATACCGACTCGTCAGGATGAAGGGGGACACCGAGTGCCATTCGTATTGGTCCGTCTGATCCGGGGCCTCGGGAGTTCACGTGTGTGGGTCCTGCCGGCAAGCATCATTCTCGTGGTGTTCCTCACCAGTTGGCCCCTCATGGCCTGGGCGGAGCCATCCAGCAACCCCATCACGTCCGTGGCGAACTACTGGTGGTGGTTCCTGGTCACTGCGGCCACTGTCGGATACGGCGACTTCTTCCCGACCTCGGCCGGCGGTCGCCTCGTCGGGGCCTACGTCATCGTCGGCGGCATCGTCACCTTGACCACCCTGTTCACACGGGCCGCTTCGGCGATCGAGAATGCAAAGGGGCATCGCATGAGAGGCCATCTCAGTTCGAATATGTCGAATCACCTCGTGATCGTGGGCTACACGCCGGGACGCACGGAACGGCTGATTCGCGAGATCATCGCTGACGACGATCACCCGATCACCCTCTGCGCCTGGGAGGAGACTCCCGAGAATCCGATGCCCGAGCAACCCCATCTCGGGTTCGTCCGCGGAGATCTCGCGGAGGAGAGCGTGCTGCGGCGTGCCGGTGTACACCAGGCCGCGCGGCTCCTCATCGACGCCCGCGACGACAACGAGGCACTCGCGGTCGCAGTGGCTGTCACGCATGTGAATCCCGAAGCGCACACGGTCGTCGCGCTGCGCGACATGAGCCGGGCCCACAACTTCTCCTACATCGCCGCCGACGTCCGCTGTGTCCAGTGGCACTCGCCGCGCCTCGCCATCGAAGAACTGCAGGATCCGGGCATCGCAATTGTCTACGCCGACCTCATGAGCCACGGGGGCCGGAACACCTACAGCACACGCCTGCCCGAAGCGCTCCAACAGATGAACTTCGGGCAGGTCCAGGAAGTCCTGGGACGACACTTCACCACCACGGTGCTCTCAGTGCAGCACGAAGGGGCCGTCATCAACCCCGGCTGGGACACGCAACTACCCGGAGATGCTGTCGTGTACTACGTGGGAGAGCGCAGGCTCACCTCCGAGGAGATTGTCGACGCTGTTTCACAGTCCTCCAGGCAACGCGCCACCGCCGTCGACTGAATTCCGCTGCCCGTCGAGGGCGCCGGCCCCCATATACTCTGAGGATGCCGATGACACATCTCGCCCGGGGCCTCCATGTCCAACCGTCCGCCGTCGAGCGGTTCGGGGCTGCCCTGTGAGCGGCGGTCTCGTCGCCCTGCTCGACGACGTCGCAGCGATCGCCCGCATCGCAGCAGCCTCGGTCGACGACGTCGCCGCCGGAGCCGCGAAGGCGGGAGCCAAGGCTGCCGGTGTGGTCATCGACGACGCCGCCGTCACCCCGCAGTACGTCTCCGGGTCCGAACCGTCCCGTGAGCTGCCGATGATCAAGCGGATCTTCTGGGGTTCACTCCGGAACAAGCTGCTGATCATCCTGCCGGCGCTGCTGCTCATCAGTGCCTTCATCCCGGCGGTGATCCCCTTCATCCTCATGCTGGGTGGCACCTACCTGTGCTACGAAGGTGCCGAGAAGGTCTGGCACAAACTCCGCGGTCACGCGGCCGAGAAGTCGCCGGCCACCGCACGCGGTCCCGAGGCGGAGGCGAAGGTCACCAAGGGTGCCATCACCACCGACTTCATCCTGTCCTGCGAGATCATGGTCATCTCCATGAACGAGGTGTCCAGCGAGTCCATCTGGGCGCGCGCGACGATCCTGGTCGTCGTCGCCCTCGCGATCACCGTCCTCGTGTACGGCGCCGTCGCGCTCATCGTGAAGATGGACGACATCGGCCTGCACCTGACCACCAAGGACTCCGCAGGCGCCAAGCGCTTCGGCGAGGCGCTCGTCAAGGGGATGCCCGCCGTCCTGGCCGGCATCACCTTCATCGGAACGATCGCCATGCTGTGGGTCGGCGGCCACATCATGCTGCAGGGAGCCTACGACCTCGGATGGCACATGCCGTACGACCTCGTCCACGTCCTCGAGTCCCCGTTCGTCGGCATTCCCGTCGTGGGTGGCTTCCTCGCCTGGCTCGTAAACACCCTGTGCTCGGCCATCCTCGGACTCGCCTGGGGGCTGATCGTCATGGCCGTGGTGCACCCGCTGCTGAAGGCACTGCCGTTCGGCAAGAAGGGCGAGCACGAGGAGGGCGACATCCGCGCCGCCGTCGCCGGCTACCGGTCGGAGAAGAAGAACGCCACCCACACCTCCTAGCCCGGCACCCTCCGGCCCTCCGAACGCGACCGCGTTCGGAGGGCCGCTGTCGTTAACCGGCTCCAGAACGTCCAAGAAGCCTGCCGTAGATCCTGCGGATCGTGCATGATGAAGCGCAGCTACAGGACGAATGACACGGCGATCCTCGGCGTCGCACCCGGCACGCTGGACGTCAGGCGCGTCCGCGAGTTCCTCCTCTCGGATGCGCCAGACGTCCTGGGGGAGCTCCTCGGCCTGCTGGACACCCTCGTGCCGCTGAACGCGGACACCGGGGAACTGGTGGCATCGCATATGCGCATCAACAGCGAGAGCCCGCCCTGGTGCAGAAGGAGATGGGGCTCCCGGGCGTCCACGCGGAGGTTCTGTACCTCAGAATGCGCCGCGCCGACTGACGAGCCGGCCGAGGACACGCGCCGACAGAGCGCGCTGATCGCGCAGCTCGTGCCCGGGATCCTCAGGTACACGCTCGAGCAGGGGGTGCGAGGCCGTCCCCGGCGCCCTCGCACCAATTGGGCGGCCGCCCTCCACGGAACCTGCACAAAGCGCGTTTGTAAAGGTCGAATCGAGATTGCGGTGGGTTCTTCCGTGGGTGCGGGGGCGGGTGGAGGATGAGCCACGTGGGCGCTCCGCGCAGCAGGCTCAGGATTCGCAGACTGCGGTTATTCGACGCTACGGGGTGCTCGCAGCCAGATCGATGCGGATCCGGATCCGGGTCCGTTCCAATCGCACCGTGAAGGATACGAATCCCATGAACAAGATGCGCTTGCTTGCAGTCCCCGCCCTCGCCCTCAGCGCCGTCGCTATGGCAGGGGCACCCGCAATGGCGGCCGATGGAAGCTACTCGTCGACCCTCGGCCAGGTCAACGGCACCACCGGCACCGGCACAGTCACCCTGGACGTCGTCGGTGACCAAGCCACCATCGACCTGCAGGTGTCCGGCCTCGCCGAGACCTTCCAGGGTGCGCCCTACCCCCACGTGCAGCACATTCACGGCGGCGCCGCCGGCGTCTGCCCCACACCGGCGAACGACACCAACGGTGACGGCATCATCAGCGTCACCGAAAGCGCGCCTGGCTACGGTGGCATCCTGGCGACGGTGACGACGTCAGGGCCCACGACTCCTGCCGAAGCCCTGAACCTGCAACTTGCCGGACAGGGCGGTACCTACACCGTCCAGCGCACCTTCACGATCGACGCCGCGACCATGGCGGCACTCGAGAACGGCACGGCGGTCTTCAACGTCCACGGCCTGGACCCGGCCACGACGCCGTCGACCCCGGAGGCGTTCAGCGCTCCCAGCGATCTGGACCCGGCCCTCCCGGCCGGCGCGACCGCGCCCGCGCTGTGCGGGACACTCGTACCGGCCCAGATGGGCTCCATGCCCTCGGGCGGGGCCGACACGGGTGCCGCCGTGGAGTCCACGTCCACCTCCGCCGGGCTGATCGCCCTCGGTGGCGGCGTCCTCCTCGCGGGAGCCGTGGGCGGAGCCTACGCCGTACGCCGCAGCACGGCAAAGGCCTGATCGTCCGCGCCTGAACCGGTTGACCGCCGCGGCCCCGGGGCTCGCGGCGGTCAACGGGCCCGTGCCCCCTCCAAGGCACGCACCCTTGCGGCCGTCGAGCCCTGCGTGCCTATAGTGGTGCCGTGCTCTCCTAGATCCTCGCTCCCTCCTGCGCCCGCGGCTGATGCCCGGCAGGACACCGGCCGACCCCGAGGATCTCCATGACCACTTCCTCCCCGTCCCCGCAGACGACGGCCCACCTCCGCGTGGACGGCGTCTCCAAGAGCTTCGCGGCGCGCCGTGTCCTGACCGGCGTGTCCTTCACCGTCGCCGGGGGCCGTACCGGCCTCATCGGCGAGAACGGGTCCGGCAAGACGACCCTGCTGCGCATCATCGCCGGCCTCCTCACGCCCGACGGCGGTACCGTGACCGCGGTACTCCCCGGTGAAGTGCGGCCACGCATCGGCCTGCTGCACCAGGAACCGCCGTTCCCTCCGTCCGCCACGGTCGCGGAGGCGCTCGAGTCCGCCGTCGCCCCCGTGCGCGCCGTGGCGCACGCCGTCTCGACCGCAGGCCTCGCCCTGGCCGGCGCGCCCGAGGATCGGGCGGCCGCCACCGCGTACGCAGCGGCCCTCGAGGCGGCGGAACGTGTCGGCGCGTGGGACATCGACGCGCGGATCGCCGCCGTCGTCGCCGGCCTCGGACTGTCCGCCCTGGCGCCGCAGCGGCCGACGGGTGAGCTCTCGGGCGGGGAGCGCTCTCGCCTGTCCCTGGCCTGGCTGCTCCTCAGTACGCCCGATGTGCTGCTTCTGGACGAGCCGACCAACCATCTCGACGATGACGCCGCGTCCTATCTGACGACCCTCCTCGAGGACTGGCGGGGTCCGGTGCTCATCGCGAGCCACGATCGGGCGTTCCTGGACGACGTGGTGACGACCCTCATCGACCTCGACCCCGCCCCGCTGCCGCAGGCGGTCGCCGGACCCCTCGTGGCCGACGGCGACGGCACCGGTATCGGCGTCGTCCGGTTCACCGGCACCTACACCGACTACGTGCACGCCCGGCTCGACGCCCGGGAGCGGTGGGAACGTCGCTACCGGGACGAGCAGGCGGAACTGAAACGGCTCCGTGCCACCGTGTCGGACAGCCACCTGGTGGGCCATGAGGACTGGAAGCCGCGCTCCGAAGGACGCGCCAGCGCCAAGTTCTATTCCGACCGCAATGCGAAGGCCGTGTCCCGCGGGGTCGACGACGCCACGTCCCGGCTCGTGTCCCTCGAGGGTCGGCAGATTCGCAGGCCGCCCGAGGAGTTGCGGTTCCAGGGGCTCACCGCGGCCGGTGCACCCGCGACACCGGAAGGAGCGCCGCCCGTCCTCACCACGACGGAGGCCGCCGTGCACGGTCGCCTCGCCGCCACGTCCCTGGTACTCGGCGCGGGGGAGAAGTGGCTCGTCACGGGACCCAACGGGTCCGGGAAGTCCACCCTCCTCCGCCTCCTGGCCCGCGACCTCCCCCCGACCTCCGGGACGGTGAGTACGGCGCCGGCGCTGCGCATCGGCCTGCTCGCCCAGGACGTCGACCTCCCCGACCCCCACGACCGCGGACCCGGGCGCACTGCGCTGCAGGCCTACGACGACGCCGTCGGGCCGGTCGGCGAGCAGATCCCGCTGCGGACCTTCGGGCTCGTCCACCCGCGGGACGAGGACCGGCCTGTCGCCGTGCTGAGCGTCGGCCAGCAGCGCCGGCTTGCCCTCGCGATCATCCTGGCCGGCCCTCCTGACATCCTGCTCCTCGACGAGCCCACCAACCACTTCTCCCTGCTGCTGGCCACCAAGTTCGAGGCCCTGATCCCCGGCTATCCGGGCACGGTCGTCGTCGCCTCGCACGACCGGTGGCTCCGGCGCACCTGGCGGGGCAGGCGCCTTCAGCTCACCGCCCCCGAAGCAGTGCGCTGACCACGACCCCCGTCAGTGGCGCACCGGGAACGGGACGCGGTCGAGGTCCGACGCCGCGATCACCGTCGCCGTGCCGGCCGCGGCCCGCGCCTGAGCGGCCAGCAGCCCGACGTCGTCGTACCGGGAGGAGAAGTGCGTCAGCACCAGCGTGGCCGCGCCGCCGGAACCGGCGAGGGAACCCGCCTGCCCTGCGGTGAGGTGCAGGTACCGCGCGGCGAGCGGGGCGTCGTCGTCGCTGAAGGTGCTCTCGGTGACCAGGAGATCGGCGCCGTCGGCGAGCGCGGACGCGCCGTCGCACAGCGCGGTGTCCATGACGAAGGCGAAGCGGCGCCCGGGCCGGTGCACGCTGACGTCGTCCAGCCTCACGGCGCCGAGGCGTCCCTCGCGCTGCAGGCGCCCGACGTCGGGCCCGGCGATGCCGGCGGCCGCGAGCCGGTCCGGCAGGAACGTCCGCCCGTCCGGCTCGGTGGCGCGGTAGCCGTACGCCTCGACGCGGTGACGCAGCGTCTCGACCGCCAGCCCGGGGGCGATCTCCCCGGCCGCACCGTGAGGGTGCAGGCGCAGGTCGATGCCCGGCGTGGCGAGGAGGACCAGGGCGCGCACCACGTCCTCACCGGACGCCGGGTAGTGGAGGTGCACCGGGTGGTCGACGCCGTCCAGCACCATGCGCGAGAGGACACCGGGCAGCCCGAAGCAGTGGTCCCCGTGGACATGGGTGATGCAGATGCGGTCGATCCTCGACGCCGCCAGGCCGGCATGGATCAGTTGCCGCTGCGTGCCCTCACCGGGATCGAAGAGGATCCCCTCCTGCTCCCACTGCAGGAAGTAGCCGTTGTGGTTGCGGGTCCGGGTGGGCGCCTGGGAGGACGTACCGAGGACGACGAGCTCTCGCATGCCCTCAGTCTCGCACCGGGACGGTGGACGGGGGCAAGAGCGTCAGAGCCGCGCGATCCCCAGGCCTGCGATGAACACCCCGGCGACCAGGAGCGTGATGCCCGTGATCGTCTGGCTGTGGTGCTGCAGCCACAGGTCCAGGCGGGTCAGTAACGCGTCCGCACGCTCGGGCCGTCGCATCCGCAGGACGATCGGGACGACGATCTCCGACTGGGCGATCAGGACGTACGCGAGGACGACCAACGTGCCGGCGAGCGGCCCGAGGCCCTGGAGGCCGATGAGTGTGCCTGCGGTCAGGGACAGGAGTATCGCCTTGGGGCGCAGATTCAGGGCCAACCCCAGGACGAGGAACTCCCAGGGACGGGCCGAACCGACCCGGGTCCGCATCCTGCCCCGGGCCGCGCTGTCGGTTCTGCGGGTGTGTGAGAGGAGATAGATGCCGTAGCCGATCAAGGCGGCCGCCACGACCAGGCCGACCAGTGCCACCTTCACATTCTGGTCAGGGCCCTCCCGGACCGGCAGGAATCGCAGGCCGACCGCAGCACCGCCTACCAGCAGGAGGGCTCCGGCGAAGCTCCCGATGAGGAAGGACCACGCACCGCGAAGGGCGTTGGACGAGAGGAGGATGATGATGGTGACACTGGCTGGCACTGTGCTCATCGTCCCCGCGAAGGCGACGGGCAGCAGGCTGATCAGGAGGCTCAGCATCCGGGGCTCACGGGGCATCCGGGCCGGAGCCGGGGGATGTCATGCCTGCTCCTCGCGTGGGGCGGAGGGCCTCGTCCTCCGCTGGGTCCGCTGGGCCCGCCGGGTGCGCGTCTCGCTGTCTTCGTTCTCGAGGATCTCCTTCAGATCGGATCTGTCTCCGGTCAGAGCCCTTCGCCATGCCATCGACGGGTCCGCGTCGATGAGGACCGCCCGGACCAGCAGGGTCAGCGGTACGGCCAGAATGGCACCCATCGGGCCCAGGACCACGGCCCAGAAGAGGACGGAGACGAAGGTCAGGGTCTCGCTGAGGGACACCACATCACCGATGTACTTGGGCTGGATGATGGACTGGATGGTGCCGTTGATGACGCCGTAGACGATGATGACGCCGATGACGGTCGGCCAGCCCCCACTGAGGAATCCGAAGAACAGTGGAGGGATGATGGCGATGAAGTAGCCGACGTTGGGGATGAAGCTGCAGATGAAGGAGAGCAGGCCCCACAGGACGGCGCCCGGGACCTGGAGGAGGACGAGCGCCAGCCAGTTGAATGCACCCTGGGCCACCCCGAGCACCGTCGTCGCGACCATGTATCGGCGCGCGCCGGCCGCGAATCCCACGAGCGCGGAGACCAGCGCCGGGCGGTGGGGGGTCAGGTAGGTGAGGAGCGCCGGCACCCGGGACCCGTCGAATGCCATGAGGATCAGCAGGGTCAGGAGCACCACGAGACCGCTCACGACGCTCGTGATGCCGCCCAGCAGGCCGCTGACGAACCCGATGATGCGCTCCGGCGTGAACCCCTCCTCGCCTGCGTCCGCCTGGTCCGCACCGAATCCCGCCGACGCCAGCAGCTCGGAGACGGCGACTCCCACCTGCTCGAGTTGCGCCGCGTACCGGGGCAGGAGGGCGGAGAACTGTACGAGGGCCAGGACCAGGACCACCGCGAAGGCGAGGACGAGGGCAAGGACGGCAGCGATCGACGCGGCAGTGGCGATTCCCCGCGGGTATCCCCGCCGGCTCATCCTGCTACGGAGCGGGTGGACGCACAGCGTGAGGACGAACGCCAGGAACGCCGGGACGAAGACATCCCTCATGGCGGCGATCCCGAACGCGGCCGCGGTCGCTCCACCGAGGGCGAGCAGGACGGTGGTGCTGCGCGGGAGGCCTGATCGTGGATCGGCAGCGGGCGGGTCCGGCACCATGGGATCTCTTTCTCCTGAAGGGATGCGGTGGGTCTGGCCTTCATTGTGGGCGCGGGAGAAGGCGGGGGGTCTCACCTCCCATGGATGAGACAGGGAATCGGCCATTGACATGGCGCCCGGCTCGGCGGGGCTGTGCCTCCGGCGGGCCCGGCTCTGGACCGACCGGCGGACCCGGGAAAGAATGGGGATCGTGTCCGCACACGCGCCGGCAGGACGTCGGCGGGCTCACCGACCGGGCACGACGTCGAAGGAGTGCCCATCGTGGAGTACACAGCAGCACCGGACGCGCCTCCGCCCGGCGCCATGCTCACGGCGACCCGCTCGTGGAAGCAGGGCTCGTGGCACACCCCGTCCCGGGCCCTGCTCCCGGCCGCCCTGGTGTCCCTCGCCGGCTTCGTCCTGCTCGTGCTCCACCAGCCACTGGCCGGGTACGGGCTGCTGGTCGCGGCGCTCGCGGTGGCCGCCGCCGTCGACCGCGCACTGTTCCGGGACCTGGCGCTCATCGCCTTCGGTATCACCGTGATGACCTTCGTGCCCATCACCACGGACATCAGCATGGGGCACATGGCGGTCATGGGTTCGGCGATGATCCTCGCCGTCGGCGTGCCCTATACCGTCTCGCGCTTCGTGTACCGCGATCATGCGGTCACCTTCCCCCTGCGGACCGGCGAGCCCTGGACCCGCACGGAGAAGTGGTACCTGCCCGTCGTCGTCGTGATGGGCTATGCCCTGCTGCCCTTCTACATGATCAGCACCGGCGTCTACACGAACTGGCCGGCGGCGTCGGAACCGGCGGAGATCGCCCGCCTGTTCGTCGGCACCAACGGGCTCGGGATCTGGGACGAGCTGTTCTTCATCTGCACGGTCTTCGCGCTCCTGCGCCGGCACCTGCCCATGGTGCAGGCCAACGTGCTGCAGGCGGTCCTCTTCACCTCGTTCCTGTGGGAGCTGGGCTTCAGGGCGTGGGCGCCGCTGTTCATCGTCCCGTTCGCGCTCCTGCAGGCCTTCATCTTCACCCGGACGCGCTCGCTGTCCTACATCATCTGTGTGCACCTCCTGTTCGACTTCGTGCTGTTCCTCGTCCTCCTCCACGCGCACAACCGGGCGTGGTTCGACATCTTCGTCTACTGAGGGTGGGTCGCGGAGTCTCCGAGCGACCGTGCGCACCGGAAGCCGATGTGCGAGGTCGCCGTGTCCTCGGTCTGGGGGGAGCGGGCGGCCGGACGGTAGCGCAGGCAGTACTCCGGAGCGCAGAGGTGTGAGCCTCCCTTGAGGACGCGGCGTGGGATGCCGGACCCGGGCTCCGCGCTTTCGGCGGCCCGGTCCCGGTGCGGAGTACACGCGCAGCCGCTGACCTGGTGGGTCGCTGCCGCCTCCACCGTGTCGTGGCGGGCCGAGTAGTAGGTGCTGGTCCATTCCCAGACGTTCCCGATCATGTCGAGGAGCCCGTACCCGTTCGCAAGGAACGTCCCGACGGGGGAGGTCCCCCTCCACCCGTTCGCTCCCGTCCGAAGGTACGGGAACCGTCCCTGCCACGTGTTGGCCATCAGCACACCGTCCGGCCTGACCTCGTTCCCCCACGCATAGGTGAACGCGTCGGACAGTCCGCCCCGGGCGGCGAACTCCCATTCCGCTTCGTCCGGGAGCCGTTTGCCGGCCCAGGCCGCATAGGCGCCCGCGTCGGTGAAGGACACCTGCACGACCGGGTGGTCCTCCTTGCCGTCGATGGAGGATCCGGGCCCCAGCGGCCGCTGCCAGCACGCACCCGGGACCCAGCGCCACCACTGTCTCCAGTCGCCCAGGTCCACCGGGCCGGGTGAGGGGGTGAAGACCAACCCGCCCGGGGCCAGGTCACGGGGGGAGAGGCCGGGGAACTCGACCGGGTCCAGCGGCCGCTCGGCCACGGTCACGTACCCCGTTGCCGCAACGAACTCGGCGAACTCCGCGGTGGTCACGGGACGTTCATCCAGCTCGAAGGGTGGCACGCGGACCCGGTGTGCGGGGCTCTCGTCGGCGTAGAACTCCTCCGATCCCATGCGGAACTCGCCGGCCGGAATGTGCAGCATCGTTGGAGTCACAGGCATACCGGGCGTCATCCTTCCCGTTCCGCAGGGGCCGGCCGCTCCGTCAGGTGGGGACCGGATGCTCGTCACTGGCCATGGCGGGACCGATGCTACCCGCTGTCGCACCATCCCTCCAGAGGCCGTCCGACGCCCACGGTCGAGGGTTCATTCCTTTGGGGTGAGGCGGAGGCCGGCCGGTCGGGGCAGGGTGAGTGAGCGAGCCCGCAGACCACCACCCCGAGGAGTCCCATGTCCATCACGGAGTACAACCCAGGCGACCGCTTCCCGGGCGTGATCGGGCGGACCATCGAGGAGTCGAAGCAGGCCTGGCCCGCTCCTCAACGGGCTCCCGAAGGAGCGCCGAATGTGTTGCTCGTCGTCCTCGACGACGTCGGCTATGGGCAGATCTCCTGCTTCGGCGGGCTGGTGGAGACACCGAACATCGACCGCGTGGCGGCGAACGGTCTGCGGTACGCGAATATGCACACCACGGCACTGTGTTCACCGAGTCGGTCGTGCATCCTGACCGGCCGCAACCATCATTCCAATGGAGTTGCCAGCATCATGGAGCTGGCCACCGGCTTCCCCGGCTACGACGGCCGGATGCCGTTCGAGAACGGGATGCTGCCGGAGATGTTGATCGACCACGGCTACAACACGTTCTGCGTGGGCAAGTGGCATCTGTCGCCGTCGGAGGACAATTCCCCGGCCGGGCCGTTCCACCGCCGGCCTCTCGGGCGGGGATTCGAGCGCTATTACGGGTTCCTCGGCGGTGAGACCAACCAGTGGTATCCGGATCTCACGCAGGACAACGCGTCGGTCCAGCAGCCGCGGCTGCCCGAGGACGGTTACCACTTGAGCGAGGACCTGGCGGACCAGGCGATCAGGATGATCCTGGACAGCGAGGCCAACGCGCCGGACAAGCCGTTCTTCATGTATTACGCCCCCGGTGCGGGCCACGCCCCGCACCACGTGCCGAAGGACTGGGCGGACCGGTACCGCGGCCGGTTCGACGAGGGGTGGGACGCGTACCGGGAAACGGTGTTCGCCCGCCAGAAGGAGATCGGCCTGTTCCCGGCCGACGCCGAACTGTCCCCCCGTGACCCTGATGTCCCGGAGTGGAACTCGCTGAACGACGACGAGCGTCGGTTGTACGCCCGGATGATGGAGGTCTACGCCGGTTTCGTCTCGCATGCGGACCACCACTTCGGACGCGTGCTGGACACTCTCCAGCAGATCGGCGAGCTCGAGAACACGCTGGTCATGGTCATCTCGGACAATGGCGCCTCGGCCGAAGGCGGCGTGACGGGCTCCTTCAACGAGATGCTGTTCTTCAACCAGGTCCCCGAGAACTTCGAGGACAACCTTGCGATGATCGACGAACTGGGCGGCACCCGGGCCTACAACCACTATCCGTGGGGATGGACATGGGCGGGCAACACGCCGTTCCGCCGCTGGAAGCGGGAGACGTACCGTGGTGGGGCGACCGACCCGTTCGTCGTCGCCTGGCCGGCGAGGATCGCGGCACGCGGCGAAGTCCGCAGCCAGTACGCCCACGCGATCGATCTGGTCCCCACGGTCCTCGACGCCCTGCGTTTCGAGCCGCCGGCCGCCGTGCGCGGAGTTCCCCAGGCCCCGATCGAGGGGGTCAGCTTCGCCCGTTCCTTCGACACGGCGGATGCGCCGACCGGCCACACCACGCAGTACTTCGAGATGTTCGGCCACCGGGCGATCTATCACGACGGGTGGCGGGCCGTGTGTCCCTGGCCGGGACCGAATTACACGGAGGCCGCAGCCGCGGGACGCCGGATGGGCGGGCTGATCACCCCGGAGGTCCTCGAGCAGCTCGACGCGAGCGGATGGGAGCTCTACGACATCACGGAGGATCCCACCGAGTCGTCCAACATCGCTGCCGAGCACCCGGACCGACTGCGACACCTGATTGCCCTGTGGTGGGAGGAAGCCGAGAAGTACAAAGTCCTGCCTCTGGACGGCTCGCTCCAGGAACGCCTGACGACCGAACGTCCGCAGACATCGAGGCCCCGCAGCCGCTTCACCTATCACCCGCACACCTCGCTGGTCCCTGCTTTCGCAGCCCCGCCGGTCCTCAACCGACCCCATTCCATCGAGGCCGACGTCGACATCCCCACCGATGGCACCAGCGGCGTCCTCATCGCCCAGGGTGGGGATGCCGGTGGGTACACCTTCTTCATGGACGACGGACGCCTGCGGTACGTGTACAACTACGTCGGCCGCGAACGGTTCGAGGTGTCCTCCTCCGAGCCGCTGTCCCCGGGACGGCATGTCCTCCGCTACGAGTTCGAGCCCACGGGCCGGCCCGACTTCACGGTGGGCAAGGGAACACCCGGACGCGCCCAGCTCTACATCGACGGCACCCTGGTCGGGAACGCGGACTTCCCCTACACCACGCCGCTCCTCTTCGAACTCGAAGGCCTCAGTTGCGGGTACGACTTCGGCGCCCCGGCAGCCAAGCACTATTCGCCACCGTTCAGCTTCACGGGCGCGATCCACTCGGTCACGATCGAGGTCTCCGGCGAGCTGATCCGTGACAACGACGCCGACATAGCCCGGCTGATGGCGCAGCAATGAGACAGGAGTGCAGGCTCGCGCCCGGCGAGAGCACGTCCTGCGAACCCGGGAAGGTGCACTGAATGCCGATCTACGAGTACCGCTGCCCTCGATGTGAGGTGTACGAGGTCATCCGCCGCATGGGGGAGGCTCCTGCGGAGGATGCCTGCCCGACCTGCGGGCAACCATCCCGGCGGAAGGTCAGCACGCCCCATGTGTCTAGGACGGGCACTCCGGCCTTCCAACTGATCGAGTCGACCGAGCGCAGTGCGTCGGATCCCCGGGTGGTCTCCGGGGCGCTCCCGTCCACGGGCAAAGGAGCCGGCCCCGCCTACTCGTCGAATCCGCTGCACCAGAAATTGCCGCGCCCCTAGTCATGGAGCGCGGCGCGACTCATCAAAGGAGATGAAATGCCTGACGTGATATTCCCCCTCGATTCGAGCAGGAAGTTCGAGGACCAGGAGAAGATCGGACACAACCGGTGGCACCCCGAGATTCCCCCGGTGGCCACGGTGAAGCCGGGAGACTCCTTCAGGGTCCATTGCCGGGAATGGTTCGACGGCGCCATCGTCAACGACGATTCCGCCGATGACATCCTGAACGCGCCGCTGCTCACCGTCCACAAACTCAGCGGCCCCTTCGCCGTGGAAGGGGCGAAGCCCGGGGACCTCCTCGTCGTCGACATCCTGGATGTCGGGCCGATCCCGCAGGAGGATTCGGGGCCACTGGCAGGGCAGGGGTGGGGGTATACCGGCATCTTCTCGCGGAACAACGGCGGCGGGTTCCTGACCGAGCAGTTCCCGGACGCCTACAAGGCCATCTGGGACTTCAGCGGGCAGGTGGCGACCTCGCGCCATGTGCCGGAGGTGTCCTACGTCGGGCTCATCCACCCGGGCCTGATGGGCACGGCCCCCTCCGCCGAGCTGCTGGCCAAATGGAACAAGCGCGAAGGGGACCTGATCGCCACGGACCCCACTCGGGTTCCCCCGCTGGCATTGCCACCTGAGCCACGGGAGGCCCTGCTCGGGAGCCTGCCGGCGTCGGACTTCGACCGGGTCGCCGGGGAGGCGGCCCGCACGGCACCGCCCCGGGAGAACGGCGGCAACCAGGACATCAAGAACCTGTCGAAGGGCTCGCGGATCTTCTACCCCGTGTTCGTGGACGGCGCGAACCTGTCCCTGGGCGATCTCCACTTCTCGCAGGGCGATGGTGAGATCACCTTCTGCGGTGCGATCGAGATGGGCGGCTTCATCGACCTCCGCGTCGACATCATCAGAGGCGGCATGGACACCTACGGCGTGAGCGAGAACGCCATCTTCATGCCCGGCATCGTCGACCCCCGGTACAGCGAATGGATCGCCTTCTCGGGCACCTCCGTGACCCTCGACGGCAGGCAGCACTACCTCGATTCGCACCTGTCCTACCAGCGGGCCTGCCTGCACGCGATCGACTACCTGACGAAGTTCGGCTACAGCCCCGAGCAGGCCTACCTGCTGCTGGGATCGGCGCCGATCGAAGGCAGGCTCTCGGGCGTGGTGGACATTCCCAACTCCTGCTCCACCGTCTACATCCCCACGGCGATCTTCGACTTCGACGTCCGACCCTCCGCCGCCGGCCCGCACAGGATCGATGCCGGCATGGGCGCGCCGAGATCGACCAACACCTAGGCCCGTCATCTCCCGCCTGCGCCGGTGGGGCCGTCCGGGTCGGCCTCACCGGCGCAGGCGCGCGCCCTCGCGTCCTTCCCTGCATCGATCCGACCTGCTGCGCAGGGATCCAGCACCATCGACCCTTGACGTCGGACGGCCGGCACGGTTAACTAGTTGAGTAACTAACCAGCTGACCCGGAGGCCGCGGTGATCGAGGAAGGCAAACCGCTGTTCGTGCAGATCGCCGAGCAGGTCGGGGATTCGATCGTGGACGGGAGCATCGCCGAGGAGGCGCAGGCCCCGTCGACGAACGAGCTCGCCGCCTTCTACCGCATCAATCCGGCGACCGCGGCGAAGGGGGTGAACATGCTCGTGGACAAGGGAGTGCTCTACAAGCGCCGGGGGATCGGCATGTTTGTCGCCGCCGGTGCCCGCGACCTGCTGCTCAGGGAGCGCCGCAACGACTTCGCCCTGCGGTACGTCCAACCCCTCCTTGCCGAGGCCCGCAGGATCGGGCTCGAACCCGACGACGTCGTGAGCCTCATCCGAGCCGGCGCAGAGCCGGCGACCCCGTAAGGGCAATCGAATCGAAGGACATCATGGACTCTGTCATCGAGGTCCGGAACCTCACGAAACGCTACAAGGACGTCCTCGCCCTCGACGACGTCGGCTTCGACATCCGGAAGGACACCATCTACGGCTTCCTGGGCCGCAACGGCGCCGGCAAGACCACCGCGATGTCGATCCTGACGGCGCAGAACCTCCCGTCGAGCGGACAGGTCCGCGTCTTCGGTGAGGATCCCTACGAGAACGCACGGGTGCTCAGCCGCATGTGCTTCGTGCGTGAGAGCCAGAAGTACCCGGACGACGCCACATCCCGGCACGCCCTCGCCTCCGCCCGCCTGTTCTTCCCGCGGTGGGACCAGGAGCTCGCCGACGACCTGGTGGAGGAGTTCCAGCTGCCGCTCAAGCGCACCATCAAGAAGCTCTCGCGCGGGCAGCTCTCGGCCGTCGGCGTCATCATCGGCCTGGCGTCCCGCGCGGAGATCACCTTCTTCGACGAGCCGTACCTCGGTCTCGACGCCGTCGCCCGCCAGATCTTCTACGACCGCCTGCTCACGGACTACGCCGAGCATCCGCGGACCGTGGTCCTGTCCAGCCACCTCATCGACGAGGTCTCGAACCTCATCGAACGCGTGCTCGTGATCGATGGCGGGCGCATCATCATGGACGAGTCCACGGAAGATGCCCGCGCGCTGGCCACGAACGTCGTCGGCGATGCCGCCACCGTCGAGAGGGCTCTCCACGGCCGCGAGGTCATCCACCGCGAGAGTCTCGGCCGCGTGGCCTCCGTGACGTTCCTCGGACGGCTCGACGCCGCCGAGCGCGACGCGCTCGCCTCCGCGGGCATCGACCTCGCGCCCGTCTCCCTCCAGCAGCTCATCGTCCGCCTCACCCAGCAGAGAACCCCTGGCCGCGACGCGTTCGCCGCGGCTGCGCAGGAAGGAAGCCTCCGATGACCACCCTCGAGTCCGGCAGCGCGACCCGCCCTGCCGTCCTGCGCAACCGCACGCGCAACGTGGTGCGCCTGCAGTTCGTCAACACGCAGACGTTCCTCTGGGTGCCGGCCCTCGTTCTGGGCGGTGCCTGGGTCCTGACGATGCTCATCTACTGGATCCTCCAGAACGCGGGGGTCACCGGGGTCAAGACCGGCGGGGGTTCTCAGGCCCCGCTGTGGTATTTCCTCGTGGTCGGCATCCAGGCCATGACCATGACCTTCCCCTTCTCGCAGGCGATGAGCCTGACGCGCCGGGAGTTCTACGTCGGCTCCCTCGCGGCGGCTGCGGTCAGCGGACTGGGGATGTCGCTGGTGTTCGTGCTGCTCGGCCTGGTCGAACGGTCCACGGAGGGCTACGGCATGAACGGCTACTTCGCCTACCTGGACTGGCTGTGGGAGGGGGGACCGCTCGCGGCGGGCCTGACGTACTTCGTGCTGACCATGCTGTTCTTCATCGTCGGCTTCTGGTCCGCCACCATCTACAAGCGGTACGGCACAGCAGTGCTCACGACCGTCCTGATCGGTATCGGCCTCGCGCTCGTGGGTGTGGTGGCCCTCGTGACGTGGCAGCAGGCCTGGCCGGCGGTGGGGCAGTGGGTCCTCGACACCGGATCGCTCGGACTGACCCTGTGGGCGATCGCCGTGTGCGTGCTGCTCGCCGCCGGGTCCTACCTCACGCTGCGCAGGATGCCCGCCTGATGAGTACGCCCTCCGACGCCGCCGCCTTCATCGACGACGCCCTCCAGTACGAGAGTGCATGGGAGCGCGCCGAGGACTACGAGCGGCGCTTCGGGGCGGGCCTGGAGTACTACGGGGCCTCCATCGGCGCAGTCCGCGGTACCGTCCGCAGCGCGGAACGCCGGTATCCGGATCTCGGGCACGACGGCCTCACCGCCCTCGCCTCCGACCTCTGGTCCCGCCCCGTGTTCGAGCGCCGCCTGGCAGCCGTGGTCCTGCTGCAATCGGCGGTCCGGCTGCTGCGCCACTCCGACCTCACGCGGATCGAGGGCTTCCTCCGCTCGGCGTCGCTGCCCGATCTCGCGGACCCGCTCGCGGTGGACGTCGTCGGACCGATGCTCGTGCGCCTGAGCGGACCGGACGCCGTCCGGGCCGCGTCCGTCTTGGACCGGTGGGCGGCCGGGCAGGATGCCGCCCTGCGCCGGGCCGCGGTCCTCGCCCATCTGCCGGCGTTCCGGGCGGGCCAGGGCGACGACGCCTCGTTCCGCCGGACGGTCCGCCTCGTCTCCGGCGCCGGGCAGGGCCGCGTGCCCGCAGTGGAGGACGCCATCGATCTGGTGCGGGGCAGCGGCGCGGTCTGAGGGCTGCGGGCGTCAGCGGATGTCGATGGTCCGGACGATCTTGCCGCGGAGCGCCGGCAGGAGGTGATGGAGGCCCATCAGGCCGAGACCGTACCGGCGGACGCGTCGCATCGACGTCGCCACCCGCAGCCGCGGGTCGATCCGCACCGCGCCGAGGCCGAGCCGGCGCGAGATCCTGACGGAGAAGTCGATGTCCTCATCGCGTTCGTCGATGGAGGTCCGCCCGATCCCGCCGGTCGCCAGATAGGCCGAGGAACGCACCGCCATGTTGTGGCCGGCGACGAAGCGCAGGTAGGCGGGGTCCAGGTGCTGCACGGCCATCATGACCCGCAGCGTCGCCAGCGCACCCGGCATGAGGAGGTCGTCGCCCCACCGGAAGTGCCTGTCCCGCAGCGGGACGCTCGTGCCGCCGACCAGCTGCACCTCCGGGTGGTGCGCGAACAGGGCGCGGATGTGGCTCGTCCAGTCCGCCTCGGGCTCGCTGTCGCCGTCCGTGCGCGCCACGAGCGTGAATCCGTCCGCGATCGCGGCACGGAACCCGGTGTCGCACGCGGCGCCCGTGCCCTTTTGGCGCTCCACCAGGATCCGGACGTCGAGGCCGGGTTCGGCGGCCGCGAAGCGTTCGACGCGCTGCACGGTGTCGTCGGTGGAGCCGTTGTCCACGACGTAGACCCGCAGGTCCGCGGCGTCGCGCTGCGCGCGGAGGGCGTCGAGCGTGCGGGCGATGCCGGGTTCGTTGAACACGGGGACGACGACGGCGAGGCGGTCGGTCACGAATGGGTCCTTCGGGGAAGCAGGGTGTCGAGGATGAGTCCATCGCCGCCGGCCACGGCCGCACCGCGCCCTCGTCCCCGCCGGTCGCTGACACGCGAGGGGTCGAGTCGGACGTAGTCGTTGAAGCTCATGGTCCAACCATAAGCCGACTTAGCGTTGGCCGGGTCGCGGCCCGCCGGGTCCTAGGCGGCCGGCGCGGACACCCCGGGCGGCGGCGTCCGTGCGCCGAGTACGTCTGCGGCACCCAACCGGAGGGCTCGAAGCTCATCCTCGAGGATCACAGCGGCGCGCCGATGGCCGTCAGCGGCCAGATGCACCTCGTCGGCGAGGTAGGCCTCGAGACCGTGGGTCGTCAGCCAGTCGCCCGCCGAGACGAACGGGACGCCGCGCGTCCTCGCGACGTCACCCAGAAGGGCGTCGACCTCGGTGCGCCTCCCGCCGCCGTACTCGGCGCTGCGGCTGAGGGTGCCCACCATGACCAGCCGCGACTCCGGATACGTGCGCTGGAGATCGATGATCAGGGCGTTCGCGCTTCGGAGGATGTCGCCGTCGGACACCCCCTGCGTGGCATCGTTGCCTCCACCGCCGACGACGACGAGCGCGGGATCACCGTGCGGCAGCACCCACCGGTTGCTCGTGAGGGAGTCGTGGTAGTTGGGGACGCGGGTGTACCGGGTCGAGGCGATGAAGCCCGTGCCGTTCGCCCCGGCGAACCTCACAGAGTAGCCGAGGCTGCGCAGGGCGACCTGCGGCCAGCTCCCGCGCCCTGAGGACTGGGAATCTCCGATGAGGACGGCGGTGCGCCCGATATCCGGTACAACGATCTCGCGTCGACCGGTGAAGGGATTCTTCGCGATGCTGCCAACCGCGAACGGTGTGTCGGGCGTGCTCATGACGGCCGGAGGAACCGGTCCGAGGAGGAACCCGAGTGCCACGACGAGCGACACGACGGCCGCGCGGGAAGGAAAGGTGGTTCCGCCCATCGAGCCCCCCGATCCTCGTCCTCACCGCACCTGCGGTGTCCGCGGCCCAGCCTATCGCCGGGGACCGTCGTGGTACACGGTCCCCGGCGAACCGTGGGCGATGCCGCGATCTAGTGCAGCGGAGCCGGGGCGTCGTCGGCGGTCTCGGGCTTGCGGACGAAGAACGAGGCGACGACGGCGAGCAGGAAGATGGTCGCACCGTACAGGAAGGCCGCCCGGATCCCCCCGGCGAGAGCGACGTCGGTGGCGGCACCGCTCTCCGCCAGCAACGTGCTCCGGAGCGTCATGACCGAGATGAACAGGGCGGTGCCGGCGGCACCCGCCAGTTGCTGGACCGTGCCGAAGACCGCGCTGCCGTGGGAGTAGAGCCGTGGCCGCACCGAGCCGAGGGCCGAGGTCAGGAGCGGCGTGAACATGAGCGCCAGGCCGATGCTGAGCAGGACGTGCGCGACGAGGACGAGGGGCACGGGCGTCGTCTCCGTCACCTGGGTCATGGCCCAGAAGACGGCGCTCACCAGGAACGCACCCGGGACCAGGAGGATACGGGGTCCGCGGCGGTCGTAGACGCGCCCGACGACCGGTCCGAGCAGCCCCATGGCCAGCCCACCCGGGAGCAGGAGCAGCCCGGACTGGAAGGGGGTCAGGCCGAGGACGGACTGCGCGTAGATGGGGATCAGGATGATGGTGCCGAACAGGGCCATCATGCTGACCGCGATGGCGACGATGGAGATGGAGAAGTTCTTCGAGGTGAACACCCGCAGGTCCAGCAGGGCGGACTCACGCCGTTGCAGGACGAGCTGGCGGGTGACGAACACCGCGAGGCCGGCCAAACCGACGACGAGGGGGACCCAGGCGGGGATCGCGCTGCCCGTGGACGCCTCACCGAGCTGGCTCAGCCCGTAGATGATGCCGCCGAAGGCGACGGCGGAGAGGACGACCGAGGGGACGTCGATGGAGGACCGCCGGGGCGTGGTCACGTTCTGCATCTTGGCCGAGCCGACGGCCAGTGCCGCGAGCGAGATCGGCAGGACCAGCCAGAACAGCCAGCGCCACTCGAGCGCGCTGAGGATGGCGCCGGAGATGGTGGGGCCGAGCGCGGGCGCGACGGAGATGACGATCGAGATGTTGCCCATCACCTTGCCCCGGGAGGCCGGCGGGACGAGCGTCATGACCGTGGTCATGAGCAGCGGCATCATGATCGCGGTGCCGCTGGCCTGCACCACCCGTCCCACCACGAGGATCTCGAAGCCCGGGGCCATGGCCGCGATGAACGTGCCGAGGCTGAACAGGCTCATCGCCGCCATGAAGACGGGTCGGGTGTTGAAGCGCTGCAGGAGGAAGCCGGTGATCGGGATGACCACGGCCATGGTGAGCATGAACGCCGTGGTCAGCCACTGGCCCGCACCCACCGTGATGCCGAGGTCGGTGACGAGGCGGGGGATCGCGACGCCCATGATCGTCTCGTTGAGGATCACCACGAACGCCGAGATGAGCAGGAGCGTGATGACCAGCTTGTCGCGGGCGGGGAGGGCGCCTGCGACGACCGCCGGTCCGTCCGGTCGGGAGGTCGGGCTGACGGCATCGGTGCGCGATGCGTCCTGGCCGGGATCGGCGTCGGTGACGCGGGACGGGGGGCTCTGGGGCATGGAAATCCTTGATGGTTGATCCGGTCAATCATCTGAACCACGACCGATCGGACTCTATTCCGGCGTGTGCCCGCTCGGGGGAGCGGACCCGTCGTCGCCTAGCATGGAGCGGGTGAATGCTTTCTACCGCGATCTCGGCAGCGGAAAATTCGAGTCGACCGTCCACGCCCAGGGCGCCTGGAACCCGCAGGAGCAGCACATGGCTCCGATCTCGGGCCTGCTCACGCAGTGCCTGCTCGAGTGCGAACCGCGCGAGGGGATGCAGCTCAGCCGGGTGAGCTTCGACATCCTCGGGATGATCCCGGGCGGCGAGTTCTACGTGACCACCGCCGTCGTCCGTCCCGGGCGGACCATCGAACTGGTCGAGGCCCGCATGGAGGCGGCGGGCCGGACGGCGATCGTCGCCCGGGCCTGGCGGCTCGGCACCCAGGACACGGCCGACGTCGCGGGCACGGAGGACCCCCGGATACCCGGCCCCGACGACGCCGGACCCCACGAGGGCATGACCGCGTGGCCGGGCGGCTTCATCAGGTCGCTCGAGGTCCGTGTGGTCCCCGGGCACCGGCCCGGGAGGGGACAGGTCTCGATGCGCAATCCCCACGCCATGGTGGAGGGCCGCCAGAGCTCCGACGTCGTCCGGCTCGTCGGGATGATGGACGCCGCGAACGGGATCGCCTCCCGCGTGGCGCCGGGAGGGGACAGCTGGATCTTCCCCAATGTCGATCTGCAGATCCACCTCCACCGCATGCCGCGGGGCGAGTGGCTGGGACTGGACACGCGCGTGACCTTCGGCGGGCACGGCGTGGGCCTGACCTCCAGCGTGGTGCACGACCTCGAGGGACCCTTCGGCCGCCTCGAACAGATCCTCACGGTCCGCCGGCTCTGACGCGCCGGATCCGGCCCGCCGGAACGCCCCGGCCCGGCCCGGAGCTGCGGAGACCATCCGCGAGTACCCCCCCCACCGACGACGGCGCCGACCGGCGCCCTGACGAAGGAGCACCCATGCAGTATCGGACACTCGGCAACAGCGGCACCTCGGTGTCGCACCTCGCCCTCGGCACGATGACCTTCGGCGCGGAAGCGGACGAGGCGACCTCCCACGCCATCCTGTCGGACTACGCCGCCGCAGGCGGCAATCTCATCGACACCGCGGACGTCTACACCGCCGGGGCGTCGGAGGAGATCATCGGGCGGTGGCTCGCGAAGAACCCCGCGGAGCGGGACCGCATGGTCCTCGCGTCCAAGGGACGGTTCCCGATGGGTGAGGACGTCAACGACCTCGGCCTGTCCCGGCGCCACCTCCGCAAGGCCCTGGACGCATCGCTGACCCGCCTCGGCGTCGACCACATCGACCTCTACCAGGTCCACTCGTGGGATCCGCTGACACCGCTCGAGGAGACCCTCGGTTTCCTCGACGAAGCCGTGGTCCAGGGCAGGATCAGCTACTACGGGTTCTCCAACTACACCGGGTGGCAGCTGACGAAGGCCGTGATGATCGCCCGGCAGCGCGGCTACTCCCTCCCCGTCACCCTGCAGCCCCAGTACTCGCTGCTCGTGCGTGAGATCGAAGCGGAGATCGTGCCGGCCGTGCTCGACGCCGGCATGGGGATGCTGCCGTGGTCACCGCTCGGCGGCGGCTGGCTGACGGGCAAGTACACGCGCGACACCGAGCCGACGGGCGCCACGCGGCTGGGCGAGAACCCGCAGCGCGGCATGGAGGCCTGGGAGCAGCGCAACGCCCAGGAGCGCACCTGGCGGATCATCGACACCGTGACCGGCATCGCCACCGAGCGCGGCGTCAACGCCTCGCACGTGGCGCTCGCCTGGGTCGCCGCGAAGCCCGCCGTGACGTCCGTGATCCTCGGCGCCCGGACACAGGAGCAGCTGGCCGACAACCTCGCCTCCGCCGACCTCGCCCTGACGGCGGAGGACCTCGGCCGCCTGGACGAGGTCAGCGCACCCACCTTCTCCGACTACCCGTACGGCGCACCCGGCGTCGAGCAGCGCAGCCGGGCGATCGGCGGCGGCCGCTAGACCCGGCGGGCGACGGCGCGGGTCGGGGCGCCGACTGCCTACGATGGACGGATGAGCAATCCGTGGCACGGCGCAGCCGGGCTCGCACTGGTCCTCGATCCCGTGTCCGACGACGCCGCCGCCGAACTCGACCGGGGGATCGGGCTCCTCCGCGAGGTCGCCGCCGGGGACCGGCCGCCCACCCTGCGCCTCTACCGTCCGAGCCCCACCGTCGCCTTCGGGCAGCGGGACGCCCGACTTCCGGGGTTCGGGGAGGCCGCGACCGCCGTCGCCCGGCAGGGCTTCGCGCCGCTGGTCCGGCGTGCCGGCGGGCGCGCCGCCGCCTACCACCGGGGGTGCCTCGTGGTCGACCACCTCGAACCGGCGCCCGACGCCGTGGCCGGCACCCGGGCGCGTTTCGCCGCGTTCGGCGACTTCTTCGCGGAGGTGCTCGCCGACGTCGGGCTCGACGCGCGCGTGGGCGAAGTGCCGGGGGAGTACTGCCCGGGCGAGTTCAGCGTGCACGGACGGCGGAACGGCGTCCCGGCGATCAAGCTCGCCGGGACCGCCCAGCGGGTGGTCGCGGGAGCCTGGCTCTTCTCGTCGGTGATCGTCGTCCAGGATGCGGCACCCCTGCGGGCGGTCCTGACCGACGCCTACGCCGCCCTGGGGCTCCCGTGGCTGCCGTCCACCGCGGGCGCGGCCGAGGACCTCGCCCCCGGGGTGACCGTCGACGCCGTCGAGGGTTCGCTGCTCGCCGCGTACGCCGGCGTCGTCAGCCTCGACACCCCCGCGCTCGACACTCCCGCGCTCGACACCCCCGCGCTCAATACCCCCTCCGCGTCCGGCCCGTCCTGAGGCCGGACGCCGCGGGCGTCAGGAGCCGCGCCGGATCCACTCCTCGAGGTGCGGGGCCTCGTCGCCGATCGTGGTGCTGTCGCCGTGCCCGGTCCGGGCGATGGTCTCCGGCGGCAGGGTGAGCAGCCTCGTCCGGATGGACTCGATGATCGTCGGGAAGTCGCTGTAGGAGCGGCCCGTGGCGCCGGGCCCGCCCTGGAACAGCGTGTCGCCGGTGAAGACGGTGCCCGCCTCCTCCAGGTAGTAGCACACCGAGCCCGGGGAATGGCCCGGCGTGTGCAGCGCCCTCAGGGTCACCCCGGCCACCTCGATCGTGTCGCCGTCGCCGATCGACTGGTCGGGGCTGAGCTCGGGGAACACCATGTCCCACAGCACGCGATCGCCGTCGTGCAGGTGGATCGGCGCGTGCACGGCGTCGAACAGGTCGCCGACCGCGCGGATGTGGTCGTCGTGCGCGTGGGTGAGGAGGATGGCCCGGACCGTGCGGCCGCTGATCTGCTCCACGATCGCCGAGGCGTCGTGCGGTGCGTCGATGACCACGCACTCGTCGTCGTCCCCGACGATCCAGACGTTGTTGTCGACGTCCCAGGTGCCGCCGTCGAGCGAGAAGGTGCCCGAGATGACGAGGTGTTCTACCCGCGCGGCCATCAGAGCTCCACCACCGAGCGGAGCACGGTGCCGCCGTGCATCTTGTCGAAGGCCTCTTCCACCTGGTCGAGCCGGATGCGCTCCGTGACGAAGGCGTCCAGGTCGAGGTTGCCCTGCAGGTAGTGGCTGACGAGCATGGGGAAGTCCCGGCTCGGCAGGCAGTCCCCGTACCAGGAGGACTTGAGGGCGCCGCCGCGGCCGAAGACGTCGAGGAGCGGCAGTTCGACGGTCATCTCGGGGGTGGGGACCCCGACGAGCACCACGGTCCCGGCGAGGTCGCGGGCGTAGAACGCCTGCTTGTACGTCTCGGGGCGTCCGACGGCGTCGATCACGACGTCCGCGCCGTTGCCGCCGGTCAGAGTACGGATGGCCTCCACGGGGTCCTCGTCCTTCGAGTTCAGGACGTGCGTGGCGCCGAGGCCCTTCGCGAGCTCGAGCTTCCGATCGTCGATGTCGACGGCGATGATCGTGGTGGCCCCGGCGAGCTTCGCTCCGGCGACGGCGGCGATGCCCACACCGCCGCAGCCGATGACGGCGACGGAGTCGCCGCGGGAGACGCTGCCCGTGTTGATGGCCGCACCGATCCCGGCCATGACGCCGCAGCCCAGCAGGCCCACGGCGGCGGCGTCGGCGTCCGGGTCCACCTTGGTGCACTGGCCGGCGGCGACGAGGGTCTTCTCGGCGAACGCGCCGATGCCGAGGGCCGCGGAGAGCACGGTCCCGTCCTCCAGGGTCATCTTCTGGGTCGCGTTGTGCGTGTCGAAGCAGTACTGCGGCTCACCCCGGCGGCACGCCCGGCACTCGCCGCAGACGGCACGCCAGTTCAGGATCACGCGGTCGCCCGGGGCGACGGTCGTGACGTCGTCGCCGACCGCGCTCACGACACCCGTGGCCTCGTGTCCGAGGAGGAACGGGAACTCGTCGTTGATGGCACCCTGCTTGTAGTGCAGGTCCGTGTGGCAGACGCCGCAGGTGATGATGTCGACGAGGGCCTCGCCGGGCCCGGGATCGGGGACGAGGATGGTCTCGATGGTGGCGGGGGCGTCCTTCGCCCGCACCACGACCCCCTGAACTGTGTGCACCATGTGTTGCTGTCCTTCCGCTGGTGGGCGGCGGCCGGGTGACCGACCTGCCGCTCCCAGCATATGGCGGACGGCGCGGGGGCCGCAGACCTAGGCGGAGATCCTTGCCCTGACCTCGGCGACCGACGGGTTGGTGGCGGTGCTGCCGTCGGGGAAGATCACCGTCGGTACGGTCTGGTTGCCGCCGTTCAGGGACGCCACGAGGTCGGCGGTCCCCTCGACCTCCTCGATGTTGATCTCGGTGTAGCCGATGCCCTGCGCGGCGAGCTGCGACTTCAGGCGACGGCAGTACCCGCACCACGTGGTGGAGAACATGGTGATGGATCCTGCTTCGGGCGTGTAGTCCACGGTGCTCCTCGTCTGTGCGCGCGGATCTCCCGCGCGCAGGTGGTGGGTGGGTGCGGGCCCGGTTGCTCCCGCACCGTCGTCAACGCGTGATCGTGCCTGCCCATTCCTGCTGCTCGTTCCTCCCGGCAGGGCTCCCGGCCCATTGCCGCCGGAGCCCGCGCGGGTAGGCTTCCGGCATGGCTGAAACAGAGGAAGAACCGAGCGTGAAACAACTGGCCGCCGTCCGCGTGGCCATCAACGAGGTGGACGAGCAGATCGTGTCCCTCATCTCCCGCCGCGAGCGGCTCGTCCGTCGGGCCGGTGCCCTCAAGCGGGACGACGCCTCCGTCCGCGCGCCGGCCCGGGTGGAACAGGTCATCACGAACGTGCGCGGCTACGCGTCGAAGCAGGGCGTCGACCCGGCCGTCGTCGAACAGACGTACCGCGCCATGATCGAGGCGTTCATCGACTACGAGCTGCGGGTGCGGCGGGAGCAGTAGCGCACGTCCGGGTGACGCTCCCGCCGTCGTCCCGTGCGGGCTGGTTGGTTGGCCCTCCGCCCACCCGATACGATCAGCACGGCGGTCCCGGGGCTCACCGGGTGCCGTCACGCCCTGTCGGGCGCCCCCGTTCCCTGCACCAAGGAGACCCTCCGTGTCAGCGCCCCAGCCCATGAAACTCGTCGTCGACGGCGAAGAGAAGCAGGCGACGACGGGCACCACCGGCACGGAGCTGTTCTCCGAGCGGCGCGACGTCGTCGTCATGCGGGTCGACGGCGCCCTGATGGACCTCGACCAGGAACTGCCCGACGGCGCCGCCGTGGAAGGCGTGACGCTCGAGGACCCCGCGGGGCTCGAGGTACTCCGCCATTCCGCCGCACACGTCATGGCGCAGGCGGTGCAGCAGCTTCGCCCCGGGGCCACACTGGGCATCGGCCCGTACATCACGGACGGCTTCTACTTCGACTTCGACGTCGAGGAGCCGTTCACGCCCGACGAGCTCAAGCAGCTCGAGAAGATGATGCTGAAGATCGTCAACGCCAACCAGCGCTTCGTCCGGCGGGTCGTGTCCGAGGACGAGGCCCGTGAGGCGATGAAGGACGAGCCGTACAAGCTCGAGCTGATCGGGCTGAAGGGCGGCGCCACGGACGAGGACGGCGCCTCCGTGGAGGTCGGCGCCGGCGAGCTGACCGTCTACGACAACGTGGACCGCAAGTCCGGCGACGTGGTGTGGAAGGACCTGTGCCGCGGTCCGCACCTGCCCAACACGAAACTCATCTCCAACGCGTACTCGCTCACCCGGTCGGCGGCCGCCTACTGGCGCGGCAGCGAGAAGAACAAGCAGCTGCAGCGGATCTACGGCACCGCGTGGCCCACCAAGGACGCCCTCAAGGCCTACCAGGAACGGCTGGCCGAAGCCGAGCGGCGCGACCACCGGCGTCTCGGCACGGAGCTCGACCTGTTCTCCTTCCCGGACGAGCTCGGGTCCGGCCTGCCCGTGTTCCACCCCAAGGGCGGCATCATCCGCAAGGCGATGGAGGACTACTCCCGCCAGCGCCACACCGACGCCGGATACGAGTTCGTCTACACGCCCCACATCACGAAGGGCCACCTCTACGAGGTCTCCGGGCACCTCGACTGGTACCGGGACGGCATGTTCCCGGCCATGCACGTCGACGAGGAGCTGAACGAGGACGGCACGGTGCGCAAGCCCGGCCAGGACTACTACCTCAAGCCGATGAACTGCCCCATGCACAACCTGGTCTTCCGGTCCCGCGGGCGGTCCTACCGCGAACTGCCGCTGCGGCTGTTCGAATTCGGCTCGGTGTACCGCTACGAGAAGTCCGGCGTGGTGCACGGCCTGACGCGCGTGCGGGGCATGACCCAGGACGACGCGCACATCTACTGCACGCGCGAGCAGATGAAGGACGAGCTCACCGGGACGCTGAACTTCGTGCTGGGCCTGCTCAAGGACTACGGCCTGGACGACTTCTACCTGGAGCTCTCCACGCGCAACCCCGAGAAGTCGGTCGGCTCGGAGGAGATCTGGGACGAGGCCACCCGCACCCTCGCCGAGGTCGCCGAGGCATCGGGCCTGGAGCTCGTCCCCGATCCCGGGGGAGCGGCGTTCTACGGCCCGAAGATCTCCGTCCAGGCGCGCGACGCCATCGGCCGGACCTGGCAGATGTCCACCATCCAGCTGGACTTCAACCTGCCCGAGCGCTTCGAGCTCGAGTACCAGGCGGCCGACGGCTCCCGGCAGCGCCCCGTCATGATCCACCGGGCCCTGTTCGGCTCGATCGAGCGTTTCATGGGCGTGCTCACCGAGCACTACGCCGGAGCGTTCCCCGCCTGGCTGGCACCGGTGCAGGTACTCGCCGTCCCCGTGGCGGAAGCGTTCAACGACTACCTGTTCGACGTCGTCGACAAGCTCAGAGCCGAGGGGATCCGCGCGCAGGTGGACGCCGGCTCCGACCGCTTCCCGAAGAAGATCCGGACGGCGAGCAAGGAGAAGGTGCCGTTCGTCCTCATCGCGGGAGGCGAGGACCAGGAGGCGAACGCGGTCTCCTTCCGCTTCCGCGACGGGAGCCAGGACAACCAGGTGCCGGTCGACGAGGCCGTCCGCCGGATCGTGGAGGCGGTTCGCAGCAGGGAGGCGACGGTCTGATGGCCGACGCCGACAGTCCGGACACGTCCTCCCTCGGACAGCCGGCGGCTGGCTACCCGGGTGACCGGGAGGTCACCGACGGGTTCGAACTCGCCGGCGTGCCCGACGCCTTCCAGCGGCTGTGGACCCCGCACCGCCTCGCCTACATCAAGGGCGGGCAGGAGCAGGTGACGACGGAGGAGTCGTGTCCGTTCTGCCGTGCGCCGCACCTGGGCGACGAGGACGCCCTGATCGTCCATCGCGGCACGCACGCCTTCGTGCTGCTGAACCTCTTCCCCTACAACGCCGGGCACCTCCTGGTCTGCCCGTACCGGCACGTGCCCGACTACACGGACATCGACGACGCCGAGACCGCGGAGATCGCCGCCCTCACCCAGACGGCCATGCGCGTGCTGCGCCGGGTCTCCAACCCCTCCGGCTTCAACCTCGGCATGAACCAGGGCGTCACGGGCGGTGCCGGGATCGCCGCCCACCTGCACCAGCATGTGGTGCCGCGCTGGGGCGGGGACGGCAACTTCCTGCCGATCATCGCGCAGACCAAGGCCATCACGCAGACGCTCGGCGATGTGCGCGAGCAGGTCGCCGCGGCGTGGGCCGCAGGCGACCCCGCCGGATCGGCCTCCTGATGCTCAATAAGTACGCGCGGGGGTTTTTCACCCGGCTCTTCACGCCCCCGGCGCGGCTGCTCCTGAAGTGGGGAGTGACGCCCGACGCCGTGACCATCGCGGGGACCATCGGCGTGGCCGGCGGCGCGCTGGTGTTCTACCCGCTCGGACAGCTGTTCTGGGGCACGGTCTTCATCACGCTGTTCGTGTTCTCCGACGTGATCGACGGCATCATGGCCAGGATCAAGGGCCATGGCGGCCTCTGGGGCAACTTCCTCGACTCCACCCTCGACCGCATCGCCGACGGCGCACTCTTCGCCGGCGTCGCCATCTGGTTCTTCACCGGCGGACAGAACACGGCCATCGCGATCGCGGCCCTCGCCTGCCTCGTGCTCGGCATGATCGTCTCCTACGCGCGGGCCAAGGCGGAATCGCTCGGGTTCACCGCGAACGTCGGACTGGCCGAGCGCGCCGAGCGCCTCGTCTCCGTCCTCGTGGTCACCGGGCTCACGGGGCTCGGACTGCCCAAGGGTTTCCTGCTCGCGGTGCTCGTGATCCTCGCCGCAGCGAGCCTCGTCACGATCTACCAGCGGGTCAGCACCGTCCGGCGGCAGTCCCGCGAGGCCCGGCCGGCCTCCTGAGCGTGGTCGCTCCCCGGTGAGGCGGGTCCGGCGGCGTCCTTCGTCCACGTGCGGCGGGTCCCGGTCGCCAGGACCCGCCACACCTGCACCATCGGGCCACCCGAGCGGGCCGGGTCGGCGCCGCTCCCGCCTCAGGACGCGGAGGCGAGGGCCGGCCGCGCCCCGGTGAACGCGACCGCGTGGTCGCGCAGGGGCGTCAACGCCGTGCCCAGGGCCGAGAGGTATTCGGCGCGCCGCTTCGGGGCCACCCTGGAGGTCGGGACGGGGGCCGCGCCCGGGGTGTCGGAGTAGTGCGTCGCGAGCCCGTCGTGCAGCAGCCGGAGCGCCTCGGACTTCTGCTGCGACACGGCCGAGTGCGTGGTGCCGAGTTCGGCTGCGACGTCGGTCACCGAACGGCCCTCGAAGAAGACCTGCTCGATGATGTGCCGCATGCGCACGGGAAGGTGGACCACGGCGGCACGCAGGTGGCGGATCTGCTCGTCGGCGAGGAGCGAGGCCTCGGGAAGCTGGTCGAGCGACGGGACGAGGTCGAGCACCGTCTCGTCGAGCACGTGCACGGAGCGGGCGGCGTCGTCGAGCGCCGAGAGGACCTCCTGGCGGCTGACGCCGAGCGTCATGGCGAGCTCGTCGGTCGTCGGCCTGCGCCCGAGGGAGGCCGCGAGGGCGTCCTGCGCGCCCAGGGTGTCGCCGATCCGCCGTCGGACGGACCGTGGCGCCCAGTCGTTGGACCGCATCTCGTCCGCGAAGGCACCGGTGATGCGGCGCCGGGCGTAGGCCCCGAACGGCACGCCGAGCGTGGGATCGAAGGAGTCCGCCGAGGTGATGAGCGCGATCGCGCCGACGGACGCCAGGTCCTCCCGCGAGAGATGCGTGGCGCGGGCGCACAAGGAAGAGACGAGATACCCGACCAGAGGCAGGTTGTCGACGATGAGTTTTTCACGGTCCCGTGAATGCATGAGCAAGCTCCCCAGCTGCTTAGTCGCATTGCTGCCCGTAGCGGCAGGTGTCGTGATGAAGCTATCAGCGGCCTCCCGGGCGCATGGGGCCCTTAGGCCAATCCTGCTCAAAGGCTGAGCTTTGCCTGCTTACATCGGCAAAACTGCGGGCCGCGGTCGTGCGTCCCGGCCGCCGGCCGCGATGATTCGGCGACGTCGGACCCGTCTAAGGAGCAACCGAGAGCACCACGGCGCACCATGAGGGAAGGACACCCGATGCCGCACATCCCGGCATTCCTGCCGCCCGATCTGCACATCGTCTCGCAGGCGGAGCTGCTCCTCCTCGAGCGGGGAGCCACGGCCCGGGAAGGACGGTCGCCCGGCGGGGGCGCCGGGCCGTCCTCGCCGTGGCCGGAGGAGCCCCTCGACCGTCTGCTGGACGAACTCGAGCGTCGCGACCTGGTGGCGGGCGGCCGAGTGGCAGGTGCGGGACGCGTATCATGAAGTGTCAGCTTTTATCTACCTTTTAGGGGCAAGTTGTGTCCACCGTTGAAGGAAACTCGGCACCCGCAGCACAGACCGGTGGAAACCGGGTGAAGCGCGGCATGGCCGAAATGCTCAAGGGCGGCGTCATCATGGATGTCGTCACCGCCGAGCAGGCCCGCATCGCCGAGGATGCCGGTGCCGTCGCGGTCATGGCGCTCGAGCGGGTGCCCGCGGACATCCGCGCCCAGGGCGGCGTCTCCCGCATGAGCGACCCCGACATGATCGACAGCATCATCGCGGCCGTCTCCATCCCGGTCATGGCCAAGGCGAGGATCGGCCACTTCGTCGAGGCGCAGGTCCTGCAGTCCCTCGGCGTCGACTACATCGACGAGTCCGAAGTCCTGACGCCCGCCGACTTCACCAACCACATCGACAAGTGGAAGTTCACGATCCCCTTCGTGTGCGGTGCCACCAACCTCGGCGAGGCGCTGCGGCGCATCAACGAGGGCGCTGCCATGATCCGGTCGAAGGGCGAGGCCGGCACCGGCGACGTCTCGAACGCCACGATGCACATGCGCAAGATCCGCTCCGAGATCAACCGCCTGTCCTCGATGGCCGAGGACGAGCTGTACGTGGCCGCGAAGGAGCTGCAGGCCCCGTACGAGCTCGTGAAGGACGTCGCCGCCGCAGGCCGCCTGCCGGTCGTGCTCTTCACCGCGGGCGGCATCGCGACCCCCGCGGACGCTGCCATGATGATGCAGCTCGGCGCGGACGGCGTTTTCGTGGGCTCCGGCATCTTCAAGTCGGGCAACCCCGCCGAGCGCGCCAACGCCATCGTCCAGGCGACGACGTTCCACGACGACCCCGACATGATCGCCAAGGTCTCCCGTGGCCTCGGCGAAGCCATGGTGGGTATCAACGTCGACGAGATCCCCCAGCCGCACCGCCTGGCGGAACGCGGCTGGTAGTCCCAGCCGGGTGACAGGGAGGGTCGCAGCCACGGCTGCGGCCCTTCCGCGTTCCCGGGCGATCCGGCCGCGCCGGGTCAGAGCCCCAGGACGTAGGTCTTCCCCCGACCGAGCAGCGTGAATCCCCGCCGCGAGAAGAACCCGTAGCCCGGCGGCGTCGCGTTGACGGCGAGGTCCACCGCCCCGGCCTCGCCCGCGGCGCGGGCCACGGCGCTGAGCAACGCCGTGGCAAGCCCCCGCCGCTGGTAGGCGGGGAGGACCTCGAGCTGGTGGATGCCACCGAGACCGTTCAGCCCGGCGACCCCGGCCGGGTAGCACGCGTACGCGGCCCCCGAGATGTTCCCGTGCTCACGATCGCGCGTCACGGCGTGCCAGGCCTGGCGGGGCTGGGCGCCGACCACCCGCAGTTCCTGCTGCAGCGGCCCCGAGTAGTCGGGCACCTCGGTCGTGAGGGCCGCGGCGCCGTCCCCGGGGGCGACGACGGCGGCGACGGGCGCCGTCATCCACCACGGCTGCCAGCTCGGGCTGAATCCGAGGCCGCCGAGCTCGGCGCCGTCCACCGCGCCGTTGAGCCAGACCCGCACGGAGGACGCGCCGAGCCGGGTGCCCTCGGCCAGGGCGGGCCGGACGGCGTGGGCGCGGACCGTCCCGGGGAACATCATCATGAGCTCCCGCCGCGCCGGCAGCCACACCCAGGTGGCACCGTGCGTGGAGAACGTCCTGCCGCCCGTCGCCGTCGCGAGCGCCGCGTACCAGGCGGACTGCAGCCGCTGGCACGCGGCGATGCTCACCACGCCCGACCACCGGCGGGAGGTCGCCTCATGCGAGGCCGCGGCGGACGAGCAGGGGCTGGAGGTCCGCGTCACGCCCCCGGAACCTGCGGAACGCCTCCAGCGGGTCGATGCTGTTGCCCCGCGCGAGGAGTTCACGCCGGAAGTGGTCGCCGTTCTCCCGGGTGAGGCCGCCCGAGGACTTGAACCACTCCACGGTGTCGGCGTCGAGCATCTCGCTCCAGATGTACGCGTAGTAGGACGCCGCATACCCGCCGGCGAAGATGTGCTTGAAGTAGGAGGTGCGGTACCGGGGCGGGACCGGGGCGAAGTCGACACCGGCGTCCGCGAGCGCCGACGCCTCGAAGGCCAGCGGATCCTCGATCACCGTGCCGGACGGGAGGGAGTGCCACGCGAGGTCCAGCAGCGTCGCGCCGAGGTACGCGGTGGTCTCGAAGCCCTCGCCCCAGGCGCCGGCCGCGTGGATGCGGTCGATGACGTCCTGGGGAAGTGCCTCGCCCGTCTCGTGGTGACGCGCGTAGTGCGCGACGATCTCGGGCCACAGGATCCACATCTCGTTGACCTGGGACGGGTACTCGACGAAGTCGCGCGGCACGGACGTCCCGGCGAAGAGCGGGTAGGTGACGTCCGAGAACAGGCCGTGCAGGGCGTGGCCGAACTCGTGGAAGGTGGTGACCACCTGGTCGTAGGAGAGCAGCGTGGGCTCACCGGCGCCCGGCGTCGAGATGTTCAGGTTGTTGATGACCACCGCCTGCGTGCCCTCGAGCCGTGACTGGTCCATGAAGGAGTTCATCCAGGCGCCGCCGCTCTTGGTGTCGCGCGTGTAGAAGTCGCCGAGGAACAGTCCGAGCCCGGACCCGTCCTCGTTGAAGACCTCCCATACGCGCACGTCGGGGTGGTAGCCCAGGAGGTCGGGGCGCTCCGTGAACGTCAAGCCGTAGAGGCGGTTCGCCGCGTAGAAGACGCCGTCGTGCAGCACGCGCTCGAGTTCGAAGTAGGGGCGCAGGGCGTCCAGGTCGACGTCGAACTTCGCCTTCCGCACCTTCGCGGCGTAGTAGGCCCAGTCCCACGGCTCGATGCCGTGGCCGGCCTCCGCCTCGAGTTCCGCGGCCTCGGCGCGGGCGTTGCGGACCGCCGGCGCCGCGAGTTCCCGCATGCGGTCGAGGATCGCCTCCAGCGACGGCGCCGTCTGGCTGTCGGTCGCCGCGGCGGCGTGCGTGTCGAAGCCGAGGAGGGCGGCGCGCTCGGCGCGGAGCGCGGCCATGCGCGTGGCGACGTCGAGGGTGTCCGCCTCGTTGCCGCGGGCTCCCCGGGTCACGGAGGCCTCGTGCAGGCGACGGCGTACCTCGCGGTTCGTGAGCTGCTCCAGCGCGGGCTGCGCGGTGGGCAGGATGAGGGTCAGGAGGTATTTCCCCTCGTGGCCGGCGTCCGCCGCCGCGGTCGCCGCAGCGGAGATCGCGTCGGGGGAGAGCCCGTCGAGTTCCTCGGCGGTATCGAGCAGCAGCGCGGAGTCGTTCGTGTCCTTGAGCAGCTTCTGCGAGAACTCGGTGCTCAGCGCCGACAGCTCCGCGTTCAGCCGGCGCAGCGTGGCCTGCGCGTCGTCGTCGAGCTCCGCGCCCGCACGCACGAAACCGCGGAGGTACTCCTCCACGAGGCGCGCCGACTCGGGGTCGAGGCCGTCGACGGGCACCTGCCGGATGCGCTCGAACAGGGCGCGGTTGAGCTTGATGTTGTCCTCGTGCTCCGCGAGTCGGGGGGCGATCTGCTGCTCGAGTTCCTGGACGGCCTTGGTGGCGTGGCTGACGGAGTTGCTGAAGAAGACCCGCGAGACGCGGTCCAGGGTGCTGCCCGCGCGCTCGAGGGCGATGAGCGTGTTCTCGAAGGAGGCCGGCTCCCCGGAGCCCGTGATGCGATCGATCTCGGCGAGGTGCTCGGCGAAACCGGCGTCGAAGGCCGGCAGGTAGTGCTCGTCCCGGATGGCCGCGAACGGTGGCAGCTGGTAGTCGAGGGTGCTGGGCTCAAGGAAAGGGTTGCTCATGGGAACCAACTTTGGCACGTTGTTGCACGTGCGCGCACCACCCCCGACCCCGTGGCACGTGCCTGACCGCGATCCCGCCGGTGCGGGGCCCCTCGCCTCGATCGCCGCATCCGCGCCGGTACTGGTCCGGCGCTGCGCTCAGCCTCCGACCGGGGGAGAGTAGAGCTGGAGGTCGTTGCCCTCGCTGTCCTTGAACGGCAGGATCCGCCCCCAGGGGTACTCGCTGATCTCACCCTCGATGGACGCGCCACCCTGCGACGAGATGCGCTCCAGCTCGTCCTCGATGGAGCCCTCGGGCTCGAAGCTGATGACGGCGCCGCCGCCGCGCCCGCCGTGGGTGTTCTCGCGGGCGTTGAGGCCGATCGTCAGCCCGCCGGCGTCCACCGTCGACCAGTCCGCCTGCTCCATGGTGACGCTCAGTCCCAGGGTGTCCCGGTAGAAGGCGAGGGCCCTCCCCATGTCCTCGACGGGCACCCAGACGGTTGCTACTCCCTTGGCCATGACGCTCCTTCCGCGGACCCGTGCGGGATCCGGTGGGGTGGCGGGCCCCGGCCGGGACCCGTCCCTGAGAACGCTACCGGCAGGACTCCCCGGCCGGCCGGGATGCCGGCGCCTCTTGACGCACCGGCCGGTGTGCTGTCCTACCGGGGCCGGGCGCCGGCGTGCTGCCGGGCGAGGTCCGCGAGGGAGTCGTCGAGCCCGGCGTCGTCGAACGCACCGAACTTCCGCTCGGCTGCGGTCCGCAGGAGGAAGTCGGCGATCATCGGGTTCTTGGGCAGCAGTGACCCGTGCAGGTAGCTCGCGACGATGTTCCGGTAGCGGGCGCCCTCGTGCTTCTCCTCGGCGTTGTTGCCGGAGCCCTTGACCACGGTCGCCAGGGGCCTCAACCCGCTGCCGAGGAACGTCTGCCCGCTGTGGTTCTCGTAGCCGTGGATCTCCCCGAACTCCTCGCTCGTGGCCACGACGTTCCCGATCAGCCGCTCGGAGCCGCCGCGGGTCTCGAGGTCGAGCACCCCGATGCCGGGGATGACGGTGCCCTCGTAAGTCCGGAAGCTGTTGCCGAAGAGCTGGTAGAGCCCGCAGATGAGGAGCATCGGTGTGCCGTCCTCGGCGAGCTCCCGCAGCCGGGGAGCGATGGCCTGGAGGTCCTCCTGGATGACCACCTGGCCGCTGTCCTGGCCGCCGCCGCCGACGATGATGTCGACGTCGTCCGGGAACGGGTCGCCCGCGTTGTGCTCGAGGATCTCGGCGCCGTAGCCGCGCCAGGCCAGGCGCTGCTTCAGGACGAGGACGTTGCCGTAGTCGCCGTAGATGTTCATCTCGCGCGGGTACAGCTGCAGGACGCGCAGCGATCCCTTCTGCGGATCGGTGGGCGCCCCGGTGAGGGCGGCAGCGGATGGGGCGTCACTCATCAGGAGACCACCTCGACCTTCGTGATCTTGGACAGCTCGCGGCGCACCGCGAGCATGGCGGTATAGGTGCAGAAGATGCGCTTCGGACGCCCCGCGGAGCCCCGGATGAACTGCCGGAGCGCCTCGGTGGTGTCGGGCTCGACGGCGCCGACGCGGACGTCATCGTACTTCAGGCGCAGCGCCATGTCGTAGGCGCGGACGCCGCTGACGACGTCCACCCCGCCGAGGCCCAGCGAGTCGAAGTCGACGTCCCACAGCCAGGACATGTCGCGTCCGTCGGCGTAGTTGTCGTTGATGGCGATCATCGTCGCGCAGCCGGCGGGGTCGAAGGACTTCAGGCCCAGGCGGAACCCGCTCGGGTTCTTGACCAGCACCAGTTCGAGGGCCTGGCCGTCGACGACGAGGCTCTCTCCCCGGCCGAACGCCGGTTCGACGGCGGCGAGGGAGGAGAACAGCCGGTCGCCGTCCGCACTGCCGCCGAGGACCGCGCGGGCCGCCGCGAGGGCCGCCGCGGCGTTGAAGATGTTGTAGACGCCGCGGAGCCGCAGGTCGGTGTGCGTCGTCGTGCCCTCCACCTCGAAGCCCGCCGCGTTGCCGTCCACGGACGCGAGGACGACGTCGGCGGGCAGGGCCGCGGCCGGCGCGGTCCCCGCGGCGCCGCGCAGTTCGTCGTCGTTCGGGAAGGTGCTCCTGAGCGAGGCGTCGAGGCCGAAGTAGACGACGTCGGCCGCCGTGATCGACGACGCCAGGCCGGCGACGCGCGGATCCTCGCGGTTCAGCACGACCGTCTCCGTGGTGGCGACTGCGATCCGCTCGAGCAGGCGCGTGGTCGCATCGATCTCCCCGAACCGGTCGAGCTGGTCGCGGAGGACGTTCAGCAGCAGGGAGTACCGGGGCGGGACGAGCTTCACGAAGTGGACGGCGTGGGCCTCGTCCAGCTCCAGGACGGCAACGTCGGCCCTGAGGCGTCCGCGCCAGTCGACCTCGCCGAGCAGGGCCGCCGCGACGCCGCGCGTGAAGTTGCTGCCCGTGCGGTTGGTGAACACCTTCAGGCCCTGGCCCTCGAGCAGTTCCACCACCATCTTGGTGGTGGTCGTCTTGCCGTTCGTGCCGCTGACGACGACGACGCCGCGGGGGAGGGTGGACAGGGCGCGGCCCATGAAGCCGGGATCGAGGCGCTCGACCACGAGGCCGGGGAAGGCGGAGCCGCCGCCGCGCAGGCGGGAGGCGAAGCGCGCAGCCTTACCCACGAGGACTGGAAGGGGATTCATACCTCCAAATTATCGCAGGCCCGCCCGCCCTCCCGGGACGCGGCGGGGAGGCGCTCCTCACGCCCCGGCGGGAGCGGGGGCCGGAGAACCTAGAATTGGGGGATGACCTCCCCGTCCCTTCCGGCTCCCATGCCCCCGTCCGGCGTCGTGGTCGGCGTCCTCGCCGTCCAGGGCGATGTCCGCGAGCACATCGCGACCATCGAGTCCCTGGGCGGGCGCGCGGTGCCCGTCCGGCGGGCCGCGGAACTGGCCGGTGTCGACGGCCTGATCATCCCCGGCGGGGAGTCGACCACGATGGACAAGCTCACGCGCACCTTCGGGCTCGCCGGACCGCTGCGCGAGAGGATCGCCGACGGGATGCCCGTCTACGGGTCCTGCGCCGGGATGATCATGCTCTCCGACGTCCTCGCGGATCCGTCCACCGACCGCCTCGGCAACCCCCAGCAGACGCTCGGCGGCCTCGACATGGTGGTGCGGCGCAACGCGTTCGGGCGGCAGCGGGAGTCCTTCGAGACCGATCTCGCCTTCGGGGGACTCGCCACGACCGGGAGTACCGGCGGCACCGATCCGGTGCGTGCCGTGTTCATCCGTGCGCCGTGGGTGGAGAAGGTGGGCGAGGGCGTCGAGGTGCTGGCGCAGGTGCCCGCGTCGGAGACGCCGCAGCCCGGGCCCGCCCCGGACGGGGTCGGTGCCGGTACGGACTTGGAACCGGTCGCTAGAATTGTCGCAGTGCGTTCAGGGAACCTGCTGGCCACGAGCTTCCATCCGGAGGTCACCGGGGAGCGGCGGGTCCACGAACTGTTTATTCGGATGATCAGAGGAGAAGCGTAGGCATGTCGGGGCACTCCAAGTGGGCAACAACGAAGCACAAGAAGGCCGCGATCGACGCCAAGCGCGCGAAGTCCTTCGCCAAGCTGATCAAGAACATCGAGGTCGCGGCGCGGGCCGGCGGCGCCGACGTCGCGGGTAACCCGGGGCTCGAACTGGCCGTCTCCAAGGCCAAGAAGACCTCCGTCCCCATCGACAACATCAACCGGGCGGTCAAGCGCGGGGCAGGGCTGCTCGGCGAGGCCGTCGACTACCAGACCATCATGTACGAGGCCCGCGGACCCCAGGGCTCGGCCCTGCTGATCGAGTGCCTCACGGACAACAAGAACCGCGCGGCCTCCGAGGTGCGCCTCGGCATCTCCCGCAACGGCGGCACGATCGCCGATCCGGGCTCCGTGGCCTACCTGTTCGCGCGCAAGGGCGTCGTCACCCTGCCGAAGAAGGACCTCACCGAGGACGAACTGCTCCTGTCCGTCCTCGACGCCGGCGCGGACGAGGTCAAGGAGTCCGCCGAGACGTTCGAGATCGTCTCCGAGCCCCAGGACCTCCGGGCGGTGGTCGCCGCGCTCGACGAGAGCAGCATCGAGTACGAGACCGACGACGTCGAGTTCGTCCCGTCCATGCAGGTGGACCTGGACGCCGACGGCGCCCGGAAGTTCCTCAAGCTCGTGGACGCCCTGGAGGAGCTCGACGACGTCCAGAACGTCTACTCGAACGCCCACCTCCCGCACGAGGTCCTGGCCGAGCTCGAGAACGACGACTGACATCGTCCCTCCCGGCCCCGGACGGCGGACAGCCCCGTGACCTTCCGCGTGATGGGCGTCGATCCCGGGCTGACCCGCTGCGGGCTCGCCGTCGTCGACATCGAACCCAACCGGCGCTCCACCCTCGTGGCCGTCGGCGTGGTCGGCACCGACGCCGGGCAGAGCCTCGACCAACGGCTCCTGGTCATCGCGGAGGCCGTCGACACCTGGCTGGACCTGCACCAGCCGCAGGCACTCGCCGTCGAGCGCGTTTTCAGCGGCACCAACATCAGCACCGTCATGGGCACCGCGCAGGCGTCCGGCGTCGTCATCGTGTCCGCGGCGCGCCGCGGCATCCCGGTGGCCCTCCACACGCCCACCGAGGTGAAGGCCGCGGTCACCGGCAACGGGCAGGCGGACAAGGTGGCCGTCACGAAGATGGTGACGAAGATCCTCCGGCTCGACACGCCGCCCCGGCCCGCGGACGCCGCCGATGCCCTGGCCCTCGCCATCACGCACGCATGGCGCAGGGGAGTGGGGACGCAGGGCGCAGCCGCCGCCGGCGGACTGGTCACGCCCGCGCAGCGCATGTGGGCCGAGGCGGAGGCCCGGGCCCGACGCCGCTGAGTGCGGCCGTGCGGTCCGACCCCGGGCCTCTGCGGCTGCCCGGCGGAGGGCTCGGCAGCTACTGATCGACGACGCCCGTGTCGTCGCCCGCTCAGCGCGAGCTGCGGACGTCCAGAACGGACCGCACCCCGGACAGTGCGTCGCCCACCCGCGCCTCCAGGCCCGGCCCCCCGTCGTCCGCGAGCCAGGCGTGCAGGCACTGCCGGAACAGCGCGAACCCGATGGCTGCCAGGATCTCGGACTGCTCGGGTGGGAACCCGCGGCCGATCAGGGCCGTCGTCACGTCCTTCTGCCACCGGGCCTGCTTGGCGAGTTCCCGTCCCGACAGCGCGATGTGCGAGTCGATGACGCGCTGGCGCCGCTTCAGCAGATCACGCCGGGACTCGACCGCCGCCGCGAGCGTCCCGAGCGCCTTCCTCATCTGCACGTCGGCGCGGACGGGGCCGGTGTCCTCGGCGATGACACCGATCAGCAGCGGCAGGAGGTCGTCGTCGTCGGCGAAGAGCACTTCCTCCTTGTCGGCGAAATAGCGGAAGAACGTCCTCGGGGTGACCCCGGCCGCGAGCGCGATGCTCTCGACGGTCGACTCCGCGTAGCCGCGGTCGACGAACTGGCTGATCGCCGCGTCCACGAGGCGACGGCGGGAGTCTTCGGGCCAACGGGGCATTCCCCGATCCTACCCTTGTGTCACTTTGTGACATCAACTATAGTCTTCGCCATGACACAAACTGTCGTCACGTCACCCACGATCCTGCTCACCGGCTTCACAAGCGGCATCGGGGCACGGATGCTCGAAGAGCTTCTCGGGCATCCCTCACGGCCGAGCCTCGTCCTCCTTGCCCGGGATGCTGCGGGCCTCGAGAACACCCTCGAGCGCGTGCGTGCAGCCGGGGTCGTCGCCACGGGTGCACGCGCCGATCTCGGTGACCTCGGCTCCGTTCGCGCGGCGGTCGAACAGGTCCACACGGCGCAGGGACGGGGCGCGGTGCACCCCATCGACGTCGTGCTCCTCAACGCCGGCGCACAGTTCACGAGCAGGCGGCGTGCCGGAGCGCAGGGCCACGAGCTGACCTTCACCGTCAACGTGATCGCGCAGCACCTGCTCCTGCGAGGGCTGGAACCGCTCCTCGCCCCGCGCGCCCATGCGGTCCTCCTGGGCTCCTCCACCCATCGGGGCAAGCAGGCGAGCTTCAACCTCGTCCCGGACCCGCAGTGGCGGGATCCCGAAGACCTCGCCCGGGCGGACCCTCCGTCGGAGGGCCCGACGCGGTTCGCCGACGAACGCGAGCAAGGGGGCGTCGCCTACGCCTCGAGCAAGCTCGCGCTGGTGACCCTGGCCCACGAATGGGCGGAGCGCCTCGCCGCGTCCGGGCGTCGGCTGAACACGTACGACCCCGGGCTGGTCGCCGGGACGGGGCTGGGCCGGGACATGCCGGCCTCCATGTACTGGGTCTGGAAGTACCTGATGCCGGCGATGAGCGTCCTCCCGGGAGCCTCGACCCCGCGGGCCACCGCCCGTCACGCGGTCCGGCTCGCTCTCGGGGACGCGCACGGGTCGCTGAACGGCGGCTATGTGGAGATCGGTCGGGTCACCCGAGCGGAACCGGTCACGTTCGCGACGGATCGGCGTGAGCGGCTGTGGACCTGGCTCGAGGACGCGGTCGAGGAGTACCTGCCGACCTATGCCGCTGCCGGCGGGTCCCCGTGATCCTCGTCGGGCCGGGCCGAACGTGTCCGTCCTCGCCGACCCGGCACCCGCCGTCCTGCCGGCGCCCACCGTCGTGGGGATCTCGCCGGCCCTCCTGTGATCGCCGGTGCGCGGGCAGTCACCGCCCGGATCGAGGCGTGGGGTAGGGGCAGGCCGGGGCTGGGCGGGCCCCGCCCGGCGGCGGACCCGGTGTGGCGGCTCGATCGCGGGCCGTTTCGCCGGTACCGTAGTGCATTAGAACGTATGTTCGACGTCGGGTGGACGCCCGGCGGTCCCGCCCGCAAGTGCCCCTGGAGCCCTTCATGATCAGTTCCCTGCGCGGAACAGTGACCCACGTGGGCCTGCACTCCGCCGTCCTCGACGTCAACGGCTTCGGCATGCAGGTCCAGGCGACCCCCCAGACCCTCGCCGGGCTCCGCGTGGGGGAGCAGGCAAGCGTCGCCACGGCCATGATCGTCCGCGAGGACTCGATGACGCTGTTCGGCTTCGAGGACGCCGACCAGCGCGAGGTCTTCGAGACACTCCTGGCCGTCAGCGGCGTCGGGCCCCGCCTGGCACTCGCCGTCCTCGCCGTCCACACGCCCGAGGCCATCCGTATCGCCGCGGCCTCGGGCGACGACAAGGCGTTCAGCAAGGTGTCCGGGATCGGACCCAAGGGCGCCCGCCGGATCGTCCTCGAGCTCGCCGGCAAGCTGGTCCCGCTCGACACCAAGCCCGGGGTGCCCAAGCAGACCTGGCAGGGCCAGGTCCTCACCGCCATGATGGGCCTCGGCTGGTCGGAGAAGGACGCCGGCGCGGCGATCGACGCCGCCGTCGACGAGGCGCCCGAGGTCGCCGCGACCGGTGACGTGGGCCAGATCCTGAAACTCACGCTGCGTCGGCTCGGCCAGGACGGCGCCCGCAGCTCGGCCCGGACGAAGGTGGGCACATGACGGACAAGCAGCAGGAGGAGGCGCCGCTCGTCGCGCCCGCCGCCGACCCCGAGGACCGCGCCGTCGAGGCGGCACTCCGGCCGAAGAACCTCGACGACTTCGTGGGCCAGAAGCGCGTGCGCCGGCAGCTCTCGCTCGTCCTGGAGGCGTCCCGCCTGCGCGGGCGCAGCGCGGACCACGTGCTCCTCTCCGGCCCGCCCGGCCTCGGCAAGACGACGCTCGCGATGATCATCGCGGCCGAGATGAACGCGCCGCTGCGCATCACGTCCGGGCCGGCGATCCAGCATGCCGGCGACCTCGCCGCGATCCTCTCCTCCCTCACGGAGGGCGAGGTCCTCTTCCTCGACGAGATCCACCGCATGTCCCGGCCCGCCGAGGAGATGCTCTACATGGCCATGGAGGACTTCCGCGTCGACATCATCGTCGGCAAGGGGCCCGGCGCCACCGCGATCCCGCTGGAGCTGCCGCCCTTCACCCTCGTCGGCGCCACGACGCGCGCGGGGCTCCTGCCCGGACCGCTCCGCGACCGCTTCGGTTTCACCGGGCACCTCGAGTTCTACTCCACCGATGAACTCGAGCTCGTACTCCGCCGCTCCGCCATGCTCATGGACATGAAGGTCAACTCGGCCGCGTTCGCGGAGATCGCCGGCCGGTCCCGTGGCACGCCGCGTATCTCCAACCGCCTCCTCCGGCGTGTCCGGGACTGGGCGCTGGTCCACGGCGTCGACCTCATCGACGCCCGGTCCGCCAGTGCGGCACTGGACATGTACGAGGTGGACGCCCGAGGACTCGACCGGCTGGACCGCTCGGTACTCACGGCGCTCATCACCAAGTTCAACGGGGGACCCGTGGGCCTGTCGACGCTCGCGATCGCCGTGGGCGAGGAACCGGAGACGGTCGAGACCGTCGCCGAACCCTACCTGGTCCGCGAGGGCATGCTCGGGCGCACGCCGCGCGGCCGGATCGCGACGGCCGCCGCGTGGCGCCACCTGGGGATCGAGATGCCCGCGAACGTCGCCGCCGCGATGCCCGAGGACCTGTTCTCCGTCACGCCCGAGGACCTGATGGCCACCGAGGCGACCGTCGACAGCTGGGCCCAGCCGGACTCCTGACGCGGGGACGCCCAGCAAACGGCTCTACACTGGTGTCTCACGATGTGTGCCGTGGCACAGTCCTGCCACTCACACCCCAGCCCCAGGAACGGATCTCCAGTGCTTGCACATGTAGTCGCCCAACCCACGACCGGACAGACCGGCGGATTCGACATCTTCAGTCTGCTGCTCCCGCTGGCCCTGGCCTTCCTCATCTTCACCATGTTCCGCAGGCAGCGGAAGGCGCAGCAGCAGGTCAAGGACATGCGCACCCAGATGGAACCCGGCACCGAGGTCATGACCCAGTTCGGTCTCTTCGGGACCATCGCCTCGATCGACCAGGAGAACAACAAGGCCGTCCTCGAGCTGTCCCCGGGCACCTTCGCCACGGTCCACACGCAGGCGCTCTCCAAGGTGGTCCAGCAGGAACCGGCGGTCGCCGCCCAGGACGCGGACGCGACGGTCGCGGATCCGGCCGATCGCAGCGGGTACGACGCCACCGCGGTGCCCGACGACGTGTCCTCGATCGACGGCGTCGACCGCACCCCGGCCGGCGGTTCCACCGCTGCGGGGACCCCGGGGTCCACGTCCGGCGTCGAGAGCCCCGAGGAGACGCTGGAGCGCCTGAACCGGGACCCGCAGCGGGAAAACCGCGACGCGCGCGACGCCCGCGACCCCAAAGCGAATCCTGACAACTAGCATTTCGTAGGGCCCCGGTACCCGTACCGAGGCCGTCACGATCACCCGGCGCAGCCGACGCGCCACTGCATAAGGACATCCCACCATGCCTCGTACCGGTACCGGGACGGCAGCCAAGCGGACACTAGTCTGGCTGGGCGTACTGACAGCACTGCTCGCAACCCTGCTGGGAGCGGGCGCCCACTGGAGCACCGCGAGCTGGAGCCCGCGCCTGGCCCTCGACCTCGAGGGCGGAACCCAGATGATCCTGGCCCCCCGGGTCCAGGACGGCAGCGAGATCACGCCCGAACAGCTCGACCAGGCGGTGGAGATCATCCGCCAGCGCGTCGACGGGTCCGGTGTCGCGGAAGCCGAGATCAGCACGCAGTCCGGCCAGAACGTGATCGTCTCGCTGCCGGGCACCCCCGACGCACAGACGCGCGACCTCATCCAGGCCTCCGCCCAGATGGAATTCCGGCCGGTCCTCGCCGGTGGTCCCGGCCAGGCCCCGGCCGCCGAGACACCCACCCCGGAGGACCAGCTCCCGACGCCGGCCGCCGAGCCGCAGAACGCGAGCGATCCCAACTGGATCACCCCCGAGCTGTACCAGGAGTTCGAGGCCCTCAACTGCCTCGACCCGGCAGCACTGGAGCCGGCGGAAGAGCCCGCGCCCGCCGACGAGCCCATGGTGGCGTGCGAGCCCGATACCCAGGGCAAGTACATCCTCGGCCCCGTCGAAGTGCCGGGAACCGACATCACGACGGCGAGCTACGGACTGGAGCGCAGCCAGGGAGGCCAGACGCTCAACAGCTGGGCCGTGAACATCGACTTCAACGACGAGGGCACCGAGACCTTCCGCGAGGTCACCGAGCGCCTCTACGCGATCGGGCAGGGCGACCCCCGCAACCAGTTCGCGATCGTCCTCGACGGCCGGATCGTGTCCGCGCCCACCACCAACGCCGTCATCCCCGACGGCAACCCCTCGATCAGCGGCAACTTCACCGAGGAATCCGCGGCGGCCCTGGCGGAGCAGCTCAAGTACGGTGCGCTGCCCATCAGCTTCGAGATCCAGAGCGAGCAGCAGATCTCGGCCACCCTGGGCGCCGACCAGCTGCGCCTCGGGCTCATCGCGGGCCTGATCGGCCTCCTGCTCGTCGCCGCCTACTCGATGTTCCAGTACCGGCTCCTCGGCCTGGTCACCATCGCCTCACTGGTCGTCGCGGGCGTCCTGACCTACCTGGCCATCTGCATCCTCGGCTGGACGGAGAACTACCGTCTCTCGCTCGCCGGCGTCGCCGGCCTCATCGTCGCCATCGGCCAGACCGCCGACTCGTTCATCGTCTACTTCGAGCGCATCCGCGACGAGCTGCGGGAGGGACGCGGACTCGTCTCCGCCGTCGAGAACGGGTGGCGGCGCGCGAAGCGCACCGTCCTCGCCTCAAAGGCGGTGAACCTGCTGGCCGCGCTCGTTCTCTTCTTCGTCGCCGTCGGCAACGTCCGTGGCTTCGCGTTCACCCTCGGCCTCACCGCGATCGCCGACCTCATCGTGGTCTTCCTCTTCACCCACCCGGTCCTCCGGCTCCTCGCGAGGACGAAGTTCTTCGGCGAGGGCCACCCGTGGTCCGGCCTGGATCCGAGCCGCCTCGGAGGGATCCCCCTGTACCGCGGTGCCGGCCGCCTCCGCCAGCCGGGAGAGGGCACCGTGAAGCCGGTCGTCGTCGCCCGGACCAAGAACAAGGGCGCATCGGCCGAGGCCGAGCGGCGCCTGACGATCGCCGAGCGTCGGCGTGCGGAACAGCAGAAGGCCCTCGCGGGCCGCACCGGTTCTTCCCAGAAAGAGACCAACGAATGAGCCGCACGAACTTCGCCACCTTCGGCAACGAGCTGTACTCGGGGAAGCGCTCCTACCCCTTCGTCGCGAAGCGGAACCTCTGGTTCCTGATCGCCGGGATCGCCCTCCTGATCTCGATCATCATCCCGGTGGTCAAGGGCGGCTTCAACCTGGGCATCGACTTCCGGGGAGGCTCGGAGTTCACGGTGTCCTCCACCCAGGACACGGACCCCGCGATCGGCGAACAGGCCGTGACGGACGTCGTCCCCGAGGCCGTGCCGCGCGTCACCAACATCGCCGGCGACACCATGCGCGTCCAGACGGAGCGCCTCTCGGACGACGAGACGCTGAGCGTCCGGGGCAACCTCGCCGACGGGTACGGTGTGGGCGAGGACCAGGTCACCTCCAGCTACGTGGGGCCCACCTGGGGTGAGGACGTCAGCCGGCAGGCCCTGATCGGGTTCGGGGTGTTCGTCCTCCTGGCCGCGATCCTCATGGCGCTCTATTTCCGCACCTGGAAGATGGCACTCGCCGCGATGGCCGCCCTGGTCGTCGTCATGGTCCTCACCGCCGGGCTCTACTCGCTGAGCGACTTCGAGGTCACGCCCTCGGCGATCATCGGCTTCCTGACGATCCTGAGCTATGCCCTGTACGACACGGTGGTGGTGTTCGACAAGATCCGGGAGAATACCGCGGACATGAAGACGTCCACCGAGCGCACCTTCGCCGAACAGGTCAACCTCGCGGTGAACCAGACGCTCGTCCGGTCCATCAACACGTCCGTCGTCGCGATCCTCCCGGTCGCCTCGATCCTCTTCATCGGGGCCTTCCTGCTCGGCGCCGGTACCCTCCAGGACCTGTCGCTGGCCCTGTTCATCGGCATCATCCTCGGTACGCTCGGCACCATCTTCATCGCCGCGCCGCTCTACGCCGCGCTCCGGCTCAACGAACCGGAGCTGAAGAAGCAGGAGGAGAAGGTCCTCGCCCGGCGTTCCCTGGCGGCAGCCTCGACCTGAGCCGCCGACCGCGCCGGCACCGTCGTCGGCCGCAGGAGACCCGTCCGGGCCGCCTGCGGCCGACGACGTTCCGGGCCCGGCTAGAATTGGACCGTCGCATGACCGGTGGCATCGCGGGTCCTCCCCGGGCCCGGGATCGAGATTGAGGGATGGCACATGGCTGAAGCGGTGAACCCTACGGGAGGGTCCGACGGCGGCGCGGGCACCCCCACAGCGGGGGGACAGGGCCCGATCGCCACGGACGTCGCGCGCCCGGGAGCGCCCCGGGGCCTCGTGCAGCCCGAATCGCCGACCTCCGCGCCGTCCGCCGCGAGCGCCGACCAGGTGGCCCCCGGCAGGCGTGGACGGACCCGCGCGCGCATCGCGCGGCTCACCGGCCGCGGCTCCTCCGGCTATTCGCCCGTCCTCGAGCCGCTCCTGCGCACCGTCCGGGCCAACAATCCCAAGGAAGACCTCGACCTCATCCAGCGGGCCTACCTCGTCGCCGAGCGCAGCCACGAGGGTCAGACGCGCAAGAGCGGCGACCCGTACATCACCCACCCCGTCGCGGTCGCCACGATCCTGGCCGAGCTGGGCATGACCGGCACCACGCTGGCCGCGGCCCTGCTGCACGACACCGTCGAGGACACCTCGTACACCCTCGAGGAGCTCAAGCGCGATTTCGGGCCCGAGGTGGCCATGCTCGTGGACGGCGTGACCAAGCTCGACAAGGTGTCCTTCGGGGACGCCGCGCAGGCCGAGACGGTGCGCAAGATGGTCGTCGCCATGGCGAAGGACATCCGGGTTCTCGTCATCAAGCTCGCCGACCGGCTGCACAACGCCCGCACGTGGCGCTTCGTCTCGCCCGCCTCCTCCGCCAAGAAGGCCCGGGAGACCCTCGAGATCTTCGCGCCGCTCGCGCACCGGCTGGGCATGAACACCATCAAGTGGGAGCTCGAGGACCTCTCCTTCGCGGCCCTGCACCCGAAGGTGTACGAGGAGATCGTCCGCATGGTGGGGGACAGGACCCCCGAGCGGGAGAAGCACCTCAGCCTCGTCCGGAACCAGATCGAGGAGGACCTGCGCACCGTCAAGATCAAGGCGACGATCACGGGGCGGCCCAAGCACTACTACTCCATCTACCAGAAGATGATCGTCCGCGGTAAGGACTTCGACGACATCCACGACCTGATGGGCGTGCGCGTCCTGGTGGACAGCGTGCGCGACTGCTATGCGACCCTCGGCTCGCTGCATTCCCGCTGGAACCCGCTGCCCGGGCGGTTCAAGGACTACATCGCGATGCCGAAGTTCAATATGTACCAGTCGCTGCACACCACCGTGATCGGTCCGGGCGGCAAGCCCGTCGAGATCCAGATCCGGACCCACGACATGCACCGCCGTGCCGAGTACGGCGTCGCCGCGCACTGGAAGTACAAGAGCGGCGGCCGGCAGCTCGAGGCGCAGGACGGCGGGGACATGGGGTGGCTGCGCAGCCTCGTCGACTGGCAGCAGGAGACCTCGGACCCGAACGAGTTCCTCGATTCCCTGCGGTTCGAGATCAACGCCCGGGAGGTCTTCGTCTTCACCCCGAAGGGCGAGGTCATGGCGCTGCCGGCCGGATCGACGCCCGTGGACTTCGCCTACGCGGTGCACACCGAGGTGGGCCACCGGACCATCGGGGCGAGGGTGAACGGGAAGCTCGTCCCGCTCAACAGCGAGCTCAACCACGGCGACTCCGTGGAGATCTTCACCTCGAAGGCCGAGGGGGCGGGGCCGAGCCAGGACTGGCAGGGTTTCGTCAAGAGTCCGCGCGCCCGGAACAAGATCCGGCAGTGGTTCACCAAGGAGCGGCGCGAGGAGGCCGTGGACAAGGGCAAGGACCTGCTGACGCGCGCCATGCGCAAGCAGAACCTGCCCCTGCAGCGCATGATGACGCACACCGCCCTGATGACCGTGGCCGAGGAGCTCCACCACCAGGACATCTCGGCGCTGTACGCCGCTGTCGGCGACGGGCACACCTCCGCCCAGAACGTCATCGAGCACCTCGTGGCGCTCATGGGCGGGCACGAGGGGGCCGAGGAGACCATCGCCGAGACCGTGGTCCCGGCGCAGCCCCGCCGGCCGAAGTTCTCCGACTCGGGCGTGACCGTCCGCGGCGTCGGCGACGTCTGGGTGAAGCTCGCCCGCTGCTGCACCCCCGTCCCGCCGGATCCCATCATCGGGTTCGTCACCCGCGGCTCGGGCGTCTCGGTGCACCGGACCGATTGCCGCAACGTGCAGGAGCTGCGCGATCAACCCGACCGGATCGTGCCCGTGGACTGGGCTCCCACGCAGTCGAGCGTGTTCCTGGTCGAGATCCAGGTCGAGGCCCTCGACCGCAAGAGCCTGCTCTCCGACGTCACGAGCGTGCTCGCCGAGAACCACGTGAACATCCTCGCGGCCAACGTGAACACGTCCTCGGACCGCGTGGCGATGTCCCGCTTCGCGTTCGAGATGGGCGACCCCAAGTACCTCAGCCACATCCTCAGCGCCGTCCGGCGCATCGACGGTGTGTTCGACGTCTACCGGACCACAGGCTCCCAGCGCAGGCCCTGACGGCGGCAGGGCGCGCGGTTGCCATTCGTCCGGTGCGGGCGAACGGCCGGGCCCGCACGGGTTCGCTCCGTGCCCGCTCATCCCGTGGCGTCCGCCGGTCGCCGGGCTCCCCGCACCCTCGACAGGGCGCGCGTCTTCCCGGGCACCCTGGATACGCTCAGGAGCGCGGCCTCCACGAGGCGGAGCGGGCAGTCCAGGGTCCGGTCCCGACCGATCGCCCGCAGGATGTCCACCGCGTCGCGGTCCTCGCCGTGCACCGCGATGTCCAGGGCGGTGCGTAGCGGGGTGGTCACAGGCACCCCGCCCACCGTGTTCACGTCGAACGGTCCGAGCGCCACCTGATGCATCACGGCGGAGCTGAAGGGCGGCAACGCCGTGGTGCGACGCCGGTGATCCGTCACGAGGCTGATCACGGCCGGAGGAGGGGCGCACCCGTAGATCCAGGCCGCGCAGGAGCGTCCCAGCGCCACACGGGCCCGCACCGGCCGCGGAATGCACCGCGCGGCGGCCTGCGACCTGACGGTGGGATCCTCCCGGAAGTCGCTGCGAAGGTAGGACCCGCCGATCACGAGGCGCACCAGGCCCTCCAGGCGCATGGCCTGCAACTCCGCCGCGGTGAAGATCTCTCCCGCGTGGAAGAGCGCGCCCCCCCGTCGAGGTGACCGGAGGGTGCGCCGCTCCCGGGTAGCGTTCGGGAGGTACCGCGGCGGAGGGGCCGTGCAGGGGAGCCATCACCTCAGCATGGGGACTGCCCCGCCCACGCGAAAGCCCTCCCGCACCGATGTGGACAAGGGTGCGGGAGGGCCTTCGCGGGGGCCCGGCTAGGAGAAGTCCTGCGCCGACCTCTGCAGCATGTCGAGCCACTGCTCCCGTGCGGCCAGCGCCTCCCGGGCCGAGGCGATCTTCTTGGCATCCCCGGCGCGTTCCGCGCCGGCCAGATCGTCCTTCAGCTGGGCGATGGTCGCCTCGAGCTGGCTCAGGGCGCTGTTGGTGCGCGCCTTCGTCTCGGGGTTCGTCTTCGTCCAGTGCTCGTCGTCGGCGGCCTTGACGGCGTCCTCCACCTTGCGGAGGCCCGCGTCGATGCGCCCCATGTCGGCGCGCGGGACCTTGCCTGCCTCGTCCCATCGGTCGCGGACCGACTGCAGCGCCTTCTTCGCGGCGGCGAGGTCCCTGATCGGCAGGATCTGCTGGGCTTCCCGCAGCAGGGCCTCCTTCGCCTCGAGGTTCCCCGCGTACTCCTCGTCGACGGCTTCGTTCGCGGCCTTCCGGGCCTCGAAGAAGCGGTCCTGGGCAGCACGGAAGCGGGCCCACAGGGCGTCGTCGTCCTTGCGGCTCGCGCGCTTGGACGCCTTCCACTCGTCCATCAGATGGCGGTACTCGGCCGCGGTCTGGCCCCAGTCCGTCGACCCGGACAGCTGTTCGGCGCGCTTGATGAGCGCCTCCTTGGCCTGCTTGGCCTCGGCGTTGTCGCTGTCCAGCTGCGAGAAGTAGGCGCGACGGTGACGGTCGAAGACGGTGCGGGCGGACCGGAAGCGCTTCCACAGCGAATCCTCCGTGCCGCGTCCGAGCCTCGGCCCGTTCTTCTGGGCGGCCTTCCAGAGCTCGAACAGTTCGTTCATCCGGGTGCTGCTGGCCTTCCACTGCACGGTGGAGGGGTCGCGGCCGGCGAGGTCCTCCGCCTCCGCCACGATCGCCTCGCGAGCCGCGAGTTCCTTGGCCTTCAGCTCGTCCTGGATGGCGCGCTCGGCCTTCTCCAGACCCGCGATCGCCTCGAGCAGGGCGTCGATGCGCGCCTCGAGTGCGAGGACATCACCGACCACCTTGCGTTCGCCGACCTGCGCGCGCAGATGCTTGGCCGTCTTGGCCATGTCCGACGCCGGCGCCTTGGCCTGCACCCGCTGCTCGAGGAGTGCCACCTGGCTCACGATGTCGTCGTACTTGCGCACGAAATAGGCGAGGGCTTCCTCGCGGGTCGCATCCGGGTACTGGCCGACCGGGTACTCCTCGCCGTCGACGAGCAGGAAGACGTGGCCGTCCTCCTCGACGCGCGCGAACCTGGCGGCCTCGGCAAGCGGCGTGCTGTGGGCGACGGGCGCCGCCACCGGCGTCGCGGCCTTCTTGAGCGGCCTCGGCGCCATCTTCGTGGGAAGCGGTGGGCGGGGACCGGACGGCTGCGGTGACGGGGTGCTCAGTGGGGCTGCCTCGGCGGCGGAGGGCGCAGCGGCGGCGGGCACGTCCTCGGCGGCTGCCTCGTCCGCCGGGGTGGGTGTTTCCTCGGCGGGTGCCTCGTCCGCCACGGCCTCCGGAGCGGCGGGCTCCCCGGCGGGTGCCTCCTCGGCGGGCGCGGCTGCTTCCTCCGCGGTCGTCCCGGACACCGCGGCGTCCGAGGGGACTGCGGGTTCGGCCGGCTCCTGTGCCACCGATGCCGCTGCTGGTTCCTCTGCTGCCGCACCCGGCTCTGCCGCTACGGATGCTGCACTGGTACCGTCGCCTGCCGCAGCGTCCTGCTGCGGGTCCTGGCCGATGGTCGTGTCGTCGGATTGCTGACTGTCTGTCACCGCTAGAAGTCTTTCGCTCGTCGGATGGCCGTGAACCGCGCCAGGGCCATTGCATGCAGGGTCCAGGAGTCCGTCGGTCATGGTGGCCGGGGTCCGGCGGCAAGGGCCTTCCGGCCGACCTCGCTGCGCACCCCGCCCTGACCTGACCTCCGGGAACCTGCCCTGAGGCTACTTTACCCACTGGCCCCCATTCCGCGGCATGGCGGGAGGAGGCCGCCCCGGCTGGACGAGCCGCCCCGACGCGGCCCGGGCTTTTCCCGCGGAGGGTGCCCGGCACCTAGGATTGAGGCCGCAGAACCGGATCGTCCCGTCGTCGGGCGAGGACCGGAAACCCCGTGCAGGAGGAGATCCCCCAATGGCCCGCAAGGCATCACTGTCAGGCTTTCCCGAGTGGCTCCCCGAGGAGCGCCTGATCGAGCTCCACGTGCTGGAGGTGCTGCAGCGCACGTTCGAGCTGCACGGGTTCTCCAGCATCGAGACCCGCGCCGTCGAGACCGTGGACCACCTCCTCCGCAAGGGCGAGATCGACAAGGAGGTCTACGCGGTCTCCCGCCTGCAGGCCGAGGAGGCGTCCGCCTCGGAGAGCGGACTGGCGCTCCACTACGACCTCACCGTGCCGTTCGCGCGCTACGTCGTCGAGAACGCCGGCCACCTCGCCTTCCCGTTCCGCAGGTTCCAGATCCAGAAGTGCTGGCGCGGCGAGCGGCCGCAGGAGGGCCGCGCCCGCGAGTTCACGCAGGCGGACATCGACGTCGTCGGCGACGGCGTCCTGCCGTTCCGGTACGACGTCGAGCTCGCTCTCGCCGTCGTCGAGGCGCTCGGCGCCCTCCCGATCCCCGACTTCACCCTCCGGGTCAACAACCGGAAGCTGGCCGAGGGGTTCTACCGGGCGATCGGGCTCGAGGACACGGCGGCGGTCCTGCGCAGCATCGACAAGCTCGAGAAGATCGGCCCCGACAAAGTGGGCGCGCTGCTGCGCGACGAGATCGGAGCGGACGACGAGCAGGTGCGCCTGGCGCTGGAGCTCGCGGGCATCCGCACCGCGGACACGTCCTTCGTGGCGCGCGTCCGTGAGCTCGGCGTCACGAACGAGCTCCTCGAGGAAGGACTCGAGGAGCTCCGGCAGGTCGTGGGCGAGGCGTCGCGCCGCGCGCCGGGCCGGGTGGTCGCGGACCTCAGCATCGCCCGCGGACTCGACTACTACACCGGGACCGTCTACGAGACGGTGCTCGACGGGCACGAGGGTCTCGGGTCCATCTGTTCGGGCGGCCGCTACGACGCGCTCGCCCGCAAGGGCAACCGCACCTTCCCCGGCGTCGGGCTGTCCATCGGCGTCACCCGGATCGTGTCGCGCATCCTCAGCCAGGGCTTCGCCACGGTCTCCCGGGCGGTCCCCACGGCGGTCCTGGTGACCCTCGCGGACGACGACGCCTGGTCGCAGGCCCAGGATGTCGCAACAGCGCTCCGGAGCCGCGGGATCTCCGCCGAGGTGGCCGCGACCGCCGAGAAGTTCGGGAAGCAGATCAAGTTCGCCGACCGCCGCGGCATCCCGTTCGTGTGGTTCACCTCCCCGGACGGCTCCCACGAGGTGAAGGACATCCGGTCCGGCGACCAGGTGGCGGCGGACCCGTCCTCGTGGACGCCACCTGCGGCGGACCTGCTTCCCGTCGTCGCGCGGGCCTGAGGCGCCCGGCCCGGCCGGGTGACCGCCCGGCGGGGCCGCCGTGCCGGGTGCACGGCGGCGGCGGGGGGCCCGTCGCGCCCGTCAGGGCCGGCGGCGACGCCGTGCCAGGACCGCGGCGCGCACGGCGATTCCGACGGCGAGCACCGCGAGCATGGTCAGCACCGACGTCGCCGGCAGCGTGAACGCGAGCACGAGGCAGGCCGCCGCCCCGACGACGTTGAGCCAGCGCGGGGCGTACCACTGCCGGTCGGGCAGCGTGAAGGCGGCGATGTTCGCGATCGCGTAGTACACGAGCACCCCGAAGCTGGAGAACCCGACGACGGTCAGTACGTCCGTGGCGAGCAGCAGGACCACGACGACGACGGCGGTCGCGACATCGGCCGCCCAGGGCACCGCGAAGCGCGTCGAGATGCGGGAGAGTACCGACGGCAGGTCCCCGTTGCGGGCCATGGCGAGGCTGGTGCGGCCGACGCCGGCGATCAGGGCGAGCAGCGCACCGAGGCTCGCGAGTGCTGCCGCCAGGACGACCACCGTGTCGAGCACGCCGGCAGAATCTCCGGGCGGCGACCCCGCGTCGACGACGTCGCGCAGCGGCGCCGTCGAGCCGGCGAGGGCCTCCGGGCCGAGGGCATGCAGCAGCGAGAGCGCCAGGAGCAGGTACAGCACGAGGGTGAAGCCGAGCGCGCCGAAGATCGCCCTCGGGATGTTCCGGCGCGGTTTCCGCACCTCCTCACCCATGGTCGCGATGCGCGCATAGCCTGCGAACGCGAAGAACAGCAGGGCCGCGGCCTGCAGTACGCCGCCCACGCCGCCCGTCCCCCCGGAGCCGGCAGCGGAGCCGGCCGCAGGGGCGGTGAACGCCACGACGACGACGAAGGCCAGCACGGGCACCACGAGGGAGACGATGACGCGCGTCGCGAGGGCCGTGCGCGTGACCCCGAGGAGGTTCACCGCCGTCAGGCCGACGACGGCGGCCACGGCGGCGGCCTTCTCCGCTCCCGGCGCCGCGTACAGGCCGAAGGTGAGGGCCATGGCCGCGCAGGAGGCCAGCTTCCCGGTGACGAAGCCCCACCCGGCCAGGAACCCGGGCCAGGGCCCCAGCTGCTCCCTGCCGTACACGTAGGTCCCTCCGCTGGAGGGATAACGGACGGCGAGCGAGGCCGTCGCCGCCGCGTTGCAGTACGCGACGAAGCCGGCGATGACGACGGCGAGGGGCAGCTGCGTCCCCGCCGCGGCGCCGGCGGGGGAGAAGACGACGAACGCGCCGGCGCCGATCATCGCACCGACGCCGACCGTCGTCGCGTCGAAGCCGCCCATGGCACGGCGCAGTCCCGGTGGCTGGGTCACGGTCCTCCTCGGTGGTTGCGGAATGCAGTGGTTGCGGAGCGCGGTGGTTGCGGAAGGCGGTGGTTCCGGAACGGGCTGTCCGCCGGTCCGGACCGGACCGGTAAAGTTGGACCGGTTTGAACCAACTCTAGGCAGGCGAGGCTCGCCTGCGACTCATCGAACGTATCTGTGGGAAGGAATGCTGTGCTCCGCACGCATGAACTCGGCTCGCTTCGGCCCGAGCACGTAGGACAAACGGTCACCCTGGCGGGATGGGTCGCCCGTCGCCGGGATCACGGCGGCGTCGCGTTCCTCGATCTCCGGGACGCCTCCGGCGTCGCGCAGGTCGTCGTCCGCGAGGAGGACGTGTTCTCGTCGCTCCGCAACGAGTACGTCCTGCAGATCGTCGGCGAGGTGCAGCAGCGCCCCGAGGGCAACGAGAACCCCGCCCTCCCCACCGGCGCGATCGAGGTCATCGCGGACACCGTGACCATCCTCAACACCTCGGACCCCCTGCCGTTCCAGATCGACGAGCACGTCGAGGTGGGCGAGGAGGCGCGCCTGCGCCACCGCTACCTCGACCTCCGGCGTCCCGGCCCCCAGGCCAACCTGCGCCTCCGGTCCGAGGCCAGCCGGATCGCCCGCGAGCTGCTGCACGCGGACGGGTTCGTGGAGATCGAGACCCCCACGCTCACGCGCTCCACCCCGGAGGGCGCCCGCGACTTCCTGGTGCCCGCGCGCCTGGCGCCCGGCTCCTGGTACGCGCTCCCGCAGTCCCCGCAGCTGTTCAAGCAGCTCCTGCAGGTCGGCGGGTTCGAGAAGTACTACCAGCTCGCGCGCTGCTACCGCGACGAGGACTTCCGCGCGGACCGCCAGCCCGAGTTCACCCAGCTCGACATCGAGGCGAGCTTCGTGGAGGAGGACGACATCATCGCCCTCGGCGAGCAGCTCGTCGCCGCGCTCTGGAAGCTGATCGACGTCGAGATCCCCCTCCCGATCCGCCGCATGACCTACGCCGAGGCGATGGCGAAATACGGCTCGGACAAGCCGGACCTCCGCTTCGGGCTCGAGCTGACCGAGCTGACCGAGTTCTTCAAGGACACCGGCTTCGGCGTCTTCAAGGCACCCTACGTGGGCGCCGTCGTCATGCCCGGCGGCGCGTCCCAGCCGCGGCGGCAGCTCGACGCCTGGCAGGAATGGGCCAAGCAGCGCGGCGCCAAGGGCCTCGCCTACGTCCTGATCGACGACGACGGCAGCCTCCGCGGGCCCGTCGCGAAGAACCTCACCGACGCCGAGCGCGAGGGCCTGGCCGGCGCGACCGGGGCGAGCCCGGGCGACTGTATCTTCTTCGCGGCCGGCGACCGGTCGTCGTCGCGCGCCATCCTCGGTGCCGCCCGCGTCGAGATCGGCCGCCGCACGGGGCTCATCAGGGAGGGCGACTGGGCCTTCGTGTGGGTCGTCGACGCCCCCATGTTCGAGCCCGCCTCCGCCGCCGTCGCCGCGGGGGACGTCGCCGTCGGAGGCGGTGCGTGGACGGCCGTCCACCACGCCTTCACGTCCCCGAAGCCCGAGTTCCTCGACACGTTCGACACCGATCCGGAGAACGCCGTCGCCTACGCCTACGACATCGTCTGCAACGGCAACGAGCTCGGCGGCGGATCCATCCGCATCCACCAGCGCGATGTGCAGGAGCGCGTGTTCGCGGTCATGGGCCTCGGCAAGGAGGAAGCGCAGGAGAAGTTCGGCTTCCTCCTCGAGGGCTTCAAGTACGGCGCGCCCCCGCACGGCGGCATCGCCCTGGGCTGGGACCGCGTGGTCTCGCTCCTCGCGGGGACCGACTCCATCCGCGACGTCATCGCGTTCCCGAAGTCCGGCGGCGGGTTCGATCCGCTGACCGCGGCGCCCGCACCGATCACGGCGCAGCAGCGCAAGGAGGCCGGCGTGGACGCCCGGCCGAAGGCCGCCGTCGAGGGCTGATCCGCGGAGCTGCTCCGGAAGCCCCTGGGGCAGGCACCCGCGGTCCTCCGCTGTCGGACGAATTGTGACGGTCGGGCGGTGCGCGCCGACGGGCTGTGAAATAATCGGGGGAGTACGTGCTCCGGGGTCGGTGTAAGTCCGAACCGGCGGTGATAGTCCGCGACCCGCTCAACGTCCCGCACCCGCGGGGTGGCGGCGGTTGAGCCGGTGGAATTCCGGGACCGACAGTCAAAGTCTGGATGGGAGAAGCACGAACAGCAGGGACTCACCGCTGCCCGTCGCCGGGTCGCGGTGCCTGTCGTGGCACCAGCCGTGGCAGGACGCCCCTTGTCGTGCCGCCGTTGCCCGGAGCCGTGGACTCGGTGAAGGATCGGCATGGACTTTCTGCAGTGGCTCTTCGAAGCCCGCATCCCCGTAGGCAACGGTTCCCTCCTGCTGCGCGAAGTGGTGGGCAACGCCTTCGGTCTCCTCAGCGCCTTCGGCGGCATGCGCCGGCGCGTCTGGGCCTGGCCGGTCGGGATCATCGGGAACGTGCTGCTCCTCACCGTCTTCCTCGGGTCCCTCTTCGGCGCCGCGAGCGCCGCCAACCTGCTGGGGCAGGCCGGCCGGCAGGCCATGTTCATCGCCGTCTCGATCTACGGGTGGCGCCGGTGGCGGGCCAGCCGCGACCACGGCGGCCAGGCCGTGGAGCCCCGCTGGGCCGGGACCAGGGCGCGCATCGGCATGGTCTCGTTCATGATCGTCGGCACCTTCGCGCTGACCCCCCTGTTCCGCGTGCTCGGTTCGTACGAGCCGGTCTGGGCCGACGCCTGGACCTTCGTCGGGTCCCTGCTCGCCACCTACGGGATGGCCAAGGGCTGGGTGGAGTTCTGGCTCGTGTGGGTCGCGGTCGACATCGTGGGGATTCCCCTGCTCTTCAGCGCGGGCTACTACGCCAGCGCCTTCATGTACGTGTTCTACGGGGCCTTCACCCTCGTCGGGTTCGTCGTGTGGGCCCGCGCCCAGCGCACCGGGAAGCCGAGCGTCGAGACACTCCTCCCGGATCCGATGCTGCGATGAGCACGACGCCCGGCCCCCGGACCACCGCCGCGGAGACGGCCGCGATGCTGCGTGCCCTGGACCTCGCCGGCCGCGGGGTGCGCGGCGCCAACCCCCTGGTGGGCGCCGTCCTGCTCTCCGCCGACGGCACCGTCCTCGGGGAGGGCCATCACCGCGGGGCGGGCACGCCGCACGCGGAGCCCTCCGCCCTCGCCGACGCCCGCCGGCGCGGCAACGACCCGCGCGGCGCCACCATGGTCGTGACCCTCGAGCCGTGCAACCACACCGGCCGGACCGGCCCGTGCAGCGAGGCACTCATCGACGCCGGCGTCGCCCGCGTCGTGTACGCGGCCGACGACGTCAACGGTGCCGCCGCCGGTGGGGCCCGGCGGCTGCGCGACGCCGGCGTCGACTGCGTCAGCGGCCTCGAGGCCACCCGCTCACGGCACCTCAACCAGCGCTGGACGGCCTCCGTCCTCGCGCGGCGCCCCTTCGTCACCCTGAAGTCCGCGCAGTCCCTCGACGGGCGCGTGGCGGCCCGCGACGGCTCCAGCCAGTGGATCACGGGCGCGGACGCACGCGCCGACGGCCACCGGATCCGTGCCCTCGCCGACGCCGTCCTCGTCGGCACCGGGACCGTCCTCGCGGACGATCCGCGTCTCACGGCCCGCGCCGGTGCCGCCCAGGGCACGCAGGACGACGCCGGGGACGCACCACCGGTGCGGGACGCCGGCCTGCGGGTGGTCCTCGGACGCACCCCGGTGCCGGACGACGCCGCGGTGCGCGGCGAGGGCTTCCTCCACCTGGCCACCCGGGACGTCGACGCGGCCCTCGGCGAGCTCCATGCCCGGGGGGTCCGGCACGTCCTCGTCGAGGGAGGCCCGCGGATCGCCTCGGCGTTCCTCCGGGCAGGGGTGGTGGACGAGCTGTTCAGCTACGTCGCGCCCCTGATCCTCGGCGACGGGGCGCCCGCCTTCCCGGACCTCGGCGTGGGCACCCTCACCGACGCCGTCCGCTGGGCGCTGGACGACGCCGGCGGCCCCGCCGTCCTGCAGTTCGGCCCCGACGTGCGCCTGCATCTCGGACCCCCACCGCCCCCCTGACCCGCCCCGCCCACCCATCGCGAAGGAAGTACCAGTGTTCACAGGAATCGTCTCCGAGCAGGGCAGCGTGGTCTCCCTGGAGCTCACGCCCGACGGCGAGAGCGCACTCCTCGTCTTCGAGGCGCCCGGAACAGGCCGGGACCTCGCGCCCGGCGCCTCGATCGCCGTCAACGGGGTCTGCCTGACCGCCGTCACGCTCGACGGCGGCCGCGTGGGCGTCGACGTCATGGGGGAGACCCTGCGCCGCACCACCACGGGCGGCCTGCAGCCCGGCGCGCCGGTCAACCTCGAGCGCTGCGTCCCCGCGGGCGGCCGCCTCGACGGCCACGTCGTGCAGGGCCACGTCGACGGTATCGGCGTGCTGCTGGAGCGCGAGGACCTCGGTGCCTGGCACCGGCTCCGCTTCGGGTTGCCCACCGACCTGGGACGCTACGCCGCGGAGAAGGGGTCCGTCGCGATCGACGGCGTCTCCCTGACCGTCACCGCGGTGAGTCCTCCCGAGGACACCGGGCAGTGGTTCGAAGTGGGCCTCATCCCGACCACCCTCCGGGAGACCGGCCTCGGCGCGAAGGCCATCGGCGACCCGGTGAACCTCGAGATGGACGTGCTCGCGAAATACGCCGAACGCCTCCTCGGCTTCGCCGCCGCGGACGCCCGTCGGGGCCGGACCACCGGGGGCACACCGTGACGGGAACCGAGCCGGTGCGCCTCGATCCCATCGAGGACGCCATCGCCGCCATCGCCGCGGGCCGCGCCGTCGTCGTGGTGGACGACGAGGACCGCGAGAACGAAGGCGACATCGTCTTCGCCGCGGAGGACGCCACGCCGGCCCTCGTCGGCTGGACGGTGCGCTGGACGTCGGGTGTGCTCTGCGTGCCGCTGCGCGCCGACGACGCCGACCGGCTGCTCCTGCCGCCCATGACGGCGGTCAACGAGGACTCGAAGGGCACGGCCTACACGGTCTCGTGCGACGCCGCCACGGGCGTGAGCACCGGCATCAGCGCCGCTGACCGCGCCCGTACGGCGCGCGTGCTGGCCGATCCGGCCAGCGGTCCCCTGGACCTCACCCGGCCGGGCCACGTCTTCCCCCTGCGGGCGGCCTCCGGGGGCGTCCGCGAACGGCCCGGGCACACCGAGGCCGGTGTGGAACTCAGCGTCCTGGCCGGCAAGCGCCCGGCGGCCGTCATCGCCGAGCTCGTCCACGACGACGGCGACATGATGCGCCTGCCCGCGCTGCGCCGCTTCGCCGACGAGCACCGGCTCCCGCTGGTCTCGATCGAGGACCTCGTGGCCCACGTCCGGGCCGGCGAGGAGCGCGGCGACAGCGCCTGACCCCGCAGTACACCCCGGAGGACACCCCGCGGTACACCCCGCAGCACCCCCGCATCCCTGCAGTAGACGAACCGAAGGAGAACCATGAGCGGCCACGGAGCACCCAGCATCGACGTCAGCGCGCTGACCACCCAGGACGGCGCGCCCCTGCGCCTCGCGATCATCGCGGCGAGCTGGCACACGCAGATCATGGACGGGCTGCTCGACGGCGCCCGCCGGGCCGCGGCCGAGGCCGGCGCCGAGGTCACCGAGGTCCGGGTGCCCGGCAGCTTCGAACTGCCCGTCGCCGCCGCGCGCCTCGCGCCCCGGTTCGACGCCGTCGCAGCCCTCGGCGTCGTCATCCGCGGCGGCACGCCGCACTTCGAGTACGTGTGCCAGGCGGCGACGTCGGGCCTCACCGACGTCAGCGTCCGCACCGGCGTGCCGGTGGGTTTCGGGGTCCTGACCTGTGACACCGAGCAGCAGGGACTGGACCGCGCCGGACTGCCGGGCTCCTCCGAGGACAAGGGGCACGAGGCCGTCACGGCCGCCCTCGCGACTGCCGCCGTCCTCCGAGCCTCGGAGCGATGAGCGCGGAGGCGTCCGTCACAGGACCCGGCCCACGTGCCGCGGCGGCTGTGCGAGCCGATAACCTAGGGGGTGTGAAAACCTTTGATTCCCTGTTCGAGGAACTCAGCGCGAAGGCGGTCGAGCGCCCCACGGGCTCACGGACCGTGGCCGAGCTCGACTCGGGCGTGCACGGCATCGGCAAGAAGGTCGTCGAAGAGGCCGCCGAAGTGTGGATGGCGGCCGAGTACGAGTCCACCGAGGACGCCGCGGAGGAGATCTCCCAGTTGCTCTACCACCTGCAGGTCCTCATGATCGCCAAGGGACTCACGCTGGAGGACGTCTACAAGCATCTGTAGCCGCACAGGGCGCCCACGCACCCCACCGCGGCTCCTGCCGGTCTCGTCCCCCGTCTCCACCAGCGAAAGATCCCCATGCTCCGTGTCGCAGTCCCCAACAAGGGCGCCCTCTCCGAGGCCGCCTCGTCCATGCTCGCCGAGGCCGGCTACCGCCAGCGCCGCGACTCCCGCGAGCTGGTGCTCGTCGACCCCGAGAACGAGATCGAGTTCTTCTTCCTGCGACCACGGGACATCGCCGTGTACGTGGGTTCGGGGACGCTCGACGTCGGCATCACCGGCCGCGACCTCTTCCTCGACGCCCAGGTGGAGGCCGAGGAGCTCATGCAGCTCGGCTTCGGCGCCTCCACCTTCCGGTTCGCCGGACCCGTCGGCGACTTCACCTCGCTGGAGCAGCTCGAGGGCCGGCGCCTGGCGACCAGCTACGAGGGCCTCCTGAACGACTACCTCGCCGCGCGCGGCATCACCGCGTCGGTGGTCCGGCTCGACGGCGCCGTCGAGTCCTCGGTGCGCCTCGGGGTGGCCGACGCCATCGCCGACGTCGTCGAGACCGGCAGCACGCTCCGGGCCGCCGGCATGGAGATCTTCGGCGAGCCCATCCTGCAGAGCGAAGCCGTGCTGATCGGCCGGGCCGGTGCCGAGGCGCCCGCGGGCCTCGACGTACTGCTGCGGCGCCTGCAGGGCGTCCTCGTCGCACGCCAGTACGTGATGATGGACTACGACATCCGGAAGCACCTCGTGGACGAGGCCGCGGCCCTCACGCCCGGGCTGGAATCCCCGACCGTCTCGCCGCTGCGCGACACCGAGTGGGTCGCCGTCCGCTCCATGGTCAAGCGCCACCAGACCAACCGGGTCATGGACGAGCTGTACGAGCTCGGCGCGCGCGCCATCCTCGTCAGCACCATCCACGCCTGCCGGATCTAGGGGAGGGGCAACCGTGACCGTCGCAGTCCGCGTCATCCCCTGTCTCGACGTCGACGCCGGACGCGTTGTGAAGGGCATCAACTTCGAGGACCTGCGGGACGCCGGGGATCCCGTGGAGCTCGCGCACCGCTACGACCGCGCCGGCGCCGACGAACTCACCTTCCTCGACGTCACCGCCTCCTCGGGCAACCGTGAGACCACGTTCGACGTCGTCGCCCGCACCGCGGAGGAGGTCTTCATCCCGCTCACCGTGGGAGGAGGCGTCCGCGAGATCTCCGACGTCGACCGCCTCCTGCGCTTCGGCGCGGACAAGGCGTCGATCAACACCGCCGCCGTCGCCCGGCCCGCCGTGATCGACGAGATCACCGGGCACTTCGGCGCGCAGGTCCTCGTGCTCTCCCTCGACGCCCGGCGGACGCGGGACGCGCGCACGCCGTCCGGCTTCGAGGTCACCACCTACGGCGGCCGCAAGGGCACCGGGATCGACGCCGTGGCCTGGGCGAAGGAGGCCGCGGACCGCGGGGTCGGGGAGATCCTGCTCAACTCGATCGACGCCGACGGCACCAAGGAGGGCTTCGACCTCGAGCTCATCCGCGCCGTGCGGGCCGCCGTCGGGGTGCCCCTGATCGCCTCGGGCGGGGCGGGCAAGCCCGAGCACTTCCCGCCGGCGGTGGCGGCCGGCGCCGACGCGGTGCTCGCGGCCTCGGTCTTCCACTTCGGTCCGGTGGACGCGATCGCCCAGGTCAAAGCGGCCATCCGCGAGGCAGGGTTCCCGGTCCGCTAGTTCTCCGTCCCGGCCGAGGCGCAGCCGGCGCGGCCCGCAGAACGGATCAGATGCCGACGTCGGCGCTCTGCAGCAGGGCGACGGCGTCGGGCTGGCCCTCGAAGGTGACCAGTGCCTGCGCGCGCCCGTGCGCGTGCAGGAGTAGTTCGCCGGGATCGCCGACGATCGCCACGGACACCGGCGCGCGTCTGGCCACGTGCCGGGGCCCGTCGGGGCACACCAGGACGATCCCCAGGTCCACGCCCCGGTAGAGGAACGCCGCCCGCTTGACGAGTTCCTCCCAGAGGGCGTTCGCGTACTCCACGTCGAGGGCCCGCGGCGCCCAGCGCGTCGTCGCCCGGCGGACGTCCTCGGTGTGCACGAAGTACTCGATGAGGTTGGCGCTCCTGTCGATCACGCCGATGCGCATCGGCGAGAGGGCGGGCGGACCCGCCAGGAACCGGTTCACGAGGGCCTCGTAGGCCGCGGGCGACGCCGCCCGTCCCGCCGTCTCCCGCATGGCACGCTCGGTCGTGGGGGAGAGCTTCGGGATCACCATGCCCAACCCCAGGGCGGGCCTGTGCTCCCGGAGGTAGAGGTGTGCGGCGAGGTCGCGGGTCTGCCACCCCTCACACAGGGTGGGGGCGTCGGGGCCGGCGGCAAGAAGCGTCTCGGCCAGGACCTCGCGGGACGGGGTTACGTAGCGCATCACTGCTGAAACTAGCATGGCGGGCCGGGTCGGGGGCAGGCCCCGCCCACGCTCCCGCATAGCCCGCACTAGAATCAGGACTGATGCTCTCCTCCACCCCCTCCCCGAACCGCACCGCCCTTTCCTCCGAGCCCCGCTCCGAGGGGGACGGCCCCGTCCTCGATCCCGCGATCGCCGCCGCCCTCAAGAAGGACGACGCCGGGCTCGTCGCCGCCGTCGTCCAGCAGTACGACACGCTCGAGGTCCTGATGCTCGGCTGGATGGACGAGGAGGCGCTGCGGCGGACCCTGAGCACGGGGCGCGTGACGTTCTACTCGCGGTCCCGCGCGGAGTACTGGCGCAAGGGCGATACCTCGGGGCACCGGCAGTGGGTCAAGGGCGTGGCCCTCGACTGCGACGGCGACGCCCTGCTCGTGACGGTGGACCAGGAGGGCGCGGCCTGCCACACCGGCACCCGCACGTGCTTCGACGGCCGGGCACTGCCCGCCGAGACCGCCTCCCGGCCCGACCCCGAAGGACTCTGACCCATGCAGCACCTGGGCACGATCAGCCCCACCCTCGAGGAGTTCCGCACCCTGGCCCGGGCCCGCCGCGTGGTCCCCGTCCACCTGACGGTCCTCGCGGACGCGCACACGCCGATCGGCGTCTACCGCAAACTCGCCGCCGGGCAGCCCGGCACGTTCCTCATGGAATCCGCCGCCGTCGGCGGTGTCTGGTCGCGGTACTCCTTCATTGGCTCGCACTCGCGCGCCACGCTGACCTCCCGGGACGGGCAGGCGCACTGGCTGGGCGAACCCCCGGCCGGCGTCCCCGTGGACGGGAACCCCGTCGAGGCGCTGCGCCTCACGGTCGAGGCCCTGCGCACCGAGCGGTTCGAGGACCTGCCCCCGTTCACGTCCGGGATGGTCGGTTTCGTGGGGTGGGAGGCGGTCCGGCACTGGGAGCGTCTCACCAGCCCCCCGGAGGACGATCTCCTCCTGCCCGAGCTGGCGATGTGCCTGGTGTCCGACCTCGCCATCCACGACAACTCCGCGGGTTCCCTCACCCTCGTCGCCAACGCGATCAACTTCGACAACACCGACGAGCGCGTCGACGAGGCCTGGCACGACGCCGTCGCGCGTGTCCAGGGCATGCTCGCGAAGCTCGTCGCGCCCGCGGAGCTCGCCGTCTCCGTGATGGCGGCCGACGCACCGGGCGCCGCGGCGTCGATGGACCGCGTCCGCGAATCGTGGTTCGAACCCGACTACCTGGCGGCGATCGAGCGCGGCAAGCGGGCGATCGTCGACGGCGACGTCTTCCAGGTGGTCATCAGCCGACGCTTCGAGATCGAGTGCGACGCCTCCGCCCTGGACGTCTACCGGATCCTGCGCACCACGAACCCCAGTCCCTACATGTACCTGTTCAGCCTCGAGGACGCCGACGGGCGGGGCTACTCGATCGTGGGCAGCTCGCCCGAGGCCCTCGTCACGGTGACCGGGGACGAGGTCATCACCCACCCCATCGCCGGATCGCGGCCCCGGGGCAGGACCACGGAGGAGGACCGCGACCTCGCCGTCGAACTCCGCGCCGACACCAAGGAGATGGCCGAGCACCTCATGCTCGTCGACCTCGCCCGCAACGACCTCTCCAAGGTGTGCACCCCGGGCAGCGTCGACGTCACGCAGTTCATGGAGGTGGAGAAATTCAGCCACATCATGCACCTCGTGTCCACCGTGGTGGGTCGGCTCGCGCCGTCGAAGAGCGCCTACGACGTCCTGGCGGCGACCTTCCCGGCCGGCACGCTCTCGGGAGCGCCGAAGCCGCGGGCCCTGCGCCTCATCGACGAGGTGGAGCCGCACCGGCGCGGGATCTACGGCGGGGTGGTCGGCTACCTGGACTTCGCGGGCGACATGGACATGGCCATCGCCATCCGGTCGGCGCTGCTCCGCGACGGCAGGGCGTACGTGCAGGCCGGCGGCGGCATCGTCGCCGACTCCGTGCTCGAGGCGGAAGCACTCGAGACGGTCAACAAGGCGGCGGCCCCGCTCCGGGCGGCGCTGACCGCGGCCGCCCTGCGCCCGGCGACGGCGGACCTCCCGTGAGCGCCGCCGCACGCCCCGGCGCGGGTCGCTTCACGCGCCGCGGCGTCGTGGTGCTGGGCATCGTGGTGCTCGCGCTGCTCGCCTTCGGCACGACGACGCAGACCTGGCTCACGGTGCGCCTGCCCCAGGACGCCGTCCAGACCCCGGACCTGGCCATCGCCGGCAGCGACGCGGCGACGCCCGTGACGGCATTCGCCCTCGTGGCACTGGCCGCGGCCCTCGCCGTCTCGATCGCGGGACGCGTCGCCCGGTGGATCATCGCCGTCATCCTCGTGCTCTCCGGGGTCGGGATCACGACGTCCAGCGCCGGTGTCGCTCTCGATCCCTCCTCCGCGGCCGAACCGGCCACCGGGGCGGCGATCGGCGTCAGCGGCCTCGCCGGAGCCGAGGCAGCCGCCACGGCCATGCCCTGGGTCGCCGCCGCGGCCGGGGTCCTCCTGGTGCTCGCGGCGGCCTGGGTGGTGCTCGCCGGACGGACCTGGGGCATCAACCGGCGGTACGACGCCGGGGCGTCCCGCACGGTCCACGCCGCCCCGGGAAGTCCGCAGCCCGGAGCGCCCGCACCTTCGACGGGCGACGTGCCGCCCGGCGTCGTGCCCGGCGGCGAGGATGCCGCCCAGGACGCCGTCGCCGACCCGGGCCCCGCACCCGACGCCGCACCCGACGCCGCTCCGGGGTCCTCGACGGAGCGCTCACCCGACCGCTCGCCCGAGTCCCTGACCGGCCCCTCGCCCGACGAGCCGGGCCCGGGCCAGGGCGGGGAGCCACCGACGCCCCCGCAGCGGGGGAGTGCCCACGCCGACGAGATCGACAGCTGGGACGAACTCTCGCGCGGCAACGACCCGACGCGCTGACCACGACCGCACGCCCACCCCGCCGGCCCTGCTGGAGGCCGCCCCGTGCCGCCGCGCCGTCCCATCAATGGCAGAATGGAACAAGACCCGTTCGAAGGAGATTACCCATGGCATCCGAGACCCGCGCCAGCGCCACCCGCAACACCCCGGCCAGCCACGCCCAGATGGGTGACGAGACGATCGGCCACGGCAACAGCCCCGCCGCGTGGACCTGCGTGCTGATCATGCTGGCCGGCGCCGCCATCGCCTCCTTCGCCTACATCCTCGCGAGCACCGAGGGCAACCACGACTTCGGGACCCTCCTGTTCTGGGTCGGGATCGGCATCATGTTCGTCGGCCTGATCGTCGGCTTCATCATGCGCAAGATCGGCTACGGCGTGGGTGGATCGAAGCTCAAGAACAACGGCCACTAGATGACGGTCCTCGACGACATCATCGACGGCGTCCGCGAGGACCTCGCGGAACGCCGGCGCACACTGCCCCTCGACGCCGTGCGAGCGGCCGCCCTCGCAGCCCCTGCGCCGCTCGATGCATTCGAGGCCCTCGGTGCCGGACAGGGCGGAGCCATGGCGGTCATCGCCGAGGTGAAGCGCAGCAGCCCGTCCAAGGGCGCCCTCGCGGACATCGCCGACCCGGCCGCCCTGGCAGCCCGGTACGAGCAGGGTGGCGCTGCCGTCATCTCCGTGCTCACCGAGCAGCGACGTTTCGGCGGATCGCTCGCGGATCTCGACGCCGTCCGTGCGGCGGTGGCCCTCCCCGTGCTCCGCAAGGACTTCACGGTCGACGCGTACCAGATCTGGGAAGCACGCGCACACGGTGCCGACGTCGTCCTGCTCATCGTCGCCGCCCTCACCGACGAGGAGCTGGGCGCGTTCCTCACCCTCACCACCGACCTCGGGATGCACGCGATCGTCGAGACGCACACGGCCGACGAGGTGCGCCGGGCCGTGGCGGCCGGCGCCGCGATCATCGGCGTCAACGTGCGCAACCTGAAGACCCTGGACATCCACCGCGGGGTCTTCGCGGAACTGGCGCACCTCATCCCGTCGGGGACGGTCGTCATCGCCGAATCCGGCGTCCGCGACGCCTCCGACGTCGCCGACTACGCGGCCGGCGGCGCGCACGCCGTCCTGGTGGGGGAGGCGCTGGTCCGCCACAGCGATCCGGCGGCGACCATCGACGAGTTCAGGCGCGCCGGCTCGGACGCCCGGCAGAGCCTGGACACGCCCGCGCACGGCTGACGGATCCCGCCGCCCCCGGCGGGACAGCGAGCAGTACACGGACCGGCCACCCCGGTCCACCGGCGACCCGGGCGACACCCACCGCCGAGTCAGGACCAACAGGACAGGAACGCTGAAGCCATGACCGACATGCACCAGGACACGGGCCACGACGGCACGGGCGACCGCGCAGAGGACGCCATCGACGCCGGGACGGCCGAGGCATTCCTCAGCCACGACGAGAGCCTCCGCCACGCACCCGGTCCCTACTTCGGCTCCTACGGCGGGCGATGGATGCCCGAGTCGCTCATCGCCGCGCTCGACGAGCTGCAGGACACCTTCGACAAGGCCAAGGCCGATCCCGAGTTCACGGCGCAGGTCGCCGAGCTCAACAGGAACTACGCCGGCCGTCCGTCCCTCCTGACCGAGGCGCAGCGCTTCGCCGAACACTGCGGCGGCGTGCGCATCTTCCTCAAGCGCGAGGACCTGAACCACACCGGGTCGCACAAGATCAACAACGTCCTGGGCCAGGCCCTGATCGCCAAGCGCATGGGCAAGACCCGCGTCATCGCCGAGACCGGGGCCGGCCAGCACGGCGTCGCCAGTGCGACGGCGGCAGCCCTCCTCGGCCTCGAGTGCGTCGTCTACATGGGCGCCGAGGACACGCGCCGCCAGGCGCTCAACGTCGCGCGCATGCAGCTGCTCGGCGCGACGGTCGTCCCCGTGACCAACGGCTCCCAGACGTTGAAGGACGCCATCAACGAGGCGCTGCGCGACTGGGTCGCCAATGTCGAGACCACGCACTACCTGCTCGGCACCGCGGCGGGCGCCCACCCCTTCCCGTCCATGGTCCGGTACTTCCACGAGGTCATCGGCGACGAAGCGCGGGAGCAGATCCTCGAGCAGACGGGCAAGCTCCCCGACGCCGTCTGCGCATGCGTCGGCGGCGGATCGAACGCCATCGGCATGTTCCACGGCTTCCTCGACGACCGCGACGTGGCCCTGTACGGCTTCGAAGCCGGTGGTGACGGCGTCGAGACCGGCCGCCACGCGGCCACCATCACCCTGGGGCGCCCCGGCGTGCTGCACGGCGCGCGGTCCTACCTCATGCAGGACGAGGACGGTCAGACCATGGAGTCCCACTCCATCTCCGCGGGACTCGACTACCCGGGCGTCGGCCCGGAACACGCCTACCTCGCCGACATCGGACGGGCGCACTACGAGCCCATCACCGACGCCGAGGCGATGGAGGCCTTCAAGATCCTCAGCCAGGCCGAGGGGATCATCCCGGCCATCGAGACCGCGCACGCCCTCGCCGGTGCCATGAAGGTGGGCCGGCGCCTCGCGGCGGACCTCGGACCGGGGGAGAAGGCGTCGGACAGGATCGTCGTCGTCAACCTCTCGGGCCGCGGCGACAAGGACGTGGCGACCGCCGCGGAATACTTCGACCTCCTCCCGGACGACAGTGCCGAGCAGGAAATCGCCCAGGAGGGTGAACAGCTGTGACCACGCATCCCGCCACTGCTCCCTCGACCGGTCCCGACACCGGCTCCAAGGCCGCCGCCGCCATCGAGAAGGCACGCAGCGAAGGCCGCGCCGCCCTCATCGGCTACCTGCCCGCCGGCTTCCCCGACGTCCAGGCCACCATCGACGCCGGCATCGCCATGGCGGAGAACGGCGTGGACCTCATCGAGATCGGCATCCCGTACTCGGACCCGGTCATGGACGGGCACGTCATCCAGGAAGCGACGGTCGATGCGCTGGCCAACGGCTTCACCGTCCCCCGGATCTTCGACGTCGTCGCCGGCATCACGAGCGCCACCGACGCCGCCGTCCTCGTCATGACCTACTGGAACCCGGTCATGCGCATGGGCGTCCGCGCGTTCGCCGAGCGCCTCGCCGCCGCGGGCGGCGCCGGGCTCATCACCCCGGACCTCATCCCCGACGAGGCTTCCGAATGGCTCGAGGCCTCCGACGCATTCGGCCTCGACCGCGTGTTCCTCGTGGCACCGTCCACCTCCCCGCAGCGCATGCAGGCCACCGTCGACGCCAGCAGGGGATTCGTCTACGCCGTGTCCGTCATGGGCGTGACCGGTGCGAGGACCTCGGTCGGTGCCGCCGCCCGGGCCGTCGTCGACGCGGCGCACGCCGCCGGAGCCGAGCGGGTCTGCGTGGGGCTCGGGGTCTCGTCCTCCGCCCAGGTGCGCGAGATCGGCGCGTACGCCGACGGCGTGATCGTGGGCACCGCCCTCGTCGCCGCCCTGCGCGACGGCGGAGTGGACGCCGTCGCCGAGCTCACGCGCGAACTGAGCACCGGCACGGGCAAGGCGTCCGCGTGATCGGCGCACGCCTCGCCGCGTCGATCCCCAGCCCGCCCGCGGAATGGGCGAGCTTCAGCCTCGGCCCCGTCACCCTCCACGCGTACGCCCTGTGCATCCTCGCCGGCATCCTCCTCGCGCTCCTCCTCACGCAGAAGCGGTTCGTCTCCTTCGGCGGCCACGCGGACGCGGTGTGGGACATCGCCATCTGGGCCATCCCGTTCGGCATCGTCGGCGGTCGGCTCTACCACGTGTTCTCCTCCCCGGACGCCTACTTCGGCCCGGACGGTGACCTCGCGCGCATCCCGCAGATCTGGCAGGGCGGCCTCGGGATCTGGGGCGCGATCGCCCTCGGCGCCGTCGGAGCCTGGATCGGCGCCCGGCGCGCGGGCGTCAAGCTCTCCGCCTTCGCCGACGCCGCCGCGCCCGGTGTGCTGCTCGCCCAGGCCGTCGGACGGCTCGGCAACTGGTTCAACCAGGAGCTCTTCGGCGCACCCACCACGCTGCCGTGGGGCCTCGAGATCGACGCCGACAACGCGAACTTCCCGCCCGGCGCCGCCCCCGGCACGCTGTTCCACCCCACGTTCCTCTACGAGCTGCTCTGGAACCTCGCCGGCGTCGCCCTCCTGCTGCTGCTCTCGCGGAAGATCACCCTGCGCGGCGGCCGCATGTTCTGGCTCTACGCGGCCTACTACACGCTCGGACGCGTCTGGATCGAGGCGCTCCGTATCGACGACGCCGAGATGATCACGTTCTTCGGCGTCACCCAGCGCCTCAACGTGTGGACCAGCATCGCCGTCTTCCTCGTGTCCGTCGCCGTCCTCGTCTACCTCTCGGTCAAGCGGGACCGCGTCGAGGAGCTGGTGGTCTACCTGCCGGGCCGCGAACCGAAGCCGGCCGACGCCGTCGGTGACGACGGCGCAGCGGGCGGCAGCGTGGACAGCGGGTCCGACGACAGCGCCGCGACAGCCGTGGGCAGTGCCTCGGGAACGGGCGACGGTGCGGGGACGACGTCGGAGAAAGGCGCCTCCCGTAACGCTTCAGCCACAGGTGGCCACGCCTCGGACGCGGGGCAAAGCGGGCGGAATGACCGTGGTAACCTGTCCGAAACAGACGGTTCCTGAGTAGGCGATCCGCGTACTCGGGCCCCCGCGCAAGCGGAGCCGCGGGATTCGGTCCCCGACAGCAGTCCCCGGGCCACCGCCCCTCAAGGACGCAACACCACATCGTTGTGGACTCCAGGTGCGACGGCCGGATCACCCTCCGACCCCGCACCGACATCGCCGCCACGGGTGCCTGATGCCCGCAGCACCTGCCCGCCTACAGCGCCGGGCACCACCGGCAGAGGTGCCGGCACTCGAGATACACACGACGGCGACCGCTCCCAGACAGCGGCGCCCGCGGGGCCAAAGGCTGTCCCCTCCCGACGCTCCATCATGGGGGAAGGATCCTTATCTGATGACTGCTTTGACGCCAGGAACGCCCACCGAGGCCGCACCAGCGGCCACGACGCCCCCCACGGGCGACGACGCCGAGGCCGTGACCTCGCCCTTCACCCGGTTCGCCTCCGTGCCGGAGGCCTCGGGCCTCTACAACCCCGAGAACGAGAAGGACGCGTGCGGCCTCGCGGTCATCGCGACCCTGCGCGGCGAGCCCGGACACGACATCGTCGACGCGGCCCTCACCGCACTGCGCAACCTCGAGCACCGCGGTGCCGTCGGAGCGGACGAGGGCACCGGCGACGGCGCGGGCCTGCTGACGCAGATCCCCGACGAGTTCTTCCGCGCGGTCGTCGACTTCCGGCTGCCGCCCGCCGGCTCCTACGTGGTCGGCACCGCCTTCCTCCCGACCGAGGGGAAGGAGCAGGCCACCGCGCGCGCGGGCCTCGAATCGCTGGCGGAGGCCGAGGGGCTCGAGGTGCTCGGCTGGCGCGTCGTACCCGTGGTCGCGGATCTCGTCGGCGCCATGGCGCGTGCCTGCATGCCGCAATTCGTCCAGCTGTTCCTCGCGCCCCTGGACGGCGACCCCTCCGACCTCGACGCGAAGGCGTTCCGGGTGCGCAAGCGGGCGCAGAACAAGTACGGCGTGTACTTCCCGTCGCTGTCCTCGAAGACCATCGTCTACAAGGGCATGCTGACCACCGCGCAGCTCGAGCCGTTCTACCCCGACCTCTCCGACGAGCGCTTCAAGACCTGCCTCGGGATCGTCCACTCGCGGTTCTCCACCAACACCTTCCCGTCGTGGCCGCTCGCCCAGCCGTTCCGCACCATCGCCCACAACGGCGAGATCAACACGGTGAAGGGCAACCGCAACTGGATGCGTGCACGGCAGTCGCAGCTGTCCAACCCGCTGCTGGGAGACGCGCCCGAAGAGCTCTACCCCATCTGCACCCCGGGCGCCTCTGACTCCGCGACCTTCGACGAGGTCGCCGAACTCCTGACCCTCTCGGGACGCCCGATCACGCACTCCATCATGATGATGATCCCGGAGGCGTGGGAGAACCACGCCACCATGGATCCTGCGCGCCGGGCCTTCTACCAGTACCACTCCATGCTCATGGAGCCCTGGGACGGTCCCGCCGCGGTGTCCTTCACGGACGGCCGTCTCGTCGGCGCCGTCCTCGACCGCAACGGCCTGCGCCCCGCGCGCTACTGGGTGACCGAGGACGGCCTCGTCATCCTGGCCTCCGAGGTGGGCGTGCTCGACGTCGAACCCTCCCGCGTGGTCCGCAAGGGCCGCGTCTCGCCGGGCAAGATGTTCCTCGTCGACACCGAGGCGGGCCGGCTCATCGAGGACCAGGAGATCAAGGCGGAGATCGCCGCCGCGAACCCGTGGGGGGAGTGGGTCAAGGAGAACCTGATCCAGCTCGAGGACCTCCCCGAGCGCGAGCACATCATCCACACCAAGGCGTCCATCAACCGGCGCCAGCGCACCTTCGGCTACACGCAGGAGGAACTGCGCATCCTGCTCGGCCCGATGGCGAAGACCGGCGCGGAGCCCCTCGGCGCCATGGGCTCGGACACGCCCATCGCGGTGCTCTCCAAGCGCCCGCGCCTGCTCTTCGACTACTTCGTGCAGTCCTTCGCGCAGGTCACGAACCCGCCCCTCGACTCCATCCGCGAGGAACTCGTGACCTCCATGGGCGTCACGATCGGCCCCGACGGCAACCTGCTGTCCACGGGTCGCGTCCGCTCCAAGCAGATCGCCCTGAAGTTCCCCGTCATCACCAATGACGAGCTGGCGAAGATCGCCAACCTCGAGACCGACGACGGCGACCGGCTGACCGTCCGCGTCCGCGGACTGTACCGGCACGACGGCGGCGAGTCCGCGCTGCGCGCCCGGCTCGCGGAGATCTGCGAGCAGGTCTCGAGCGCGCTGAACCGCGGCGTCGAGTACGTGGTCCTCTCCGACCGCGACTCGAACGCGCAGTGGGCCCCCATCCCGTCCCTGCTCCTGACCAGCGCCGTCCACCACCACCTCCTCCGGAGCGCCACGCGCACCAAGACGTCCCTCGTGGTCGAGGCCGGTGACGTCCGTGAGGTCCACCACGTCGCGGTGCTGATCGGGTACGGCGCCTCCGCGGTCAACCCGTACCTGGCGATGGAGAGCTGCGAGGAACTGGTCCGCAACGGCGACATCACCGGCGTCACCGCCGAGACCGCCGTCGCGCACCTCATCAAGGGCCTCGGCAAGGGCGTCCTCAAGATCATGTCCAAGATGGGCATCTCCACCGTCAGCTCCTACTGCGGCGCCCAGACCTTCGAGGCGCTCGGGCTCTCGCAGGAGCTCGTGGACGAGTACTTCCACGGAACCCAGACCCAGCTCGGCGGCATCGGCCTCGACGTGGTCGCGGCCGAGACCGCGGCCCGGCACGACAGCGCCTATCCCGAGGACGGCATCGAGGACCCGCACCGCGGCCTCGACAACGGCGGCGAGTACCAGTGGCGCCGCGAGGGCCCGCCCCACCTGTTCAACCCGGAGACCGTCTTCCGGCTGCAGCACGCCACCCGGGAGCGCCGCTACGACATCTTCAAGGCCTACACCCGGGGTGTGGACGACCAGTCCCGGGACCTCATGACGCTGCGTGGGCTGCTGCGGCTCCGCGGCGACGCCCGCGCGCCGATCAGCATCGACGAGGTGGAGCCCGTCTCGTCCATCGTCAAGCGGTTCTCCACCGGCGCCATGAGCTACGGCTCCATCTCGCAGGAGGCGCACGAGACGCTCGCCATCGCGATGAACCGCCTGGGCGCCAAGTCCAACACGGGCGAGGGCGGTGAGGACGTCGAACGCCTGCTGGACCCGGAGCGCCGCTCCGCCATCAAGCAGGTGGCCTCCGGCCGGTTCGGTGTCACGAGTCTCTACCTGACCAACGCGGACGACATCCAGATCAAGATGGCGCAGGGGGCCAAGCCCGGTGAGGGCGGGCAGCTCATGAGCCAGAAGGTCTACCCGTGGATCGCCCGCACACGGCACTCGACGCCCGGCGTGGCGCTGATCTCCCCGCCGCCGCACCACGACATCTACTCGATCGAGGACCTCGCCCAGCTCATCTACGACCTCAAGCGGTCCAACCCGAGCGCCCGCGTCCACGTGAAGCTCGTCTCCGAGGTCGGCATCGGCACGGTCGCGGCCGGCGTCACGAAGGCCAAGGCCGACGTCGTCCTGGTGTCCGGGCACGACGGCGGCACCGGCGCCAGCCCGCTCAACTCCCTCAAGCACGCCGGCATCCCCTGGGAGCTCGGCCTCGCCGAGACGCAGCAGACGCTCATGCTCAACGGCCTCCGCGACCGCGTGGTGGTCCAGGTGGACGGGCAGCTGAAGACGGGGCGCGACGTCGTCATCGCGGCCCTGCTGGGCGGCGAGGAGTTCGGGTTCGCCACGGCGCCGCTCGTGGTCTCCGGCTGCATCATGATGCGCGTGTGCCACCTGGACACCTGCCCGGTGGGTGTCGCGACGCAGAACCCCGAGCTCCGCAGCCGCTTCACGGGCAAGCCGGAGTTCGTGGTCAACTTCTTCGAGTTCATCGCCGAGGAGGTCCGCGAACTCCTCGCCGAACTCGGCTTCCGGACCCTCGAGGACGCCATCGGCCACAGCGAGCTGCTCGACGCCCGGGAGGCGATCGAGCACTGGAAGGCCGACGGCCTGGACCTCGACCCGATCCTCCGCGGCAACGAGTTCGGCCCGGGGGAGCCGATGCGGAACATGCTCAAGCAGAACCACGACCTGGACCAGCACTTCGACAACAAGCTCATCGAGATGAGCGCCGACGCGCTGCAGCACCGGGCGCCCGTGCGCATCTTGGTGGACGTCGTCAACACCGACCGTTCGGTGGGCACGATGCTCGGCCACGAGGTCACCCGCACGTTCGGCCTCGACACCCTTCCCACCAACACCATCGACGTCACCCTCACGGGCCAGGCCGGGCAGTCGCTCGGCGCGTTCCTGCCCGCCGGCATCACCCTGCGGCTCCTCGGCGACTCCAACGACTACGTGGGCAAGGGGCTGTCCGGCGGGCGCATCATCGTCCGGCCGGACCGCGCCAACGTGTTCCGCGCGGACCACAACGTGATCGCCGGCAACGTGATCGGCTACGGTGCCACCAGCGGCGAGATGTTCCTGCGCGGGCAGGTGGGGGAGCGCTTCCTCGTCCGGAACTCCGGAGCCACCGCCGTCGCCGAGGGCATCGGCGACCACGGCTGCGAGTACATGACCGGCGGCCAGGCGCTGATCCTCGGCCGGACGGGCCGGAACTTCGGTGCCGGCATGTCCGGAGGGACGGCTTTCGTGCTGGACCTCGAGCGTGCCCGGGTCAACCGGCAGAGCCTCGAGAACGGTGAGCTGCTGCTCGTCGATCTCGACGCCGAGGACGTCGAGATCGTCCGGCAGCTGCTGATCCGGCACGTCGAGGAGACCGAGTCGACCCTCGCCGAGAGCCTCCTCGACTCCTTCGAGGACACCATTGCACGATTCACCAAGGTCCTGCCCCGCGACTACGCCGCGGTGCTGGACGCCCGCGCCACCGCCGTCGAGCAGGGTCTCGACCCTGACGGCGAAGAGGCGTGGACCAAGATCCTGGAGGTAACCGGTGGCTGACCCACGCGGATTTCTGAAGGTGCGCGAGCGCCAGACCCAGCCACGCCGGCCGGTCCCCGTCCGCATCATGGACTGGAAGGAAGTGTACGAAGCGCAGGAGAAGGGCGTCCTGAAGGCGCAGGCGGGCCGCTGCATGGACTGCGGCATCCCGTTCTGCCACCAGGGCTGCCCGCTCGGCAACCTCATCCCCGAGTGGAACGACCTCACGTTCCGCGACAAGGGCCGCGAGGCGAGCGACCGCCTGCATGCGACGAACAACTTCCCCGAGTTCACGGGCAGGCTCTGCCCCGCGCCGTGCGAGTCGTCGTGCGTGCTGGGCATCAACCAGGAGCCGGTCACGATCAAGCAGGTCGAGGTGTCCATCGCCGACCAGGCGTTCGAGGAGGGCTGGGTGGAACCTCACCCGCCGGAGCGCCTCACGGGGCGCACCATCGCCGTCGTCGGGTCCGGACCCGCCGGCCTCGCCGCCGCGCAGCAGCTCACCCGCGCCGGGCACACCGTGGCGGTGTACGAGCGCGACGACCGCATCGGCGGCCTGCTGCGCTACGGCATCCCCGACTTCAAGATGGAGAAGATCCACCTCGAGCGGCGCCTGGACCAGATGAAGGCCGAGGGGACCCGCTTCCGCACCGGCGTCGCCGTCGGCAAGGACATCAGCTGGGGTCAGCTCAAGCGGCGCTACGACGCCGTGATCGTCGCCACCGGCGCCACCGTGCCGCGCGACCTGCCCATTCCCGGGCGGGAGCTGGCCGGCGTGCACTTCGCGATGGACTACCTCGTGCAGGCCAATCGCGTGGTCGCCGGCGAGCGGGTCGAGGAGCAGATCCACGCCGAGGGCAAGCATGTCGTCATCCTCGGTGGCGGTGACACCGGGGCGGACTGCCTCGGCACCGCGCACCGCCAGAAGGCCGCGTCCGTCACGACGCTCGCCATCGGCCAGCAGCCGTCCACCGAGCGGCGTCCGGACCAGCCGTGGCCCACGTTCCCCACGCTCTTCGACATCGCCAGCGCCCACGAGGAGGGCGGTGAGCGCCGCTTCCTGGCGTCCACCGTGGAGTTCGTCGGCGAGAACGGCGTGCTGCGCGGCATCAAGGTCGCGGAGACCGAGTTCGTGGACGGCCGCCGCGTCCCGAAGGCCGGCTCGGAGCGCGAGATCCCCGCGGACCTCGTGTTCCTCTCGCTCGGCTTCACGGGCGCCGAACCGGCCGGCATCACCGAGCAGGTCGAGGCGGAGTTCGACGAGCGCGGGAACGTGGCGCGCGACGGCTACTACATGACCAACACCCCCGGCGTCTTCTCGGCGGGTGACGCCGGTCGCGGCCAGTCCCTGATCGTCTGGGCCATCGCCGAGGGTCGCGCCTGCGCCGCCGCGGTGGACCAGTGGCTCATGGGCTCCACCCGGCTGCCCGCGCCCGTCGCTCCGAGCGACCGTTCCATCGCCGTCCTCTGACCGGCTCCACCACTTTTCTCCCGACCAACACGACTAGGCTAGGTTCCATGAGACGCGCAAAAATCGTTGCAACATTCGGCCCCGCAATCGCCAGCTACGAGAACACGCTCGCCGTGCTCGAGGCGGGCGTCGACGTCGCCCGGATGAACATGAGCCACGGCGACTACGCCGTGCACCTCAGCACCTACGAGAACGTCCGCCGTGCCTCGGCGGAACTCGGCAAGCCCGTCGGCATCTTCGCCGACCTGCAGGGCCCGAAGATCCGCCTCGGTCGGTTCGTCGACGGCCCCCACGCGCTGACCCCAGGGGACGTCTTCACCATCACCGTCGAGGACGTCGAGGGTACCCAGGAGATCTGCTCCACGACGTTCAAGGGCCTGCCCCACGACGTCAACGTCGGCGACCTGCTGCTCATCGACGACGGCAAGGTCACCCTCCGCGCCACCGCGGTCGACGACGTCAAGGTGACCACCGAGGTCGTCGTCGGCGGCATGGTCTCGAACAACAAGGGCATCAACCTGCCCGGTGTGGCCGTCAACGTGCCCGCCCTCAGCGAGAAGGACGAGGACGATCTTCGCTGGGCCATCCAGACCGGCGTCGACATGGTCGCGCTGTCCTTTGTCCGCGATGCCGGTGACGTCAAGCGCGTGCACGAGATCATGGACGAGGAGGGCCGCCGCGTCCCCGTCATCGCGAAGATCGAGAAGCCCCAGGCCGTCGATGCCCTCGAGGAGATCATCGACGCCTTCGACGCCATCATGGTGGCCCGCGGAGACCTCGGCGTCGAACTGCCCCTGCAGGACGTGCCGATCGTGCAGAAGCGCGCCGTCGAACTCGCCCGTCGCTGGGCCAAGCCCGTCATCGTCGCCACGCAGGTCCTCGAATCCATGATCGACAACCCGCGCCCCACGCGCGCCGAGGCCTCCGACTGCGCCAACGCCGTGCTCGACGGCGCGGACGCCGTCATGCTCTCCGGCGAGACGAGCGTGGGCAAGTACCCGATGGAGACGGTCCGCACCATGGCCGACATCATCGAGTCCACCGAGCGCCACGGCCTCGAGCGGGTCCCGCCGCTCGGCAGCAAGCCGAAGACCCGCGGCGGCGCCATCACCCGCGCCGCCGTCGAGATCTCCGACCAGCTCGACGCCAAGTACATCTGCACGTTCACCCAGTCCGGGGACTCGGCCCGCCGCCTCTCCCGCCTGCGCCCCAAGAAGCCGGTCTTCGCCTTCACCCCGGTGCAGTCGACGCTGAACGCCATGTCGCTGATCTGGGGCGTCCAGCCCCGGCTCGTCCCGTTCGTGGAACACACGGACCAGATGACCGCCCAGGTGGACCGCATCCTCTTCGAGCAGGGCCTCGTCGAGGTGGACGACCTCGTCGTGATCGCCGCCGGGTCCCCTCCCGGACAGGCCGGCTCCACCAACTCCCTCAAGGTGCACCGCGTCGGTGACATCACCGACGCCGGTCAGCTCCCCGGCGACCACACGTCCTACATCAAGGAAGGCGTGGGCCCGTGGCCCGTCAAGAAGAAGTAGCCTGATCCGCAGGACGGACGAAAGGACCCCCTCCCGATCCGGGAGGGGGTCCTTTCGTCCGTGAGCCCGGATGCCGCGGTCAGTTGACCTGGTTGATGATCGTCTCGGCGACCTCGCGCATGCTCAGGCGGCGGTCCATGGACGTCTTCTGGATCCAGCGGAAGGCCTCGGGCTCGGTGAGGCCCATCTTCGTGGTCAGGAGACTCTTGGCGCGCTCGACGAGCTTGCGGGTGGCGAACTGCTCCTGCAGGTCGGTCACCTCCGCCTCGAGGGCCTTGATCTCCTCGTGGCGTGACATGGCGATCTCGATGGCCGGGATGAGGTCGGCCGGGGTGAACGGCTTGACCACGTAGGCCATGGCGCCGGCGTCGCGTGCCCGCTCGATGAGCTCCTTCTGGCTGAACGCGGTGAGCAGGACCACGGGCGCGATGCGCGCCTTGACGATCTGCTCCGCGGCGGTGATGCCGTCCATTACGGGCATCTTCACGTCCATGAGCACGAGGTCCGGCTTGTGCTCCTGGGCGAGCGCGACGGCCTTCTCGCCGTTGTCGGCCTCGGCCACGACCTCGTAGCCTTCCCCGCGCAGGATCTCGATGATGTCGAGCCGGATGAGCGTCTCGTCCTCGGCCACGATGACCCGGCGTGCGGGTCCGGCGGGCGTGGATTCGGTGGGTTCAGACACTGTTGCTCCTTGATGATGACGGCGTGCGAGGGGTTCGGGGGTTGTGTGCGTCCGTTCCCGGATCCAGCCTATCGGCATGTAGAGTGGATTCGCGCACCGGCCCTCGAGGAAGTCATCCCTCCCAGGAGCCGGGCAGGTACGGCCCGAATGGCGGAATTGGCAGACGCGCTGCACTCAAAATGCAGTATCGAGAGGTGTGTGGGTTCGAGTCCCACTTCGGGCACCTGATTCGGGTGGGCCGCCTCTTCTCTCATCGCCGACGGGGGCCTAGTATGGTCGGGCACCGCGAGACGGTGTCGGGGTGACCCTGCTGGGAAGCACAGTCCGAAAGTGAAGATCGCACCTGGGTGCAGCGGGGACAAGACTGTTCGGGCGAGAATGCTCGAAAGGACGCCCGAATCGGTTCTGGTTCGCGCGCATCTGCTGGGGGTACAAACGGGCGGCCTCGCCGGACGACCGTCCGAGGCGTGCCGAACACGACACACACCCCTCCCATAACCGGGCCCGGCATGCGTGGAGGAAATCCATCATGAAGAAGTCTCTTAGTTGGCGTCTGTTCGTTCTCGTCGCAGGAACGCTGTTCGGTCTGTTGGCAGGCTTGGGCCTCGCCGCACCAGCCGTTGCGGCACCGGTCCAAGTCGCAACCACTGGAAATTACCACGACCGTGGTGGGGATTTGACCCTCAGGGCGAACGGCGACGGCAGGCACGTCAGTCTGAAAGTTGTCGGCGACAATTACGATTCCAAGAAGGTCGACGTAAAGGTCGTCCAGGTGAGTCACCACGGCAGGCATCGGGTCGTCGACCACCGCACAGTGTGGACGGATCGCGGCGACGACTTCAAGTACGAGGTCAAGTACGTCGAGTGCGGTAAGTCCTACCAGGCTCACAGCTACAGCAAGAAGGACGGCTGGAACAGCAGCGAGAGAATCTGGATCAAGTGCGACAGGCATGGCCACTACAGCTACAAGTAATGCGCGCCCAATTTGATGGATCCGCTTGATGGATCCGCTTGATGGATCCGCGAAGACGGGCCCGGAAGGAGGGGCCCACCTGCCCTGATGGGCATACTCGACCCGGCAGGGAACTGGCCGTAGACAGTGCAGGCCGTTCCCTGCCGGGTCACCTCGTTCAGCGGCCGAATTGCGGATCCCGGCCACCGTTGCAGCCCAGCGCCTCCGGGGTACATTGAGGCCATGGCCAGCGAAGCGATGATCCTCGACGTCGACGGGCCGGACGGCGTGCGGGCCGTCCGGGTGTCGAGCCCTCCCGGGCTTGTGAAGACTGCTCTGCACGAAGGCGCGAAGCAACGCCGATAATTGGTGATCAATCAGTACTGGTCCGTCCCACGGCAGTTCATTTCTATAGGTCGATCCAGCCTCGCTGAGCGTCGGCGCGTTGGCGGCTTTATTCCTTATGGCGGCCGTTGAAAAAGCAGGTAAGTGGGCCGTCGAAGGTTTGTCCGTCGCCTCGCGGAGGATTAGAAATTGGTTGCGAGAACTATTTTCCGATCACGAGGAGGGTACAGCGCCACTCGCCTTGGCGAACGCTGCCCCGCACAATGAAGCATACGAAATGATCTTTGCGGAGCCCGAGAATGCTTCTATTCGATAGTTTCGGTATGGAAGTGGAAACAGGTGATTACTCCTATCACCTCACATCATTGGTTAGGATCAGCTGATGGCCCCGGAGCATCTCCAGCAATTCCGATCGTGAACACTTCGGTCATCCGCAAATGGCAGGAGCCCCGTCATCCGCACGGCTTCCGGGCAAGGATAAGCTTTCACCAAGCATCTGGACGCGGCGTCGGTACCATGGCTACCTCTGATCCATCTATAGTGCTACAGACGGTGCGTCAGTGGCTTTCCGCGCTGCCGGGCGCCACTTATCGTGACTGAGGGCGCTTTCCGTGTGGTCGATTGTCCGTCAAGCGCTCGGGATACGAGCAGAGTCAGTGATTCGGAGGGGCGAAGGCCCATATCCTCATCAAGTTGCGTCTGATATCTCTGATAGGCGCGAACAGCGGCGGCGGGGTTGCCATGCTGCAGCTCGGCTGTGATGAGAAGTCGCACGGCTTCCTCATAGAGCGGTTCAATCTCCAAGGCAGCTTCTGCCGCCGCGCCTGCGGTTTCGCAACTGCGCTGGTCTAGATGCATCTTCGCGATGATGGTGCAAGCGCGGAGGCAATCCTGTTGAAGTCGGTTCTGTTCAAGCATTACCCAGTCGTCGTACCAGCCTGGTAGTAGCCGTGCGTCACGTAGATCGCGCAGGAGGGCCGCCGCCTTCACCTCTGGTCTCGGCTGCTCCAGGTCCGCGATCTGGGCTTGAACCCTATGCAGGTCGACTTCGACTTGATCACTCAGGGACAGCATGGGACCGTCATTCACGAGCAGTCCCGGAATCTGTCGGGTGACGACGTGCACGCTGACCCGTAGGCTTTCCAAGGCCCTAGCGTCCGGATATTCCGGCCATAGCAGTCCCGCAAGGTAACTTCGCAGGCATGGGCCCTTGATGGCAAGAGCTGCAATAAGGCGCTGTTGCCGTGTTGCAACATGAACAAGGACGCCGTGGCGGTGAAGCCGCCACGCCCGCAGCAGTTCGAGCCTCAGGACCTTACAATTGGTGTAGTTCATGGGAACCTGATTTCGGTTCATAAGAACGAAGGACCGTGCGGTGATAACCATCCTCAACCTGACGGTTCATGTCAATAGAAGCGGTTCTATTTCACCCAGCTCTTGTCATCACACTTCTACCACTGTTCCTCGAGAATCACTTTGCAAAAATGGATGATACGACCCGATTCAGGCGTGTCAACAGCGGCCGTGAATGTTCAGGGGATCTTGTCTCAGGGTATTCTTCAGGACAGCCTCCTTGGGTATCATTCGCGTCGTCCGTGACGTCGGCCATGAGCGACATCAAATTGCTCATCGAACTCGATCGCACCGAGCGGTGGTGGAGGCGCGACAGTCTGCCGGGCGTCGTCCGATTGATCGATAACGCGGCTGTAACGGCCAGTCGCTAGCCTGCGGAGAGTTGGGGCGTCAAGAGTGGGTATCACTGCACCTGGCCATGGAGGTCCTCATGCTGGACGTACGAAAGCCGAGCTTAAGGCGGCGGCGGAACGCCGACAGCTTCGGGTGGGCCCTTGATCCTACGGATCAGGCACTCGTCGTCAGTCGAAGACGCGCCAACGACCAGGAGTGGTTGCCCGATGCTCTCTGCGGCGAGGTCGGTCGACGACTCCTCCTCGCCGAACTGCAGTTCAGTCGCTGGATGGTTCGCCGCGTGGAGAAGGTCAGTTTCGATCAGGACCGTAATGTCACGCGGCGGCTCACGATCGACTTCAACGTGCCGGACTACGCGCCGCTCTTCGTCGACAAGGTGGGTAACCGGTTCTGGCTCGTACCCCTGTCGCTCATGCGACGGCGAACGCTGGTGAACATGCGGATCACGGACGAGAACGATCATGTCCTGCCGACGCCGGGGATTCGTCTCGCGCAGCAACTCGACGAGTCGATCCTCGTCGCAGCGACCGCCACCGTTGCGCCCGAACCCGCCGAGCCGGACAAGGTCCGCGCCTTCACCCGTGAGCTCGTCGCAGGCTCACGTCGGCAGACGAAGGAGGCAATGGAGCTTTTCGAGGGCACGAAGGAGGGCTCGGAGGGTGAAGTCCCCTTACACCTGGTGCCACTCGTGGAAAGTCCGATCGTCCGAGCTGTCGTTCACCTCATCCGGCGGAACTTCTCCCTGTACGTCTTCCTTCCCGCAGGCCAACGGCATCGGTTGATAAACCTCGAGTTCAGCGAGCCGACCGGATGGACCCGGATGACGCCGCGGCTAAGCACCGAAGGCGGGGACGTGACGCTGTATGTTCACGACGACCGACCGGCCGCAGGCACAAAGTCCATGCGCAGATGGCGGTTCCGGCAAGCGGGGCGGAAACTGTCGACGGGACTTCCTGCGGCCCTGGGGCTACTGCCCACAAGAATCCGTGTCCAGGTACCGGGCGCTGAGAACGCGGCGAGCTATCACCTCGAGCTGACCGCTCCTGAAGGAGTGGAGGTCGTTGAGGCGCGCCTGCTGGCGGGACGACCGAATAGGGGACAACAGAATGATGGTCAGGTGCGCTACACCTCCGACCACGTCGTGGGGCACACGGCCACCGTGGGCCTCCACGGGGTCGAGGTTCCCAACGGTTCACTCTGCCAGGCGCAGGTGGATTTCAGAGTCACGTCGCGAGGTTGGCTCACCAATGCCGTCTTCTCGTGTGGGTTGGTTGCGGTGGTGTTGGCCTCCCTCGTGCTGAAGGTGACATACGGCGGGGCGTCGTGGTCCACCGGCCAGGTCACGAACATCATCGCACTGCTCATCACGACGTCTGCGGCGGTCGGTGCGATGATCGCCCATTCGACCTTCACGGGCGTCGCGGCTCGGATGGTGGCCCGCCTCCGCGGCCTGGCCGCCGTTGCAGTAGCCCAACCCATCGTGGCGGCAGGGGCACTGGCGTTCGCGGAAGAAGTCGATGGTACATCGACGGTCCGGCTTGACGGCGGCACGCGCGCTGTTCTGTGGATGGCCACCTGTGCGGCACTCGTTGTCTTCGGTTTGATCGCCGCGGCCCTCGTCTTGAGTCTGAGATGCGAGCGCCGGGGCCACAAAGCGGCATCACCGTGGGACATGACGGACGACGACAAAGAGGAAGAGACCAAGCCGAAGACCTTCGCGGCTGCACTCGAGAAGTACGAATTCGATAAGTCTGCCATCGGGATTCTCTCCGCGGAGGGGTGGCATGAGCGGTATGAATGGACCGATGACAAACAAGACGCGGTGGTTAAGGCGCTCGAGGACCTGGCGCCGAAGTCACCGTGGGTGGCTCCGGCGCGTGCGTCCGACGGGCAGGATTCGGTGGGCGATGTCGGCGATGCGTGCCACCATAGGACATTCCCTCGACAGCGAAGCGTCATGAGACGTGAATGATTCGACTGTCATTGGACTCCGTCAATCCGCCCGAGGCGGTAGGAATGCCTATGAATTTCTCGCTGGTAACGCGCCAGTAACGCCACCGGTGCTCTGATGATCTCGGTCTCAGACGCCGATGCCGATGGTGCTCGACAGATGTCGCCACTCGCTTCCGACATGTCGGTGCTACTCACGAGTATTTAGCGGTCGCCCTCCTGCAGCAGGGTGATCGCACGATAGACACCGGATCGGGGAGAAGATGGTGAACGAAGAACAAGCTCGTCAAAAACTGATTGAGAACATCGAGCACCGACGTTCATGCATCAAGCTGTTCCTCCGACAGGAACGACCTCGTCGGAACAGGCTGACCATGGCAAGCATCGTCGGTAGCGCACTGGCTGCGACCCTTACAGCGGGCCCAGCCCTCGGCGGGACCGAGTTCGCTACAGGCGTTCAAGGAGCCTTGGCTCCATAGTCTGGCAGGTGCTCTGTCTGGGCGCGATGCTGGCCTCGATCGTAGCTGCGGTATCGACCAATCTGGCCAATTCGCACTCAGTGGCTGACAAGATCAGCGCAGCAGAGGCGTGCTATGTCCAACTCGAGGGACTGCAAACGGCATTGGACCTCGGACGACTGCCCGTTGAGGATGCTATTCAGCTGTACCAGCAGTACACGGCTCAAGTGGCGTTCGTCGATGATGTGGAGGACACAGCGAAGTCCACGCGGTGACCTCGAACCCTCCGGCACCTGCCGGAGGGTGGCACCGCATTGCGGCGGTGCTAGGCATCCCCCGAGTGGCGATCATCCAAAATTTCGGCTTGTTGGGCCGTCCGTGACGAGCGGGTGACGCCGGGTGGTCAATCTAGGAAGTGGCTGCTTCATAGGACGGAGCGGCACAACGCTTTATCGGCTGAGGAGCAGCTATCGTGCCTTCGACCTTCACGTATCCCGGCGTCTACGTCACTGAGCGGCCCTCGGGCGCCCAGGCAGTACCTGCAGCCGCCACGTCAATCGCCGTGTTCGTCGGCATGGCCGACATCGGTCCCTTCGACGCACCCACGAGGATCCAGAGCCTCGCTAGCTACTTCCGCACGTTTGGCGAGACCTCGGCCGGAGAGATGGCCGACCAGGTCAAGCAGTTCTTCGTCAACGGCGGCGGCGACTGCTACGTCATGCGGATCGCCGCGGGGGAGCGACAGTCCGAGATCCGCCTGCAGAACGAGGCGGGGACCGACGTGCTCCGCGTGTTCGCCCGAGACGCCGGCGTCGCGGGCGACCTGATCCGCGTCGAGGTGGACTACGCCACGTCGACCCCGGAACTGACCTTCAACGTCACGGCGTACCGCAGCGTGTTGAACGCCGACGGCACCTTCGGTCAGACCGGTGCCGAGGCCTATCTGAGCGTCTCGATGGACCCCGACCACCCGAGGTACGTCGAGACGATCGTCAACAACGCGAGCACGCTGATTCGGGTCGAGAACGTGGCGCCGGCACAAGCGGCCGCGAACACCGGCGGCGTCTCCATCGGCGGGCTCTTCCTGAACACGACCCCGGCCACCGCCCTGGCCGACATCCGCTCGGCCATCGACGCCACGCACAACAGCTTCCGGGTCAGCGTCAATGGGCGGCCGCCGGTGACCGCGGTGGTCAACCAGACCGGGCTCACCAACGCCAACGCGGACGCTCGGCTGGCCGTGGCGGTCGTCGCCGCCTACCAGGGCGTTAGTCCACTCCCAGCCGGGTCCCTGACCGTGGTCCTGGCCGTGACGGCGGTGCTGGGCAACGTGCTGGAGATCCGCTCCACCGAGGGCGCCGTGCTCGTCACGTCGGCGGCCATCAACGACCTCGCGTCGGTGCTGATGCTGGGCAGCGCCAACGGCGGGCTCGAGCTCGACGAGTACTCACCGCTGCGCCCCGCACCGTCCGGGGTCTTCGCGCGCCTCGGCGTGGTGTCGGTGTCCGCGCGACCGACGTCGGCCCGACTGGATCGCCTCTTCGCCTTGGCGGTCCTGCCGCGCAACCAGCTCACCAGTGTGGCATCCCTGGTCGACCCGGGCTCGTCGTCCTCGCCGTTCCTCAATGCGGCCGTCGCGATTGCCGGCACACCCGCGGACCCGATCGCGCACGCGCCGGTCGCCGCTCCCTTCCTGACCGCCGCCATCGGCTCGATGGAGACGCTCCGGGCCGGCCTGGACGCCATCGGCGCGGCGATCGAGACGAAGGTTAGCGCCACGGAGCCGGGACGGTGGACCGCGCAGCGCCAGGGCCTGCGCCTCGTCCTCCGTCCGGCTAGCAACCTCGGTCCGGCCGCTTCCCTCGACGTGGAGGTCATCACGGCTCCGGTCGACATCGGGGCCGTGAGCAGCTACCTGACCCGGGGCACGTCGGACAACCTGGCGGCTTACACCCTCGGCACCGCGATGGCCGGCGGGCAGCAGTCTGGCAACCTCGCCGGGCTGGACGGGACGAAGCCGTTGCTGGCCGACTACCGGGCGGCGTTCTCCGCGATTGAGAGCAACGTCGAGATCTTCAACCTGATGGTCCTCCCGCGTGCGGTCGACCAGTCCGACGCCGACCGCAAGCCGATCTGGGGCGCCGCGAGCGCTTTCTGTGCCGCACAGCGGGCGATCCTGTTCGTGGACCCCCCGTCGACCTGGGTGACTATCGACCTCGCCGACTCGGGCGTGAGCGCCATCAAGACGGGCGTGGACACCCGTAACGCGGTCGCCTTCTGGCCTCGCCTCAGAGTCCAGAGCCCCCTCACCTCCGCGGGCGTGGCCGTCGACCCCTCGGGCACGATGGCCGGGCTGTACGCGCGTACCGACACCCGTTTCGGCACCTGGAAGGCACCGGCCGGGCTCGAGGCGACGCTGACTGGCGTCCTCGGCGTCGAGGTGCCGATGAGTGACGCCGAGAACGGCCGCATCAACCCGAAGGCGTTGAACGCGATCCGGGTCTTCCCGTCGGGCATCACGTCCTGGGGTGCCCGCACCATGGTCGGCGCGGACGACACGGGTAACGTCGACGACAAGTACGTCAACGTCCGCCGGACCATGCTCTTCATCGAGAACAGCCTCTACCGGGGCCTGCGCTTCGCGGTCTTCCGCAGCAACGCCGAACCCTTGTGGGCCAGCATCCGCCTAGCCGCCGGCTCGTTCATGAACGGCCTGATGCTGCAAGGCGCCTTCGCCAGCACAACCAAGAGCGAGGCCTACTACGTGCTCTGCGACAGCACCACGACGACCCCCGACGACATCAACCTCGGCATCGTCAACGTGCTCGTGGGGTTCGCCCCCAACAAGCCGGCCGAGTTCGTGCACCTGATCGTGACCCAGCTCGCCGGCCAAGTCCAGGCCTGAAGACCAGGAGGAGACAGGCGATGGCCATGTTCTCGGTCAATTCGACCCGGATCGATCCCTACGCCAACTTCCGCTTCCTTGTGGTCTTCGGGAGCGACGTGGTGGCGGGCGCAAGCAAGGTGAGCGGCCTCAAGCAGACGATCGAGGTCATCGAGCACCACGACGGCGGCGACTTCTCCACGAAACGGAAGTCCCCGGGGCTCACCACGTTCGAGCCGATCACGATCGAGCGCGGGATCAGCCACGACCCCGCGTTCGAGGAGTGGGCGAACCTCGCCTATTCGCCGGAGGGTCCGGGGCTGGTGTCACTGAAGAATTTCCGCCGTGACATCACGATCGAGCTCTACAACCTGCAGGGAGTCAAGGTCCGTGCCTGGAACGCCTTCCGGTGCTGGGTCAGCGAGTTCACTGCGGTGCCTGAGCTGGACGCGAACGCCAACGCGATCGCCTTCGAGAGCATCGTCCTGCAGACGGAGGGATTCGCACGCGATCCCGCCGTGGTCGAGCTCGCCGAGACCTGACGGACGCAGCATGCGACGCCTATTGCTCTCACTCCCGACGCTCGGCGAGCGGCGGCTCCTGCTCAAGGAGCTCGACGGTCACGCCGAGCTGCTCGTGGACCCCGGCGACCCGCAGGGCGTGCCGCAGTTGCTGGGCCGGGTGCTCGCGGAGGCTTCGGGCGCCGATGTGGACGTGGCCGGGCTGCTGTGCGCGTGGCGGGACCGTGTGTTCGCGGCGATCTTCGAGCGGGAGTTCGGGGGGCGGGTCGACTCCCAGGCTGCGTGTCGGGCATGTGGTGAGGAGTACGCTTTCGGGTTCGAGCTGGCGGCGGTGCTGCGGGCGCAGGACGCCGCGGCCGCGGCGACGGGCCTGTCGCTCGGCGACGGCAGCCGGCTCGCCGTCGACGACGGTGCCTGGGTCCGGCCGCCGACGATCGGCGACGTCGCCGAGCACGCCGATCCGGATGCCCTCGCCGACACGCTGTGCGGCGGCACGCTGCGGCGCGACCGCGTCGAGACGGTCCTGGACGAGGCGGCTCCGTTGCTGGCCCTGGACTTGGAGACGCGGTGCGCGCGGTGCGAGGAACCGCAGGTCCTCAGGTTCGACATCGTCAGCTACACCCTGGAGAGCCTGGCTGCAGAGCGCCCGCTGCTCATCCGCGAAACCCACCTGATCGCCTCCCGCTACGGCTGGGGACGCGACACGATCATGTCGCTCACCCGCCCCGACCGCCGGGTGTATGCCGGCCTGATTCTGGGCGAGCGCAGCGCGACCGGGCTGCGGAGTGCCGGATGAGCGCCTACCTGCAGCGCCTGTACGACGCCGCAGCCGGGGCGGCCGCCGCGGCCGACGCGAGGCCCGCGCAGCGGTCGTCGTCCCCCTTGCTCGCCGTCGACCAGCGGCTCGCTTCGGCAAGGTACGCCGCGTCGTTCCTGCTGGGTCTGCCCGGTGAAGCCGGCGCCGGGCAGGATCCAGCGCCCGAGCCCGAGACCGGGGACTTCACCCTTCCCGATCCACTGCGACGGGACGCCGTCGTCAGCCGCCCCCAGACCCCGGTCCGCGCCGAGGGACTCCGGCCGGCGGCCGCGGGGATCCCGGTGCCGGACGTCCAGGAGCGGTCCGCCCTTCGTTCCCGCACCGCCGGCGGCATCGGCTCGCCGAGGATGCCGGCGCCGCCGCGGAAGCCGGGCACCGTGTTCCCCAACACGGCGGCCGCGGCGCGGGCGGGGCGGCCACCGGTGGCAGACGCGACCCGGTGGCGCGAAGAGGCGCAGTCTCCACCGCCGGCGGTCCAGCCGCTGCCGCGGCGAGTGGACCCGGCGGTCCCGCCCGCTCCACGTCCCGGACCCACCGGGCCGGCCGTCACCGCCCCCGAGGTCCCGGGGCCGGTCGCCGGGGTGGCCACGCCGCCCGCGCCATCAGGCCCGCTCGCCGGGTCCGTCGGCCGTGCGCCTTTGCTCCACCCCGTCCCCGCCGCCGCCCCCGAGCCGCTGCCGCCACCGGCGGCACCCCGTGCCGCCGAGCCCGTCGAGCTCGCCGAGCAGGTCCGCCGTCTCGTCCGCAAGGCGATGTCGAGGGAGGCCAGGCGCCCCGGACCTGCCCGCGAACGGGAGAGCGGCACCGCGGACAGCAGCGCACCCGCGCAGCGCCCGACCACGGCCGAGGCGATCTCTGTGATCGGGCCGCTCGACCGGCCGGCGCGCACGACCACGCTCTACGGCCTGCGGGTGAGGTGACGACGTGCCCTCACCGAACCTTAACGAGGTCACCGAAGCGATCGCGCGACTGGTCGGGTCGATCGTGCGACGGCTGCTGGGCGGCATCAACGTCAACGTCTCCAGCCTGCCTCCCGAGAAGGCGGAGGAGGCGGGGGACACCCGGCTCAACGTTTACCTCTACCACGTGGCGCAGGACATGGATGGCGGCAACGACCTGGTGCGCGGCGGCCCCGGCGGCGCCGTTCCCGTGGCGACCCGGCCGCTCGCCCTCAAGCTGTTCTACGTCCTCACCGCGCACGCGATGACCGGCACCGACGAGGACGTGTCAGGCCAGCAGACGCTGATGGGCTGGGCGATGAAGGCGCTGCACGACAACCCCGTCATCGACAGCGCGCTGACGGTCGGCACGGTGAAGATCTTTCCGACGATCGGCGACCAGCGCCTCCAGGTCATGCTCCGCCCGGTGACGCCCGAGGAAGCGATCAGCTTCTGGTCGACCGACCAGGTCCGCACCGCCCGGCTCTCGGCGCACTACGAGGTGCACACCCTCCTGCTCCCGCCGGAGGCGCCCAGCACGACGCCGGGGGTGACCAGCCAGGTGATGCTGTCCGTGCTCCCCGCCGGACGACCCACGCTGCGCACCACCGGGTCGGTGGTCCGGTTCGTCCTGCCCGCCACGCTCGGGGGCGCGACCCTGGCGCCGGGCAGGTCCCCGGCGGTGGCGGCGCTGAAGGCTGCGGCCGACGCCGACACCGACACCGCGGTCACCGCGGGCGGCGAGGGGCTCGGCGACGGCCGTGACGCCGCCGTGGTGTTGCGGGGAGAGTCGACCTCCGGGCTGGGGCTGCCCGCTGACGCTGCGGTGCTCCGCCCCGCGGACAATCCGGGCTGGGGCATCGTGGTGACCGACACCGAGGTGCGCTTCGTGGTCCGTCCCGCCGGCCAGGCAGCCACGGCCACCGGAGTGGTGGCGGTGGATATCCTGCCCGGCTCGTACTCGCTCGCGGTGCGCCGATCCGTGCAGACACGCAGCGGGAGCGGACAGACCGGCACGGTGGACGTCGAGAGCAACAGGCAGCCGTTCGCGGTAGCACCGTACGTGGTGGCGGTCGTGGTGGACGCCAACAACCACGTCGTCGTGACGGTGGACGCGGCGTACGACGCCCAGGCGGACGCCGCGGTGGCGCAGCTGTCGATCGGGGGAGACGTCTACTGGCTCGTGGCCGCCTTCGCGGGGACGCCGGCCGACGGCGGCTCGTTCAGGGTGGTCAACGACCACACGTACGAGGCGGTGCCGCTGTTCGACCCCACGCTGGCCGGTCGCAGCTATCCCATCCGGGTTAGTGTCAACGGCGCCGACTCCCAGCCGTTCTGGCTGGAGGTGGCCTGAGATGGCCCCGGCCAAGCGGAGGACCACGTCCCGCCACGTGTCCGCCGCGGAGCTCGTCGTGGAGCGGCTCCGGCTGTTGCTCGCCGCGCACGAGGACGACGGCGGGGGCGACGAGGTGAAGGCGGCGCTGACCGCGGTCGATGAGCGGCTCGCCGGACCGGAGGGCGCCTACCGCCGGCGGCTCGGGGACCTTTTCGGCCTCTCGGCCGCCGAGCTCGACGCCCTGGACTGCGCGGTCGCCGTTGCCGTCGAGCCGTCCCTCGGTCCCGAGATCGGCCGGGCGCAGGGCATGCCCTCCCGGCACCTGCCGGGGGAGATCGCGCTGCGGCTGCTGCTCGGTCACGGACCGATGCCCGTGGTCCGGGGCGGTTCGCCGCTGCTCGCGTGGGGGCTCGTCGACGTCGTGCAGTTCGCGGCCGACGAGCCGCCGCTGTTCCGCGCCGACCCTGCCGTCGTCGACTGGTACTTCGGAACCCTGTCCGCCGCCTCGATCCCCCTCCGGCTGGCGCCCGAGGTGGAACCGCTGGAGGAGTGGCGGGTGGCCGACCACGCCCGGCGGATCCACGGCATCCTCGCAGCCGAGAAACCAGTCCGGATCGCGCTCGTCGGACGGCGCGGGACCGGCCGTGCCAGCCTGGCGGCGGCCATCGCCCGGGCACTCGGCCGCAGAGCGATCTGCGTCGACCCGGAGTCGCTCGCCCAGGACGCCGGGTACAGCACGTTCCTGCGCCTGCAACGGCTGGCGCTGCTGGGTGACTTCGTCCTCGTGTGGCGCGGAGCGCCCGCCTCGTGGCTGGCCGCACTCCCGGTGGCCATGCTCCAGGCTGTGACGCTGGAGCCCGGGGAGGCGCTCGCCCCCGTCGACGGAATCGTCGACATCGACATCCCGATGCCGCTGCTGGGCGAGGACACGCTCGGGGCGCTCTACCGCAGCTACCTCCCCGATGTGGCCGGCCAGATCGGTGTGGTGGTGGGACAGCCGCGCGTCGGTGATCTCGCCGACGCCGCCGCCCAGCGCATCTCGTCACCGGAGCAGCTCCGCGGCTTCCTGCGGCAGCGCAACGGCGCCCGCACCGCGCAGATCGGGCGCGTCGAGCGGGCAACGTACTCTTGGGACGACCTCGTCCTCGCCGGACAGACCGAGGGGACCCTCCGGGCGTTCGCCGACGAGGCCCGGCGCCGCGCGGTGCTGCTGGCCGACGACGACCGGCGTCGACTATTCGGCGACACCGCCCAGCTCAGCGCACTGTTCACGGGGCCGCCGGGCCTCGGCAAGTCGATGTCGGCGAAGGTGATCGCCAACGCCCTCGGGCTGGACCTGTTGATCGTGGACTCCGCGGCGATCACGAGCAAGTTCATCGGCGAGACAGCCAAGAACCTGTCGCTGGCCTTCGAGGTTGCGCGCGACGCCCAGTGTGCGCTGATGTTCGAGGAGGCCGACAGCTTCTTCACCACGCGGGTGAAGGTGGAGACGGCCAACGACCGGCACAGCAACGCAGACATCGGGCACCTGCTCCAGTTGATGGAGGACCACGACGGTGTGGTCATGCTGTCGAGCAACCGCCGCACCAACATGGATCCCGCGTTCACCCGCCGGCTCCGGTTCATCATCGAGTTCCGCAAGCCGGGCCAGGCGGAGCGGGAGCGCCTGTGGGACCGGACGCTCGCGATGCTCGCGGTGCCGGACGCTGTGCGCGAAGAGCTGGTGCCGAAGGTCGCGGCCGCGCATGAGCTCACCCCGGCCCAGATCAAGGGCGCCGCCCTGACCGCGGCGTACCGCGCGGACCCGGAGCAGGGCATCACCGGCGACGACGTCGAGCGGGCGGCCCGGCTGGAGCTCCAGAAGGAGGGCCGGCTGGTCAGCGCCGTCCCGGACACGGCCGTGCCGGCCACGAGGGCGGTGGCCCATGGTTGACACCGGCTATCCCCGCTCGCCGGCGCTCCTGCACGGCGCACTGGTCCAGCTCGCCGAGGACCTCGGCATTATCGTGCCCCTGGTCATCACCTTCCAGTACAACCCGGCCAAGGTGACGCGCGGCTTCGAACCGTGGAACCCCTTCGCGACGGATCCGCAGAACCAGGCCGCGCAGACCCCGCTCGTCCAGCCCTTCCACCCTCACGAGACCTATGGCTTCGAGCTCGAGCTGGACGCGACCGACGACATTGCCGCCGGCAACCCGCTGGCCGTCACGTTCGGCGTCGCGTCGAAGATCGCCGCCCTGCGCAAGCTGATCGAGCCCACGGAGGGCGTCGTCGGCGACCTGGTCGCCTCCGTCACGGCACTGGGCGGCGGTGCCGCGCGGCAGGCGGACCGGCCGGCGGTGCCCATCACGCTGTTCGTGCTCGGACCGGGGACGATCGTCCCGGTCCGGATCACGTCCCTGTCGGTCGAGGTGACTGGGTTCCTGCCGTCCCTGCACCCGCACATGGCTAACGTGACGCTCGCCCTGCAGGTGCTCACCCCCGATGTCTTCAAGTGCAAGCAGGGCACGGCCGTCAGCGTGGCCGTGGCGGCGTACCGGTTAACCCAGCTCCAGGAGGACGCACTCGCACTGGCCGCCGCCGCGGGCGGAGCCGCCGCGATCGTCTCGATTCTGCCCATCTAGCCACCCACGGACGAGAGGAGAAGCCGTGTCGGTCTTCGAGGAGAAGAGCCGCTATCTGAAGTACGCGCATGCGCTCGAGGCCGTTGACGCACGCGGCCGCGCTGTCGGCTGGGTGACTCCGGCGCGCATCCCACCGCAGCGGCTGCTAGGCGAGCACCGCTGCAGGGACGGGCACCGGCTCGACCGGATCTCGGCGCACTACCTCGACGATCCGACCGGCTTCTGGCGGATCGCCGCGATCAACGACGCGCTGACCGTGGAGACGATCGCCGATCTGCCGCGCGTCCGGATCCCCGTCAGGGAGGGCTGATGGGCTTCGGAGCGATCCTCACCACCGGCGACCGCTTCTCCCCGCTCAACGAGGAGGTGATGCGCTGGATCATCGAGGTGCGCGTCGAGCAGGAGCTGAGCAAGCCGACGATCTACGCCGTCCGTTTCGAGGATGACCTGTGCGAGGGGAACCCGGTCGTGGCCGGCCGCGAGGAGCTCCAGGCCGGCCATGTCTTGGGCATCTTCGTCAAGTCCGGCGACGGGTACTCATGCCTGGTCCACGGGCCCATCACCCGGCTGCGCACGGCGTCGATGGTCGGCGGGACCGGTTCGTGGGTCGAGGTCCGCGGGCAGGACCGCCGCGTGGAGATGGACCGGATCGGCGTGCAGGCGACTTACACGGGAAAGGCCACCGCGGCCGCCGAGCGCATCATCTCCGCGTACGGCCACGACACCAACTGCGAGGAGACCCGCAAGGATTACTCGGACGGCCAGAACGCCCTCAACCAGCGCGGCACTGACCTCGCCTTCCTGGAGGACATCGCCCGCAGGAACAACCTGGAGCTCTGGCTGAGCTACGCCACGTCCGGCTCGCCCGAGTCATTCTCGGTCACCACGACCGTCAACGTCCGCAGCTCGCCCACGCGTACGTCGGCGCCGGGCCCGTCGCTGCCGTCGCTGCCGCCGGTCCTCCAGGCTCCCGGGGACACTGTGCTGCGCGTGCAGCCGCCGCCGGGCGAGTGCGCGTCGGTCACCCGCTTCGACACGCACGTGGACTTCGAGCGTCCCGGGGCGGCGCGCGGCTTCGCCCAGGCAGCCGACAACGGCGAGACCGCCGAGCAGACCACCAATCCGGCGGACCCGCCGCTGGGGGAGGGGCGCAGCGGCATCGTGGCGGTCGACGGCGTCGAGCGGACCGCCCTTGCCCCTCCGGTGACCGACCCGGACGAGCACTACCTGGCCCAGGAGGCACTGCTCACGGAGGCGGCGTGGTTCGTCCAGGTCGACTGCTCGGCGACTCTTGAGCTCCTCGGCTTCCCGCCGCAGCCGCACCAGGTGGTCGACGTCCAGTATGCCGGCGACCGGCTCTCCGGGCCCTACCAGGTGATGAAGGCGACCCACATCATCAACCCCGCGGACGCCTTCGTCGACTTCAAGCTCCGCGCCAACGGCCTGCGCACGCCGACGGCGGGAGGTCTGTTGTGAGCGAGGACGTCGACCGCGTCGTCCAGGCGCTGAGCCAGCGATTCTTCGGCAAGTACCGCGGCGAGGTGACCGACACCGCCGACTCGACCAACCGGGCCCGGCTGAAGGTAAAGTGCCCGGCCGTCCTGGGGGAGCAGGAGGTCTGGGCGATGCCGTCCGTGCCGTACGCCGGCGCCGACATCGGTTTCTTCGCCCTGCCGGCAACGGGCTCCGCGGTGTGGGTCGAGTTCGAGGGAGGAGAAATCAACCAGCCGATCTGGGCCGGCTGCTTCTGGAAGGACGGAGAGATCCCGTCCGGCGACGCCAAGGAGGGCGTGATGTTGCTGAAGACCCCGGGCGTCACCATTCGGGTGGATAACGACCAAGGCACCGTCGAGATCGAGGCCGCCGGGGGAGCGAAGATCACGCTCGATTCCAACGGCATCACGCTCGAGGCGTCCGAGGTCAGCCTGAGCGCCAACGGTGCCGCCGTTAAGCTCTCAGCCAGCGGCTTCGACGCCATGAGCGGCGCACTCACGGTGATCTGAGGAGGACGACCCATGGCCACCCAAACCGTCACCCTCCCGTCCGGCGTCATGGCCGGAGGGCCCGCCACTGCGTTCGTCACCGCCAACACGCGGGTGAAGAGCCCGGGCGGGTACCTCGGCCTCCAGCCCGACGTCGTCCAGTTCGGCGGCCCGATGGTCACCGGGATGTGGACCATAGCAGGCAGCCATGTGTTCGTGAACCAGGTCCCGGTCGTGCTCCGGAGCTCGACGGGTACGGCGGTCAGCCCGGCGCCCTCGTCCGCACCGATCTCGGTGACCATGGGCGACACGCGGGTGGGAGGGAGTTGACGATGGTGGCTCCGGTTCGACACCTGCGCTTCCCATTCGGGACCGCGCTCACCGGCGGCACGGTGGCCGAGGAGCCGGACGAGGACGCGTACGCGCGGCAGCTCATCCGGCAGGTCCTGTTCACGGCGCGGGGGGAGCGGGTCTGCCGCCCGGACTTCGGGGCGGGGCTGCGGCGTCAGGTGTTCGCCCCGCTCAACGACACGTCCGCCGCCCTCACCCGCACCCTGGTGTACGAGGCGCTTGTCACGTGGCTCGGCACGCTCATCCGGGTGGAGCAGGTGACGGTGCGCGCCGAGGCCGAGACCCTGCGCGTCAGCGTCGAGTACTTGGTCATCGCGCGCGGCGAGCGGCGCCTGCTCGACGAGGACGTGGTGCTCTGATGGCGGGCCGCGAGAGCAGGCTGGGGGTGCTGTGCCGGCAGGCGCCGCGCGTACTCACCGGCATCGACTTCGTGCAGGTCGTCAACCCCGCGGTGCAGACCAGGCTGCGCGTCTTCTTCCTCATCGAGCCCGACGACGTGACGCCGGTGCTGGCGACCCCTGCGGACCTCGCCAACGCCACGAACGGCGCCGCTAACGTCACGGTGCTGATCACCCCGCTCCGCGCTGGCTCCGGCACTGTCACGGTGACGAGCAAGAACTGGCGCCGCGTCACGCTCGACAGCCTCACCCGGGTCTGCCTGGAGATCGTGGTCGAGGAGCCCGGCGGCTTCGAGCCGTACCGCCTGGCACTGACCCATGTACCGCCGGCCAACGAGCCCGGCCAGCTCGACCCGTTCTCCTCCAGCGTCGTCTTCGACTTCAAGCAGGCGTGCGAGACAGGGTTCGACTGCGAACACGAGCGCGGCTGCCCGCACGACCCCGGGGTCGACTTCCCCGTGGACTACCTCGCCCGCGACTTCGGCAGCCTGCGCCGCGCCCTGCTCGACTTCGCCGCCCAGCGCTACCCGGACTGGCGCGAGCCGATCGCCGCGGACCTCGGCGTGATGATGCTGGAGATCATGGCGGCCCTCGGCGACGAGTTCGCCTATGCCCAGGACCGCTGCGACGCGGAGACCCGGTTCGGCAGCGCCACCCAGCGCGGGAGCCTGTTCGCCCACGCCCGGCTGGTGGAGTACCCACCCGAGGTCGGCCACCCGGCCGGTGGCGAGGTCGTGGTCACGGCGTCCGCGGCCGGCACCGTGCCGGCGGATGCGGTCGTGCACGCGGCCGGGCGCTCGCTCGCCGTCGTCCCGTTCAGCGTCGACACGACCGTGTGGGTGCATCCGTTCTGGAACAGCCTGCCGGTGCACAGCCCGGACCCCGAGCAGGACTGCCTCCCGGCCGGGCAGACCCAGATCCTGCTCGCCACGGGGCCGCTCGCGGCCGGCGCCCGCAACGGCCTCTTCCTGGCGGACTTCCTGCTCGGGCGCCGCGCGATGGTGCTCTCGGTCCCGGCGGACGCGTCCCGTCCGCGCCGCGCCTGGCCGGTGACGATCACGTCAGTGGACGAGCTCTCCGACCCCCTCATCCTCACGAGCGGAGCTCCGACGCCCGTGCTCCGACTGGGCTGGGCTGCTGCCCGGGCGACGCCGTTCGACCTGCCGCTCGACGGCCTGACGGTTTCCGTCAACCTCGCATCCGTGACCGCGGGCGAACCCGTGACGGCGTACGCCCGCGCGGGCGACGACGGCGACGTCGCTGCCGTCCTCGGTGTGCTGCCGCCGCTGGTCCAGGAGAAGGTGCTGCGGGTCCCGCGCCTCGTCGAGCGCGAGGGTCCGTACACCGGCCCCCAGGGCACCGAGCGGACGGTCGTCGCGCGCGCGGGACTGGCCGCGACCGAGGCGACGTCGCTGCGCTTCGACGCCCACGGGGAGCCGCGAATCACCATCCACGAGGTTGCGGCGCCGGTCGGGTTCCCCAACCCGTTGCCGGCCGGCCCTGACGAGTTGCTTGCCCTCTTCGCGGACGACGTGGAATGGCAGTGGGTCCCCGACCTGCTTCGGCTGGACCTCGATTCCCTCGGGTTCACGGTCGAGCCCGGCATGTGGCGCACCGTGGAGACCCACCGGCTGCCGACCGCGGACTTCCCCTTCCGCGACTACGCGACGAATGCCGGTTGGACGGTGAAATTCGGGTTCGGGGACCTCGGCCGCCCACCGACCGACGGGACGCTCCTTCGGCTGCGCTACTACACCGACCCGGGGCTCGACGGGAACGTCGCCGGGTTCGCCGTCGCACTGTCGTGGCCGTTGGGCCCCGATCCCGATCCGCAGCTGACCGGCTTCGTCTCCGCGGTCACCAACCCGCTGCCGTTCGCCAACGCGCTCGCCGAGGAGACGGCCGGGTCGGTCAGGCTTAACGCTCCGCACCACTACCGCGCCCGGCCGCGGCGCGCGGTCCGACCCGAGGACTACAGCTCCATCATCGGGCTCCTCCCGTGGGTCGACCGCGCGCACTCCACCACCCGCTGGACGGGCAGCTGGTCCACCGACTTCGTGGCGGTCGACCCCGTCGACTCGGTGGCGATCACCGACGACCAGCGGGCCGGGCTCGCCACGGAAATCGACTGCATCAGGCTGGCCGCGAGGGACGCACAACCCGTCGACCCGGCGTACCGCGACATTGACGTGGAGGTCCTCGTGTGCGTCGCCGCGGGCTTCTACGCGGGCGACGTCCTCGAGCGCGTCCGCGATGCGCTGGCGCCTCCGCAGTTCTTCGGCCCGGCGCGCTTCAGCTTCGGCGATCCGCTGCGCCGTTCCGCAGTCGAGGCGGTCGTCCAGGACGTGCCCGGGGTGGCCCACGTCGACGCCATCAACGTGCGGGTGCACGGCGTCGGCAACTGGCGGCCCTTCGAGGAGGCCGCGATCCTCACCGGCCCCGACGAGATCATCCGCCTTCAGGACGACCCCGACCGCTCCACACTCGGTCTGCTGCGGGTCCGGACTGCGGGTGTGATGTGAGATGAAGTACGACCCGCCGACATGCTGCCCGCCGGACCCTCACCCCCCGCGCACGGTGATCCAGCCCGGCCAGCGCACGCTCGCCGCCCGGCAGACCGCGATCTTCCCCCAGTGGCGCGCGGCCATGCTGGCCGCCATCGGAGAGCACAGGGAGCTCGCCGGCTGGACCGCCGACCGTGAGGGCGACCTCGGCGTGATGCTGCTCGAGCTGTGGGCCTACGTCCTCGACGTCACGTCGTTCTATGACGCCCGCCTGGCCGAACGGGCCTACCTGCCCACCGCCCACGAGGCCGACACCGTCGCCGAGATCGTGTCCCTGCTCGGCTACGAGCCACGGCCCGCACTCGCGGCCGCCGTCCAGCTCGCCCTGGAGGTGCGGGGTGCCGGCCCCGTGCCCCTTGCCGGGCGGACCGGCTTCCGCAGCGAGGCCTTCGGCGACGAGCCGCCGCAGGTCTTCGAGGTGCTCGACCCCACCGTTCTCTGGCCCCAACGGAGCGCGTGGACCCTCGCGCCCTACCGGCTGGACCGCTACGACGGCACGATACGGTTCGGCCCGGGCGAGGGCCCGAACCGCGGCTCGGTCGTCGCCGTCACCGTCGACGACGCGCCGGTGTTCGCCGGTGAGGTCGCGACCGTGGAGGCCGGGAACCACCCGGACGGCGGCCGGTACCTGCGAGTCACGTTCGCTTCCGGCGCCGACTTCTTCGCCCTTGAGGCGGGCCTGCAGCTGTCGAAGATGCGACCCTCGGTGCTGGGCCTGCGGGCCCCACTCACCGGCATGGTCAAGAACGGGAACGCCGTCACCGGCACACCGGTCGGCAGCACCCTGACCTCCGTCGCGACTGTCTCCGGCGTCACCGCCGCCGGACAGGGATGGGTCGTCCTCGACGCGTTCTACCCCCAGCTCACAGGCGGCAGCGTCGCCGCGATCGAGCAGGCCGGGACGCTCAGACCGGTGAAGATCACGAGCGCGGCACGGTTCGATCACGAGATCACGGTCGGTTCAGGCAGCGCGGCGGTGAAGCAGTCGTTCCCAACGTCGCTCGTGGTCTTCGGCTTCAGCGGGACCCTCAGCGGACGCGACCTGGTCCTCCACGCGCTGCCCCGGCCCCTCGGGGGGCTGGTCCGGCCGGCCGAGCCCCGGCGCGACCTCGCCGACATCAAGGTCCAGCCCGATCTGGTGCCCCCCGTGGCCGCCTTGGGGGAGGCGCCGCCCTCCGGCGCCGCCCTCGCGGTGGGGCAGGCCAGCGGCGGAGCCCTTCTCCAGGGCACCGCCACCGCGGAGGCTGACGGCGCAGGCCGGTTCGTCCCGTCGGAGGACAGCCCGGCCTTCGCGGCACCGCTGGACACCCCGGTCCGCCTGCTCGGCAACGTCGTGACGGCCGTCCGCGGCGAGACCGTTGCCCGCGAGGTCCTGGGCTCGGGCGACGCCGCCCAGGCCTTCCAGGCGTTTACGCTGAAGAAGAAGCCGTTGACCTGGGTGAGCGATGCCTCGTCCGGCCTCGGCCGGCGTCCGCAGCTCGACGTCGTGGTCGACGGCCGGGACTGGACGTGGGTCGAGACGTTGTACGGGGCCGGTCCCGACGACCGTGTCTTCGTAGTGCGGATGAGCGCCGACGGGACCGCGGCGATCCAGTTCGGCGATGGAGCGACGGGCAGCCGGCTGCCGAGCGGCGTCGCGAACGTGGTCGTCGGCTACCGCTTTGGCGCGGGGGCCGCGAAGCCACCGCGAGGCGCCATCAAGCAGGCGGCCGCCGCGGTCCGCGGCCTGACCCGGGTGTGGTCCCCGCTGGCGCCGTACGGCGGCGCCGACGCCGAGCCGGCCGACGCCATCCGGGAGACCGCGCCGGCGGCCATGCTCAGCCTCGGGCGGGCGGTCTCGGCCGCCGACTACCTGGCCCTGGCGCGTGGGTACAGCGGCGTCGTCAACGCCGCCGTCGCCGAGCTCTGGGACCCCGAGCGGCTATGCGTCACGATCGGCGTCGCGATCATCGCCGGCTCCGGGGACCCGTCGCCCGGGCTGGCCGAGTACCTGCGGCAGCGGTCCGCGCCCGGGGTCCCGGTCACCGTCAGCCCGGCATCGGCGGTCGACGTACCCCGCTTCGACGTGGCGATCTCCGTCGCAGACGGCTACGCCGCAGCGTCAGTGCTGGCGCAGGTGACCAGCGCGCTCCTCGACCCCGGGCACGGGTTCCTCGCTCCCGCCCGGGCGCAGATTGGCAGGCCCGTCTTCCACAGCCAGGTCGTGGCGGCGGCGCACGCGGTCAACGGCGTCGCCGGGGTCGACGGCATCAGCCTGGTGTCCGGCCCGATGCCGGCCGCCATGGTGCCCGGTGCCGGGGCGTACTTCGACTTCATGACCCACGGGACGGTGGTGTGACATGGCCCAGGCGCGTCCGGCCCACGACGACTACGAGCGGCACTACGCCGAGAAGATCTGGGCCCTGATCCCCGAGATCTACCGGCACGAGGACGGCCTGGCAGGGCACCCCGGCCAGCTGCGGGCGCTCGTCGGGATCCTCGCCGGGCAGGCGGCGGTGGAACGCCGCAGCATCGACCGGGTCCTGGCCGACAGCCGCATCGACGAGGCCGACGACTGGGCCGTGGCGTACCTCGGGCAGCTGCTCGGGACGCGCCTCCTTCACCCCCTGAACTCGGCGGGCCGCCGGACGGATGTGGGGCACACCCTCGCCTACCGCCGCCGCGCCGGTACCCCGCGGCTGCTCGAGACCCTGGCGAAGGAGGTGGCTGACTGGGACGCCGTGGCCCAGGAGGCGTTCGTCCACTTGCTCCGCTACCCGCACGCCCTGGACCGCACGTTCCCGGTCGGTCCGGTCACCCACACGCCGCAGGGGGGCTTCCCGGACCTGCGGCGGGCCCGGATCGGCGACGTCGTCGGCGGGCCGTTCGAGGATCTCGCCTACCGCCCGGAGTTCCGGCCCAGGCGGGGGACGCGCGGCCGCTACAACATCCCCAAGGTCAACCTGGCCCTCTACCGCAAGTACGCCTTCCCGCTCGCGGACGTCACGCCCTTCCGGCTCGATGCGACCCACTACGCGATCGACCCGTCGGGCCGCGGCCACGTCCCGCTGTTCCAGTCCGGAGACGTCACCCGGCGCGACTGCGAGAGGCCGGCCGAGTGGGACGTCCGCATGCCGATCACCTGTCACCGCCTCAACGCGGTGCTCTACCGGCTGCCCACGTCCCAGGCGACAGGAGGACCGGGCTGGGGCGGCCTGGCCGGCCGGACCTTCGAATCCGCCGAGGCACTGCTTGCGGCGGCGACCGCCGCGGGTTCCGGGAACCTGCCGGCCCTTCTCGCCGCGGCACTGGTCGTCGACACCCCCAAGGCGCGGCTGCTCGCCGACGTCGGCGCCGCCGGCCCGTCGATCAGCCTCGCGCTCGACGGCGCGGCTCCGCTGCCACCGCACGCCGTGGTCGGTGCGGGCCTCGACGTCTGGGCCGACGGCGCCACCGTTGCCGCAGGCGTCGAGGTCCTCGTTGACCCGGCGCTCGGCCTCGTCGAGCTCACCCACGCCACGGGACCGGTCCTAGAGGTACGCCGGGCCCACTACGGCATCCTCTTCCCCGTTGGGGCCGGCACTCACGACCGCAGCAACCGGATCCCGGACGCCGGGCCCGCGCCCATCGCTGCCACCTCACCGGTGCTGTCCGCCGTCACCGGGGACCGGGTCTTCGGGGACAGCCGGACTTATACTCCAACCACGGCAGGCTCCGGGATGGACGTGACCGGGACCGCTCAGCTCTGGGCCGCTGACCGCGAGCGGCCCTTCGTGCTGCTGCGCCCCGCCCCGAACGGGACATCGATCGAGGTCCGGGCGCAGGGCGCCGGAGCTTCCCTGCTGCTGAACGGCCTCTGGCTCGGCTCGCTCCTGCGCGGGACTGCCAAGGGCGGGCCGTTGTGCGAGCTCCGGCTCACCGGCTCCTTCGACCGCGTCGAGTTGGCCGACCTGACGATCGACCCCGGGGGCACGCAGGCGGCCCTGGCCGGCCAGGTGCCCCAGGCCATACCGCACCTGCGCCTCGTCGTCGCCGGCCGGGTCGAGGACCTCGTCATCGGCCGGTGCATCCTCGGGTCGATCCACGAGGCGGCGGGCAGCACGGGCTCGTCCGTCGCGTGCACCGCGGCCCGGGTGGCGGTGACCGACTCCATCCTGCTGCCGCTCGGCGCCGATCCCGTGCTCTCGCTCGCCAGCGCGGAGGTGCGGATCGACCGGTCCACAGTGCTCGGCGACTGCCGTCTCGGCCGTGCCGAGATCAACGACTCCATCATCGACGGTGTCCTCGAGGTGCAGGACGCCCAAAACAGCTGCCTGCGCTTCTCGATGGTGCGCAGCGGCGGCCGCACGCCCTCGCCGTACGAGTGCTTCGTGCTCCCCGACGGGCTGCCACCGGGGAGCTTCGAGTCGGTCCGCTTCGGGGACGCCGGCCTGGGCGTCCTCACCGCAACCTGCCCCGAAGAAGTGCGGGGGGGCGCGGAGGGCGGCACCGAAATGGGCGTCTTCAACCGGGCGCTCGCATCGATCAAGCTCGCCGACCTGTCCGCCAAGGTCGCCGAGTTCGCACCCGTCCAAGCCGTTGTCCAGCTGATCGTCCAGACGTGAAGGAAAAGTCATGACCGCTGATGTCTCCCGCAGCTTCGCCGACCGCGACAAGCTGTTCCATACCGTCGTCCGCCAGCAGGGGCGGCTGCCCACCGACGCGGAGGAGAACCACGCCGCCGAGCTCGGTGACTGGACGCACGACTCCGAGTTTGTCGATACGATCACGCCGCTGGGCACGCCCGACGACGGCTTCGGGATCGTCGTGCCCGCCGGGGTCGACGATGGCTTCGCCATCCTGGCCGGCAGCTACTACGTGGGCGGAGCACGGGTGGAGAACTCCGGGCTGCTCGCGTACGCCGACCAGGTCGACGGCAACTGGCTCACCCAGGACGAGCCGGTGGGTGGCGGAACCCGGGTGCTGGTCTGGCTGGAGGTCGAGGAGCGCGTCGTCACCGGGGTCCAGGACGCCGAACTGTTGGAGCCAGCGCTGCGGGGGGCGGACGGGTCCGGTCGTACCCGTCGGTGCTGGCGGGTTCGGCAGGCGCCGACCACGGCGGACGACTGCGGCGAGGCCTTGGCCGAGGTGCTAGCGCCCGAGGTCGCCGACGCGCTCGACCCGCTGACCGGCGCGATCGCGCCCTCGGGAACACTGACGGTAGGCTTCGACGACACCGATGTCGACCTCGATCTCTGCAAGCCCGCGGTCGAGCCGGGGTACCTCGGTAACCGCAACAACTGTTACCGGATCAAGCGCACCCGCCCCGGCTTCTTCGTGTGGGGCGAGGACAACGCGGCCCAGCTCTACCGGGTTACCGTCGACGCGGACCAGCGCACTATCCGGTTCCTCACCGAGCCCCGCGACGAGTATCTCCGCCCCCGCCCCGGCCAGACCGTCGAGCTGCTGCGCGGCGACGTCCTGTTGCCCAATTATGAACGGGTCGCCGAGCTCGACGGCGACTACTTCCGGGTGACGGGCGGCTACCGGGACAGGTCGATCCAGGTCGGGTCCGACGTCGATCCCGCCTGGCTCGCCTGGCTGGCCACTTCGCCCCTCGACCCGGCGGCGCCGGCGGGCACGAAGCGGCACCTCTACATGAGGGTCTGGACCGGGGGCGGGGACGCCGCCGGTCCCGACGTACCCTTCACCGTCGGCGCCGGGCGGACCCTGGTCGGCACCGGGCTCACCGTCACCTTCGACGGCGCCACCCTGCCGGGCGACGGCTGGACCGTCTCCGCACGTCCTGACGCGCCGACGCGGGTCTTGCCGTGGGCCCTGAGGGACGGGATGCGGGCGCACGGGCCGCGCAGGCACGTGGCCGCCCTGGCCATCGTCGACCTGAAGACCGGCGATGTGCACGACTGCCGGGAGCGGTTTCGACCGCTACACAAGATCCGAACGTGCTGCACCGTCACCGTCGGCCCTCCCGGGAGCCACATCGGTGATGTGGATTCGATCGCCGACGCGCTGGCGCTCGTGCCGTCCGAGGGCGGGACGGTGTGCCTGCTAGCGGGTGAGCACCCAGCCAACGTGGTGGTCGGCGGCCGACGCGATCTCCGGTTCACCGGTTGTCCGGGCAAGACCACCTGGGTGCCGGAGGATCCCGACGAGCCGTTAATCTACGTGATCGACGCGATGCGCATCGGCTTCTCCGACATCGTCTTCGAATCCGGTGCGGCGCCAGCCATTGTGGCCGGTCGCTGGGACCCGTCCGACGACGCGGTCGAGCATGGCGCGCTGCTCGTGCAGGACTGCGTCTTCGTCGCGCCTGCGGGGTGCGCCGTGCTGGCGCGGTCCATGGAGGGTGCGACCCTCCTGCGGTGCCGGGTGCTGGCGGGCCCGTTCCCACAGGCGATCCGGCTCCAGGACTTCGAGAGCCTGCCGGCGGTCTTCCTGCAGGGAGAGGGCCTCGTCGTCGAACGCTGCGAGGTTCGTGCCCGGCGCGAGCAGCGACTGGTCCCCGGGCGGTTGGTCCTGGGCGGCGTCCAGATCGGCGGGGGTTCGCTGGGTGTAACCATCCGCGACTGCCTCATCGAGGACGGCGCCGGCATCGGGATTACACTCGGGTCCATCACGTTCGTGAAAGTCGGCCGCGTCGAGCTCGAGAGGGATGGTGACTTCGTCCTGATGGCGGCGGTCGGGGCGCACGCCTCGAGCGACGCCGGCTCGGTGAAGCGTGGCTGGCAGGACATGCTGCAGGGCTTCCGCCACGTCACCGGCGACGCCGGGTGCATCGGCGTCGAGCCGGTGGACCCGAACCCCAGCGGCGGCGACGAGGTGGACGTGCCCGTCTCGGAGGGGCTGGTCGAGGACGTCGAGATCCTGCACAACCGCGTCCTCGGGATGGGCAGCAGCGGCATCGCGACATACCCGCTCGGACTGTCGCCCGATGGCTCGATCGGCGACGCGGTCGCTGTCAGCCGCCTGCTCATCGCCGACAACCTGGTCGCCGACAACCTGCAGTTCGAGATCAACGTCGACGACAAGCTCCTGCGGGCCTTCTTCCCGGTCGGCGGGATCGCGCTCGCCTTCGCGCTCGACTGCGTATTCCGCGGCAACGAGATCCTGCGCAACGGCAGCGAGTTCGGCGGCGGGGCGTGCGGGATCGGCATGGTGTACGGGGAGGACGTCCGGGTCGTCGACAACCGGATCGAGGACAACGGCCGGTTCGACGCAGAGCGTATTGCAGCCGGACCCAATGCCGGGGTCCACCTGTCAGCCGTAAGGGCCGGGATCGGTGCCAAGGGCGCCGGCGCGATGTCCGGCCGCGACACCCCAGCGCTGACGATGCACGGCAACATCGTCAGCCAGCCTGCGGGTCGGGCCCTCCGGGGGTTAGCCCTGGGACCGGTCATAGTGAACGACAACCGCCTGGTCGGAGGCAACCGAAGCCGGCTGTTCGCGGCGCTGCAGGACGCAGCAACACATCTGTCGTACGCCCAACGAATTCGCACGTCGGGGTCCAGGTTCGACCTGGACCGGGTCGAACTGATCCTCGACCTTCTCGGTGGCGACGCGGTCAACTTGGTGAACTTGGCGGTCGCCACCGACCTTGCGATGATGCAGCAGGAGGTGAGGGGTGACCACAAAGGGCTGGCGGGCACCTTCGCGCAGGTGATGAGCCCCTCCACACCCGGCACCCACCTCCCGGCAACGAGGGCGGCGGCCCGGTTCCGATGCTGCGGGCCCACGATGTTCCACGACAACCAGGTGAGCCTGCACCGGCCGCTTCCCGACGGCCCGCCCATGACGCTGTCGGCGATCTTCATCGCGTCGTTCGACGACGTCGGCTTCGCCGACAACCAGTTCGGCATCGAGCCCGACAGCCGCTTCGCCGTCGTCGATGCCCTCATCATGGGTGTCACAGTGCGGATCACGGGGAACCGCGGGCAGGACGCCGTGCCTGCGTTCCTGTCGGTGGCCAGCCTCGCACTGGTGTGGAACTCCGCAGCCCTGAACCAGACGACCCGGCCCATCTCTGCCGTCGGCCTGGTCGGCTCCGTGGTACAGCTCAACCTGAGCGCGTAGCGTAGTGACGAGAGGAGGGAGCACGCCGATGCGGGACAACGAGGATACCCTGGGTGCCTTGCGGAAGCTGAACAGCCTGGTGCCGGAGCCTCAGGAGGCCCACGGCCTCGTGATGCTGATCGGCAACGGGCTGGGGGAGGCCTTGGTCGTCATGCGGTCCCGGCAGGCGAGGCTGGAGCTCGCCCGGGCTGAGGCCCGCGGCGGGGCGTCGGTGGAGACCCGCCGGGCAGAGGCCGCGGCGAGTGACGCCGCCGTGCGCGTCGCGCAGGCCGAGGTACGTCGGCTGCGCGTCACCGAACCCCGGGCGGGCGCCGGCACGGTCGGAGTCTATGGGCATGTGCTCGACGACGGCGACCCGGTCGTCGGGGCTTTGGTGGCCCTGGTCACCGGCGACGAGACACTCGCCGGCATAGACACCGACAAGGCGGGCAGCTTCGCACTGTCCGTCGACTCCGAGCGGGCGCTCGGCCTGATGGTCAGCATCGGCAAGAAGGTCGTGCACCGCGACGACGAGGCGACGATCGCGCCGGGACCGCTGGCGACCTACCGCCTCGTCGAGCTAGCCGATTCGACGCCCCAGCCGCCGACGCAGCACGGGCGCGGTAGTGACAACCAGCCGGAGACCTCGAGACCCCTGCCGAAGCCGGGAGGCTCACTGACCCAGGTACTCAAGGAACTCACGGCGAGCGGCGTGCCAGTCGCCAAGGTCCGGCTGTCGGCCTCCGGCGACGAGACGCCGAAGGTCACGGAAATCCAAGAGGTCGACGGCGGCGTCGGCCTGAAGGTGCGGGGGCGGCTGACGGACGCCGGCCGGCTGTCGGTGGTCGCCTCCGTTCTCGCCCACCAGCCCGAATCGGAGAAAGCTGGTGTGAGGAGCTCCTCTGCGGCCGCCGCGCTGTTGAAGGCCGGCCAGATCACGACGTGGGACGATGCAGAGCGCGTGTCCCGGCTGAAGCCGGCGGACATGGCGGAGCGATTCGGTCTCAACCGCGCCCAGGCTGCCGCCCTCTCCTCGGCTCTAGCCACCACAATGGCGACGATCGAGATCGTCGAGGAGGTGTAGCTCGCCCGTGCCCGCAGCCAAGCCGGCCAGCCAGGCCAGGGACGCGCCGGAGAAGAAGCCGGCCGGGAAGAAGCCGATCCAAAAAAAGCTCGCGGTCGGCGCTTCCGGGGACCGCTTCGAGCGCGAGGCCGACCACGTGGCCCGCCAGGCGATCAGCCGCGGAGTGGAGGCGGCGTACATCCCCCCCACGATCACCGCGCTGGGGGCGCAGCACGCGCCCCTCCCGCCGGCGACGAAAGAGAAGCCCGACGACGCGGCGTCAAAGCGGGCGGGATCCGTCCAACGCAAGCCGACGCCCTCGCTGCCGAGAGTCGACGACGACAGGCGGCCGGGCAAGCGCGCCCAACGCGACGCAACTGACAGCGGCGGCGGCGTCGCGCCGGCGGGGGTGGAGAGCTCGATCGGTCGGATGCAGGCGGGCGGCGGCCAGGCTCTCGACGGCGGTGCGAGGAGCCTGATGGAGAGCAGCCTCGGCCATGACTTCTCCGGCGTGCGGGTCCATCACGACAGCGGCGCGGCCAGCGCGGCCCGGGCCCTGCATTCGCGGGCGTTCACCGTCGGGCGGGACGTGTTCTTCAATGCGGGGGAGTACCGCCCGCACACCCCCTCGGGCCGCGAGCTGATCGCCCACGAGCTGACCCATACGGTGCAGCAGGGCGGTACTGGTGGCGCGGCACGGGCGAAGGTGCAGCGGACGACCACCCCGGGCACGGGAACGACGCCGCCCCAGCAGGAGGAGCAGGAGCAGGCCGCGACCTCCACCACCTTCACCTCCAGCAGGCTGGCGGGTGGGGGCCTCGACACCACGAACGTGGGCAACACGCGTGGCACGATCACCCTGCCGGCCCTGGGCCTGCCGACTGTCGCGGGCGCCCTGAAGGGGGCCGCGGGCGGGCTGGTGACGCCGGTCGCGGGGCCGGGACGCGCCGTACCCGCGCCGGGTGCGCCGTTCACGCTCGGTCCCGTCCCGGCCCGCGACGACAGCAAGGCCTACGAGGTGTGGACGGCGTACGCGCGCACGAACTTCAAGGCGGGGGTTCGCGCCAAGATGGACCAGATGCGGACCGCGACCCCGAACGTGCCGCAGCTGACGGGGACCGGCGGCGCGACGCCGGTCTACTACCTAACGTTCAAGAACAGCAGCGGGCACGTCTTCATCGGGACCCTCGACGAGCTGTCCGACCAGGACGCCCTGCTCCGGCCCCAGTGGAGCACGACCGGCAGCCCGCTCCAGGGCAGGGGCGAGACCCTCGACGCCGACCATTTCCTCGAGCTCCAGATCGGCGGCAACGACGCCGCGGACAACATGTTTCTGCTCAAGGGCAGCTACAACAGCGCCGTCGGCAGCGCGCTGAAGACGAACATCGACCGGGACCTGAAGGTGATCCTCGACGAGGTCAAGGGCGCACGCTCGATCCCGGCCACCGAGAAGCCGACCGACGTCACGGAGATCAAGCGGAACTGGACGATCCGCTTCGCCACTGTGGCGGCCGGGAACGGCTTCCCGACGGCGCCCCGCGACTTCTGGGCCCCGGCCCAGGTCGCCGCGGGCGCCCACCTCGATCATCTGAAGTTCATGACGGAGGCGGACCTGGTCGCGGCCGGGCTGCGGCTCGAGAGCAACGGGGTCCAGCCGGCACGTGTCCGGATCTTCCCTGGCCCTGGCGGTGGGGCGATGAAGGCCGTCCGGCTCAACGCGGCCGGTCAGGTGGAGGGCATGTCGTTCCTGTACCCGAACATCTGGGTCGTCGGCGGCACGTACTACGGCGGCTCGACCGACCAGGCCGAGACGCGGCTGCTCTCCCTGGACGTCGTTATCAATAAGGTCGCCCGTGGCTCGTCGAACCCGATCGGCGAGAAGCGCGGGCCCGTCGACGTGCTGCGTGACCCGGGGCTCGGCATCGCGGGGTACCTCTCGCGCCAGTCACTGCTCAACCAGTTCGCCAGCATGGACTTCGCCCCGCTGAGCCCGCTGACGTTCGCGGACCTGGGCGTGAACGCCGAGGGGGTGCTGGTCGGTACGGGCAGCATCCTGTCGTCCAAGGCGTTGCTCCCGGGACTGAACGTCCCGCTCGTGCTGTACGGCGACCGCGTCATGATCAGCTTCCCGGTGCCGGCCGAGAACCTCAGCCTCGGGCCGCTCACGGTCAGCGAGGCCGCGCTTTCCCTGGGCGTCGGCGCCCAGGGGCTGTTCATCGAGGGGTACGCCGGGTTCCTAGTCAACGGCCTCGGCTCGGGGTCGGTGACGGCCGAGATGGGCCGCGCCGGTCCGCGGCTCGCTGGCGCGTTCAGCTTCGACACCGACTTCTTCACCCCCGCCCAGGTCACCGCGACGTACGACCTGGCCACCGACACCCTGACAGCCGGCGGGACGCTCCGGGTCGACAAGGACAAGTTCCCTGGAGTCGACTCGGGCACCGTGACCGTGTTCCTCTCGCGGGACCGGCTCGACTTCAACGGCACCATCAACCTGGCCGCACCCCTGGCCGGCACGGTGCTTACCGTCGGCTACACGCCCGACCAGGGGCTGCGCATCGGCGCCGACAACATCCCGTTGCCGTTCGCGAACCTCCCGGCAGTCCAGAACGCGACCATGTCGCTCGCCGCGAGCAGGAGTCCCGAGGGCGGCTGGAGCTTCAGTGGCACCGGCCAGGCGATGCTCGCAGTCCCCGGCGCCACCGGCACTATCGACTTGCGCTACCTCGACGGCCGGGTCACCATGACCGCCGCGGGCCAGGTCGCCAAGGGTCCCGCGAGTGGCACCATCAACTTCACCGCCACCAACGCTCCTGTCGACGAGCACGGCAACCCGGTCGACGGCCCGCCGACCCGCACGATCCGGGCCTCGGGCCAGGGAAGCGTGACCATCCGATTCGGCGACATCCTGCAGGGCACAGCAGGCGTCGAGCTCACGCCGGACAACCGGGTTATCCTCAGCGGCACCATCGCCCTGCCGCCCGAGTTCGAGGCGTTCCCCCGCCGGGACTACAGCAAGGACCTGCTCCACCTCGAGCCCCCCGAGTTCCCCATCTGGGGCGTCTCGGTCGCGGGTGTCGGCGTCGGCGTGTTCGCGTTCGTCGACGCGCGCATCGCCTTCGAAGCGTACGTCGGCGCCGGCCTCATCCGCGGGGCCGCCATCACCGCCGAGCTGGACCTCGACCACCCCGAGCTCGCCACCGTGCATGGGGCGGGCGAGTTCTTCGTGCCGGCGTACGCCGGCCTCACCCTCGACGTCGGCGGCGGCCTCCGCGCCCGCGCCGCGGTCGCCTATGCCCAAGGCCGCGTCGGCCTCCAGGGCACCCTCGGCATCCAGGCCGACACCTCCGCCGGCCTCGAGGTCGACTGGAGCCCGACCGCCGGCCTCGCCATCGAGACCCGGGTCGCGGCCAACGTCCGCCCCAAGTTCCGGCTCGCCGCTAGCGCCTCGGTGACCATCGGCGTCGACCTCCTCGTCACCGACGTCTCCCACACGTTCGGCCCCTGGCAGCGCACCCTCGGCGAGTTCGGCCCCGACGTGGAGCTCGGCGTCGAGTTCCCCGTCCGCTGGTCCGAGGCCACGGGCCTCGACCTCAGCCTGGACAACATCGTCGTCCACCAACCCACACTCGATGCTGGCAGCCTGATGAGCAGTGTCTTCGGCCAGCTAGCTGGCTGAACCGCGTTTTGGCTATAAAATTCCCCGGTGCCGACGGTTCACGTAGTCGGCCGTTTCTAGTGATTGATGCGAGTCTTTAGGACTTCATGCTTGCATGCCACGATGCGCCGGTTGCCCAAATCACGACGCGCTACCTGTGTAGGTCTGCGAATGCTGCCAAAAAGAGGGATTTGACAGTCTCCACGTCTTGCAGGCGATAGTCGAACATGAGTCAAATGCAAAAACCGTGACTCCAGATTCGCGCTCTGCTTATTCAACGTCGCACGCGGTTTCCTCCGGGAACATGTTGGTCGATGAGGCGGGTGAAATCCGGACTCGGCAGAACGCCTAATTCCCGGTAGACGAGACTCCTATACGCTTGATAGCACCGTAGTGCTTCCACAGCGTTCCCCTCGGCAAGATGAACGTTTACCAACGCACGATTCGCACTTTCCCGCAAGGGTTCAATTTGGATTGCGCTCATGGCGGCTTCTACGGCTTCGGCAAACTGCCCCAATGAAGCCAAAGACTGGCAGAGGCGTTCGATTGCATGCAATAAACGCTGTCGCAAAAGTTCACGCTCTGAGACAACCCAATCGTCATACCATCCAGGAAGTAAATTCACAGCCTGAGGTAGTAGCTTTGGAACATGCATGTCGCGACCATTGGGTGCCCTATGAATTACCCTGTTGGCCCAGCCGTGAAGCGTTTGTATGTCAGTGATCGCCCCGTGGCGCATCGCTACACAGGACTTATCGGCTTCGATCACCTGGACGCCTGCCTCTCGAAGCCGCCAAAGAGCCGAACGAAGATTCCCTGCGGCCCTTTCGTCCGTGCCGTCAGGCCATAGAAGTCCGGCGGTCTGGCGCCGGTCCGCCGGACCGCCGTGCAGTGCCACGAAGGCCAGCAATTTCTTGCTGCCCTCGGGAACTGAGGAGCGGATGCCTGCCTGAAGCACGTAAGGTCCGCCGATTAAACAAATAGAATCGGGCTCAAATGCGCCCACCTCGGTCTTTTGGCGAATCTCTGTTGCAAGTGACATCTGGCCTCCGTAGCGTCGTGTCGTATGTTGGCATGATCCTAGATAGCTAGCGTTACCGGGATGTTATTGCAGGATGATTGTCGCCGGGGGAGCCCGGATCGTGCCCTCCGTTAGACGTCATGAGGTGGTGGGCAAAGTGTGCGCTCTGGGCCCTGCCTGAGCGCTGACAGGCTTCGTTTAAATGAGCCAGGCCCTGTGGCACCGGTGCTAGAACCTCGTTCTAACGGCGTGGATAGTCGACCGCATTTGCCCGGCAGGCGGAGCCACATTGGGAGATGCGTCCAAGTCCTGCCGACGCCGGGTGATCGAGCGCTATGCGCGGCCGGTGGAATGCTCGGGCATGTCCGAAGCCCAGGGCGAAGAGCTCCCAAATAGCGGGAGACCATGATTCGAGCTTTCTCTGGAGTTTCCACGAGCATCTGTTCACGGGGCAGGAAGCGGCATTGCTTCGAACCTGACCATGGCCGTGGAGCGGTCCTTCACGGCGGTGTCAGAGGCGACCTGAAGTTTGACGATCATTTCGTGGTCTGCGGAAAGACAAGAGTCGTCGGTCAGAATGGTTGATTGCCGGCGGCCCGGGTGTGGGCAACCTGTGCAGAAATCCCCACCTTCTGAAGGATGCCGAGCGGAAGAGGACGACACGCGGCCAACTGGTCTAGGCGTAACGGGCGTGTAACACACTGGGGTTAATTTGTGACTACGATGACGAGCAGCAAGCCTCTCCTTGAGACTCCCGTCAGGATTGCGTCAGAGCCTTGGACGAAAAATGAACGGCCTACATACATGCAGCACCCATAAGCTATAACCCAACCTGATAGAGGTCCGTTTCAGCTCATCGTCACCATCCGCCCGACCGTTGAGATGCCCACTGCTCGCTTTCCCGTATACGAGGAGCTGAGGTCACAAAAGCGGTGAGATGAGGCGGCCGTGTACTCCCGCAACATTAGGACAAGAGCATGGGCAAAGAAGAGCGCCCGACGTCTCCCGATGCCCTGAGAGAGGATCTGGGCCGGGAGTATGACGCCATCATGAAGGTCGTTTCGGAGTTTTACGGCAGGTTGATGATCGTGAAGGGTTAATCTGTCAGGGTGTCTCTGCCCGCGTTGGGCTTCGGCTTTGAGAAGCGCCACTCCGCCCTGTTCCTGCTAGCGGTAGTCACGGCTTTTGGCTTCTGGTTCATCGACGTGCTGATGAAGCGGCATCAAATGCGGTATCACTTCTGAATGCGGGACATCGAGGTAGCAGCGTTCCATTTTAATCCTTTGGTCATTGACGGCCAGCTTGTCTTTACTTCAAGGTGGACTGGTGGTGGGGCTTCACTGGCCAAGGGGGAGACTTAAAGTCAGATGTTTCGATCAGACGCGATCCTGAGAATGTTCGAAAGATGCTTTCTCGTGCTCCGTTGATGGCCAATGTTTTCCTTCCACACGTCGTGGCCGTGGTGCTTGGACTGACATTCTTTGTGCTCGCCGTTGCCAAGGCGCCAGGCTTTGATCAGCTGCGACTTGAAGCGCCACCTCGTGTCAGTGGCCCGTGACGTCAACCATCATTTGGGCGGCACACGGATTTCCGGGAACGCTGAGTGTGACCCCTGACCACTTGCCATTCGGCCGGTTGAGAGGGGATTGGGTCCTGCAGCTGGCGGTGTCGTTTGCCTCGAAGGGGTAGAGATCGTTAGCGTCCCGCAGTTGCCTCGCCCGAAGATCCCTGCCAGATAGCGCTGGTTGTTGGCCTGCAGGAGTTCGAAGGCAAGGCATTCCTCCTCATTCACATTGTCGATCGTTTCATCAACGACATAGATGGCGAGTCCTTCGTCTGACAGGAACGCGTCCTGGGCCGGAAGGCGCCTGTACTCGACGGCGATGTACTGTGTTCGTCCACTTTGCTGCCGTTCTGAATGAACAGCATGCCGCCGCCTTCGTCCGCAGCCTCTAGCACTTGTTCTGAGTGGTTCTGGTAACCCGTTCAGGTGCGATCCATCCGTGGAACATCCGCAATTCGCCGTTGGGAAAACTCGGTGTCGGACCGCCGTCGCGCCATGATTCAGACGCCATCGGGCAATAGTCGTCGAGGCCGTTGGATCGGGTTGCCTCTAGCCGGCCAACGTCGCAGTAATCCGCCCAGCGCGCGGCAATGTGTCCCTATTCATGGGCACAGCCGCCCACCGCGCAGTCCTCCGGTACCGCGAGGAAGGTCTGGACTGATACGTGCGTCCGACCGGCAGGATTCGGTGGGCGATGTCGGCGATGCGTGCACCACAGGACATTTCCTCGACAGCGACGCATCATAAGCCGTCCATGCTTCGAGTCATCGGCTTCGGACTCCGCGGAAGACTGCCGTATGGGCGGGTCCACGCGCCCTTTCCCGGCTGCAGGTGGGCAACCGCCTACCCGTTGCCGCGCTGCACGGCGGGGGTACATTGAGGCCATGGCCAGCGAAGCGATGATCCTCGACGTCGACGGGCCGGACGGCGTGCGGGCCGTCCGGGTGTCCAGCCCCTCCCGTGTCCTGTGGCCCCAGGCGGGGCTCACCAAGCTCGACCTCGCGCGGTACCTCGTGGACGTCGCGCCCGCGTTCCTCCGCGCGAACGGCGGGCGGCCGGTGTCGCTGCAGCGCTTCGGCGGCGACGTGGACGGCGACTTCTTCTTCAGCAAGAACCCGCCCAAGGGCGCCCCCGACTACGTGCGCAGCGTGGTGGTCACCTATCCCAGTGGACGCTCGCACCCGCAGCTCGTCCTCGACGAGCCTGCGTCCGCGGTCTGGGCGGCCCAGATGAACACCGTCGTCTTCCACCCCTGGGCCTCGCGGGCGGACACGCCGGACCTGCCCGACGAACTGCGCATCGACCTCGACCCGCAGCCGGGCACCACCTTCGCCGACGTCATCGCCGCCGCCCATGCGCTGCGGGCCGTCCTCGGCGAGGCGGGCCTGGACTGTTTCGTGAAGACCTCGGGCAACCGCGGCCTGCACGTCTTCGCCCCGATCGAACCGGTGCACGAATTCCTCGAGGTCCGCCAGGCCGTCATCGCCGCCGGACGCGAACTCGAGCGCCGCATGCCGGAGAAGGTGACGACGGCCTGGTGGAAGGAGGAGCGCGGGGCCCGCATCTTCGTGGACTACAACCAGGCGAACCGCGACCGCACCATGGCCGGCGCCTACAGCCCGCGGGCCCTGCCCCACGCCCCGGTGTCCTGCCCTGTGACGTGGGACGAACTGGACGGCGTCGACCCCGCGTCCTTCACGATCGCGACCGTGCCGGACCGCCTGAGGACGCTCGGCGACCCGTGGGAGGACCTGCACGCCCAGCCGGGCAGCATCGACGCACTCCGCGGCTGGTGGGACCGCGACGTCGAGAACGGCCTCGGCGAGTTGCCGTTCCCGCCCGACTTCCCGAAGATGCCCGGCGAGCCCATGAGGGTGCAGCCGAGCCGGGCGCGCACCCGCGACTGAGCACCCGTCGTCGGCCGCGTCGAGGAGCAGCTCACGGGGTGCCGAGGGGCGGCCCTGGCGGCCCGCACCGGAGTAAACTCGGGGGATGACCACCACAGATTCCCCCCGCACCGCCGTGGTCATCGAGGACGATGACGACGTCCGGGATCTGCTGCACACCGTCCTGACGGGATCAGGTTTCCGCGTGCACACCGCACCTGCGGGACTGGCCGGCGTGGAGATGGTCCGTCGGCTCAGGCCCGACGTCGTCACCCTCGACGTCGGACTACCGGACATCGACGGGTTCGAGGTAGCGGGACGGATCCGGCGCTTCTCGGCGACGTTCATCGTCATGCTGACCGCGCGCGCCGATCCGTCCGACGAGAAGCGTGGCTACGAGGCGGGCGCCGACCGCTACCTGCGCAAACCCTTCCGCCCGGCCGAGCTGCGCCGGCACATCCAGGAGGGGCTCGCGGCGCAGGGGGCTTGAGCCCGCACGCCGTGGCTCAGTGGCTCCGCGCCCCCGCCGTACTCATCAGGTCGGGCCGGTTCAGGGCATCGGAGGCGAGGCCTGTCACGGTGGCGAAGACGGCCTTGTGCAGATTGTCCACGACCTTCTCGCCGAAGGGCCACAGGGACGGCGCGGCCCCCGCGCCCGTCGCGTTCTCGAGCGTCTGGTCGAAGGCGAGGCGGACCACCGTGTGGGCTGCCGTCGCCGGAGCACCCCGGATGCCCGTGACGGACCAGACGCCGCGCAGCGCGCCCAGCGTGGCGCCGGTCAACCAGTGCATGGCGTGGTTCCAGACCGGGTAGTGGGCGGTGTTGCTCGTCGGGCGGCCGCAGAGGATCCGCAGCGTGCGGGCGGGGATGTGGGAGTCGGGCCGGCCCGTGACGCGCTGCTCCACGAGTTCGCCGACGGTCATGGCTGCTGTGCCCAGGAGGCCGGCGGCCGCGCCGCGGAGGGCGGCACGGGCGAGGGCGGGTCGGCGGCCCACTAGTCGTCGCCCCCTCGGGCATCGTCGCCGAGGAAGAGGCTGCCGACGGCGAGGAGGGCGGCGGGAGTCTTCAGCGTCTTGTCGGCCATGGGGCCTCCGTCGGATCGGTCCGATCATCGGGCGGCCCGTTCGGTCGCCTACGCACCACGGTAGGGAGGGCTCCGCGCCACGGCAATGAACGGGTCGGGCCGGCGCGGGGGTTGCGCCCGTCGGGCAGGCCCTGTCCGCGGAGGACCGGCGCGGTCCGGTCAGCCGCGGTCGTCGCGGATCATGTTCGTGATGCGGGCCGTGGAGAGCCTCCGGCCCTGCTCGTCCGTCATCACCACCTCGTGCGTCGTCAGGGTCCTCCCGAGGTGGATGGCCGTGGCGGTGCCCGTGACGAGACCCGAGGTGATGCTGCGATGGTGGGTCGCGCCGACCTCGATCCCGACGGCGTGCCGGCCCGGGCCGGCATGGATCCCGGCCGCGAAGGAGCCCAGGGTCTCCGCGAGCACCACGTGGGCGCCACCGTGCAGGATGCCGGCCACCTGCTGGTTGCCCTCGACCGGCATCGCCGCGACCACGCGCTCGGCGCTCATCTCCGAGAAGACGATCCCCATCTTCACGGTGAGGGCACCGACCCCGTAACGGCCCAGCCACCCGTGCATCCCGGCGGGGATCCCGGCGGCGACCAGTTCGGCCAGGCGCTCCTCGGACGGTGGCTGGACGGCGTCGGGCCGGGTGCGGTTGTCTGTCATGGGAACTAGGCTGGCACCTGTGAGTGAAACGACCAAACCTGCTGTCACCCTGACCATCGCACCTCCCGTGGAACACGCCGCCGGGACATCCACGGCGGCACCCACGACGGAGGGCGCGCAGGCTACGGAGCGCCGCAGCGACGGCTCACGCAACAGGCTCCTCGTCATCGACGGCCACTCCATGGCCTTCCGTGCCTTCTACGCCCTGCCGCCGGAGAACTTCTCCACCGATACCGGCCAGCACACCAACGCGGTGTACGGCTTCACGGCGATGCTCATCAACCTCATCAAGGACCAGCAGCCCAGCCACGTCGCGGTGGCCTTCGACCTCGACACCCCCACCTTCCGGTCGGAGGAGTACACGGAGTACAAGGGCGGCCGTTCCAAGACGCCCGAGGAGTTCCACGGGCAGGTGGACCTCATCATCAAGGTCATGGAGGCCATGCGCATCCCCACCATCTCGATGGACGGCTACGAGGCGGACGACATCCTCGCCACGCTGGCCAGCCAGGCGGCGGCCGCCGACTGGGACGTCCAGGTGGTCAGCGGTGACCGCGACGCCTTCCAGCTCGTCAACGACCGAGTCACCGTGCTCTACCCCAAGCAGGGCGTCACCAACATCCCGCAGATGGACGCGCAGGCCATCGAGGAGAAGTACTTCGTCCCGCCGCACCAGTACTCGGACCTCGCCGCGCTGGTGGGGGAGAGCGCCGACAACCTGCCCGGCGTGCCGGGGGTGGGTCCGAAGACGGCGGCCAAGTGGATCAAGCTGTACGGCGGCCTCGAGGGCATCCTCGAGAACCTGGACAAGATCGGCGGCAAGGTCGGGGACTCGCTGCGGGCGAACATCGAGGACGTGAAGAGGAACCGGCGCCTGAACCGCCTCCTCACGGACCTCGACCTGCCGGTGGACCTGGCGGCCATGGTCTCGCAGCACCCGGACCGCTCCGCCGTGGAGGACCTCTTCGACTCGCTGCAGTTCAACACGCTGCGCAAGCGCCTGTTCGACCTCTTCGGTGAGGAGGAGAGCGAGGACGAGGCGGACGAGCAGCATGCCCCCGCCCACGAGATGCTCCAGGACGCCGCCGGCCTGACGCACTGGTTCAACGCCACCAACCAGGCGCAGGCGTCCCTCGCGCTGGCGACGGAGACGACGGCGGGCGCCACCGACGTCGTCGGGATCGCCGTCGTCACGAGCCTCCACGCCGCGTTCATCCCGCTCGAACAGCTCGACGCCGACGCCGAGACGGTGCTCGGGGCCTGGCTCTCGGACCGGAATGCGCCCAAGATCGTCCACGACTTCAAGACCGTGTTCAAGCTGCTCTCCGCCCGCGGGTTCCTGCTCGCGGGGGAGGTCGACGACACCGCGATCTCCGGGTACCTCATCCAGCCGGACCGCCGCAGCTACGACCTCGCGGATCTCGCCCAGTACCACCTGCGCCTGTCCATCACGGCGGCCGCCACCGACTCCTCGGGGCAGCAGGCCCTCGATCTCGGAGGCAATGACGTCGCATCGCCGGCCGTGGTGGCCGCCTACGCCGCCCTGCAGCTCAGCGAGCACTTCGCCGGGCAGCTCGTCGAGCGCGGCGCGAACCAGCTCCTCGGCGGGCTGGAACTGCCCCTCGCCGAAGTGCTGGCCCGCATGGAACTCACGGGTGTCGCCGTCTCGGTCGAGGGGCTGGACCGGCTGTACGACGACTTCTCGACGACGATCAGCGCGGCGGGGGCGGAGGCCTACCGGATCATCGGCAAGGAGATCAACCTCGGCTCGCCGAAGCAGCTGCAGGCCGTCCTGTTCGACGAGCTCGGGCTGCCGAGGACCAAGAAGATCAAGACCGGGTTCTCCACCGACGCCGACGCCCTGACCGATCTCATCACCAAGACGGGCCACCCGTTCCTCGAGCAGCTCCTCGCGTACCGCGACGCCCTGAAGCTGCGTCAGACCGTGGAGGGCCTGCGGAAGGCGGTGGGGGACGACGGCCGCATCCACACCACCTACCTGCAGACCATCGCGGCGACCGGCCGGCTGTCCTCGACGAACCCGAACCTCCAGAACATCCCGGTGCGCTCCGACGAGGGGCGTCGCATCCGTGAGGTGTTCGTCGTCGGGCAGGGCCGGAACGGCGAGAAGTACGAGAGCCTCATGACGGCCGACTACTCGCAGATCGAGATGCGGATCATGGCGCACCTCTCCGGCGACGAGGGGCTCATCTCCGCCTTCCAGGAGGGCGAGGACCTGCACCGCTTCGTCGGCTCCCACATCTTCGGCGTCGCGCCCGAGGAGGTCACCAACGCCATGCGCTCGAAGGTCAAGGCCATGTCCTACGGGCTGGTGTACGGGCTGAGCTCGTTCGGGCTCTCGAAGCAGCTCAACATCTCCGTGGACGAGGCGCGCACGCTCATGCGCGACTACTTCGAGCGGTTCGGCGCGGTGCGCGACTACCTGCGGGGGATCGTCGAGCAGGCCCGCAAGGACGGCTTCACCTCCACCATCGAGGGGCGGCGCCGCTACCTGCCGGACCTCTCCAGCGACAACCGCCAGCTGCGGGAGATGGCCGAACGCGCCGCGCTCAACGCACCCATCCAGGGATCCGCCGCGGACATCATCAAGAAGGCGATGCTCGGGGTCGACGACGCGCTGACGCAGCGCGGACTGGCGTCCCGCATGCTGCTGCAGGTGCACGACGAACTCGTCCTGGAGATCGCCGAAGGGGAACGGGACGAGGTCGAGGCGCTGGTCCGCGAGGAGATGGCCGCCGCCGCGGACCTCTCGGTCCCCTTGGACGTCTCGGTGGGGACCGGGGCGAGCTGGCACGACGCCGCGCACTGATCACCGGACCCGCGACAGGTCCCCCCTCCGGTCCGCCCGGCGTCGTGCTGGTGCAGGCCTGCGGCGTCCGTCTAGGCTGGTGGACTGTGAGCCAGTACACAGCCCCTGCCCAGACCACCCACCAGCCGGACCTCCGGACAGAGATCTTCACCGTCGGCGCCGACGAGGACGCCTCGACGGACGGCCGCTTCGCGAAGTGGCTCGACGGCGAGAGCATCGGCTTCCACGAGGGGACGCTCGATCCCGAGGACGTCCCGCACTACCTCGCGGCGTACCAGGCGGACCAGCGCGTGCTCTGGGGAGTGCATGACAACGCCCAGCCGGCCGAGGCCCTCGGCGCGGGCCACCCGGTCGCCACCTACGGCACCATGGTGCATGCGCTCAACGTCGGTGCCGCGCAGCTCGACGTCCACCAGATCACCGCGGTCACGGTCCGTCCCAGCCACCGGCGCAACGGGATCCTGCGGTCCATGATGACCCGCGACCTGCGCGAGGCGAAGGAGCGCGGACTCCCGCTGGCGATCCTGACCGCCTCCGAAGCAACCATCTACGGGCGCTTCGGCTTCGGCTGCGCCACGTTCACGCAGAGCATCGAGGTCGACGTGCGCGAGCGTTTCGAGGTCACGGCGCCGAGGACCGGCACGACGGCGCTCGTCGCCCGGGAACACGCCGTGAACCTCGCCGAGACGATCTTCGAGCGCTTCCAGGCCGTCACCTTCGGCTCCGTCGGCCGGCAGTACGCCGTCGCCCGGCGCATCTCGGGTGCCTGGGGCCGTGAGCGGCCCGTCGAGGACCGCGCCGTGCGGATGGCCGTGCACTACGACGCCGCAGGCGAACCCGCCGGATTCGTGAGCTACCGCTTCGCGGGCTGGGAGACCACGCCGTACACGATGAAGGTCGTGGACCTCGTGGCCTCCACGCCGTCCGCCTACCTCGAACTGTGGCGCTACCTCGGATCGCTCGACCTCGTGGAGCGGATCACCTGGGACGGCGCGCGCCGCGACGACGCCCTGCCCTGGGCGCTGCGCGACCGGCGCTGCTACCAGGTCAAGGGCACCGACGACGTGCTGTGGGTCCGGCTGCTCGACGTACCGGCGGCCCTCGGGAAGCGGTCGTACCGGGGCAGCGGCAGGATCGTCCTCGAGGTGCTGGACGACCACGGCATCGCCGACGGCTCCTACGCGCTGACCGTCGTCGACGGAGCCGGGGACGTCGAGCGGGTCGAGGCCGCCCCGGACGTCACCGTGACCGTCAACGCGCTGGGGTCCCTGTACCTCGGCGGGGTGCCGGTCTCCACGCTCGCGGCGGCCGGAGGACTGACGGCCCACACGGACGACGCCGTCGACGTGCTCGACACCCTGTTCGGACGCGCGCAGGAGCCCTACTGCATCACGCACTTCTAGGGCCCGCCACGCGCCTGTGCACCGTGCCGACCCGCCACCTCCCGGGCTCTGCGCTGCTTTGACGGTGTTGGACCCCGAGGCTAGACTGGACAGGCGCGTGGTGCGCTCTGATATTTGCCGGTGCTGAACCGGCGGGCCATGAGAACGCACCACCATTCCTGGACCTCACCGAGGTCCTTTCCCATTCGTCCACATCCGGACACAGGAACCCGCTGCCGGCGTTGCCGGCACCGCGGGGGCCGGCGTGACCGGAGCAAGTAATCATCCACAACGGAGCCCCAACTACATGACCATCACCACCACCGAGAAGCAAGGTGCCCCCGTAGTCGCGATCAACGACATCGGCACCGCTGAGGACTTCCTCGCAGCGATCGACGCGACCATCAAGTACTTCAACGACGGAGATCTCGTCGAGGGTACCGTCGTCAAGGTCGACCGCGACGAGGTCCTGCTCGACATCGGTTACAAGACCGAGGGTGTCATTCCTTCCCGCGAGCTTTCCATCAAGCACGACGTCGATCCCGGGGACGTCGTCTCCGTGGGCGATCAGGTCGAGGCTCTGGTTCTCACCAAGGAAGACAAAGAAGGCCGCCTGATCCTCTCCAAGAAGCGTGCTCAGTACGAGCGCGCCTGGGGCGACATCGAGAAGGTCAAGGAAGAGGACGGCGTCGTCACCGGCACCGTCATCGAGGTCGTCAAGGGTGGCCTCATCCTCGACATCGGCCTGCGCGGCTTCCTGCCCGCGTCCCTCGTCGAGATGCGTCGCGTCCGCGACCTGGCTCCGTACATCGGCCAGCAGATCGAAGCGAAGATCATCGAGCTCGACAAGAACCGCAACAACGTCGTGCTGTCGCGTCGTGCGTGGCTCGAGCAGACCCAGTCCGAGGTGCGTTCCACGTTCCTCAACAAGCTGGAGAAGGGCCAGGTCCGTCCGGGCGTCGTCTCCTCGATCGTCAACTTCGGTGCGTTCGTGGACCTCGGCGGCGTCGACGGTCTCGTGCACGTCTCGGAGCTGTCCTGGAAGCACATCGACCACCCCTCCGAGGTCGTCGAGGTGGGCCAGGAAGTCACCGTGGAGGTCCTCGAGGTCGATCTCGATCGCGAGCGCGTCTCCCTGTCGCTGAAGGCCACGCAGGAAGATCCCTGGCAGACCTTCGCCCGCACGCACGCCCTGGGCCAGGTCGTCCCCGGCAAGGTCACGAAGCTCGTCCCCTTCGGCGCGTTCGTCCGCGTCGAGGACGGCATCGAGGGCCTCGTGCACATCTCGGAGCTCGCCGTCCGCCACGTCGAGCTGGCCGAGCAGGTCGTCTCCGTGGGTGACGAGCTCTTCGTCAAGGTCATCGACATCGACCTGGAACGCCGCCGCATCTCGCTCAGCCTCAAGCAGGCCAACGAGGGCGTCGACGCCGACAGCACCGAGTTCGATCCCGCGCTCTACGGCATGGCCGCCGAGTACGACGAAGAGGGCAACTACAAGTACCCCGAGGGCTTCGACCCCGAGTCGAACGAATGGCTCGAGGGCTACGAGAACCAGCGCGCTGCCTGGGAAGCCCAGTACGCCGAGGCACAGTCCCGCTGGGAGTCGCACAAGAAGCAGGTCGTCCAGCACGCGTCCGACGACGCCGCTGCGGCGAACGAGCCCGTCGAGTCGAACTCGACGAGCTACTCGTCCGAGCCCGTCGTCGCCGATGCCGGGTCCGGTTCCGGGACGCTCGCTTCCGACGAGGCGCTTGCCGCTCTCCGCGAGAAGCTGACCGGGGCGTAAGCTCCCGCGTCGACGCAGTACCGTCGAAGGCCCCCGTCCTCTGGATGGGGGCCTTCTCCGTGTGCGGGGTGCGCTCCACGGTGCCGGGTGTGCAGGTGTGGTGGGTCCGGGGCGCCACGACCCACCGGAGGTGCGCACTCGAGGCGGGCCCGGACGCATGCAGACGTCGCCGGCGACCCTAGCGGCGGGTCGACGCCGTGACGGTGAAGCGGGACGAGCGGTCGAGCTGCCGCGTGGTGCCGATGACCCGCTCGAGGACCGGCCGGTAGCGGAGATGGCTGTTCCACACCGTGATGAGCTCCCCTCCGGGTGCCAGGACGCGCGCGCAGGCATCGAAGAGCCGGTGGGCGACGCCGGCGTGCACGGTGCTGCCGAGGTGGAAGGGCGGGTTGAGGACGATCAGTCGCGCCGAGGCGTCCGGCAGCGCGGAGAGGGCGTCGTCCCTGCTCACGGTGACGCGGTCGGCCACACCGTTGGCGGCCGCCGTCGCAGCAGCGGACGCCGTCGCCGACGCGGACTGGTCCGTGGCGAGGACCCGGAGGTCCGGATGGGTCAGCGCCAGGAAGGCCGCGATGGCCCCGTTGCCGCAGCCCAGGTCGACGACGTCGGCCGTTCCCGCCGCGTGCGTCGGGAACGGCGGGAGCCGGCGCAGGTGGGGGAGCAGCAGGCGTGTGCCGGGATCGAGCGCCGGCCCGCCGAACGTGGCCCCGTAGGCGAGGAGCTCGAGCGGACGGGCGAGCCCGACGTCGTGCGATGCGCGGCGTGGGAAGGAGGACGCGCCCACCGGACGGGGGGCCGACGCTGTGAGGACCCGCGCCTTCTGCCGGGCGAGGCCCGCCGTGACGTCGCCGAAATGGCGGCCGAGGATCGCGTTCATCGAGACGGACATGTGCTTGATGCGCCCTGCGGCCAGGACCACGACGTCCGGCCGGGCGTGGGCGGCGATGGTCCAGGCGATCTCGTCGAGCTCGTCGAGGGAGCGCGGCAGGCGCAGGAGGACGGTCGACACGCCGTCGAGCAGTCCCGCGTCGAGGGCGAGGGACCGGTAGGTGCCCTGGAGCCCCTGGTCGGCTGCATTCAGCGCCAGTGCCCGCTCGTGGACCACGCCGTCCTGGAAGGCGCGGATCCCGCTCCGGCCGGAGAGGTGCGCGGCGCCGAGCGTGAGCGCCCCGTAGGCGTCGTTGATGGTCGCGATGCCTCCGGGGAGGCGGAGCCGTTCCGCGGACGTGTCGAGGAGCAGGCGGTCCGCGGCATCCACGGCCACCAGCTCGGGGGTGTCCAGGTCGGGTCGGCGGCGCAGGCGGTCGAGGCTGAACGGGGTCACCGGATCAATCCTAGGTGCCGTCCCGGCCCGGGCCCACGCCGGGACGGGCCGGCCACGGTTCCGTGCCTCCGCCCTATGCCGTGGGGGCCACCGCGGTGAGGAGTTCCTTGTCCAGGACGAGGTCGACCGACAGCGTCTTGTAGCCCTCCGAGTCGAACAGGACGGTGATGACGCCGTCCTCGTAGCCCATGACGGTGCCGGTTCCCCAGTCGGGATGGTCCACCGGGCTGTCGATGTCGAAGGGGACGTCCTCGTCGTCGGGAGCCGGCGCCGCTGACGGCTCCGGAAGCCCGACGGCGTCCTCGCGCCGGGCGCAGTTCCCGCAGTTCCCACAGGCCTCGGCGAGGTCCTCCCCGAAGTAGCCGAGCAGGAACTGGCGGCGGCAGCCTCGCGTCTCGGCGTAGCGTCGGGCCATCTCGACGCGTGACTGGTCGATCCGCTCGCGGATCTCGGCCTGCTCCACCCCGCGCCTCACGGCGTCCTCAGCGGTCATCTTCCTCGCGCGGTACCCCTTCGCACCCTCCGCGATGCATTCGGACGCCTCGAGCAGGTTGAGGAGGCCGGTCAGCTTCCGGGGTGACAGGCCCGACAGCTCCTTCAGTTTCTTGATCCTGACCGGCCTGGCCTGGGCGGCGATGAGCAGGTACAGCTCACGCAGCTGCGTCCGGTTGACGGACCTCGCGGCGAAGAAGCGCCGCAGGGACAGGTCCTCCGGGCGGTAGTGCAGGATGGCCCGGGCCTCGCCTCCGTCGCGCCCTCCCCGGCCGATCTCCTGGTAGTAGCTGTCCAGTGAGTCCGAGATGTCCGCGTGGACGACGAAGCGCACGTCCGGTTTGTCGATGCCCATGCCGAACGCCGTGGTGGCCACCACGACGTCGACCGTGCCGTCGAGGAACGCCTCGTGCACCGCCTCGCGCTCCTTCCTGAGCTTCCCGGCGTGGTACGAGTCCGCGCGCAGCCCCTTCTCCTGCAGCTCGGACGAGAGCCTGTCGGCGGCCTTCTTCGTCGCGACGTAGACCAGGCCCGGCCCCGCGAGCCCGAGGACCTGGTCGCGCACGGCGCGGAGCTTGTCCTCCTCCTCCACGTGGTGCACGGCGTCGAGGAAGAGGTTTGGGCGGTCGAAGCCCTCCACGAGGACCACCGGGTCCACCAGGCGCAACCGATCGACGATCTCGTTCTGCACGGGGTGGGACGCCGTGGCCGTCAGGGCGATGACGGGGGCGCCCAGGTCGCGGAGGAGGTGCCCGAGCTGCAGGTAGTCGGGGCGGAAATCATGCCCCCACGACGAGACGCAGTGCGCTTCGTCGACCACCACGAGGGAGATGTCGAGGGCCCGGAGCCGCGCGGCGACGTCGTCCCGCGCGATCTGCTCCGGGGCGAGGAACAGGAACTTCGCGCGCGTCGCCTCGCCGTCGGCCGCGGCGGACCAGGCGTCCTCCACCTCGCGCTTCGTCAGGCTCGAGTTGACGACCCGGGCGCGGGTGGTGCCGGTGCGTTCGTTGATCGACGCCGCCTGGTCGTGCTGGAGCGCGATCAGCGGGGAGACGACGAGGGTGACCCCGGGGAGCGCCATGGCGGGCACCTGGTAGATGGCCGACTTGCCGGAGCCGGTCGGCATGACGCAGAGGACGCTCCGGCCTGTGAGGACCGCGCTCATGGCCTGCTCCTGGCCGGGGCGCAGCCGGTCCCAGCCGAAGGTGGACGCGGCGGTCTCCTGAAGATCCTGCAGGGTGATGGTCACGATCCTCCTCGAACAATGTAAGTAGGCTTAGCGTAGGGGGATGCTCCGACATTTATCGCGGCGGGCAAGGTCGACGGGGGATGCCTTGACAGCACGCGGCGTGGCGCGGACTAGGGTTGGCTCATGCTGCGTATCGGACTCACAGGGGGCATCGCCGCGGGGAAGTCGGTGGTGGCCCGCCGGTTCGCCGAGCTGGGAGCCGTCCTGGTGGACGCGGACGTCCTGGCCCGTGCGGCGGTCGAGCCGGGGTCGGAGGGGCTCCGCGCCGTCGTGGCCGCGTTCGGGCCGGAGATCCTCGGCACCGACGGTGCGCTCGACCGGCCCGCGCTGGGGCGCCTCGTCTTCGCCGACGCGGCCGCCCGCGAGCGCCTCAACGCCATCGTCCACCCGCGCGTGCGGGCCGCGGCCGCGGCCCTCATCGACGGAGCGCCGGAGGACGCCGTGGTCGTCGAGGACATCCCGCTCCTGGTCGAGACCGGGCAGGCCGCACGCTTCCACCTCGTCGTCGTCGTCGACGCCCCCGACGCCCTGCGGATCGAACGGATGGTGGAACTGCGCGGGATGGATCGGGGCGATGCCGAGCGGCGCATCGCGGCGCAGGCGTCCCGTGAGGACCGGCTCCGCGCGGCGGACGCCGTGATCGCCAACGATCGCGGCGTCGACCAGCTCCTCGCGGCGACGGACGGCCTGTGGCGGACGCGCATCGTGCCGTTCCGCGACAACCTGGCGGAGCGGAGGCCCGCGGACGGACGCGCGACGCGCCCGACGACGGGCCTCGCGGGGACCAGCGGACTCACCGACCGCGTCCGCGGGAAGCTGGACGCCGTCCTCCCGCCGGGTTGTTCAGTCGACCCGGACGAGGTCCCGGTCGACGTCCCGGACGAAGCGCCGGACGAAGCGGGCGCCGTCGACGCGCAGGCGTCCCTTCGCGTCACCGTCCCGCGCGCCGGGGACGTCGGCGCGGCGTCGGACGCGGTGGCCGGGGCGGGATTCCCGAGGGACGAGCGCGCCGCCGGCCACGGAGGAGGACCGTCGACGGCGCTCCATCGGGCGGCCGATCCGGCGATCGACGTGACCGTGACGGTCGGCCCGGAGACGAACCCCGCCTGAGGTCCGTGCGAGGTGCCCGGGGGCTTTCAGCCGCGAGCAGATCGGCGGGGGAAGTGTCGGTGGCAGGGACTACCGTTGAGACATGAGTCTTGCGCAGGAAATCAAGCGTGTGGTCGCCCCGTTCGAGGTCATCAGCGAGTACACGCCGGCGGGCGACCAGCCCACGGCGATCACGGAACTGGCGGAGCGCATCAACGCGGGGGAGAAGGACGTCGTCCTCCTCGGCGCCACCGGCACCGGCAAGAGCGCCACGACCGCCTGGCTGATCGAGCAGGTGCAGCGCCCCACCCTGGTCATGGTGCAGAACAAGACGCTCGCCGCGCAGCTCGCCAACGAGTTCCGGGAGCTGCTGCCCAACAACGCCGTCGAGTACTTCGTCTCGTACTACGACTACTACCAGCCCGAGGCCTACGTCCCGCAGACGGACACTTTCATCGAGAAGGACTCCTCCATCAACGAGGAGGTCGAGCGCCTCCGGCACTCCGCGACCAACGCGCTGCTTACGCGCCGCGACGTCATCGTCGTCGCCACCGTCTCCTGCATCTACGGCCTCGGCACGCCCGAGGAGTACATCAACAAGATGGTGACGCTGCGCCGCGGCGACCAGATGAACCGGGATGCACTGCTGCGGCAGTTCGTGGGCATGCAGTACACGCGGAACGACATGGACTTCCACCGCGGCACGTTCCGGGTGCGCGGTGACACGGTGGAGATCATCCCGATGTACGAGGAGCACGCGCTGCGGATCGAGTTCTTCGGGGACGAGGTGGAGAACATCTACACCCTCGACCCGCTGACCGGGAACGTGATCCGCGAGGAGGAGGAGATGTACGTCTTCCCCGCCTCCCACTACGTCGCGGGCGAGGACCGCATGACGCGGGCGATCAAGGACATCGAGGACGAACTGCAGCAGCGCCTGGCGGAACTCGAAGCGCAGAACAAGCTGGTCGAGGCGCAGCGCCTCCGCATGCGGGTGACGTACGACCTCGAGATGATGCAGCAGATGGGCTTCTGCAACGGCATCGAGAACTACTCACGGCACATCGACGGCCGCGATCCCGCCTCGGCGCCCCACTGCCTGCTCGACTACTTCCCCGACGACTTCCTGCTGGTCGTCGACGAATCGCACGTGACCATCCCGCAGATCGGTGCCATGTTCGAGGGTGACTCCTCGCGGAAGCGGACCCTCGTGGACCACGGGTTCCGCCTGCCGTCCGCGATGGACAACCGCCCGCTGAAGTGGGACGAGTTCCAGGACCGCATCGGGCAGACGGTCTACCTGTCTGCCACCCCGGGCAAGTACGAGCTGGGCAAGGCCGACGGCTTCGTGCAGCAGATCATCCGCCCGACCGGCCTCGTCGATCCCGAGGTGGTCGTCAAGCCCACCAAGGGCCAGATCGACGACCTGCTGGACGAGATCCGGAAGCGCGTGGCGATCAACGAGCGCGTCCTGGTCACCACGCTCACCAAGCGCATGGCCGAGGACCTCACCGGGTACCTGCTCGAGCACGGGGTGAAGGTCGAGTACCTCCACTCCGACGTCGACACGCTGCGCCGGGTGGAGCTGCTGCGCGAACTGCGTATGGGGACTTTCGACGTCCTGGTGGGCATCAACCTGCTGCGCGAGGGGCTCGACCTGCCCGAGGTGTCGCTCGTCAGCATCCTCGACGCGGACAAGGAGGGCTTCCTCCGCAGCGCGACGTCCCTCATCCAGACGATCGGACGTGCAGCACGCAACGTGTCCGGGGAGGTCCACATGTACGCGGACCGCATCACGGACTCGATGGAGCGCGCGATCGACGAGACCAACCGGCGCCGGGAGATCCAGGTGGCCCACAACCTGAAGCACGGCATCGACCCCACGCCGCTCAGGAAGCGGATCGCCGACATCACCGACACGATCAACCGCGAGGACGCCGACACCCGCGCCCTGCTCGAGGAAGCCGGCAAGTCCCGCAAACCGAAGAAGGGCGCCGGGCGCCACGAGGGCCTGGCATCGGTTCCCGCCGAGGACCTCACGGACCTGATCCAGCAGCTCACGGACCAGATGCACGCGGCCGCCGCCGAGCTGCAGTTCGAGCTGGCCGGGCGCCTGCGCGACGAGGTGGGGGACCTGAAGAAGGAGCTGCGGCAGATGCAGTCCGCCGGGCACGCCTGAGTCCAGGCGGGCCGCTGGTCGCGGCCTGCAGGACCTCCAGCACCGTGTCAAGAAGGCCGGCGGAGGAGCACCCAGGGGGCTGGTTCGTCGGCCTTCCCGCTCGCCGGGTAGCATTGTGCCGACGTGAGGGAGTATCCCTAAGCGCTACGGACGTCAGCACGCGGGGCACAACTGCCCCGCCGGGCGTAGCGGCCGGCCGGTTCGACCCGGCGGCGGAGAGACTCACGGCGATCCACAGCACCCCCGGAAGGTACTTCATGCCCGCATTGCCCGTAGCGTTCGAGGTCGGCACGTTCATCGTGCTCGGCCTGATCCTGCTGTTCGATCTGCTGCTCGTGGTCAAGCGCCCGCATGAGCCCTCGATGAAGGAAGCGGGACTCTGGGTCGCGTTCTACGTGGGCCTCGCCCTGGTGTTCGCCGCCCTGATGTTCGTCTTCACCGGGCCGGAGTACGGCGGCCAGTTCGTGGCCGGCTGGATCACCGAGTACAGCCTCAGCATCGACAACCTCTTCGTGTTCATCATCATCATGGCGCGCTTCTCGGTGCCCCGGAAGTACCAGCAGGAGGTGCTCATGGTGGGCATCATCATCGCCCTGGTACTGCGCGGAATCTTCATCGCCCTCGGTGCCGCCGTGATCGAGAACTTCAGCTGGATTTTCTTCATCTTCGGCGCTTTCCTCCTCTACACCGCCTACAAGCAGGCCACCGACGGGGGCGAGGACGAGGCGGACGCCGGTGACAACAAGCTCATCGCGAAGCTCCGCTCGGTCCTGCCGATGTCCGACTCCTACGACGGCAACAAGATCCGTACCGTGGTCGACGGCAAGAAGGTCTTCACGCCGATGCTGATCGTCTTCGTGACGATCGGCCTCACCGATCTCCTGTTCGCCGTCGACTCCATCCCCGCGATCTTCGGCCTCACGCAGAGCGCCTTCATCGTGTTCACGGCGAACATCTTCGCGCTCATGGGCCTTCGCCAGCTGTACTTCCTGCTCGGCGGCCTGATGACGCGCCTCATCTACCTCAAGCACGCGCTCTCCGTGATCCTCGCGTTCATCGGCATCAAGCTCATCCTGCACGCCATGCACGTCAATGAACTGCCCTTCATCAACGGTGGCGAGCACATCGAGTGGGCCCCCGAGATCCCCACCTTCGTGTCACTGGCCGTGATCGTCGCCACCATCGTGGTCGCCGTGATCGCCAGCCTCATCCGCTCCAGGGTCACCGGGACGGCCACCGAGGAAACCACGAACGAGGCCACGCACGGTACGTCGGACGCCCCCGCGGTCGACGTCGGGCTCGCCGAGGCTGCCGACGAGGCCGAGGTGCAGGGGCCCCGCCGCTAGGCTCCACCCGCAACCCACGCGAGACGAAGGGACCCCGCACACCGCGTGCGGGGTCCCTTCTGTGTGCCCGCCGTCCCGGGGAGAAACGGCGGTGGCCTCGACAGCGGGACGGGCTTCTCACCCTGTCCACGTGATGCGGCGCCCACCGTGGAGTCGTCCAATGGTGATGATCACGGAGTCGTTCCCGTTCCGCCGCTCGATGGCAGGACCGGAACCACCCGCCCCACGGACGACGCGGAGGACGATGTGGCCTCGAACCACAGGAAGCAGATCGCAGCACTCATGGCGGGAGGCCCATCCGCCCCGCCCTTCGGCGAGCATGACCCGGCCCTCGGGTCCGACGTCGAAGACATCGTGGAGTGAGGCGGGGCAGTGCCGATCCAGTTGCAGGCGAACAGGCTCATGCGGGCCGGCGTGCGCTCGACGGTGGGGCGCGTCGTGGTGCGCTCCCTCCGCGACCTCCGCGACCTCCGCGACCTCGAGCTCTTCGATCGGGCGATGACGCTCGCGGCCCAGGCGTTCACGTCCATCCTGCCGATCCTCATCGTGACCGGTTCGTTGCGGGGAAGCGTGAACCCGGAGGCGGATTCGCTCTTCGCCGAGAGCCTCAGCCTCGACCAGGACACGGCAGAACTCGTGCAGCAGTCGATGCCGGACCCTGCCGAGGGAGTCACCTTCACGCAGGTCGCCAGTGTGTTGCTGCTGCTCATCGCCGCGACCGCCTTCACCCGGGCACTCGAGCGCTGCTTCCGCAAGATCTGGAAAACACCGAAGGTGGGCCTCCGTTTCGCCTGGCGCTGGGTCGCTGCGATCATCGCCATCGTCATCGGGCTCCTGCTGATCATCACCACCCGCAGCGTCGTGCGTGGCACGGGCGCGATCTCGGTGCTCGGATTCACCCTGGAGGCGGCGATCTGGTGCCTGCTGTGGTGGATCGCCTCATGGCTCGTGGTCAACCGCACCGTCAGCCTGCAGGCACTCCTGCCGGGATCGATCCTTGCCGGACTGGGAATCGCCGGGGCCACGGCAGTCGGCCGCGTCTACCTTCCCCGGGTCTTCGCGGCCTCGGCCGACGAGTTCGGTGTCCTCGGCCTGGCCTTCTCGTACATCGGATGGCTGTTCGTGCTCATGGCCGTGCTTCTCGCCTCGCTGACCGTCGGGCGCGTCGTCCACCTCGCCATGATCGGGCGACTGTGGAGCCACTCGGGTGAGAGGGCTGCACCTCCCACGGCATCGAACAGCCGCCACCGACATGGCTTGCGGTAGCTGGAATCGTGAAACGGCGTCTCCGCCGTGACTGAGCCCGATCCGCGGGCATTGTCGCCGGCGAAGCGACGTGGCCTCATCGCACGGGGACTGCTCCGCGCTCTTGGATCGGCGGTGGTGTTCGTCGCGCTCTACTTCCTCGTGCCCCTCGACCTCGTCACCGATGCGCCAGTGGTCACGCTCGTCATCGCGTTGCTGCTCCTGGTCGGCGTCACCACGTGGGAGGTGCGCGCGATCACCCGGGCGGCCCACCCACGAGTCCGAGCCACTCAGGCCTTCGCCGTCACAGGATCCCTGTACCTGCTCGTGTTCGCCGTCACGTACTTCGTGATGGCCGGCACCGAGCCGGACACCTTCGGCGCTCAGGGCCTGACCCGCCTTGACACCCTCTACTTCACCGTCACGATCTTCGCCACCGTCGGCTTCGGGGACATCTCGCCGACGAGCCCGCCGGCGCGCCTCGTCGTCACGGTCCAGATGCTCCTCAACCTGCTCGTGCTCGGCGCCGGGATCCAGGTCCTCCTCGGAGCAGTGCAGCGAGGACAGGAGGGACGGGCATCTGGTTCAAGCCCTGGCTCCTAGGCCTCCCTGCCGGACGTCCGCGGGAACGGATCCGGGCGCGCTCGGACAGCGGCCCGGGCGCGGGCGACGAGGTTCTCCGCTAGCTGCGCGCCATACCGAGCAGCCGCTCGAAGATCGCCTCGCCGTCGTCGGCAATGCCGTCGTGGTGGAACTCGTCCGTCTCCCAGACTTCCAGGTTCCGTACCGACGCCGCCGTCGCCAATGACAGGTCCCTGTCGACGTAGATGTCGTGGCGGTACACGGCCGCCGCGACCGGGACGGTGTTGGTCGCCAAGACGTCCTCGTCGTACAGGGGGCCCCAGTCGGTCTTCCCCGCGAGGACGTCGGCGACCGCCCGCAGCGGACGGAGCGCCGGGTCCTCCTCGAAGTACCACGGGTAGACCATCTCTCCCGTGAGGAGGACCTCCCCGGCATCGTCCCTGAACCCGGGGTACTCCTCGAGGACCCGCGCGGCGGACCACGACGAGGCCGGCCCCTGGCAGTAGATCGACTCGTGCAGCAGCGCGTAGAGCGGCTGCGCCGCCCGGCTCACGACGGCGTGGACCTGCTCGAGGAACGACGCCGACAGGCGCGGCCCGTCCGCCGTCGTCGTGAATGCGTCCTCCAGCAGGTAGTGGAGGCCGTGGACGCGCGTGTTGCCGCCGAGGAAGGAGCCGACCATCTGGAACCGCCGCACCGTGAGCCGCTCACCGCTCGGGAGGAACTCCTCCACGCGGTCGAGGTGGCGGGCGATGCGCGTGACGCGGCCCCGATCCTCCGGGTACCACCCGAAGTACTCGGCGTTGCGTTCCTCGACGCGCGCGAACGTCGCCCGGTACACCTGGTCGGGCGAACCCGCCAGGGGTGCCAGCCCGCCGGTGATCAGCGCCCGTTCGACGCCCTCCGGCGCCTTCGAGAGGTACGTGAGGGTGCAGAAGCCTCCGTAGCTCTGCCCGAAGACCGTCCAGGGTCCGCTGCCCAGCCGATCACGGATGAGTTCGGCATCGGCGACGATCGAGTCGGCGCGGAAGTGGGCGAGGTAGTCGGCCTGGGCCTGCGGGCTTCGCAGGACGCCGAGGGTCGCGGCGTCGGCCGGCGTCGAGAGCCCGGTGCCGCGCTGGTCGAGCATGAGGATCCGGAAGTCCCGGGCCGCGGCCTTCATCCAGCCCGAGAGCTGCGTGGTGCGCACGCCCCGGCCGCCCGGGCCGCCCTGCAGGAACAGGAGCCAGGGGAGCCCGGCCACGTCGTCGTCGGCGTGTTCGGTGGAGGAGTACTCGCGGGCGAACACCTCGATGCGGGGGGACGCCGGGTCCGCGTGGTCGAGCGGGACCCGGAACACGTGGCCGGTGGCGCGCAGGCCCCGCATGACGGCGGTCCTGCCGACGGTGTGCTCCGCGGTGTGATCGGGAGCGGTCCCATCCGGGGCGTCCCGTCCGGCGGCCGGCCCGGTCACAGGGCGGCGACGTCGGCGAGCGCATCGCCCGTCAGCCGGAACGTGCTCCACTCGGACTGCGCCGCCGCGCCGAGGCTCTCGTAGAAGCGGATGGACGGCTCGTTCCAGTTGAGCACCGACCATTCCACGCGGGCGTAACCGCGTTCGGTGGCGATCCGGGCGAGGTTCGCCAGGAGCGCCTTCCCGTACCCCGCTCCGCGTGCCTCGGGCCGCACGTAGAGGTCCTCGAGGTAGATGCCGTTGACGCCCTCCCAGGTGGAGTAGTTGAGGAACCAGAGCGCGAAGCCCTGGACCTCCCCGCGGACCTCCGCCACGTGGGCGTAGATCGTGGGCCGCTCACCGAACAGGGCCGCTTCGAGCGACGCAACGGTGTTCCGGACGGCGTCCGGCTCCCGCTCGTAGAGGGCCAGGTCATGGATGAGCTGGAGGATGACCGGAACGTCCGCCGGCCGTGCTTCCCGAATGGTAGTCATTCCTCCAGCCTAGCCAAGGTGCAGGGCCGGAGGCGGCGCGGCCGGTGCGGGGCCGGGTCAGCCGGCCGCCGGCCCCCCGACACCGAGGATCCTGACGACCGGGCTGCCGGCGTCGTCGGATGCTGCGAGGTCGATCTCGGCGTTGATTCCCCAGTCGTTGTTGCCCTCCGGGTCCTTCAGGATCTGCCGCACCTTCCACGCGGTGGGGGTCCTGGTGATGAGCAGGAGGTTCGGCCCGCGGGCGTCGGGGCCGTCGTCGATGTCCTCGTAGTCGCCGAAGTAGCCGTCCAGGGCCTCGGCCCAACGATCGGCGGTCCAGCCGGAGTCGGCGTCGAGCGCGCCGAGCGCGGCGTCCTGCTCGTCGGCGAAGAGCTTGACCCGCTGGAACATCTCGTTGCGCACCATCACGCGGAAGGCCCGTTCGTTGGACGTGACGGACGGCGGCTCGTCCGGCAGGTCGACGGCGTCCACCGCGGCGGACGGGGTGAGGCCGGCCGCCAGCTGCGTCCACTCGTCGAGCAGGCTGCTGTCGACCTGGCGGACCAGTTCCCCGAGCCACTCGAGGATGTCGCTGAGGTCCTCGCGCAACGCCTCGACGGGCACGGTGTGGCGCAGCGCCTTGTAGCAGTCGGCGAGGTAGCGCAGGAGGATCCCCTCGGACCGGGTGAGGGAGTAGAACGCCACGTACTCGCCAAAGCTCATGGCCCGCTCGTACATGTCCCGCACCACGGACTTCGGGGCCAGCTCGAAGTCGCCGAGCCACGGCGCGGACGCCCGGTAGACGTCGAACGCCTGCTGCAGCAGTTCCTCGAGGGGCTTGGGGTAGCTGACCTCCTCGAGGCGCGCCATCCGGGCGTCGTAGTCGATGCCCTCGGCCTTCATCGCGGCCACCGCCTCGCCGCGGGCCTTCTTCTCCTGCGCGTTGAGGACCTGGCGGGGCTTCTCGAGCGTGGCCTCGATGACCGAGACCACGTCGAGCGCGTAGCCCGGCGCCTCCGGGTCGAGCAGTTCCAGGCTCGCCATCGCGAAGGGGGAGAGCGGCTGGTTGAGGGCGAAGTTGGCCTGCAGGTGCACCTTGAGCCGTACGCGGCGGCCGCCCGGTTCGGGCTCGGGGAGCTTCTCGACGATGCCGGCGGTGACGAGTTCGCGGTAGATACCGATGGCCCGGCGCATGAGCGTGAGCTGGGACGCCCGTGTCTCGTGGTTCTCGGTCAGAAGCCGCTTGGTGGCCGTGAAGGGGTCGCCCGGCCGCTCGAGGAGGTTCAGCAGCATGGAATGGCTGACGGAGAACGACGACGCCAGGGGATCCGGAATGCTCTCCACGAGCCGCTCGTAGGTGGGCTTGCCCCAGGAGACGAAGCCCTGCTGGGGCTTCTTCCGCACCACCTGACGCAGCTTCTTCTGGTCGTCGCCGAACTTCGACACCGCCTTCGCCATGGCCTTGGCGTTCTCCACGACGTGCTCGGGTGCCTGGACGACGACGGTGCCCGCGGTGTCGTAGCCCGCGCGGCCGGCGCGGCCCGAGATCTGGTGGAACTCCCGCGCGTTGAGCAGGCGCGTGCGGACGCCGTCGTACTTGCTGAGGGCGGTGAGTAGCACGGTGCGGATCGGCACGTTGATGCCCACGCCGAGGGTGTCGGTCCCGCAGATGACCTTGAGCAGGCCGGCCTGGGCGAGCTGCTCGACGAGCCGCCGGTACTTGGGCAGCATCCCGGCGTGGTGCACGCCGATGCCGTGGCGCACCAGCCGGTTGAGGGTCTTCCCGAAGCCGGCGGAGAACCGGAAGGTCGCGATCAGCTCCGCGATGCGGTCCTTCTCCTCGCGGGTGCAGACGTTGACGCTCATGAGGTTCTGCGCGCGTTCGATCGCCTCGGCCTGGCTAAAGTGCACCACGTAGACGGGAGCCTGCCGCGTGGACAGCAGTTCCTCGAGGGACTCCTGGATGGGCGTCTCGACGTAGTAGTAGTGGAGCGGGATGGGGCGCTCCACCGAGGTGACGGTCGCCGTCGCCCGGCCGGTGCGCTCGGTGAGGTCCTTCTCGAAGCGCGTGACGTCGCCGAGGGTCGCCGACATGAGGAGGAACTGGGCCTGCGGGAGTTCGAGGAGCGGCACCTGCCACGCCCAGCCGCGCTGAGGGTCCGAGTAGAAGTGGAACTCGTCCATGACCACGGTGTCGACGTCCGCCTGGGCGCCCTCCCGCAGCGCGATGTTGGCGAGGATCTCCGCGGTGCAGCAGATGATCGGGGCGTCCTGGTTCACGCCGGAGTCGCCCGTGATCATGCCGACGTTCTCCGGTCCGAAGATGTCGCACAGTGCGAAGAACTTCTCGGACACGAGGGCCTTGATCGGTGCCGTGTAGTAGCTGGTGCGGCCCTCGGCGAAGGACTTCAGGTGGGCGGCGATCGCGACGAGGGACTTCCCCGAGCCGGTGGGCGTCGCGAGGATGACGTTGTTGCCGGAGACCAGTTCCATCGCGGCCTCGTCCTGCGCCGGGTACAGGGTCAGGCCGCGGCCCGTCGCCCAGCCGGTGAAGGCCTCGTAGACCGCGTCCGCGGTGAGTCGGCCGTCGTCGTGCCGGGGGAGGTGCTCTTGGATCGTCATGATCCGTTCAGCCTACCGGTGCACGGTTCGGCGGAGGTTAGGGTGGGCCATGCGCTGGGATCCTGGACTGTACGCCCGCCACGCGGGACATCGTGGGCGGCCGTTCTTCGACCTCGTCGCGCGGGTGGGACATGATGCTCCACGGACCGTCGTGGATCTGGGGTGCGGCCCCGGCGATCTGACGGAGACGCTCGCCCACCGCTGGCCGGACGCGCAGGTGACCGGTCTCGACGCCAGTGTGGAGATGATCGACGCCGCGCGGCAGCGGCCGGCGCTGCCGAACCTGCGGTTCGAGGTCCGCGACCTGCGCGACTACACGCCGGGAGGCGACGACGTGATCGTCACGAATGCCGCGCTCCAGTGGGTGCCCGGTCACGCCGGCCTGCTCGGTCGATGGGCTCGGGCGCTCCCCGAGGACGGCTGGCTCGCGGTCCAGGTTCCCGGCAACTTCTCGGCACCATCGCACGCGCTGATGCGCGACCACGCGGCGAGCCCGCGGTGGGCCGCCCGGCTCGAGGGCGTCCTGCGCCACGACGATGCCGTGGGCGAGCCCTCCGACTACCTCGGGCTCCTGCTCTCCGCGGGACTGCAGGCGGATGTCTGGGAGACGACGTACGAGCAGGTGCTGCCGGGGGAGGACGCCGTCCTCGGCTGGGTACGCGGCACCGGCCTGCGGCCGATCCTGGACGCGCTGTCCGCGGACGAGGCCGAGGAGTTCGAGGCAGGCTACGGGGAACTGCTGCGCCGGGCATACCCCGCCGGGCAGCACGGCACGGTGTTCGGGTTCCGCCGCATCTTCGCCGTCGGGCACCGGTCCCCCTGACGGGTCGCCGCGGTCACCAGCCGCGCTGCCTCCACTCCATGAGCGATCCGCGCTCCGCGCCGAGCGTGGTGCCCCGGCCGTGCCCCGGGTGCACCACGGTGTCGTCGGGCAGGTCGTCGAAGATCCGCGTCACCACGTCCTCGTACAGGGACGCGAAGCGGTCGGCGTCGCCCTGGGTGTTGCCGAGGCCGCCGGGGAACAGCGAATCGCCCGTGAAGAGGTGCGCAGGCCCGTGGGGGTCGCGATACAGGAGCGCGACGGACCCGGGGGTGTGGCCGCGGAGATGGATCGCCTCCAGCTCGAAGCCCTCGAAGGAGCCGACGTCGTGGTGCTTCAGCGGGACGTCCGTCGGCACGGCGATGTCCGCGACGTCGTCCTCGCCGGCCGCGGTGCGGGCCATCGTCGCCTCCCGGACCTCCGCCAGCGCCCTGACATGGTCCCAGTGCGAATGCGTGGTGACGATCAGCGCCACGCGGGCCTCGGCGTCGGTGTCCTCCTGCGCGTCGGCGAGGAGCCCGAGGATGGCGGGGGCGTCGTCCGCGGCGTCGATCAGCACCTGGGCGCCACTCGACTTCGAGGTGAGCAGGTACACGTTGTTGTCCATCTCCGACACGGAGATGCTGCGGATCGTCACGTCGCTGAGGTCGTGCAGGGGCTCGGTCATGAGCACAGTGTAGGCAGGGCACCTCGGGCACCGGGGGAACGACCCCGGGGTCGGGCCGCGGCGGCGGTAGGGTCTCAGGAGGTCGGGCCGCCCAGGGCCCTCGGACCCGCGATGGAAGGGACAGGGCATGGAGCAGGACATCAAGTGGTGGTTGCGCATAGATGCTGCCAGCAAGACCCCGCCGTTCGAGCAGATCAAGCAGGCGATACTGGACGCTGCCAATTCCGGCGAGGCTCCCGTCGGCACGCGCCTGCCGCCCGTGCGCGGACTCGCCACCCACCTCGGAATCGCCGCGAACACCGTCGCCCGGGCCTACCGCGAGCTGGAGCAGGCCGGCGTCGTCGAGACCCGGGGCCGGGCCGGCACCGTCATCGCCGCAGGAGGCGATACCGCCCGCCGGCGCGTGGCCGACGCCGCCGACTCGTTCGCCGACGTCGTCCGCTCCGCCGGGGTGCCGGAGGCCGAGGCCGTCGCCATGGTGAGGGCGGCATTGCGCCGAGGGTGAACGGCACGCGCAGGGGCGCCGTACCAGCGCGGATCCGGGACTATTCGAATATGCTTTCGAACGGTTTTTCTCCTACAGTTATCTGGTGTCTATAGCAAATTCTCTTGAGCAGCACGCCCACAACCCGGAGCCCGCTCCCCAGGACCTGTCCCGGCTAATCGTCAAGGGTGCACGCGAACACAACCTGCGGAACGTCGACCTCGACCTCCCGCGTGACGCCATGATCGTCTTCACCGGCCTGTCCGGATCGGGCAAGTCCTCGCTCGCCTTCGACACCATCTTCGCGGAAGGGCAGCGGCGCTACGTCGAATCGCTGTCCGCCTACGCACGGCAGTTCCTCGGGCAGGTGGACAAGCCCGACGTCGACTTCATCGAGGGCCTCTCGCCCGCGGTCTCGATCGATCAGAAGTCCACCAGCAAGAACCCGCGCTCCACCGTGGGCACGATCACCGAGATCTACGACTACATGCGCCTGCTGTGGGCGCGCGTGGGACGCCCGCACTGCCCCGTCTGCGGCGAGCCGGTGGCGAAGCAGACCCCCCAGCAGATCGTGGACCAGCTCCTCGAACTCGAGGAGGGGACGCGCTTCCAGGTCCTCGCGCCGGTGGTCCGGGCACGCAAGGGCGAGTTCGTCGACCTCTTCCAGGAGCTCACGGCCAAGGGCTACTCGCGGGCCCGGGTGGACGGCAAGCTCATCCAGCTCAGCGACCCGCCCAAGCTGGGCAAGCAGTACAAGCACACCATCGAGGTCATCATCGACCGGCTCGTGGTGAAGAGCGGTATCCGGCAGCGCCTCACGGACTCCGTGGAGACGGCCCTCAAGCTCGCCGACGGCCGCGTCCTCGCCGAATTCGTGGACCTCCCCGAGGACGACGCCAAGCGCCTGCACGCCTTCTCCGAGCACCTGGCCTGCCCCAACGAGCACCCGCTGGCCATCGACGAGGTCGAGCCGCGCTCCTTCTCGTTCAACAACCCCTTCGGCGCCTGCCCCGCCTGCACGGGCATCGGGACCAAGCTCGAGGTCGACGAGGAACTCGTGGTCCCCAACCCCGACCTCAGCCTCGCCGAGGGCGCGATCGCGCCGTGGTCGCTCGGAACGGCGACCCTCGAGTACTGGACGCGGCTGCTCGAGGGCCTCGCGTCCGAGCTGAACTTCGACGTCAGGACGCCCTGGCGCAAGCTGCCGGACCGCGCCCGCGAAGCCGCGCTGTACGGCAAGGACCACAAAGTCGTCGTGCAGTACAGGAACCGGTTCGGCCGGGAGCGGAAGTACAGCACGGGCTTCGAGGGCGCCATCCAGTACATCCAGCGCAAGCACACGGAGACGGAGTCCGAGGCCTCGCGGGACCGGTACGAGGAGTACATGCGGGAGATCCCGTGCCCCACCTGCGGCGGTGCCCGGCTGAACCCGGCCTCGCTCTCGGTCCTGATCAACGGCCGGAACATCGCCGAGGTCTCCGCGATGCCGATGCGCGACTGCGCCGACTTCCTCGACAACCTCGTCCTGACCGGCCGTGAGGCGCAGATCGCCAACCAGGTGCTCAAGGAGATCCAGGCGCGCCTGACGTTCCTCCTCGACGTCGGCCTCGAATACCTCAACCTCGAGCGCGCCTCGGGCACCCTGTCCGGCGGCGAGGCCCAGCGCATCCGGCTCGCCACGCAGATCGGCTCCGGCCTCGTCGGCGTGCTCTACGTCCTCGACGAGCCGTCCATCGGCCTGCACCAGCGGGACAACCGCCGGCTGATCGAGACCCTGACGCGTCTGCGGAACCTCGGCAACACGCTCATCGTCGTCGAGCACGACGAGGACACCATCGCCGAGGCCGACTGGATCGTGGACATCGGCCCCGGCGCAGGCGAGCACGGCGGCGAGGTGGTGCACTCCGGCCTCCTCGAGGACCTGCTCACCAACGAGAGGTCACTGACCGGCGACTACCTCTCGGGGCGCCGGAAGATCGAGATCCCGGCGAAGCGTCGGAAGATCGACCGCTCGCGCCAGCTGAAGGTGGTCGGCGCGCGCGAGCACAACCTCGTGAACGTCGACGCCACGATCCCGCTCGGGGTGCTCACCGCCGTCACCGGCGTCAGCGGCTCGGGCAAGTCCACCCTCGTCAACGACATCCTTTACAAGGTGCTCGCCAACAAGCTCAACGGCGCGAAGCAGGTGGCCGGACGGCACAAGCGGATCGACGGGCTGGAGCACCTCGACAAGGTCATCCACGTGGACCAGAGCCCCATCGGCCGCACCCCGCGCTCCAACCCCGCCACCTACACGGGCGTCTTCGACAACATCCGGAAGCTCTTCGCCGAGACCACCGAGGCGAAGGTCCGCGGCTACCTGCCCGGGCGCTTCTCCTTCAACGTCAAGGGCGGCCGCTGCGAGGCGTGCTCCGGTGACGGCACGCTGAAGATCGAGATGAACTTCCTGCCCGACGTCTACGTCCCCTGCGAGGTGTGCCACGGGGCGCGGTACAACCGCGAGACGCTCGAGGTGCACTACAAGGGCAAGACCATCGCCGACGTCCTGGACATGCCGATCGAGGAGGGGGCCGAGTTCTTCGCGGCGTTCAGCCCCATCGCCCGGCACCTCAACACCCTCGTGGAGGTGGGCCTCGGCTATGTGAGGCTCGGTCAGCCCGCCACCACGCTCTCCGGCGGCGAGGCGCAGCGCGTGAAGCTCGCGAGCGAGCTGCAGAAGCGCTCCAACGGGCGGAGCATCTACGTCCTCGACGAGCCGACCACGGGCCTGCACTTCGAGGACATCCGCAAACTCCTCCTGGTGCTGCAGGGCCTCGTGGACAAGGGCAACACCGTCATCACGATCGAGCACAACCTCGACGTCATCAAGAGCGCGGACTGGGTCATCGACCTCGGGCCGGACGGCGGCTCCGGGGGCGGGCAGATCATCGCGACCGGCACCCCGGAGCAGGTCTCGAAGAACGAGCGCAGCTACACGGGCACCTTCCTCAAGGAGGTCTTCGCCAAGGCCGCCGGGTAGCGTCGCCCGGCGCCCGCTCTCCGCGGGAGGGCATGGGTGACGCCTGCCCTCCCGCTGCTATGGCAAGCTTGGCCGGTGGCAATTACGCGTTCCCTGATCCTCTTCGACCTCGACGGAACGCTCGTCGACCCCGCAGGAGCCATCACCGGAGGGATCAGTTCCGCCCTCGAGCACCACGGATTCCCCGTCCCGCCCGACGACGCCCTCCAGGCGATGGTCGGGCCGTCCCTCGTCCACTCGCTGACCGCGACCGCCGGGGTGCCCGCAGCGCGCGTCCCCGACGTCGTCGCCACCTACCGCGCGGGCTACCTGGCCACCGGGATGGCCCGGAGCCGCCCCTACCCGGGGATCGCGCGGTGCGTGGAAGCACTGCTCGACGGCGGCGCGACCGTCGCCGTCGCCACCCAGAAGCCCGAGTGGCTCGCCGAGGAACTCCTCGCCGTCCAGGGGCTCCGACACCTCTTCTCCTCCGTCCACGGCTCGCCGCGGGACGAGGCCACGACGGCCGGCGGCAAGACGCCCATCATCCGGGCCGCCCTCGAGCACCACGGGTACGACGCCGGGCAGGCGCGCCGCGCCGTGATGGTGGGCGACCGCCGCCACGACGTGGAGGGCGCCGCCGCGAACGGCCTGGCCTGCATCGGGGTGACCTGGGGCTTCGCCGCGCCCGGCGAGCTGCAGGCCGCCGGCGCGGCCGCCGTCGTGGACTCCGCCGACGCCCTGCTGGAGGTGCTCCGTGGGCATCTATGACCTGACGCGCAGCACCACGCGCGGTCTCATCGCCGGCCTGTGCCGGCCCACCGTCGAGGGGCTCCACAACGTGCCGGAGGACGGCCCGTTCATCGTCGCCCCGAACCACCTCTCCTTTCTGGACAGCGTGCTGGTGCAGGCCCTCACGCCCCGGCCGGTCGCGTTCTTCGCGAAGGCCGAGTACTTCACCGGGACCGGGGTGAAGGGCGCCCTCATGAAGGGGTTCTTTGAGGGTGTGGGGTCCATCCCCGTGGAACGCGGCCAGCAGGCCGCCAGTGTCCAGGCCCTCAGGACGCTGCTCGACCTCCTGGAACAGGGCGACGGCGTCGGCATCTACCCGGAGGGGACCCGCTCGCGGGACGGGCGGCTCTACCGGGGGCGGACCGGCGTCGGCTGGCTCGCGCTGACCACCGGAGCACCCGTGCTGCCCGTCGGCCTGATCGGCACCGACGCGCTGCAGCCGGCGGGCGGGAAGGGCGTCCGGCCCCAGCACTTCACCCTGCGGATCGGGGAGCCGCTCGTCTTCGCGAAGACCGGGCCGGGGCATCCGCTGCCCGCGCGCCGGAGCGCGACCGACGCCATCATGGACGGCATCGCCGCACTCACGGGCCAGGAGCGCGTGGCCTCCTACAACCAGAGTCCCCCCGCCGAGTAGCTCGGCATTCTCCAACCGCTGCAGACCGCCCGAGCAGCGGTGAGCGGAGCACCGAGTGGGGCCGTGTCACCCCGCGGCCATAGGATGAAGGACGTGGCGAACCCAGTAACCTACCGGCCGAAGACAGGCGAGATCCCCCTCGACCCGGGCGTCTACCGCTTCCGGGACGAGCACGGCCGGGTCATCTACGTGGGCAAGGCCAAGAACCTCCGCTCGCGCCTGAACTCCTACTTCGCCAGCCCGCAGGGACTGCTGGCGAAGACGCGCCGCATGGTGTTCACCGCGGCGAGCGTCGAGTGGACCGTCGTCGGGAGCGAGCTCGAGGCGCTGCAGCTCGAGTACACGTGGATCAAGGAGTTCAATCCGCAGTTCAACGTGATGTTCCGCGACGACAAGTCCTACCCCTACCTCGCCGTGACCATGGGGGAGAAGTACCCCCGCGTGCAGGTCATGCGCGGTGACAAGAAGAAGGACACGCGGTACTTCGGGCCGTTCTACCCCGCGAAGGCCATCCGCGAGACCGTGGACACGATGCTCCGCGTCTTCCCGGTCCGCACCTGCAGCACCGGCGTGTTCAAGCGCGCGGAACGCACCGGCCGGCCCTGCCTCCTCGGGTACATCGACAAGTGCTCGGCGCCGTGCGTGGGACGCATCAGCCCGGAGGACCACAAGGCCCTCGCCGGCGAGTTCTGCGATTTCATGTCCGGGGAGGCGAAGAAGTTCATCGCCGGCCTCGAGCGGAAGATGGCCGAGGCGGTCGCCGAACTGGACTACGAGTCCGCCGCCCGCCTGCGCGACGACATCGCCGCCCTCCGCCGGGTGTTCGAGCGCAACACGGTCGTGCTCAGCGAGGACACCGACGCCGACATCTTCGCCCTCAAGGAGGACGACCTCGAGGCCGCGGCGCAGGTCTTCCACGTCCGGGGCGGCCGCATCAGGGGCCAGCGCGGCTGGGTCGTGGAGAAGGTCGAGGACATGGACACCGCGGACCTCGTGGAGCACCTGCTGCAGCAGGTGTACGGCGAGGGAAGCAGCAGCAACGAACAGATCCCCCGCGAGGTCCTCGTCCCGGTCCTGCCCAGCAACGAGGACCAGATGCTCGAGTGGCTGCGCGGCCTGCGGGGAGCCCGGGTGGAGGTGAGGGTGCCGCAGCGCGGTGACAAGGCCACCCTCATGGGCACCGTCGAGCAGAACGCCGCGGACGCCCTGCGCCTGCACAAGAGCCGGCGGGCCGGCGACATCACCACGCGCTCCGCCGCGCTGCAGGAGCTCCAGGAGGCGCTCGACCTGCCGCAGCCGCTCATGCGCATCGAGTGCTTCGACATCTCGCACGTGCAGGGCACCAACGTGGTGGCGTCCATGGTGGTCGTCGAGGACGGCCTGCCGCGGAAGTCCGAGTACCGCAAGTTCTCCATCACCGGGGACGCCGCACGGGACGACACCGCGTCCATGTACGACGTCGTCCACCGCCGCTTCCGGAACTACCTCGCGGGCAAGGACGGCGGGCCGCGTGACGCCGCCGCTCCCGACCCGGACGTCGACCCGGTCGACGACGACGCGTCGGTCCTCGAGCACCCCGACGTCGACGAGCAGGGTGTGCCCCTCAGGGACACGACGACGGCGATCACGCGCAACCGGTTCGCCTACCCGCCGAACCTCGTCGTCGTCGACGGCGGGCCGCCCCAGGTGGCCGCCGCGTCCCGCGCCCTGCAGGACCTCGGGATCGACGACGTCTTCGTGGTGGGTCTCGCGAAGCGCCTCGAGGAGGTCTGGGTCCCGGACAGCGAGTTCCCGGTCATCCTCCCGCGCGCGTCGGAGGGCCTGTTCCTGCTGCAGCGCATCCGCGACGAGGCACACCGCTTCGCGATCACGTTCCACCGCCAGAAGCGCGGGAAGTCCATGACGGCGTCGGCGCTCGACGACGTCGCGGGGCTGGGACCGGCCAAGCGCAAGGCCCTGCTGAAGCACTTCGGGTCGGTCAAGAAGATCCGCGCCGCCACCGTCGAGGAGCTCGTGGGCGTGCCGGGGGTGGGGCCCGCCCTCGCCCGGAGCATCCGCGCGTCGCTCACCACGGACGCGGCGGCCGCTCCGGCCGTGAACATGACCACGGGCGAGATCATCGAAGATTAGCTAGGCTGAGGAACGGCGGCCAGGTGCCGCCGGGAACGCACGCGGACATACACCCCAGGGAACGCCGGACCACCGGGAGCCCCGTCGAACCGGAACGGATCCATCACGATGACTGAGGCCATGAGCCTGACGCCGGTCAAACCCACCGAATCCGAGTTGCTGGTGGTGACCGGCATGTCGGGCGCCGGGCGCAGCACGGCCGCCAACGCGCTCGAGGACCACGGCTGGTACGTCGTCGAGAACCTCCCGCCCCAGATGCTCACCACGCTGACGGAGCTCGTGGCGCGCACCCCGCAGTCGATCCCGAAGCTGGCCGTCGTCGTCGACGTGCGCGGCAAGGAGCTCTTCAGCGACATCAAGGCGTCCCTGGACGCCCTCCGGGCCGCCGGCGTGCACCACCGCGTCCTCTTCCTGGACGCCGACGACAACGTCCTGGTGCGGCGCTTCGAGCAGGGCCGGCGGCCGCACCCCCTGCAGGGCGACGGCCGGATCCTGGACGGCATCGCCGCCGAGCGCGAGGTCCTGAAGGAGCTCAAGCACTCGTCCGACGTCGTGATCGACACGAGCCAGCTGAACGTGCACGCCCTCGCCACCGCGGTGACGGAGCTGTTCTCCGATGCCGGGCCCATCGTCCTGCGCCTCAACGTCATGAGTTTCGGATTCAAGTACGGACTCCCCGTGGACGCCAACTACGTGGCCGATGTGCGCTTCATCCCGAATCCGCACTGGGTGCCCGCACTGCGCCCGCAGACGGGGCTCGACGCCCCGGTCAGCGAGTACGTGCTCGGGGCGCAGGGCGCGGAGGATTTCATCGACCGCTACGTGAACGCCCTCGTCCCCGTCCTGGACGGGTACCGCCGCGAGAACAAGCACTACGCCACCATCGCCGTCGGCTGCACGGGCGGGAAGCACCGCTCGGTGGCCGTCACGGAGGAGATGGCGAAGCGGCTCGCGCAGCTGCCCGGTGTGCAGGTCTCGGCCCACCACCGCGACCTCGGGCGTGAGTAGTGGGGGTGGTCTCCGGAGCGCTGCCGCTCGTCCCGCCGGCCTCCCGCCGCTCGGGTGAGGGCCAGGGCGCCGGCCCGTCCGTCGTCGCCCTCGGGGGCGGCCACGGGCTGTCCGCGTCCCTGTCCGCGCTGCGTCTGCTGACGCAGGAGCTGACCGCGATCGTGACGGTGGCCGACGACGGCGGATCCTCCGGGCGGCTCCGGCGCGAACTCGGGGTGCTGCCCCCGGGAGACCTCCGGATGGCGCTGGCGGCCCTGTGCGACGACACCGACTGGGGCCGCACCTGGCGCGATGTCATGCAGCACCGCTTCTCCTCCCGGAACGGCGTGGAGGGATCCCTCCACGACCACGCCATGGGGAACCTCCTCATCGTCACGCTGTGGGAGCTGCTCGGCGACCCCGTCGCCGGCCTGCAGTGGGCCGGCGCCCTCCTGGGTGCCCGCGGCCGGGTCCTGCCCATGGCGAGCGTTCCCCTGACGATCGAGGGGGACGTCCTCAGCGAGTCCGGCGGGTCACTGCACGTCACGACCGTCTCGGGGCAGGCGAAACTCGCGGTCGCCGCGGACACCGGCAACGTGAGCAACGTGCGGCTGGTCCCCGACGACGCCCCGGCGTGCCAGGACGCCCTGGAAGCCGTGGAACTGGCCGACTGGGTGATCCTCGGCCCCGGCTCCTGGTACACCTCCGTGCTGCCGCACCTGCTCCTGCCGGACCTCCGTGATGCGCTGTGCCGCACCTCCGCCCGGCGGTGCCTCACCATGAACCTCAGCAACGACACCCGGGAGACCCTGGGCATGAGCGCCATCGACCACCTCAGCGTGATCTCGCGGTACGCGCCGGAGCTGACGGTCGACGTCGTTCTCGTGGACCCCTCGGTGGTGTCGGACCGGAGGGAGTTCGAGAGAGCCGTCGCCGGGATGGGCGGGCGCGCGGTCTTCGGTAGAGTGGGAGTTTCGACCGGCAAACCCGTGCATGATCCGCTGCGGCTGGCGACGTCCTACAACGACATGTTCGGGGAGATCTAGGAGTGTATCTGTGGCCCTGACCGCCGACGTCAAAGAGGAGCTGTCACACCTCGACGTCAAGAAGTCCTCGGTGCGCAAGGCCGAGGTGTCCGCACTGCTGAGATTCGCCGGCGGCCTCCACATCATCTCCGGCAGGATCGTCATCGAGGCCGAGGTGGACCTCGCGTCCACGGCCCGCCGACTGCGGGCCGCCATCGCCGAGGTGTACGGCCACAACAGCGAGATCATCGTGGTGACCGGCGGCGGCCTCAAGCGCGGCAACCGGTACGTGGTGCGCGTGGTCCGCGACGGGGAATCCCTCGCACGCCAGACCGGGCTGCTCGACAGCAGGGGCCGGCCCGTCCGCGGCCTGCCGTCCGCCGTCGTCAACGGGTCGACGGCGGATGCCGAGGCTGTGTGGCGTGGAGCGTTCCTGGCGCACGGCTCGCTCACCGAGCCCGGACGGTCCTCGTCCCTGGAGGTCACGTGCCCGGGCCCGGAGTCGGCCCTCGCCCTCGTCGGGGCGGCCCGCCGGCTCGACATCGCCGCGAAGGCCCGCGAGGTGCGGGGCGTCGACCGCGTGGTCATCCGCGACGGCGACACCATCGCAGCCCTCCTGACCCGCATGGGCGCGCACGACGCCCTCATGGTGTGGGAGGAGCGCCGCATGCGCAAGGAGGTCCGCGCCACCGCCAATCGCCTCGCGAACTTCGACGACGCCAACCTGCGCCGCTCGGCCCAGGCCGCCGTCGCCGCCGGCGCCCGCGTGGAGCGCGCCCTCGAGATCCTCGGGGAGGGCGTCCCCGAGCACCTGCGCTACGCGGGCGAGTTGCGCGTCGCCCACAAGCAGGCGAGCCTCGACGAACTCGGCCGGCTCGCGGACCCCCCGATGACGAAGGACGCGATCGCCGGGCGGATCCGTCGGCTGCTCGCGATGGCGGACAAGAAGGCCACGGACGTCGGGATCCCGGGGACCGATGCGAATGTGACCGCCGACATGCTCGACGAGTGACGCGAATGCATAGGATGGAACAGCAAGCCCGCTTCTGATCAGCGGGACGCCTGCCGTCCGGACCCATGGGTCCACCGACCGCGCGGGTACCGAGATCACTACATGGAGGACTACGTGAGCGAATACGTACTGCCGGATCTTGACTACGACTACGCCGCCCTGGAACCGCACATCTCCGGCCGGATCATGGAACTGCACCACTCCAAGCACCAGGCCACCTACGTCAAGGGCGCCAACGACGCCCTCGCGCAGCTCGCCGAGGCCCGCGAGACGGGAGCGTACGGCACCATCCCGAAGCTCTCCAAGGACCTGGCGTTCCACGTCGGCGGTGTCATCAACCACAGCATCTTCTGGAAGAACATGTCCCCCGAGGGAGGCGACAAGCCCGAGGGCGAGCTCGCCGCGGCCCTGGACGACGCGTTCGGCTCCTTCGACGCGTTCCGCGCGCACTTCACCGCCGCGGCCACCTCGCTGCAGGGCTCCGGCTGGGCCGTCCTGGCCTACGAACCGCTGGGCAGGAACATCGTCATCGAGCAGCTCTACGACCAGCAGGGCAACGTGCCCGTGGGCACCATCCCGCTGCTGATGCTCGACATGTGGGAGCACGCCTTCTACCTGGACTACGTCAACGTGAAGCCCGACTACGTGAAGGCCTGGTGGAACCTCGTGAACTGGGCCGACGTCCAGACGCGCTTCCAGGCAGCACGCACCGGGGCATCCACCCTCATCACGCCGGGGGCGTGACCGCCCCGGCGTCCCGGTCGGTGGGCACCGCGCCCTCCGGTCGGGCCGCCGGCGTCACGAGTGCGTGCCGGGGGCCGCGCTGAGTAGAGTTGGAGCGGTGCAGGGCTTCGGTCCCGGCACCGCTCCGGCGCACGCCGCCTGTGCAGGACCCGCAGGACCAGCAGGACCCGAGAATTTCGGCACGAAGGTGTGCCCGGTACAGATTTATCCGTCGCCGGCATCGCCCGAGAGGGGTCAGCAAGGCGGCACCACCTATGAAGGAGATGGAAACCAGTGACTACTCGCGTTGGAATCAATGGCTTCGGCCGCATCGGCCGCAACTACTTCCGTGCGGCCCTCGAGCAGGGAGCGGACCTCGAGATCGTCGCGGTCAACGACCTCACCAGCCCCGAGGCCCTCGCGCACCTGCTGAAGTACGACTCCGTCACCGGACGCCTGAAGGCATCCGTCGAGGTCGACGGCGGCGACCTCGTCGTCGGCGGCAAGCGCGTGAAGGTCCTGGCCGAGCGCGATCCTGCGAACCTGCCCTGGAAGGACCTCGGCGTCGACATCGTCGTCGAGTCCACCGGGTTCTTCACCAAGGCCTCCGACGCGCAGAAGCACATCGACGCCGGGGCGAAGAAGGTCCTGATCTCCGCTCCCGCCTCCGACGAGGACCTCACCGTGGTGCTCGGCGTCAACGACGGCGACTACGACCCCGAGAACCACCACATCATCTCGAACGCGTCGTGCACCACCAACTGCCTCGGCCCCCTCGCCAAGGTCCTGAACGACTCCTTCGGGATCGAGCGCGGCCTCATGACGACGATCCACGCCTACACGGCCGACCAGAACCTGCAGGACGGCCCCCACAAGGACCTCCGCCGCGCCCGTGCCGCCGCGATCAACATGGTCCCCACCTCCACGGGTGCCGCCAAGGCCATCGGCCTCGTGCTCCCCGAGCTGAAGGGCAAGCTCGACGGCTACGCCATCCGGGTCCCCGTGCCCACCGGCTCCGCGACCGACCTCACGGTCACGCTGGGCCGCGAGGTCACGGCCGAGGAGGTCAACGCCGCCTACAAGGCTGCCGCCGCCGACGGTTCGCTCAAGGGCTACCTCTCCTACACCGAGGACCCCATCGTGTCCTCGGACATCGTGACCGACCCGGCGTCCTGCATCTTCGACTCCGGTCTGACCAAGGTCCTCGGCAACCAGGTGAAGGTCGTCGGCTGGTACGACAACGAGTGGGGTTACTCGAACCGCCTGGTCGACCTGACCGAAATCGTCGCCGCCAAGCTCTCCTAGGCGGTTCCGCCCATGGCATACGCATCACTGGACGACCTCCTCGCCGAAGGGGTCCGGGGCCGCCGCGTCCTCGTCCGCTCCGACCTCAACGTCCCCCTGGAGGGCGGGGTGCCGGATCTGTCGGTCACCGACGACGGCCGCGTGCGCGCGTCCCTGCCCGTTCTGCGCAAGCTGAGCGAGGCCGGGGCCGCCGTCATCGTCATGGCCCACCTCGGCCGGCCCAAGGGTGCCCCCGAGCAGAAGTACTCGCTCGCGCCGGCCGCCGACGTCCTCCGGGACCTGGCGGACTTCCCGGTCACCCTCGCGCCCGACACCACGGGGGAGGGCGCCCGCAGTGCGGCCGCCGCCCTGTCCGAGGGGGAGGTGCTCCTGCTGGAGAACGTGCGCTTCGACGCCCGCGAGACCAGCAAGGACGACGCCGAGCGCGCAGCCTTCGCCCGGGAGCTCGCCGACCTGGCGGGACCTGACGGAGCCTACGTGGACGACGCCTTCGGTGCCGTGCACCGCCGGCACGCGAGCGTGTACGACATCGCGGCCCTGCTGCCCTCCTACCAGGGCGACCTCGTGAAGGCCGAACTCGTGGTCCTCGAGAAGCTGACGAAGGATCCCCAGCGGCCCTTCGTCGTCGTGCTCGGCGGGTCCAAGGTGTCCGACAAGCTCGCCGTGATCGAGAACCTGATCGGTACCGCCGACCGCATCCTCGTGGGCGGCGGCATGGTGTTCACGTTCCTCGCCGCCCAGGGCCACAAGGTCGGGGCGAGCCTCCTGGAGGAGGACCAGATCGACGTCGTGCGGGGCTACCTCGAGCGCGGAGCCCGGGACGGCACGCAGTTCGTGCTGCCCACGGACATCGTCGTGGCCGAGAAGTTCGCGGCCGACGCGCGGTCCGGCGTGGCCGCCGCGGACGCCATCGAGGCAGGCACCTTCGGGGCCTCCGGGATCGGGCTCGACATCGGGCCCGCGACGGGTGAGGACTTCGCCGCGAACATCGCCGAAGCGAGGACGGTGTTCTGGAACGGACCCATGGGGGTGTTCGAGTTCGACGCCTTCGCAGGCGGCACGCGCGCCGTCGCGCAGGCTCTCGTCGACGCCCAGGCGAGCGGCGCCCTGACCGTGGTCGGCGGTGGCGATTCCGCCGCAGCCGTGCGCGGCCTCGGGTTCGCCGACGAGCAGTTCGGGCACATCTCCACCGGCGGCGGCGCCAGCCTCGAGTACCTCGAGGGCAAGGAGCTCCCCGGACTGACCGCCCTCGCCCGCGACTAGCGGGACGGTCCGGGTCGGGCCGGCAACGGCCGTGACCAGCCGCCCGTCCGCGGGCGTACAGGAATGGCGGGATCCGCACGGCGTTTGCTGCGCGGATCCCGCTGCCATGGAACGAACAGATGGAGTACCACGATGACCACCTCGACCAACGGCGTCTTCGACCGCCGCCCGCTCATCGCGGGCAACTGGAAGATGAACCTCGACCACATGCAGGGCATCACCTTCCTGCAGAAGCTGGCCTGGACCCTGACGGACGCCGGCCACGACTTCTCGCGCGTCGAGGTGTCGGTCTTCCCGCCGTTCACCGACCTGCGTGGCGTCCAGACCCTGGTGAAGGGTGACACCCTCGACGTCGTGTACGGCGGGCAGGACCTCTCGCCGGAGGACTCCGGTGCCTACACCGGTGACATCTCGGGGCAGTTCCTCGGCAAGCTCGACTGCACCTACGTGCTCGTCGGCCACTCCGAGCGCCGGACCATCCACTCCGAGTCGGACGAGCTGCTCAACCGCAAGGTGCATGCGGCCTACCGCCACGGGCTGGTCCCGGTGCTGTGCGTCGGCGAGGGACTCGAGGTCCGCCAGGCCGGGACGCACGTGGAGCACACCCTCGAGCAGTTCCGCCAGGGCGTCGCGGGACTGTCCGCCGAGCAGGCGGCAAGCCTCGTCGTCGCGTACGAGCCCGTCTGGGCGATCGGCACGGGAGAGGTGGCCGGTCCCGAGGACGCGCAGGAGATGTGCGCGGCCCTCCGCGCCGAACTCGGCTCGCTGTTCGACCCCGAGACCGCCGCGAAGACCCGCCTCCTGTACGGCGGATCCGTGAAGTCGGCCAACGTGGCGAGCATCCTGCGGGAGCGCGACGTGGACGGCGTCCTCGTGGGCGGTGCGAGCCTCGACGTATCCGAGTTTGCTAGTATTGTCAGGTTCGAACAGCATCTGGTGACAGACTAAGTTCCGTGCGCCGGCCGCTCCATCGAGCGGCTACCGAGCCTTGAAAGGGCCCCGTGGAAATCCTTCGTATCATCCTGCTCGTCCTGCTCGGGATCACCAGCCTCCTGCTGACCCTGCTGATCCTGCTCCACAAGGGGCGCGGCGGTGGCATGTCGGACATGTTCGGCGGCGGTATGACCTCGAGCATGGGATCCTCCGGAGTGGCCGAGCGGAACCTCAACCGCTTCACCGTGGCGCTCGGGCTGGCATGGGGCGTCGTCATCGTCGCCCTCGGCCTCATCCAGCGGTTCGCCGGCGAGTCCTAGGGACTCCCGCACTCCCCGTTCGACGACGAAGCCCCCGCTTCCAGCTGGAAGCGGGGGCTTCGTCGTCGGGGCGACCCATCGGTCCAGTCGTCTCAGTCGGACGTCTCGTCGTCGTCGTGGTCGATGAGGCGACCGGGCAGTTTCTGGGCGGCGTCCTGGTCGATCAGCCACAGGGTCTTCTTCAGGCCCCGCGCTCCGGCGGCGGGAACCTGCACGTGTCCGGCCCCGGCCAATGCCAGGCCCACCGCGCCGGCCTTGTCGCTGCCGCTGACCGACAGCCACACCTCCTGCGCCGTGTTGATCGCCTCGAGGGTCAGCGAGACGCGCTGCGGCGGCGGCTTCGGCGCATCGGCGACACCCACCGTCGTCGCGCCGCGCGTGCGGATCCCGGCGAGCTCGGGGAAGAGGGACGCCACGTGCGCATCCGGACCGACGCCCAGCAGGAGCACGTCGAAGCGGGGCAGGCGGGGATCGGGCTGCACGAGGTCCTCGTCCGCGGCGCGTTCCGCCTGGGCAGCGGCTGCCAGCTGCTCGGCGTAGTCGACGGCGGCGCCGTCCTCGTCGGGGAACTCGTCCTTCGTGCCGAACTCGTGGATCTTCACGGGGTCGACGGCGATGCGGTCCAGCAGGGCCGTGCGCGCCTGGACGGCGTTGCGCTCGGGGTCCTCGGCCCGGAGGAAGCGCTCATCCCCCCACCAGAAGTGCACATTGGCCCAGTCCACCGCGGAGTGCGCCGGCGACTGCGCGACGGCCTCGAGGGCAGCGGTGCCGATCGAGCCGCCGGTGAGCACCACCGTCGCCGTGCCCCGCTCGCTCTGCACGTCCACGAGGCGCGTGATCAGCCGCGCGGCGACGGCCGCAGCCAGGGAGCCCTGGGTGGGATGGATACTGACTTTCGGTTCAGCGCTCACTCGTTCGTACACTCCTCAGGTTGGTCCGGGCAAGGCCCTCGGTGATGACTTCGCCGAACACCTCGTCGGGGTCGAGGCGCCGCAGCTCCTCGGCCAGGCAGTCCCGCAGTCCGCGGCGCGGCAGGGAGATGCGCTGGACGGGCTGATGCGGCTGGTACAGCTCCGCGACGTCGTGGCCGGGGCGGTGCAGTTCGATGTCGCCGCCGCTCCGTGTCAGGCGCACGCGCTGGAGGCCGGTGCCCGTGGGTCCGGCGACGATGGTGACGGGGGCGTCGAGGGCCTTCGTGAGCCAGGCCGCCAGCAGCACGGTGCTGGGGGAGTCGCACGCTCCCTCGACGGTGACCGCGGTGACGGGCTGGTCGCCCTGCAGCTGGTCCAGGACGGCAGCGAGCTGGATGCGCCAGTTGGTCAGGCGGGTCCAGGCGAGGTCCGTGTCGCCCGCCGCATAGGTGCTGCTGATGTTGAACAGCGCCGCCGTCGGGTCCTTCTCGTTGGCCGAGTCGGTGATCCGGCGGTGCGCGATGCTGCCGATCGAGGTCTGCGACGCGGCGTCGGGCACCCCGTGGGGCCACCAGGCGACGATCGGCGCGTCGGGCAGGAGGAGGGCTGAGACGAGCGACTCGTTCTCCTCGGAGAGCTCGCCGTAGCCGCGCAGGACGACGACCTCCGACGCCCCGGCGTCGCCGCCGACCCTGATCTGGGCGTCGAGGCGCGTCGGCTCGTCGGGGGACTCCCCGGCGAGGACGATGATGCGGCAGGGATGCTCCCGGCTCGCCTGGTTGGCGGCGTCGATCGCCTCCTCCTCGTAGCCGGAGCGGGTGATGACCACCAGCGTCAGCACGCGCCCGAGCGCGACGACGCCCCCGCTGTCCCGCAGGGCCATCAGTTCCTTCGACACCTTCGAGGTGGTGGTGTCGGGCAGTTCCACGATCATGGCCTTCTCCAGGTTCGTCCATCGGCTGCGAGCAGCTCGTCGGCGGATGCGGGTCCCCAGCTGCCCGGCACGTAGGCCTCGGGCTGCGCGTCGAGCGAGGCCCAGTACTGCTCGAACGGGTCGAGGATCTTCCAGGACAGCTCCACCTCCTGCTGGCGCGGGAAGAGCGGAGGCTCGCCGAGCAGGACGTCGAGGATGAGGCGCTCGTAGGCCTCGGGGCTCGACTCCGTGAACGAGTGGCCGTAGCCGAAGTCCATGGTGACGTCGCGGACCTCGGTCTGCGTGCCCGGGACCTTCGAACCGAAGCGGATGGTGACACCCTCGTCCGGCTGTACGCGGATGACGACGGCGTTCTGCCCGAAGTCCTCGTCGTGGTGGTCCTGGAACAGCAGGTTCGGTGCCCGCTTGAACACGACGGCGATCTCCGTGACCCTGCGGCCGAGCCGCTTGCCGGCCCGCAGGTAGAACGGCACCCCGGCCCAGCGGCGTGTGTGGATGTCCAAACGCAGCGCGGCGAAGCTCTCGGTGGTCGAGTCGGCGGGGATGCCGTCCTCCTCGAGGAACCCGTTCACACGCTCCCCGCCCTGCCAGCCGGCCTCGTACTGGCCGCGGGCCGACCGTCCGGTGAGATCCGAGGGCAGGACGACGGCGGCGAGGACCTTCTCCTTCTCGGCGCGCAGGTGGTCCGCGTCGAAGGAGATCGGCTCCTCCATCGCCGTGAGCGCGAGGAGCTGGAGCAGGTGGTTCTGGATGACGTCGCGGGCCGCCCCGACGCCGTCGTAGTACCCGGCCCGGCTGCCGATCCCGATGTCCTCGGCCATGGTGATCTGCACGTGGTCGACGTAGTTCGCGTTCCAGAGCGGCTCGAAGAGCTGGTTCGCGAAGCGCAGCGCGAGGATGTTCTGGACCGTCTCCTTGCCGAGGTAGTGGTCGATCCTGAACACGGAGTCCGGGGGGAACACCTCCTCGACGATGGCGTTCAGCTCGCGGGCGGACTCGAGGTCGTGGCCGAAGGGCTTCTCGATGACCACGCGGCGCCACTGTCCGTCGTCGGGCTGCGCCAGACCGTGCTCCGAGAGCTTCTGGCACACCGTCTCGAACGCGTTCGGGGGGATGGACAGGTAGAAGGCGTGGTTGCCGCGCGTCCCCCGGCTCTGTTCCAGCTCCTCGATGGTCTCCCGGAGGTTCTTGAACGCCTCGTCGTCGTCGAAGTTGCCCTGGACGAAGCGGATGCCCGCGGAGAGCTGCTCCCACACCGTCTCGTTGAACGGTGTCCGGGCGTACTGCGTGACGGACTCCCGCACCTGCTCCACGAACTCGTCGTTGGACCATTCGCGGCGGCCGAAGCCCACCAGGCCGAAGCTCGGCGGCAGGAGCCCCCGGTTGGCGAGGTCGTAGATGGCGGGCATCAGCTTCTTGCGGGCGAGGTCCCCCGTCACCCCGAACAGGACGAGGGACGAGGGACCGGCGATCCGGCTCAGCCGCCGGTCGCGCGGATCCCGCAGGGGGTTGGCGGCTCTCGCCGTGGTGCTGTCAGGCATGCTCACCCGTTCTCGTGGTGACCCTCGCCGGATCCGGTGAGGGTGGAAATGGCGTCCCGGAGCTGTGCGACACCCGCCGTGCGGTCCGTCAGATGGAGGCGGAGCACGGGGCGGCCGTGGTCCGCGAGCACCTGGGCGTCCCCGGCGGCCTGCGCCGTGATGAGCTCCCCGAACGTGAAGGGGCGCTCGGGGATCGCGAGGTCGGCGCCGGCCACGCCGGTCAGCTGCAGGTACACGCCGATCGGCGAACCGCCCTTGTGGTACTGGCCCGTCGAGTGCAGGAAGCGCGGGCCCCAGCCGAAGGTGACCGGCCTGCCCGTGACGGCGGCCAGCGGGGCGCGGACGCCTTCGAGGTCCGCCTGGCCGTGACGGTCCAGGTAGGCCTGCACGGAGAGGTAGCCGTTCTCGGGCAGGGTGGCGAGCAGCGCCCGGAGCGCCTCGGCGACCGTTGTCGAGGAGCCGAGGAGCTCGGCGTCCCCCCGGACCTCGACCGCCCCGTCGACGAAGGCGGCCGGGGCCGGCTCCGGCTGGGCGTCCAGCAGGCCGCGCGCGGCCGTCTTGGCGGCCTCGACGTCGGGCTGGTCGAACGGGTTGATGCCCAGCAGACGGCCGGCGACGGCGACCGCGTACTCCCAGACGAACATCTGGCTTCCGAGGGCGCCGCTGACGGTGACGCGCGTGCCCTCGGCGAGCTCGTCGCCGGGGGCCTCGTCGATGGGGGCGAGGACCACGGGGAGGACGTCGTCCGCGACGTCCGCCAGTTCCGGGGCGTCGCCGGCGGCGACGACGGGGAGCAGGCCGGTGCCGAGCTTCCCGGTCGATTCGGCGATGAGCTGTTCGGCCCAGTCGGCGAAACCTGGCAGCCCCGAGCCGGCATCCGCGAAGACGATCTTGTCCCGCAGGGGGAGGGTCCCGCCCAGGACGGCGCCGAGCTGCAGACCCACGTTGTCCTCGACGTCGTCGCCCAGGAACTCCGCACTGTCCTCCGCGTCGGTGAGCAGCGTCTCGATGTCGGCACCCGCCAGGCCGGACGGCACCAGGCCGAACGCGGTGAGGGCCGAGTAGCGGCCGCCGACCTCGGGGTCGGCGGTGAAGACCTTCCGGTAGCCGGCCTTCCTCGAGGCCTCGTCCAGGGGCGACCCCGGATCGGTGACGATGACGATCCGCGAGGCCGCGTCGATGCCGGCGTCCGTGAACGCCTGCTCGAACACCCGGCGCTGCGAGTCGGTCTCGACCGTGGAGCCGGACTTCGAGGACACGACGATCGCCGTGCGCTGCAGGTCCTCCTCGAGGGCTGCACGCACCTGATCGGGGTCGGTGGCGTCCAAAACCACGAGCGGGACGCCCGCTTCCTTCGTGATGACCTCCGGCGCGAGCGAGGATCCGCCCATGCCGCACAGCACGATCCGGTCGACGCCCTCGGCCGCGAGGTCGGCGCGGAGCGCCGTGATCTCCGGCAGGAGGGCGCGCGAGCCTTCGAATAGGTCGATCCACCCGAGGCGGACCGACGCCTCGGACTCGGCGTCGGTGCCCCACAGCGTCGCGTCCTTCGCCATCAGGCGGGAGGCGAAGCGGTCCTTCACGAGGGCCGGGACGGCGGTCTCCACGGCTGCGAGTGCGGCACCGGTGGCGGTGAGAGCGAAGGAGCCCATGGGGATCAGCCCTCCGCTGCGTCGAGGGCGGCCTGCACGGTCTCGAGGAGCTCGGTCCAGCTGGCCACGAACTTGTCGAGGCCCTCGGTCTCGAGCTGCTCGACGACCTCGTCGTAGGAGATGCCGATCGCGTCGAGCCGGTTCAGGGTCTCGTTGGACTCGTCGTAGGTGCCGGTGACCGTGTCGCCCTCGATGACACCGTGGTCCGCCGTGGCCTCGAGGGTCTTCTCGGGCATCGTGTTGACCACGTGAGGTGCGACGAGGCCGGTGACGTAGAGCGTGTCCGGGAGGTTCGGGTCCTTGACCCCCGTCGAGGCCCAGAGGGGGCGCTGCGCGTTCGCCCCTGCGGCCTCCAGGACCTGCCAGCGCTCCGAGGAGAACTGCTCCTGGAAGATCTGGTAGGCGAGCCGGGCGTTGGCGAGGCCGGCCTTGCCCTTGAGCGCCGTCGCCTCGTCCGTGCCGATCGCATCGAGGCGGGCGTCGATCTCGGCGTCCACCCGCGAGACGAAGAAGGACGCGACCGAGGTGATCTTCGAGAGATCGTGGCCGTTCTCCCGGGCCTGCTCGAGGCCGACCATGAAGGCGTTGATGACGGCGCGGTAGCGCTCGAGGGAGAAGATCAGGGTGACGTTGACGCTGATGCCGGCGGCCAGGGTCGAGGAGATCGCCTCCAGACCCTCGACGGTCGCCGGGATCTTGATCAGGACGTTGGTGCGCTGCACCTTGGCGTGGAGCCGCTTCGCCTCGGCCACGGTGCCCGCGGTGTCGCGGGAGAGCCGCGGGTCCACCTCGATGGACACGCGACCGTCGGCACCGTTGGTGCGCTTGGCCTCCGCGGCGAAGATGTCGCAGGCCTGGGCGACGTCGTGGGTGGTGATGTCGAAGACGGCCTGGTCGACGTCGGCTCCGGCTTCGGCGAGGGCGCCCACCTGGGAGGCGTAGGACTCGCCCTTCTTGAGGGCCGCCGCGAAGATGCTCGGGTTGGTGGTGACGCCGACGACGTTGCGGTCCTCGATGAGGTGCTTGAAGGCGCCCGAGTTGATGCGCTCCCGTGAGAGGTCGTCGAGCCAGATGGAGACGCCGGCGGCCGAGAGATCAGCTGTGGGGGTAGTCATGGTGTGTGCTCCTTGTCCGCTGCCGCGGAAGATGTGTGCTGGACGGTTGGAACGGGTGGGGTGGTTACTGCTGGTCGCCGGTCTCGGTGGCGCGGTGGCCCGACGGCAGGGCCGGGGAGCCGTTGGGCGCCAGGGGATCGGCGGCGACAGCCTCCAGGGAGTCCTTCGCCGCCGCCACGACGGCGTCGGCGGTGATGCCGAACTCGCGGTAGAGGGTCTTGTAGTCGGCCGAGGCACCGTAGTGCTCGAGGGACACGATGCGGCCGGCGTCGCCGACGATCCCGTGCCAGCTCTGCGCGACGCCCGCCTCGACGGACACGCGGGCCCGGACGGTGCGGGGCAGGACGCTCTCGCGGTAGCCGGCGTCCTGCGCGTTGAACCATTCGAGGCACGGCATGGAGACGACGCGTGCCGCGATGCCCTGCGCCTCGAGGGCCGTGCGGGCCTCCACGGCGAGCTGGACCTCGGAGCCCGTACCGATGAGGATGACGTCGGGGGAGCCGTTCGTCGCTTCGGCGAGCACGTAGCCGCCCTTCGCGACACCCTCGGCCGAGCCGAACGTCCCGCCCTCGGCGGCGCCCTCGCCCCGCTCGTAGGTGGGGATGTTCTGGCGCGTCAGGACGAGCCCTGCCGGGTTCTCCGTGTTCTCCAGGATGGTGCGCCAGGCGACGGCGACCTCGTTCGCGTCGCCCGGCCGGACGACGTCGAGCCCGGGGATGGCGCGCAGCGAGGAGAGCTGCTCGACGGGCTGGTGCGTGGGGCCGTCCTCGCCCAGGCCGATGGAGTCGTGGGTCCAGACGTAGATCGCCGGGACGCCCATGAGGGCGCCGAGGCGTACGGCGGGACGCTGGTAGTCGCTGAAGATGAGGAAGGTGCCGGAGAAGGCGCGGGTGCTGCTGTGCATCACGATGCCGTTGACGATCGCCGCGGCGGCGTGCTCGCGGATGCCGAAGTGCAGCACGCGGCCGTACTGGTTGCCGGACCAGGACTTGGTCTGGCGGCTCTCGGGGATGAACGACGGCGACCCCTCGATCGTGGTGTTGTTCGACTCCGCGAGGTCGGCGCTGCCGCCCCACAGTTCGGGGAGCGCGGGGCCGATCGCGGTGAGGACCTTGCCGGACGCGGCACGGGTGGACATGTCCTTGCCCGCCTCGAACGTCGGCAGGGACGCCTCCCAGCCCTCGGGGAGCGTGCGGGCCTGGATGCGCTCGAGCAGAGCCGTCTCCTCGGGGTGCGCGGCCGTCCAGGCGTCGAAGCCCTCCTGCCAGGCGCTGTGCGCCTCGGAGCCGCGACGGACGACGCCGCGGGCGTGCTCGAGGACCTCGGGGTCGACGTCGAAGTGCTTCTCCGGGTCGAAGCCGAGGGCCTCCTTGAGGGCTGCGACCTCGTCCGAGCCGAGGGCCGAGCCGTGGATCTTGCCGGTGTTCTGCTTGTTCGGCGCCGGGTACCCGATGATGGTCCGCAGCGACACGATGCTCGGCCGGGAGGTCTCGTTCTTCGCCGCGACGAGCGCGGAGTACAGCTCCGCGACGTCCTCCACGTAGGCGCCGGTCTTCGTCCAGTCCACGCGCTGCGTGTGCCAGCCGTAGGCCTCGTAGCGCTTCAGGACGTCCTCCGTGAAGGAGATGTCGGTGTCGTCCTCGATGGAGATGTGGTTCTCGTCGTAGAGCACCACGAGGTTGCCGAGCTGCTGGTGGCCGGCGAGCGAGGACGCCTCGGACGTCACGCCCTCCTGCAGGTCGCCGTCGGAGGCGATGACCCAGATGGTGTGGTCGAAGGGGCTGGTGCCCGCGGGGGCGTCGGCGTCGAACATGCCGCGCTGGCGGCGCTGGCCGTAGGCGAAGCCGACGGACGTCGCGAGACCCTGGCCGAGCGGACCGGTGGTGATCTCCACGCCCTTGGTGTGGCGGTACTCGGGGTGGCCCGGGGTGAGGGAGCCCCACGTGCGCAGGGCCTTCAGGTCATCGAGCTCGAGGCCGTAGCCCGACAGGAAGAGCTGGATGTAGAGGGTGAGCGAGGTGTGGCCGGGGGAGAGGACGAAACGGTCGCGTCCCGTCCACTCGGGGTCCGAGGGATCGTGCCGCATGAGCTTCTGGAACAGGAGGTAGGCCGCCGGCGCGAGGCTCATGGCCGTTCCCGGGTGTCCGTTGCCCACCTTCTCGACGGCGTCCGCCGCCAGGATGCGGACCGTGTCGACCGCCTTCTGGTCGAGTTCGGTCCAGGTCAGTTCCTGCTCTTGCGTCTGCGGCACGTTTCCGGGCCCCTCTCAGTCCGGAACGGCCGGCGACGGGGACGTGCCTTCAGGCACGCCGTCGGGCTGGCCGTTCACCATTGAATGCTGCGGTTGTCGAGCCCGTCGGGACAGCACTGCGCCGGGACCGCTTGTTCCGGGCACACTTCCGCAGCGGGCTTTCCAACCCACACTATCCCGTCCGGCCCGTCACGGGACGTGGGTGTCGAACAAAGTCGTCCAGCACGATCCGTGGTGGCGCGGAGGGCCTGATGGACGGGATCCCGCCGCCGATTTCTACAGGGCGTAAAAGGGTATGATGGACCTTGTCTTTTACCCCGGAAAAAACGAAAGTGTTGCCTTGTGAACACCCAGCAGGCTCCTGCTCCGGCACGTTCCCCGCAGGCCCGTCAGGGTTTCGGTCGCAAAGCGAAGGCCTATCTGGCGCTGACGAAGCCTCGCGTGATCGAACTTCTCCTGGTGACCACCCTTCCCACCATGATCTTCGCGCAGGGCGGGTTCCCGCCGGTCGGCCTGATCCTGGCGACCATGATCGGCGGCGCCCTCGCGGCAGGGAGCGCCGGGGCGTTCAACTGCTACATCGACCGCGACATCGACAAGCTGATGCACCGCACGGAGAACCGACCCCTGGTCACCGGTGAGGTCACGCCGCGGGAGGCGCTCGTCTTCTCCTGGATCCTCGGCGTCGTCGCGATCGCCGTGCTCTGGTTCGGGGCCAACCCGCTCGCCGGCATGCTGGGCGTCGCGGCGATCTTCCTCTACGTGGTGGTCTACACGCTCGTCCTCAAGCGGCGCACGTCGCAGAACATCGTCTGGGGCGGAGCAGCGGGCTGCATGCCCGTCCTCATCGCCTGGGCCGCGGTCACCAACGCCGTCGAGTGGCCCGCCGTCGTGCTGTTCCTCATCATCTTCCTGTGGACGCCCCCGCACTACTGGCCCCTGTCCATGAAGTACAGCGACGACTACAACGCCGCCAACGTGCCGATGCTCGGGGCGATCGCCGGGGCCCGCGCGGTCTCCGTCCAGGTGGTCCTGTACGCCTGGGCCATGGCGGCCTGTTCGCTCCTGCTGGTCCCGGCCGGCGCAGGCTGGGTCTACACGGTCGCCGCGGTGGCGGGCGGCGCCTGGTTCATCCGGGAAGCCCACCGGCTGCACTCGCTCGCCCACCGCGGAGAGCTGCACCCGAAGGCCGCGATGAAGGTCTTCCACGGCTCGATCAGCTACCTCACGGTCCTCTTCCTCGCCCTCGCCATCGACCCCTTCGTCGGCCCGGCAGTCCTCGCCTGAGGCGGCACCGCCGACTCCCGGGTGCCGGTCACGGGGACCGGATCCCGGCAGTGCCGGCACGGATCGGCACTGCCGGCCCTAGGCTTGCACCCATGGACTTCACAGGCCTGATCGCCTACCCCCTCACCCCGTTCCTGCCGGACGGCTCCGTCTCCTACACGGACCTCCGCATCCTCGTCGACGGACTCTCCTCCTCCGGCGTCGACGCCCTCGCGGTGCTCGGCTCCTCCGGGAGCTTCGCCTACCTCGACCGCGGCGAACGGGCCCGGGTGGCGCGCACCGCCATCGAGGCCGTGGACGGCAGGCTCCCCGTGGCCGTGGGCATCAGCTCGGTCGGCACGCGCGAGGTGCTCGAGGCCGCGACGGACGCGCAGGCCGCCGGAGCGGCCGGCCTGGTACTCTCACCGGTCTCCTACGTACCGCTCACCGACGACGAGGTCCTGGCGCAGGTCCGCGCGGTGGACGACGCGACGGATCTGCCGATCTGCCTCTACAACAACCCGGGCACCACGCAGTTCGACTACTCGCTGCAGGTGGTCGCCGAGCTGTCGTCGCTGCCGGACGTCGTCGCGTTCAAGGACACCGCCGCGGACGCCGGGACCTTCAATGCCCGGCACTCCGCACTGTCCCGGCTCGTCACGGCACCGTTCAGCCACGGCGTGAGCGGGGACCTCCTGATGATGACCGGCGAGGTGTCGGCCGATGCCTGGCACAGCGGGCCGGCGGCGCTGCTGCCGAACTACTACGCCCGGCTCCGGGCGGCCGTCGTCGCCGGTGACCGGGCGGAGACCGAGCGTGTCCGGCGAGTCCTCGCGCCCCTCGTGGACCACGTCGCGGGACTGCGCAGGATCAGCGGCCTGCACCTCCTGGCCCGCGCCTGCGGCATCGCCGCGGGGGATCCCCGCCCGCCCCTGCTGCCGAGCCCGGGCTCCGAGCTGCGCGAACTGGGACGGCTCCTCGACGTCCTCGAGGCGGAGTTCGACGACGACTGACCCGGACGTGGGGTGCGGCGCTTCCGCTAGGAGACGGCCTGCGGCACCCTGGTCGCGGCCGCCGTGCCCGGCAGGGTCCGGGTCGTGGTCCCGGTGTACTGCGCGTGGACGGCCGCGGACATGAGCAGCGACGCGCCGAGCATATGCAACGCCACGAGGGCGATGGGCAGGTGCAGGAAGTGCTGGACGTACCCGATGGCGCCCTGCACCAGCACCACCGCGGCGAGCAGCACCACGGCCCTGCGCAGCTTCGCGTGGACGCCGGCCCGGTAGGCGACGACGACGGCGAGGGCCACCGTGGCGACCAGCAGGTACACCGGGAGGGTGTGCAGGCGCGTCATCAGGTCTGAGTCGAGGCCGTTGCGGGCGGCACCGTGGTCGCCGGCGTGCGGGCCGGATCCCGTCACGACGACGCCGAGCAGGATCGTGATCGACGTCAGCACGGTCGAGGTCAGGAGCAGCTGGCGCAGCAGCGGCGGCGCGGCGGGCGGGCGGGCGGTCCGATACTGCTCGGTGTCGATCCGCGCACGGTTGACGAGCACCGTCGCGACGGCCACGAGGATCATGGAGACCACGAAGTGGAGGCCCACCACCCAGGGGTTCAGGTCCGTCCACACCGTGATGCCGCCGATGACCGCCTGCGCGGGGATGCCGAGGAAGAGGCCGATCGACAGGCGGAACAGGTCCTTGCGCTGCCGCCGCATGCCGAGCACGGAGACGATCATGGCCACGGCGATGACGACGAGCACGAAGGTCAGGAGCCTGTTGCCGAACTCGATGACGCCGTGGAAGCCCATCTCCGGTGTGGTGACGATCGAGTCGGCCGTGCAGCGCGGCCACTCCGGGCAGCCGAGTCCGGACGCGGTGAGGCGTACGGCCCCGCCGGTCACGACGATCGCGATCTGCGAGACGAGGGAGGCGACGGCCAGCCGTCGCACCACAGGGGTGGTGGTGCGTGGGAGGGCGCCCGTGAGGCGGGAGAGCGCGGGAAGAGTCATGCTGTCAGCTCCATTTGAACCAGCGGATGGCCGCCAGGCTAGCGAGGGCGGCCCAGGCCAGGAGCACGAGGCACGCGATGGGATCGAACACGCCGTCCACCAGGGCGCTCCGGAGGCCGTCGCCCAGGGCGGCGGAGGGGAGCACCGAGATGTACGGTTCGGCAGCGTCGGGCAGGCTGGCCGCCGGGATGATCACGCCGCCCGCCGCCGCGAGCAGGATCCACACGAGGTTGGTGACCGCGAGCGTCGCCTCGGGGCGGAGCGTTCCGGCGACGAGGAGCCCGAGCGCGGTGAAGGCTGCCGAACCGAGGAGCAGCAGCAGGGCCGCGGGCAGGATCCCCGCCGGCTCCGGCGTCCAGCCCATCAGGGCTGCGGCACCGCCGATCACGACGAGCTGCACGGCGAGGACGACGGCGACCGCGACGGCCTTGCCGAGGATCAGCCCCGACCGGCCGAGCGGCGTCGTGGACAGGAAGCGCAGGACGCCGTAGCGGCGGTCGAATCCCGTGGCGATGCCCTGGCCCGTGAAGGCCGTGGACATCGTGCAGAGGGCGAGGACGCCCGGAGCGGCGACGTCGATCCGGTCCGCCCCGTAGGCGTCCAGCAGCGGCGTGATGACCAGCGCCGCGAGCGCCAGGAGCGGCAGCACGATCGCGAGGACCAGCTGCTCCCCGTTGCGGAGCATCGCCAGGGCCTCGTACGCGCCATGGCGCAGGACCCGGGTGGGCAGCGGGGCCGCGGCCCCGCGGGCCGCCGGGGTGCCGGCGGGGACCGGTGCGGAGAGGGTCATCGGATGCTCCGTCCGGAGATGTCGAGGAAGACGTCCTCGAGCGAGCGCGGTGCCATGGAGATGCCCGTGGGCATCACGCCGCAGGCGACCCACCACCCCGCCAGGCGGGCGACGTCGTCGGCCGTGAGCGGTCCGCGGAGGACGTACTGTCCCGGCTCCGTCTCACGCTGGAGCAGATGGGGGAGGAGATCGGGCGGGAACGACAGCCCGGGCACGGTCTCGAAGCGCAACTCGCGCGCGCCGTCGGCGTCGGCCGTGAGCTCGGCGACCGTGCCCTCGGCGACGGTGCGGCCGCCCTCGAGGATGTAGACGTAGTCGGCGAGTCTCTGCGCGTCGTCGAGCAGGTGTGTGGTGAGGATGACGGCCAGGCCGTCGGCACGGAGTTCCCTGATGAGCTCGAACACGATGGTGCGGGACTGCGGGTCGAGGCCGGCGCTCGGTTCGTCGAGGAAGACCACTTCGGGGCGTCCCACGAGGGCACAGGCGAGGGCGAGGCGCTGCTTCTGCCCGCCGGAGAGGCGCCGGATGGAGACGGCCCCGAACTCGTCGAGGCCCAGGCGCTCCGCCAGGGCGTCGACGGGCAGGGGATCGGCGTACATGGACGCGACGTGGCGCAGGAGGGCCAGCGGGCGCACCGACGGCGGGAGTCCGCCGTCCTGCAGCATCACCCCGACGCGCGCCCGCAGGTGCGGCGTGGCCCGGGAGGGATCGGCGCCGAGGAGGCTGACCCGGCCGCCGTCGGCGCGCTGCAGGCCCTGCGCGCATTCGAGGGTCGTCGTCTTGCCGGCGCCGTTGGCTCCCAGCAGGACGGTCACGGCGCCGTGCTCGGCCCGCAGACTCACGCCGTCGAGCACGCGGACCATCCGGCCGTCGAGGGCCCCGACCGGGCCGAAGTCCTTGACGAGACCATCGATCTCGAGGGCGGGGGAAGATGTCGGCACCCGATTATTCTACGGCAGGTAGTAGGCGGGACGGCCGGCCCGATGGGTAGCCTCGCCTAAGTGGTGGGGCGGAATACATTAGGTCATGCTTATGTTGTGTATTTTGTCGCCGACGGAGGGAATGGACCGTGACCGCATCGCCCCGCGCCGCCGTTCCGGCGGCCGTCCCTCCTGACGTCCCCACGTCGGCGCGCACCGCCCAGATCGTCTCGCCGGACACCGACGAGCGGACGCGCGACCGGGTCCTGTCCGCCGTCCTCGAACGCGGCCCCGTCAGCGCGGCCGAGCTCGGCGACCGCCTCGGCTTCACGCCCGCCGCCATGCGGCGCCACCTCGACGCCCTCTCCTCCGACGGCCTCATCGAGGTCAAGCGCGTGCGTGGATCGACCACGGGCGCGGGACGCCCGGCCCGGCGCTATGTCCTCAGCCGGCGCGGCCAGGCCAAGATGGGCAACGACTACCTCGACATCGCCGTCGCTGCACTGGCGCAGCTCGGGGAGGCGGCGGGCCCGGAAGCCATCGAGGAGTTCGCCCGCACGCGGTTCGCCGGCATGGAGGAGCGCTACCGGCCGATCGTCGAGGCCGCGGGCCCCGACCTCGCCGCGCGGGCCCACGCCCTCGCCGGCGCCCTGACCACCGACGGCTTCGTCGGATCCACTAAGACGGTGGGCCTCCCGCCGGCGGGCGCACCGCGGGCCGTCCCGGCGGCGACCCGCCCCGCGATGCTCAGCGTGCAGCTCTGCCAGGGGCACTGCCCCATCCAGGGACTGGCCTCGGCCTTCCCGGCGTTCTGCGACCAGGAGACCGGCGTCTTCGCCCGCCTGCTCGGCGTCGACGTCCGGCGGCTCTCCACCCTGGCCGGCGGCGGGCACGTCTGCACCACCCACATTCCCCTGGGACGCACGACGGCGGCCCCGGCCGTGCCGGTCGGCCCGGACGCCCCCGGACCCGCGGAGGCGGATCCGGGGACCGCCCAGCCCAGCAACCCAGCAACGTTATCCATCCATCAGCAAGGAAGGCCGTGATGACGGATCAAGTAGACCGCAAGCCAGCTGCATCGGCAGTGCCGGAGTCGGTGATCAGCGACATCCTCGAGAAGAACCCGGAGCTCGAGGGCATCGGGACCTACCAGTACGGCTGGGCGGACAAGAACGAGGCGAGCGACAACGCGCGCCGCGGCCTCAGCGAGGAAGTCGTCCGTGACATCTCCGCGAAGAAGAACGAGCCACAATGGATGCTCGATCTCCGCCTCAAGGGCCTCAAGTACTTCGACCGCAAGCCCATGCCCGCCTGGGGCGCGGACCTCTCCGGCATCGACTTCGACAACATCAAGTACTTCGTGCGTTCCACCGAGAAGCAGGCGAACACGTGGGAGGACCTCCCCGAGGACATCCGCAACACGTACGAGAAGCTCGGCATCCCCGAAGCCGAGCGTGCGCGCCTGGTCTCCGGTGTCGCCGCCCAGTACGAGTCCGAGGTGGTCTACCACCAGCTGCGCGAGGACCTCGAGCGCCAGGGCGTCCTGTTCCTCGACACCGACACCGCGCTGCGGGAGCACCCCGAGATCTTCAGGGAGTACTTCGGCACGATCATCCCCGTGGGGGACAACAAGTTCGCGTCGCTGAACACGGCCGTCTGGTCGGGCGGTTCGTTCGTGTACGTGCCCAAGGGCGTCCACGTGGAGATCCCCCTGCAGGCCTACTTCCGCATCAACACGGAGAACATGGGCCAGTTCGAGCGGACGCTGATCATCGCGGACGAGGACTCCTACGTGCACTACATCGAGGGCTGCACCGCCCCGATCTACACCTCCGACTCCCTGCACTCGGCCGTCGTCGAGATCGTGGTCAAGAAGGGCGCCCGCGTCCGCTACACCACCATCCAGAACTGGTCGAACAACGTGTACAACCTGGTGACCAAGCGCGCCATCGCCCACGAGGGCGCCACCATGGAGTGGATCGACGGCAACATCGGTTCCAAGGTCACCATGAAGTACCCCGCCGTGTACCTCGTCGGAGAGCACGCCAAGGGGGAGACCCTGTCCATCGCCTTCGCCGGCGAGGGACAGCACCAGGACACCGGGTCGAAGATGGTCCACATCGCGCCCAACACCAAGTCCTCGATCATCTCGAAGTCCGTGGCCCGCGGCGGTGGTCGTGCCGCCTACCGGGGGCTCGTCCAGGTCCGCGAGGGCGCCAAGCACTCGGCCAACACGGTCCGCTGTGACGCGCTGCTCGTCGACACCATCTCGCGCTCGGACACCTACCCGTACGTGGACATCCGCGAGGACGACGTCACCATGGGCCACGAGGCCACCGTGTCGCGCGTCAGCGAGGAGCAGCTGTTCTACCTCATGTCCCGCGGGCTCCCCGAGGACGAGGCCATGGCCATGATCGTGCGCGGCTTCATCGAGCCGATCGCCCGGGAACTGCCCATGGAGTACGCGCTCGAACTGAACCGGCTGATCGAACTGCAGATGGAAGGGGCCGTGGGCTAGGAATGGCTGACACCACCCAGATTTCACCCGACACCACGTCCGAGGGAGAGCGGACCGAACTCGGACGGTCTGCCGACAAGGCACGCATAGGTGCTCCCTCCGGCACTGTGGACACCCGCGCCGTCATCGACGGCTTCACCGAGGAGGGCGAGAGCCTGCCCGGAGGCGACGACGGGGTCGAGCAGCTCGGCTTCAAGAAGCACAGCCACGGTAACGCACCCGTGATCCCGGAGGCATCCCGCGGCGAGCGCCGCCGGTCCTTCGACCTCGCCGACTTCCCCGCCCTGACGGGCCTCGAGGAGGACTGGCGGTTCACACCGCTCAAGCGCCTGCGGGGTCTCCACACGGACGCCCTGACCGGCGCGGCCCCGGCCGTCGCCGTCACCGGTGCCGGCAACGTCACCGCGGAGACGGTGTCCCGCGATGACGCCCGCCTCGGCTCGACCGCCACGCCGGAGGACCGCGTCTCGGCCGCCGCCTGGAACTCCTTCACCGAGGCCACGGTCATCACCATCCCCCGGGAGACGGTGGCCGACGGCGAGGTGATGGTCGGCGTGACCGGGACCTCGCCCGCCGCCGCCGCACAGCACGTCCTCATCCGTGCCGAGGCCTTCTCCAAGGCCGTCGTGGTCCTGGACCACACCGGGTCGGTGACGCTCGCCCAGAACGTCGAGATCATGGTGGGCGACGGCGCGGAACTCACGGTCGTCAGCGTCCAGGAATGGGACGACGACGCCGTGCACGTGTCCTCGCAGCAGGCGAAGGTGGGACGCGACGCACGCTACAAGCACGTCGTCGTCAGCCTCGGCGGCGACCTCGTGCGCCTCACGCCGTCGTCGATCTTCACCGCACCCGGCGCCGAGGTCGAGATGTACGGCCTGTACTTCGCCGACGCCGGCCAGCACCTCGAGCAGCGGCTCCTGGTGGACCACGCCGTCCCGAACTGCAAGTCCCGCGTCACCTACAAGGGCGCCCTGCAGGGCCAGGACGCGCACACCGTCTGGGTCGGGGACGTCCTCATCCGCAAGGCGGCCGAGGGCACGGACACCTACGAGACCAACCGCAACCTGATCCTCACGGACGGCGCGCGCTCGGACTCCGTCCCCAACCTCGAGATCGAGACGGGCCTCATCGAGGGTGCCGGCCACGCCAGTGCCACGGGCCGGTTCGACGACGAGCACCTCTTCTACCTGATGGCGCGCGGCATCCCCGAGAAGGCCGCCCGCCGCCTCGTGGTGCGCGGCTTCCTCACCGAGGTCATCCAGCAGATCAAGGTCCCCGCGCTCGAGGAGCGACTCTCCGAGTCGGTCGAACGCGAACTCGCTGCAGGCAACCTCTGATGGCCGAGGCACCCCGCGGTGAACTGATCTGCAGCGTCGACGACATCCAGGTCAAGCAGGCGCTGCGCGTCCTCATCGACGACTACCCCGTCGTCATCGTCCGCGACTCCGACGGCGAGATCCACGCCCTGGGCGACACCTGCTCGCACGCGGACATCTCGCTGTCCGAGGGCGACGTCGAGGGGTGCGCCATCGAGTGCTGGGGCCACGGCTCCCAGTTCGACCTCCGCAGCGGTGCCCCGCTGCAACTCCCGGCGTACGAGCCCGTCCCGGTCTTCGCGCTGGAGATCCATGACGGCGACGTCTACGTCGACGTCACGACGGTCACCAACGGAGCAGCCGCACCCCAGTTCGGCTAGCGGCCGCCGCACCTCCCACCTACTTCCTGCACACCTCCTGGACAGCCAGGCGAAGGAGAAAGAACACGATGTCCACACTTGAAATCAAGGACCTGCACGTCAGCATCGACACCGAGCAGGGCAACGTCCCGATCCTCAACGGCGTCACGCTGACCATCAACACCGGTGAGACCCACGCGATCATGGGCCCCAACGGCTCCGGCAAGTCGACCCTCGCGTCGACCATCGCCGGCCACCCCCGCTACAAGGTCGACAGCGGCACGATCACCCTCGACGGTGAGGACGTCCTGTCGATGAGCGTCGACGAGCGGGCCCGGGCCGGGCTGTTCCTCGCCATGCAGTACCCGGTCGAGGTGCCCGGTGTCACGATGACGAACTTCCTGCGGACCGCCAAGACGGCCCTCGACGGCGAAGCACCCAGCCTGCGCCACTGGACCAAGGACGTCAAGACCGCCATGGCGCAGCTGCGCATCGACGCGGACTTCGCCCAGCGCAACGTCAACGAGGGCTTCTCCGGGGGCGAGAAGAAGCGCGTGGAGATCCTCCAGCTCGAACTCTTCCGCCCCAAGTTCGCGATCCTCGACGAGACCGATTCCGGCCTCGACGTCGACGCCCTCAAGGTCGTCTCCGAGGGCGTCAACCGCGAGCACGCCAAGGGGGAGATGGGTACGCTGCTCATCACCCACTACACGCGGATCCTGCGCTACATCAAGCCGGACTTCGTGCACGTGTTCGTCGCCGGCCGGATCGCCGAACAGGGCGGGCCGGAACTCGCGGACCGCCTCGAGGACGAGGGCTACGATCGGTTCACGGCCCAGGTCGAGGCCTAGGACCACAGCATGACCCGGCGCGTCCTGCGCGCCGACCGCAGAACACCAGCCCGAGAGGAAGAGTTCGATGAGTGATGTGCAGCAGGCGCAGACCGCGCTGGATGACATCGAGGAAGCGCTGCGGGACGTGATCGACCCGGAGCTCGGCGTGAACATCGTCGACCTCGGTCTCCTGTACGGCCTGAAGTACGCGGAGGACGGCGCCCTCCTGATCGACATGACGCTCACCACGGCGGCCTGCCCGCTGACCGACGTGCTCGAGGAGCAGGTCGGCCAGGCGCTCGACGGCGTCGTGGACGAGTGGCGCCTGAACTGGGTGTGGATGCCGCCATGGGGTCCCGAGAAGATCACCGAGGACGGCCGCGACCAGATGCGGGCCCTCGGCTTCAATATCTGAGCGGTTCGACGGCAGCACGGGAGGGCGGTTCCAGCACTGGCTGGGACCGCCCTCCCGTCGTCCGTCGGGGTGCTTCGCCCTGGTGCCCGGGGTCGTGCACCGCGGAGGCAGGTCCTGACCCGCCCCCCCCGGCAAGGCAGCGGCCGCCGGCCGGTGGAGACTACATTCCCGGCGCGGGCGCGGGATCCTCGGCGGCCGGGTCGCCGTCGTCGTCTCCATTGTCGTCGTCTCCGGCATCGTGGTCCCCGAGGCCCCGTGCCGCGAGCGCCTCGCCCGTCCTGTGCGCGTACGCGACCGCGCCGATCACGAGGGGAGTCACCGCGACCCGCGGGTTGCGTTCGAGGCCGCGCGCCTTCGCCGCCTCGCGGACATCGACGAACAGCCCGGCCAGGTAGGGGATGCTACGCAGCATGACGGACAGCGCGAGGGCGAAGCGCTCCGGCTGCGCGCCCACGACGCGGAAGGGGCGGGCCAGCCGGGCCGCGCCGTCGAGGATGTCCTGCGTGGGCGTCGTGAGGGTCAGGGCCCGCGCCGCGAGGAGGCAGGCGACGATCCCGCCCACCACGCCGAACGCGGCAGTCCACCCCTGCAGCCACCCCTGGTAGAGCGCGAGGACGACGAGGACCGGTGCCGCCGGCAGGAGCATCCTCAGGATCCGCACGGGGGACAGGCGTGCCCCGACCACCAGGGCGCCGACGGTCAGGACCAGCGCGACGGCGGTGACGAACGGCGAACGCCAGGCCAGGACGATGCCCGCACAGCCGAGGGACGCCGCGGCCTTGACGGGGAGCGGCGTGCGGTACAGGAAGCCACGGCCGGGCTCGTAGAGGCCGATCGTGCTGCCGAAACCCCTCACGCGCCGCGCACCGGCCGTCCGACCAGGGAGCGGTAGTACGCCACGGCCTCGGCGGGCACGCCGTCGAAGACGACGGCACCGCCGTCGACGACGAGGGTCCTCTCGGCCTCCAGGGCGAAGTCGAGGTTGTGGGTGGTGAAGACGACCTGCTGCTCCAGCCCGGCGATGATGTCCCGGACGAGGGCGTCGTTGCGCAGGTCCAGGAGCGTGGTCGGTTCGTCGGCCACGAGGATCCGCGGCTCCACGGCGAGCACGACGGCGAGCGCCAGGATCTGCCGTTCGCCGCCGGAGAGGTCGTAGATGCTGCGGTCGGCGAGGTGGTCCACGCCGAAGCGCCGCAGGACGTCCTCGGCCTGCCGGCGGCGCTCGGCCGAGGGGAGCTTCCGGGCACGCAGGGACAGGTCCACGTCCTCGCGGCCCGTGGGCATGACGAGCTGCGAGAGGGGATCGGTGAAGACGAAGCCGACGGTCCGGCGGACCGCGCGGCCCTCCGTCCGGGTGTCCCGGCCGAGGACCTCGACCGAACCGCTCGACGGGACGAGCAGGCCGTTGATGAGCCGCAGCAGGGTCGACTTGCCGGATCCGTTGGCGCCGATCACCGAGACCCGCCGCTCGCGCAGCGTCAGGCTCGCCTCGAGAATGGTCCGTCCGCCGTCCACGCGCACCTGCGCCCCCGCGAACTCAATCACGGGGTGCGCGCCCGGCGAGGAGCCGGGGGAAGGCGCGGTGCACCGACACGGCGATGACCGCGGCCAGGATGTTCTTGAGCACATCGCCCGGCAGGTAGGCGGCGTCGACGATCACGGCATCCCGCAGGGGCAGCCCCGCGTTGACCACGAGTCCCGCGATACCGAGCGGGTGGATGGTCACCAGGCTCGCGGCGAGGCACGCCAGGAAGAGGAGGGGTGCCCGGAACCGCTGCCGGCGCAGGACGACGACGGCGAGGAGACCCGCGACGAGAGCCGCGAGGGGGAAGGCCACGAGGTACCCCGCGGACGGGCCGGCCAGGACGCCGAAGCCTCCGCTGAACCCGCTGAAGACCGGCAGGCCGATCAGCCCGGCCACCAGGTAGAGCAGGACGGCGGCCGTTCCACGTGCCGGCCCGAGGACGATCCCTGCGAGCATGACGCCGAGGGTCTGGAGCGTGATGGGAACCCCGAGCGGCCCCACCGGGATACCGGGTAGGATTGCGAGGGCGGCAATGAGGGCGGCGAAGACCGCGACCAGCGAGAGATCGGTGGCATCCCACCGTCGCCCGGACCGTCGTCCGGGTGATGGACTGCTCCGGACCGGCTCGGCGGCGGTCTTCTCGGCTGGCTGCATGGCACACGCTCCTTCAGCGGACCGGAGTCGCACCGGCTGATCCGGTGATTTGTCGACTTCCTCCAGCCGTCACTGCTTCTGTACCGAGACTAGCGCCGGTCATCAGGGGATCCCTTGTGGGATTCCTACAACAAACGCCGTCTCCGGCACCATTGAAAGGCCTCACCGTGATTAGCGTATCCAAGCTGGAGCTGCGGGCGGGTGCCCGCCTGCTCATGGACGATGTCTCCTTCCGCGTGGACAAGGGCGACAAGATCGGCTTCGTCGGGCGCAACGGCGCCGGCAAGACGACCCTCACGAAGGTCCTGGCGGGCGAAGCACTCCCCGCCGGCGGCACGGTGACCCGTTCCGGCGAGATCGGTTACCTGCCCCAGGACCCGAGGACGCCGAACATGGAGCAGCTCGCGCGCGACCGCATCCTCTCGGCCCGCAACCTCGACGAGGTCGTCGGTGAGCTGCGCCAGGCGCACGAGGACATGGCCAGCGACAAGACGTCGGTGCGCAACAAGGCGATGGCGCGCTACGACCGCATCGAGTCCGCCTTCCTCGCCGGTGGCGGGTACGCAGCGGAGGCCGAGGCGGCGTCCATCTCGTCGAACCTGTCACTGCCCGAGCGGATCCTCAACCAGCCCCTCAAGACGCTCTCCGGCGGCCAGCGCCGGCGCGTCGAGCTCGCCCGCATCCTTTTCTCCGGCGCCGAGACCATGCTCCTCGACGAGCCCACCAACCACCTCGACGCCGACTCCATCGCCTGGCTCCGGGAGTTCCTGAAGAACCACCAGGGCGGCCTGATCGTCATCAGCCACGATGTCGAACTGCTCGAGGCGACCGTGAACAAGGTGTTCCAGCTGGACGCCAACCGGGCGACCATCGACATCTACAACATGGGCTGGAAGCGCTACCAGTTGCAGCGGGAGACCGACGAGCGCGCCCGGAAGCGCGAGCGCGCCAACGCCGAGAAGAAGGCGCACGTCCTCATGGACCAGGCCAACAAGATGCGGGCGAAGGCCTCGAAGGCCGTCGCCGCCCAGAACATGGCCAAACGCGCCGAACGGCTGCTCGGCAACCTCGACGCGGTCCGCACCTCGGACCGCGTGGCCGCGCTGCGCTTCCCCGACCCGTCCCCCTGCGGCAAGACGCCGATGACAGCGGAGGGACTGAGCAAGTCCTACGGTTCGCTCGAGATCTTCACGGACGTGGACCTCGCGATCGACCGCGGGTCCAAGGTGGTGATCCTCGGACTCAACGGTGCGGGCAAGACGACTCTCCTGCGGATGCTCGCCGGCGTCGACACCCCGGACACGGGCAAGGTCATCGCGGGCCACGGGCTCAAGGTCGGGTACTACGCACAGGAGCACGAGACGCTCGATACGCAGCGCACCGTGCTCGAGAACATGAAGTCCTCGGCCCCGGACATGCAGGACGCCGAGGTGCGCGGCATCCTCGGGTCCTTCCTGTTCTCCGGGGACGACGTCGACAAGCCCGCGGGCGTGCTCTCGGGCGGCGAGAAGACCCGCCTCGCCCTGGCGACGATCGTGGCGTCCTCGGCGAACGTGCTCCTCCTGGACGAGCCGACGAACAACCTCGACCCCGCAAGCCGCGCCGAGATCCTCGGGGCCCTCAAGAACTACAGCGGTGCCGTGGTCATGGTCAGCCACGACGAGGGTGCCGTCGACGCGCTCGACCCCGAGCGGGTCGTCCTGCTGCCGGACGGCGTCGAGGACCTCTGGAACGACGACTACCTGGAGCTCGTCACCCTCGCCTAGCCGTACCGGGACCAGCGACGTCCTCGCTGCGCACCCCGTGAGCGGCGGCCTCCCGCGAGCGGCGGTCTCCGGCCGGGCGGGGACGTCCCGCGCCCGTATCCCGGCACGGTCCGCGGCGCCCCTCCCGCCCGCCGTCGCGCCCGGGCGACCCCCGTCGGATGTGTCCTGACCGGCCCGGCCGGTGTCACGCCCGACGCTCGGGCGGGCCCCACCCGACCCTCGGGCGGGGGTCCCTTCGGACGTCCGCGAGCCACGTCTCGGGTGCGTCGGCCCATGCCTCGGAAACGCCCTTCCTCCGTGCAGCCGGGGGCAGTCGCCGCGCCCCTCCGCCACGCCACGCCCTCGTATTCGGCGACGCCCCGAGTCGCTGCCACCGCCGTCCGGGGGGTCACAGCTACGGCCTGCGCGCGGCGTTTCCCATAGGTACTCTCAGAAACCTTTTCGAGTATCGGCTACTCGTGTTTGGCCTTTAGGGGATACGTAACTTGGTCGTACCACCGGGCTGTGCAGCAGCTTTCCAAGGTCCAACTCTGAGGAGACTCTTCATGATCCCCCTCGATCGCAATGAAAACTCCGGGACGAACTCGGCGGGAGGCGCTGACACCGCCTCCCTGCGCCGTCGTCCTGCGGTTTCGGAAAGCGGAGTGCCGTTCGCGTTCCCCACCCGCCAGCCGCCGGGAACGGTCGCCCCCTTCGCCGGCAGGACCGGCGCGCCGGGCCCGAGCGCCGCAAGGATGCACATGCTCGCAGCAGGGGAGGAAGACCGATGACAAGTGTCGCCAGCATAGGCGTGGCCGCACCCGGGACTTTCGGCCGGGACGGTGCGATGTTCGAGGGGCTGCTCGACTTCGTCGCGCAGTTGAGCCTCGTGTTGTGGACCGTCGTGGTCGTCACCGTGCTCATCCGTTTCGTCGGGATCCGCATCTACCGTCGTCGATACCGTCTGGCCGGTGCCGCGCTGGTGGACTCCGTCGCGGCGGAGCCCGCCGCGTCGCACCCCGCGGCCGAGATCGACGCGATCCGGCCGACCGCCGGGCAGCAGACCCAGGCCGCACCGGTCGCCCACGGCCCGCTCACCGCTACCACCGCCGCGAAGGACGCCGCGCTCGTGCCGGCGGAGCCCGTCGAGAGCGGGCTGGTCGACGTCTCCTCGACCGGGGCGTTCACGGATGCCGTCGAGGTGGTCCTGCTGCCGGACAGCGTGCCGTCCAGGGTCACCCCGTCCGTCCAGATGCCACTCCACCCGCCCCGTAGCCGACACCCTGAACCGCGTTCCCCCGCGCTCGCGACCCACTCCGTCGAGGCGTGAGGATGGACATCGCGCTCGTCATCTTCTGGCTGTTCGCCGGCGTCAGCATCCTCTATGTGGTGCATTTCGGCCTCTATCTCGTGGGCGCGAATTTCTACGATATCTGGCAGCAGCGGCGGAAGGGCCTCAGCGGGGTCCAGGTACCGGTGGCGTACGAGCCCGAGTGCGCGGCGACCGCCATCTGGAACCGGCGTGCGGCACCCGAGGTGCCGGGCCTGGTCTCCGTCGTCATCGCCGCACACAACGAGGAGGCGGTGATCGTCCGGACGCTCGACTCCGTCCGGCGCAGCACCTACCGCTCGCTCGAGGTCATCGTCGCCGACGATGCATCCTCCGACCTCACCGGACGCCTGGTACGCGACTACCAGGTGCGGCATCCCGGGATGGACCTGCGCCTGATGCGGATGCGCAAGAACGTCGGAAAGGGCGCCGCGCTCAACGCGGCGCTCCGGCGGTACGCTCGCGGCCAGTTCGTCATGACGCTCGACGCCGATTCGATCATCCAGCCCGACGCCATCACGAACGCCCTCTCCTACTTCGACGACCCCTACGTCGCCGGCGTGGCCGCCAATGTCCAGATCCTGGAGGAGACGACCGCCCTCGGCATCCTGCAGCGGTTCGAGCACATGATCGGCTACCGCTCGAAGAAGCTGTACTCCCTGCTGAACTGCGAGTTCGTGGTCGGTGGGGTCGCCTCGACGTACCGGATGCGTGTCCTGCGCAAGGTCGACTTCTACGACACCGACACCCTGACCGAGGACATCGGCCTGAGCACGAAGATCACCAGCCTGGGCAATCGGCGCTTCCGCATGATCTTCGGAGCCGACGTGGTCGCGAAGACCGAGGGAGTACTGACGCTCCGTGCCCTCGCGAAGCAACGTTTCCGCTGGAAGTACGGCAGCCTGCAGAACCTGATCAAGTACCGGGGGATGATGCTCAACCCGCACCGCCGGTACACCCGCACGCTGACCTACTACCGCATGCCGATGGCGATGCTCAGCGAGTTCACACTGCTCGTCTCGCCCCTGGCATGGACGTATGCGGTCTACTGGTCGCTGGTCACCCAGACGCCCGCCCTGATCATCGGCGCCTACCTGACCATCACCGCCTACACGCTGCTGACGGTCTGGATGGACGAGAACCTGACGAGGCGCGAGCGCGCCCGCTTGTCCATCTACGCGCCCACGGCGTATTTCCTGTTCTACATCATGGATCTCGTGCAACTGACCGCAGCGGTCCGCTGCATCGCGCGCTCGCGCGGCCTGGTCAAGCGTCCCGAGATCAACACCTGGAAGTCCCCGCAGCGGGCCGGGAGCACGGCGGTGGTCGCTCGTGCCGCATAAGCGCCGGCGGTTCGTCCGCATACTGCTCAACCCCCTCGTCGTCGTCTCATTGGTCGTGGCGCTGATGACCGCGGGGTGGCTGGTGTACACGGGCGGGCAGAGCATGATCGCCCAGGCGCGTCCCGGGGCGAACCTGCTCCCGCCCCTGAGCCCGTCCGCCGAGGCCACCCCCGGGTCGTCAGGGACGCCGACAGCCACTTCCGCACCGTCACCCAATACGCTGACCGCCCCCGACACCTCGTCGGCCACCGACACGCCGTCGGCCGTCGACGCGGTGGCAGGCTGGAGCGTCGGCCACAGCGCGGACGCCGCCGCCACCCTGAACCTCGTCGACGGGCAGGTGAGCGACCAGGCACTGAAGCTCGACGTCGGACGGTACGCCTCGGGCGACGTCACGCTGACGAGTCCGCGGGTGGAGGTCGATCCCGGGGAGACCTACCTGTTCAAGGCGTTCGTCTCCACCGACACGCATTTCACCCTGCTGGCGCGTCGGCATCACACCGACGGGAGCACGACTCTCAGGCAATTGCCGAGCGTCCTCGAGCGGCCGGGCAACGCCCCGTTCTCCGTGAGCGACGCGTTCGACAGCGGGGACACGGTGACGGCGGTGGAGTACGTCTTCCGCCTCGCATCCGAGGGCAGCGTCCGGGTCGAGGGTGCCTACCTCGAGGCGGCGGAGGACGTCGCTCTCCCGCCCAGCACGGCGGCCACCCCCAACCTCATACCCAACCCCGAGCTCGTCAGTCCCACACCGGGGGTACCCGCGTCATGGTCACCCTACGCATCCGGGCCGTCGACCGTGGAGTCCGGGCGCGGTGACGACGAGAACGGCCCGTTCCTCTGGACCCGCATCACGAACTACAAGAGCGGTGAGGCGAAGTGGCAGTACCAGCCGGTTCCTGTGGCACCCGACCGGCGGTTCGAGTTCGGCGCGACCTACCGGGCCGAGCGTGAGGTGGACGTGCTCGCCGAGTTCGAGCTCGAGGACGGCGGACGCGTGTTCCGCAACCTGGCGACGGTGCAGCCGGCGGGGGAGTGGACGACCATCGGGGAATCGTTCCAGGTCCCCGACAAGGCGAAGACGGTCATGGTCACCCTGGTGTCCCACGGCGACGGGACCACCGCAGTGCGCGACTACTCGCTGACCGATATCACCAAACCGGGACCCCTCCGGTGGGACAAGCCGATGGTCTCGATCACCTTCGACGACGGCTGGGAGTCGGTCTACGACCGTGCCCTCCCGCTCCTGGACAAGCACGGCTTCCGGTCCACCCAGTACGTCAACCCCACGTCCCTCGAGACACCGAACTTCATGACAGCCGCCGAGGTGCGCGGACTGCACGAGGCCGGACATGAGATCGCGGCACACAGCTACTCCCACGTCGATCTCACCTCGATCAATGCCGAGCGGCTGGAGGAGGAGATGCGAAGGAACGAGGAGGCGTTGAACGACGCCGGCCTCGGCACCGACAACCTCGCTCCCCCCTTCGGACGGTCCGACCCCCAGGTCGACTGGTATGCGAGCCAGTACTTCACGACCGTGCGGGGGACGGACGTGGGTATCAACACCCGGCAGACCATCGATCCGTCCGATCTGAAGGTCTTCTACGTGACCGACGAGACCACGCCCGAACTGCTGCGCGAAGCGCTCGCGGAGACGGACCGCGTGAACGGCTGGCTCGTCCTCGTCTATCACCAGATATCCACCCCCGAGTCGACCGGCACGCAGGACGACGACACCATCGTGGCGGACCAGAGCACCATCACCAGCGACGCCCTCGCTGCACAACTGCAGATCGTCGACGACAGCGGCATCGAGGTGCAGCCCGTCACTCAGGCGTTCGACCAGTTACAGGACCAGTAGTTCCCGCTGGTGGGATCCACCGCCGTCGGCCCAAGAGAAGAACGGAGAAGTTCATGACTAGATCCAGATCTGGATCCTGCTTGGCGCGGGGGCGAGCCGGATTGCTGACCATCATGGTGGCCCTGGGGGCGATGGCTTCCACGCTGCTGACGCCCGGGGTGGCGAACGCGGTGGTGAACAACCCAGCGCCCTCGGCGCTGGTGTCGTTCACCTTCGACGACGGTTTCCGCAGCTCCATCACGGCGGCCGCGCCGACGCTCCAGAAGCATGGTCTCACCGGCACGAACTACGTGGTCACCGACTGCGTGGGCATGACGACCGTGCCGAACACCTGCCGCGCGGACGGCAGTGTGCCGTACATGACCTGGACGCAGATCAAGCAGCTGCAGACGCAGTACGGCTGGGAGATCGGATCGCACGGCAAGGACCACCAGTGCCTCGCCTCGACCGGCGACGTCTGCCAGGCCAACAAGCTGACCCCGGCCCAGATCGACGCGCAGATGGCGAACAGCAGGGCGGCCCTTGCCGCCCAGGGCATCACCGCGACCGCCTTCGCCCCACCGTACGGCGACTACGACCAGACGGTCCTGGCGAAGGTCGCCAAGTACTACTCGTCGATGCGCGGTTTCGCCGACGAGGGCGTGAACCTGTGGCCGCTCAGCGATTACCTCGTCCAGAACGTCGCGGTCGAGGAGGGCCTCGACACCGTGGCATCGCTCAAGGCGAAGGTCGATCAGGCCATCGCGGGCAAGACCTGGGTGGTGTTCACGTTCCACGACATCGTCCCGAACCCCAGCACCAATCCGGGCGACTACGAGTTCGGCACCGCCGAACTGGACGAGCTCGCCGCCTATGTGAAGACCAAGGTGGCGGCCGGACAGATCAAGAACGTCAACGTCTCCCAGGGCATCGTGACCGGCTCTCCGAACAAGATGCCGAATGCCAGCTTCAATGCCGGCATCGGCGAGGGCTGGCGGACGGACGCCCCGACGCGCGTCACGGCTGACGCCGGAGGCAACGGCAGCTATCCCGACCCCGCCCGGTCGGTGAAGCTGGTGTCGGGCACGGGCCCGACGCACCTGTTCTCCCCGCAGGTCGCCGTCACCCCGGGGACGAACTACCTGTACAAGACCTTCCTGAACGTCTCCGCGCTGACCTCGGGCGAGGTGGCGTTCTACGTCGACGAATACAACGCGGCCGGAGCCTGGGTTTCCGGGCAGTACCGTAAACGGGAGAACTCCCGATGGGTGGAGTCGCTCAACTTCACCTATACGCCGAGTTCGACGAACGTGGCGAAGGCCAGCCTCCAGGTGATCGTCGCAGGGACCGGCATCACGGCCTACCTGGACAACGTCGAGCTGCTGGAGCTCATCGGGGGCACCACACCGCCGCCGGTCACCAACCTCGTGGCCAACGGCACCTTCGACGCCGGCCTCGGCGGCGGGTGGAGGTCCGACTCCGCGACCGGTGTCGTGGCCGACAGTGCGGGCAACGGCGCCCCGGCCAACCCGGTGAACTCCGTGAAGTTGCAGGGCGGCACGACCAACAGGCACCTGTTCTCGCCGCAGGTCAACGTGACGCCGGGCAACTACAACATCTCCGCCTACCTCAACATCAAGACCCGCACCGCCGGTGAGGTCGGCTGGTACATCGACGAGTACGACGCCAACGGCAACTGGATCTCCGGGCAGTGGAAGCTCGCCAGTACCGCGATCGGCGTCTCCAACGTCGCCCTGACCTACTCACCGAGCACGACGAACGTCGCCCGGGCGAGCGTGCAGGTGTACGTGACCAGCAACTCCGGGGTGCTCGCGTACGTCGACGACGTGCGCTGGTGGCGGCCCTGACACTCGGACGCCTGCCAGCACGGACAGTGCTGGCAGGCTGTCTTCTGCTCGCGCTCGCGGGCTGCACGCCCGACGACCCGGAACCGGAGCCCGACGTGATCGTTGACCTGATCGACGAGGACTGGCAGCACACGCCGGGAGTGGCGTCGGACAGCGGAGGGCTGCAGGTCACGGCCACGGCGCGAAGCATCGTCGATCAGGACGGTGGAGGAGGGCAGCCGAACCCGCCGCTCAATCTGGCCGGGACGCATCTGGTGGCGGACGGAGACTTCTCCCTCAGTGCGTCGCTCACCGACGTGATCGCCGACGCCTCGTGGACCGTCTTCGACAGTCCGCCGGTGATCGCCGACGAATTCCGGCTGGAGCCATCGGGCCTGCGGCTCACCCTCCTCGACGACGACCTCGAGATCGCCGTCTTCGACGGTTCCCCCCAGGAGGACGTCACCAGCCCCCGGCCGGCGCACGAGGAGCACGTGACGGTCCGGGATCCCGAAGCCACGCTGGTGGTACGCCGGTCCGGCGACACACTCGAGATCGAGAGCGGTGGAGAGACCGTCTCCTCCCTGCCCCTCGGAGCGGTGTTCGAATCAGGGGAGCTCTGGCTGGGACTCTCGAGCGAGGGCGGCTCCTTCCGCGTCGGTTCCTTCACCGCGACCGCTCTGGACGGCGGCACCCTCACGACCGCGGAGCCGGCCGTGGTCCAGGCCGAGCAGGAGCCGGACGGGCTGCAGGCCCTGGCCTCGCAGAAGAGGCCGGATTTCACGATCGGCGCTGCGGTGGCGCTCGGCCCGCTCGCCTCGGACCCGGACTACGCCAGGGAGTTCGTCGGCAACTTCGGCGCGCTCACGCCGGAGAACGCGATGAAGCCGCAGTTCCTCTCGCCGCAGCAGGCCGTGTACACGTTCGAGGAGGCCGATGCGATCATCGCGATCGCCGAGAGCAAGGGCCTGGCGGTGCACGGCCACACCATCGCCTTCACCGAGGCGATGCCCCGCTGGATGCAGGAGTTGCCCACCGGTACGGAGTGGGAGCGCCGAGCCAGCGCCGAGGCCCTGCTCGACTACATCACGACCGTGGTGACCCACTTCAAGGGCCGCATCGACTCGCTCGACGTCGTCAACGAACCGTTCGACGTGGACCAGGGCACCAGCTACCAGCAGAACATCTGGTACCGGGTCTTCGGGCCCGGCTACCCGGCGGTCGTCTCCCAGGCCGTCCACGAGGCGGATCCGGACGTCAAGCAGTTCATCAACGAGAACGGGGCCGACGTCCCGGGGTACCGCCAGGACGCCCTGCTGAAGCTCGCCCTCGACACCAACGCGCAGGGCGGGCACATCTACGGCGTCGGCCTCCAGGCCCACGTCTACGAGCTCGAGACCGACGCCATCTCAGCCGAGGATCTCACGGAGACGCTCGAGAACTTCAGGGATGCCGGGCTGCGCGTCCGGATCTCGGAGAACGACGTCACCGACGGAGAGGGGGTCGACGCCCAGGCGGAGCAGTACGCCACGGTGCTGGAGACCTGCATGCGCTCGCCTACCTGCGTCTCCTACACCACGTGGGGCGTGGACAACCGCTACAACTGGTGGGTCGACGACGACGGTGAGCTGCAACAGGGCCGGGACTTCCTGTTCACGGACGGGGAGACGACCCCCGCGTACGACGCGATGAGGCGCGTGCTGGGCGGCTGAGCGTCGCGGTGGCGCCGCCGCCTTAACGCCGCCGCCCTGACGTCGACGGGATCCTGGGCAGTCGTCGGTGGGCCCGTCTCAGTGGACGGCCTCGGCGTGGTGCACGGCCTCGGCGTGGATCCCGTTGGAGGCGGTGGAGAGGATGTCCTTCGCCACTTTGAGGATGATGGTGTCGATGGACGCGGTCGGTCGGAACCGGATGAGGCGTGACGCGAGGGCGATGTCGGGGGACCGGCGTCGAACGTCCTCGTGGCCGGGGCCGTAGACGTCGTCGTACGGAATGAAGCTGATCATGCTGCGGCTGCCCAGGAGCCTGATCGTCCGCTCGGCCAGCTCGATGATCGACACCTCCTGGGTGCTACCAAGGTCGATCGCGAGCCCACGGGCGGCCGGCTGCTCGGCGATGCGCACGATCGCCGGGACGACGTCCCCCACATAGGAGAAGCAGCGAGTCTGCCGGCCCTCACCGTGGACGGTCAGCGGGTCACCCCGCAGCGCCTGCTTCACGAGCGTCGGCACCACGCCACCGGATCGGCCTCCCTGGCGGGGACCCGCCGTATCGAAGAGCCGGACCACGGACACCGCCAGACCGTATTCCCGCCCGTAGGCCTGGGCGAAGGCCTCTTCCGTCGCCTCCGCGGCGACACCCGCCCACCGGGGGGTCAGCGGCGAACCGAGGATGCACTCCGCATCCTCGGACAACCGGCCGGAGACGTGCCTTCCATGGATGTCGCCGCTGGACACCACGATCAACTCGGAACCCGCATCGAGGCAGGCGTCGGGGACCGTCCCGGTGCCATGGACGGTGGAGCGAAGGCCTGCGAGCGGGCGATCCGTGTACGCATGCGCCCCACCGGCGGTCGCCAGATGGAACACCCGGTCCACTCCGCGGATCGCCCTGCCGACCGCAGCCGTGTCCAGGGTGCTGCCCTCGTGGAACGTGAAGGCCTCATGGGCCCGGCACGCGGCCAGATTCTCGAGCCTGCCGCGGGAGAGATCATCGAGCACGATGACGGCGTCCCCGGCGTCCAGAAGGTATTCGGCGAGGTGGCTGCCGATGAAACCAGCGCCACCGATCACGGCGGTTCTCATGGCCCGTTCCCCCTGGGTGATTCGGCGATTCCAGCAACGGAGCGGCGGACGATGGCGCGAATCGTAGGACCCGGACCACACAGCGCCGTGCCGCACTGCTTCTCGGCAGCATCCTATGAACGGTCGTGCCCGGGGGCACGAGTGCGTTCCACTCGATTCCGGGTGGGGACTCCTGCACGAACCACCCGCCGTCCTGGGCCGACTACCCGGCCGTGCTCCGAGGACGGTCGACGACCTTCGTCAGCGCAGTGCAGGAGCAGGGGTTCCTGCGACCCGACCACCGCGTCGAGGCCTTCGCCGGCGTGACCCTAGCGGATTCCCCGGGCGTCGAGGATGGCGTCCTCCTCCTCCTCCGAGGACGGGCGACGACGCCGGCGGGCCGGGCGATCCGGAGCGGTGCCGTCCCGTTCGGCGTCGCTCCTGCGCTGCTGCCGCGCCGCGTACCCGAGGCCCACGAAGGCGAGGACGCCGAAGGCGAACCACTGCAGGGAGTAGGAGAGATGCGGCCCTTCGTCGATGGACGGCTTGGGTGCGGCGATCGGGGTCTGGGCCGCTGCCGGCCGCTCCAGCGCGAGCAGGCCGTAGGCGGCGTCCTGCAGGGGGTACTCCACGCCCTCCGCGAGCGACGGAAGATGGACCGATGCGATCTGCCCCTCGGGTGCGCCCCGGTTCACCTCCGGCTCGCCCGGCCGAATCCGTGCGGTGACCTCGACCTCCCCCGCGGGCGGGGCCGGCACCACGTCCGGGCGTCCTGCTTCGGCGTTGCCGATGGGCAGCCAGCCGCGGTCGATGATGACGGCGGTCCCGTCCTCGAGCCGCAGGGGAGTGAGCACCTCATACCCCGGCTGACCGTTGAGCGGCCTGTTGCGCACCACGACCTGATGTTCGACGTCGTACGTCCCGGTGAAGGTCACCGGCGTCCATTCGCGGGCGGGATCGAAGGTGTCGAAGCCGTTCGCCCCCGGTACATAGCGCTGGGGCGGGGCATCGTAGTTCGCCTCGATGCGCTGGATGTCCTCCACGACGGCCTCCCGCCTGTCCAGCTGCCATCGTCCGAGCCCCACGCAGCCGGCGGCCAGCACCATGACCATGGCCAGCCAGCCGAGCCAGCGGACGGAGAAGAAATAGCGGAACACCTAGCGGGTCTCCATCGGTCGGTCGGCGGTCAGGGGGAGGGTCTCCTTCCAGAGCCCGCGATCCCGGAGGTACTCCTCGAACCACTCCACGTGGTCGGGGCACGACGCCCAGGCCTTCCGGCGCTCGGGGGTGTGGATGCGCGGGTTGTTCCACAGCAGCTGCCACTCGGCGTCATTCCGGCATCCCTTGCGGGAGCAGACGGGAGGCCCTCCCTCGGCCGGTCCCGGCACCCCGAACAGACCGAGGCCCGCGGCCGGACGGGCGGCAACGGGCCGGGGCGTGGACGGCAGGTCAGCCACGGGCGTCGGGCCCGCCGCGGCCTGCATCCTGGGGCCCGCGACGTGCCGGGTCCGCGGGATCGTCGATGATCTCGCCACTGAGGACGTCCTCGCCGTCGTCAGGGCCGGCGTCGACGACCTTCGCCTCGATCTCCCGCACCGGGGCGCGGTCGATCAGGGCGTCGCTGTGGCGGATGTTGCTGGTGTCGCTGCCGACGTTCGCGACGATCACGGCGAAGTACGGCAGGAACACCGCTCCCGCGATCATCACCCATTGCAGCCACACGTACGGGACCACGAAGACCAGGATGAAACACACGAGACGGATGCCCATCGACACCGAGTAGCGGATCATTCGCGTACGCATCTCGTCGCTGTGTGATTCCCGTGCGTCGGAGATGCTGTGGACGTCTGTGTTGTGCTTCGTTTGCTTACTCATCACACTCCAAAAAGACTCCCTCTATTGTCTCATTCCGGACCCCGTTCCCGAAGTCGAGGGATGCGCCGTTAGGATCGTCGGGACAGTCTGACCGATGGCCACGGGGGAGGTCCGAGCGGGCTGGGACGCCCGTCCGGAGCGCTTGCGCGGTGGTCGGCAGGAACAACATGGACCCCTTCCGGCCCGCAGACAGAGGAGTTACCCCCTTGGCACCTGATGCAGACAGCAGTACGACGGCCTCCGGCCGCAGCGTCCTCATTACCGGAGGCAACCGCGGGATCGGCCTTGCCATCGCCAAGGTATTCGTAGCCAACGGCGACAAGGTTGCCATCACCTACCGAAGTGGTGAGGTTCCTGAAGGGATGTTCGGCGTGCGGGCCGATGTCACCAGCGAGGAACAGATCGACGCGGCGTTCACGCAGATCGAGGCCGAGCACGGACCGGTGGAGGTGCTCGTCGCGAATGCCGGCATCACACGCGACACCCTGCTCATGCGCATGACCGAGAGTGACTTCACGGACGTCATCGACACCAACCTGACCGGCGCGTTCCGCGTGGTCAGGCGGGCGTCGCGCGGCATGATCCGCCTGCGACGCGGCCGCGTCATCCTGATCTCGAGCGTCACGGGCCTGTACGGGGCGCCGGGCCAGATCAACTACTCCGCTTCCAAGGCCGGGCTGATCGGCATCGCCCGTTCCCTGACGCGCGAGCTCGGCTCGCGGGGCATCACGGCCAACGTCGTCGCCCCGGGGTTCATCGACACCGACATGACGGCGGAGCTGCCCGAGGACACGCGGAAGAGCTACCTCGCCACCATCCCCGCCGGCCGCTTCGCGTCGCCCGACGAAGTGGCGGGCGTCGTGTCCTTCCTGGCCGGCGATGCCGCCGGCTACATCTCGGGTGCCGTCATCCCCGTCGACGGCGGACTCGGCATGGGCCACTAGGCCACCCCCGCCCCCACCACCCAGCCCACCAGAAGGAGAACCATGGCCACCCTCGAGGGAACCACAGCAATCGTCACCGGATCGTCCCGCGGGATCGGCGCCGACGTCGCGCAGCAGCTCGCTGCGCAGGGCGCCGCCGTCGTCGTGAACTACCGTCAGAAGGCGCCGCGCGCCAACAAGGTGGTGGCGGGGATCGAGACGGCCGGCGGCCGGGCCGTCGCGGTCGGTGCGGACCTGACGACGCCGGAGGGTCCTGCGGCGCTGGTCGATACTGCAGTCTCGACCTTCGGTGGGCTGAACCTGCTGGTCCTCAACGCGTCCGGCGGCATGGAGACGGGCCTGGGGGAGGATTATGCGCTGAAGCTCAACCGTGACGCGCAGATCGCCATGCTCGAGGCCGCCACGGAGGTGATGCCCGCGGGCTCCCGCGTCGTCTTCATCACGAGCCACCAGGCGCACTTCATCGAGAAGGTCGAGACGATGGACGCCTACGAGCCGGTCGCGCGCAGCAAGCGGGCCGGCGAGGACGCCCTGCGCGCCCGCATCCCGCAGCTCGACGAGAAGGGGATCTCCCTCGTCGTCGTGTCCGGCGACATGATCGAGGGCACGGTCACGGCGACGCTGCTGGACCGCGCCACCCCCGGAGCCATCGAGGCGCGCCGCCAGGAGGCGGGCCGCCTGTACTCCGTCGCGGAGTTCGCGACCGAAATCGTCCGGATGGTCACGGCGGACGTCCCCACGGGCCACACGGAGTATGTGGGCGGCGCCGAGGACTTCCTCGCCAAGAGCTGACCCGCAGCCTCGTCCAGGGCCCGGGCTACAGCCCGGCGAAGTGGCGGACGACGTCCAGGTCCGGAAGGTCGAGGGCGACGTCCGCCGCTGCACGGACGGCAGGCTTCGCGTTGAACGCCACGCCGAGTCCCGCTGCGCCCAGCATGTCGAGGTCGTTCGCCCCGTCGCCGACGGCGATCACCGCCGCAGGCTGCACGCCCGCGCGCTCGGCTTCGGCGCGGAGCGTGCGCTCCTTCTCGCGGCGGTCGACGACGGCGCCCGCCACCCTGCCGGTCAGGGCGCCGTCGAGGATCTCGAGGTCGTTCGCCTTGGCGAAGGACAGGCGGAGGCGCTCGGCGAGGGGTGCGAGGACCTGCGAGAAGCCGCCGGAGACCACGCCGACGCGATGGCCCGCGCCGAGGTACGCGGCGACGAGGTCCTCCGCGCCGTCGCTCAGCTCGATGCGCTCCACGACCTCGCCGATCACGGTGGCAGGAAGCCCCTGCAGCGCGCGGACCCGGTGGTGGAGGGACTGGGCGAAGTCGAGCTCACCCCGCATGGCAGCCTCGGTCACCGCCGCCACCTCCGCCTCGCGGCCTGCATGCGCGGCGAGCAGCTCGATGACCTCCTGGCGGATCAGCGTCGAGTCGACGTCCATGATCAGCAGCTTCGGTCCGGGAGCGTACGTGGGGGCCGGGACGAGCGCGGCGCCGACGCCGGAGGCGGCCGTCCACCGTGCCAGCCCGGCACGCACCTCCGAGGCCCGCGCGGTGAGCTCGACGCCGAGGGACAGCACCGTGTAGGTCGGGGTCGCCGCGGTCGCGGTGTCCGTGACCTCGGCGCCCAGGCCGCGCAGGGCGCCGAGCAGGTCCTCCCGGTGTCCGTCGTCGAGCCGCCTCGCATAGGCGACCACCCGTGCCGTGTCCCGCATGCTCCCGCTCCTGTCCACGCCGGTGCCGGCGTCCGTGTCTCGTGGGGTCCCGATCGTGGCGTCCTGCCCGCCGCCGGAGCCGGCAGCCGGGCCGGCAGGCGGGCCCCACGGGCCACCGGTGGAACACAAGCGTCGTGGGCGGCCTGCCGGTTTCGCCACGGGGCCGCTCCTTAGCCTAGTGTCTAGGACCATGAGTGACGTTCTGGAACTGGCGGGAGTAAGCCTCGTCAGGGGTGGCAAGACCCTGCTCGATGAGATCGACTGGCAGGTCAACGAGGGCGAGCGCTGGGTGGTCATGGGCCCCAACGGAGCGGGCAAGACCACCCTGCTGCAGCTCGCCGGCGCGCGGCTCCACCCCACCAGGGGCGTCGTCGGGATCCTCGACGAGGTCATGGGTGCGGTCGACGTCTTCGACCTCCGGCCGCGCATCGGCCTCGCGTCGGCGGCCCTCGCCTCGCAGGTACCGGATCACGAGACCGTCCTGAACGTCGTCGTGACGGCTTCCTACGGTGTCACCGGACGGTGGCGCGAGCAGTACGAGCGACTCGACGAGCGCCGCGCCTTCCGTCTCCTCGACACCTGGGGCATGTCCCGCTTCATGAACCGCCCGTTCGGTTCCCTCAGCGAGGGGGAGCGCAAGCGCGTGCAGATCGCCCGGGCGCTCATGGCGGACCCCGAACTCCTGCTCCTCGACGAACCGGCAGCGGGCCTGGACCTCGCCGGACGCGAGGACCTCGTGCAGCGGCTGACCGAGCTCGCCCTCGACCCCGAAGCACCCGCCATGGTGCTGGTGACGCACCACCTCGAGGAGGTGCCGCCGGGCTTCACGCATGCCCTGCTGCTGCGCGACGGCGTGGTGGTGGCGGCAGGCCCCATCGCGGACGTGCTGACCGAGCAGAACCTGAGTGCCGCGTTCGACGTCGCCCTGAAGGTCAGCGAGGAGAACGGCCGCTACAGCGCCGTCGCCCGGGCGTGAGCAGCGCAGGCCGCCGCGCGCCCCGGCACGCTCCCTGATGCCCGTCATCACGCTCGATGCGGTCGACGACCCCCGGCTCTCGGACTACCGCGACCTCACCGACGTGCAGCTGCGCCTCGCCAGGGAACCCGCGGAAGGTCTCTACATCGCCGAGAGCTCGAAGGTGCTCCGGCGCGCCGTCGACGCCGGGCACGTCCCGCGGTCCTTCCTCCTGGCGCCGAAGTGGCTCCCCGACCTGGCCGACGTCGTCGCCCGCTTCCCGTCCGTGCCCGCGTTCGTGGCCCCCGAGGCCACGCTCGAGGCCATCACGGGTTTCCACCTGCATCGCGGCGCCCTCGCCGCGATGCACCGGCCGGCACCCCGGGCACTCGGCGAACTGCTGACCCCGGCCCGGCGCGTCGCGATCATCGAGGACATGGTGGACCACACCAACCTGGGTGCCGTGTTCCGGTCCGCCGCAGCGCTCGGCGTCGATGCCGTGCTGCTGAGCCCCCGCAGCGCCGATCCGCTCTACCGGAGGGCCGTGCGCGTCAGCATGGGCAGCGTCTTCCAGGTCCCGTGGGCCAGGCTGACCTCGTGGCCCGGGGATCTCGCCGCCGTGCGCGCCGCCGGCTTCACCCTCGGTGCCCTCGCGCTGGGTCCCGGGGCCGTCCCGCTCGGTGCGTTCCCGGCACGGGACCACGAGCGGCTCGCCCTCCTGCTGGGCACCGAGGGGGACGGCCTGAGCGACGGCGCACTGGCGGAGGCCGATGTCGCCCTGACCATCCCCATGCACCGCGGCGTGGATTCGCTGAACGTCGCCGCGGCGGCGGCCGTGGCGTTCTGGGAGTGCCGGTCCGATGGCGGCGGCGCGCGCCCCGCGCTTTAGCCTCGCGGATGCTCCTGCGCTAGTATGGATAGCTGGCGCTGTCGCCACCCTTTCAAGTTCCCGTGCCTGGCAAAATCCAGGCAACCAGAGAAGGTAGTCCCGTGAAGTCTGATATCCACCCCAAGTACCAGTCGGTCGTGTTCCGCGACCTGGCCTCCGACAAGGCGTTCCTGACCAAGTCGACGGTCGGCTCGCCCAAGACCATCGAGTGGGAAGACGGCAACACCTACCCCCTCATCGAGGTCGAGATCTCCTCGGAGTCCCACCCGTTCTACACGGGCAAGCAGCGCATCATGGACTCCGCCGGTCGCGTGGAGCGCTTCAACGCCCGCTTCAAGGGCTTCGGCGCCAAGAAGTAGTCCAGCTCCTCCCGAGCACCGGACCCACGGTCCCACGAGGAAGCCACGCCCATCCGGCGTGGCTTCCTCCCGTTAACGCACCACGGAAGGCACCCATGGAACAGGCACCGGAACAGGCACCCGGCGCGGAGCGCCTGCACGGAGAATTCAAGACCCCGGGCGGCAAGCTCACGGCCGTGGACCTCAGCGTGCAGGGCGGGCGCCTCACGGGCGTGTCGGTCAACGGGGACTTCTTCCTCGAGCCCGACGAGGCGCTGCTCGACATCAACGCCGCGCTGGAGGGGCTCCCCGCAGACACCGCGCCGGGGGAGCTGGCCGCGGCGATCACCCAGCGCCTCGACCCGTCGGCCGTGCTGTTCGGCTTCTCGCCCGAGGCCATCGCCACCGCGGTCCGCCGCGCCCTCGGACGGGCCTCGAGCTTCGCGGACCACCAGTGGGAGATCATCCCTCCCACCCCGCTGTCCACGGCCATGCATGTCGCGATGGACGAGGTCCTCACGCGCGACGTCGGCGCGGGCTCCCGCAACCCGACCCTCCGTTTCTGGGAGTGGCAGGCGCCGTCGGTGGTGATCGGCAGCTTCCAGTCCATGCGCAACGAGGTGGATCCGGCGGGTGCGGACCGGCACGGGGTCACCGTGGTGCGCAGGATCAGCGGCGGCGGTGCCATGTTCATGGAGCACGGCAACGCCATCACCTACTCCATCTACGTGCCGCAGTCGCTCGTGGACGGCCTGAGCTTCGCCGACTCCTACCCGTTCCTCGACGCCTGGGTGATGGACGCCCTCCAGCGGCTCGGCATCCAGGCCTGGTACCAGCCCCTGAACGACATCGCCACGGAGGTCGGTAAGATCGGCGGCGCGGCGCAGAAGCGGCTCGCCAACGGCGGGATGCTGCACCACGTGACCATGAGCTACGACATCGACGCGGACAAGATGCTCGAGGTGCTGCGCATCGGTCGGGAGAAGATGTCCGACAAGGGGACGAAGAGCGCGAAGAAGCGTGTGGACCCCCTGCGCCGCCAGACGGGGCTGACCCGCGAGGAGATCATCGGCGTCATGATGGACACCTTCCGCGAGCGTTACGGCGCGGTGGAGGCATCACTCTCCGACGACGACCTCCGCCGCGCCGAGGACCTGGTGGAGCACAAGTTCGGGACCGAGGAGTGGCTCTACCGCGTGCCCTGAGCCTGCGCCCGCAGCGACCGCAGGAGATGGTCGCGTTCCTCCACGACGATGCGCCGCAGGGCCGCGGGTGCGTCGGGGTTCGCGTCCAGCCAGGCGTCGGTCCGCAGGACCACGGGGTGCCGTCCGGGCTCGCCGTCGAGGTCCTGATGACCCGGGTACAGGCCCCGGACGATCCTGCTCGCCATCTCGATGCCGCGGGTGTCCCAGACCCCGCGGAGCGCCTCGAAGTAGGGCTCCCGGTACGGGTCCAGGAGTGCGTGCGAGCCGAGCATGAACCCCTCGATCGCCGCGCTGAGCAGCTCGTTGGACAGCCGGTCGCCGTGCACCGCTTCCGCCCACGTTGCCTTCTTGATGGCCGCATCGGGGATCGCGGCGGAGGCGAGGGTGAAGCCCACGCGGCCCGACGCCGTCGGGTCCGCCGTCCGCTCGGCCTCCAGTTCCCCGGGCCGGACACGCTGCTGCGCGGCGAGTCCCTGGAGGAGGAACCAGCGGAGTTCGGCGTCGAGGCCCAGTCCGTCGATCCGCTCGTCGCCGTCGAGCACGGCGCGCACGACGTCGACGGCCCGCCCGGCGCTGCGGGCGGCGGCCGCGAGCGCCCTGGCCCAGGCGAGCTGGAGGTCGGAACCCGGCTCCGCGGTGCGCAGGCCCTCCGCCAGGAAGTCGCTCAGCCGGTCCCGCAGCGCCGGGCGCTCTCCCGCGGGGGCGAAGCGTTCGATCGCGGTGCGGGCGTTGGCCAGCAGGACCTGCAGCATGCCCACCCCGCCCTCCACGGGCGCTGCGAGCATCACGGCGGACAGGTAGGAGCTCACCGGCAGGCGCGCGTCCCTCGTGGTGGACCACAGGGCGGTGAGGCACGTGGCCCGGGCCAGGGGGTCCTGCACGCGGTGGATCGAGGTCAGGAGGGTGGCGAGGGAACGCTCGTCGAAGGACAGCTTCGCGTAGGTCAGGTCGTCGTCGTTGACCAGCAGGAGGTCCGGCTGGTCCGCCCCGGCGAGCGCCGGCACGGCGGTCCGGCCGGCCTCGACCGTCACGGGCTCCGCTCGCGTCCGCACGAGCCATCCCTCGGTGTCGAAGGAGTACAGGCCTACCCGGACACGGTGCGGCCGGGGCTCGTCCAGCCCGGTCACAGGGTCCACGGCATCCTGGACGATCGTGACCCCGGTGAGGATGCCGTCGTCGGCCGTGACCTCGGCGGCGAGTGCGGGGACACCGGAGGTCTGGAGCCAGGACCGCGACCACGCGGCGAGGTCCTGCCCCGTCGCGAGGGCCAGGACGTCGAGGAGGTCAGTGAGGTTGGTGTTGCCGTACTCGTGCTTGCGGAAATACTGCCGGGCGGCGGTCGTGAAGTCCTCGCGGCCCACGAAGGCCACGAGCTGCTTGAGCACGGAGGCGCCCTTCGCGTAGGTGATGCCGTCGAAGTTCTGCTTCGCGGCCTCGAGGTCCGGGATGTCCGCGACGATCGGGTGCGTCGTCGGGAGCTGATCCTGCACGTAGGCCCACGCCTTCCGGCGGTTCGCGAAGCTGACCCACGAGGTGCTCCAGCGCGTCGCCTCCGCTACGGCGAGGGCGCCCATGTAGTCGGCGAAGGACTCCTTGAGCCAGAGGTCGTCCCACCACGACATCGTCACGAGGTCACCGAACCACATGTGGGCCATCTCGTGCATGATCGTGTTGGCCCGGGCCTCGCGCTGCGCCTCCGTGGCCGCGGACTGGAACACGTAGTTCTCGGTGAAGGTCACGAGCCCAGGGTTCTCCATGGCGCCGAGGTTGTACTCCGGGACGAACGCCTGATCGTACTTGCCGAAGGGGTAGGCGTAGTCGAACAGGTCGTGGAAGAAATCCAGCCCGCGTCGGGTGGTGTCGAAGATCTCGGCGGCGTCGAAGGACGGGGCCAGGGAGCGGCGGCAGTACAGGGCCAGCGGCACCTCGAGGCCCTCACCGGCCGTGCCCGCCGCACCGGTCCAGGAGTCGGTCTCCCGATGGTAGGGGCCCGCCAGCACGGTGGTGATGTAGGTGGAGATACGCCGCGTGGGCGCGAAGGTCCAGCGGGCGGCCGCGGCGTCGGATGTGTCGTCGAGTGGCTGGACGCCGGTCTCGGCGCCGTTGGAGGCGACCGTCCAGTCGGCGGGCGCGACGACGCTGAACGTGAAGGTGGCCTTCAGATCCGGTTGCTCGAAGTTCGCGAAGACGCGGCGTGCGTCGGCGGGCTCGTACTGCGTGTACAGGTACGTCTCGCCGTCGGCGGGATCCACGAACCGGTGGAGTCCCTCGCCGCTGGTGCTGTAGCGGGCCTGGCCCGTGACGGTCACCGTGTTGTGCTCGGCGAGGTCGTCGAGCAGCACGCGGGCGCCGTCGCCGGCGGTGGCGGGGTCGAGTACCCGACCGTTCACCTCGAGAGCGGTGACCTCGCCGATGAAGTCGAGGAACGTGGACGCCCCCGGCTCGCGGCAGGAGAACACCACGGTCGTCGTCGTGGGGTAGGTCCCCTGGGCGGCATCCCTGGCCCGCGAGAGATCCAGGTGGACGGTGTAGCTCTCGGTCTCCAGCAGCGCCGAGCGGGCGGCGGCTTCGTCCCGGGTCAGGTTCTCGTTCTCCATCCGGTCATTCAATCACGCGTCCGCGCCCGGTCCCCGCGGACGATCGCCCCCCGGAACCCGGGAGATCGGGCCCGCCCCGAGACGTGACGAGGCCCCGGCGGTGCCGGGGCCTCGTCACGTCTCGGGGCAGCTACCGATCAGTCCGACGGGATGATCTGGCCCTTGCTGACGATCGTGAGGCCGGAGTTCGTGACGGCGAAGCCGCGGCGCCGGTCCAGGTCCGCGTCGACGCCGATCCTCACTCCGGCGGGGATCCGGACGTTCTTGTCGATGATGGCCCGGCGCACCACCGCCCCGGCTCCGACATTGACCTTGTCGAGCAGGACGCTGCCCGTCACCTCGGCGGCTTCGTCGATGAACACGTCGGTCGCGAGGATGGAGGTGTTCACCGCGCCCCCGGAGACGACGACGCCGGCGGAGACGATCGAGTCGTGGGCCTCGCCGGATCGCCCGGAGGCGCTGCGCACGAACTTGGCCGGCGGCGAGACGCTCTGGCGTGTGTAGATGGGCCACTGCAGGTTGTACAGATTGAACAGCGGCAGGGGCGAGATGAGGTCCATGTTGGCGTCGTAGTACGAGTCCATGGTGCCGACGTCGCGCCAGTATTGGCGGTCTCGGTCGGTGGAGCCGGGGATCTCGTTGGTCGTGAAGTCGTAGACGGCGGCGTCGTTGCGTTCCACGAAGTAGGGGATGATGTCCCCGCCCATGTCGTGCTTGGTGTCCAGGCGCGCGGCGTCGTCCTCGAGCGCCTTCAGCAGGGCGTCGGTGGTGAAGACGTAGTTGCCCATGGAGGCGAGGAAGCTGTTGGGGTCGTCCGGGAGGCCGGGCGTGCTCTTCGGCTTCTCGACGAACGCCGCGATGCGCCCTGGATCGTCCTGGTCCACCTCGATCACGCCGAACTGGTCCACGAGGTCCATCGGCTGGCGGACGGCCGCGACGCTGACCGACGCCCCGCTCTTCACGTGCGCGTCGACCATCTGCTCGAAGTCCATCCGGTACACGTGGTCCGCGCCGATCACGACGACGATGTCCGGCTGCGCGTCGTGGATCAGGTTCAGCGACTGGTAGATCGCGTTCGCACTGCCGAGGAACCAGCTCTTGCCCCGGCGCTGCTGCGCTGGAACCGAGGCGATGTACTGCTGGAGCTGCGTGGACATCCGCCACGTCTCCGAGATGTGCCGGTCCAGGCTGTGGGACTTGTACTGCGTCAGTACAACGATCTGGAGGTAGCCGGAATTGACGAGGTTCGACAGCGCGAAGTCGATGAGCCGGTAGCTGCCGGCGAACGGCACGGCCGGTTTCGCCCTGTCCGCCGTGAGCGGCATCAGGCGTTTGCCTTCGCCGCCCGCCAGAACCACGGCAAGTACTTTCTTCGGTGCCACTTCAGACCCCCCGCTCTTCGTTGAGTGTTCTGCCTGCTCGATAGGTGGTCGATCAGCGTTGGTACACACAGCCCGGAACCCTTCCGGTTTCTTCACACTAGAGGACAGGGGACGCACTGCACTACGTTGGGGGAGTGCGAGTAGACATTGTGACCAAGGAGTTCCCGCCCGAGATCTACGGTGGAGCGGGGGTACATGTCGCCGAGCTCAGCAGGGTCCTCGCCCCGCAGGTCGATCTCCGGGTCCACGCGTTCGGGGCGCCCCGGCCGGGGGAGTACCACGGCGCCTCCGTACTCTCCTACGGCGTGCCGGAAGGCCTCGCCGGAGCCAATCCGGCCGTCCAGACCCTGGGCACGGACCTGCAGATGCTGGGCGCGATGGCGGGTGCGGATCTCGTGCATTCCCACACCTGGTACGCCAACATGGCCGGGCACCTCGCCTCCCTCCTGCACGGCATCCCGCACGTCCTCAGCGCGCACAGCCTCGAGCCGCTGCGCCCCTGGAAGGCCGAGCAGCTCGGGGGCGGCTACGCGGTGTCCTCCTGGGTGGAGAAGACGTCCTACGAGGCGGCGGCCGCCGTCATCGCCGTGTCCGCCGGCATGCGGGCGGACATCCTGCGCAGCTACCCCGACGTCGACCCCGGCAAGGTCCACGTGGTCCACAACGGGATCGACGTCGCCCAGTGGTCCCGCGACGAGGACGACGACGCCCTGCGTGCGCACGGCATCGATCCCGACCGCCCGAGCGTGGTCTTCGTGGGTCGCAATACGCGGCAGAAGGGTGTCCCGTATCTGCTGCGTGCAGCGGCGCACCTGCCGGCGGACGTCCAGCTTGTCCTCTGCCTCGGAGCCGCGGACACGCCCGAGCTGGCCGCCGAGACCGAGGTGCTCATCTCCGAGCTGCGGGAGAAACGGGGTTCGGTGGTACTCATCGAGAAGATGCTGCCGCGCCGGGAGGTCGTCCAGATCCTGAGCCACGCCACCGTCTTCGCGTGCCCCTCCATCTACGAGCCCCTCGGGATCGTCAACCTCGAGGCCATGGCGTGCGGCGCTGCCGTCGTCGCGTCGGCGACCGGCGGCATCCCGGAGGTGATCGACGACGGCGTGACCGGCACCCTCGTGCCCCTGGAACAGGTACAGGACGGCACCGGGACGCCCTTGGATCCGGAGCGGTTCGTCCAGGACTTCGCCGCCGCGCTGAATGCCCTCGTGGGCGATCCCGCGCGGGCGTCTGCGATGGGCGCCGCGGGTCGGCAGCGGGCGGAACGGCACTTCGACTGGGGATCGATCGCGGAGACGACCCTCGGGGTGTACCGCAGCGTCCTCTGATCCCGTCGACGTGGTGTTGCTGCCCGGTTCCGAGGAGGAGGCAGCCCCCTGCTCGTCGTCGAAGTTCACGCCCCGGTCCACGGGTCGGCAGACACGAACCGGATCGTCCGCATGTCCATCCAGTCCAGCCGCGACGGAAGCTGTGAACACAGGTATCCGCGGGCGACGAGCCAGGGCACCCGATGTGGAGTCTGCAGGTCTAGCCCGCCGCGAGGCCGAACGAGACGCGCTCCCGCATCAAGGAGGGGCTGGCCCAGGCGGCGTCGTGGTCCCTGGAGAGACATCTCAGCGAAAGGATACTTTGACCGGGCGGGCGGCGAGGTCCGACGGCGGGTTCGCGAACCAACATCGGCTGTGGATCACAGCGCTGAACGGCCGGCTTTCCGCACCGCTACGTGGCGTGCCGGATGGGGCAACCCGCCTCGCATCCCCTGCGTATCGAGACACTGAGGCTATGAGACGCCCACGTGGGTTCGGAGAAGGAGCCGGAGCCCATGGGCGGGATCACCTATCGCATCAGCTGGTCACATGTCGGACCGGAACACGATCGAGTCGAAGACGGCGCGTGCCTCGCTCGTCAGCTCCGGATTGATCGATTCGTGGAATTGGGTCACCCAGATCACTGCGCGCTGGCCCTCCAGGTCGACCACCCGGTAGGTCTCGCGTTCATCCTGAGTCGAGTACCAGCGTGAGCATTCGTTCGAGAATCCTGAGTGGAGGCAGAACTTGTCGCGGTCACAGGCGGTGATGTCCACGTCGCCCTCGATGGAGTGGTCGAACTCGAAGCCGGAGTAATCGCCCACCACGACTTCGACGGGAGGGGTGCTGGTCGTCGACGTCTGCGCCGTCATGGCGTCGACGAAGGCTTCAGCGGACGGACCTACCTCGACGAGCGCGCCCACCCACGCGCATGAATCCGTCGGCACATAATCCGCGGGCCACCAAGCCACGACGACGCCCCCTTCATCCGGGTGGGCCGGGTCGTCCTTGGACAGGACGTCACCGCCGTCGCTCAACCAGCCGTCCGGGACGGTGATCTCGAAAGGCTCCGTGTAGCTGGTGACGAGGTATGTGCCGGCGTCGATGTCGCCGCTGTCCGGCAGCGGCGGAACCGTGCCGCCCTCCGTTGGCGACATCGTGCCGGCCTCCGTAGTTGGTGAACTGGTGGGCGGGAGGGAGGCGTTGTCGGGCGCATACTCGCACCCACTCAGACCTCCGATCAACGCGATAGCCACCAGGAGCAAGAGATGGCGCGACCGCTGAGCGGCCTTCTCGAGGGGTGTCAGGGAGCTCATCGATCCACCAGGCCGCTACAGGGTGCTGTGAGGCCCCGCAGCCGGATGACCCCGCGGGCGGCACGAGATGGGATGCCGTCGCCTCAAGTCTCCTCCGGCACAGAACCCGTGACAACAAGAGTCGGACGGAGATCAGTCTCGACTCATGCACTCCGCCGAAATGACAGGAGCGCCCTGAAGCAGTGTCGAGAAAACGCCGAATTCGAGGCGGCTTCTCACTGCCCTGGTCCGACGAGCCCGAGAAATCTGGCGGTGGCCTACGGCTCGTAACCCGTGGGTTGCAACACACCAGGACGAGACACCACCAGCTCTGTGAGTCCGAGCGCTCAATGGCAGGATTATCCCAGCGCTTTATGGTCGATCGCCTGATTCCGCGGACGATCCTTCATCGGGAAAGTGGGGCTGCTGGACGATGTCGAAGGCATCTTCGTCGAAGACAAGTCCCTTGCAGTCACCGTGCACTGGCGTCGCGCACCGGACCGGGATGGTGCCGTCAAGCTCGTCGCCCCGCTCATCCAAGAAGTGACTGACACGTACGCGCTGCGCCACGAGCCCGGCAAGTTGGTCGAGGAGCTTCGGGTCACCGCGCCTCTCCGTGCATTGGCAACGTTGGAGCCGATCGTGCGCAGCCTTCTCCAGCAGCGCTCCAGTGGCAGCCACGAGAGCCAGGGGGAGTAATGAGCGACCGGCTCAGGGACATGCGCGATGGTGGACGCCGGGCTATCCGACAAGGTATCCACCCGCTTCCAGAATCGATTCCACGATGACCCACTGACCGACGACGCATACGGCTATGAGTCCACTTCCGAGAATGTAGGTCCCGACGCGCGAGCCCTTGCGCATGTGATGCGCGTTCGGCGTCGTTCCAGCCCGTCAGATGCCAATGAGGAGCAGCATGCAGGGAAGCATCGCGATCTGCATGGGAATACCCCTGCCGCTGCGGTCATATTCTCCGTCGTAGGGCATCCGGGTATCCCATGGAACATTGAGAAGAACGAAGCCAGCGATTGAAACACAGGCTACGAGAGCAATCGGGCTGAGGGCGCGAAGGAATTTGGTGGCCTTCTTGCCCAGCCGCAGGTCCTCCGTAGTGAATCCCTCTGGCGTGGACCCATCCCCGGCGCCAAGGTTCGCGACTTCGCTCACCATCTCCTCGTTCGAGCCCGGCGCAGGTTGTTTCCTTCGAGCTCAAGAGAGGATGGTAATGCTTACTGCTAGAAGTGGCTCCGGTGTGACGGATATACCTGGCCCCACTTCATGACGCGCCCCGACAGTACTACCGGCGAATCGACCACCCGATGAATGAACTCCGAGCGGTGGAGGATCGTCAGTCGCGTCGGATGGCCCACGGTGTTTCTATGCCTGTTCGGGAGCAGCTACTCGGATGCAGCAGCGGAGACGCGGGTTTCCTGCCAGCAGCTTCTACGGCGGCGGCGATACCGAGCATCATTGCCACGCCAATGGTGGTACCGAAAGCGAGAAGTACAGCTCCCACCATCCACAGCCCGGTCACGTCCGTCGCGGCGGCCGTCGTGATCCACGCGAACGTGAAGGACGCTGGAAGGACCAGGAGGGCGACGGCGACATGCAGGAGACGGTAGGCGAACCAGACCACCACGATGCTGCAGAGAAAAGCTCCGACGCCCTGCCACACTGCGTATGGGCCGCCCATTCTTCCGGTGGCCGCGTCGTACTGGTACTCGGTATCCCAGGCGAACCAGCCGAACCAAAGCCCGGCCGACAGAACGGCGATCAACGCTACTGATGCCCATTGCTGTGCAGCGGGCCGATCACGATTCCGAGTCAAGTGCATGCTTCACACTAAGCCGGGCACCGGGCGCTCACCGACAACCTCGAGTCGAGACTTACATTTATCCGCGACGGCCCTGATCAGCTCGCGGGCGGAGCCATAAGATCATGGCCCAAATTCCCTCCAGTGGAGGATCCGGTTTGCGGACCCCGTTCGATCAATCGAACCGTACGGGGGCTCTGGCGGGTCCTCCTCAGCCAGGTCAACCAGCGCCTCGCCATGATGGGCGGCCACGAGGGTCGAGGACCCCTCCAATGCTCGTTGAAGGTTGTCCGGGTCCTTCGTGGAGGCCAACCGCTCCACCGCACCGTACAACGTGAGAACTTCGCTGAGCGGCAGGTCCTCGGCCCTCACTACACCTATGGTCGTCATACTTCATCCGGACACGCAGCCCAATCGGCGAGATAGCCGGCGCGTGCTCGCTCGCTGGACCATCGTTCACGGGGTGATGGCGGGCGTGCGGTGCTAGTTGTCGTTTCCTCGTGCGTCGTCGCCCTGGTCGGTATCGATGCCGTTGTTGTCGTCGTAATTGCCGGTGTCCGTACCGGGGTCGTCGCTATCGTTACTGCCGAGGTCGCATCCTCCGAGGAAGAGGCTGGAAGCCGCAAGGAATGCTGCGATCGTCGTGCTTTTCTTGGTGGCCATGAAGTTTCTCCATTCGGTGGTGAAGCAGTGGTTGATGGTGGTGTGATGCCCTCGAACTGTTGGTGCGGATTCTTCAGTCGAAGTGGGTGTCGGGTCCCTGATGGTTGATGGTGACGACGAGTTCATGGGCGAGGTCGCGGAGTTTGACCTGACGGTGGCTGGACGCTGACTTCATGATGGCGACCGCCGCGGTCTGGCTGCACTTGTTCTGGGCCATGATGATGCCGGCGGCGAGGTCGATGACGGTCCGGGACTGGAGCGCGGCGTTCAGATGCCCGGCCTTCTCCGCGAGCGTGGCGATCCGTACGGCCAGACGCAGGGAACGGGAGGCTTCTCGCGCGAAGAACCCCGCGGCGTGCCTGGCCTCGGCGGTGAACGTGTTCGACGCTGTGAAGTACAGGTTCAGTCCGCACTTCGCCTCACCATCGAGAGGGATCGGCACGCCGAGGATGGACGACGCGCCGTGGCGGGTCACCTCGGCCAGGTACTCCGGCCACCGCTGATCGGTCCTCGTGTCAGGGACATGGACCGGCTGGTCGGTCCGGGCAGCGGTCAGGCACGGCCCATCGCCGTAGGAGTACTGCAGCTCATCGAGCCGCCGGGCCTCGGGACTGCTACTGGCGATCGTCACATTGGTCCGTGGTCGAAGGAGCGTCACCCCGCAGAACACGTCGTGCCCGTGCCCGGCGAGGTGTTCGGTGGCGGCCCGGGCGAGGCTGTCGAGGAAGCCCTCGACGTCGGTGCTGTCCAGGACGAGGTCCTGCAGGTAGATCGCCGTGTGGGCAGGTGTTCCCGGCAGGAACTGCTCATATTCGTCCTCGAAGAGCTCATCGAATTCGTGCTCCGCGAGTACGGGACGATCAACTGCGGCCGGTGCTGCGGACGGTGCTACGGACGCTGTCACGGAGAGTGCCGCTGGGGGAGCCGGGAGGGGATTCTCGGCTGGAGGCACGAGAAATTCGTTGTCGTTGATGATGCTTCCTCGGAGGACGTTGACGGTGTACCCGCGCCAGGGAAGTCCGGGCGGGCCACCGATGGCGCACCGCTTACTGCTAAACGACTGTCCTACGCTACCGCCGGTCACAGTCATCAGCGGGGGCTGCCCGGACGAAGCAATCCATTGACTTCCGCCAGCACGTCGTGGCAGCGGGGTACCAACCAGTGGCCGTTCCACGAGGAGTAACCCGCACCAGCCCGACCGACACGACAGAAGCAGTAGTGAACCGCACACTGGTTGGCACCAACGCCGCCGGGACCGGGCGGGACGAGTAGCTACTGTCCCTACGGGACCAGTGCGAAGCCATCGAGGTCCAGGCACGGTGAAGGCCTACTCTTCGCCGGGATCGGACTTCGACGCCCGGCATCGGCGTCAGGATCTGCTTCCGCACCTTCGCCGCGATAATGAGCCAGCACTTCGTAAGCGCAGTTCACCCGGTCCACTACGCTCCTGAATTTCGATCCACAACGAACGGGGGGCTGCACCGACGATCTCGACCAGCGGAATGATCGTTCCTACGCCGCCCTAGCGGGCTGCTGGTGACTGTAGTGAGCCTCGTCCTGATGCTGGCAGCCGAATCCAGAGTGCCGATAACGGCTGTTGTCCAGGCCTTTCATGGAGGCGATGACATCGCCTCACGCCTGCACGGTGGCGGCAAGCACGGTCCGCCGGACGCGTTCACTCTTGTGCATGGAGAAGAACGATCCTGCCGTCAAGGAACAGCGTTACAGCGGGTACAGCTGGATCGCCCTTTCGGCGGCCCACTGCCGTGCGTACTCTGAGGACATCGAAGGCGTGGTTCCAGCGGGCTGGTGGTTGTGGGTTCTTGTAGGAAGCTTGTTCATGCTTCGATGGCGGCCGGTCCGCGCATCTTCGGGTCGGCGGCCTTCCTCAAAGGAATTGCCGTGAATTCATCAACGAGTAGGCAGGGTGTCCGTCCCGTTGGCAGCGGTCGAAGGACCTTCGGCGTCGAGGAGGAATTCCTGCTGGTCGACCCCGGGACGGGCCAGCCGGCACCAGTGGCAGAGCAGGCACTTCGGCGCAGGTCCAACCGTCAAGGGTTCGTCGCCGGCCCGGTCCTGACTCCGGAGGTCCAGCAGGAGCAACTTGAAGTTGTCAGCCCTGTCTGTACCACCTTGCAGGAGATGGCTGGAGCAATCAGGGAGGGCCGCGGTCTGGCCGATGAGGCCGCACGGTCGGTGGGCACCAGGGCGGTGGCGCTGGCGACCAGCCCGGTCGCGGTCACTCCGACACCGGTGCCGCAGCCCCGCTTCCTGGAGATGGCCGCCCGGTTCGGGCTGACTTTCCGGGAACAGCTCACGTGCGGCTTCCATGTCCACGTCGGCGTTGACTCCGGCGCGGAAGGCGTAGCGGTGCTGGACCGGATCCGTGTCTGGCTGCCGGTCCTGCTGGCCCTGAGCGCGAACTCCCCGTTCTGGCAGGGAGACAACAGCGGCTACGCGAGCTTCCGCTACCAGGCGTACGGCCGGTGGCCGACGTCGGGACCCTGCCGGCGGTTCGGATCCGAACGGGCGTACCGAAACCATGTCCAGTCATTGCTGGCTGCCGGCGTCCTTGTTGACGAGGGCATGGTGTACTTCGACGCCCGCCTCTCCCGCCATCATCCGACGGTCGAGGTGCGCATCGCCGACGTCTGCCTGGAACCCGAACACGCCACGACAATCGCCGCCCTCGTGCGGGCACTCACGGAACGAGCCGTCCAGGAATGGCGGGCCGGAACCCCTGCCCCGCATCGGTCAGACACGCACCTGCGTCTCGCGGCGTGGCACGCCAGCAGATCCGGAGTAGGAGGCAACCTCCTCCACCCGGTACTGAACACCCCGTGTCCGGCTGCCGAAGCGGTCGAGGCCCTCCTGGCTCATGTCCGCCCCGTCCTGGCAGGAAGCGGCGACGACGAGCAAGTGGCCCTGGGCATCTCGCAGATCCTCACCGCAGGCACGGGCTCATGCAGGCAACTCGAAACGATGGCGAACAGCCAGAGCTTGGCCGCGGTGGTGGCGGACGCCGTCGAACGCACCCAGGGCACCTCCACCGCCACGCAGTCCCGGTCCCCTCGCTGCAAGACACCTGACTGATTCGATTGGATCAACGATGAATGCTGACGGAAACGTTCGACACTACATCGACGCCCACACGCCGCTGCTCGTGGACAGACTCACGGAGTGGGTCCGCATCCCGTCCGTGGCGGGCGTCCCGGAGCGCAAACACCACCTCACCCGGTCCGCCAACTGGCTCGCGGGGGAGCTGCGGGGGGTGGGTTTCCCGACCACGGAGATCTGGAAGAGGGCAGAGGGTCCCGCGGTTTTCGCTGAATGGTCCGGCAACCCCGGGGCCCCGACCATCCTGATCTACGGCCACCATGACGTGCGCGCGGTCAAGGAGGAGAACTGGGACCAGACCACTCCGTTCGATCCGGTACTTCGCGACGGCAGGCTCTACGGCCGAGGAACTTCAGACGCCAAAGGACAGGTCATGGCTCACGGCTGGGGACTCCGGGCCCACCTCAGTGCCACGGGACGCACCACTCCGGCAGTGAACCTCAAGCTGATCGTCGAAGGGGAGGAAGAGGCCGGCTCTCCCGGCCTGGCAGAACTTCTTCAGGACCACCGCGCCGGCCTTGATGCGGACGCCGTGGTCTTCTCCGACACCCTGCTGTGGCACGCAGATCATCCCGCTATCTGCACCAGCATCCGCGGCATGCTCGGCGCACATATCGAGGTCTACGGGCCCCTCACCGACATTCACAGCGGCGCCGTGTCCGGGCCGGCCCCCAACCCGGCCCTTGAACTCAGCAGACTGCTCGGGCAGTTGCACGACGACAAGGGAAGGATCACCTTCCCGGGATTCTACGATGACTTCGAGGACATCACCCCCCGCCGCCGGGCTGAACTGGCCGCACTGCCTTTCGACCCGCAGGACTGGCTGAAGCGCTCACACACACGCAGTATTTCGGGGGAGTACGGATACTCGGTACTCGAACGGCTGTGGGAGCGCCCGTCGTTGGAAGTCATTGCACTGGCGGCCGGGGACCCCATCGGTGTGCAACGTGCGGCCATCCCGTCCATGGCGTCCGCAGACCTGAGCATCCGCACCGTCGCCGGGCAGAACATCCAGGACGTGGCAGGGCAGGTGCGGCGCTGGGTGGAGGAGAACATCAGTGCCGGCTACGCGTACGAGCTGTCTCTTGACCTCGAGAATGCGCAGGAACCGTACCGGACTCCGGACTGCCTGGTGCTGGATACTCTCTCCACGGCAATGGCCCACGGTTTCCAGACGGAGGAGGTGGGGCGGATGGGAAACGCCGGCGGCGGACCCGCGGAGATACTTTCCCGCGCACTGGATGTAGCCGTGGTCTTCTTCGGTACCGGACTTGTAGAAGACAACTGGCACGACAGCGACGAGAGCGTCAGCATCGACATCCTGAAAGCCGGCGCCGCGACGCTGGCCTTCCTCTGGGAGGAACTCGGCCGACGGACCTGAACGTGGTGTCGGATCTGGCGCGTAGCGATACAGACACCGGACCCGTCGGCGGGTTCACTCACACGCTGCTGCCTGGACGGTCAAGGCAATATGCGCGAGGACCCAAACACTTCTAGCTATGGAGATCGAAGTCGAGGCGCCGCGATTCAGCCGGGGACCAAGCCCTCCACGAGCTCCCTGATGCCCCTGAGGCGAGACGCGATGATCGACGACGATCCTTTCGCCTGAGTCCATCCAGCCAATCGCCGCGACACTGCAGGGACTGGCCCTCAATTGCTCCAAGGAGCGCTGCGCAGAGGCATCGCTCAACGCACTCACCGACCCGGCGTGAGAGCCGACGAGGTGGCGTCAGGACCGGGGAAGAATCTTCGTGCACGGAATTCGTCCTGGTTCCGATCAGCCGTCGTCGCCGTCGTCGCCGTCGTCATCGCTCGTGTCGTCGCCGTCGCCGTCGCCGTCGCCGTCGCCATCGTCATCGCTCGTGTCATCGCTGTCACCGTCGTCGCCGCCGTTGTCTTGTTGGTTGTCTTGGTTCTGGGAATCGTCTTGTTGCTCCTGGTTGTTGGTAAAGCCCTCATCCTGGGGTGGGTTGTCACAGCTCGTGAGGGCAAGGGCGATCAGTGTGGCGAGAACAGCAAAAAGCTTTGGCAGGCAGGTTCTCATGGAGATTCCTCTTCGTTGTAGTGGTGAAGTCTTTGGCCAGTGAGGTCGTATCGCTACTGCTCGTCAGCGCTCCTGAACCGTGATTGCTGACTGGCAGGATCGCGATGGAGGTTCCCCTCGAGCCACGCTATGCACTGACCATGAGACGGACATGAGACTTCCACCAGCTCCGTGATGTGAGTGGGGCACCAGCAGCGCCACTGCTCCCCGCGCAGCAGAGCCGGACTCGTGCGTGGCGTGGGGTTGTCGGTCGCTGATCCGAGTGGCTGCGTCCGACCTCTCTCATGCTCTCCTCATCTGCCGTTTGTAAGCTTCAGCAGTAGAGAAGCTGGTGAACGCGACGATGACGGGGGGGGGGTAGGGATGAGCGCCGTGGAACAGGAATCAGATCCCGGTATGGTGCGCGCGGCGGAAACGCGGAACGACCCGACGCTGGCGCGGGTTTTCTCGACCTCGGGTCGATCGCCGGTTGAGGCCCCACTGAGTGCCTTGATCGTGGGAACGGGCCGGAACCGGGGTGCTTTGGCTGCCGCCCGGTCACTGGCTGCTGCCGGATGGCGTGTGGGGCTCGGGACTCCGGAGGGCGGCGGCATGGCGGGAGCATCACGAGCCGTGATGGCGCGGCACACTGTTCCCCGTCCACGCGGAGACGGTAAGGCGTTCGTGCTCGGGGTCAGGGCTGCCGTGCGGGCCGGGCGCTACGCGGTGGTCTTCGGTTCCGGAGACGACTGGATGGCCGCCGTTTCCACTTATCAGCGCCTAATTCCGGCGCTCAATCCCCACCCTCCGGCGAGCGTCGTCTCGGATGCCTTGGACAAGGTCCGGCTCGCTGAGCATGCTGCCGCAGCGGGCTTATCCACTCCCGTGATTCGTGATGCCGACGAGGCGGGCGTCCAGTCCTGGCGCGGCCCGGTCGTCGTCAAGAGCCGTGCCCACTGGAACCCGGGACAAATCCGGCAGACCCGCATGGAAGCGAGAACTTATTCCACGATCAGCGCGGCCGAACCCCGGATTCGTGATCTGCAGGCGGCAGGTGCCCACCCCGTGCTTCAAACGCCGATCGTGGGACGGTTGAGCGCTCTCATCGGGATTTTCGACCGGGGACGCCTCACCGCGCGGGTGCAGCAGGAAAGTACGAGGTTGTGGCCCACACCCAATGGGGTCTCGACGCGGGCAGTCACGGTGCCGATCGATGAGTCGCTTGTCTCCCGCGCGGAACAGCTTCTGCAAGGACTGGGCTGGCGGGGCCTGGTCGAACTCCAATTCCTCATCGACAGTGCCAACACCTATCACCTCATCGACCTCAACGGCCGCTTCTTCGGTTCCATGCGACTCGCGGAGGCCGCCAGACCCGGGCTGATCGATCTGTGGGGTCACCTCACGCTAGGAAGCGAACACCGGGGGCTCCCGGACGGAGTGCCCGGACTTCGTTACGCCTGGACGGCAGGAGATCTTCGCCGCGCCATAGTTGAGCGGCGCGGCGGGTACATCCGCGATGTCGCCGACACCCTCCACTGGGCCGCCACCTCACGGCACAGTGTGTGGGAGGTCTCCGACCTTGGCCCCACCATCGAGCTGATCAAAGCCCGCCTATCAAGACGTCAACACTCCGCTGACACCACTACTGGTTCGTTCGTGGGGGAGCGGGAAGTGTCGGGTTCGAGCGCAGAGCGAGACATGCGTGCGTGAAAAGAAATGCCTCCGCGGTGAGGTCCCGTAAGAAGCTGCGGTCAGTGGTGATGGCTGGCGCGTTGCCTGCCCGGAGTAGGTCTGAGACAACCCTGCCCGGAATCGGTCGAGGAACTTCAGGGCTTCCTCTGGTGAGTTGAGGTCGACCGCCAGCGCATAGACAACACTCAGGTCCAATACGGGCATCACGGAACTCATCGTCTCCTGAGCTGCACAGTGCTGTACGGGGATCTGCCGGGCCCGTGCAAGCGGTCCGGCGGCGTGCGCCGAGCACCTCGGTAGACTCACCAGCACGACCAGAGAATTCAGCTGCGGTCCCCTGTGCTGCACTATGCTCTGGCCTCGGGCTGTGATCCCGACGCGTATCGAACGTCCATCCGAGGTGTCCCGGGCTCTCAAAACCAAGCCCCTTGAGCTCGAGTTTCTCGAGTACGTTGCCTATGGTCCGCGTCAGTCAAGCGGGCGGCAGTACTCAACAAGCGGATGGTCGTCCATTGTGCCGCATTCGTGTCCGCCCTCTCTCTGTCCCTTATCCACCATTACCTTCACAGACTATGACAGGTTCAAGTGGCCCCACGCGGTCTTCACTCAAGCTCCTATGGTCATTTGTCAGGCCCGGGCCGAGGAGGGGGGTTCTCACGGGTCTTGGCCGTCAGTCGGTGCGGATGAGGCACCAGGCCCGTTCGAAGGCCCGTGCCTGGAGGTCGGATTCACGGACCCAGACTTCGAGGTTGCCCGCATCGCCGAACCATCCTGCGAGGGCCGTCCACGACTCGATGTCCAGGATCAGCCGGTACTCGTCCCCGGGCTCCAGCGGCAGGACGCCCGGGAGGATGTCGTCGACGGCGGTGATCCGGCCGCGGTGGCTGTGGCCGTAGGCATGACTGAACGGTATGGGTATCCCCTTCGGTGACCCGGTGCGCTGGGCGAGCCACCCCTTCTGCAGGTCGAGCTCCAGGGCTTCGATCAGTTCGAATCGGTCCTGAGGCCCGCCGGCGACATCCGCGGCGGAGGGCAGCGTGAAGCCCGGCATCGGCAGGCACAGCTGGCACACATCGGTGGGGGTGTCCAGGTCCTCCGGTGGGTCGATCAGCACCGAGCGGTCGGGAGTCTGCACCCAGCAGACCTGCCATCCGCGGGCCGCGCCGTCGGCGGGGTCGTAGCCGAAGGACTCGAGGTCGTGGAAGACCTCGAGTACGCCGTCGGTGGGGAGTCCCTCGCGCAGCTGTCCCGTGGGCCACGCCGCCTTGCCCACGGCGTCGGTGGTCGCACCCAGGTCGCCGAGGTGGATCGTGGCCACGTGGGCCAGTGCCTTGCCGTCGGTGCGACGGGGCCACTCCTCCAGGGGGCCGACCGCAGGCCCGCCCAGCCAGGACAGCCACCCGCCGTCGGGCCACAGCTCGCGGAGCTCGGCCTCACTCGGGTCTCCGGGCTCGAAGGACTGCTCGCTGAAGACCGGAGAGAAGACGGCCTCCTGCAGCAGCTCGCCGGCGCCCTCGGCCTTCAACCACTTCTCCACCTGACCATAGGGTCCGTGGATCGGCCCTGTCGGGACTTTCTTGGTCATCCGGCTCATGGCTCCTATCGTTGCCCTTCCGTGGAAAAGGTGAAGCGGGGGCAGTGGCCCCGCTCCGCATTAGATCACTGTCGGATCAGAGGTTCACGCCACAACGGCGCAGGAGGTTCACGCCGAGGTGGCGCTGGGTGCTGGGTGCTGAAGGACTATCGGTGGACCACTAGCGCGTGGTCCGGTTGCTGGCGGCGTTGGCCCCAGCGACTCACGCGGATCATCCGACTGGTGATGCACTTCTGGTGGATCCGAGCTGGGATCTGGACATGGATCTGGTAGATCCTATGGCCTCAGCCTTCCGGACGCTCCTCTCGGCTCCGGTGAGGGTGATCTGCTCGGCGCTGTGGTGCCACTGCTACCCGGGTATTCCTGATCGAGTGGTTGGACCTTGAATATTGTTTCGGGTCGGGATCGTGCCGGGGTGATCAGGTTCGGCGGAAGGTGCGGCTGATGGAGCCGCTGATCTGGGAGAGTCTGACCCAGATCAGGAAGCGTTGGAGGGGTCGCAGCCCTGGGCTGAGGAGGGATCGCCAGCCCCGGCGTCGGGCCCAGGTCATTGCGGTGCTCAGTTGCGTTCCGCCCGTGGTGGGCGTGAGGTCGAAGGACGTGATGATCGGCAGGCTCGTCGTGGAGTCCGGGTGTGTGAAGCGCCAGCTGATGTGTGTGTGCTGGTCCGCTCGGATGAGCTCGAGTGTCCTACGGCGGAACTTGTCGCTGACCTTGAGTGGTTTGCCGTTTGGGTGGGTTGTCTGCGCGTATGCCGTCCACACCCCGCCTACCTGCGCCCTCTGGTCGCCTGGTTCGGCGGTGGTGGTCGGTTCGGCAGCAGAGTCGGTGGTGTTGGTGGGACTTTCGACGGTATCGATGGCTGGTTCCCATTCGGGTATCCGAGCCGGGTCGGACAGGAGAGCCCAGACGTCCTCGACTGGTGCTGGTATGAAGGACTCGCTGACTCCGCTGAGCTTGCCTCGGTGAGGTGCACGGTCCTCTTCACCTGTCGTCACCATCGCCGGGTTGCGGGCGAGTTCAGTAAGGACCGCGGCCGGTGTCGTGTTGAGCCGCCGCAGCAGGTCCGCGATCAGCCCGCTGGGTTCATTCATCAGTTCGCGCAGAACTGCGGAAGCATCCGCGGTCCGGCCCTTCCTGCCGGCCCGACCAATGAGGTCCGAGGCGCGTTTGGACCACGCATACCCACCCGTCTCGTGGAAGACGATGTCCCCCGAGGGTGGCAGGTCGGCGGTGATTCCGAGGGACGCGATCTGGTCCTTCTGATGTTCCTCCACGGCGGCGCGAGCAGTATGCACGGTGATGCCCAGTTCGCGAAGGAGCTGGCCGGCGGGCTGGTCGTTGAGTACCAGGGCCAGGAACAGGTCCTCGAGGTCCGCTTCACGCAAGCCCCTCCGGGAGGCTTCCTCCATCGCGATCAACGAGAGGCTCTGGCTGGTCGTCGCATACCGGGTGAATCTACTCATGCTCGCCTCCTGGGGCCGAGGATCGAAGGATCAACGCGCCTGGCGTACTTTTTATGGACCGCCTGGCGGGTAACCCCGAGGGCATCCGCAATCACCTGCCAACTCATCCCGGCGCGCAGTGCGGCCTCTACCTGGCGAAGCTCCAGGGAGTCCGCCAGAACACGCAGGGACGCCACCGCCCGCAGACCAGCACGAGGATCAGAAGTATCCGCCGCGGTGACCGCAACGTGTGATGACTCCATGATGTCAACCTAAGTTGCTTCAACGAGCGTTGTCAACGCAGGTTGCGATCCTGGGCAATCATGAGTGCGGTGCGGACCGTTCACGGGGCGGTTCGGCTGCGGTCCTCGAAGCGCCCGTCTCTGTTGCTCGCTATGCCCTGTTGCCCGGTTTAGCGTTAGCGGCGGTTCCGTGTCCGGGCGTACCGGCGGGCGATGTCGTTCAGGGCGAGTGTGGCGATGATGATCGATACCGCGACGGCGGCCAGGCCGATGTAGAGCCCGGTGAGCATCGCCATCGGTGAACGCGCGTCGGCCAGGAATCCGATCCCGCCGATCGCTCCGGCCACCCAGAACATGGCGCCTGCGACGACCGCGATGATGGACGGCAGAGCGCCCCGGTTGTCCCTGAGCCAGTATGTTGGCCGCGCCTTTTCAATCCCCATGAGTGCCATGGTCCAAGTCTCCGGTGACACGATCACCAGGAGACCGACGGACACGTCCCGGAAGGGTCACGGTTCGTGCGGCCTACGGCAGATGTTCGGTACACCGATCCCCAGGTGGGGCGCCTCTCGCATGCCGGAAGGAAGCGGCAGCTCACCCACAGGTGACCGGCTTCGAGCTCCACCCTTCGGGCTCCACCGGCCCTCAGATGGATGACCGGCACGACGGGTGCTGCCGGTGCCACTCAGACCTGTCACAGACACCGGTCATCACCACAAACAACCGGAAGAAGACTTTTTACAGGGCATCCACCGGCGAGTGCTGCGCCCATTCGTGCTACATCGCGGTCACGACCGGTGCAAGACCTTACGACGGCGCCCGCCGAGACTGCCGACGGCGTTCGGAAGGGCCTACCCTCGGGACATGGAACCACCCTCCAAAGATCATCACCTGCAGGACCTGGGCAGCACCGACAGGACTGACCCGGCCGATTCCGGCCAGGTTCAGAACGATCCACCAGCCGACGCCGACCCGTCGCCCGAGACCCTGGCCGGGAACCTCGGGTTCGAGGGCTCGGCGGACAGCCCGACGGGTGATGACCGTTTTACAGGCGGCTCGCATTGACTTGAGACCGGGGCTGGGAGGGTATTCGGGCCAGAGTCACCGAGAATCTGGCGTTCGCGGAACCACGACCCACCCCGGGTGTCGGTGTGTGCGGTGAGGGATTCCGGTCCTCGCTCTCGGCTGTCTCCGCCGCACCGGTGGTTCCCACGACGGGACAGTTCGCTCCTGCCCCTTTGCGTCGAGGGGTACCTCGGAGACCAGTTCGATGAGCCCATTGAGGGTCCACGAGTGCTGTGCCACAGCGCTCAGGTGTCCCGTCGAATTGTCTCGCATCCCTACTGCTGTCATTTTGATGCCGCTCTCGTTCGCCGTGGCGATCGCCTTCACCTTCCCCGCTTCCTCGGGCTCCGCGAGGTCGTGCTTCTTGGCCGTCAGTCGCGAAAGGCACGACCATGACGGACGCTTCCGGCAGCCATCGCCCGCGCATCCTCGAGCAGAATCATGACGAAACTGTCAGCGGACGGCAACGCATCAGTTGCACTGGGTACACCGAACGCAACTGAGCAGATCGACTCGGGCGATGTTGCTCCAGGGTCCCTTACGGCTTTCGCAACAGAAGCGTTCGAGGGTCTACATACGATGCAATGTCGGGCCGCTGGCTCGTTCCTTTTGGGGATGTTGTCCGGGGCGTGGATGACGGCACCTGCTACGTCGCGATGGTGGGAGCGAAGGGCGCATCAGTAGTGTGGGGAAGGTGAGCGAAATCCGCATTGGCACCTCCGGCTGGAGTTATGACCACTGGAACGGCATCTGCTATCCGCAGGGAACCCCGCCGGCGAAGCGCTTGGACCATTACGCGGCACGCTTCGACACGGTGGAGCTGAACGCCAGTTTCTATCGCTGGCCGCGCGATACGACCTTCGCCGGGTGGCGGCGTCGCCTTCCCCCCGGGTTCGCGCTGTCCGTGAAGGCGCCCCGCGGGCTGACGCACGGGAAGAAATTGTACGCGCCGGAGGTCTGGATCGAGCGGGTCGCCCGCTGTTGGCATGAGCTGGGCGACCGTCGGGCCGTCCTGCTCGTCCAACTCCCGCCGGCGATGGAGCGCGATGACGCCCGCCTCGACTACTTCCTGTCCCGCGTGCCGGGGTGGATTCGTGTAGCGGTGGAGTTCCGCCATCCGAGCTGGGACGACGACGCCGTCTACGGCCTGCTCGGGCGCCACCAGGCCGCCTACTGCGTGATGAGCGGCGCCGGGCTGCCGTGCATCCTGAAGGCGACGGCGCCCTTCGTGTACGTACGGTTGCACGGACCGGACCATGAGCATCTCTATGCGGGTTCATACTCGGACGCGGACCTGCGCTGGTGGGCGGACCGGATCCTGGAGTGGCACGGCGACGGCCGGGACGCGTATGTGTACTTCAATAACGATGGCGGCGGCAACGCGGTGCGGAACGCGGAGACGCTACGGGCACTGGTCCGAGCAGGAGACCCGCCTACCGGCAGGTGACCCGCTCATCCAGTCGATTTCCCGTGCCACTCCGACGCAAGGATGACCTCAGGAATCCTCTCGCAGGCGTCCTCGTAGTGGCTTCTTGGAACAGATCCCGCTAACGAGCGTCGAAGAAGCTGATCCGACCGCTATCGGGGGCCACCTGCAGCTTCCCTTCGTCTCTCACCACTGGATAGGAAACCTTTCTCACTCGGTCGAGCGGGAGATGGCAGCACCTTAGGCGACATCGGGGTGGGTGCAGACGGGCGCGGTGGATTTTTTTCGGCTTCCGCCTGGCCGGAGAGTCGTTGGCGCGAAAGGTAATGCACATGTCGGCGAGTTCGATGGGGATGCTCCTCCCCGTCAGCGGAGGCCATATTGGCTGCAGGTTCAGAACAAGCTCGACGAAGTGGGAGGCTAGGGGTCATCCACATGACAAAAAGTAAAGCTCGATGGCTTCCGCTGTGACCCTGATCCGCTCGACCGCCCTTTCTGACAGGGTGCAGTACGCCTATGCGGCTACTGCACCAGCTGATGTGCGGCTGGTGTTCCTCGCAGGATCGTGTCCTCTCGATGAAGCCGGTGTCACGGTAGGCGAGGGTGACTATGCGGTGCAGGCGGCTAAGTGCATCGACAACCTGCTGGTGGCATTGGATGAGGCCGGCGCGACTCTCGAGGATGTGATCAGCACACGCGTCCTCGTGGCGACCACCGATCGCGCCGACCTGATGACCGCGTGGGGTGTTGTACGCGACAGGTTCGACGAACACGACGTGCCAAGCACGCTACTAGGCGTGACAGTTCTTGGGTACGAGCACCAGCTCGTAGAAATTGAAGCCGTAGCTGCCGTCCGTGACTGATGCATAGCGGCGCCCCTTGAAGCGATCCGCCGATGGGCACTCGGTCGGTGTCAGCTGATGGCTTGTTGAGCAAGGCGCAGAACATGGTCGGTCATGTCCGGGTCCGCGGGTTCGGCGGTGGAGAGAATCAGTGACGCCGCAAGAAGTCCGTTGACTGCTGTCACCCTCAGTGCACGCTGCCAGCGAGAGGACTGCGGCTACGATGACGCTCTTGTGCAGCCTGAAGATCTCGACGCCACGAACACTGAGTTAGCCAGGGTGCGGCAACCCTACCAGTGCGGACCCAGAGTGCTTGGGTGAGCGGTGCAGCGGCCGACCTTGTTTCGTGTTGCTCATGTAGGCCCGCGAGTTTCTTCCCTTTTCAGGGCTGGTCGGGCGATGGAGTGTTCGTGTGGGGGCCGGTCGTGGACCTGTCATCGAGGGACTGGGGGCGTTGGGGTGACCGGGCGCGTTCGTGGTGGGCGGGATGGGCTTGGAGCGCACGATCGCGTCCGGCGGTTTTCGCTTCGTAGAGCGCAGTATCAGCGGCAGCGATGGCGGTCTGCAGTCGGTCGGGTCCGGGTGGGAGGGCTGCTATCCCGTAGCTGATGGTCGGCAGGGGGAAGTCGAAGGCGGGTTGCATGGAGCGCAGGGTCCGGCTGATCTGGCCACTGACCAGTTCTCCGGTGTCCGGGGTTGCACCGGGCAGCAGGAGGATGAATTCTTCTCCGCCGTAGCGGCCGACCAGATCTGTTGACCGGATGGCGCGGGTGCACGCTGCCGCTGCGGCCTGGAGGACGGCATCTCCTGCAGGATGTCCGTAGGTGTCGTTGATCTGTTTGAAGTGGTCCATGTCGGCCAGGATCAGGGTGCACGGTGTGTCTCTGGAATGCGGCCGCCGGATCTCGGCGGTGGCGAGGTCGAGGAACCCGCGCCGGTTCAGAATCTGGGTGAGGTCGTCGTGGCTGGCCTGGGCTCTGAGGTCACGGAGGGCTTGTTCGGTGCTGAGCGTGGCCATGGTGAAGGACACGATGAGCAGCAGCACGATGGTGAACATGGTTGTCGGTACCGTGCCGAAGTAGGTGGTGAACGCGTAGGAGTCGGGCCCTGCCACCAGGAAAGTGATCCACCGGCCGAAATAGTAGAAGCCGAGAAGGCCAGAGGCTACGCCCAGCGGGCGTTGGGTCGTGGTGATGTCCGGCTTCAGCCGCCAGGTCTCGACGGAGGCCAGCGCGATGTAGAAGGTCATGAAGCCGAGCAGGAACCCTCCTGCGGACCACGTGTTCGTCGAGGGACTGTCGAGGGCGGACGCGAGGATCGTGATGATCGGCGGTGCAAGGATCAGCCAGCGCCGTGGAGGCAGTGCCCGCAGCACTCTCGCCCCGCCCCACACGCAGGCGGCTCCTGCGACGAGGAGCGCGTTGCCCGTGGGATTGGCCCACACCTGATGGTGTGTCCCGTCGAGCAGGTAGAGGGCCGTCCCGGTGAGGAAGCAGGCAATGGCCGCACACCACCACTTGCTGTAGGTCGATTGTTGCTGGCGGACACTGACTCCGTAGAACAGCACCAGCAGGGTCAACGCGATCAGCCCGAACGCGACCTGGAGGGTCACCACATCCAGTCTCACCCGACCTCCCGTGCTGTCAGGTCCACCACGACCCCACGAAAGTGATCCGGCCAAGGATCAGACAGGTGATCAGCGGGGCGATCGGGTCGCTGGTCGGGCATGGCTTCGGTGTCCTTTCCCCACTGATGGTGGGCATCAGTATTCCACTAGCCAGTTACCAGGGGTCGTGTGGGGAGCGCAGGGTCCACGTCCCGCACGGTTGCACCGACCTGCCGAGGAACAGGGTGAGATCTACGAGCCGACCATGCGGAAGTAGTGATCGGGGGCGGCCGATCGCTGTCTCAGCGGCCGTGTCCGAGTCAGGATCACTACGGACTTGGAAGGGAGTGCTTCGATCGAGTCTCAGCGACGTTAGCGTATGGCGATGAGTGAGTATCGACGCCCTCAGTTCCCGGTCGCAACCTACCTCGGCGAGCAGGGCGACGTGATCGACTACGGCAATCGGTGGAAAGACCTTCCTCCGGATGAGGCGTACTCGCGAGCGGAGGAGGACATCCTCGACGCAACCCGTATCGTGCCGAACGGTTCGGACGAAGCGCCTCTCACTTTTGTCCTCACTCCGTTCCCCGGCGTGTTCCTCCATGCCGGTTCACTCCACGATTTCCACTTTCCTGACTGCGGATGGGATGCCTGCGATGAGGACGTGGAGGCGGTTGCCACAGAACTGGAGTGGACCGTACGCACGGTGGTCTCCGGCGGGTACTCAGAACGTTTCGACCCATGGCCCGCGCGCTGAATTGAAGGATCGCTCACTGCTCGATTCCAGCGATACGAGTACGGGAGGGGTGCCCATATCCAAGCGAGTCAGTACCCTCTCGGGTATGACCGCTTGCTCCGTATTGCGTTGTCTGGAGTCGGGATCGACCTCGGTGACTTTGGCGCCCTACTCGGGCCGCGAAGTGCCGGTCTGCGCCGCGCACAAGACGAGGCTGGACGACGGCGCCCCCTGGATGGCCAATCCCGGTACGCCGACGGGAGCTTTGAGGGAGGCGGCTGGTTCCGTTGACGTCACGATTCTGATGGGCCAGGACCTCCCGGACGAGCCACGGGTGAAGGACCTTGGTCTGAGTCCGACCATCGGCAGCGAGATCGGTTTCTCGGTGAGCCTGGTCATCGTTACACCGGAGGGTGAGCAGCAGGTCACCTTCTGGCTGACCGAGGATCAGGGTAGGTTGCTTGGATCCTGGCTCAGCGAGTAGCACTGCGGTTCCCGCGGGTGGATCGTCGCCGGGACGACCTCCAGGCGATGTTTCTCAGTCTGCCGAGGGAACCCGTGCCTCGATCGTTCTGTAGGCGTAGCCGTCCTGATCGACGACCTCCCACTCGAAGTCGACAGTCTCTATCCAGAACTGGAGTTGACGCCGCAGTCCTGCTCTTCATCGGACAGGAACTACCCACCACACTTCGATATTCGAACCTTATCCTGCTGGTAGCGCACTCCTGGTAGGCAGCGCGGGGAACAGGCTCCGCGGGAAACTTCTCCCAGTGGTGCGGGTGCGGCTGTACAGTTCGTAGCAGATGTTGCGTGAGCGGGGATCTGTCCGTGAGCGGAACTATCGGGTTGAGCAGCCAGCCCCTTCCCGGCAGGGTGCGACCCCTGTGCAGGACAGTTGAGGCCCTCCATGAATACCTCCGCACCCTCCTCCTCATCGTCGTCCCCGCTCCCGCCTGAGTTGTTGGCGATTTTCGGGCGAACCAACGGTCACCTCCTCACAGAGCAGACCGCCCACAACGCGGTCGATGGCTTGGCCGAGATCGCCCGCGACATCATCGGCGCCGCCGAGGGCGCCGGCGTCAGCCTGATCAACACGGACGGCACCCGTATGAGCGTGGGCGCGACCGACCCGCGCGTGCTCGAAGCCGATGACCAGCAGTACGAGCTCGGCCAAGGACCCTGCATGAGCGCCTGGGTGTCGGGTGAGCCCGTGTACATCGCCGACACCCACACCGATCAGCGGTGGCAGGAGTGGACGACTGCGGTGGCACCGCTCGGTGTCCGCTCCTGCCTCAGCGTGCCCCTGCTGGACAAACCGACAGGCCTCGGGGCGATGAAGGTCTACTCGAACACCGTCGACGCGTTCTCGGGCAAGGACCGGCGGCTGCTGATCAACCTCGCCCGCTCCGCCGCGACCCTCCTCGACCATATCCAGGCCAGCGACACCCCCCAGCGGATCAGCAACGACGTCAAAGCGTCCCTGGCCGAACGGGACACCATCGGAGTCGCCCGCGGCATCCTGATGGAACGCCTTGGTGTGGACCGGCAGGCAGCCATGAACCACCTGATCGACCTCGCCACCGACGCGAACACCACCATCGGCTTCATGGCTGCCATCATCAGTGAACGTCAGGACGACACCGAGCCCACCCCTGATCCGTGATGTCCAAGCACACCCCTGAAGAACAACGACAGCGCACACTGCACGCCATCCACAGCAGTGGACTCGGGGTGCAGAGCGTATGGGTCCGCTACTTCTCGTTCACCGGGGACGTCGACGAGTTCGAGGTCGACGCCTACCTCAACGGGCTGATCACCCTGACACCCCTGGATCGGGACCTCGTGTCCCTTGCGGTCAACGAACTCATCGCCGAAAGACTCCCACCGACCGCCCCCTACAGCAACGACTCCGAGGACCCGGACGAACCGGATACTCTGGTCGCCCTGGATGTCCTCGATGACCGGGAGAACGGGAATGAGGACGGCGGAGGGCCGGGCGCATCGGGCAATACATAGAACGATACGCCGCGGTCGGCGTGAGGAATCGTTCCACCTCGCTTCGGCTACAGGGGCACCTCAGGGGTTCTGTCGCTATCGACTTCTCCCCGATGAACCAGCACGCGTTCGGTTCTCGCCCCGGACCCTGGCAGAGAACCGATTTTTGCCGTTCCACCAGGGGATTCCGTGCCATACACACCCAGTCACACCAATTCTGGCGTGCCTCGCCGACTTCCTGACAGGTTCTCGAACCTCGCACCGACGCGGCGAAAGAAGCACACCGCCACGCCTGCCAGGATGACCACGGCAACCGAACCGATCGTCGGGTAGCCCGGAGCACCACGAGGCGACTGCTCACATCCGCGCCGCCTCGCCGGAGGCTCAGGAGATCTGCAGGCCACCGTTGATGTCGTAGGTGGCGGCGGTGATGTATCCGGCGTCGGGTCCCACCAGGAAGCAGATCAGAGCGGCGATGTCGTCGACGGTACCCACCCGGCCCATCAGGATGTCCCTGGACATGTCCTGCTTGCGTTCCTCGGTGAGGGTGCCGCCCATGATATCGGTGTCCACCGGTCCGGGAGCGACGGCGTTGACGGTGATGCCGTGTTCGCCCATCTCACGCGCCAGCGCACGGGTGAAGCCGATGATGCCGGCCTTCGAGGCGCTGTAGGCCACCTTCGAGTAGGTGCCGCCGCCCCGCTGCGCCGAGATGGAGGAGATGCTGACCACGCGGCCGAGCTTGCGTTCGATCATGCCGTGCAGGACACGCTGCGTGACCAGGAACGTGCCGGTCATGTTGACCGCGAACACGCGGTCCCAGGCTTTCTTGGTCTCCTGCATGAACTCGGTGGGAGAACTGATCCCGGCAAGGTTCACCAGCGCGACGATGGGCGGCACCGAGGCTTCGACGGTGGTCAGTGCTGCATCGACCGACGCCTCGTCGGAGACATCGGCTGCAACGCCGACCGTCTGCACGCCGTGTCGCTGTGCGATCTCCGACGCGGCCTCTTCGGCCGCTGTGCCGTCGATGTCGAGGATCGCGATGGACCAGCCGTCGCGGGCCAGCCGGTCGGCCGTCGCGCGGCCGATGCCGCGGGCCGAGGCCGCACCGGTGAGGACTGCTGTGCGTTCAGTCGGAAAAGTCACGTGAGCTCCTGGTGTTGTTCTTCTGGTGGATGAAGTGTTCGTAGTCGTCGTACGTCTGGTTGATGTGGTCCTGCATCGCCTTGCGCGCCACCTCCGGGTTCCGGGTACGGATCGCCTCCAGCACCAGCGCGTGATGGGCGATGGCGTGTTGCTGCACCTCACGGAAGGACGAGGTCTCCCGCCGCATCGTGTACAGCAACTGGCTGAGCGGTCCGAGGATCACCGGCAGGAACGGGTTTGCCGAGGCCCTGAAGATCGCCTCATGGAACGCGATGTCCGTCGCGGTGACAGCGTCGAGGTCGTTCGCCTCGTGGGCCGCCTGCAGCCCGGCATTCGCTGCCTCCATCACGGCCAGGTCCTCGTCGGTAGCATGCATCGCGGCCAGCTCGGCGGCACCGGTCTCCACCATCCGCCGGATCTCCAGCAGACGCAGCGCGACATCGGGGGAATCGGCGGTGGTCGACGCGTACCTGAGGATGGCCTTCACATCGGTCCACTGGGCAGCAGGATTCACGTAGGTCCCGAGGCCCCGCTTGATCTGCACCACGTGCTGCGCCTGGAGCTGCTTGAGCGCCTCGCGCACCGTCAGCCGGCTGACATCGAGGAAAGCCGCGAGGTCGTTCTCCGGGGGGAGTGTCGCGCCGGGAGGGTATGTGCCGTCGATGATCTGTCCGAGGATGTCATCGAACACCGATTCAGCGAGCGGTTTCCGTGCCATCGGTGTCCTCTCCATCGGCGCCCGTTCCGGTGGCGTGCATTCCGATGGCGTCCACTGCGGCGGAACGCCGCTGTGGCGCGACCACCCTGATCACCGACGAATCGTCGGCGTTGCCCAGGCCCTGCGTCTGCCCGAGCAGGAACAGCTGCTCGGCCGCCGCAGCGACCGGCGCGGCAAGTCCTGCCGTCCGGGCTGCCTTCCCGACAATGCCGAGGTCCTTGACGAAGATGTCCAGCCGGCTCAGTACGTCGGCGTCGCCGTCGTATCCCTGCACCATGCGCGGTCCGCGGTTGGAGAGCATGAACGACGCCGCTGCTCCCGTCTCCAGTGCAGCCAGGGCCTGCAGCTGGTCCAGCCCGAGCGCGTCGGCAAGAGCCAGGGCTTCGGCGGCCGCGGCGATGTGTACGCCGCAGAGCAACTGGTTCACCGTCTTCATGGCCTGGCCGTCGCCGGCCTTGCCGCCCACGACCATCAATGTCGAGGCGAGCCGCTCGAGCACCGGACGGGCGGTGTCCAGGGCCGACGGATCGGCACCCACCACGATGAGCAGATCGCCTTCGCCGGCCCGCACCGGCCCGCCGGACAGCGGTGCGTCGACCAGCGCCACACCCAGGGCCCCGAGCCGCTCGGTCCAGGAAGCGACGGCGTCCATCCCCACGGTGCTGGTCATCACGACGACGGCGCCCGGTGCGAGGACGGGGGCCACCCCGTCGTCCCCGAAGAGGACACCCTCCACCTGGGCTGCGTCACGGACCGCAAGCAGGACGATCCCGGCGTCGATGACTGCGTCGGCGGCCGTCCTGGCGCAGGTCAGGCCGGTCTTCTCGGCCCTCTCCCGCGAGGACGGCATCGGGTCGTACCCGGTGACGGTGAACGCGCCGGCCAGCCGGGTCGCCATCGGCAGGCCCATCGCACCGAGGCCCAGGACGGCGACCTTCGTGTGTTCGGAATCAGACATCATGGGAGGCACCCGTCGTTGAGGCGGAACTCGTCGCGGGGGAGCGGAGGATCTCCACCACGTCGGCAAGGGAATCATCGGTGCCGACGTTGCCGGCGAAGACGACGAACGGGATCGAGCGCGCCGGGCCGTCGGCCGGTTGCCAGAGGGACACGATGCCCGGCAGCATCGGCCCGCGCACCAGCGCACGGCGGATCGACAGCCCGTGCGCGGCGACGTCGGAGGAGGTGATGCCGCCCTTGGCGATGACGAAGCGCACAGGAGCCGTGGCGATGGTGGACCGGACGACGTCGACCACTGCCCGCGAGATGGTGCGGGCGAACTCGAGGCTCTGCTCCGGATCGTCGGACCGGACCAGACGGCGGCTGGTGTGCAGGACGACCTCGCTGGTGGAGAGGCCTTCGACGACGGCCCGCACCGCCTCAACCACCGCTGTGTCCCGCTCTGCGGGATCGAGGACGGCTTCGACGTCGAGCTCCACGAGTCGGGCCTCGGGCCGCCGCGCCACCAGTGCGTCCAACTGCCGGGTGGTCAGTCCCACGTGCGAGCCCACCACGACCAGTCCACCCGAAGCGGGGGCGTCGTGGCCGGCGAAGACGTCCGCGGCCGTCAGTGGTGGGCGCTCGCGCTGGCCGATCCGTGCACGGACGAACGGCGGGCCCACCCGATAGAGCAGCTTCTTACCGCGACGTTCCGATTCCTCGAGGCCCAGGGCGAGTGCCCGGAGGTCGTCCTCGGTGACGGCGTCGACCACGATGGGGACGGCATCGGCTGCCCGGGCCAGGGCGTCGGCGATGCCCTCCGCACCGGAGCGGATGATCGACAGGTCGAGCCGGATGACGGCGTGGGCCGAACCGCCGGTCTTCTCGGCCACGTAGTCGCCCAGGTCCGACGACACGAACCCGAAGGTGGCATCCCGGGCGAATTCGGTGTCGGCGACGGGAACGACGGCGCCGTCGTCGCCCCGCAGGTAGTGGACCCCGCCGATGGTGATGCGGCCGGCGTCGGGAAAGGCCGGCACCATCACGACGCCGTCGGTCCCGGTGCCCGCGAGCGCCAGTAGAGTGGCGCCGATGACGTCGGTCTCGAGCGGGAAGTGGCCGCGGAGGGTCGAGTCGCTGCGGCTGACGAACCCGATGGTGACTCCCGCAGCCGTGGCGGCGGTGAGGGAGTTCGTGACGATCTCCCGATTGCGCGACGCCGTGGTTTCCGGGTCGAGGCTGCGGGTGTTGGTGAGGACGTACACCGCCGGTGCCGGTGCACCGTCGATGCGCTGGTCGAAGGCCCACGCGAAGTCGCTCGGCTCCCAGGAGGTGAGGACCGGCAGGTCGGCGACGGACTGCGTGCCGGTCGGGTCGTCGTCGAGAACTACCAGGATCCGCCCGGAGGCCTTGACGGCGGCGGCGATCACCGCCGGTTCGATGGCGCGGACGGTCGGGTAGCCGCTGAGCAACTCTTCTTCGAGTATCACTGATCCGCACTTTCGTCACCGGGTATCCGCCACAGAACACTTGTCAGATGTCATATGTCCAGTGCTAGTGTGACATTCAGCACAGTGCCCGTCAAAGTGCCGAGCAGGTCAGTGCTACCCACCTGAGAGGGCAACGAGGCTTGCTCAGTGACCGAGGAGCAGTACGTGGATATACAACTTCTTTTGGCGCTCGTCCTGGGTATCGCCACCATCATCGTGTTGGTGCTGAAGACCCGGCTTGATGCGTTCGTAGCACTCTTGATCGCGGCCCTGGTGACCGGCATGGTGGCCGGCCAGGCGCCGCTGGATATCGTTTCGTCGATCACGACGGGCTTCGGCAACACCCTGGCGTCGATCGGTATCGTGATCGGCCTGGGCGTCGGGATCGGCAAGATCCTCGAGGTCTCGGGGGCCGCCAATTCGTTGGCCTTGGCCTTCCTGAAGCTCTTCGGCAAAGGCCGCGAGCCGTGGGCACTGGGCAGTGTGGGCGCTCTGGTGTCCATCCCGGTGTTCTGTGACTCCGGCTACGTCATCATGAACCCCTTGGCCCGTTCGATCGCCCGGGTCAAACGCGCCGGCTACATCACCCTCGCGCTGGCCCTCGGCTGCGGCATGACGCTGACCCACCACATGGTGCCACCGACGCCCGGCCCGCTGGCCGTCGCCGGCATCCTCGGGGCCGACCTCGGAGCGTTGATCCTTGCGGGTCTCGTCTTCACGGTCCTGCTGTTGCCCATCGTGGTTTTCTACGCCAAGTGGATGGGGCCGAAGATCGAGCCATCCATGAACGAATCGGTCCGTGAGGCCGTCTACGGCACGGCTCACGCCAGGACCGAAGGCCGCGGCGGGACTGCTGTTGCGGAGCACGACGGCGGCGCCGGCGCTGGTGACGATACTCCGTCGATGGACGTCGACAACACCGCCCTCGGTACACCTCCCACGGGCGCCAAGCCTCACCGGGTCGGCGCTTTCGTTGCATCGCTGCCGTTGCTGGTCCCGTTGCTCCTGATCATCCTCAACACGGTCAGTGGTGCGATCGACCAGTCCAACCAGGGCGTCGTCGGCACGGGGGAGTACACCCCGTCGTCCTGGGCAATCCCACTGGCGTTCATCGGCAATCCGGTGGTTGCGCTGATCATCGGCGTCATCCTCGCCGTCTACGTCCTGCTGCCACGCTGGACTCCGCGCGCAAAGGTGCAGGGCTGGTTCGCCGAGGCAGCTGCCTCGGCCGGCCTGATTCTTCTCATCACCGGTGCAGGTGGTGCACTCGGCCAGGTGCTGCGTAGCTCGGGTGTGGGCGATGCCCTCGCAGAGGCCATTGCCGGTACTCCACTGCCGGCGTTCCTGGTGCCGTTCCTCATCGCCACCCTGGTCCGCATCGCTCAGGGCTCGGGCACAGTGGCCATGATCACTGCCGCATCGGTGACGGCGCCGCTGGTAAGTTCGCTCGGCATCGACCCCATCGTCGCGGCCCTGGCATGCACGGCAGGTTCGATGGTGTTCAGCTACTTCAACGATTCCTACTTCTGGGTCGTGACCCGCTTTGCCGGCCTTGACGGCGTCGCAGCGCTCAAGGGTTGGTCAGGCATCACGACGGCGGTGTGGGCCGGTTCGATCCCACTCCTGTTCATTGCCAACGCGATCCTCGGCTGATCCAACGGGATCCACCGACGGTGGCCGGGCGGCTCGGAGTTGTAACCGAGCCTCCCGGCCACTGCTGTTGGACGGGTCATCCGTCAGTACCCCGGCACCAACAGGGCGAACCGACTTCCACGAAGATCTCGCCACGTGACGGGAGGTCGATGCTGCACCCGTGCCGGCTCCTCGATGACTGCCCTCGAGCTCCCCGACGACGAGGACCTGTTCGGGCGCGGCCGGCCCGTCGAGTGCTGGCGGGACCTGCTGGAAGGCCACCAGGAGTAGCTGCAGCGCACCGAGCGGGAGATGGCGGCCGCCGTCGGACTCGTCCGCCACGAGGCGGATCTCGGCATGAATCGCATCCGCCCCATCGGCCGGGCCTCACCGTTCATCGGACTACGTGGAGCCGCCGGTAGGGGGTCTAGTGCGCTTCGTTATAGGCGTCGAGAATGGACTGGGTGATACGTCCCCGGGTGCTGGGGTTGTAGCCGTTGTCCTGTGCCCACTGGCGGATCTGCTGGGTGTCCTCACGCTTGGACCGGTTCGTGGACGCCCTGGACGTCGAAGCTTTCTGGCCCTTCCGGCCGGTCGCCTTGCGCGCCTTGTCCACGTACTCGGTGAGGGTTGAGCGGAATCTCTCCGCGTTGTCCGTGGTCAGGTCGATTTCGTACTCCGTGCCATCGACCCCAAAACGGACGGTTTCCTGGGCGATCTCCCCGTTGAGGTCATCGACCAGTTCGACCTGTACGCGCTGTGCCATTTTTTGTTTCTCCTGAAATCATCGAGATGAATTAGTGAACCTTATTCATCGACTCTATCGCAGCGCGAATATGTGGCGCACATCCTTGAATTACCTGAAAATCATCTGTGACTACTCGGATACGCGCGAGAAGTCACAGCAGGTGCTTGACCAGAAGGCGGCCGAAAGCCCGGGATGTCTTATTGAGAGCGCTGACATGACAAACACAAAGTTCCCTCGACCCGCGGTCAGCGGGGGGCCGTTGCGGTTCACCGCCCCACCGGTGGTCGCCACGTACTGGCCCACCTGGTCCCGGTCGGTAGAACTGCCCACCCCGCTCGATCAGATTCACCCGGAGTGGGCGACGCGTGATCGCTCGAGAGTCTGGAGTCTGGGACGAAAAGCTCGACAAGATCGGACCTCGGAATGATTCGTTTCTTGATACACATTCTGATCAATCTCGTGACGGCAGCGATCGGGCTGCTCCTCGCGGGTTGGATCGTCCCCGGTGTGGAGCTGCAGCCGACCGGTTTCATCGTTGCTGTGGTCGTCTTCGCCCTCGCCCAGGGTGTGCTCGGACCGTTCGTGTTCAACGTCGCCCGGCAATACGCGTCGGCCATCCTTGGAGGCATTGGGCTGGTCACCACGCTGATCGCTCTGGCAATCGCGTCCTTGTTCGATGGCGGGCTTTCGATCAGCGGCTTCATGGCGTGGGTGGGCGCCACCCTCCTGGTCTGGATTGTGACTGCTCTCGGCGGGTGGATTCTGGGGTGGCTGTTCATCACCCGCCGCCTCGGAAAGAAGAGTGAGGCCGCCCAGTAGCCGAGCCGCACCACTCTCGTCCTCATTGTTCTCGCGTTGTTCTCCATGGCGCAGCTCGCCTGCGACACTTACCGCATGATCGATGAGCCCACAGGTTGGCAGGAAGTTCCTAGCCCGCAATGGCTCATCCGCGTCAATCTCACGGAACCGATCGCCGTCATCCGGCGAAGCGGCGAATCTGATAGGACGATTACCTGGCCCGATCTTCCCGTCGGGTTGCTCGGCCTTCATGTGAGGATCGTGCCCGCCCCTGACGGCGCCTGGGTCCTCTACATGCCCGTCGAGAAGGATGGATATGAAACATCGCACAACGGGGCGACGGCCCTCCACATCTCACCCGATGGGATTCTCACCCCTTTCTCCGACCTCGGTCACGTCGATTGCCTCGGTACGACCCGGCACGGTTTGTGGCTCTCGGTCGGGCACTGGGAGGCCGACGTAGACACGGAAGCAGATTGGCTCACCGACCGTGACCTCTTGGTCCTGGAGGCGAACGGAGGAACTCACCGTTTGACCGCCGACCGGATGCCCGCTGCCGCCTTCGAGGATGACCAGTCAGCGCACCTGGTGGTCTATTCGTCGGCCCCTGACCCGTCCCACGATGGGTACGGCGGCGCCTCGTACACCTACCGCTTCTCACAGATCGACCTGCCTGCCGGCGCTCTTCCCTCGACGCTTCACATGACCGAGCACCAGCCCGTCCCCGTCGAGGACGACGACATTCCGGGGAGATCCAGAGACGAGGGGCCTGGAACGCATCCCATCACCATGGATGATCCTCGTGCCTCATGGACCCTGGTTGAGCTTCCATCCGAGCAGAAGAAGGCTGCGATCGAGGCGGTCTGCACGGAGTTCGCCCATCTCCACTCGTACTGGACAGCGCCCTCGGGAGCCAAGACTCCACTGTCGGACGGCCTCAGCGGGACGCGTGTCGACGTCGTCGGTGAGTGGCCCGCCACCCGGGTCGAGGTGAGCTTCATTCACCCCCACTATCCGGAAGGGCGACTACGGCGGACCTACCGGGTCTTCGACGACGCGGGCCGCATCAAGCCAACAGGGTTCCCAGCGATCCACCTCGTGGAGGACCTGGATACCCGGGATCTTCCCCCGGTCACGAACGCGCACAACACCATCCTGGACATCTGAGTCCGTCCCTACGGCAAGCAAACTACTCGACCCTGTCCCGAGTTCGCTCCGATGGCACAGCTCCGGAACCGTCCTGTGGATCACAACGACGACCGGCGTGTTCCTGGCAGCGCTGATTCGAGACCCAGGGAGCGGCGATGTGTCTGGCCTGTGTCCAATGGGCCTCTTGCCCCGTCACGGAAGGGAAGATCCATGCGAGGTATCACCTATTGATCCACGCCCATAGTCGCGCGCGGCTCCAGCTGCGGAGTCTCGACGGAAGGCGCTCCCCGCTATCCACGCTCCGGCTCCTGCTACGAGCAGAGCGCCGAGCGGCTGCGTGGGAAGCGTTGCACCGGTGGTCGCAAGCCCCAGAACGACCCCCAGGACGTAGAAGATGAGCGCGGACACGATCCACAGCCCGCCGGCCCCCTTCGGGAGAGTGCCGGAACGCCAGATAGCGACGCCGAGGAGTAGGTTGCCCACCAGCGCAAGCAGGAGGCCCAGGAGGAACGTCCCCGTCAAGGCATCGGGAAACTCCACCTGCAGGACGTCGGGCATCCCCGACAGGTATGCCCGACCAAGGGCCGGTGTTGCGAACGTGGAGATCACTGCCGGCACCATCAACAACGCATGACCGAGGACGGTCACGACCATGGCGGGCAGGGCCAATCGGCCCGTACTTGCGGGAGCCAAATAGCAGCCCAGGGCGAATACGCCGAAGATGGCCAGTATTGTGCCGCCGGTGCTGCCGATGAGGTGACTGGCGAGGTAGGAGGGGGAGGTGACGAACTGCGCCCATGCCTCGGGATCGGTTGTCTGGTCGGGCTGGGCCTTGATGGAGGACCATGCGGTGAGCAGCCCGTAAGCGGGCAAGGTCACCAAACCGGCTTTCACCCACTTGACGCTCAGTCGGGATCGCATGAGGGGTACTTCCTTACTTTCGGTTATCGGTTGTTGTGATCGACACCCGCCGGGGACGAGGTTCCCGAGGACCGGCCCAACGCCGGCACTGCCGATCCCCGATGACACCGAGGCGAGGCGGCGTAGCCACCTTCTTCGATGAACTCGCTCACGCACCCGACACACCCGGCATCTTGGTGTCCGGTGGTGATGAACCCGGGGCTGGAGGTCATTCCCCTGACGGGGTAGGTGCTGTTCGCCATGATGGCGCTCTTCTCGATGATGGGAGCCGCTCCTCGATCAGCCGCGTGTGACGACGATACGCCCAGGGGAATGGCGGTGCGAGGACCCGCCGGGGTGAATCTGCGAGACCGGTGCATCCTGCGCGCGACCCGGCGATCCGACGTCAGAGCCCCGGTCGACATCTCCGACCTGGGCGCCGTCGCATCCAGGACTGACTCGCATGATTCGTTGCGGGAGCAGGTCGAGTAGAAGCCCGATTCCCCACAGTGGGAACGAGTAATTTCGCCTTCCCCTTGACCTTTCCCTCCCTATCCGTGATCAACTAGTCAGCAGGCTTACTAGTTGGTCAAGAAGCCGGCCAATGCTTGAGCCTCTCGGGCAGGAGTCGGGATCGTCTGGTGCATCAATCCGACTCCTGCCCCTGTTCCTACCCTCGACCCCTCCTGCCGGCGAGAAATCACCGGCGACCATGCGAAGGTCGAGCGTGCCAGGAACCTCGAAGCTGAAGACCACGCTTCGATCACGGGCGGCCGGCCATGCCAGGAGGACATGGGGTGTCACCGGCTCGACAAGCGGCCGGCGCTTCTCGCAGGTCCGACCGGTCACCGTAGCGCTTCTCTTGGCGCTGGTGGAACGCACCTTGGCGCTGGTAGTAAGGAGTATGACCATCGACGCGTTCGAACCTCACCCCATCGTCCGCCTGCTCGGCAAGCCCTCGGCCGACTTCACCGGCGGCGACCTCGTGCGGGCGATCGAACAGTTGGGGCTGCACCAGGTGAACCTGCGCTACGTCGGCGGCGACGGGCGCCTGAAGACTCTGGCCTTCCCCATCAATTCGCGCGAGCACCTCATCGAGGTGCTGACGCGGGGTGAGCGTGTGGACGGCTCGAGTGTCTTTGCCGGTACCGATACCGGTAGCAGTGACGTCTACATCGTTCCGCGTCACCGCACCGCCTTCGTCAATCCCTTTGGAGAGCGGTCCTCGCTCGACGTGTTGTGCTCCTTCTATGACGAGTTCGGGAAGCCGCTGCCCTACGCGCGCGAGCAGGTTGTGCGTCGTGCTGCCGAGGTGCTGACGCAGGAGACCGGCATGACGCTCGAAGCCTTCGGCGAGTTGGAGTACTACCTCGTGGACGAGCCCGAGCGCATCTACCCCGTCGAGGAGGAGCGCGGCTATCAGGAATCGGGACCTTTCTCCAAAGGAGAGGAAATCCGAGAGCAGGTGCTGGGTCACCTCTGCGCCATGGGGGTCCCGTTGAAGTACGCCCACGGCGAAGTCGGCAACATCCTCGAGGACGACCGGCAGCTGGTCCAGCACGAGATCGAGCTCCAACCCGTGCCCTTGGAGCAGGCAGCCGACAACCTCGTCCTGGCGAAGTGGGTGGTGCGCGAGGTCGCCCATGCTCACGGTCTCGAGGTGACCTTTGCCCCGTCGGTGAGCGACGAGGGTGCAGGGAACGGCCTGCACATCCACAGTCGGCTGGTGCACGACGGCGCCAGCGCCATCGTCGGCAGGAAGGGGATCAACGACACGGGGCGTCGCCTGATCGCCGGCTACCTCTCGGCAGCCAGAGCACTGACCGCATTCGGTAACACGGTCCCCACGTCCTACCTGCGATTCACCGACGGTGGCGAGTCGCCCGAGGGCATCTGCTGGGGTGAGAGAGACCGCTCCGGTCTGGTCCGGGTCCCGCTCGCCTGGGGCGGGGATGTGCTGGCCGGGATGGTCGCCCACGCCAATCCTGGCAGCACCGAGCCCGTCCCCGAACCCGCCACACACCCCCAGACCGTCGAGCTCCGGCTCGGCGACGGCTCCGCCGACGTGCATCTGCTGCTGGCCGGCATGGCCGTCGCGGCGAAGCGCGGGCTGAGTGATCCCGGGAGCCTGGAGCTGGCCGAGCGGCTCAGCACCGCCAACCACGACGACTTCGAGCAACTGCCGACCTCGTGCGCGGAGTCGGCCGACGTGCTGGAGGCCGAGCGCGAGATGTTCGAGGCCGACGGCGTCTTCCCCGAGGCGCTCATCGACGCCTTGCTCGTGGGCCTACGCGACGCCGACGACGACACGCCGGACGGGGAGCTTGCGAAGGACGAGGCTGCTCGGGAGGAGCTCATTCGTCGTTACTGGCACGTCGGCTGAGCTCGCTTGGTTTCCTAGAGGCCCGCCCTGAGGCTCGGGCGACGGGTCGGTGCCCTGCATCGACGGATCCGCGGTCTTGCTGCACGGCCGTTTCGACCCCCGCTGGAGCGGCCAAACCGGCTACCGTGCATCGCCGCGCAACGAACTGCTTGCACGTCAGGCCGAGCAGCGCTCCTGCAGCTGCCGGGCTTTGCGCACCACACTGATCAGTGATTCGTCGCCCTGCCGAAAGTTCTCTACGGCATCACGGAGCTCAGAGATCTGGCTGGAAAGCTCCGGCGGGGCTGTTCTGGCGATCTCATCGATCTCGAGCAGCAGTCCCAGCGGGTCTGTGCCTAGCTGTTCAGGTGCTGTGCGCACCATGTCGACGATGCGAGCACATGCGTCGTCGACGGTGTCGACGGCCGCGTCGGTGGCCGGCTCGCCGGAGGGTGCCGAACTCATCGGTGATTCTGCAGCGGGTTGCCGGGCATCGGGTGGTGGATCGGCGAACGAGCAGCTCGTGAGGACCAGCAGCACGGCGGTCGTGGACAGGGCACGGGCCACCCTGGATCGGGTAGCACGCAGCGTCGGCACGACGATTCTCCTGGTCGGATCAGTAACGCGGTCAGTCAACGCATCATGAGCGTCCCATCCTACTGTTGATCACCCCGAAACTGTCCCGCACCTGATCTCGGAGTCAGAGATTCGCCCCTGCAAGACCTGACGCATACTCGAAGATCTGCGTCTCCATCCACGGGCTCCCATGACGCGACACCCAGCTGTACCAGGTGAGCGGGCGCTGATCCGCTCCGTGGGTACACTGCTCGCCATACCTGCTACGCCGAGCACACCTCGGCGCCAAGGTCAGCTCGTACTGAAGGCGCGCAGCACTCGGTCGACATGATCTTCTGCCCAGGAGTGGTCGAGGGCCCCGCTGCGTAACAGCCAGCGGTGAAGGAGGGGTCCGAGAAGGAGTTCCGCTGACTCATCGGCTCTCTTGACCCCACTGTGCCGGAGACGTTCGGCGACTGCCTGCATCTGGGGTTCGAGCAGTATCTCGCGGTATTGGGTCGCCAGAGTCATGTCGGTCTGGATCGCGGCCGTGACTGCACGTAGCAGCGGCTCCGCCACCGGATCGGAAAGCTCGGCAATCGTCTCCTGTACCAGCCGGATGAGGTCATTCTCCAGATCGCCGCTGTCCGGCACAACGAGGATGCCGTCGGGGCTCTGGCTGCGCGCCAGGAAGGCGTCGAACAGGATCGCCCCTGTCGACGGCCAGCTGCGGTAGAGCGTCTGCTTGCCCACGCCAGCCCGTAAAGCCACACCTTCCATCGTGAGCCTGGCGAAGCCTTCATGCGAAGCGAGAGAGAGCACCGCTTCGTGGACGCGAGCACGCGTTCTTCTACTGGCCATCGACCCACCCTAGCTCAAGAACGAGACGGTTCGTCTCGTTTTGGGTATCCTGCGACCATGACAACCTCGCAGACCTGGATGATCACGGGAGCCGGACGCGGGCTCGGGCGCGCCATGACGCTTGCCGCGTTGGAAGAAGGACAAACGGTGATTGCCACCGTCAGAGGCGAGCACTCCCTGCCCGCGCACGACCGGCTGCGCGTCCACCGGCTCGACGTCTGCGACCGCTCCGCCGCGGCGGCCTCCGTCGACGTCGCTGTCGCGGAATCCGGGCGCCTGGACGTTCTGGTGAACAACGCCGGCTACGGTCTTGTCGGAGCGATCGAGGAAGCGTCCGAAGAGGAGGTCCGGGAGCTCCTCGACACAAATCTTCTCGGGCCCCTGTGGCTCTGTCAGGCTGCGCTTCCCGTGATGCGGAAGCAGGGGGTAGGCCATATCGTCCAGATCTCGACGGTCGGCGCCGTGGGGACGATGCCTACTCTCGGTCTTTACAACGCGGCGAAGTGGGGCCTCGAGGGATGGACCGAGGCGATGGCCGCCGAGGTCGCCGCCTTCGGGGTCCGGGTGACCATCGTCCAGCCCGGCTCGATCGACACCGATTGGGCCGGCGGCAGTATGCGGTTCGCGGAACCGATGCGCCCCTACGACGACCTCCGCAGGACTCTCTTCGGGGCACCCGAGGTCCCGTGGCCGGTCGACGGTACCGCCGGAGGGACAGCACCTGCAGACATCGCCGCGGCGGTCCTCGCCCACGTTGCCGATAACGACGCCGGTAGGCTCCGACTCCTTGCCGGTGACGACGCGCCCGGTCAGGTGCAGGCAGCGTTGGAAAGGCGCCGACAGGACTACGCGCTCGACCCGCGCTGGGAACCGATCGAGCAGGGAGCTCAGGTGCGGCCGGTCTCGTGAGCCCACATGGCGAGCTCGACCCGATTACGCGCGCCGAGCTTGCGCATCAGGCTGGCCAGATGGGTCTTGACGGTGCTGGGACTGATGTGGAGATCGGCGGCGATCTCACTGTTGGTTCGTCCCTGCGCCACGGTGAGGAGCACTTGCTCCTCACGGGACGTGAGCGGTTCCATCGGCTGCGCGGATGGTCCCTTCTGCGATCTGGCAAACGCCGCAAGGAGGCGGACGGTGACGCTGGGAGCGATCAGGGCATCACCATCGGCTGCAGCGTGGATCGCCTGGGTCAGCAGCGCAGGTCCGGCGTCCTTGAGCAGGAAGCCCCGGGCACCGGCCTTCAACGCCCCATGGACGTACTCGTCGAGGTCGAAAGTGGTGATCACGATGATCGGCAGGGGGTCGGCGACCTCGGGTCCGGCGAGCTGGCGGGTGGCTTCGATACCGTCCATCAACGGCATGCGGATGTCGAACAGGCACACGTCCGGGTGCAACTGACGCGCCAGGCCCACCGCTTGTCGCCCATCGGTGGCGGTGCCCACGACCTCGATGTCGGGCTGGGCGTTCAGCAGCATCGTCAGGCCGGTGCGCACAATGTCCTGGTCGTCGGCGACAAGCACCCGGATGGTCATCGGGGAGCGCCCGCTCGGGGCAGCATCGCCTCGACCCGCCAGCCACCGCCCGCGCTCGGGCCGGCGTGGAACGTGCCACCCAGCAGCGTGGCGCGTTCCCGCATACCGACCAGGCCGTAACCCGACGCGCTGCCGCCGGCTGCGCTGATGGCACCATCGTCATCGACCGTCAATTGCACCCGCTCGGCGTCACCCACGACACGCACGGCAACCCGCGTCGCGTAGCGGGCGTGCCGTCGCGCGTTCGTGACCGACTCCTGGGTCAGGCGGTAGAGCGCGGCCCCGACCGCGGGGCTGAGATCGTCGAGTTCACCGGACAGCTCCACGTGGACCTGTGGCCCTCCCTCGGCTCGACCGGCGAGACGCCCGAGGTCGGCCACGCCCGGGCGTGGCGCGAAGTCCGCCCCCCCGGAGGCGCGCAGGACACCGACCATGGTGCGCAACTCGGTCAGCGTTCGCGAGGCGGCGTCCTCGATGACGGCAAGGACCTCAGTGGCACGCTCGGGGTGCGACGTTGCGACGGCACGTCCGGCCTGGGCCTGGATGGCGATGCCGGAGACGTGGTGGGCGACCGTGTCGTGGAGGTCACGTGCCAGCTGCTCGCGCTCCCGGGCTTTGGCCTCGTCGATGTCGCGAGTGCGCGTGTACGCGTGGTAGCGGATTGCAGCGCCCAGCGCTGCGGCGAACAGGAAGAAGGCGTATGCAGCCACCGTATCTGCCGGGCTGGTCAGGTCGGCGACGTGGGTGATGACCAGCCAGACCAGGATGACTCCCAGGCCGATGGCGGCCTCACGGCCGGCTCCCCACCGGAACAGCGCGTAGGTCAGGACGAGCACGCCCGAGATGCTCATCAGCAGGGGAGCCTCCTCGCCCGCGAGGATCCTCGCGACGTCGACAGCCGTCAGAGTGCCGAAGGAGATCGCGACCGCCGCCAGGGGGTGAGTGCGGCGCCACCACAGGGGAGCAAGGACCACGAATACGACGGCGAGCACCAGCGGGCGCGACGTCAGGTCCTCGCGGAGCACCACCTCCACCACGGACCACGCCAGGAGCACCGCGACGAGCGCCCCGTCCCGCCACACCCGCCGCGGGGGGTCCGCAGGTCGAGGCTCCGACCACAACGAGCGCAGCACCTTCGTCACCATCTGTCCAGCGTAGGGCCAGCACGGCAGCGGCGGATCAGCCGAAAGCACGAGGGAGAGACCATGCCATCGGCCGGGCGAACTCCGGCCTCGGGGACGATGTGCGGGCCGCCGGGCTCAGCGATCGTGGAACTGCCGATCCCCACTACAACAACGGAGCCCATCATGAGAACACGTCAACCCACCATCACCGCACTGGAGAACCAGCGGATCCCGGTGCAGGCCAAGCTCGCTGCCGCCTGGACCAGCTTGATGTTCTTCGTTATCTACGTCGACTACTTCCACCTCTACAAGCCCGGCGCCATCGACCAGATCCGGGGTGGCGAGATCTTCGAGTTCGACATCACCCCGACGTTGTTGACCATTTTCGTCGCGGTCATAGGCATCTCGGCCCTGATGATCCTGCTCTCCATGACGCTGCCCACCGGGGTGAACCGCGCCACGAACCTCGTCGTGGCATCGCTCTACATCCCCGTCATGGTGTTCAACGCGGTAGGTGAGTCCTGGGAATGGGCCTCCTTCTACGGCCTTTCCATCGGAATCGAGGTGCTGATCCTGGCCTTCATCCTGCGCTCCGCCTGGACCTGGCCCCACACCGCACCGTCAGCGACCATGCCGACCAGCCCGGACCGTGAAGCCGTTCGCGCCCAGCAGCAAGCGTGACCCCAAGAGCAGTCCCCGACGATGCGCTTGATCACGGACTGGACCGGCCTGGCCGGGGCCGTGACCGAGCGCGTCGGCGGGTTCTCCCTCGGCCTGAGCCGACACCTGGGCATCGCCGCCACCACCCCGAAACACCGGCGGCCACGCGTCGCCCATCAGGGGTGATGATCCCGGATCAGGGACTAAAGGCCCTGACGAGGTTGGTTCTTCCCGGCAACAATCAATGGGTGACCTGCATCTGGCAAGGCAGTGATGAACGTCCAAGCCGCAGAGGGACCCAAGAGCACAGTGATGTGGGGGAGTTCCTTTCGTGGACACGTCAACGAGCAGGACACCACGAATGAAGGCTCAACACGGCAGCACCAGCCGGCAGCGAGCAGGTAGCGCTCCGACGAATTCCGGACCCCTGTGCGTCGCATTCCTGCGCGACCTCGGACAGGTCCGGGTCCCGGTCCGGGTGCCTGTCCGGGGGCGGAACTCGGTGACGCCGCCTTGGCGTCGCGCCCGCGGTGGACACGCAGGGGTACCGGTTGTCGTCCAGGGCGAATTCGGTGGGTTCCCGTGCTGACAGCGTCGCGTGCCTCTGATCGAGTCCTGTCGCCCCCGATCGACCTGCCAGGAGTCCTGGTCGCGGTGCGCGCACCGTTGTTCGGCTATTGGTGTCTTCAGTGGGCTGCGTGCCGGGCACGGGAGTCGGGTGTTCCGGTGACCCTTATCCACAGTGTTGCCGCCGCCGATTCACTGCCTCGTGGAACCTGCGACGCTGATGCTGTCCGCGCGGGTAGCTCGCTGCTGCGACGTGAAGCGTCTCGCCTGTCGTCCGGATTTCCGGCACTGCAGGTAGACGTCGGCCTCTACCGTGGCAGCTTCGTCCAGGTGCTGGTCGGGTTGTCCGCGAGTGCGTCGCTGCTGGTGGTCGGCGCGGACCGGGTTGCTCTCGGCCCTGGTGGGGTTCAGGATCCGGTGGTGCTGGGGGTCGTGTCAGGGTCTCTTGCTCCTGTCCTGGTGGTGCCGGCCAGCCCGCGGGGGGTCGGCACCCATCAGAGGACCGTCACGGGTCATGTGGTGGTCGGGGTCGATGGATCGGCGCAGTCCTCCGTGGCACTGATGTACGCGGCGGCCGAAGCCGACCGGCTTGGTGCGGCCCTGCGGGTCATCATGGCGCTGAAGTCGGGATCGGCGGAGTCCAGGACACTGATGGACGGAGCTTCCGCATCTCTTTCGAAAGTGCAGACCGACTTTCCTCACCTTGCCGTGAGCTGGATCGTGGACGTGCTGCGCAGCCCTGTTCATGCCCTGATGCGGCACAGCCGCGACGCCGTGTTGCTGGTGGTCGGCCGCCATGGCGAGGGCGCCAGGGCCGGGGGGAAGCCGGGCTCGGTGACGCGCACCTTACTCCTGTGTCCGCCGTGCCCCACGCTCGTCGTACCCGCCACCGGGAGCCCCTGACTCCCGAGTAGCGACGGTCCGGTACCAGCGTTCGTATCTTGCGGCACGTGCAGGATGCTGCGAACCTCGCTGCCGCGATCCGTGATCGGCCCGCCCTTGTTGTCCACGCCGATCACTTCCTGAATCCTTCGCCCATCAGGTACGCGGAAGGTCGTCCTTCGCCGGAGGGTTTCCGGGCGGACACCTACGACTACGCGGCCCTGTGCGACCAGGGAGCAATCGCGACCCCGAGCATCGTTCGATGCGCCGCTGTATCGGTGGTCAGCGCCTCTATTTCGAGGCCGTACGACCTCGGGAACGTGCCACGGTCATCGTGGACCACCGGGATTCCACCGCACCGGGGATCATTCCCTCCGACGCGGTCCCGGCTCTCCGGTGACAGGACATCGCATTCGAGAAGAACGATGATTGCACGATGACCGGTCACCAGGTTGCACTGATCCGCAGCGTCATCGGAGTTCTGGCCTCGTGACAGCGGTCGCCGTGGCAATCGGTGGCCTGGAGGCGGCTCTGCTGGCGGCGTGGCATTTACTTTCCGCCCGGAAGAAGGGGAGTCCGCCTGGTCGCTCGAAGCAGTGGGTCGATGCAATGGCGGTGTCCCTCTGTCTGATGGCACTGCTCATCGCGGGGATCTGCCTTCACGCCGGGTCCGTCGCCAGGGTCGGCGGCCCGGCGACGTTGTTGGGGCTTCTCGGTTCCGTTGCCTTTGTCGCCGTCGTGATCGTTTCCAGGAGCAGGGCACTCGCCTGCGTGCTGGACGCGGACGGCACCGTCTCCCGCGTCAGGTCAGGCTGATCCATGGATGCTGAGGACCTCCCGGTGAGGGCGGAGCCTGGAAGCTCCACCTCACCGGGAGGTCCTCGTGGGTCATCCGGCCCGACCGCTCGTGACCTCGGGCCGCCGTACCGTCAACCCGCGGCAGGCGTCGACGCTGTCTTCCGGGCCTTCTTCGCCTTCTTCTCCCGGGCCTCGCGGGCCAGCAACGTCTTCTCATCGATCGGCGCGTCGCCGCTGGCCCGCCGACGCCGCATGTACTCGGCGGCCTCCTCCTGGCGTTCCTGCTCCGCGCCGCCGGCGATCGCCGAGCGCAGGTGCTCCTGGCCGTAGCCGAACGCCTGCACGAGGTCGAGGGCGTGCGGACGGATCTTCACCAGCAGGCGGTTGATGTAGCCGTCGAGGGTGCGGGCACGCTGCGCGGAGAGTCGCCCGTTCATGAGGAACCATGCCAGGTCCTTCTCGATCAGGCACAGGCCGAACAGGTCGCGCAGGCGCGTGAGGACCTGTCGCGTGCCCGGGTCGGTGATCCTGTGGAGGCCGCGTGTGAATGCCTCCCACTGCAGCAGTTCCGCGTGGGCGTGAGCCACCTCGATGAGCTCGTTCTGGTGCTCGTTGAAGAGCGCGGCGGCCTTCTCCTGCGACATCCCCTTCGCGGCGCGCAGGGCGGCGGCGAGATCGACGACGCGGGACTGCACGCGATCGGTCAGCAGCTCGCGCTGGGTGTCCTCGTCACGCAGGGCGATGGCCGACTTCTTGCCTGAGCCCGTATCCGCGAGGGTCTGGGCGACGCGGCGCAGGCCCGAGCGGTGCAGCGTCCTGCCGGCGGCCTGCGACACCGCGTAGCGGGCCAGGACACCGAAGTCCACGCCCGTGAACTCCTTGGCGTAGTCCGTCAGGAGTCGCTTGGCCACGAGCTGCAGCAGGACGTTGTTGTCTCCCTCGAAGGTCACGTACACATCGAGGTCCGCGCGCAGCGAAGTGAACCGGTTCTCTGCCAGGAAGCCCTGCCCGCCGGTCGCCTCGCGGCACTCCTGCAGGGTGTCGAGTGCCAGCCAGGTGCTCAGGGGCTTGAACGCGGCGGCGAGGGTCTCGAGGTCCTGGCGGTCCTCGTCGGTGTCGAGCTCACTGGAGAAGACGCCGTCGAACTTCTCGAGGAGCTCCTCGTGCGCGAAGGATGCGGCGTAGGTCGCGGCAAGGCGAGGCAGGAGCCTGCGCTGGTGCCGCTGGTAATCCATCAGCACCTCCTCCTTGAGGTTCGAGGACGCGTTGAACTGGCGGCGCTGGGTCGAATAGGTGATCGCGGCGGTGAGGGCGAGCTTGCTCGCCGCGACCGCCGCGCCGTCGAGCGAGACGCGGCCCTGGACCAGGGTCCCGAGCATCGTGAAGAAGCGGCGTCCCGGAGATGCGATGGGCGAGGTGTACGTGCCGTCCTCGGCGACGTCGCCGTACCGGTTCAGCAGGTTGGTCCGGGGGATCCGGACGCCGGTGAAGTGCAGGCGGCCGTTGTCGATGCCGTTGAGGCCACCCTTGATGCCGTCATCCTCTCCGCCCACGCCGGGCTTGAAGGACCCGTCCTCGTTGCGCAGCTCCACGTAGAAACCGTGCACGCCGTGGCTGACGCCGTTGGTGACGAGCTGGGCGAACACGACGGCGGCCCGGCCGTCGATGGCGCCGTTGCCGATGTAGTCCTTCCAGGCTGCGCGGAAGGGCGTGTCGATGACGAACTCCTCCGTGGAGGGATCGAAGGTGGCGGTGGTGGCGATGCTCGCGACGTCGCTGCCGTGGCCCGTCTCGGTCATGGCGAAGCAACCGGGGATCCGCATGTCCATGATGCCCGGGAGCCATGCCTCGTGGTGCTTCGCGGTACCGAGGTGCATGACGGCTGAGCCGAAGAGACCCCACTGCACGCCCGCCTTGATCTGCAGCGACGGATCCGCGACGACGAGCTCCTCGAAGCCCGCGACGTTTCCACCGTGGTCGTCGTTGCCGCCCAGGGCCTTGGGGAACGCGCGGTGGACGGCCTGCTGCTCCACGAGGTAGTGGAGCTGGTCGAAGCAGCGCAGCCGGTGATCGGTGTGGGTGAGGCCCTCGATCTTCTGGACCTCGGGGCGGCCTGCGAGGTCCCGTGCGGTGCGGCGGATGTGTGCCCACCGGCCGAGGAGCAGCTCCCCTAGCTCGGCGGTGTCCACGGTGGCCTGCTCGTCGTCCTTGATGTCAGCCGTGGCGGGGATCTGCTGCGGCCGGGTGATGGTCTGGGTCATGGCGTGTCCTTCGCGCGTTGGCGGGTTGGGGAATGGGGGGCCGCCGGTGGCACGAGTGCCTCGTACCGGCTGATGCCGTCGAAGAGCCAGCCGGTGATGTGCCGGGCCATCTGCTCCTCGGTCGGTTTGTCGGGGGTGTCGGGGGAGGAGAGCCAGTGCTCGCCGGCGGCCCGGACCATGCCGATCGCGGCGGCGGGCCAGTACTCCGGTGCGGCATCGTCGGGAGCCGAGGGTCGGTCCGGGGAGAGCAGGTAGCCACGCATGGGACGCGCGATCATGTCGGTGACCGCGGCGAGGAAGTGCGCGAGGGTGTCCTGGCCGTCGATCGCCGTGGAGGCGGTCGAGGAAGCTGCAGCGGGCGTCGCCGTCGGTTCGGCGACACCCACGCGCGTGACGAACGCATAGACGCTGGGCGAGGTCCGGGCCATCTGCAGGTAGGCGAGCACCATGGCGTAGAGGCCCTCCCGAGGGGTGGGTGCGGCCTTCGCAGCGTCGAGCACCTTCTGCTGCATCTGGCCGATGACCACTTCCGCCATGGCCCGCTGCAATCCGGTCTTGTCCCCGAAATAGCGGTAGTACACGGACTTCGAGGTCTCGGCCGCTGCGGCGATGTCCTCCATGGAAGCCCCGGGACCGAGCGCGTCGACGGCGCGCCTCGCGGCCTTGATCAGCTGCCGCCGCCGCTCGGCCCGGTGCCCTTCCCATCGACTCGACCGGCCGTCCTGGACGGGGGCCGCGCGGCCGGCATTCTTCGCGGAGGCACCCTTGAGGGCATGGGCAAGCTTCATGATACCCAGCGTATCAGGTACGCTAGGTATCGGTAATCCACCTTCTCGCACCAGGAGCACTCCCATGGCAGATCAGGCCGGGGCGCACACCGCCGCCCTCCCACCGCGCACGGCAGTCGTCATCGGCGGCAACCGCATCCCCTTCGCCCGTTCCGGCGGCGCCTACGCCTACTCGTCCAACAAGGACATGCTCATCGCCGCGCTGGACGGCCTCGTGGCGCGTTTCGGCCTGCAGGGCGAGCGCATCGGGGAGGTCGCGGCCGGTGCCGTCCTCAAGCACTCCCGGGACTTCAACCTCACGCGGGAGGCCGTCCTCGGTTCGGCGTTGTCCCCGGAGACGCCCGCCTACGACCTGCAGCAGGCCTGTGCTACGGGCCTCGAGACCGTCGTCGGCCTCTCGAACAAGATCAGGCTCGGCCAGATCGACTCCGGCATCGCCGGCGGCGTCGACTCCGCCTCCGACGCCCCGATCGCCGTCAGCGAGGGTCTCCGCCGCGTGCTGCTCGACCTCTCCCGCGCCAAGACGACGCAGCAGAAGATCAAGGCACTCGCCACGCTCCGCCCGAAGGACCTCTCGCCCAACGCACCGACCACGGGTGAGCCCCGGACGGGCCTGTCCATGGGGGAGCACCAGGCCCTGACCACCGCGGCCTGGGAGATCACGCGTGAAGCGCAGGACGAACTCGCGTACCGCAGCCACCACAACCTCGCCGCCGCCTACGACCGCGGGTTCTTCTCCGACCTCATGACGCCGTACCGGGGCCTGACGAAGGACGCCAACCTCCGGGCGGACACCTCGCTGGAGAAGCTGGCCACCCTGAAGCCCGTCTTCGGCAAGGGCCTCGACACCCCGGCCACCATGACCGCCGGCAACTCCACCCCGCTCACGGACGGCGCCGCCGTCGTCCTGCTCGGCAGCGAGGACTACGCGCGGGCCAACAACCTCCCGATGCTCGCGACCATCGTCGACGCAGAGGCGGCGGCAGTGGACTTCGTCACCGGCGAGGAGGGCCTGCTGATGGCCCCCGTGCACGCGATGCCCCGTCTGTTGCAGCGCAACGGATTCACCTTCGACGACTTCGATTTCTTCGAGATCCACGAAGCCTTCGCCGGGACCGTCCTCAGTTCCCTCGCGGCATGGGAGGACCCGGACTACTGCAAGCGCGTCCTCGGTCTCGACGGCGCCCTCGGCAGCATCGACCGCTCGAAGGTCAACGTCAATGGGTCCTCCCTCGCCGCAGGCCACCCGTTCGCGGCCACGGGCGGGCGCATCGTCGCCTCGCTCGCCAAGACCCTCTCCGAGAAGGGCGGCCGCGGCCTCATCTCCGTCTGCGCCGCCGGCGGCCAAGGCGTCGTCGCGATCCTCGAGGCGAGGTAGGCATGACCGACAACTACCTGAACCTCGTGAACAGCCCCCTGCCCGGCAAGATCGCCAAGGCCCTCGGCCTGCCGCGTCCCTCCGTCCTGCGCCGCTACACCCCCGGGGAGTCCATCGCGTCGAAGCCGGTGCTCGTCACCGGATCGGGTGCCGGGGCCGAGGCGCTCGCCGACGTCCTGCTGAGCTGGGACGTCGAAGTACGGCGCCACGTCCTGCCGGGCGAGAAGCTCAGCGCCGCCGTCGTCGTGCTGGACCGGGCGGCCTCGCCCGCGGATCTCGCGGCACCCCTGCTCGAGCTCGGGCAGGCGCTCAAGGTGCTGGTGCCGGGCGGTCGCGTGGTGGCGGTCTTCCGCTCCTCCGCGGACACCACGGACCCAGCAGTGGCGGCGGCGCGGCAGGGCATCGACGGCGCCATCCGGTCCGTCGCCCACGAACTGCGCGGTGGAGCCACGGCCAACGGCATCATCCTGCGCGGGGACGCGACGACGACGGATGCCACCACGCTCGGCGCCCTCCGGTTCTTCCTGTCCGGCAGGAGTGCTTACGTCGACGGCCAGTTCCTCGAGGTATCGGGGACGCCGGCCGAGAGCCTCGCCGGACTCGCGGCCGCCACGACGGCGGTGGGGGAGGGCGTGCCCGACCGACCGCTGGCGGGCAAGACCGCCGTGGTCACGGGAGCGGCCCGCGGCATCGGGGCGAAGATCGCCGAGATCCTCGCCCGGGACGGAGCCCGCGTGGTCGCGGTCGACGTCCCGGCGGCGGGCGAGCAGCTCGCGCAGGTCGCGAACCGGGTGGGCGGGACGGCCCTGCAGCTCGACATCACCGACCCCGACGCGGCGGCACGGATCCTCGAGCACGTCGGGGGGCGCTACGGCACCCTCGACGTCGTGGTGCACAACGCCGGCGTCACGAGAGACAAGCTGCTGGCCAACATGGATGCCTCCCGGTGGGACTCGGTCATCGCCGTCAACATCGCCTCCCAGCTGCGCATGAACGAGCAGTTCCTCGCTTCATCGGTCTTCTCCACGACAGGGCGGATCATCAGCCTCGCCTCGACGAGCGGGATCGCCGGCAACCGCGGGCAGAGCAACTACGCGGCGTCGAAGGCCGGCGTGATCGGCATGGTCCGGGCGCAGGCCGCCTCCTTCGACGGCGCCGGCCGGACCGTCAACGCCGTTGCCCCCGGCTTCATCGAGACGGACATGACGGCGAAGATCCCGCCCCTCACCCGCCAGGTGGCCCGCCGGCTGAGCAGCCTGCAGCAGGGCGGTCTTCCCGTGGACGTGGCCGAGGCGATCGCCTTCCTGGCCTCCGACGCCGCGGCGGGCATCAACGGGCAGGTCCTCCGGGTGTGCGGGCAGAACCTCGTGGGCGCATGAGCGGGACACCCCGCGAGGAGGTGATGCTGCCCGGTGTGCCGGCCCTGCCCGGGCTCTACCGCCAGGCCCTCGGGCTGGCCGCTCGGCGGAGGATGCTCCGGGCGGCCGTCCCGCCCGCCGTCCCCGCCGTGCAGCACCGCGCGGACGGCGTCCGGGTGGACCTCGGTGCGCTCACCCGGTTCCAGCAGCTGCTCGGGTCCGCAGCGCGGGACACTGTGCCGTCCGCCTACGTCCACACTCTCGCGTTCCCCGTGGCCATGAGCGTCCTCACGCGACCCGACTTCCCGCTGCCCCTGCTCGGCATGGTCCACCTCAGCAACGAGGTGTACCAGGAGCGCCCGATCGACGCCGCCGAGACGTTGGACGTCGTGGCCTGGGCGGAGCACCTGCGCCCGCACGCGGCCGGCACGCAGGTCGACGTCGTCATCGAGGTGCGTCTGGGAGCCGAGCTCGTGTGGACCGGGCGGTCGGTCTACCTGGCGCGCGGTGTCCGGCTCGACAGTGCAGGCTCGGACGGGCGCCGTGACGAGGACAGGCCGTCCTTCACCGCGCCCACGCCCACGGGTGTCTGGCGGCTCGGCGCCGACACGGGCCGGCGGTACGCCGCGGTCTCGGGCGACTGGAATCCCATCCACCTCAGCGCGCTGACCGCGAAGGCGCTCGGGATGACGACGGCGATCGCGCACGGCATGTACCTCGCCGCTCGCATGGTGGACCAGGCCGTCCCCGCGCCGTCCGGAGCCCTGCAGTGGCGCATCGATTTCGCCACGCCGGTGCTCCTGCCCGGGAGCGTGACGACGTCGTTCACGCGGGCCGGTGACGAGTCCGGGCGCCGGACGGACGTGGTCGGGTGGTCCGCGAAGCGCCGCCGCCCCCACTTCACAGGCTGGGTGCGCGCGGAATAGTTCCATGCCGGCCGGGCCCTGTCCAGACACACCGTGATTTTCGGGGGCAATCCGTGGAAAATCCGTCGTTCGACTGGGCAGGCGCCCGCTCGTCGGGGCAGACTCCGACTACCAGCCCCCGACGGCTGCCCCACTGTATGGAAAGAGGAGTCCCGTGAACTCTCGAGGTCTCAAAGCAGGGCTGATCGCAGCCTCGGCCCTGATGGCATCAGCGCTGATGACAGCCGGTCCCGTCCAGGCAGCACCCTCCACCGACGCCGCCACCGTGTCCCACACGCAGAACGAAGGCCAGGCCGCCCTTGACGCCTACTGGACGGCGGACAGGATGGAGAGCGCCAAACCCGCCAACACGATCAACTCCGGATGGGCCGCCGAGGGCCGCTCGGTCATGCCGAAGGCAGGACAGCAGTCGGTGGCGAAGGCACCCAAGGAACCCCTCGTTGAGGCGCGTGCCACCGCGCAGTCGCCGGTCCCGCGCATCGGGAAGGTGTTCTTCACCCAGGGCGGACAGAACTACGTCTGCTCCGGCAACGCGGTCCAGAGCGGGAACCAGAGCGTCGTCGCCACCGCAGGACACTGTACGCACGATCTCTCGACCGGATGGGTCACGAACTTCGTCTTCGTCCCCGGTTACAACAACGGCGCCGCGCCCTACGGCAAGTTCACCGCGCGGTCACTGCACCCGACCAGCGAGTGGGTGGCCCGCAACGACATCAGCTATGACGCCGCCTTCGCCGTCATGAACACGCTCAACGGCAGGACGCTCTCCGCGACCGTCGGTGCATCGAGCATCGGTTTCAACATGGCGCGCGGCCTCACCTACAGTGCCTACGGCTACCCCGCGGCGACCCCGTTCAGCGGCGAGCGCCTCCTCAGCTGCTACGGGAAGACCTCGGCGGACCGCATCGGCGGCACCCAGTCCCAGGGCATCCCCTGCAACATGACCGGTGGTTCCTCCGGCGGCCCGTGGTTCATCGGCTCCGGCTCCACCGGGACCCAGAACTCGGTCAACAGCTTCGGCTACAGCACCCAGAGCAACGTGATGTACGGCCCGTACTTCGGCAGCTCCATCCAGTCCGCCTATTCCACGGCGGCCAGCCGGTAGTCCAGCCGGTCAGCCAGGAGTGCACGGGCGGTTCCCTCACGGGGGACCGCCCGTGCCTCGTCCGGCCCCGCCCCGCCGCCCTCGTCCCTGCCGCCCCTAGACTTAGGCGCATGACCGGCTTCGACCTCTTCACCCGCGCGGCGGAGCTCGACGCCGCTGACCCCCTCGGCAGGCACCGGATGCTGTTCCTCGGCACCGACGACCACACCGTGCTCTCGTACCTCGACGGCAATTCCCTGGGGCGTCCCCTCGCCGCAACCGCGGACGGCCTGGCGTCGTTCGTCCGGGACCAGTGGGGCGGTCGCCTGATCCGCGGCTGGGACGAGGGGTGGCTCGGGCTGGCGGAACGGATCGGCGACCAGCTGGGCCGGGTGGCGCTCGGGGCGGCCGCGGGCCAGTGCGTCGTGGCCGATTCGACGAGCGTGATCCTCTACAAGCTCGCCCGGGCGTCGGTGGCCGCCCGCCCAGGGCGGACGGAGATCGTCATCGACCGCGACAACTTCCCGACGGACCGGTTCATCGTCGAGGGGATCGCCCGCGAGCGCGGCCTGACCCTCCGCTGGATCGACGTCGCGTACGACGGCGGTGCGACGCCCGCGGATGTCGCCGCCGCCGTCGGCCCCCGGACGGCGCTCGTGCTGCTCAGCCACGTCGCGTACCGCTCCGGGTTCATCGCCGACGTGCCCGCCATCACGAGGATCGCCCACGACGCCGGCGCCCTCGTCCTGTGGGACCTCAGCCACTCGGTCGGGTCCGTTCCGGCGGACCTCGATGCCTGGGATGTCGACTTCGCGGCGGGATGCAGCTACAAGTACCTCAACGGTGGGCCCGGAGCGCCGGCGTGGGCGTATGTCGCGAAGCGGCACCTGCCGACCCTCGACCAGCCCGTCCTCGGCTGGCTGGGCAGCGCGGACCCGTTCGCCATGGGCTCCACCTACCAGCCCGCCGACGGCGTCCGGCGCCTGGTCTCGGGCACGCCCCCGATTCTCGGGATGCTCCCGATGCGCGACATGCTCGCCCTGATCGAGGACGTCGGCATGCCGGCCATTCGGGCCAAGTCGGAGGACCTGACCGCCTTCGCCGTCGATGCCGTCGACGTCGTGCTGGCCCCGTACGGCGTTCTCCTCGCCTCGCCGCGTGCCGCGCAGACCCGCGGCGGCCACATCACCATCGACCACCCCGATTTCGCCGGAATGGTGCCGGAGCTGTGGCAGGACGGCATCATCCCCGACTACCGCAATCCGAACGGGATCCGGCTCGGCCTCTCGCCCCTGTCGACGTCGTTCCATGAGGTCGCCGTCGCCGTCGCGGCCATCGCCGCGCGCCTGGAGCAGGCGGCCCAGGGGTCCGACGCCGAGCGACTGGACCCGGCGGCACGCGGGGCCGGGTAGGGGGAACGGCAGTGGAGACCCTGCCGGGGCAGCTCTGGGAGCGGATCACCGACGGCTTCCTCAGGGTGGCTCCTCCCGCGATCGGCGCCGTCGGACTCGTCGCGATCGTGCTGGTGGCCGTGGCCCTCTCGGTGCCCCGTCGCTCGTGGCGGGTCTTCGGGTTCTTCGTCACGGTGGTCCATGAGCTGGGCCACGCGACCGCCGCCCTGCTGACCCTGCAGCGCGTCACGGGGATCACGCTCCGCCTCGACCACTCGGGAACCACGACGAGCCTCGGCCGTCGGGGCTGGCGGGCGGCCTTCACGACCTTCTGGGGCTATCCGGTGCCCGCCGTCGTCGGCTCCCTGCTCCTCTGGGGTACCGCGCACGGCTGGGCGCCGGCGGCGCTGTCGATCAGTGCGGTGGTCCTCGTGGCGGCGCTGGCCCTGATCCGGAACGGGCAGGGGGTGCTCATTCTCGGCGGCAGCGCTGCCGTGTCGCTCGGCCTCGTCTGGTTCGGGGGAGCGGCGGCCGCCGGCTACGCCTGCCTGGTGCTCGGCGTCGCGCTGCTGGTCGGCGCGTGCCGCGACTGGGTGAAGGTGGTGCGGGTCCACCGACGACGGCGGGACCTCGTCTCCTCGAACGCCCACCTGCTCCGCGTAGCGACCCGTATCCCGTCGCCGGTGTGGCTCGGCATGTTCGCGCTCGTCATCGGCGCAGCCGTGGCCCTGTCCTTCACGCCGCTCGCGCTGATCGCCGGGGCGTCGTCCTGACCTCAGCCGTCGCCGCGGCGGAGGTGCCCTGAACTGTAAGGGGCTCCCTGCTGCCGGCAGAGATCGTCGTAGAGCTCGTTGACGGCCTGCGAGATGCAGTCCCGCTCGTGTGCCGGGAGCTCGATCAGGCCGTGCAGATAGGCGGTGACCTCGTACTCGTCCACGCCTCCGCCCATGCTGAAGTAGTGCTCCCACAGGTCGCCGATCGAGATGTTCGCGCGTTCCATGGCGTCGCTGGTCAGGGCGTGCTGCTCCCGGTCGCGTTTCTCGTGCGGCTCCGTGTCGTGGTCCCGGTCGGAATCGGCGTGGTCTTCGTGGTCCATGTGGTTCCTTCCTTCCACTCCTGGCGCTGCGGGCACCGGTCAGTCCTCGCTCCAGCATAGGCGTGGGGCGACGGCGGCGGGCAGGGTGCGGCTGATGTTGCCCTTTCCCCGGCAGTACGTATGGCTGCCGTCGTCGACCGGATCCATGGGGGATACGGTGGTCGCCCCCCTAGCGCCCGCCGATTCAACAACCCGGGTGAAGTCGTGTTAGAGTATTTCTCGTTGCTTTCGCCGGTTTCTACGGTGAAAAACCACCCGCGCGGGTGGCGGAATGGCAGACGCGCTAGCTTGAGGTGCTAGTCCTCTTATTGAGGGTGGGGGTTCAAGTCCCCCTCCGCGCACAAAGAAAACCCCGGTTCGCCGGGGTTTTTTTGTGCCCTCGACCTTGTGGAGGCGGATCCGACCACGCGAGTGCCGACTTCGGCCATCCGTGGGCCTGCGGTTCGCATGGTGATCTGCAAGGCAAGCTCTTCTGTATCAACCTGCGTGCCGAAGGGTAGAACATACGTATGACACCAAATCCTCTGGTCCTCGGCCCCATACTGCGGTACGTCGACGAAACCTCGGCCAGTATCTGGGTGGAGGTCGGTGCCGCGGCTCACGTCGTCGTCCGGGCCGCCCGGCGATCCTGGGAAGCACGCACCTTCGCGGTCCACGGGCACCATTACGCGCTCGTCGAGGTGGACGGACTCGAGCCGGGAAGCGTCACCGCCTACACGGTGGAGATCGACGGACACCAGGCCTGGCCGGACCCCGGATCCGTTCCCGAATTCCCGCCGTCGAGCATCGCGACACGCACCCCGGGGAAGCCCCTGCGACTGGCCTTCGGGTCCTGCCGCACGAGCGTCCCCCACACCAAGGAGGGCAATCGGACCCACGGCATCGACGCCATGCGTGCGTACGCGCTCCACCGGATGAAGGACGACAGTTCACCGCGGCCGGACCTGATGCTCTTCCTCGGCGACCAGGTGTACGCCGATTCCACCAGTGAGGAGATGCAGCAGTTCATCCGCGGGCGGAGGGACATCGAGGAGGAGCCCGGCGCCGAGCTGAAGGACTACGAGGAGTACGCCCACCTGTACAACCTGGCCTGGTCCGACAGTGCCAACCGCTGGTTGCTGTCCACCCTTCCCAGTGCCATGATCTTCGACGACCACGACATCCGTGATGACTGGAACGCCTCCACCTCCTGGAAGCAGGAAATGGAGGCCACCTCCTGGTGGCAGGACCGGATCGTCGCGGGCCTGGCGTCGTACTGGGTGTACCAGCACCTCGGCAACCTGTCACCGGACGGGCGTGCCGAGGACCGCATCTGGCAACGGATCGTCGACCATCACGACGCCGCCGAGCTCGACCTGAGCGAGGAGCTCGACGCCTTCGCCGACCGGGCGGACAAGGACCCGGCCAGCTACCGCTGGAGCTACTGCCGCGACTTCGATGACACGCGCCTGATCGTGGTCGACTCCCGCGTATCCCGCGTGCTGACACCCGATGCGCGCTCCCTGCTCAGCGAGGAGGAGACGGCGTGGCTGGATCACAGGATGGTGGGCGGATTCCGGCACCTGCTGGTGGGAACCTCGCTGCCGTTCCTCCTGCCGCTGGGGCTGCATCACATCGAGTCGTGGGACGAGGCCCTCGCTCAGGGTGCGTGGGGCGCGCTGGGCGCACGGCTGGGCGAGAAACTGCGGCAGGGCATGGATCTCGAACACTGGGCCGCCTTCCAGAACAGCTTCCGCGCCGTGGCCCTCATGGCGACGGACGTGGCGGACGGCAACCGGGGCCCGGCACCGGAGACGGTGACCTTCCTGTCGGGAGACGTCCACTTCTCGTACGTCGCGGAGGTGGACAGGACGTCGGGCAGCCGTATCCTCCAGGTGGTCTGCTCCCCGATCCGCAATCCGCTGCCGCGGCTCCTGCGCTCCTCCACCGCCATCCTGTCCTACGCCGTGGCGGCACCTCTCGGGGCACTCGTGGCGCGCTCCGTGAAAGTTCCCGACCCACCGTTCCGCTGGCGGAACATCAGGGGACCGTGGTTCGACAACAACCTCGCGTCGCTCGAGGACACCGCGGACGGGCTCACGCTGTCGTGGCAGTCGGGCACGGTGGACGGTGACGACCATCTCCACCCCCGGCTCAAGGAGGTTGCCGCCATGACAGTGCCGCGGCGTGGGTCCGGAAACGTGCCGGGAGGGGAAGCTGTGCCCGAGGCAGCGCTCTCGACGTCCAGGGGCACTCGGGCACGGAGAGGACGGCGGAAGTAGGGATCATGCGCCTCCCCGTGCTGCCGCCGGAACGGCGCCGAACTCGAGATCGGGTCCGATGTGCTCTTGACCCCTCGGGACGGCAGGTTCATTCTGGTCCCACAAAACAGGCAGAACCAGCTGGATGTCCCCGCCCGAAGCCGTGTGCAGGGGCATCGCCTGAGCTGCGCAGACGTCACCGGAGGGTGAAACGACATCGCCGCCTTCTCGGAATGGATGCACATTCTCCCCACGGTGCACGGACCGGACGAGCAGCCGCGGAGCAGCCGCCGGCGCTTCACCACAACGAACGATCACTACGACCCACAGGAGGTCACGATGCCTGGTTTGATTCGGAAGAGCCTTGATGCGCCCGAGGAGACGCGTCCGTTCGAGGGCGACTCGGGCCAGCTCCAACTCGTCGATTCGGAACGGGGCCCGGTGGGCCGCGCCACCTTCCATCCCGGCTGGCACTGGTCCGAGCACGTCAAACCGATCGCGAAGACCGACAGCTGCCAGGCCGCCCACGTGGGCTACTTCGTGTCCGGCCGGATGAGAGTCGTCATGAACGACGGAGAGGAGATGGAGTACGGGCCGGGTGACTTCGCCGCCATGGCCCCCGGGCATGACGCCTGGGTGGTGGGAGACACACCGTGTGTCTTCATCGACTGGCAGGGGTTCGCCGACTACGCCAAACCCTGAATACGGGAACGCGGCACGCCTCGAAGACACGTGCCCTGCACCAGTCAGGCCTTGGTCGGACAGATCCGGCCGGGGCCTTCTCGTGTCTGCAGGCAGGTCGGCCGGACCCGGGGGGCGGGCGCTCGGTAGGCTGGAGTCGCAACCGCTACCGAGGAGGACCACGTGGGCATCACACCCGAAGATGAAGTCGTCAGGATCTGCCAGGAACTGATCCGCATCGATACCTCGAACTTCGGGGACAACGCGGGCCCGGGGGAGCGGAAGGCCGCCGAGTACACCGCCGGACTCATCGAGGAGGTGGGACTCCCGACCCAGCTGTTCGAGGCCGCTCCAGGCCGCACCTCCGTCCTCGCCCGCATGGAGGGCACGGACTCCTCCCTGCCCGCGCTCGTGGTGCACGGCCACCTCGACGTGGTCCCCGCGCAGAAGGAGGACTGGGCGGTCGACCCCTTCGGCGGCGAGGAGAAGGACGGTCTGATCTGGGGCCGCGGCGCGGTGGACATGAAGGACATGGACGCCATGATCCTGTCCGTCCTGCGGTCCATGCAGCGTGACGGCATCAAGCCCAAGCGGGACCTCATCTTCGGGTTCTTCGCCGACGAGGAAGCCGGCGGGGCCTACGGTGCGTCCTGGCTCGTGGACAACAAGCCGGAGGTCTTCGAGGGCGCCGCGGAGGCCATCTCGGAGGTGGGCGGGTTCTCCGCGACGATCGGCGGCCAGCGGACGTATCTCCTGCAGACGGCGGAGAAGGGCATCTCCTGGCTGCGCCTGGTGGCCCACGGCCGCGCCGGTCACGGTTCCCAGATCAACACCGACAACGCCGTCACCGCCCTGGCGCGGGCCGTCACGCGCATCGGCGACCACGCCTGGCCCATCGAGCTGACGCCCACCACACGCCAGTTCCTCGACGGCGTCACCGAGCTGACCGGCGTCGAATTCGACCCCGACAACCCGGACGTGCTCCTCAGGGAGCTCGGCACCGTGGCGCGTTTCGTCGGGGCGACCCTGCAGAACACCGCCAACCCGACGGTGCTCAAGAGCGGCTACAAGCACAACGTGATCCCCGGGACCGCCGAGGCGCTGATCGATGTGCGCACGCTGCCCGGCCAGCAGGACCAGGTGCTGGAGATCATCCGCGGGCTCGCGGGCGACGGCGTCGAAGTGAGCTACGAGCACAAGGACACCTCGCTCGAGGTGCCGTTCGCCGGCAACCTCGTGGACTCGATGATCGACGCCCTGCACGCGGAGGACCCCGGCGCGAAGGTCCTCCCGTACACGCTCTCGGGCGGCACGGACAACAAGTCGCTGAGCCGCCTCGGCATCACCGGCTACGGCTTCGCGCCCCTGCAGCTGCCCGACGAGCTCGATTTCACGGGCATGTTCCACGGCGTGGACGAGCGCGTGCCCACCGACTCGCTGCGCTTCGGTGCGAAGGTGCTGGCCCGTCTGCTCACCACCTACTGAGCAGGATCCGACCACCCCGGGAGGCGCCATGACCACCACGACGACGGCTCACGGAGTCGGGCAGCTCCTGCCGGAGGATCTGCTCGAGCGGTTCCGGGGACGCGCCGCCGGCTACGACGCCGCGAACACCTTCTTCACCGAGGACTTCGAGGAGCTGACCGCGCTCGGGTACCTGCGCCTCCTGACGGATACACCGCCGGGCGACGCGGGCGGGATGGCGCTGGCCGCCGCAGCCCAGCGGCGGCTCGCCGCGGCCGCCCCCGCCACGGCACTTGGCATCAACATGCATCTGGTCTGGACGGCCGTCGCCGGCCTCCTCGCGGACCGCGGCGACTCCTCGCTGCGGTTCGTCCTCGACGACGCCGCGGGAGGAGAGGTCTTCGCGTTCGGCGTCTCGGAGCCGGGCAACGACGCCGTCCTGTTCGATTCGCTGACACGGGTGGAACGCCTGGCGGACGGCGGGTACAGCTTCACCGGCACGAAGGTCTTCACGAGCCTCTCACCCGTGTGGACCCGCCTCGGGATCTTCGGGAAGCTCGAGGGCGGGAACCGCGGGGACGACACGATCCTCCACGCCTTCGTCCCCCGCGGCACCCCGGGGGTGGAGATCCTCGAGGACTGGAATCCGCTGGGGATGCGCGCCACGCAGTCCAACACGACCCGCCTGGCCGGAGTGAGGGTCCCCCCGGACGCGGTCTTCCGCACCCTGCCGGTGGGGCCGAATGCGGACCCGCTGGTCTTCGGGATCTTCGCGGCGTTCGAGACGCTCGTCGCGTCCGTCTACCTCGGGATCGCGGACCGCGCCCTCGAGCTCACGGTGGACGCCATGACGCGCCGCCGGAGCCACGTGGGGGACCGCGCACTGTCCGACGACCCTGTGCTGCGGAACCTGCTGGCCGGGCCCGCCATGCGGCGGACCGGCGCGGAGGCGGAACTCCGGCAGGTCACGTGGGATCTGGACGCACGGGCGGGCGATACGGCGCAGTGGTTCGCGCGCCTCGTGACGCTCAAGACGCATGCGGTGGAGGCTGCGGTGGCCTCCACCACGGCAGCGCTCCACGTGGGCGGGGGGTCGGGGTTCTCGGCGTCGTCGGAGGCTGCCCGCCTCCACCGCGACGCGCTGGCCGGGCAGTTCCATCCGTCGACGGAGGAGTCCGCGCGGGCGACGGTCGCGACCGCGCTGCTGGGTCCGCCGTCGGGCTGACGGGCCCACCCACCTGCTCGGGACCTCCTCGAAGCAGGGGGGCTCAGGCGGTGCGTTCGACGCGGAGCACTTTCCGCCGCAGCCAGTACCGTCGGCCGCCCCCCATGTAGATGCAGCTGCGCTCGAGTTCCCACTTGCCGTACTCGGCGTGCTCGGCGACGAGTTTGCGCGCGGCCGGCAGCGGTTCCCCGGCGTTCACCGTGAGGACTAGGTACTCGTACTGGCGGCCGTAATCGCGCTCCCGGACGGCTGTGGCGTTCAGAAAATGTTCTCGCATATCCCTCCAATTCGGTCCACTTTACCGATAACGTCTAGCCATGAGCATAGATCCGCGTGTCGCGCTCCAGTCCCTCGTGACAGCCCTCGAAGAGCACCTTGCGGCCTCGGCATCACGACGGCGCGAGGACGACCCGGCCGTCGAGGCGGCCTACGTGGGGATCGCCGATGCGTTCGAGGTCTACGAGGAGGCCCTCTACGACGCCTTCGGGGAGGTCACCCCCCTCGAGATCTACGAGGAGGCGGACGACGAGGACGACGACGCCGAGTATGCGCCGGACCTCGTGGAAGCCGAAGTGGAGAACTGACTCCTCAGAACTGACCCCTGAGGCCCGACCCCTGAGGCGGAGACCTCGTGCTTCAGGCAGAAACCTCGTCGAGGACCGCAGCGATGGGTTCCGCCACGGGCGAGCCGCTGGTCTGCAGAATCTCCTTGAGTTGCTGCGGCGTCCGGGCGCCCACGATCGCCGAGGCAACACCGGACCGGTGGAGGAGCCAGCGCAGGGCGAGTTCGTGGGGCTGCAGATCCAGTCCGCGCGCCGCCGTGCACAGCGCCTCCGTGATGCGCTGGGGTTTCCCGGCGAGGTAGGGCTCCACGTACGGCGCCCACACATCGGAGGCTCCACGTGACTCCGTGGGGATCCTGCCGCGGTACTTGCCGGTCAGGACGCCGCGGCCCAGCGGACCCCAGGCGAACACCGCGGCCCCGAACGCCTCCGCGGCGGGGAGCACGTCCCGCTCGGCGCCACGGTTCACGAGCGAGTACTCGACGTCGTTGACGAGGAGCGGGAAGGACGCCGTCGCGGCCGCGCGGGCGAACTCCCAACCTGCGTAGTCGGAGACGCCGACGTAGCGCGCCCGACCGGTCACGTAGGCCGCTTCCAGCGCGCTCAGCGTCTCCTCCAGCGGCACGGCGGAGTCAGGGGATGGCGCGAGCCACACGTCGACGTGGTCCGTGCCGAGCAGCGACAGGGAGGCGTCGAGCGAATCGAGCAGACCCCGGCGCGAGGCGTCGAGGCGTCGACTCCCGGTGCGGGTGGTGCCGCCCTGCACCACGAGGACGAGCTCCGAGCGGGCCACGGTGTCGCCGATGAAACCGCCCAGTATTGCCTCCGCCTGGCCCTCGCCATAGCGTGCCGCGGTCTCGATGAGAGTGCCGCCGGCATCGGCGAAGAGGCGGAGCTGCTCCCGGGCGGCCTCCTCGGACACTTCCTGGCCCCAGTTCATGGTGCCCAGCCCCAGAGCGGACACGGTCAGGCCGCTCATCCCCACATTTCGCCGTTGCATGAGGCCAAGCCTAAAGCCTGCCACCCGCCGCATGGCTTAGGGTCGTAAGAGTGAATTGGATAGAAGCGATCATCCTGGGGTTCGTCCAGGGCCTCACCGAATTCCTACCCATTTCATCGAGCGCACACCTGCGCATCGTGGGCGAGTTCCTCCCGAACGCGGAGGACCCGGGTGCGGCGTTCACCGCCATCACCCAGCTCGGCACCGAGACCGCCGTCGTCGTGTTCTTCTGGCGGGACATCGTCCGGATCGTCAAAGCCTGGTTCGGCGCGCTGAGGGGCACGGTTCCGCGGAACGACCCGGACGCGCGCATGGGCTGGCTGGTCATCATCGGCAGTGTGCCGATCGTCGTGCTCGGGCTCCTGTTCCAGGAGCAGATCGAGGGCTCGTTCCGCAGCATGTGGATCGTCGCGACGATGCTGATCGTCTTCGGCATCATCCTGGCTATCGCCGACGCCGTCGGACGGCAGACACGGGACCTCAGGAGCCTCACCTACCGGCACGGCATCCTGTACGGACTGGCTCAGGCCCTGGCGCTGATCCCCGGCGTGTCCCGCTCCGGCGGCACCATCACCGCCGGGCTGCTCATGGGCTACACCCGCGAAGCCGCGGCACGCTACTCGTTCCTGCTGGCCATCCCCGCGGTGTTCGGCAGCGGCGTGTTCCAGCTCGTGAAGAGCTTTGACGAGACCGGTCCGTACGGGCTCGCGGAAACCGCCCTGGCCACCGTCGTGGCCTTCGTCGTCGGCTTCGCGATCATCGGCTGGTTCCTCCGGTACGTCACGACCCGCGGCTACGGCCTCTTCGTCTGGTACCGCATCCTGCTCGGCCTCGCCCTGTACGTGCTCCTCGGCTTCGGCGTCATCAGCGCCTGACGGCGGCCCGTAAGGTTGACACTGTGATTGCGTGGAATTCGACCCCTGTCCCAGTACTCGACGGCACCCAGTCGGGTATCAGCCTGTTCGACACGGCGCTCCAGGGGCCGGCACCCCTCGGGAACCTCCCCGAGCAGAGTCTCTACGTCTGCGGCATCACCCCCTACGACGCCACGCACCTCGGCCACGCGTCGACCTACGTGGCCTTCGACCTCCTCAACCGGACCTGGCGTGATGCGGGCTCCACGGTGCGCTACGTGCAGAACGTGACCGACGTCGATGACCCCCTCCTCGAACGGGCCACCGCCACGGGCGTGGACTGGCAGGACCTCGCCGCCGACCAGATCGCCCTGTTCCGTGAGGACATGGAGGCCCTGAACGTCCTGCCGCCGGATCACTACATCGGCGCCGTGGAGTCGATCGACTGGATCGTCCCGATCGTCGAGAAGCTGGTGGACCGCGACCTCGCCTACACGGTGCCGGGGGAGGGCGGGGAGCCCGACGGCGACGTCTACTTCTCCCTCGACGCGGCAGCCGCCCTCGACCCGGACGACACCGCCCGCTGGTTCCTCGGGCAGGTCTCGCACCTCGATGTCGAGACCATGCTCGCGCTGTCGGCCGAACGCGGCGGCGACCCCCGGCGGCCCCACAAGCGCAACGCACTCGATCCCCTCCTCTGGCGCGTCGCGCGGCCGGGGGAGCCGAGCTGGCCCGCCGGGTCGCTCGGCGAGGGCCGGCCGGGCTGGCACATCGAGTGTGCCGTGATCGCCCAGCAGTTCCTGCCGGCCCCGTTCACCGTGCAGGGCGGAGGTTCGGACCTCGTCTTCCCGCACCACGAGATGAGCGCCTCGCATGCCTGGGCCGCCGGCGGCACACCCCTGGCGCAGCACTACGCCCACGCCGGGATGGTCGGTTACGACGGCGAGAAGATGAGCAAGTCGCGCGGGAACCTGGTGCTCGTGTCGAGGCTGCGCCAGGAAGGCGTGGACCCGGCGGCGATCCGTCTGGCGATCCTCGCCCACCACTACCGCGCGGACTGGTCGTGGACGGACGGCGTCCTCGACGCCGCGATCCGCCGTCTCGCCACGTGGCGCCGGGCGGCTCGGTCCGCGACGGAGCAGGACGTCGTGGAGGTCCGGGACCGGGTGCGGGCGCACCTGGCGCACGACCTCGATGCGCCGTCCGCGCTGGCCGCGATCGACGGGTGGGCCGCGGCGCAGCCCGCGCGGACCGGCGGCTGGACCGGTGGACGTGCACTGGGAGACGTCGTCGACGCCCTGCTCGGCGTACGGCTCTAGGCGTACTTGCTTCAGGCGTAGCTGCTCCAGGCGTACCGGGCGGCGGCCGGCCTACTGTTCGCGCCGGCGCTTCTTCAGGTACCGCTCGAACTCGCGGGCGATCGACTCGCCGCTGGCCTCCGGGAGGTCCACGGTGTCCTTCGCCTCCTCGAGCTGGCGCACGTAGGCGGCGACCTCGGGGTCCTCGGTGGCGAGCTCATCGACCCCGCGTTCCCAGGCCTCCGACTCCTCCGTGAGGACGTGCGTGTCCACAGCGATCTGCAGGATCTCCTCGAGCTTGTTCAGGAGTGCGAGCTGCGCCTTCGGTGAGGGCGACTGACCCACGTAGTGCGGCACGGCGGCCCACAGGGACATGGTGGGGATGTCCGCGAGCAGGCCCATCTCCGCCAGCACCCCGACGATCCCGATGGGACCCTCGTACGTGGACGGCTCGACGTCGAGGCTCTGCCGGACGAGGTCGTCGTCGGACGTGACGGTCACGGGGATGGGACGCGAGTGGGGTACATCCGCGAGGAGAGCGCCGACCAGGACGATGCAGTCCACGCTGAGCTCCTTCGCCAGCGCGACCAGCTCGGCGGTGTAGGCCCGCCATTTGTAGGAGGGCTCCACGCCGTTGACAAGGATCAGGTCGACATTCGAGTGGGGCACGACGGTCTTGCTGATGCGTGTGTTGGGCCACTTGATGCGGCGCTGTCCCGAGGAGTTCCGCTTGATCATGGGGCGGGTGAACTGGAAGTCGTAGAACTCGTCGGCGTCGATCGTCGAGATGCGTTCACTGCCGAAGAAGCGCCCCATGTACTTCAGCGCGTCGCTGGCCGCCTCACCGGCGTCGTTCCATCCCTCGAAGGCCGCGAGCATGATCGTGATCCTGCGCTCGGGCTCGTCCGCGTCCTGGAACAGATCCTGCACGCCGACCGGCTGGTTCTCTTCGAAGCTATCCACGCTCTCACCCTAGACCCCGGTGCGCGGCCATGTCAGGCGGCCTCCCGCCGCCGCGGGGGCACGGCGGCGGGTCCGCCCGGACCGCCACCGTAGACTTGGAGGCATGGCAACCCACCCCACCGGCAGCACGCACATCCTTGCCCCCGACGAGGCCGACGACGGGCGGGCGGCCGTCGCCGGGAACTCCGGGGGCCTCCGCGGCGTGCTCTGGGACATGGACGGAACCATCGTCGACACCGAGCCGTACTGGATCCGGGCCGAGAAGGACCTGGTCGAGGCGCACGGCGGGACCTGGACGGACGAGCAGGCCACCACGCTGGTCGGCCAGGCCCTCGAGTTCTCCGCCGGGCAGCTCCAGCAGGCCGGGGTGGACCTCGGCATCCGCGACATCATCGACCACCTCATCGGGCGCGTGGCGGCCGACGTCAGCCAGGCCGTCCCCTGGCGTGCGGGAGCGCGGGAACTGCTCGCCGCGCTGCACGCCGAGGGCATCCCCTGCGCGATGGTCACCATGTCCGAGACCCTCCTCGCGAGCGCGGTCGCCGCACACCTGCCGGAGGGGACCTTCACCCACCTCGTCACCGGGGACCGCGTGAGTGCCGGCAAACCCGACCCGGAGTCCTACCAGCTGGGCTTCGACCTGCTGGCCGCCGACCACCCGGGACTGAACAAGCACCAGGTGGTCGCGATCGAGGACTCCCTGCCCGGGGTGACCGCCGCCCTCGCCGCCGGGCTCACCACCCTCGCCGTCCCGCACTTCGTGCCGCTGCCGCCCGACCCACGCCGCACCGAGTGGGACACACTCGCCGGACGCACGCCTGCGGATCTCGCGGCACTGCTGCCCGCGGCCGACGCCGAGGACGAGTTCGAGGACAGCGAGGACGTCGCGTGAGCGGAGTCCAGGACGCACCGCGGCAGGAGAAGACCCCCGGCCTGCCGCTCGGCCGGATCGCCGGTGTTCCCGTGGTCCTGGCGTGGTCCTGGTTCGTGATCACGGCCTTCATCGTGCTGGTCTTCGGACCGCGCGTGGGCCAGCTGATCCCCGGGATCGGCGCCGGCGCGTATGCCGTCGCCCTCGGGTATGCCCTGCTCCTCGCGGCCTCCGTGCTCGTCCACGAACTGGCGCATGCCCTCACGGCCCGCGCCTTCGGCTGGCCCACCACGCGGATCGTGCTCAACCTGTGGGGCGGACACACCCAGTTCGCGAGCTTCAACGCCTCTCCGGGACGGTCCCTCCTCGTCGCCCTCGCAGGGCCCGCCGCGAACTTCGTGCTCGCAGGTCTCGGCTGGGTGATCCTCCAGGCGGTGGCACCGGGCGGTGCCGCCTACCTCCTGACGACCATCCTCGTCTGGGCGAACCTGCTCGTCGCGGTCTTCAACGTGCTGCCGGGGCTGCCCCTGGACGGCGGGCGGCTCGTCGAGAGCGCGGTCTGGCGGGTGACCGGGAGCCAGGAGAAGGGCACCGTGGCCGCCGGCTGGGCCGGACGCATCCTCGTGGTCCTGCTGCTGGGCGGCGTGGTCGGCGTGCTGCTGGTCCAGGGCCGCGGTCCCGACCTCACGTTCATCCTCATCGCCGTGGTCATGGGAGCGTTCCTGTGGATGGGTGCGACGGCCGCCATCACGAACGCGCGGATGCGCCTGCGCCTCCCCGCGATCAGCGCGGGCCGACTGCAGGAACCCGCCGTCGGCGTTCCGGCGGGCACCAGCGTGCTCGCCGTCCGGCGCATCCTCCGGGAGAACCCGGGTGTCTCGGTCGTCCTGACCGGGGCCTCCGGCGTCCCCGAGGCCGTGGTCGACGACGCCGCGCTGCTCGCCGTCCCGGACGAGGCCGCGGCCGACACGCCCGTCAATGCCGCCGCACGCCGCCTCGCCGCCGGCGCCTACGTCCCGGAGTGGGCGGAGGGACAGGAGCTCGTGCAGTTCCTCGCGCGGCTGGAGGGCAACCAGTACGCCGTCGTGAACCGCTCGGGCGCGGTCACCGGCCTGCTCCACCAGCGGACGGTGGTGCAGGCCATCACCGGCAAGAGCGCACTGGGAACCCCGCCCGACGCCTGACCGGCGGCCGCGCTCCAGCCCACCCGCCCCCACCTCCTCACGAGTCATCCCGCCTCATTCATGCCGGCCCCGCCGGCCCGCGCCGAAGGACCACCCATGAGCACCACCCCCACACCCGAAGCATCCGCCGACCCGCATGGTGCAGCAGCCCGCCGCGGGCCGTTCCGCGCCGGCGAGCGCGTGCAGCTGACCGACGAGAAGGGCCGGATGAATACCATCACCCTCACACCCGGTGGCGCATTCCACACCCACAAGGGCTTCCTCCAGCACGACGCGCTCATCGGCGCCACCGAGGGCACCATCCTCGAGAACACCACCGGTCAGCTGTACCAGGCCCTGAGGCCGCTCCTCTCGGACTTCGTCCTGTCCATGCCGCGCGGCGCGGCAGTCGTCTACCCGAAGGATGCCGGGCAGATCGTCACGATGGCCGACATCTACCCGGGCGCACGCGTGGTCGAGGCCGGCGTGGGCTCCGGCGCACTGTCCATCTCGCTGCTGCGGGCCGTGGGCGACCACGGCTACCTGCACTCCTTCGAGCGCCGCGAGGAATTCGCGGACATCGCCCGCGGCAACGTCGAGACCATCTTCGGCGGGCCCCACCCGGCCTGGCAGATCACGCTCGGCGATTTCCAGGAACAGGTCCTCGCCCAGGAGGCCCCCGGATCGGTGGACCGCGTGGTGCTGGACATGCTGGCCCCCTGGGAGTGCCTCGACGCCGTCGCCACGGTCCTGGCCCCCGGCGGCGTCTGGATCAGCTACGTGGCCACGGTCACCCAGCTCTCCCGCACCGCCGAGGCCATCCGCGCGGACGGCCGCTTCACCGAGCCCGAGGCCTGGGAGTCGATGGTGCGCGGCTGGCACCTCGAGGGCCTCGCCGTGCGTCCCGACCACCGCATGGTCGCGCACACCGGGTTCCTCCTCACCACCCGCCGCCTGGCGGAGGGCGCCACCGGCTTCACCCCGAAGCGCCGGCCGTCCAAGACGGGCTTCAGCGAGGAGGACCTCAACGCCTGGACGCCGCAGGCCGTGGGGGAGCGCGACGTGTCCGACAAGCGGTTGCGCCGCGTCGCCCGGGATGCGGCGTCCACCATCCAGCGCGGGTCCCTACCCGCCGAGGAGGCCCAGGCCCGCCGCGACGCGATCGCCGACGGCGGCACCGTCGAGTAGGCCCGCCCACGGGCGGCGGGAAGAGACCGGCCGCCCTCGTGCGTTGTCACCTCGCAGCAACAGTACGCATGGCGGACAGACGTCTGCGCTAAGGTCGAAAGACAGCCGAAGGTCGAACCGAAGGTGGCGAACCGAAATGCCGGAATCCGATGACCACGCTCCAGCCGCCGGATCGCGCGAGCCGGCCTCCCCTCTCGTCGACCACTCCTCCGCGCAACGCCAGCTGAACGTCCTGCGGGACAAGCTGCGCCAGATCGACCGCCAGCTGGGGTCGGCCACCCAGAACAACGGGAAGCTCGTCGCGGCGCTCGAGGCCGCGCGCACCGAGATCGTCCGGCTGAAGGCGGCCCTCGAGAAGGAGGGCGCGGCCCCGTTCAGCTTCGCCACCGTGATGCAGGTGAACCCGAAACGCCCTTCCGAGCCCGGCACCACCACCGAGGCGACGGTGCAGGACACTGCGGACATCCTGCAGTCGGGGCGGAAGCTCCGGGTCACCGTCAGCCCGCTCATCAACGTCCGCCAGCTCGCTCCCGGTCAGGAAGTGCTGCTGAACGAGTCCCTGACCATCGTCGCGGCGCTCGGCTTCGAACGCGCCGGGGAGATCGTCACCGTCAAGGAGCTCCTGGGCGCGGACCGCGCGCTCGTCGTGGGGCGCACGGACGACGAACGCGTCATCAAGCTCAGCGGCCCCCTGCAGGCCGAGAAGATCCGCGTGGGCGACGCCCTCGCCGTCGACACGAAGTCCGGCTACGGCCTGGAGAAGGTGCCGCGCAGCGAAGTGGAGAACCTCGTGCTCGAAGAGGTCCCGGACATCGCGTACGGCGATATCGGCGGCCTCGGCCCCCAGATCGAGCAGATCCGCGACGCGGTCGAACTCCCGTTCCTGCACCCCGACCTCTACCGGGAACACGGACTCAAGCCGCCCAAGGGCATCCTCCTGTACGGACCGCCGGGCTGCGGCAAGACCCTGATCGCGAAGGCCGTCGCCAACTCGCTGGCCGCCCGCGCGGCCGAACGCGCCGGCGTCGAGCAGATCCGCAGCTACTTCCTCAACATCAAGGGCCCCGAGCTGCTGGACAAGTACGTCGGCGAGACCGAGCGCCACATCCGCCTCATCTTCGCCCGCGCACGGGAGAAGGCCTCGGACGGCAGCCCCGTCGTCGTGTTCTTCGACGAGATGGACTCCCTGTTCCGTACCCGCGGTACCGGTGTGTCCTCCGACGTCGAGACGACGATCGTGCCGCAGCTGCTCAGCGAGATCGACGGCGTCGAGAAGCTCGAGAACGTGATCGTCATCGGTGCCTCCAACCGCGAGGACATGATCGACCCGGCCATCCTGCGGCCGGGGCGCCTGGACGTGAAGATCAAGATCCAGAGGCCCGACGCCGAGGGCGCCGCCGAGATCTTCGCGAAGTACATCACGGCGGACCTGCCGCTGCACGCGGACGACCTCGCCGAGAACGGCGACGACCCCCAGACCACCATCGCCGAGATGATCCGGCGCACGGTCGAACAGATGTACTCGACGGACAAGTCCAACGAGTACCTCGAAGTGACCTACGCCAACGGGGACACCGAGATGCTCTACTTCAAGGACTTCAACTCCGGAGCGGTCATCCAGAACGTCGTGGACCGTGCCAAGAAGTACGCCATCAAGGACCTCCTCCTCGACGGCAGCAAGGGCCTGCGCATCGAGCACCTGATGCGGGCCGTGGTGGACGAGTTCCGCGAGCACGAGGACATGCCCAACACCACGAACCCGGACGACTGGGCGCGCATCTCCGGCAAGAAGGGTGAGCGCATCACGTACATCCGCACCATCGTGCAGGGCAAGGCCGGCCAGGAGCCGGGCAAGTCGATCGAGACGACGGCGAACACGGGCCAGTATCTGTGATCGTCACGGGTGGACGGGGAGCCGGACGGCCGGGGGAGCTGCCCGCCGTCGGTGACGGTGTCTCCGTCCACCGTGTCATGGGGACCGAGACCGAGTACGGCATCATCGCGCCGGCCCTGCCGTCGGCGAACCCCACGCTGCTGTCCTCGCAGGTGGTCAACGCCTACGCCGCCACGCTGCGCGAGGGGCTGGGCAACCTCGTGGGCACGCGCTGGGACTACACGGACGAGACGCCGCTGACCGATGCCCGCGGTTTCCGGATGGACCGCGGCAGTGCCCACCCGAGCCAGCTGACGGACGAACCCGTGGAGCTCAGCGCCGAACAGATCGCCCTCGAGCGCGGGGAGCCCGCCGAGGTCGCCGTGCTCATGAACCTCGTGCTCAACAACGGCGCCCGGCTCTACGTGGACCACGCCCACCCGGAGTACTCCTCGCCCGAGGTCACCAATCCCCTCGACGCCGTCCTCTGGGACCGCGCCGGGGACCATGTGGCCGTCGCCGCGATGGACCGCATCAGGACCACTCCCGGCTTCTCGCCCGTGATCCTCTACAAGAACAACACCGACAACAAGAGCGTCTCCTACGGCTCCCACGAGAACTACCTCGTCCCCCGGAGCGTGCCCTTCTCGAAGCTCGCCGAAGCGCTCATCCCCTTCTTCGTCTCGCGCCAGGTCATCTGCGGCGCCGGTCGCGTGGGCCTCGGCCCCGTGAACCAGGAGCCCGGCTTCCAGATCAGCCAGCGGGCCGACTTCTTCGAGAACGAGATCGGCCTCGAGACGACCGTGCGGCGCCCGATCATCAACACGCGGGACGAGCCCCACGCGGTCGCGGAGAAGTACCGGCGGCTGCACGTCATCATCGGCGATGCCAACCTGAGCGAGGTGTCGAACTACCTGAAGGTGGGGACCACCGCCCTCGTCCTGTCCCTCATCGAGCAGGGCCTCGCGCCGGTGCCCGAACTCGAGGACCCGGTCGAGGCGCTGCGTGCCATCAGCCACGACCCCTCGCTGACGGTGGAGGTCAGGCTGAAGGACGGGCGGAGCCTGACCGGGCTCCAGCTGCAGGAACTCTACTGCGACGCGGTCCTGGCCGCGCTGCCGGCGGACGCGGACCGGCAGACCCGCGACGTCGTCGACCGCTGGCAGGCGCTTCTGGCGACGCTGCGGCGCGATCCGATGGAGGCGGCCCGCGAGGTCGACTGGATCGCGAAGCTGAAGGTCCTGGAGGCGTACCGGGCACGGGACGGCCTGGCATGGACGGATCCCCGGCTCGCGCTCATCGACCTGCAGTACGCCGACCTGCGGCCCGAGAAGGGCATCTACCAGCGGCTGGCCCGCCGGGGCGACATCGAGCTCCTCGTCGATCCCGCCGACGTCGCGCGGGCGGCCGTCGAACCGCCCCGGGACACGCGCGCCTACTTCCGCGGCCGGTGCATCGCCGAATACCCCGCAGAAGTGGTGGGCGCGAGCTGGGACTCGCTGATCTTCGAGCTCCCGGGGGAGCGGCGGCTGCAGCGTGTCCAGACCCGCGAACCGCTGCGCGGCACGGAGGCGCTCACCGGGGCGTTGTTCGATGCAGCCACGGATGCCGAGGATTTCCTCGCCCGATTGTTGAGCGGCCCGGATCGGCGCGTGGCACCATAGGAGCCTGACCACCGAATTGATGACGACGACGGAAAGGGTGGATACCGTGGCGACACAGGACCGCAGAAACACCAGCGGCGCCTCCTCCGCAGCGGAGGAGGAGGACCTCCCCGACGCCGCCCCCGCGGCTCCCGCGGCGGCGCAGGATTCCGGCCAGACCCAGGGCGTGGACGACCTCCTCGACGAGATCGACGGCGTCCTCGAGTCCAATGCGGAGGAGTTCGTCCGCGGCTTCGTGCAGAAGGGCGGCCAGTAGCGGATGCTTCCGGATGATGCCGCGGCAGCGGTCCCGCGGGCCGCCTCGACGTCCTTCGCCGACTACCTGGGCGCGCACCATCCGGGCATGCTGCCGTCGAACCGGACCCTCGGACCGGTCACGGCGACCTCCGACGCCTCCCATCTCGCCCCGCACGCGACGACGATCGTGTCGCTCACCTTCCCGGGCGGCGTGCTCATGGCCGGCGATCGTCGGGCCACGATGGGCAATGTGATCGCCAGCCGCCACATCGAGAAGGTGTTCCCCGCGGATCGCTCCTCGGTGCTCGGGATCGCCGGCAGCGCCGGCATCGGCGTCGACCTGGCGCGGCTCTTCCAGGTGGAGCTGGAGCACTACGAGAAGATCGAGGCGACCATGATGAGCCTGGACGGCAAGGCCAACCGCCTCGCCGCGATGGTCCGGCAGAACCTCCCGATGGCCATGCAGGGCCTCGCCGTCGTGCCGCTCTTCGCCGGCTTCGACACGGACCGGCACCTCGGGCGCCTCTTCTCGTTCGACGTCACGGGAGGCCGCTACGAGGAGCACGAACACCATTCCATCGGATCCGGCTCGGTCTTCGCCCGTGGGGCCCTGAAGAAACTGTGGAACCCACGACTCGACGAGGCGTCCGCCGTCCACGTCGCGGTCGAAGCCCTCTACGACGCCGCGGACGACGACTCCGCGACCGGCGGACCCGACATCGTGCGCGGCCTGTGGCCCGTGATGTACGTCGTGGACGCGGCCGGCACGCGTCGCGTCCCGGAGCGTGACCTCGAAGCCGTCGCGCACAACATCATCGACGCCCGTTCCTCCGCGGGCCGGGAGGCATAGGCCATGACCCAGCAGTTCTACGTCTCGCCCGAACAGCTGATGAAGGACCGCGCCGACTTCGCGCGCAAGGGCATCGGGCGGGGCCGGTCGGTGGTGGTGATGAGCTGCCGGGACGGCATCGCCCTCGTCGCCCAGAACCCGTCGCCCTCCCTGCACAAGCTCGGCGAGATCTACGACCGCATCGCCTTCGCGGCGGTCGGCAAGTACAACGAGTTCGAGAGTCTCCGCCAGGCCGGGGTCCGCTACGCCGACGTCCGCGGGTACTCCTACGCGCGCGAGGACGTCACGGCGCGCGGGCTCGCCAGCGTGTACGCGCAGAGCCTCGGTGCCGTGTTCACCGCCGAGAGCAAGCCCTTCGAGGTGGAGCTCGTGGTCGCCGAGGTGGGGCGCGTCCAGGACGCCGACCATCTCTACCGCCTCACCTTCGACGGCTCGATCGCCGACGAGGCCGGGTTCGTGGTCATGGGCGGCGCGGCCGACGCCGTCGTCGGCGCCCTCCGCGGCACCTGGTCCGCGGACGTGGGCCTGACCGACGGCGTGCGGGCCGCCGCCCGCGCCCTCGCGACTCCCGCGGGGGCCGACAGCGACCGACCAGGCACTCCCGCCCTCGATCCCTCCGTCCTCGAGGTCGCCTTCCTCGAACGCGACCCGGACACCCTGCGGGGCAGCCACCGCGCGTTCCGCCGGATCGGCGGACCCGAACTCGAGACCATGCTCCAGGGCGGACAGGACAGCTGATGGACCGGCGCATCTTCGGGATCGAGACCGAGTTCGGCATCTCCTACTCGGGGCCCAACTCCCGCCCGCTGTCCCCCGAGGAGGTGGCCCGCTACCTCTTCCGGAAGGTCGTCAGCTGGGGCAGGTCCTCGAACGTCTTCCTGACCAATGGGTCCCGGCTGTACCTGGACGTCGGGTCCCACCCCGAATACGCGACGGCGGAGTGCGACGACCTCGCGCAGCTCGTCGCCCACGACCGCGCCGGCGAGCTGATCCTGGAGGATCTCGTCTCCGAGGCGCAGCGGAAGCTGTCCCATGAGGGCTACGACGGGCGGATCTACCTCTTCAAGAACAACACCGACTCCGCCGGCAACTCCTACGGCAGCCACGAGAACTACCTCATCCCGCGCAAGCTCGAGTTCGCCCGGCTCGCCGACATCCTCATCCCGTTCCTCGTGACACGCCAGCTGCTCGTCGGGGCCGGCAAGGTCCTGAAGACCCAGACCGGGTCCATCTACGCCTTCTCCCAGCGCGCGGACCACCTGTGGGAGGGGATCTCCTCCGCCACGACCCGCTCGCGGCCCATCATCAACACCCGGGACGAGCCGCACGCCGACGCCGAGCACTACCGTCGGCTGCACGTCATCGCCGGCGACTCCAACATGTCCGAGACCACCACGCTGCTCAAGGTGGGCTCCGTGGACCTGCTGCTGCGGATGGTCGAGGCGGGGGAGCTGATGCGCGACTACCGGCTGGAGAACCCGATCCGCAGCATCCGCGAGATCTCCCACGACCTCACGGGCCGGCAGCTCCTCAAACTCGCCAACGGCCGCCATATGACCGCGCTCGAGATGCAGCGCGAGTACCTGGCGAAAGCGACGGCGTTCGTGGAGCAGGACGGCGCGCACAACCAGCACGTGCCCGCCATCCTGGACCTGTGGGAACGCGTCCTGGACGCGGTGGAGACGGGGAACACCGCGCGCATCGACCGGGAGGTCGACTGGGCGATCAAGAAGAAGCTGATCGACCGCTACCTGGCGCGCTCCGGCGACGACCTCGATTCGGCGAAGGCCGCCCAGCTCGACCTCACCTACCACGACATCTCCCGCACGCGCGGCCTGTTCTTCCTCCTCCAGGCCAGGGGGGAGGCCGCCCGCGTCGTCGAGGAGACGGCGGTGAAGGAGGCGGTGGACGTCCCTCCGCAGACCACCCGGGCGCGCCTCCGCGGAGAATTCGTCCGGCGCGCCAAGGAGGCGAACCGCGACTACACGGTCGACTGGGTGCACCTCAAACTCAACGACAGGGCGCAGCAGACCATCCTCTGCAAGGACCCCTTCGCCTCCGTCGACGAGCGCGTCGAGGCACTCCTGCAGCAGCTGTGACGGCGAGGGCGCTGCCCGCCGGCCTCCGCGGCCGTGCCCGTCATCCCGTCCGCAGGGTCCTGTCAGGGTGCTGACGGGACATTCACAGGAGCAACCCGGCCCCCGTTGCCGTTAGGCTTGTCAGGGCCCTTTGTTCCACGGGCGGACCGGACACCAACCCGAAAGTAGCTTCGTGCGAAAAGTACTCACAACCTCCCTTGCACTCACGCTGTTCCTGTCAGCCTGTGGCGGGCCCACGACGGACGACCTGACGGGGGACTCGTCAGGGGACGCGTCGGGGACGTCGGCCGGCGCCGCCGAGATCCTCGAGTCGGTCGCCGTGACCGGCGGAACCGACGAAGAGGCACCGACCGTCGAGTTCGACGAACCACTCGACATCACCGGTGTGGCCGTGAAGACCGTCGTAGAGGGAGATGGGGACGCGATCGAGGCCGGCGAGCAGGTGCGCTACCAGCTCGTGTCGCTCAATGCCGAGGACGGCGAGGTCCTCGGTGACACCTACAGCCAGGGCGACCCCCAGGTTCTCCCCGTCGATGACATGCTCAAGGAGCAGGACGCCGAGCTGTACGAGGTCCTGACGGGTTCGAAGGTCGGCGCGCAGGTGGCCTACACCCGTCCCGCTCCCGAGCCCGCGGAGGGCCAGCAGGCCACCCCGGAACAGCTGATCGTCCTGAAGGTCATCTCGGCCGAGCAGCCTCCGCCCGAGCCCGAGGTCCTCTCACCGGAAGACGTCAAGAAGCTCGACGACGACGGCCAGCTGCCCACGTTCACCTTCGATGACAAGGGCGCGCCCACGGTCACCATCCCCGACAACGAGCCCTCGGAGGACCTCGTGGTGAAGGTCCTCAAGGAGGGTACGGGCGAGGAAGTGACCGAGGCCGATACCATCACCGCCAACTACAGCGGATGGCGCTGGGAGGACGGCGAGCAGTTCGACTCCAGCTACGAGCGCGGCGAGGCCGCCGAGTTCCCGCTCACCGGAGTGATCGAGGGCTGGACCAAGGGCCTCGCCGGGCAGAAGGTCGGTTCCCAGGTCCTCCTCGTCATCCCCGGAGCCTGGGGCTACGGCGACCCGGCCCCGGAGGGACGCCCCTCCGGCACCCTCGTGTTCTACGTCGAGATCACCGGCAAGACCGCCGCCGAGTAGCACCACCCACCACTGAACCCAAGGAGTACCCATGTCATTCGGCCACCGCCAATTCGACCGCCAGAAGCCCGAGATCGACTTCCCCTCCCACGACGTCCCCACCGACCTCGTGATCGAGGACATCATCACGGGGACGGGTGACGAGGCGAAGCCCGGCAACACCGTGTCCACCCACTACGTCGGCGTGGCCTTCTCCACGGGCGAGGAATTCGACGCCTCCTGGAACCGGGGCGCCCCGCTCGACTTCAAGGTCGGCGTCGGGCAGGTCATCCAGGGCTGGGACCAGGGACTCCTCGGCATGAAGGTCGGCGGCCGCCGCCGCCTTGAGATCCCCTCCCACCTCGCCTACGGCGCCGGCGGCGCAGGATCGGCGATCGGCCCCAACGAGGCGCTGATCTTCGTCGTGGACCTGCTCGGCGTCCGCTAGCACCACCCGCGCGGCCGCGACCCGGCGGCCGCGCCCCCGCACCACCACACGGAAGGGACGTACGTCGACCACGGTCGGCGTACGTCCCTTCCGCCGCTCCCGTGAAGGTAGGGTTTCACCGTGTCCGCAAAACGTACCGAACGCCTCCTCACCCTCGTGATCATGCTCCTGTCGAGCCGCCGCGGGTTCACGAAGGAGGAATTGTTCGAGGAGATCGACCTGTACCGGGAGGCGACGTCGGTCGCGGCCCGCGAGAAGCTCTTCGACCGCGACAAGGCCGCCCTGCGCGAGCAGGGCATCCCGCTGGAGGCCTTCAGCGAGGACGCCCTGTTCGACAACGACAACACCGTGCAGCGGTACCGGATCAGCGCCGAGGACTACCGGCTCGGCGGCGTGACCTTCCTGCCCGAGGAGTACGCCGTCCTCAACCTCGCCGGTGGCGTCTGGGACCAGGGTTCGCTCGACTCCGCGGCGTCCCGCGCCCTCCGGAAGCTCAGCTCCCGCAGCATCGACGGCGGCATCGAGCTCACCCCGCTCATCCAGCCCCGCATCACCACGGACGCTCCCTACTGGGACACCGTGTGGCAGGCCCTCACCTCCCGCGCCCCCCTCCGGTTCCCCTACCGCGCCGCGAGCACGGGTCGTGAGGAGGTACGCACGGTGCACCCCTGGGGCATGGGCGCGCGCTTCGGCCACTGGTACGTGGTCGGCTTCGACACCACCCGCAAGGCCGAGCGCTTCTTCCGCCTCTCACGCATGACCGGCGAGCCCGTCATCCTGCAGGGGACGTTCGAGGTCCCGCCGTCCTTCGACATGAACCAGACGCTGTCCTCCCTGTCGCGCAGCGAACCCGACCGCACCGCCGTGATCGCCGCGCGGCCCGGCTCCTGCCAGGTGCTGCGCGTCCGCAAGGACACCGAGATCGTGCAGACGGGGGAGGAGTGGGACGTCCTCCGGGTGCCGTACGCGGCATCGAGTCCCATGGCCGCGACCATCGCGGGGCTGGGCACCAATGCCCGGGTCGAGGAGCCCCCGGAACTGGCGGCGGAGGTCCTCCGGCTCCTCGACGGGGCCCACGAGGCGGCCCTCGGGGCGCCCGAACACCTCGAGATCACCGGACATGCCCGCCCGGCGCCCCGCCGCAAGTCCTCCTCCCAGGACCACCTGCTGCGCCTGCTCGACCTCGTCCCGTACCTCCTGGCGCATCCGGGGGCGGACGTCGGGGACACCGCGCGCAGGTTCGACGTGACCGAGAGCCAACTCACCAAGGACCTCGACCTGCTGTTCGTCAGCGGACCGCGCCACTACCCCGACGGGCTGATGGAGGTGAACATCGAGGACGACAGGATCTACCTCACCAACGCGCGCGACCTCGCCGAGCCCGTGAAGCTCAGCATGGACGAGGCATGCTCCCTGATCGTGGGACTGCAGGCCCTCCGGGAACTCCCCGGCATGAGGAACAACGAGGCGATCGTCAGCGCCCAGACCAAGCTGACCGCCGCGACCGGCGACGCGGCGCGCATCGGGACGGCCGTGGCCACCAAGCTCACGGAGGACGACGTCGACCCGACGCTCGAGGTCCTGCAGGCCGCCCTGCACTCGAACGTGCGCGTGGACGTGGACTACTTCGTGCCGACACGCGACGAGATCACGCACCGCCTCCTCGAACCGGTCCGCATCTTCCTGCACCAGGACACGTGGTACCTCGAGGCCTGGAGCGTGGACTCCGACGGGCTGAGGAACTTCCGGCTGGACCGCATCCAGCGGGCCACCCTGACGGAACAGCCGGCCACCGCGGCCCTGGACGAGGAGTTCCTCGCCCGGGACCGCCGGAGCGTCTCGCCCTACCGCTCCGGCGACGCCGATCTCACCGTCACGCTGCTGCTCGAGCCCCGGGCCCGCTGGATCGCGGCGCAGTACAACGCCGACGCCGTGCAGGAGTTCGGCGAGGACCGACTGGTGGCGCGCCTCAAGATCGCGTCCAGCACCTGGATCCCGGGCCTCGTGGCCGGCCTCGGAGGGTCGGCGGCGGTCATCGCTCCGCCCGAACTGCGCGAGGAGACCCTCCGCTGGCTCGAGGCCGCCCGCGCACACCAGCCACTGGCCTAGACTGGGGTCATGCTCTGGTGGATGTGGATCGTGCTGTGGGTCGCGCTGGTGGCCGTCAGCGTGATCTTCCTCGTCGTCGTCGGCTTCCGCGTCTTCCGCCGCGGAATGCGAACACTCCGTGAATTCGGGGAAGCCATGGACCGCCCGCAGGTGGACGCGCCCTCCGCCGACGCCGACGCCGACGCCGCCGACGCCGCCGTCGACGACGGAGCGGCAGCGGCCCGCCCGGGAGCGCCGGGCATCCCCGTCCCGGCCGTCTTCACGGCTCCGGCGACGGTCCGCGCGGCCCGGGACCTGGCGAGGACCCGCCGCATCGACGACCGCCGCGCGCGCCGCGTCGCGAAGCGGGCCGAGCGCGAACAACCACAGCTCCTGCAGGACATGCCCCACCTGTGAACTAAACTCGAGGGTGAACCAACGAGAGGAAATGGGCATGAGGCTCGAAGGCTGGCACATCGTCATCATCATCGTTCTTGCGATCGTCCTGTTCGGCGCGCCGAAGCTGCCCGGACTGGCACGGAGCGTGGGACAGTCCCTGCGGATCTTCAAGTCCGAGGTGAAGCAGATGAAGGACGAGAACAACACGGGTGAGACCGGCACGGATCCCGTGGAGGGCCGGGTGGTGAACACTCCCGCGCCGCACACCACCGCGCAGACCTACACGCCCACCTACCAGGCGCCTGCTCCGCAGCCCGTCCCGCCGCAGGGTGCTGCGCAGCAGCCCCACACCACGTCCCCGGCCACCGATGCCCGGGTCTCCGGCACCGACGCCCAGGGTTCCGCGGGTCCGTCGCAGCAGAGCGGTAGCTCGCACACCAGCCAGTAGGCAGGATCTCCTTTCGTGTCACCCGCATCGGCGCGCAAGCGCGGCAGGAAGGCCAACCCCGAGGGGCGGATGGCCCTGAAGGAGCACCTCCGCGAGGCCCGTAACCGGCTGTTCAAGTCCGCGGTCGCGGTGATCGTCGCGACCGTGCTGGGCTTCTTCGTCTACGAGCCGGTCCTGCGCGCCCTGGCCGCCCCGATCATCGCGATCAACGAGCAGGAGGGCCGCACGGCGTCGCTGAACTTCGACAGCGCGGCCTCCCCGTTCGACCTCCTCATCCAGGTCTCGGTGTTCCTGGGCCTGGTGCTCTCCAGCCCGGTCTGGCTGTACCAGCTGTGGGCGTTCATCACGCCGGGGCTGAAGACCAAGGAACGCCGGATCGCGCTGGCCTTCATCGCCGTCGCCTTCCCCCTGTTCCTCGCCGGCATCGCCCTGGCGTGGCTGATCCTTCCCAACGCCGTGCGGGTGCTGACCGAGTTCACGCCGGAGGACTTCTCCAACTACATCAGCGTCTCGGTGTACTTCGCGTTCGTGCTGCGGCTGATGCTGGCCTTCGGGATCGCGTTCCTGCTCCCCGTGGTGTTGGTGGGCCTGAACATGGTGGGCCTGATCTCCGGCCGGCAGGTCCTGAAGGCCTGGCGCATCACCGTGTTCCTGGTCTGCCTGTTCGCCGCGATGGCGGCGCCCGGCGGAGACGCGCTGAGCATGTTCTACCTCGCGGTGCCCCTGCTGCTGCTGTTCTTCCTCGCGATCGGACTGTGCCTGCTCAACGACAAGCGGCGGGCCCGCCGCACCGCGGCCCGCGAGGCCGCCGTCGACGCCACCGCCGACACCGCCACCCCCCTCGACGCCCTCTAGGCCGAGGCACGCGGGAACGCCCTCCGGCAAGCGAGGTCCCCGGCCGGGCCCGCCGCCGGGCACCGCGTGCCCGGTACCTGCGGAGCGTCTAGGCTGGAATGATGAACACCCCCGCGGAGAGATACGCAGCTGCAAGGGCCCGCACGAACCACTCCCGGACGCAGCTGTTCCATTTCGAACAGACCCTCGACTTCGAGCTCGATCCGTTCCAGCGGGAAGCGTGCACCGCACTCGAGGCCGACAGGGGAGTGCTCGTCGCGGCACCCACCGGGGCCGGCAAGACGGTGGTCGGCGAATTCGCGGTCTTCATGGCGCTGCAGCACGGCCTCAAGGCCTTCTACACCACGCCCATCAAGGCGCTCAGCAACCAGAAGTACTCGGAGCTGGCCGCCGTACACGGCAGCGACCGCGTAGGACTGCTCACGGGGGACACGAGCATCAACGGTGATGCCGACGTGATCGTGATGACCACCGAGGTGTTGCGCAACATGCTCTACGCCAATTCGGACGCCCTGGACAACCTCGGGTACGTGGTGATGGACGAGGTGCACTACCTGGCCGATCGCTTCCGCGGCGCCGTGTGGGAGGAAGTGATCATCCACCTGCCCACCGAGGTGAAGCTGGTGTCCCTCAGTGCCACCGTGTCCAACGCGGAGGAATTCGGCGCATGGCTCGACACCGTGCGGGGGGACACCGACGTCGTCGTGTCCGAGCACCGGCCCGTTCCCCTCTGGCAGCACGTCATGGTGGGCCACGACCTGGTGGACCTGTTCGCCGGCGACGTCGCCTTCGACGAGGCGGCGCCCGCCGGGGCGGAAGCCGGCGCCCGCGACCAGTACGACGTGAACCCCGAGCTGCTCGAACTGGCCAGCAGCGAGATCCGGATGAACCAGCGCGCGGGGTGGGGTGCCGGCGGCCGGCGCGGCAGGCAGCGCAACGGCCGGGGCGGGCCGCCCCCGACGACGATGGTCCGCCGGGCCACGAGGCCCCAGGTGATCGCGGCCCTGGACCGCTCGGACCTGCTCCCGGCCATCACCTTCATCTTCTCCAGGGCCGGGTGCGAGGCCGCCGTCACCCAGTGCCTGCACGCCGGCCTGTGGCTCACCACGGAGGACGAGCGCGACGAGATCAGCGAGACCGTCGACGCCGCCACGATGGACATCCCCCGGGACGACCTCGAGATCCTCGGGTTCTGGACGTGGCGCGAAGGCCTCATCCGCGGCTTCACCGCCCACCACGCCGGGATGCTGCCGACCTTCAAGGAAATCGTCGAGAAGCTGTTCGCCGCGGGTCTCGTCAAGGCCGTGTTCGCCACCGAGACCCTCGCCCTCGGCGTGAACATGCCCGCCCGCACCGTGGTGCTGGAGAAGCTCGACAAGTTCAACGGTGAAGCCCACGTGAACGTGACGGCGGGGGAGTACACCCAGCTCACGGGCCGGGCCGGGCGGCGTGGCATCGACGTCGAGGGCCATGCCGTCGTCCTGTGGCAGCCCGGTACGGACCCGGGAGCCGTGGCGGGCCTCGCCTCACGGCGCACCTATCCGCTGAACTCGAGCTTCCGCCCCACCTACAACATGAGCATCAACCTCATGGCCCAGTTCGGTCAGGAACGGTCCCGGGAGATCCTCGAGACCTCCTTCGCGCAGTTCCAGGCGGACCGCTCCGTGGTGGGGCTCGCGAAGCAGGTGCGCAGCCGCGAGGATTCCCTCAAGGGCTACGAGAAGTCCATGACGTGCCACCTCGGGGACTTCCGCGAGTACGCGAACCTGCGGCGCGAACTGTCCGAGCTCGAATCGAGGGCGTCCCGGGACAGGTCCCGGACGCTGCGCTCCGCGGCCGAGTCCTCCCTCGAATCCCTGCGGCCCGGGGACGTGATCGACGTGCCCGGCGGGCGCAGCCAGGGGTTCGCCGTGGTGCTGGACGGCGACACGTCGAGGGAACCCCGCCCCACGGTCCTCACGCTCGAGACGCAGATCCGCCGCGTCGGCGTGCAGGACCTCGACGGGCCCGTCGAGGTGCTCTCGCGTATCCGCATCCCCAAGCACTTCAGCGCGCGCAGCCCGAAGGACCGGCGCGACCTCACCTCGTCCCTCCGGAATGCGCTGCAGGAGAACCGGCCGCCCCGCCAGGGTGCCGACCGGGTGTCCGCCGGGTACTCGGCGTCGGCAGCCGCGGAGGAACGCGCGATCACGGACCTCCGTCGCCGACTCCGCGCCCATCCCTGCCACGGCTGCAGCGAACGCGAACAGCACGCGCGCTGGGCCGAGCGCTGGGGGAAGCTGCGCCGCGAGACGGACAGGCTCGCCGGCCAGATCCGGGGCCGCACGAACACGATCGCCAAGACCTTCGACCGCGTCTCCGAGGTCCTCGGGCACTACGGCTACCTCGAATACACCGACGACGGCGTCGTCGTCAGCGCCTCCGGCCAGAAGCTCCGGCGGATCTACGGGGAGAAGGACCTCCTGATCGCCCTGTGCATCGAGGAGGGCGCGTTCAGCGACCTCGACGCCGCCGAGCTCGCCGCGGTCATCACCGTGCTCGTGTACCAGGCCAAGCGCGAGGAACGGGGCCTGCGCCCGGTCATGCCGAGCGTGGCGCTGGAAGGGTCCGTCGAGACGATCATCCGCCGGTGGTCGCAGCTCAACGACGTCGAGGAGCAGCACCGGCTCCCCGTCACCGGAGAACCGGAGCTCTCGCTCGTGTGGCCGATGTTCAAGTGGGCGCAGGGCCGGTCCCTCCAGGCCGCCCTGAGCGGGACCGAACTGGCGGCCGGTGACTTCGTGCGCTGGTCCAAGCAGGTCATCGACCTCCTCGACCAGCTCGCGAAGGTGCCCGACCTCCCTGGGAACCTGCAGCAGACCTGCAAGCGCGCGATCGCCCTGGTCCGTCGGGGCGTGGTGGCATACTCGAACATCAGCGAGTGAGTCCCCGCCGTCGGACACGCCCTCCACAGAAAGCCACCCAGCACCCCCATGCCAACTCCTGAGCGCCCCACGCCCGTCCTGTACCGCAACGGGTCCGTCTACAGCCCCGCCGACCCCTTCGCCACCGCCATGCTCGTGGACGGCGGGACGGTGGCGTGGGTCGGAACCGAGCACGCCGCCGCCAACCTCACCGGCCCGGGCGTCCGGACCGTGGACCTCGACGGCGCCCTCATCGCCCCCGGGTTCGTGGACGCACACACGCACACCACCGAAACGGGCATCGCCCTCGGATCGATCGACCTCACGGGGTGCCGTTCACTGCAGGAACTGCTCGATGCCGTGTCGGCTGCGGCGTCCTCCGGCGCCTCCACGATCCTCGGGTTCGGCTGGGACGAGTCCCGGTGGCCGGAGAACCGGGTGCCGACCGCCGCGGAGCTCGATCGCGCCGGCGACGGCGCCCTCGTCTACCTCGTGCGCGCCGACATCCACTCGGCCGCCGTCTCGGGCGCGCTGGCGGCGGGCCTCGGCCTCGCGGGCACGGACGGCTGGGACGACGGCTTCGTGGTCCGGGACGCCCACGAAGCCGCCCGCCGGGCCACCCGGAGCCTGTCGGCGGAGCAGCGGCGCACGTACCAGCAGGCGGCCCTGCTCCATGCCGCCTCCCGCGGCTACGTCGCACTCACGGAGATGGCCGCCCCGCACATCGCGCCCCTCGAGGACCTGGAGACACTGCTCTCCATCGACGGCCCGGCACGCGAGCTGCCGTTGCCCGAGGTCATCCCCTACTGGGCGCAGCTGACGTCCTCGCGGCAGGAGGTGCGCGAGCTCATGCTGGGCTTCGGCGGACGCCTCGCGGGTCTCGCCGGGGACCTCAATGTCGACGGGTCGATCGGTTCCCGCACCGCGGCCCTCCGCGACCCCTACGGCGACGCGCCCGGGAGCCGGGGCACCCTCTACCTCGGCGCGGACGACGTCGCCGGTCACCTGCTCGCCGCGACGGCCGAGACGGTCCAGGCCGGCTTCCACGTCATCGGGGACGCCGGGCTCGACGTCGTCCTGCAGGGTCTCGAGCGGACAGCACGGGAACTGGGTGTGGACGAGGTCCGCCGCGCCCGCCACCGCCTGGAACACGTGGAACTCGCCGACGACGCCGCGATCGCCTCCCTCGTGCACTACGGCGTGGCCGTCAGCGGTCAGCCGGCCTTCGACGCTCTCTGGGGCGCCGAGGACGGCCTGTACGCCCAGCGGTTGGGGGAGCGGCGCACGGGCATGAACCGTTTCGCCTCGCTCCTGTCCGCGGGCGTGCTCGTGGCACTGGGTTCCGACAGCCCGGTCACGCCGCTCGACCCCTGGGCCTCGGTGCGGGCCTGCCTCCGCCACAGCAACGCCTCGGAGACCATCTCGGCGCGTGCCGCGTTCATCGCCCACACGCGCGCGAGCTGGCGGCTCGCCGGACGCAGCCCCCTGATGGGACAGCTCGCGCCGGGGACCCCCGCTTCCTTCGCGGTCTGGAAGGTCGACGAGTTGATGGTGCAGACCCCGGACAACCGGGTACAGTCCTGGAGCACCGACCCCCGGGCGGGCACGCCGCTGCTGCCGGCGCTCGATACCGAGAACGCACCGGAGTGCCTGGAAACCGTCCACGACGGGCTCCGCCTGTACATCGCCAGGGGCTTCGCGGACGCCTGACGCCGCGCCCGCCACCTCACATCCGGTGGAGGAACCGAACAGCCCCCTGACCTGCACCGGAACACGTTTCCGCAGGTCAGGGGGTTGTTGACACGCCCTCCACAGCACGTAAGCTCTTGAGAACGGGTTAGAGGAACTCCTGCGGGAGGGAACCTGGCTGGTCTCCGCAAAGCGCAATGCATCGGCCTTCTCTTGTGGCGCGCGTTGCCCATCTCACCGGAGCCGGCATTCGAAGGGCAGGTCCACACGCCAGTAGAAAACGATGGCCGCACACTGCGGGCACCGGTACGAAGGTGTGCGGGCCTGCCCGACCGTGCCGCCCGAAGACTGTGCGGCCGCCGTCGCCTATACTGCAGACTGGCTCCGGGTCCGGAGCAGTCCTGCGCGATGCGCATCCCGATGGAAAGGCCCACCTGCGTGCGAGTCGTCACGATCATCCCCACGTACAACGAGATCGAGTCGCTGCCGGTGACCCTGGCGCGCCTGCGCGCCGCCGTGCCGGCCTCGGACGTGCTCATCGTGGATGACAACAGCCCGGACGGCACGGGTGACCTCGCCGACCGGGCGGCCACCGCCGACGACCAGGTGCACGTGCTGCACCGCAAGGGCAAGGAGGGCCTGGGCGCGGCCTACATCGCCGGGTTCCGCTGGGGCCTGGAGCGGGACTACGACGTCCTCGTCGAGATGGATGCCGACGGCTCCCACCGGCCCGAGCAGTTGCAGGGCCTCCTCGACGCGGTGCACCGGGCCGACCTCGTGATCGGCAGCCGCTGGGTCCGCGGCGGCAGCGTCGTCAACTGGCCCCTGCACCGGAAACTCCTCTCGCGCGGTGGAAGCACCTATTCGCGTCTCATGCTGGGCCTGCCGGTGCGCGACATCACCGCCGGGTTCCGCGCGTTCCGGCGCTCCACGCTCGAGGCGCTCGACCTCGCGGCGGTGGACTCGGTGGGCTACGGCTTCCAGGTCGACATGACCTTCAGGGTCGCGCGCCTGGGCCTGACCATCGTCGAGGTACCGATCACCTTCGTGGAGCGGGAGCTCGGGGACTCGAAGATGAGCGGGAACATCGTCGTCGAGGCGATCGCCAACGTGACCCGGTGGGGCCTCCGGGCACGCTGGGCGAAGCTCAGCGGCCGGGCCTGAGACCGGGACGACAGCACAAGAAAGGCACCCGCCGCGGCGGGTGCCTTTCCCTTCGGAGCGTGTGCGGCCTAGGCGGACCGGCGCTCACCGCGACGCTCGCGGAGGATCGTCAGGCGATCCTGCAGGATCTGCTCGAGTTCCTCGACCGAACGGCGCTCGAGGAGCATGTCCCAGTGGGTACGCACAGGCTTGTCGTTCGAGGTGTCGGGCTTCTCGCCGTCGACGAGGAGGGCTTCCTTGCCGGTCTTCGAGACCCAGGTCGCCGGGATGTCGGCCTCGGAGGAGAACGTGACGAACACCCGTTCGCCGTCCTCGCACCGGTACTCCACGCGCTGTCGGGGAGCGGGCTCGACGCCGGACTCCGTTTCCATCGACTGCGCACCGAGGCGCATGCCGCGCAGGCTGCGATCGCTCATGTTGTTCTCCTAGTCACCCTTGCCCCCGTCGCCGGGGACCGTTGCCGCTGTTGTTTCACCGGACGTATCGACCGGTCCGTGCCGCCGGCACAGGCCGGGACCGTCGCCGCCGGAAGGCGACGCGGAAGCTGTCTGCATAACACCGCGCGCCTCGGTGTTGTTCCTGCGGGCGCACGGGTAAACATCTAACTATACAGGGGAGCTGCTCACGTGCGGGTCGCGAGCTCCGGTCCGTCGGATGGCGAGTCGGGTGTGGTGGTGCCCAGGACGTTGCCGATGCCCTTCAGCGCCTCGCCGACCTCGCTCGGGATGATCCAGAGCTTGTTCGCGGAGCCGTCGGCGAGTTTCGGGAGGGTCTGCAGGTACTGGTAGGCGAGGAGCTTCTGCGTCGGATTCCCCTTGTGGATGGCGTCGAACACCTTGTGGATGGCCTGGGCCTCGCCGTCCGCCCGGAGGATCGCCGCCTTCGCGTCGCCTTCGGCCGCGAGGATCGCGGCCTGGCGCTGGCCTTCCGCCGTGAGGATCTGCGACTGCTTGGTGCCCTCAGCGGTGAGGATGGCCGCGCGGCGGTCACGCTCGGCGCGCATCTGCTTCTCCATGGAGTCCTGGATGGAGTGGGGCGGGTCGATGGCCTTGAGTTCCACGCGTCCCACCCGGATCCCCCACCGGCCCGTCGCCTCGTCGAGGACGCCGCGGAGCTGGCCGTTGATCTGGTCGCGCGAGGTCAGGGCCTCTTCGAGGTTCAGGCCGCCGACCACGTTCCGGAGGGTCGTCGTCGTCAGCTGTTCGACGGCCTGGATGTAGTTGGCGATCTCGTAGGTGGCCGCGCGGGGGTCGGTGACCTGGAAGTACACCACGGTGTCGATGGACACCACCAGGTTGTCCTCGGTGATCACCGGCTGGGGCGGGAAGGAGACGACCTGCTCGCGGAGGTCGAGCAACGGCAGGAGCCGGTCCACGAACGGGATGAGGATCGTGAGTCCGGGATTCAGCGTCCGCTGGTACTTGCCGAGGCGCTCGACCACTCCCGCGCGCGCCTGCGGGATGATCCGCACGGACTTCACGAGGATGACCAGGACGAAGATGATGAGGACGATCAGTAGGAGGGTGACCCCGATCGTTCCTGCGGAGGCGTTCATGTATCCCCTTTGTTGTGGTGGGTGCGCTCCGCCCGGCCGTCCGGCCGGAGAGCGTGACAGCTAGCGGCGCGCGATCACGGCTCGGCGACCGGAGGGGCGGGGCGCTCGGATGCGGGCTCGACGACGGCCGTGGCGCCGTCGATCCTCGCGACGGCCAGGCGGGCCCCGACCGGGAGGGAGGCGCCGTCGGCCGACCGCGCCGTCCAGGTGTCCCCGCCGATCTTCACGGTGCCGGAGTGCGCGGTCACGGGCTCGAGGGCGACGGCCGCGGCACCCACGAGGCGGTCGATGTTGTTCAGCTGGTCCTCCGGGCCCCTCTTGAGATGGCGGACCGCCACGGGCCGGACGAGCAGGATCATCAGGAGGGACACGACCGCGAAGACGACGATCTGGAGGACGAGGCCCGCGCCCATGAAGTAGGCCACCAGGGCAGCCATCGCTCCGACGGCGAGCATGATGAAGAGCAGGTCGAGGGTGAGGGTCTCCACCACGGCCAGTCCCAGGAACAGGACCAGCCAGAAGATCCAGCCGTTGGCGATCATCCAGTCCATCGAGCAATCCCTCCCCTTGGCGCACCTGATGGGAGCGCTGTTCCCATCATGGCAAACGGGTCCGCCATAACCTAGGGATCGGTGGCCCCGATCGCGGAGTTGTTACCCATCCGTGCCGTCGGCGGGAAGGGTACCGCACCCCTCGACGCCCCCGGCCCGTCCGGCGAGGGCGAGGACCTGCACGGTGAAGCGCGCAGCCACCTCCACCGGGGCGCGCTGCCCGTCGGGCGTCGTCGTGCCCGCCGCGCCCGGGTGGTGCGCGGCGGGGCCCATCACGAGCGCCGAGCGGGCGAGGTCCCGCGGCAGGGTCATGGTGTAGTCGAGGTCCTCGCGTCGCGTCTCCACGAGGGCGCCGTGGAAGGCCGCCCGCACGTCGTCGGCCTTCTGGGCCGGCACGGACAGGAGCGGCCCCACCTCCTCGAGGCCGGCGAGGTGACCCGGCCGCGGGGTGACGACCACGAGGCGGCCGCCGGGTGCCAGTACCCGCACGAACTCTCCGACGTTCCGCGGCGCGAAGACGTTGAGGAGCACGTCCACCGACGAGTCGGCCAGGGGGAGCGGTCGCCAGACGTCCCACACGATGCTGACGCCGCCCGGAAGGCGCCGCGCCGCGCGGCGGAGGGCGATCTTCGAGATGTCGAGCGCGACGGGGAACAGACCGGGCACCGCCGCGGCGAGGCCCTCCAGGTAGTAGCCCGTCCCCGCCCCGGCGTCGAGCGCCACCGCCGGGGCCCCTGCGCCCTGCACGGCGGCCGCGACCACCGATTCGCGCAGCGGCGCATAGTGGCCCGAGCCCAGGAACGCCTCCCGGGCCTCGACCATCTCGGCCGTGTCACCCTCGAACGGGGAGCCCTTGCCGGTCAGCAGGTTGACGTAGCCCTGGCGTGCCGCATCGAAGCGGTGTCCGTGCTCGCAGGCCAGGGTGCGGCCGACGCCCTGCAGCGCGCGCGTGCAGACCGGGCAGGTCAGGAGGTGCAGGGGGAGTGCGGGCATCGTCCCATCCTAGGCAGGGGACCGCGGCTTACCCGTTGACTCAGGCCACTGTTTCGGGTCTGATCGGGAGGGTGAAACCTGACCAGATAGAACTCCTGACCACCACCGGCGCCCCGACCCTCCACCCGGACGGCACACGGCTCGTCGTCGCCGCGACCCGCCCGGACCTCCGCGCCGACTCCTACGTCGGCCAGCTGTGGGAGATCCCGCTCGACGGCGGCCCCCGTCGTCGTCTGACCCGCGGTTTCCGCGACACCGCACCGCGCTACTCGCCCGACGGCGAGCTCCTCCTGTTCCTCCGGGCGGTGCCGGAGGGCAAGCCCCAGCTGTTCGCCGTTCGTGCCTCGGGCGGGGAGCCCGTCCAGGTGACGGACCAGCCCCTCGGGGTGGGCCGGTTCGACATCTCCCCCGACTCGCGGACGGTGGTCTTCGCCGCGCGGGTGCCCGAGCACGGGCGTTACGGGACGATCGACGGCGTCGGTGCCGGGCTGGAGGATCCGCGCCTGGTCACGCAGTACAAGTACCGGATGAACGGCCTCGGCTACGTCACGGACAAGCGCTCGCAGCTGTTCTCGGTGGCGATACCCCATCCGGATGCGGAACCCTTCGTCGCAGCGGTGGGCCGCCTGAAGGAGCAGCACAAGGAAGGCCCGGGCGCCCTCGAGGACGAGGGCGCCGTCCCGAAGGCGACCCGGCTCACCACGGCCGACGCCGACCACGTGGAGCCCGTCTTCTCCGCGGACGGCCGCAGGATCTTCTTCACCGCTGCACTCCAGCCGGACGCGGACTCGACGCTCGTGACCGACGTCCACTCGATCGACCTCGACGGCGGGGATTCCCGGCAGCTCACGAACCAGGGCGGGGACACGCGCCTCGGCTGCGGCGCACCGCGTCCGAGCGCCGACGGGGCCTCGCTGTTCTTCCTGGCCACGGACCTGTCGCCGTCGGGCCTCGACTTCGTCGCCCGCAACACGGCCCTCTACGTCCTGCCGCTGGGGGACCCGCAGGACGTCCGGCGCCTGACCGATCCGGAGACGATCGACTTCGGGGACGTCCAGGAGATCATGCCGGACGGCCCCGACTCCGTGCTCGTGTTCAACCGCTCCCGTGGGATGGGGGAGCTCCTGCGCGTCTCCGCCGGCGGGGTGTCGGACACCCTCGTCACGGGGCCCACCGTCGTCGACGGGGCCGCATCGACCGGCAGCACCGTCGTCGTCTCCTACACCGACCCGGGGACGTCCGGGGACGTCGCCGTCGTCGAGGGCGGCTCCCTGCGTACCGTGTCCGACTTCTCGGCCGCCCTGCGCGCCGACACGCGCGTCGGCGAGCTGCAGGAACGCACCTACACCGGGCCCGACGGCACCCCTGTGCACGGGTGGGTCGTCCTGCCCGAGGGCGAGGGACCGCATCCGGTGCTCCTCGTCATCCACGGCGGACCGTTCGCCCAGTACGGCTGGGGGTACTTCGACGAGGCCCAGGTGTACGCGGCAGCCGGCTACGCCGTCCTGCTGTGCAACCCGCGCGGGGCGTCCGGCTACGGCCAGGCCCACGCACGCGTGATCAAGGAGGCCATGGGCACCGTGGACCTCGACGACGTCCTCGCCTACGTCGACGGCGCGCTCGCCGACTTCGAAGCCCTGGACAGGGAACGGCTCGGCGTCATGGGGGGCTCCTACGGCGGCTACCTGACGGCATGGACCATTGCCAACGACCACCGCTTCCGGGCGGCCATCGTGGAGCGGGGCTACCTCGATCCGCCGTCCTTCGTCGGCTCGTCCGACATCGGCTGGTTCTTCTCCGAGGAGTACACCGGCACCGATCCGGCGCACGTCGTGGGGCAGAACCCGTTCGCGAAGATCGCCGACGTGCGGACGCCGGCGTTCGTGATCCACTCCGAGGAGGACCTGCGGTGCCCGATCGAGCAGGCCCAGCGGTACTACACGGCCCTGAAGAAGCAGGGCGTGGAGACGGAGCTGCTCGTGTTCCCGGGGGAGACGCACGAGCTGTCCCGGTCGGGGTCGCCGTGGCACCGTAGGCAGCGCTTCGAGCACATCCTCCGCTGGTGGGCGAAGTACCTGCCCACGACGGCGAACCCTCCGGTCGTCGCGGACCGGTAGGAGCGCGGGCCGGCGGGGTCAGAAGCCGAGGCCCCGCCGCGCCTCGTCGACCGTCGGCTGGGCCCACCGATGGTGCTCCTGGTTGGCGGTGAGCGAGCGCAGGATCGCCCGGTCGAGGTAGAGCATCCCGTCGAGGTGATCCGTCTCGTGCTGGACGATCCGCGCCGGCCAGCCCTGGAACCCCGTGGTGACGGTGCGGCCGTCCGGCTGCGTGTAGGTGGCCTCGATGCGGTGGTGTCGCTCGACGACCGCCTGGTAGCCGGGCACGGAGAGGCAGCCTTCGTAGAACGCATCACGCTTGTCCTCGACGGCCGCGTAGCGCGGGTTGATGAGGACGGTGAAGGGCAGGGGGGCGCGGGTCCGCGCCGCGGCGACCACCGGATCGGCGGTCCCCTGGTCCTCGAGGACGGCGATCCGCAGGGGGATGCCGATCTGCGGTGCGGCGAGGCCCACGCCCGGTGCAGCGTGCATGACACGGCGCATGGTGGCGATCAGCCGGACGAGGGTGCCGTCGTCGAGTTCTCCCTCGTAGTCCTGCGCGGGACGGCGCAGGACCGGGTGGCCGGCGGCGACGATCGGCGGGAGGTCCGCGGCGAGGACGGACTCGACGTGGGCTGCGATCGCCTCCCGCGGCAGCGGGGCGACGACAGGGGTCCGTGGAGCATCGGCGGTCATCCCTCCAGCAAAGCACAGACGCGGACACGAACGGGCGCCCGGCCCATTGCCCGGGGACGGCGGGAGGACCGAGAATCGGAGATGCCGCGCCGAGCCCGACGCCGCGGTGCCCGGCGGGATACCGGAACGGGCTCTCACACGGTCATTGGAGGCCCCATGAGCACCATCACCACCGACGTCGACCCGACAGCGGCGCATGCGGCGGACAGCCACGACCTCATCCGGGTCCGGGGTGCACGGGAGAACAACCTGAAGGACGTCACGATCGAGATCCCGAAACGCCGGCTCTCCGTCTTCACCGGCGTCTCGGGGTCGGGCAAGAGCTCCCTGGTCTTCGGGACCATCGCGGCCGAGTCGCAGCGGATGATCAACGAGACGTACAGCGCGTTCGTGCAGGGCTTCATGCCCACGCTCGCCCGGCCCGACGTCGACGTGCTCGACGGCCTGACCACGGCGATCATCGTGGACCAGGAGCGCATGGGAGCGAATCCCCGGTCCACCGTGGGCACCGCCACGGACGTCAACGCCATGCTGCGCATCGTGTTCTCCAGGCTGGGACAGCCGCAGATCGGCTCGCCGCAGGCCTTCTCCTTCAACGTCGCCTCCATCAGTGGGGCCGGCGCCGTCACGATGGAACGCGGCGGCACCACCATGAAGGAGCGTCGCAGCTTCACCGTCACCGGGGGGATGTGCCCGCGCTGCGAGGGGATGGGATCCGTGACGGACGTGGACCTCACCCAGCTCTACGACGACACCAGATCCCTTGCCGGGGGAGCGCTGACCATCCCCGGGTACAGCATGGAGGGCTGGTACGGGAGGATCTACGGCGGCTGCAGATTCTTCGACGCGGACAAGCCCATCCGCGAGTTCACGGAGCACGAGCTGAAGGACCTGCTCTACAAGGAACCGACCAAGATCAAGGTCGACGGCATCAACATCACCTATGAGGGTCTGGTCCCGAAGATCCAGAAGTCGATGCTGTCGAAGGACCGCGAGTCGATGCAGCCGCACATCCGCGCGTTCGTGGACCGCGCCATCACCTTCACCCGGTGCCCCGCATGCCACGGCACCCGGCTGAGCGAGGCCGCTCGTTCCTCGAAGATCGGCGGCATCAGCATCGCCGATGCGTGCGCCCTGCAGATCAGCGACCTCGCCGCCTGGGTGCGGGGGCTCGACGAGCCGTCGGTCGCGCCGCTGCTGTCGGCGCTGGGGGAGACCCTCGACTCCTTCGTCGAGATCGGGCTCGGCTACCTCAGCCTCGACCGTCCGTCCGGCACGCTCTCCGGGGGTGAGTCCCAGCGGACCAAGATGATCCGCCACCTCGGGTCCTCGCTCACGGATGTCACGTACGTGTTCGACGAGCCGACGATCGGCCTGCATCCGCACGACATCCAGCGCATGAACGACCTGCTGCTGCGCCTGCGGGACAAGGGCAACACGGTGCTGGTGGTCGAGCACAAGCCCGAGATGATCGCGATCGCCGATCACGTCGTCGACCTCGGCCCGGGTGCCGGCACGGCCGGAGGGAGCGTCTGCTTCGAGGGGTCCGTGGAGGGCCTGCGCCGCAGCGGCACGCTCACGGGCCGCCACCTCGACGACCGCGCCGCCCTGAAAGCGTCGGTGAGGCCGCGCCACGGCGCGCTGGAGATCCGGGGGGCGTCGGCGCACAACGTGCGCGACGTCGACGTCGACATCCCGCTGGGCGTCCTGTGCGTCGTCACGGGTGTGGCCGGATCCGGCAAGAGCTCGCTCATCCACGGGTCGGTCTCCGGGCGGGACGGCGTGGTCGCGGTGGACCAGGGGGCCATCAAGGGCTCGCGCCGCAGCAACCCGGCCACCTACACCGGGATGCTCGAGCCCATCCGCAAGGCGTTCGCGAAGGCCAACGGCGTGAAGCCGGCCCTGTTCAGTGCCAACTCCGCGGGCGCATGTCCCACCTGCAACGGCGCAGGGGTCATCTTCACGGACCTGGCCATGATGGCGGGCGTCGCGACGACCTGCGAGGTGTGCGACGGCAAGCGGTTCATGGCCGAGGTGCTGGACTACGCCCTGGGCGGCAAGGACATCAGCGAGGTCCTCGCGATGCCCGTCTCGGACGCCGCGGCGTTCTTCGGGACCGGCGAGTCGAAGGTGCCCGCGGCCGCGGCGGTCCTCAACAGGCTGTCCGACGTCGGGCTGGGGTACCTGAGCCTCGGGCAGCCGCTGACGACGCTGTCCGGCGGCGAGCGCCAGCGCCTGAAGCTCGCCACCCACATGGGGGAGAAGGGCGGCATCCTGGTCCTGGACGAGCCCACCGCAGGGCTCCACCTGGCCGACGTCGAGAACCTGCTGGGCCTGCTGGACCGCCTGGTGGACGCCGGGAAGTCGGTCATCGTCATCGAGCATCATCAGGCCGTCATGGCGCATGCGGATTGGATCATCGACATGGGCCCGGGGGCCGGCCACGACGGCGGCGCCATCATCTTCCAGGGCACGCCGGCCGACCTCGTCGCCGCACGCTCGACCCTCACCGGGCGCCACCTGGCGGAGTACGTCAAGGACTAGCGTCGCGCTCGCGGGCCGCGGAGACGGCGTCGAGGATCCCCTGGGCGGTCTGCGCTGCGTCCTGTTCGGTGCCGAGCAGCGAGCCGTGCGTCGCCCCCTCGATGACGCGGTGCAGGGAGTCGCCCGACAGCGCGGCGAGGGCGTCCTGCGAAGCGGCCCACCCCGGCCTGGTCCCACGGCCCGCCGACAGCACGACCAGGGGCTTGCCGTCGAAGGTCCGCAGCTCCGCGGCCTGGTCCACTGAGGACCCGGCGAGGAGGTACTCGTCGACCGTGCTCCGCAGGTGGTCGGCCGACTCCACACCGAGGAGGCGGCCGACTCCGAGCCGACCACCGGCGGCGACGAGCGCGGAGATCCGCTGCGTCGTGTCATCGGGGTCCGCCGCTCGCGCCGGGTCGGGAGGCGGGTCCGATGCCGGCGCGGTCGAATCGACCAACACTAGACCGGCCACCTCCTCGGGGTAGCGGGCGGCGAAGGTGAGGGCATACAGACCGCCGAAGGAATGGCCTGCCAGCACGTAGGGGCCGGGCTCGTCCGCGAGCTGCAGCAGCGTGTGCAGGTCGGCGGCGACCCGCGCGCCGTCCTGCGGGACGTCCGACGGGTCGCTCCACCCTCGCCCCGCGCGGTCGTAGACACAGACCCGGGTCTCGCGGGCCACGGCGGGGGAGACCAGGGCCAGGTCCGACGACGCCAGGCCCGCGCCCGGTTCGATCACCACGGTGGGCCCGCCGGACCCGGTGCAGTGCAGGTACAGGCGGTGCCCGCCGACGTCGATCAGCCGGCCCTGCTCCGGGATGCTTCCGGCACGGACGGCGCCCCGCACGGTCTCGTACCCGCCGGTCAGTGACGCGAGGACCAGCAGCGCGATCACGGGGTAGAGCAGCATGCGGGCGCCCCTGCTCCGGAGCTGCCGGTGGATCCTCGACGCCGTCCAGATCATCAGCACCAGGAGGGCGGGAGGCCAGATCCAGGCGAGCGCTTCCCGCATCGGGGCACCGAACACGATCAGGAGCAGACCGCCCAGGCCCATGAACACCGCGGGAACCCTGGCCCACCCCTGCGGCTGGTCGGAGAATCTCACCGACAGCACCGCCACCAGGGCCCACCCGAAGGCGAACCCGAGGAGCAGGGCCCCCGTCACGCCGCTTTCCGTCGCCGAGATGAAGGGAGCGGCCGCCAGCACCAGGGCAAGGAGGAGCCCCGCCCCCGACGCGCCGGCCACCAGCCACCCGAGGCGCGCCTTCCGGAGGGGATCGGGGCGGTGCGAGGCAGTCAGGGCATCTCGGTCCATCGCCCGAGTGTACGTACGGTCCCCTCGACGTGCATCCTCCCGAAGACGTCCTCTCCGAGGCGTCCGCGGCTCCCGCGCGTCCTACCGGGCGAGGGCCTGCAGATCGGCGCGGCTGATGCCGAGGCGGTCGATGGCGCGGGCGGTGGTCCCGTAGTCGAGCCGTGCGGCCGACGCGATGATGTCGACGGCGCGCAGGGGCGCTCGCCGTGCCCGGGCACTCCTGCGCGCGTCCTGGAACACGGCCTGGGCGGCAGAGGTGCTGTGCAGGGCACCCCGCGGTTCCTCGTCGATGGGAGTGCTGGTTCCGGCGACACCGAGGGATCCCAGGGCATCCGCATGCACGGCGATCACGGCGGCGCGGAACCGCGGCCCGTCGAGCGGGAGGGGGGCGAGCTCGGAGCGGTCGAGGTCTCCGCGATCCAGCGCGGCGATGACCAGGTGTTCGGCGCCCATCTCCGGGTCTCCCAGGTCGTGCGCGATGCGTTCTGCGGCGGTGAAGAGCGACTTCATGAAGGAGACGTCGGAGACTGCGGTTCTGATGCCCATGATGATCCTGTTCAGTCGTAGGAGGGTCGGCGATGGCCGGGGGAGAGCCTCTTGTGTGCAGCCTGTGCGCTGAGGTTCAGCGCAGCACCGATCTGGGCCCAGGTCCATCCCTGGGCCAGGGCCTCGTCGACCGCGGAGCGCTCGAGGGATGCGGCGAGCCGGCGGAGGGCGACGACAGCAGCGAGAGCGTCCGCCGGTGTTTCGGGAGGAGGCGGCGAGGTGAGGTCCATGACATCAACTTATGTTGATGAGATCGGGGTGTCAACATTTGTTGATGACCGGGGTTCCCGTGGGAGGAAGTCCGCAGCACGGCGGGGGAGTACCCCTGGAGTGGTTGCCGGTTACTCCAGGGCCGAGGTGAGCCGCGCGACACCGTCGAGGCTGGTGGACGAGAGCGGTTCCCGTGCCCACTCGTCGCGGGTCAACTCACTCGACACGGACCGGTAGTGCTCCTCGACCTCGCGCATCCGTTGCACGAAGACGCGGCCACGCACCAGGAGCGACACTTCGAGATCGAGGTTGAAGGAACGAATGTCCATGTTGCTGGACCCGATGACCGCGATGTCGTCGTCGATCGACAGGTGCTTCGCGTGCAGGATGTACGGCGCCGGGTAGCGGAAGATCCGCACCCCGGCATCGAGGAGCTCCCCGTAGTAGGAACGCTGGGCGTGGAAGACCGGACCTTGATCACCGATCTCCGAGACGAAGAGCTGGACATCGAGGCCGCGCTGGCAGGCGGACGTGATGGCGTACATCATCGCCTCATCGGGGACGAAGTACGGGCTCGTGATGATCACTCGTCTCGACGCCCCGTACATCAGGGACAGGAACAGGCGCAGGTTGTTCTCGGTCTCGTAGGACGGTCCGCTCGGCACCACCTGGCACTCGATCGCATCCGGGGACCGATCGAAGACGGCACTGCGAACAGGCAGATTCGCAGTCGGCGATGCCGGATCGAGCTGTTCCCCGGTCTCGGTCAGCCAGTCCGAGTGGAACACGGCGTTCAGACCGGCCACCACCGGTCCCTCGAGCCGAGTCACCAGCTCCTGCCACTGCAGACCGCGTCTGATGTTCTTCGGAGCGTTGTAGCTGCGGTCGATCAGGTTCTGCGAGCCCATGAAGCCCACCCGCCCGTCGACCACCACCAGCTTCCGGTGGTTGCGGAGGTCGGGCCGTTGATACTTGCCCTTCAGTGGCATGACCGGCAACATGTAGCTCCATTGCACGCCGATGCGGTCGAGTTCAGCGAAGGTCTCCTTGCTGTGCACTGTTCTCGCGGAGGAGACGTGGTCGGCGAGCAGGCGCACCGTGACGCCACGGCCGACGGCGGCTTCCATCGCTGCGAAGAAACGTCTGGTGGTGTCGTCGAAGGACACGATGAAGAACTCCACGTGCACGAACCGCACTGCAGTGTCGATCTCTGCGGCCATGGACTCGATGGACTGTCGATAGTCGCCCAGGAGAGTGCCGGTATTGCCGCCGACGACCGGGATGCCGCCCAGCAACTGGTTCTGTCGGGTGACATTGGCGAACCACTCCGGCCAGCTGTCGCGTTGCGGGGTCAGGTCGAGTCCTTCAGCAGCCGCAGCGATCAGAGCGGTGATCCGCTTCTGTTCCGCGCGGCGTCGCTTGGGCAGTTTGGGCGAGCCGATGACGAGGTAGACCACTACGCCGACGACCGGGAGCAACACGATGGCCAGAAGCCATGCCATTGCCGCCGTGGGCTTGCGCCGCTTCGGAATGACGATGAGCGCAACGATACAGACGGCAAGGTGTGTGAGCACCCCGATGATCCACACGAGGTTCGTGCTGAGTACCGGATCCATCAGTCCGCCTCTCCGTGGTCGGTGATGAGGTACCGCCGTCGAGGGATCATCGGTCCACGCTAGGGTGATGCGCCGCCTCTCACATCACCCCCGGGGAATGACGTGGGACGCGGGCCCGAGCGCTACCGTCGACGCATGGTGGTCGGTGATCCACGAGGGAGCACTCATGCGGGCTGCGCTGGGCCGGGTGCTCGCCGCTGCCGTAGCTGCCGAGGTGAGGTCCGCGCCGACCCTCGCGACCCTTCCGCTTCCTTCTCACCCCCGGAGTCGACATGACGACCGACGTGCCAGGCCTACCCGGATCCCGACGCAGGGGACGAAGGCCGCCCAGGCGGGCGGCCTCGGCGTTGGCGGAACGCTGGACGAGGATCGACGGGGTCGACGTCTTCTACCGGGAATCACCGGCCCGGCCCGACGCGCCCGCCATGATGCACGTGCACGGCTTCGGCCTGTCCGGCCGGTACCTACTGCCGACGGCGGAACGTCTCCGCGACGAGTTCCATACCCTGGTCCCCGATCTTCCGGGGTTCGGACGCAGCGGGAGGGCGGTGGACCCCCTCGACGTGCCGGATCTCGCCCACGCGGCCGCCAGGTTCCTCGATGACCGTCACGTCACGTCGGCCACGCTCGTCGGCAATTCGATGGGCTGTCCGGTCATCTGCGAGTTTGCCTACCGCTATCCCGAGCGCCTGGACCGGGCGGTCCTCGTCGCGCCGGCCGGGGGAGCGTACAACCAGCCGCTACGACGCGCCGTGCGGCAGCTCGCTCGCGACGGCGTACGCGAGCCGGTCGGGATGTTGCGCGTGGCAGCTCCGGACTATCTCAGGTTCGGCGTTCCCAGCACCGTCAGGATGTTCCGCGCCCTCACCCGATACCCGTCCCTCGATCGGTTGCTGGCCTTGAAGGTCCCGACCCTGGTGGTCATCGGCGACCGGGATCCGCTGATGCCGAGCCCCGACCGGGTCCGCGAGGTCGCGAGCCGCACGGACAACCACGTCCTCGTGGTGATCATGAAAGGGGCTGCGCACGCGATCAATTTCAGCAACCCGGGCGAACTCGCTCACGTCATCCGCCAGTTCATGGCAGATCAACCGATCGTCGACGATCCTGAGGAGCCGGGGTACTCCGAGTCCTATGAGATCCACCGTGGGACCCTTCACCCGCACCATGGATCACAGACCTAGCGACAGGTGGAGAGTTGTCGGCCCGGCGCTGCGACGGGGGTCGGCAGAACTACCGCCGGCCGTACCTCTTGTGGACGGCCTGCTTGGACACCCCGAGGCTCTGCGCGATGGCTTCCCACGAGAGCCCGGACTGGCGAGCACTACGGACCAGCCCGGCCTCACTGCGCGCCACCTCCCGCTGGAGCTCGGCGACGATCCGCAAAGCCTCCGCCGGCCCCTTACCATCCATCGATCCGACAAGCGTCTTCATCCTGTCCACCTCCATTCGTCAATGATAGTTGACGAATGGAGGTGGAGGCAATCGAGCGGCTCATCAGGCCGCCGGGAATCGATCCTGCGCGAGGACCCTGCCGATCCGCTGCGAACCGGCCATGGACGCACGCTTTGGGGCGCGCATGGAGCCGGCCCTCCGATGCAGCATGTGACTCCACACAGGTCGGTCGGGTGGTCACCCGTGTGGAAATATCCGGCAGTGGAGAAGCCGGCGGGAACCCCTCTCGAGGCTTTTCCTGAATCGCCGATAATCTACATTATGTCAACTAATAGCGAGCGACACCTCTACCCCGGCGGAGTCCCGACAACATGCGCATCGCGATCCTCGTGTCCTGTCTCGATCTAGGTGGCGAAAATCTCACTATAAGTGGCGGAATCCGACTCGAGCATGTTTGTCGCAGAAGACATGGCGGACCGCGGGATGATCGTGCTTCTCATATCCAGGGCAACACGACTGGCACCTCGATTTTCGCTTCCGGGATACGCCCACCGGCAAGGAGCAGAGTGAACGGGGCGTCCGAGAACCACCCCCTCTCCGGCATTGATCGTCTGCCAGGTTGGTTGTAGCCTCCTCTATAGGGGCTTGCCGGCACCGCGCCATCATCACTTGGTGCGTCGTCGCAGGTTAGTGCAGGGAGCAAATATGTGCTCGTCCAAAGCCCCTTCCCATGTAACTCAGGTTCACTTCCGGCTGGCTGGTGAATCGCGCGTCAGATGCGAACCCGCCACTGATGACCTTGCTGGTTACAAACTTGAGAACTCGGAACCTGCCCGGAAATTCTACTCTTGGCCGCATAAGCGCAATCACGAGGGTTACTGGTGGTCTTCTACTACGCGAACTCACCTTCGCTTCGAGTCCTACCTTGAGCGCGATGCCCTGATATGGCTCGACTCTGAAACGTCGGTAGTTGCCATTGCATCACAGCCGTTTTTGCTCGTATGGCCGCGCGGAACACTGGGACACCGCGATCACGTTCCGGACTTTTTTGCACGCTTGTCAAATCGGAGCGGGCTCGTTGTAGATGTTCGAAGCCCCACTCTCTTAACCCCAGAGACATTGACTCAGTTCGAACTTACTCGGCAACTCTGCCTCAGCATCGGCTGGGAGTACAAAGTCTTCATTGGACTAGCATCTTCCTCAATTCGTTCGCTCCAGTGGCTTGCAGCCTACCGGCGGGATCAATTCATTCCGGACGAAGATTTGCGTGCAGCGATCATCACTGCGTTTAGACATCCACTACAACTGGATGCGGGCTTGGAATTACTCGAGGCAGATTCGTCCCATGACCGTGCCCGGCTCAGGACGAGCATCTACCATCTCCTCTGGACAGGAGGACTGCAGACCAACCTCACCACTCCCCTGTCTTTGAGCTCGGTGGTCTGGTCATGAAGAGTCTGCGGCGTGAGCAAAATCTCGAGTTTGAGGGCCGACAATGGAGAGTCGCTATCATCGACGGAACAAACGTCGTGTTGCGGTCCCTCAGCGGCGACAAAGCGCGGAGGCTGCCGGTCATCGAACTACTCAACGCAGAATCATTCATACCTGAGTATCCCGACCAACTTCCGGACTTAAGTGGAAGTGCTGTTCTTGAAACCCTTCACCAGGAGGAGCGAGAGCGGGTTGCGTTTCTACATAAGCACGTTGTCGAAGTCGCTACAGGCAAACCTCCCCTTCTAGACTGCGGAGACGAACCGGTGATCCGCGCCGAATACGATTCCGCGCTCCCGCTTGAGCAACGGCTGCAAAGCAAAGTGTCTGAACTGAGCTCCACTTCTCGGCCACTGTCAATTCGGAGCCTCCAGAGGTACATGCACCGGTATCGCGAGACTGGAATTGCCGGTTTGGTGGACAGGAGGACTGCCAAACTTTCCTCGACCACAGGTCGCGTTGATCCACGAGTCGTCAGCCTTCTTGAAGATCTCGTCGTCGGCCAGACATTTGTTTCCACCGGGACCCGATCCCGGGTACTGAACGAGCTCAGGTATCAAGCCAAGGCGGAAGGCCTGCCCGTTCCATCTCGCGCTACCTTGTACCGGCTCGTGTTGAACCTTTCTCGGAATCGCCACTCCTTTGGATTGGCTCCGACCCGGAGGAGCCAAGCGAACCGACCATCGGGAACGTACCGACGACAAGCCCCTACGCGACCGGGTGAACTGGTCGAGGTAGACAGCTCTCCGTTGGACGTAATGGTCATCTTTCCCGACGGAACGACTGGACGGGCCGACCTCACCATCGCTTTGGACGTGGCGACCCGCACGGTGTGCGCTGCGATACTCCGAGCCAAGGCAACGAAGAGCATTGATGCGGCAGTATTACTCGCACGGTCGATTACTCCCCTACACATGCAGCCTGGTTGGCACGAATCGATCTCTTTCTCACGATCGATCCTGCCACCGGAGATGCTCATGCAAGAAACGGAACTCAACCTTCATATCGCTGCTCGACCAATAATCATCCCTGAGTCAATTACCGTGGATCGAGGCAAAGTTTATGTGGGCAGAACTTTCTTGCTGGCTTGCGAAACCCTTCAAGTCAACCTCACCATAGCCGCGACAAATACGCCGACCCACAAGCCTCATGTCGAGAGGTCCTTGGAGTCAATAAATACCGGTTTCACCCAATACCTTCGGGGGTACCTTGGTGGATCGGTTGCCCTCCGCGGTAAGAACCCCGAAAAGGAAGCACTTTGGTCGGTTCCGCAGGTTCAGGACCTTCTGGACCAGTGGCTCATGTCAGTGTGGCAGAATAAACCGCACCCGGGTTTGCGCCATCCTGCGATGCCTCTAGCTAATCTGTCTCCGAATGAGATGTTTCGAGCACTCAGTTCTGCGGCACCGACGATCAGCAGAGTTTTCACCCGCGATGATTACATCTCTCTGCTGCCACTCGAATGGCGGTCTCTCAACTACTACGGCATAAACTTTCACTGCCTAATTTACGACAGTGACGAGCTTAGACCATACAGGGGTAGACGATCTGGCATTCACGGCGAGCCGGCGCGCGATCGCTGGCAAGTGCGGTACGACCCGTACAGAATGAACTCCATATTCGTGCGCGACCACATCCGGAAGGTGTGGCTCGAGGCCCAATGGACGCTGGCGGCCCACACTGCGGCTCCCTTCTCTCTCGAGATACTCCGCGCCGCAGTCGCTGCTTTGAAAACTCGCACCTCCACGCCAACCGGCAACGACGTTCTCGAACAAATCTTAAGAATTCAATATGGTGCCCTAAAAACATCGAAAGAAGCGACCGCTGCCAACAAAAATCGGCTAAATCTTCCAATTGTGCCGCCCGCCCAAAATGCTCTTCCTCGTGACATGCACACTGAACCCGACGAGAAACCACAAACGCCTAGGCGTCCCGCAAGGCCCGCCCGGCGAATCGATGAAGGCTGAGTCGTCCAATGGCCGTCCCAACTTCGCTATCCAGCTGGCGCGTGTTCGCTGCACGCACACTCGTCAAGCCTGTTACTCTGCGTCTCGACGAAGCGGCTTCGCTATCGCCAGAGGTCAAGGCAGATTATGACAATAAGCGGTTCGCTTGGCTCGCCGCCGATACGGTCCTTGAGACGAAGGACACGAAGAAGCTAGACCGCCTGGCAGCCATAAACCTGGCGCGAAACTACGCACCGACGGCCACCGCGCGGCGTGGCATCGCGATCTCTGGCGACTCCGGTCTTGGTAAGTCAACAGCGTCGCTGGTAATCGGCAAGTTGCATGAGAGAGCAATGCGCAAAAAAGTCGGTGACCCTGAGAACAACTTTGCCCCGGTCGCGTATGTGGTCGTACCGCCTGGCGCGACGCCGAAAGGAATGATGCTTTCCTTCTCCCATTTTCTTAGCTTGCCGGTGCCCCACCGAGCGACAGCTCAGGAGGTTGCGAACCAAGCGGCTGCCGTGTTGCGTGAGCTGCGGACCTCACTTGTTATCGTTGACGAGGTGCATAACCTACAGACCCAGCGAAGTGCCGGAGCTGAGGCCGCCTCTGCCCTAAAAACCTTCTCCGAGACACTCGATGCGACCTTCATTTATGCAGGCATTGACCTTCCGCGAAGTGACCTATTTCGAGGTGACATGGGGAGGCAGTTGAAGGGCCGGATGGTGCTACATGAGATGAGCCCGTACGGCTTCGGCAACCACGAGCAACGAATGGCATGGACCGACCTGGTCCTCGGGTGCGAAAGCCTACTGCCGCTGGCTAACCATCCAGAGGGATCTCTTGAACCGCTGGCAACCTACATCTTTGACCGGTCGGGCGGGAGCATCGGATCCCTGCGTGCCCTCCTATCGGATGCGGCTATCGCCGCCATCTTGGACGGTTCAGAACGGGTGACGCGGAAGCTCCTCGAGAGTATAAAGACTGACCTTCAAGCAGAAGAATTTGCACCTTAACAACGGCCGAAGGTCCATCTGCGATGCTCGTCTTCCATAAGATTCGATAATGCGCATCCACCCCCTTCCCATCCAGGTGCGTATCTACGACGGTGAAACTTTAGCGAGCTATTCCCATCGACTAGCGGCAGCAAATTACACTACTCCAGACTCGATCGACCTTCGATTACGAGAGTGGGGACTTGTTCCGTCCCGAGCTCGGGACCACCCGAGGAGGGTCCAAGCATGGCGTGAACTTGGAGATCTGCACCCGAGTACTTTCACGATCCCCGATCGAATCGGTAGGAGTTTCATTACTGACAGGGAGCTTTGTAGCCGATGCACGCAGGGCAATACAGCATTCGGACGACTCCCTAAGATTGGGCTGGTGTGCGCCCGTCACCACCGATGGCTCGGATACCCTCAAGTGCCTATCAACGACTTCCCTCAAGTTGTACGTGCTGAGAACTACTTTCGGGCACAGCTCCCGGGGAAGCTCATCTTCTACGACTCCCCTGAAATGAGGTTCGGCGCGGAATGTGCGACAGTTGCTTTTGGCCGCGCCGAAATCGACGTCAGGCGCGGCACCTCGAGCACCGCGCCAGGCGCCATGTGCATTTATCCAGAACAGGTCGCAATTGCACAACTCTTCTCGCAACGGAAATTCCTCAACGAAATGTTTCGCCCCGACCTAGAGGACAATCGTCGCCGTCAAGTGATCGAACGAGAGCTAGCGCCCATATTACTTCCAAATGCGTCGGAACCGTTGCGGGCGGTCTCCCGCGCCAGTCAATTGATACTGACTGAGGTGCATTCCGTCCGCGTGTTCGATCAACGAAGATATGAAGAGGTTGCAGATCCGCCAATTATCAGTCTCCGCAACTATTGACTGCAGACCAGGCTGGACGAGGCGCCTTACACCCAACTAAACTCTTCAGCGGACTATCCCTGACTAGCTTGACTGGGTACAGAGAGCATTTTAAGTGACACGGTTCACGGAACGAGGTCGCAGCACGAAACAAATTAGTCGGAGCGTCTTCCTCGAGGCATCCTGTTCCGAGAACGAAACCCCGGATCCACTTCCCTACTTGAGGGCGAGGCGGGCAGCACGCTCCGGACCTCACTCAGGCCGTCGACCGCGGCCGAGACTTAAGCGCTCCTGCATCCCAGGCACAGGCGTTCGGGCCCTCCCTAACGACCATCGCGTTCACCGTTCGGATTACGCTGAATTTGTCGGACGCAGAGGCAATGTCCTAGGCCCGGCTGTACTCGCACCTTTTTTGTCGCCCCGACGCCTTTACTAACACGCCCGCTTTCACCCGCCGGTAGGACGCCTGGGCCGAGGAATCTGTCGAAGAAGGTATCTCCTCAGGTAGTGAGGCGACTCCGTGAAATGGCGCTTTGCGACCACTATCAATCCTCTGTCTCCTCAGATGCTGCTTTGACATCCCCGCGTAAAGGGTTCGTTCGAGTTCGCACATAAGCACGGGCGATGTACTCCTCGAGCTTGGCGCGTTCAATACGCCAATAGCCGCGGCCGCCGATCTGCATCGCCGGCAGGTCTCCTGAGGCGATAAGTGCCCGAATCGTGCTGCGCTTGGTGTTTAGCTCGTCAGCTACCTGCTGCACGGTGAGGAATCGCGGCAGCTTTAGCTGCTTATCGCCCAAGTGGTGGTCTGTCATTGGCCCAACATTCCAGATAGCGAACAGTACTTCGCCTAGTAGCACCGTACGTAGTGGCCACGAGATCGCACCGCATGGTCTTGCTGCCGGTCCTCCGTTGCCGAAGCGATGAAACTCTCTTCGATTGGGGCGCCAGCGATAACCCCTGGGAAGCGTGAATCGTGGGCACCCAACGGCTGCGGGAGCGAATCTTATTCTGATATGAATGAGTTCGCAGTCGTGCCGCCAGAAATAAAGTGGGATCTGGTGGTTTGCGCTTCCCCATTGGTGATCCCGTGGGATTCGCTCCGCTTTCGCGCATGGGTCATGCGAGCTCCTAACGAACGGTGGCGGCCACCGTTGACGCCTCCTGCGTGGGTTTTCCTGTGACCCCGCCGCCGATCTCGACAACACCAGACGGGGTAAATTCATCGTCCCCCTCGCGACCTGCCTTGTCCAGTGCCGACTTGGGCTTTCTGCGCAGGACCTATCTTGCTGCAAAACATTTCTGATCGGAAAGTGCGGATACCGTAGCAGGTTGATGGATTGCAGCAAGTGGATCCGGCCACCCAACTGGAATCGTCAAGGCCCAACAGCTCCGCTCCCGCGGGCTTAGCACTAATCGGGCTCACCGAACGAGTGGCTGTATGGGCAGCAGCATGCGCTCCATTGAGCGAGTGCGCATCCTGGTGTTCCCCCGGTACTCCCCCGGACCGAAAACGAAACGTATGCGCTACACGTGCGGTCGATGCTCATCGGCGGCTCTGGAAGGCCGGTTTTCTGTAGCGATACCCCGTGCCACAATCTATGCTCCACTTCTACTCGTCAGAGACGAGTTCCGCTACGTTGGGTTGCATGGGGCACCTTTTGGGCTACGTACGAGTGTCGACGACCGATCAGGACGCCGCGCTGCAGGTAGACGCGCTCAAAGCCGCCGGCTGCTATCGGGTGTTCGTGGACGCCATCTCCGGATCCCTCGATCAGCGTCCCGAACTCACCAAGTTGCTGGATCAGTTGCGTCCGGGTGACACGCTCGTCGTCTGGCGGCTTGACCGGCTTGGGCGTTCCATCCGACACCTCATCGACCAGCTCACTGCCCTTCAGGACAAGGGCATCGGGTTCAAGTCCCTGCAGGAGACCATCGACACGACCTCACCCGGCGGTCGACTGGTCTTCCACGTCTTTGCAGCTTTGGCCGAGTTCGAACGCGACCTTATCAAGGAGCGCACCAACGCCGGTCTTGCCGCGGCCCGGGCCCGAGGCCGAGCTGGCGGGCGCGCCATGCGGCGCGAGGTGTCCTTGCCATCACGCCTGTGATCAAGACTGACGGGCCGAGGAGACGGTTAATCGCCCTGCTCGATCGGTTCCCAGCGCGGGTCGAGCGCGTAGTCCTGTCGGCGCTTCTCCAACGCTGCCTGCACCTGACCGGGCGCGTCGTCACCGGCAAGGAGTCGGAGCCTGCCGGCGTCGTTATTGGCAACGTAGGCGAGGACCGCCGCGGCGATGTCTGCAGGTGCTGTTCCCCCGGCGGTACCGTCGACTGGCCACGGGACCTCGGGTGCCCCGAAGAGAGTCTGGCGGAGGTCGTCGTAGGGGCGCATCGGTTTCGCGAACCGCATACTGCCGCCGGCCCAGTCGGTGTCGATCGAGCCGGGCTGGACGATGGTCACCCGGACCCCGAAGGCGGCGATCTCGGCGGCCATCGCCTCGGTCCATCCCTCGAGGCCCCACTTCGCCGCGTTGTAAAGACCGAGAGTCGGCATCGTCCCCACGGCGCCGACCGTCGAGATCTGGACGATATGGCCTACCCCCTGCTTCCGCATCACGGGAAGCGCAGCCTGGCAGAGCCACAGGGGACCGAGGAGATCCGTGTCGAGGAGCTCCCGAACCTCCTCTTCGGACGCTTCCTCAATCGCTCCGACAAGACCGTAGCCGGCGTTGTTCACCAGAACGTCCAGGCGCCCGAACTCCGCAACAGCGACGTCGACGGAGGCCGCCGCGGCGGAGCGGTCGCGGACGTCGAGCCGGTGGACGCGCAGTCGGTCGTGCGCGGGCAGGGAGTGCTCGCCCCTGACGGTGGCAATCACCGCGTGTCCTTCTTCCAACGCGGCAAGCGCAAGGGCGCGCCCGAGCCCGCGTCCGGCTCCCGTGATCATCCAGGTCTGCGAAGTTGTCATGGTCGCAGAATAACCACGGTCGACGATGACGTGCGCCGGCCCGCTGGCACGTCGACGATCACCACCGACGGCCGCTCCTTATGGACCCGATCCCCGGCGAACCGATCCGCCCTCGAAGGCATCGTCCAAGGGGCGATGTCGAGCGGCGCAGTGTTTGTGGCAACGCTGTCCTCGGTTACAGCCCGACGTCCTTCCGCGAAGTGAGCGCGAGCCGTTCGACGAGGTCATCAGGGATCGGATTGTTCGCAGGAAATGTGATGCCGGTCTTGGTCGCCTTCAGCCCGACGGCAGCGATGTCTTCGGCATGGGCGGTGATGGCGCCTGGGGAGAGATACAGGCCGCATTGCTTACTGAAGGCAGCGTAACTGGCGACGATTGATCGTCCGATCCGGAATCCGGGCATGTTGTATTCGATGACCTCCTCCGCGTCCGGCAGTGTGCGCGCGAGCCGTGCGCGCAACGTGGCCAGCAGTGGGCGGAACCGTTCCGGAGCAGCAGCGATGTACGCGTCGTGGTTGGAGACTGTCATCCCACCATTTTTCGACACTGAGGCCTCGTCTCTCAACAGCGGGGCCTCGCCGTGTGACTGTCGGTTCGGTGATGGCCGCGCTCGGGTACGGGTCGACGGTCGATTCGCCTCCGCCTTTTCGCGCATCCCGATCCGCTATCGCGCACCCGTAGGTCGATCCTCCAGTGGGCGGGTCTCGTGCGGCGGTGGTGTGTTGGTTTAGAGGTGGGCAGTGAGTATGGTGTGCCCGCGATGGAGGATTTTCGTGATGGTCAGCCGTTCCCGGTGGGTGAACTCTGGGCTGTAGTGTTCCCCGGCCGGGGTGATGCTTTCGAGGTTGTTGCCGTAGAAAAGCTTGTCATAGCAGGCAGAGGCTTCCGGCCCCCGGTCGTCCAGGGACGCTCCGACACTACGGGCTATGTCGTTGAACAGGTTCCACGCGTTGAGGATCTGCGCGCAGACTGCCTCCGAGGCCGGTAGTTCGAGCAGCTGGTCCAGTCCATCCAGGTTTTGCGGCTCCTCATCGCCCGTCTCCAAGGCCAGACCATGCCGGTCTGCCACCGCTTCAAACCCGTCCGCCGGGGACACGGTCACTACCCTGCCACTGTCGGTGAGGACGCAGTCGGTGTCCTCTGACGAGTCTGAGTCAATGCCTGACTATCGGACTCTGAGTGGAGACCACGTTCGAAGTCGGACTTGAGCCCACCCTCGCGCGATAACTTGCCAGTGCACTAACCGATTAGAAGTTCGTCAACGGAGGCGGACAGAACGCAAGGTTATCGGCGATTCTTTGTACATTGCATCGTGGGCGCCGCGACGACACCTGCTCACTCTTCTCGTTTCCAGAAACCTGTACCAGCAGAAGAGCAAAGTTTCTTATAACTCCAAGATCAACATCGCGTGCTGACGAAAAAACATCCCATAATTACGCGGCATCGTACAGGGTTGCATACCGCAGCGATGTCGTAGTGCATACGCCCGTCACGTCCAAATCTCCTGCTGCACGAGTGCTGCGAGAGTCTTTAACTTCCGCTCGTCCCCCCTACTAAGGTTCCGCGGCTTGTCATCGACGATGCACAGCGCACCTATTCTCGACCCTCCAGGTCCGATGATGGGGTGCCCGGCGTAGAACCTGATACCCATTGGTCCAACGACGAACGGGTTGTTTCGATATTGCGGGTCTTCCAATAGGTCGGGTATGACGAGAGTTCGGTCATGTCTGATCGTCTCGTTGCAGAATGCGAGGTGGCGAGGCCTTATCTGAGCGGGCGCACCAACAATTACCTTGGTGAGGAAGTATTCCATGCTAATCAATGTGATTGCGGCTCCTAGCGCCTCGAAATGGTGCTGCGCGATTTCCGGCACCCGTGCAGCACATTCCGTAACCGGCCTGTGCAAAAGGCTGGAGGCTTCCAGGGATTCCAAGCGCTCTGCCTCCTCGTAATCGCGTCGGAACGCGCTGGGTGGACGTGGCCCTCTCCAGTGGCTTGTCAGCACGTCTCCGTCCAATTCGCTGAATGCGTATCCTGCCGCGGCCGCAATGCTGGAGCTGCTGTAGGGCGCACGCCGCCCCCGGTGCCCAAAGTACGGGTCGTGCAGTATCTCGTTGACGGCGTGCGCAAGAAGGTCGCGCTGCAGTTGCGGAAGAACGGCCGACCCGGCAAGGTAGTTGCGCACCTGCGGCATTGAATTCATGCCGCCCATGTCCCAGTACGCTCGGTAAATCCGTTCCAGGTTCAGTCCGTGCCGTGATACGAGATCCCCAGTAACGCCCTGTTGCACGTCGCCGTCGCTCATAATTACTCTTACCCCAAGCCCCTCAGCCGCACCCTCGTTGGTACAGTCCAACCGTATAGGGGACCCCGCTAGATTCACCTCCGCAGCGAACCGGCGCGCCCATGTGTCCTCCGCCCCTAGGCAGCTGCATGTTGGTCCGCATGGTGGTAGGGCGTCTCGGACACAGGGTGGCTGACCCTGACCGAAGTCGTCGATCATGCCGAGCGCACGGCCCGCTCCGTCGACGTTCCCATCTACTGCGACGCCGACGCGGGCTTCGGCGCGCTGATCAATGTGCAGGGCACGGTGTCTGAATTCGTCAATTACGGCGTCGGCGGCATCCATATCGAGACCAGCGGGAACCGAAAAAATCCGGTGGTGCGGCTCGGATTGAGTTGGTCTCCGACACGGAGGCTATTGGACGGTTGACTGCCGTAGTCGACGCGCGAGACCGCCTCGACAAGGACTTCGTGATCGTGGCCCGCGCCGACGGATACAGTGCCGCCGGCGGTGGCGTCGACGAGGCAGTTCGCCGCGCCCTGCTTTACAAAGCGGAAACCGGTGCTGATGTCATCTTTTATGAGGGCTTCGACACCTGGGGGCAAGCCGAACTCGCGCTTAGGAACGACCATGCCCCGCCTACGCTATCGACGTTCCGATAATCGGACGCAGGACAGTGCCCGGGATGACAGCCGTCGGCCAAGCGATCCAACTGGTGCCATTTGTGCTTCCAAATATCAACGAGGTGTGGCGTCTGCTCATGCGGGTGAAGACGTCAGGCGAGGCGACGCCCCTCGCGGAGTACATCAACCAGATGAACGCAGATCCCGACAGTCTCGGCTGGGGCGCCTCATTCGGCCGCCCGACCACGGACCACGTGCGCGAGACCGAGAAGAAGTACTCCCCGCAAACGGCCCAGCGCGACTAAGACAACAACGCCCCCGTAGCAGAGAAGTACTAATGGCTGAGCAGCTCAATTTCGGTGGTCGCGTTGCCATCGTTACAGGCGCGGCTGTCTTCATCAGGGGATAACCGCGCTCAATTACCGTGCTCAGGCCGGTCCGAAGCGTGCTTCGCGGCACGGTCTGGGTGCTTCTCCACGGCGAGGTGGGCTTCGATCAGTTTCGGTGTGATGTCCCGAGCCAGCGAAACTGCACCGGTGCACCCCGCATCGTATAGCCAGTAGGCTCCGGTGCCTGCACCGGTCGTGGCGACCGTAGTGACAAGTCCCAGGCGGTACTGGAACCACGACTGCCGGAACACCCAGCCAATAACTGTCCGCCGCTGGATCACCGAGGTGGCCCGCCGTACAGTGCCGTAACGCAGCAGCAACAGATTCGGCTCCAGCCGGTGACCGAGCGCGCGGTAATTATCGTCCGCGAAAACCAGCGTGAGGGCCAGGACCAGCAGGCCCGCCACCGCGAACGCTCCCAACTGCGCCTGCACCGTATCCGGAAAGAAAACCCAGATGGTGAGCAGTAACAGGCTTGTGTAGAAGCCCGCCCATCGGTAGCGCTTATACCGGGCCTGCACGGGGTGCCCGGTCAGGTCCGCGAGATCGACCTTCCGGCCTAGAACGGCGGAGGCCGCCCGGGCCGCGTGATCCGCCGGGGCCAGTGGCAGCAGGGTTCGGCGGCGTGCCGCCGGCAAGCGCCGTGCAAGGGTTTCCTGTGCGCCGGTGCCCGTACTGACAGCTAGCAGCCGAGCCCGGTGCAGTAACCGTGGCACTAGCGGCTGCACGAACTCGACCCCCCGCAGCCGCGACTCCTGCAGGCTCAGCGACCGGCTCACGATCAGCCCGTGGCGGATCTCCAAGCTGCCGCGGGGGGTGCGCTCCAACCTGAACCCCCACCAATACTCGAAGTACACCAGCACCGCACCCAGGACGGCCACCACAACCGGCACCAACACCAGAACGCGCGCAGCTGCCAGCAGGTCGACCTGCTCGGTGAGCGCCCACCGCAGGGTACGCACCCACCCGAACCACCCCACGAACAACTGATAGAGCAGTGCGTAGGTCCCGGCCCAGATACTCAACGACAATGCCGTGAAGGGAGCCCATAATGCCCAGCGGGCACGTCCGCGGGCCAGTACTCCCGACCTGGCCGTCACGGGCCGGACGTGCTCGAGCAGCTCGGTGCGCAGCCCGTGGGCCACCGCCGTGGGCAGCCAGGCGAACACCATCGAGGTGTCCCGGCCCGTCTCCCCCGTTCCGAGGTGAACCTGGGTCAGTCCCAGCGGGCGGGCCAGCACCCCGCTATGCAGCATTACGCTGCGGACCCGCCGCCGGTCAACGGAAGTGCGGCGCCGAAACAACCAGCCGGTCCTCAAGCGCAGTGTCCGCTCCTCGACGGCGTAGAAAGTGGTGACCCACCGAATTACCTGGTGCAGCACCACGGCAACGCTAATCACAGCGCCCGCCGGGTAAAGATACTCGCCGACGAACCACTCCTCGAAGGGCACGGAGGAACGAAGCAGCATCACACTCAACCATGTCCACACCACCTGCGGCACGGACCCGGCCACGATCGACCGTGGGTCGATGCGCCGCCACATGGGTCCTGCTCCGGTCACGTCGCCTCCCCCAGCGCCTGCTCCGCCGCGCGCTCCAGATCGTCCGCGACCCCGGCGGCAAGCTCCCGGTCCAGGCCTACGATCACCAGCGGGCCGTAGGAGGAGGCGCTGGATACAAGGACCGAGGACAGGCCCAATATCAGCTCCAGCAGGTTGCGGCGGAGGTGAACGGACTGAATCCGGGCAGTCGGCGCGAGCTGCCAGGAAATGCGCAGTAACCCGTCGCGCACATACATCGCCTCCGTCCCAATCTCCCACCGGTGGATCTGGTACCGGATAGGTGGGGCCAGAAACACCATCACCGCACCGATCACCAGCAGGACCAGACCCAGCCTGTCCAACCACACCAGGACATCCGGAACCCGAGGCAGAAGCCGGGGAATACCGGCAAACCAGCCGGGCACTGCGTCCTGGACCCAGCGCACTGCCAACCAAGCCCCGCCCCAGCGCAACAAGGCGCTCAAACTCCAGTACAGGAGCGCCCGGGGGTCGACGCGGCGCTCCGGGACCCGCAGGCCTAAAGATCCACTCGCAGGTGACATACCGTCCCCTCCACATCTCAAGAACCGGCCCAGCAGCAGGTGCACCGTCACCGCAACAGCCTGTATTCGGCCGGACCAGGCACCAGAACATTATCGGCGACCTGCCGACGCTAACCAGTGAATGTGATCCACCGGACCTCGATGTGATCGCGGTGGGAAGTTCCCTCCGAGGGATGAAGACACCACTGATCACCGCGACATTCCATGGGCCGGTATCTGCTGTGCGCAGGTCAGGCAAGAACTCCGCCGCGTCCCTGGGCCGGAACGCCGGCGGAAATCTGCTTGAACCCTGTAGTCAGCGCCAAGGAAAGTGACGGGGTCGTGCTTTGACCGGTGAGGCTAGAGGACTAGTCCATTCCGGTGCGACCGGGCGCGATGTCCGAAAAAGCCTTGCAATTCAGAGAGTCTGCGGCCTGGCGGATCGGCAGCCAGAGTGACATGCGCTCCCTGCGATGTGCGTCCATATCTCATCGAGCAGGCTGTCGAGCAGAACACGGCCCACACCGTGGCCCTGATGACTGGGCAGGTTGGTCATGTCCGTGATGAGGAAGTACCAGCCACGGACCGGATTACGGGGGTGTCGTCTTCCGGGGGCGTGCTGAGGTGCACCGGGACTGGTGATTTGGCGCGAAGGACGACCCGGTTGCACAGAGCAAACATTGCACGCCCTTACCCGGGAGCACATGAGCGCACATAGAACCTGCGTTACTTCCAACGCCAGCGTCTGGCACTTGGACGCCCTCCCCACGCGTCAACGGCGTACGGATGGATTCCGGATATTGCGGCTGGCGGGCTTCATCCAAGCCCATTCATGATGTGCAGGCGGCACCGTCGCGGTTGGACGTTCATCCGCGGACAGCACTCACTAGGGGTCGGAGGTAACGAGTATGCGACGTTGGCTGATGAAAACTTAGCTCTACGCCTACATGTGTTACGGCGCGTACGGCGCGTAGTAGGGCAGTGTGTCGTCCATGACTGGCACCAGGATTGTCATGGAGTGACCTGGGAAGCTCAGCATCATGGGTGCCATTGATCCTGGGTCGGTTCCCGCGCGCTCAAGTACCAGTGGCTTTGCATCCTCAAGCTCAACTGAACCCTGCCCAGGAACGAGGATGCTGGCGCCCGCTCCTGCAACGTCGACATCGAGCATCACATCTTCTGGGCTTTCGTTGATGAGGGTGCCGAGGACCCGACCTCGCTCTTGCCCGGAACCGGCGACGATCACCATGTTTCGTAGCACGATATTTTGACTCGATGCGTTCGTCCCGTCGGTCACCGAGTCGTTCATCGCGGTGCCGACTGGGTTGGTGAAGGCACATCCGCAAAGCATCATGCCACTCGTTAGGGCTGCGACGCTGGCAAGGGCATGCCTGCTTTTCATGAGCAGTCTGTCAGAACCGTGCCCGCCAACACCATGTCACTCATCATTTCATTGGAATGCTCTTGGTGACCAGCTCTGCCGCGATAACGATGGCCATGCCGTAAGTGCACGCTTGCTGCCGCTGCGAAGGTCCAAGGATGGTGTCACCCGTTTCCTGAAGCGCCGACAGTGGATCCGGAAGGGATTCTCGCCGCCGATGCTAGCGTCCCCCGAAAAAGCAGCTTTGGGCAATACTTGCCGGTGGAACCGGCTTATTCTCCGCCAGGACATCCCGGCTCTGGCGGTGGGCGGGCGGGCGTGCTAAACCGGATGAAGCTTGACCAATCATCCAAACAGAGTGCGGGAACCGCAGATCCCTCGAGCTGATCCTGCGCCGGCGGCGGAAGGCACATAATCATGGTTACCTATAAAATCGGCTACTTTGTTGGCAGCCTTTCAAGCAGCTCCATCAACCGCACTTTGTCTCAGGCGCTGGTCGGGCTCGCACCTGAGGAGCTGGAATTCACCGAGATCTCCATCCGGGACCTCCCCTTGTACAGCCAGGATTACGATGCGGACTATCCGCCCGAGGGACGGGCTTTGAAGCAGGCTATCGAGGCTTCCGACGGGATCCTGTTCGTTTCCCCGGAGTACAACCGGTCCGTCCCCGGTGCCTTGAAGAACGCCATCGACTGGGGCTCCCGGCCCTGGGGCACCAACTCCTTCGCCCGTAAACCGACCGGCATCATCGGCGCCTCCCCGGGCGGCATCGGCACGGCTGTGATGCAGTCCTCCATGCGCAGTATCCTGAGCTTCCTCGATGCCCCCCAACTGAACTCCCCCGAGGCCTATATCAGTTTCGACCCAGAGGCCTACGGCGCCGACGGTGAGGTCACAAACGAGGGGACAAGAGAGTTCCTGCGCCATTACATGGATGAATACGCCGCCTTCGTCGCCCGTGTTCTGGACGCGGCCTCCCCTGGTCACATCGGCGACGATCATCCCGACTCAAGGAAATAGCACCGTGTGGCCGGACCCCGGAGCGACCTGTACCGGCATGAATTTGGCGGTGTTTCACTGGCCGCAGTGTTCCTCCTACCCGTTTCCCTCGTCGACTCTGTCGTAAGGGAGGGTTGGGCAACGGGATAGCGGGCCATTTCGTCTGCAGTTTCATGTTTCGGGGGCGGTGGGGCCGGACCCGGCGCTTGCAGCGAGAGCTAGCAGGTTGCCATTTGTTGGCGGCGGGACGGTCACCTCCCGATCCACAGATTGCCGCCGGCGGGAGTCGAGAGTCTCATCCGATGATGGCCCTTGTTCCGCCGAGAGGACAGCCGGGGGAAGACGTACACGCCTGTCCGGGCGAGATCCGGAGCAGGAATCAGCAATTCCGGGACCCCTTCCCTTGGGACAGTCGGTGCGTCCCCGCCGCAGCAGCGGATAGCTCCTGGCGCTCGTGCGTCCCTTGCTTCGACCAGATCCACGGCCGGGCCTCCGACCGGGCCCTTTAGAATGAGAAATCCTTCTTCAACTCGACCACGGCCCTGCTGATGCGACGGGGGAACATGTGATGGACTCTTACGAGCACGACACAATCCACGTTGACCGGGTGTATATGGGCCCGGTGTGGACGAGGGTGACTTTCGTGCGCACCCCCGGAGCGCGTGCGTTCCTTCTGATCGGGGGCATCGGAGTGTCATCCCATTACTTTGAGCAGCTCGCCCCGCACCTGAAGGCGCATGGACCCGTGTACGCCTTGGATCTCCCGGGATTCGGCGGTGTCCCCCACGGCAGGAAAGCCCTATCCATTCGGAACTACGCAGACCTTGTCGAACGAGTCCTCATCGAGAAAGACCTCCGGGATCCTGTGGTCCTCGGGCATTCGATGGGCACGCAGATTGTCGTGGATCTCGCCGCCCGCCGCCCGGACCTGAGCACTTTGGTGTTGATCAGTCCTGTCGTCGACCCTGAGGCGAACAGGACCATCACTCAGGCGATACGGTTCGCCCGCGCCAGCTGGCACGAATCGGCGAGGGTGAAGTTCTTGGCCGTCACCGCGTACCTCTCCTGCGGCTTCTCCTGGTTCTTCCGCGTCCTCCCCAAGATGATGAATTACCGCATCGACCAGAGCGCCCGGAAGGTCCGCGCCGACACGCTGATCATTCACGGTGAACACGACGCCGTCTGTCCCCGGGACTGGATCGATCGGCTCACCGACCTCATGCCCTCGGCCCGTTCACAGGAGATCAGCGGAGCAGCCCACTCGGTCATGCACGCCTATGCCCGGGAAGTAGGGCAGCTCAGCGTCCGGCACGCCAACCTGCACACTGACCACCCGCCGGAGATGGACTCACAGCGCTCCGGGAACGACCGGGAGCAGGGCGTCTCCGCCCCAGAAAAAGCATCCGCCGTCCTCCAGGAAATCAAGGGGGTGGTCCTCGAAATCGCCGGAAACGTCCAGGACGACGACACGAAAGTCGCGATGGGACGCACCGCCCAAGCAACCGCCCGTGCGAGACTGCAGCCAAAACCGGCCCCGCCTACATAGCGGCCGCATCGAGCAACGAGCAAAACTCCGCTACAGTCTGCAATCCACTCATCCGGCGGCCGGCGGCCGGCGGCAAGGATCGTCGAACCGGCGCGTGAGGCCGCGGCACCCGGCCAGTTCGAGGTAACCCGTCGGGTCGGATCTGGAGGAAGGCGATACGGGTCAAACGGTGCAGTGCGCCCGCTCCCGCAAGCCGCTTCATGGACGGCGGGATAGCTCACATTGCGTTGTGTGCGGTTCGGCCCATGGGTGCATCTGTCAGGGTGCCGGCAATTTTCCCCTGATCTGCTCCCGGGACCGAAGTGCTGTCGTGAACCGACCACCGGTACCGGTCGAGGTGATCGCTTTCCTGAGGTGATGTTCCGTGCCGCCACTTCGCGGAAGTAGGCTTTCCGGAACGAGTGTGGACTCCATGAGGAGGCGTCATGACTGCTGCATCGTCCGTGCTGGCCGGGCTGGAGGAGGTCCGGTCCTGGCAGGAGGACCTCTACCGGGACCTGCACCAGCATCCGGAGCTCTCCCATCAGGAGCACGCCACGGCGCGGAAGGTCGCCGAGCGGCTCGAGCAGTCCGGCTTCGAGGTGTACACGGAGGTGGGTGGCACCGGCGTGGTGGGGGTACTGCGCAGCGGAGACGGCCCCACGGTGCTGCTGCGGGCCGATATGGACGCGCTACCGGTGAAGGAGACGACCGCCCTTCCCTACGCCAGCACCGTTACGGCCACCGACGGCGACAGCGAGACCCCGGTCGCCCATGCGTGTGGTCATGACGTGCACGTGGCCTGTCTGCTGGGCGCCGCGCACCTGCTGGCGGAGGTTGCCGGCCACTGGACGGGAACCGTGGTGGCGCTGTTCCAGCCTGCGGAGGAGACCGGCGACGGGGCCCGCGGCATGGTCGAAGACCAGCTCGTCTCAATCATTCCCGCCCCCGATGTGGCACTGGCACAGCACGTCCTGCCGGCACCGGCAGGGACGATCGGTACCCATGCCGGACCGGTGCTCTCGGCTGCGGACAGCCTGCGGATCACCGTCTACGGGCGCGGCGGACACGGGTCCATGCCGCAGGCCACTGTCGATCCGGTGGTGCTCGCGGCGATGATCGTGGTCCGTTTGCAGACCATCGTGTCCCGCGAGACGCCTCCGGGAGAAACCGCGGTGCTCACCGTCGGCAGCGTTCAGGCCGGTACGAAGAGTAACGTCATCCCCGACCGAGCCGTGCTTCAGCTCAATCTCCGCACCTACAGCGATCACACCCGCCAAGCCATGCTGGAATCGATACGGCGCATTGTGCGCGCTGAATGTGACGCATCGGGTTCACCGCGCAGCCCCGAGATCGAACTTTTTGACCGCTTCCCGCTCACAGACAATGATGCGGCAGCCACCGAGCGCGTGGCCGAAGCCTTCGCCGGTTTCTTCGGCGACCGGGCCGCCCCGATGGACCAGCAGACCGCCAGCGAGGACTTCAGCGACATACCCAACGCCCTGGGCGTGCCCTACACATACTGGGGCATCGGCGGCACCGACCCGGAACTCTACCACCGGGCCGCGGACGCCGGACGCATCGCCGAGGACATTCCGGTGAACCACTCGGGGGACTTCGCTCCGGTGATCCAGCCGACCCTTGACACCGGAACCCAGGCACTGGTGGTCGCCGCCCTGGCTTGGCTTGCTGACTGAGTGAGTTGCTGAGCGACCGTACCGGAAGTGCCGGCAGGCGCGTCAGGACTGTTCCGGAGACTCTGACTGTCGGCGGGTCCCGGGTGGGCGGGGTGCGTTGAGGTTGAAGCGGACACCGAACAGCCGGAGGAGCAGGCATGCACCGGCCGCGACCAGCGCGGCTGGCAGATTCGGGATTCCGACCTCGCTGGCGAGGACCGCGATGGCGGCCCCGGTGGAGGCGGGAACAGCGTAGAGACCCGTGCTAAGCACGGAGGGAATCTGGCCGATCAGGGTATCGCGCAGCGTCCCGCCGCCCACGGCGGTGATGGTTCCCAGAATCACCGCCTGTGCAACGCCCATCTCAAAATCCAGAGCCTTGGTGGCCCCGGTGACAGCGAAGACGCTCAAGCCGACGGCGTCGAGCACCATGATCAGTCCCGCAAAATGGCCAAGATACCGGCTGAGGGTGAAGGCGATGAGCGCCCCGCCAGCGGCCACCAGCAGGTATAGCCCGTCCTGGAAGGTCGCAGGTGGGAGGTCGTTCAGAAGGATGTCCCGAATGGTTCCGCCGCCCAAGGCAGTGATCATGCCCAGGGTGATGACCCCGACGATGTCCAGCCGGACAGCATGGACCGCGGTCAACGCCCCGTTCAGGCCGAAGGCGAACGTCCCGGTCAGATCCAGCACGAGTAGCAAGGACGATTCAGCGCTCATCTCGGTCCTTCAGCGGTCGTGACGGGAGAGGTGCCGTCGGTCCGTCATGATGTTGACAGTACCGGCAGCGAAGCGGCTCCACACCGGAAGTCCGGGGGTGGACCGGCCAGCGGGCCTGTCTGGGCTGAGGAACTATGAGGCCCAGATACACCGGTTGGTGAACTATTGGATGAGCAGTTGACATGATTGCGTCCATCACGGGGCAGCAGCCCGCCTGACCGGCAACCTTGATTCGCGAGGCTTCGCCGCTGACGGTCCAGCGCGGGCCGTGGAGGCTATTGTCACTACTCGCCGCCTTTGGTCCCGGCTCCCGGTCGTTCTGCGGCACGGGTCCGGCGGAAGCGCTGGAACCGGGCGATGACCTGCTCCCGGGTCAGCTCCTTGCGGCGGGCGTACTTCTTGATTTCCCACGGGTAGTAGTACGGCCGCCAGGCGATCTCGTCGTCGTCCTCCCACTGCCGGCCCCCGAGATAGCGCACGAGGCTGTTGAAGAACGCCACGATCGGCACCGCGAATAGCGCCCCGGCTATGCCGAAGAGGATGGAGCCGCAGGCTACCGACAGGAACACCGCCAGCGGATGCAAAGAGACCGCCTTGCCCAGCAGGATCGGCTGCAGGACGTTGCTCTCGAGTTGCTGGACCACTAGCACCACCGCGAGCATCAACAGCGCATTCGTCGGACCGTTGGCCACCAGTGCCACCAGCACCGCCACAGCTCCGGTGGCGACCGCCCCGACGATGGGAATGAAGGACCCCAGGAACACGAGGATGCCGATCGGCAGGGCCAGCGGCACCCCCAGCAGGGCCGCCCCGACCCCGATCCCGACGGCGTCAATTACTGCCACCAGGCTCTGTGCGCGGGCATACTGCACCAGTGCGGTCCAGCCGTGCCGACCTGCTCCGTTGACTGCTGGTTGGACGTTCTGCGGGAACAGCTGGACCAGGAAGAGCCAGATCCGCTCCCCGTCCAGCAGGAAGAACAAGAGCGTAAAGACCAGGATCACGATGCCCGTGACGACAGTGCCGGCCGTGGAGCCAAAAGAAACAGCTCCGGACAGGATGGCCTCGCTGTTATCCCTGATCGTGGCACCGAAGTCGTTGATCCAGTCATCGATGCTGTCGGCGGTGAGATTCAGGGGCCCGTCTTCGAGCCAGCCGATCAGCTGCTGGGTGCCGGCCAAGACGCTGTCGGAAAGCTGCGCAAAGCCGATCACGATCTGCCGTCCCGCCACCACCAGCAGACCCACCACGAAGCCGATCAGGCCCAGCAGGACAGCCGCTGCAGCGAAGCCGTTGGGCAGGTGTTTGCTGCGCAGCCACCTGACCAGGGGGAAGAGCAGGCCTGCGATCAGGCCCGCGATGAGCACCGGAATGATGACTACGGTGAGCGTCGAGAGGAGGTAACCCAGCAGCCCTGCGGCGCTCAGGATGATGATCAGCCGCCATGACCATGCGGCGGCGACCCGCACGGGCAACGTCACGCTCCCTGAGGGACCCTCGGGCCGGGGGACGGGTTTTCGGTCTACCCCCGGACCGGAGGAAGGATCCCCGCCGTGGAATGTCGAAGGCATAACCTTATTTTGGCACGGCCGCCGGCCACCATCTCCGCCTGCTGCGGACCACGGGCAGCCGGGCAGCCGGGTAGCCGCGGGCTTCTTCAGGCTGATGCCTGCCACGCGGACGCGTTACCGCTGCTGGCTGGTGCCCGTTCTCGGGCAGGGCCCATGCCGGCTTTGCTGAGGCAATCCGAGCGTGCGCACCTTCTGCCGCGCACTGGCTGGACTCACAGGAAATTTTTCAGCGAGGGGGCGAAAGCAGCGCTCCTCTATCGTGCAGCGCGCAGGCCGGTGCGTCTCACCGGGGGTCCTCGTCCGGGCTGTCCTGGGCGCACCGGAAGCCGATGTGCGTCGTGGCGGTGTCGCGGTCCTGCGGCTGGCGGGCCGCCGGGCGGTAGCGCAGGCAGTATTCAGGGGCGCAGAGGTGGGATCCGCCCTTGACCACGAAGCTGTCGCGGGGATGTTCGGGGCCGGTGTGTGGGGTGCGAGGACGGGACGGCACGCAGCAGGGCGAGGCCGCCTGGTGGCGGGTGGTCCACCGGTCGGCTGTCCACTCCCAGGCATTACCGATCAGATCCACGGCCCCATAGGGATTGGGCGGGTAGGTGCCCACCGGGGAGGTGGTGGTCCAGCCGTCCTCGCCGGTGTTTCCGTAGGGAAACGGACCCTGCCAGGTGTTGGCCAGGTGTCTTCCGTCCGGGTACCGTTGGCTACCCCAGGCGTACGGGGTGTTTCCGGTGCCCCCGCGGGAGGCGAACTCGTGCTCGGCTTCGGTTGGCAGGCGCTTCCCCGCCCAGGCCGCATAGGCGGCGGCGTCATCTAAGGACACCTGGGTGACCGGGTGGTCGGCCCGGTCCTCCAACACGTCCGATGCTGGGCCCTGCGGACACCGCCAGGAGGTCCCGGGCACCCAGGACCACCACCTCGAAGGATCACGCAGGCTCACCGGTCCCCCTGTCCCGGTGAACACGAGCGCGCCGGGAACAAGCATCCGCGGGTCCACCCCGGGGTACGCCTGTGGGTTGGGGGCCCGCTCGGCAACGGTGAGATAACCGGTCTCTTCGACGAAGCGCGCGAACTGCGCCACGGTGACGGGCGCCCGGTCCAGCAGGAAGGTGGGTACGCGTACCTGGTGGACGGGTCGTTCCTCCGGATAGAAATCCTTTGAGCCCATCGAAAAGGTCCCGCCGAGTATCAGGACCATTTCCGGCGGGATGGGGTCCGTGGACGGTGGCCGGTTCAGGGCGTGTCTCCTTGGCGTGGTGCAGTTGCCGGGCCGGCTTCGGCCGGCTGGCCTCCTTCCGGCGCGCCGGATTCGATGTCCTGCAGCCGGTAGCGGACTTCCCGGGTACCGAACAGGTCAAGGTCGAAGGGCCGCTCGTCATCGCCCAGCTCGGTGTCGATGAGGTGGACGAGCTTCTCAAGCATCGATCCGACCAGTTGCTCGTCGTAGTCGGGGTGGGAGGGGTCCCCGATGTTCTGCATCTCGCCGGGGTCGTTGAGGAGGTCGTAGAGGGCCACGTCGGAGGTGGCGAGCAGCCGTTCAACCGTGCGCGGGGTGCTGTAGCCGGTGGGGGAAAACCACCGCACGAGCTTATGCCGCCCGTCGGAGATTGATCTGAAGAAAGTGCGTTTATCCATGTCCGGGGCACCGTACTTCCCGCCCGCCACCTGGCAGTCCTCAAGTGTCTTCGCCGGGCCTTCTCCTAATTGGGACAAATCGCGCAGGGCGCCCTGGATGGCCCATTCCGGGTCCAGCATGTTGAGTCCGTCCCAGCTGGTCAGCGCCCCGACACCGGGCTCTGATGCGGAACCGCGGGGCGGCTGGGCCCGCTCGGGGGCCTCGAACAGGTGCCGAAGGTTCCGGCCCTTCAGCGTCGGATACTGTTCCCGGATTTCGGTTTCCTCCAGTCCGGCCCATGACAGGAAGGTGGTGGCAAGGTCCAGATGGGATCCGACGGCGTCGGAGTGGGCGCCGCTGGGTCCGCGCGGGGAGACCACCGTCATGTTGACGATGGAGGCTTCCTGGAATGGGATGGCACCCTTTTGCGCCATGCCGTGCGCACCATTCATTTCTCCGTGGTCGGAGGTGAGCACCACCACGGTGTCCCGCCACAGGTTTTGGCGGTCGAGCTCCGCCAGGATCTTTTGGAATTCATGGTCGACCATGCGCAGGCAGTTGATGAGGTAGTTCCGCCTGACCTTCCACAGGTCTTCCCGGTCCTGGGGTACCTGGCCGTAGTTCCACTCGGTGTTGCGCTTGTAGGAGCGCACCCCGAAAGGCTGGGCGTCGAGGTCATCGTGGAAGTTGGTGGGAAGCTGCACGTCGTACTCGCGCATGAAGCCCAGATCCTGCGGGGCGTGGGTCAGTGGAGCGATCGTGCCGTTGGTGTGGGCGTGTTCGTCGGGGCCCGCACGTAGGAACATGATGTCGTGCGGGTTCACCATTGAAGAGATCAGGAACCAGGGCCGGTCCTGCGGGCGCTTGTGGCGCAGCCAGTCCACGGTTTCGAAGGCCACCGCGCCGTCCAGCGTCTCGCCGTGGAGCGGGGCGCCCCAGTTATCTCCCCAGGATTGGTAATCCGAAAAACCGTAGTTCTCCAGTGCGTCCGCGGAACGCTCCGGGTGGGACAGGTGCCATTTGCCTTTGAATGCGGTGTAGTAGCCCTGCTCCCGCATCATTGTGCCTACGGTGGGGATTTCCGGGTTCAACAGGTCGGTCCACGCGAAGTTCGTGTTGTCCCACAAACCGACGTTCTTGGCGTGCTGGCCCGTCCACATGGTGGCCCGGGATGGGGTGCACTGGGGCACGGTGCAGTATTGGCTGCCCAGGCTCACCCCGGCCCCAACGAGCCGCTGGATGGCCGGCAGTTCCACGCCCGGCGGCAAGTCCATGTGCACGTCCCATTGGTCCATACACAGCACCAGGATGTTCGGTTGTTTGTCGCGGCCAGTGCTCATGGTTGTATTCTCCTTATGGGTTGTCCCGGGGCTTGCGCGGGCTGTCGGCGGCCACGGGAATCAGGAAATTGAAGCTGTTGTCTCTACTCAGCAGCTTTGCCGCAATGATCAGCATCACCACGCAGAAGGTATTGAGCAAGGTGATGACCACTAGGACGCGGGGGTCGTCGAAGCTGTCCTGGGCGACGATCAGCGCCGCGGCGGTGCCGCGCTGGGCCGTGGCCAGTCCGCCGACGTCCTGAAGATGGTCGTGGCCGTCACCCATGGTCCACCCGAGGAACAGGGCCAGCACCAGCACAACCATGCCCACGCCGAGGGCCTTCCACAGCCCGGGGTCGGTCATGCTGGGCAGGTATCCGATGATGATTGCGATGATCATGACGTACAGGGCGATGCTGGAGATCCTCGCAACCCAGGGCTGTACAACGGCGACGAGTCCTTCCACGAACTGCACCGCGAGCATTCCGACCACCAACGGCAGGAACATCTGGGTCAGCAGTCCCCTCACGACCGCCCAGGTGTCCACCGCAAGTCCCTCCAGTGCGAGGGGCAGCACGATCGGCAGGACGATCACCGTGGCGACCATCAGGACCAGCAGCACTGTGGCGCCCAATGCGACGTCCGACTCGGAGATGTTGGTGAGCTTGATGAGGAACGGGGCGCCTGCTGCCAGGGAGAACAGCACCAGACCGGCCGCGTAGACCGGTTCCAGGTCCACCAGCTCCACGGCGGCGATCATCAGGGCCGGTACTACGACGAGGTTGAGCAGAAGCATGCGTAGCAGGAACGCCCGGTTGGTCAGGTGCGCAAGCAGCCGCGCTGGTTTCTGGGTCAGACCCACGTTGAGCATGGAGGTGATCACAAAGACGGTTACGCCCCACGATCCCAGGGCTTGAAAGAAGTCGTACACCGCGCGTCCATGGTCGTCGGGAAGATCACCGCCTCCACCCGGAACCGGTGTCGCTCGGCTTATACTACAGGCGGCCATATCCCGCCGTCAGGTAGGATTCGCCCGCGGAATGCCGCACCCGCTGCCGCTCGGGGCGGCGTGCCGGACGCAGAACCACTCAATATTTCGCAAGAAAATTTGCAGTGATCGGGAGGGATACGTGTCGGATGACAAGAAGTCACGGCGGTTCCTGCCCCGGCTGAAAGACCTCCCCGGGGATGCGCTGGCCGGGACAGTCAACGCAGTGATGAGCGTGCCTTCCGGAATGGCCACGGCGGCCCTGGCCGGCGTTAACCCCGTCTACGGCCTCTACGCCACAGTTGTCTCCCCCACCGTAGGTGGACTGTTCGCCAGCTCCCAGCTGATGCAGATCGCCACCACGAGCGCTTCCGCCCTCGCCGCCGGGCAGGCCGTTGCCGCCGTTCCCGAAGAACAGCGCGGGTCGGCCCTGTTCGTGTTAGTAGCAATTTCGGGCGCGTTTTTGGTGGCCTTCGGACTGCTCGGCGCCGGCAAGCTGGTCCGGTACATCTCCTATCCGGTGATGACCGCGTTCCTCTCGGGTGTCGGAGCGGTTCTGGTAATGGATCAGGCGGCCCAGTTCGCCGGATACAGCTCCGAGGCGAACACCAGTCTGGGTGCCTTCGTCGATTTGGTCCTGCACATCGGACAGTTCAGCTGGACCGCGGTGCTGATCGGGGGCATCGCCTTAGCGATCATGATCATCCTGGGCCGCACGCGTTTCGTGAACACGGCCTCTCTGTTCGCCCTTGTCGTACCCAGCCTCGTTGTCTTCTGGTGGCAGCCTGCCGGCGTGGACGTGGTCGAGGACGTCAGTGACATCCCGTCGGGCCTTCCACCTTTCGCACTCCCCGACCTCACCCTGATCACGCCGGGCATCGTTGCCTCGGCCTTCGCCGTCGCCGCCGTGATCGCCCTTCAAGGTGCCGGTGTGAGCCAGAACATTCAAAATCCGGACGGCTCGCGCGCCAGCACCTCCCGGGACATGCTTGCTCAGGGCCTGGGGAACGTAGCCGCCAGCTTCTTCAACGGCATGCCCACGGGCGCATCGGTAAGCCAGAGCGCACTAAACGTTCAGGTCGGGGCGCGCAGCCGCTTCGCCATGGTGTTCCACGGGCTGATCATGCTGGCCATCATCCTGGTCGCCTCGCAGCTGGTGGGCCAGGTCCCGATGACCGTCCTAGCCGCGATCGCAATGGTCGCCGGTTTCCAGGTCATTAGGTTCGGCGCCCTGCTCTCGATCTGGCGGGTGGGAGGAAGCGCTCGCTGGGCCATGGTCATCACCTTCCTCGCGACGCTTCTGACCTCAATTCCGGTGGCTGTGGGCCTGGGCGTGCTGCTGACCCTGGTTCTGTTTATCTACCAGGCGGGGCAGCTGACCGAGGTGCATGAGCTGGTTCGAGAAGACGATGGGGAAATCCACGTCAAGGATGGCCCGGCGGCGCTGCGCTCCGGTGAGGTGATGGTCCTTGACGTCTATGGACCGCTTTACTTCGCTGCGGCCCGCACCCTGCGGGAACGGCTCCCAAAACCGGACTCCGCCGAGGGTGCCGCGGTCGTACTGCGCATTCGCGGGAACACCCAGATCGGCGCCACCTTCATCGAAGAGATCGATGACTACGCCCGTGAGCTCGGCCGCCACGATGGGCGGCTCTACCTGTGCGGCATGACGCCCGACCTCGCCGAGAAGATCCAGCGCGCTGACCGACTCCCGCTTGATGACCACGTCGTCCTTATCCCCGGCGAGGAGATCCTTGGTTCCTCCCTGCGGGAGGCAATACGTCAGGCCCGTGCGTGGGCCCAGAGCCGTTCCGGAGACGAGGACCCTCCAGCCTAGCTGCATGCAATGCTTCAAGACCTTTGTAATATCGGGAGATGGGCCCGCGACGTCGGCGAGGCAATGGCTGGCCGGGTTGCGTGGCGGATTCGTGCGGTAGGTAATCACCTCATCATGCAGCAGTCCCAGTTCATGGAGGACGCCCGGCCACGTGGAGTAGGTTCATACGATGGGTTTCAATCACCTGACGACTAAACAGATGTTAGCGCGCCTAGGCATCACCAGCTAGATCATTGAGACGCTCGACCCAGATGGGCGCAAGGTCATCTCTGTAAGAACGTAATCTCAGTCCTTGCTACTGCTTCCCCGGTGATCTGCGAGGGCTAGAGGAGTGGCCGGAGTGGTATCAGGACGGTTTCGGCGAAGCGTGCCGCAGGGTGGCGTTCGCTCCACTCCCGCTCGTCCACTTCCAAAGAGTTGTCCCTGTCGATGGCGAAAATTTTCTCCATGTTAGATGCGAAGCCCTCGTCCTGAATCTCGAGGTTGGTCTCGTAGTTGAATCTCAGGCTCAGTCGGTCGATGTTTGCGGTTCCTATAATGGACCATTGGCCATCAATGGTCGCCGTCTTTGCATGGATCATGGCGTTGCGGTAGCGCAAGACAGTGATGTTCTCGCGAAGGAGGGAGGAGTAGAAGCCTCGTGAGAGCCAGTCTGCGAGGATATGGTTCGAGTTCTCCGGGACGATAATCTGCACGTCTACCCCGCGCCGCGCGGCCTCGATCAATGCGGCGAGGATCCTCTGATCCGGGATGAAGTACGCGGTGGTGAGGTAGATGTGACGCTGGGCGCGACTGATTGCATCTAGGTAAACGGCGCGGATCGGGTACACCAAGTCGGCCGGGATGTTGTTGATGGCCAGCAACCGAGAGTTCCAGTGCACCGGGTTCTCCGGCGACAGCTCGGGCCGCCGTACGGCGAGGTGGTTCCAAACCTGCGCGAAGGCGTGCCCTAGCTCGAAGGCGGCCGGTCCCACGAGGCGTACGTGTGTATCCCGCCACTGCGTCGCGTACAGCGAGCCGATGTTGTAGCCGCCGATGAAACCGATTTCATTGTCAACGAGAAGGATCTTCCGGTGTGTCAGCCCGGTCGCGGCGATAGGACCGAACTGCAGGGAGGGCCCTAGGGCCGGGAACCGGAACACGTGGACATCGGGATGGAACGTGTAGAAGGAAGAGGGTATGACGAGATTCCCGAAGTGATCGTAGATGACGTAGACGTCCACTCCGCGCGCGGCCGCATGGTTGAGGGCGTCGCGGAACTCACGGCCGACCTCGTCGTCTTTCCATAGGTAGGTCTCGAGGAAAATCCGATTCTGAGCGTTTCGGATGGCATCGAGCATGTCTTTGAAAAGGTCCTCACCATAGGTGTAGGTCGTCGTGGCCGTCTCGTCGACGTTCGACCGGAACGTCCCAGGACGGGGAAAACCTGAGCGCTGCGAGCGACTCTTCTTCTTGAGTGCGTCGGCCGTGATGAGCACCGCAATGACAGCCCCCTGAGCGGCAAGCACCCCCCCTATGGAGTTCACTATCAGGCGCCGGAGGGAGGGAACACTGAAGCGGCTGCCGAGACGGGTCATTGCTCGAGCGTAGCCTCGCTCACCCCTTACACGCCTGCCCAATACCCGTCACGACTTGAACGAGCTCCGCGCCGCGACGCTTTCCACATCAGCATCAGTGTGACCTCGCCATAAATCTTGTGTACCGGGTACACACGATCCAAGCCGGTGAATGACCGTCGATCCTCGCCCTCAGCGATGCGCAGCAACCTGATTTTGTGGGCATCAAGGGCCCCACTCCCCTAGCCACCGCGTAGTAGCGAGCTTGTGACCTAACAGTTCGGAGGCCTCGTATGAAAGGAGCAGAGATCCTGGGTCGGTGCCTGCCGGACGACCGACGGCGGCCATGGCCTCATTGGTTGCGCGTCGAACCGTTCTGGTCGAAGGTGCTGATGAGATTCTTGGTTGCTGCTCACTTCTCGCAGCGACCGGGTTGGAGCCGGTGACGCGGAGCATCTCCTGGGCTGCATCAGTGGTGGACGGTGACTTCAAGGCGGTTTAGCCACGGATCATCAAAGCTGAGCGTCTGTCCGTCGTCCTCGGTGGCAACACGGTAATGCCGTAGCCGCTCACCGAGTGATCCGAGGTCGTCAGCGGACGGAAGTTGGATCCGCACCAGCCCGAGGCCGAGCGCTAGTTGACGGCGGCCAGCCCCGGCGCTGTTCCAGGTATTCATGGCCATGTGGTGGTGATATTTGCCGGCGCTGACGAACAAGGCCTGGGAGCCGAACTCGGCGGTGGTTTCGAAGCCGAGGCGGTTGACATAAAACTGCCGTGCACTGGTGACGTCACCAACGCTGAGGTGTACGTGGCCGATCGAGGCCGGTCTCGTGAACGCGGTTGCCACGGCATCTTCGACAAGGTGATCCCGAAGGAAGTCGTTGGGATCCAGAAATAGTGTCGCCATCTCGACGCGGTCGTGTGTCCAGCTCCACTGGGTCCGGTCGCGGTCCCAGTACAGCTCGATCCCGTTACCCTCGGGATCCGAAAAGTAGAAGGCTTTGCTGACGAGGTGGTCTGAGCTGCCGGTGAACGTAGTCGGGTGGCGGCTCGCGACCGAGTACACGGCTGCAGCCAGGTCCTGTTCTGTGTCGAAGAGGATTGCCGTGTGGAACAGTCCCGCTTCCCGGCTCCCTGCGTGTCTGAGCTCGGGCGCGTGCTCCAGGATGACAAGCGGTGTCGCACCCCGCCCCAGAACACTGTGCCCCGCGTCGTGCTTCAGGACCGATAATGTGACGGCGTCCCGGTAGTAGGCGGTCATTCGATCGAGGTCGGCCACCCGCAGAGTGACCGCCCCCATGGTTGTGTCGGCGGCAAGGAGATCAGTGCCACGGGGTGCCGATGCGTTGTTGTTCCTCATGATCAGTGAACCATCCCGAATCCGCCGGTCCAGCTGATCTTTTCCGAGGCGGCAAGGGTGAGTTGGAGGAAACCGATGGCTTCCAGTTCATGGGCCCGGGCGGAGGGCCCTACATCCATGGCGCGGATGCCTCCCGCAGTAATGAGATCCGACAGCGCGTTCTTCGCCGCCGAATCGTCGCCGGCGATGAGGACAGTTGTGTCGTTGGGTCCAACCTTTTTCGTGCCGAGGGTCCCTGCGAACGTGGTGTTGAATGCTTTGAGCACCATAGAGGAAGGCAGTGCCCTGGCCAGTTCCACTGTCGCCGAGCTGTCGGCGGGAACAACCAGTGAATCGAACGTCTCGAAGTTCAATGGATTCGAGATGTCCACGACGATGCGGCCCTCGAGCTGATCGGCGTAGGCGCCCACGATCTCGGCTATCGCAGTATGGGGAACGGCGAGAATGACGATGTTCCCCGAGATGACCGAGCCGTTGGAGGCTCGGCCGATGTGCTGAATCGAGGCACCACCCGCTGTAAGCAGGTCAGCGATTGCTGTACCCATGGTTCCCGAACCGAAAATCGTCACGCTTGCCATCGTTCTGCTCCTCCGTGCTTGCCGTGTTGGTTGTACCTTCAACTAATGTACGCTGTTTTACTTGTAGATACAACTGTTATGGTGAAGGTATGACCGAAACGCGGTGGTTGACTCCCGGTGAGCGGGCAACATGGATCCGATTTGCCTCCGTACTGGAGCTATTACCTGCAGTGCTTGACGCGCAGCTTGCATCAGATGAACAGCTGACTCACTTTGACTACTTCACATTGGCGATGCTCTCGGAGGCGCCGGACCGAACGCAGCGGATGTCTGCGCTGGCACAGCGCACCAACGCGAAACTTGCACGACTCTCCCACGTCGTCGCACGGCTTGAGAGAGCCGGTTTCATTCGGCGTACTCCTTGTCCCGAGGATGGACGAGCTACGAACGCGACGCTTACCGAGGTCGGCTGGAAGAAAGTTGTAGCTGCCTCTCCAGCTCATGTCGAGACGGTACGCGCGTTCGTCCTGGATGGGCTTTCGGCGGATCAAGTCGAAGCGCTGGACGGGATCTGCCGCGCGCTGCTTCAACGGCTCGATCCCGAGGCGCGCACCATGGCGTCCAACCTTGAACCGGCCGGTGATGGCCGTCTGATGGCCTAGTGCGGCGTTCGCCGCCCTTCAACGAAAGCTAGTTGAGCGCACCTGATGACATGAACGCCGGCTGCTTCCTCGTCCAGCTAGGTCACCGAATCACTAAGAGCGCAAAACGTCCACGAAACCAATGCTCTTCATGCGGCCTCAGCCGATAGTTGTGCCGCCCACGGGGGAAGCAGTCACTGCAACGCCGCGTCTCACCAACTCCTGCTCGATCAGGAGCCGATGGCAGCGGCAGCTCTGCTCTGCGCACATAATCGCGACCGGAGCTGATAGGGATTCCCTGATCACGCCGGTCAGGCCGGCGTGGAAGGAACTGGACCGCATGTGAGCCTCATAGCCGTGCAAACGCCCGGAGCTGGAAAGGGGGTTGCTGCCCAGCCCTTCGCGTTCCCGGGATCCGCTAAGGGTTTCAATCCGGCGGTAGCGGATGCCGCGACCAGCAAGCCGGACGGCCAATGCCTGCGGGGCGAAATGCGGTCGATCTGGTAATTCGATGAACGTGCGGACATCGACCACGACAGAGACGTCCATCGATGTCAGTAGGCGGAGGAAACTGTCCGGACTCTGACGACCATGGCCGACTCCGACAACCTGACCCACCCTGCCCTCCCTCCTCCTGCCTAGATGATGCTTGTTCCATCAACTCCTCCGGCCGCCCTATGGCGTGGAGGTGCCCGGCCCTCGGTAGGGCCTGGCCGAGGTAATAACCACTCGGATGGTGTTGCCGCCGGGGGCGGTGTACGAGGCCTCGTCGCCGGGCCCCAGGCCCCGGATAGCTATCCCCAGAGGGCTTCGTTCGCTGAAAACGTTCAGGTCCCCATCACCGAAGATCTCCCTGCTACCCATCAGGAAAGTCTCCACGCGACCGTCGATGCGCGCGTCAATGAGCATCCCCGGCTCCACGACCCCGTCATCGGCCGGTGATTGCAGGTGCACGTCCTTCAGTGTCGCCATCAGCTGCCGGATACGGGTTTCGACGGCCAGCCGATCAGCGATCTCCTGCTGGGTGCCGTGGGTCTCCAGTAGCTCGCCCAGTTCCTTCTCCAGGCGGGAATGGGCTTCGGGCGTGAGCCACGTAACAGGCGTCATTGGATCCAGCATTTTCTACTCCTCAACTAGAGATCACCGCTTCAGAAAAGAAGCGATCGGGAAAATTTCATAAAAAAGGTATGAGTTCCAAGCCTAGCCCGTATCGCTTTTAAAGCAATTCCGAGGGCGGTCGTGCTGGGCGGCTCTGTCGCATGGCGCTGGACTGGCTTAAATATTTTAATTGGGTATGGTGTTGGGTATCGGAGTGGAAAGGTGGTGATCCCATTGTCAGGGAAGTCTCCCAGGAGCGCCGGCGCGAAAAAGCAGGGAAAGTCAATCCTGCAAAAGCGTGCCGACAAGAAGACGAAGGCCGAGTCCAGCGAAATGTTGTTCGTGAAGCCCCGCAAGAACCAGAGGTAGCGTCGTCACACTGGTCGTTGCCCCAAAGCGACAGGCCTAAGGGCCCTCAACGGGCCGTCCGTGATTGTTGCCGCCGTGGCCTAAGGAGGCCTGGTACCCGTGGTCGGATGTTGCGTGCCACTCGCATGGCAGCATCCGCCCATGGGCGGATGCTCACTTCGCAGAGTTGGCATTCGTTCGCTGATAAAGGTGGAAAATCCAGACTGGCGCGTCCGTCAGGAGGTTGATATGCGATCAGTAATAAGCCCCCAGGAAAGCCGACGGGATAATCGCGCGACTGATTGTACGAATTCGGAGCAAAAGAATCGGGCCTTCGTGCGATTTATGGTCTCTTGGATAATCACCGCGTTGTGGATGGGCTACATGTTCCTGCGCGCTGAGTTTATCTTCAGGGGATCCTTTTATCACCTGAATTTTGGTGTCACGATGGCGGCGTCGGAAGGAAATCAACCGATAAGTAAAGTGGTACTGCCAGCAACTTGGCATTGACTACTGTTCGACGGTTCCGTAGATCTGCCCGTTGCTTCAGGGCTAGCGGTTCGGCCCCGCGAAGCGTGTCGCTCAATTCTTCTGCTGAAGAGAAAAATCGAGGGACCGCGCTATCCAGCAAGACCTTCGAAGCGGTCTTCATGCGCCAAGGCCTCCTTGTTCCTGCGTAACTCCCAGCCGCAGGGAGGCGTGCTCGTGCAGCAGTTGGGCCGTCCCTAGATCGTTCGGCGCAAAGCACGGCTCATCAGGGCAGCCCTATACATCCGCCCAACCCTCAATACGGTCATCGGCGATCGGCGTCTCGACTCCCTCAACGAGTGAGAGTGCACCGATTCAGGTTCGATTCACTATTTCCACCCGGGTGCTGGGCGGTCAGCTGACAGAACCCGCCGAGCGGTCTTCTCCACATCTCTGCTTCCGCATTCTCCGAAGGGTCCGCGTTTGGCGAAGCGGACGGTGGCGTGGCGGCCGTAGTAGTCGATCCACCAAGACGACATTCCGCCATTCGCTTGAGCCTCGAGCCTCGAGCCTCGAGCCACTGCTCGTATATGGCACGGAACCTGTCCACGGCTTCGGGATGCTTCCACCACTGGGGCGCACCAGTACTGGTTCTGGGACCGGTCCACGGACTCGAGCATCGCCACAAGGGACTCCACCCAGTCGACCAGCTCCTCCGGGGTGAAGGCGAAGCCCTCGTCCTCCCCGTCGTAACCGTTAGGCGAAGTATCAGCCGCAGTACTACTCAGTCCGTCGTGGAGGGCATCGGTCATGGGTGGTGTCCTGCCTGGATGCGGTCGAGGGTGGGTCCGATGCGGGCGGTGACTGCCTTGTCGCGGAACCAGGGGATGGTGCGGACGATGGTTCCGCCGCCGTGGGAGGTTTTTACCCAGGCCCTGTTGGCAGGCAGTTCGGAGAGTTGGGCGACGGACAGGATGTCCCGGCGCTGGGTTTGCACGGGTTGGGAGAACCTGTTCCGTGAGGTGGAGGTGCTGTGGATCTTCGCGTCGTACTGGCCGATGTCCTTGGTCAGGGAGTCGAGGAATGCGGTGTCGTCAAAGCCTCCGCCGTAGACCTTGATCGCGGCGGCGGACCAGAGGGTGTCGCAGCCGGTGCGCTCGAGCATGGCCATCCCCTGCCCGCGGGTCTGGAAGGAGGCGCTGACGACGATGCCTATGAACCCGAAGAAGGAGTGCCGCTCGGGCAGCTGCTTGGGTTTGATGACGTTCCCGACCTCATCCAGGTCCGAGACCAACGGCACCGTCAGGCGCCCGCCAACCCTGCGTGCGGCAAGCTGGGCTGCGGTGAACACCGCGTAGACGAGGGTCGACACGACTGCGGCCCCGGAGCCGGCGGCGTCCTGGGTGAGCAGGATGAGCGTGTCCTTGCTGGTCACGAACCGGGCCGGATCGAACACCGGAACGCCGGGGGTGGGCGTTGGCCAGGAGACGAGGTCGTCGTGGACGAGGGCGGAGGCCATGCGTTGGGCGCTGGCCACGGACCCGCGGGTGTCCTCCGGCTGCGCGCCCATCCCCTTCAACGCCGACGCCGGACCCGCGTGCCCGGCCCGCTCGAGCAGTTCGGCGGGTTCGATGAAGGCCGACGAGGACACCCACCGCAACACCTCTTTCATGGTGTCGCCGCTTTTGGCGGCGGCGAGGAGGCACCAGGACATGAAGTCACGTGCCTGCGAGTCGAACTGCGCGTCCCCCTTGCCCTGGCCCGCGTTCGGCGCGGACGAGGTTTCGAAAATCGACGCAACCTCGCCGGCGCTCACCGTGTCGGTGTCGACGGACGGCGGGTTAAGGATCATCGCGGGACGGGTGCCGTCGCGCCAGATCCGCTGCGGGTCGAACAGCCACACCGTCCCGGTCGCGGAGCGTGCGGCGAGGACCTCGGCAACGCCGTCGACCTTGTTGCTGATCATGATGTACGCGCCGGGTGCCTCGGTGGCGTGCCGCACGACCTGCGTCGTGGTCTTCCCCCGCCCGGTACCCCACACAGGCGCGGAACACCCCGCCACCCCTGGATGACGGCCCGGGTGCCGGTGTCACCGGCGTACCCGATCGTCAGGCCCGGACCAATGTCCTCCGCGTCGAGGTCGGCGTCGATCTTCTTGGACGTCAGGTCCTGCGGGGGCCGTCTCCGGTGCAGTGACGCTCCTTGGCCGGAGGTGGCGCCTGACGAGCAACGGCATGGGCCCCTGGTGGTTGCGTTCATCCGCTTGTCACTTGCCGCTGGTATCGTCGATCGATGGATGCCACCGTGCCCGAACTTCGCATCATCGCCTCCGCCGGCGCTGCCGCCACCACCGAGGACCTGTCCGATCGTGTGGGCTTCGATGAGCAGTTCCTGGGCTTACCCGTGCCGATCCCGGCTCTGGACGATGTCGAGGCGGTCCTGCTGGCCTACACCCACTTCTCGATCCTAATGCGCTTGGACAAGCGCTTGGCGGCCATCACCGCGCTTGGCATCGACGGGGAACGGCTCATGGACCTCGACCGGTCCGGTATTTACTGGCGGCTGGACCCGCGCCTGCCGGAGGACCAGCAGACCGGGGAACGGGTCTACGCCCGCAACGACATCGACCGCGGGCACCTCGTCCGGCGAGCCTCCGCTGTCTGGGGGGAAACCCCGCGCCGAGGCAGCGCGCTGTCTGGGGGGAAACCCGCGCCGGGGCAGCGCAGGCGAACGAGGACACCTTCCACTACACGAACGCCGCACCGCAGGCCGCGACGTTCAACCAGGGCCTCGAGCTGTGGCTGGGGCTGGAGACCTATCTGCTGGAGAACGCCGCCGACCACGGCCGGCGCCTCATCGTCTTCACCGGACCCGTTTTCAGCGACGTCGACCCCGTCTACCGGGGCGTGGAGATCCCGCTGCGCTTCTTCAAGATTGCGGTGTTCCTCGTGGGCGGGTCCCTCGCCGCGACGGGATATGTTGTGGACCAGACGCCGCAGCTCAAGGACCTACCGGACGTGCCACGGCCGCGCGCCGTGGATGACGGCGACGCTCCCCCGCTCGGCCCGTTCCGCACCTTCCAGGTCCCCATCCGAGACATCGCTGCGCTGAGCGGACTGGACCTGACACAACTGACCGCCGTCGACCGGATGCCGATCGCCGCAGCCCTTCCCACCGCCCGGATCGCATCGACCTGGCGGGAACTCACCAGTCGAGAGAGCCTTGACCTGGACTTCGACCCGAAGAACTAGAGGCACCACTCGCACCGGCGTCCCGCAAAGCTGGCCGTTGGGCTGACAGGCCGAACTGTGGCAGGTCGACATGAGCTTGGAAGAGCGCCACCGAGATAGGAGCTATGGATATGTCCGAACATGGGAAACCCGGCAGCAGAGCCGACGACTTCACGGGGCTCCGTGCGATCTTCCTCAACTGCACCCTGAAGCGCAGCCCTGAGTTGAGCCACACGTCAGGCCTGATAGACCTCAGCGTTGAACTGATGCGGAACAAGGGCGTCGAAGTTGAGGTTGTGCGGCCCATCGATCATCCGGTGGCGACGGGGGTGTACCCGGATATGACCGAGCACGGGTGGGACGAGGATGCCTGGCCGACCATCTTTGAGAAGATCGACCAAGCCGACATCATCGTTCTCGCCGGACCTATTTGGCTCGGAGACAACAGTTCGGTCATGAAGCAAATCATCGAGCGTCTCTATGCCATGTCGGGCATGACCAACTCCCGCGGACAGTACATCTACTACGGCAAGGTGGGGGGTGCCTTGGTGACGGGAAACGAAGACGGCGTCAAGCATTGCGCCATGAATATCCTGTACAGCCTGCAGCACATCGGAGTGACCATCCCCCCGGCGGCGGACGCAGGCTGGATCGGGGAAGCGGGGCCGGGACCGAGCTACCTCGATGAAGGATCAGGCGGCCCCGAGAATGATTTCACTAACCGCAACACAGCTTTCATGACCTGGAATCTCCTTCACATGGCGCGCATCCTGAAAGATGCAGGAGGCATCCCGGCATGGGGAAACACCCCCGAGGCCTGGAGCAACGGCGACAGGCCAGGCCTTGAACCCAATCCGGAGTATCGGTGAGATGACAGAGGATCAATCGGCCCCTACGGCGAGGATCACCTCGACCTGGCGGGAACTAACCAGCCCCGAGAGCCTCGACCTCGACCTCGGCTGAAGCGCGTGGTTGAGGAGCTCGGCGTCAGAGGGAGACGCTTTCGGGTGTGTGGCTTGTGATGAGCAGTTGCCCGAGGGTCCTGACCCTTTGGGGCGATGTGTAGCCGGTGCCCATGGCGGCGACGACGGAGCCCTGGAGGAGGATCATCCAGCATTCCGCGAAATCGTGTGGGTCGGTGAGTCCTATTGCTGCGGCGGCGGTTTTGACTTCCTCACGCATGTCCCGCAGATACTGTGCGCTGGCCGCACCCACTTCATCGCCCGCGCCACTCTCGACCAGGGCTCGAATGTAGGGGCAGCCGGCGAAGTCCTCGGTCTGGAACCACTCGTCGAAGATGTCGAAGATCGCCAGGAGCTGATCCTGCGGACAGTCCCCCCGCTTGCGGGATTCGGCTCCCAGGTAGCCGACCGTGAAAAGTTCCCGCCGGCGACTCAGGAACGCCATGATGAGCTCGTTCTTGGACGGAAAATGGCTGTAGAAGGACGCTTTCGCCACTTCCGCAGTGCGGATGATCTCGTTGATGCCCACCGCCCGGACGCCGCGCTGGAGGAACAGGTCGTAGGACGCGTCAAGGATCCGCTGCCGAGCGTTTTTCATAGGCTGTTCCACCACAGGAAACATACGCCCTCTTCCGCCGGGATCAGGACCGACCATCATCCTACGCACCCTGGACAGACCGGTCTGTATGGTTACACTAGGAGCGCTCCTCGCCCCCCATCGAGGAGCAAGCACCGGACATAAGACCCCCGCATGCGGGTGGTGGTACTGGTTCCCGAAGAGGGAGCCAGTACCACCACAACAAACGCACTCTGCCCTCCGGTGGCAAGACCACGCGGAGTACCAGCCCAAATGGGCCGGCTCATCTCATGGATCCGGTCTTGGCGGTACCACCCGGACAAATGGTGAACCCTCTTCTGGAAGGCGTGCATGATGAGCGAGGAGCCCAAAGTGCACAGGGGGATGCCCTCGTCTCACCACGGCGGCAGTGACCGGATCCGTGATCTCGCCACGGAACTGGCCGAGCTCGCCCGGTCGCTGCAGCAGGAACCGGACTCCGACGCGATCCTCGCCGGGTTCGTCCACGCGGCCCTCGACCTGATCCCCGGCGTCGACGAAGGCTCCGTCAGTGTCGTCCTGGGACGCAAGAACGTCGGATCCCGTGCCCCATCCGGGGAGCTGCCCGAGCGGATCGACGCGCTGCAGGAGGAGACCGGGGAAGGCCCGTGCCTGGAAGCGGCCTACGAGCACCGGACCGTCCGGGTCCCCGACATGGCGCACGAAGAGCGATGGCCGCTCTTCGCGCAGCGGGCCACCGAGGCAGGGGCCAAGGGGATGCTCTCCATCCAGCTGTGGGTCGAGGGCGATGACCTGGGGGCGTTGAATCTCTACTCGTACGAGCCCAATGCGTTCACGGACGAGTCGGAGAACATCGGCCTGCTGGTCGCCTCCCACGCGTCGGTGGCGTTCGCCGAGGCCGAGAAGGCCCGCCAACTCCATGAGGCGGTGGATTCCAGGGATGTGATCGGTCAGGCCAAAGGCATCCTCATGGAACGCCACAAGATCACCGGCGAGCAAGCGTTCATCGTGCTGTCCATAGCGAGTCAGCGCGCCCACCTGAAGCTCTGGAACGTCGCGGACCACCTCATCAGCAGCGGCGAACTCCCCGGCCGGAAGACCGCACGCTGAGGAATTCCTCCCAGTTCCTGCAGGGCTAAAACACACCGGATCTTGATGGCCCACAGGGCGGACCTGCATATTGGGGGCGCATACTGGGGTTACCCCTAACGATGTCCCCGGATCCGTCCGCGGGCCTCAGCCGGAATACACCGACGAGCCTCGTGCACGAACGTGGGAGTCCCTCCAGTCGTCAAGCAGCCGGCTACCGGAGTGACATCGGCACGGCAACCGCCCCCGCTTGAGTGACTGCCGCTGGCGGGCCGGACCTGTCGACGAGCGGCCGAGTGGGCCGTGAGGCGGCCGAGGATTAGCTGGGTCTTGGTAGTCTCCTGTGAGGTTCGGGTTAAGACGCTAGCCCGGATCAGAGTGCGTCGAATGGCTTCCCCATGACCTCCACAGTTGAACCTTCCGTGCCCCTGTCCGGGGCCGTGTCCAGTGTCGAGTACTTCATCGACTGCCCGACCGGCACGGTGGAGCACTACTTCGCCGACGACACCTACAACTGGTCGGATGAGGTGTATCGGATCCACGGCTACGAACGCGGCGATGTGGTTCCCACCCTGGAACTGGGCATGTCCCATGTCGACCCTGCGGACCGGGCCGCCGTCCAGGCGTTCTGGACCAAGGTCACCACCAGCGGCGGACCATCCTCGGTGTACGCGTCCCTGCGTGACCTGAATGGCAGCACCCGCAAACTCCTCATCTCCGCCGACCTGATCGTCGAGGACACCGAACCCATCGGGGTCTGGGCGCTGGTCGTGGACCTCACCCGCTCCATCCACGTCGACCGGCACCAGCTCGCCAACGAAGCCGTCGCCGCGTCCGCCCTCCGCCGGGCCGTCATCGAGCAGGCCAAAGGCATCCTCATGGGCCGCGCCGGCCTCACCGCGACGGAAGCGTTCGCCCTGATCAGCTCCCACAGTCAACGGACGAACCGCAAGGTCGTCGTCATCGCCCAGGAGGTCATCGACCGGGCCATGGCACTCACCCGCCAGAACCAGCAACAGGATCAGGACCTGGCCCGCGATCGGGCTCTGCAGGAACTCCTGCGGGCCCTCTGATCATCCCGGCTCTCAGGCGGTGCCCATGGGACTTAGCCACAGTCGATGAGCCAGTACCCCTCAATCGGGGGCGGACGTCGACCGATCCTTGAGAGCCTGTGCGCGGATCGTGAGTTCCGCGCACAGAACCTCGTACTCGTCTCGGACACCCCATGCCGGGAAATCAGCGTCTAGTGCGGTGAACGCCTCATCGCACAGTCGGCGCAACCGCTGGAGAGGCAGGGCGGAACACTCGGCCGCGGCGAACCGTGGCTCCTCCAATTCCCACGCCTGCTCGAGCGCTTGGAGCCGACGCTCGGAAGCCACCACCGCGATCGAGCGGCTTGGGTCGGGGAGTTTGCGCTGCGGACCGGCATGTACCTCAGTGGGCTCTGCGGTGAGACCGGTTCCGGATGCGACGGGGTAAAGATTCGAGGTTTTCATGGGTGCCTAACATCGGCGTTACCCGAGGCTGCTTTCTGAACCCTGAGTCCCTCGAATCTTAAGCTTCTCTGTCCCGAATAGAAAGCTCCGATGCTCGCACCTCGGGTCGGGCGTGCCCAGTCACGCAACTCGGCCGCATACGCCGGACTCCCTCGACGGCTTCCGCAGCATCCCTATGCTGATGACGCATCCACTCTGGTTGATCCTGATCACTTTCTGCACCAGCACTCCATGGTCCAGTCCATCACAGGTGGTGTAAAGCACATCCTTCCGGTGTGCGGCTGCCCCTACCGGCACGCTCTCCACCCACCGTCCTCATGGAGGAGTACGGCCGACGCGTCACTATGGGTGCAGGTAAGGGCGAAAGACCCGTACAGCACCCAACAGCACAGGAGAAAAATGATCCCATGATGCCCGTGTTGGACCTGAGTACTGTTAATGCGCTGGCGGTCGACCTCAACTCACCAGAGGAAGCCCTGGAGTTCCTCGACCGATTCCAGGCAGGCTTACCTCAACGCGTCCGCACCATTCACGGGGCCTTCGCCGCGCTGGATTCCGGACAGACGACCGCCGCCCTGACGAGCCTGCACGCCCATGCGCTGACCGTCGGTGCCCTGCAACTCCACGCGCTCACCGGTAACGCTCTCGCCACGGTCGACCATGACCTGTTTTGGGCCGGCAACACGCCAACCAGTACCACCGCCTGCCGCTTCTTGCGGGCCCTGACCACGGAAGCAGTTCTCTTCACACATGCGTATCTTGCTCTGCGCTCGAACCTAACGCTTCTCGATCCACCACGAACCGACTGCCCGTGAAGGCCTCCCTCTCGGATTCGGGACGTGCCTAGCGCCAATCACTCACGGTGCCGGTCATAGCAAGTTTTCCTGCCATCCATGAACTAGGGGTGGCCTGCTTCACCATCGAGCTGAGCGCTGCCAAAGGATGCCCGCAACATCTGGCCTCGTAGGGGCTCGGGAAGTGCCAGGTCATCGCCGAAGGCTGCTTTGAGCCGTGGCGGCAATGCATCAATCATCTCGTTCAGCGCAAGGGCGATGAGGTTACGCTCCCCTATCGGAAGCGGGTACGCACCGTGGAGATACGCGTCGAGCTCGAAAACCCGAAGGTTGCCGCCGAGGCTGAAGTAGTGCAACCAGAGCTCCTGCGCGGTCAGTCCTGCAGCCTCGGTGGCGAGCTGTGCGCTGTGTTGTTGGGCCTGTTGGGTCATAGCAGGACCTGCTTACGCGTGCGCCCGGAAGACGAAACGTGCCCGTGCTCTTTGAAGCACCGCTGAAGAACCGGAATACCTCCAGATGGACACTCAGTACCTCAATTTTATGTCCCAAGCGGGAGACACTGGGGAAATACTCCTGCGCGGACCTGTCCAATGAACAGTGTATGGAGTCCGGCGGGTTGCAGCCGGCATGACCTTCTTGGGCGGCTAGGACTGCCTCGGTCATCCGAATCAACAGCAGGATGCCGTCGGTGACCGTGTCCGCTCAGCGTCCATCACGGGTCCTCACGACGCATCGTTCATCCCGATGCTGAGGTAGCGGTACACCGTCGCCCGGCTGGCTCCGATGATCTTCCCGATGTCAGCCGCAGCCAGCCCCTGGGCCTTGAGGTCCCGGGCGCGTCTGACCTTCGCGTGGTCGGTGGTGATTTCTCGCCGGCCGGCCTTGCGCCCGTGTTCGGCTGCCGCGGCCATACCTGCCCTGGTCCGCTCGGCGAGTTGGTCGCGCTCGAGCTGAGCGAACGCGGACATGACGGTGAGCATCGCCCGCCCCATGGGACCGGTGGTGCTGATCCCTTCGGTAACGCTGCGGAAGTGCACGCCTCGGTGTTCGAGGTCATCGATGAGGGCCAGCAGGTTCCGGGTATTGCGTCCCAGCCGGTCCGGCTTCCACACCACCACTTCATCGCTGCGGCGTAGGTGTTCGAGGAGCTTGTCGAGCTCGGGGCGGCTGGCCGTCGTTCCGCTCACCCCGTGATCAGTGAAAATCCGACCGCACCCCGCCGCAATGAGTGCAGCGTGCTGCAGCTCGACGTTCTGATCCAGGGTGCTGACCCTGGCGTACCCGAAACTTCCCCTCGAAGCGCTCCTTGTGCTCATCAAAGGTTACTTTCTCTATTCCCGAGAATACCCTGCATGAGACACATTGCTGAGACAAGACGTGCCCACCCACTCCCCCGCCGATTGTGGAGTTCACCGACCCACCCTCTGACCTTGCCGCCGGTCTAATAAAAGGATCCTTTGCTCGGACTGGAAATAGCCGGCGCTGGGCTATCCGCTTTCGATCGCTCGACGTGGGTGGTGGCGCCCCGAGCATCCTTATCGTGGAGACATGATCGGATCAATGCACGTGCGAGACGTGAAGCGGCTCCTCGAGCCCATGTGCGAGTCAATGCTCAGTCCCAGGGAGCTACGGTCATTCACCTTCCGATTGGAGAGGGTCGCCGACGGCGTCGAGCTTCCCGACGACACCAACATCAAGACGAACGACGCCTGGGTCCGATGGCAGATACTGGAGCGGGGCGGCTCGGGCAGCCTTCCTCTGGATGACGGTGCAGATGCACTTGTCCGCTTTGTGCAGAGCGACTTGCAGGACTTCATCGCCGAGAGCCAGTTCGGATGGGGCGAACTCCGCGGCCCCCGCAACCTGCTCTGACCACCTACGCTTCATCCGGTATGCCGATCTGTTGCGACGCACGCCAGAGCGGCGTTGCGTGATGTCTAGACCAGCGGTCGCTTCTGTTGCAGAAGCCGCAAAAAGACCCTAATGCAACACGATCTGAGCCGTTCTGCACTGTGGCGTTGGGGTGTACCCCAACGCCACAGTCCTGAGCCTCACTTGCACGCTCGTAGACTGCTGAGATGGTCAAGACGAACGGAATGTGGCAGCTGGTGGCAGCCATCTCCGTCACTCTCGCTTCATTCCTCGGAGCGTGGCACTTTTCTCAACCAGCCCTCTCTTCCGTCCCACCGCTGGATATGCCCGGTGCCGTTTTCGTAGGCGTGAAGCGGGGGTCAGCACCGGCGCCAGTCCGAGTGGATGTCGACCTGCGCTTCGACCCTTCTCCAGACCGGACCACCTTCGACATGATCCTCAAAGGGGACGGCGATGCCGCCGTCCCCCCTGACCAAGCGGGCGAGCTGATGGTTGGGTTCTGTGGGGCAATGAAGGAGGTTCAACTGCGTAGGACGAGCAATGGCGAAGAGCTCACATTTGAGCCTCCGATACCTCCGACAGATACGAACCCTAGGGTGGGTTCGATCGGACTTGAATTCTCTCTTGATGACGACTGCGTTATGACCGTTATCAATCCAACGGATTTCAGGGATACGACCATCGGAGAAGCGGGTATCGGCTGGGCAGTGTCTCTAGAGGGCGAGACCACTGCAGCAACTGAAGCCTTCGCCGGATCTCATCATCGCTATGCCTTCCCGCGTGTCGCGACTCTGACATTGCCTACGGCCATGGGCCCACTAGATGTTCAGGCAGTGGCTGCTGAATCCGTGGCCGGCATCCAACCCGAGAATCTCCCAACCGAGTACGTACCAACGATTTCAAGCCCACTGGTGGAAGATCCGACAGCTCCCAGATGGCAGCTTCCCATTCAAGGTGCTTATGCGGACGCGGGATTTCGACTGTCTGGCGTCGACCAGCAAGACGAAACGGAGGTCCAGCGCAAACTCTTTCTTGCTTCCGCAGCGGCAGGTACCGCGGGTGGTGGCCTGATCTGGTTCGTTGGAGCCGTAGGCCCGGTACTGAATGACCTTGGCCAGAACCGCCGGAACCGCAACATACCTGCAGCAGAACAAGCCCGAGACCCAACACCCTCTCCTAACAGCAGGAGCGATGATGCGGACCCCCTTGACCACCTTCGCCTCATCGCAGCGCCCGTACTTCTCGGCATTGCTGGATCGAGTCTCGCCTGGCTCATCAGCAAGCGCATGCGTTAGCTTTGACCCCGTTCCGCCCCACCAAAAATGCCAGCCGACAAGGTGCCTTTGATAGGCGTACCCGACGCGACACTTCCCGTGGCAACCTGCTCATCATCGGGTCTAGCGAAGTCGCCGAATCAGGTTCACGAGCAGCACTACAGCGTCTGCGGCCATACCCGCCGATCTCCGGTCACCGTTCCGACGGTGCTTCGTGGCCTGTGCGAGTTCAATGGCCGCTCGAGTGAGCTTCCGCAGTTCGGTATTCTCCGAACCAACTAGCTCGACCTCGACGACCCTGTCGAGCCGGTCCTTAGTCTTCGGCACGGGGGGCTCGTCTGCTCCTGGCCGTCCATGTCGAACGTGGTCATAGGCGGCGCCGGACAACGCCTCGAGTACGGCTACAGCGTCGTTGCCGACATTCGAGTAGTCCTGTTCAGTGCTTGCGTTCTGGAAGTGGCGACGCATCTCGTTCAGCTCTTCGTCGACGACACTCCACCCGGTTGCTTTGCGCGGTGAAATTGGGTCCGCCAGCACTGACGAAAGAGCGTCAGTCTCACGGGCATCAAGTAACGCATGAACCGGCTCAAAATGTTCATCAAGCATGTCCCGTCGCGCCTGCCAGCTACCAACCGCTCCACTGGTGCGCCAGTGCTTGCGGAACGTGTCGAAGTCCCTGAACGGCGGATCGAAAGAAGTTATACCGAGTCGCCCAAGAACTGCCTTCAGTGCGCGCATAAGTAACCGCGCATCATCGTTGCTGTGCGTTGAGCCGTCAGTACCGTGAGCCTCAAATTCCTGATGGACGAGGCGCGCGAGTGCCACAGCGACCTCTAGATCATCCCGTGCGCTATCGGCTCCCTTCAGCAGCCGCTCCAGTAGCTCCGTATCGAGTCGCTGGTCGGGCTGCGCAATCTGCTCGAGCTGCCCACCCCATGCGAAAGGATCAGGTTTAGGTGGCTCGTTCGGTAGAAGGAAATCCCATGCACGCATACTCAAACCCTAATGAATCCGGCGCTACTACCCCGCACCTCTCCGATAGGCGCCCTATCTATACTCCTGCAATGGCTACGTATCGACCCGTTGAACTTGCCCGGAAGCTCGGGTACACGAGTGAATCCCGCCCCGGCAGCGTGGTACGCACTTACCTACGCACGAAGTATCCAGATCACCCGCCCTACCAGCCATGGGTTCTCGACGAGGATGAGGCAGCGGACGTCCTCGCCAACATCCCACGCAAGTCGTAGCAGCCAGGAGGCCCCTAGCCTGGTGGAACTAGGAGTCGTCGCCGCACAATGTGAAGACCCTGCTGCTGCCTCGTGAAGCTGTTCCCGGGGCGTTCTGCGTTTATCGAGTACGTACGGCGCACTGCCAGCGCCTTCTCAAACACCTCGCACGCGGTATGCAATGAGATGGCCATGGCTAGCTCATTGGAGGACAACTGACCGCTGAGCGTCTTCGAGAAACCGTCGTCTTCGTGAACTTCGAAAAGCGTAATGTGCTGCCGTGCCCACGGACGACCATGAGCGGCAGCTGAACACATCTGCCAGGTGAGGTAGGAGTTAGGAAGACCGAAGCATTGCGCTGAGTCTTGGATGAGCTTGGTGAGCGTCACATTCTTGTTGACGTCCTGGATCTTCATCCCATTACGACTGAGTACACCTCGCAGCATTCCAAGCCGATCCTCGTCAAAGTCTGCGCTAGGGTCTACGGTCCGCGTCGCCCTCCTCTGATCAGCGAGGTTCATGTGCTCAAGGGTGAGCGATCGCTTCGCGACATTTAGGGGTACGTCGTCCTGCAAAAGCCAAAGCGCAGTCGATGACGCTTCGATCGCTCCTCGAATCAGGGTGAAGGGAGCGAAAGTGTGCTGCGATTTTGCCTCCACGAGTTGCGCCTTGAGCGCGTGAAGGTGGTCGATCGCCGTATGGAGGAGGTATCTCAGCAGGTGTGATGTTTGCAGGGGCTCAGTCATTGCATCGACGATGACGAGGAGTGACCCTGGTGCCTCGTCTGGCACGTTCTGCCCCGCTTCATGCCACTCATCAATCCGCTTGAAGTCGAAGTACATGCCCTTCCAGGCGAGATCCGACTCGGCAGACCCAATCTCCTGAAAGTAGGTCGATCGCCTAGGCATCGGTCGCACTCACGGGGCGTATCAGCTGGGGTCCGTCATTGCGGACTGATCCGACCTCGTTGCCGACGATGCGCGGCACGAGGTTGGGTTCAGGGATGGTGTCGATGAAGTGCTGCACCTGGTCCCGCTCGGTCATGGTCGGGTCCAGCCACTGATCCTGCAGGTCTGCAGGGATGATGACGGGCGTCCGGCCGTGGATGTGGCCGAGCGCGTCATGGGCGGCCCGGGTGAGGATCGTCGCGGTCACCAGCCACTTGTCCTCGGCATCCTCGGGTTTAGTGGGGTCGGGCCAGAACTCGTACAGGCCGGCGAAGCCCAGCAGCTGGTCCTCGTCCTCGGCGTGGAGGTAGTACGGGGTCTTCGTCCCGTCCTCATTCTTCTGCCACTCGTAGTACCCGTTCGCCGGCACCAGGGCTCGGCGCTTGGCGGCCGCGGTGCGAAACGACGGCTTCTCCGTGACCGTCTCGCTGCGGGCGTTGATCATCGCCGCCCCGGCCTTGGGATCCTTACTCCAGGCGGGAACCAGTCCCCAGCGGGCGATCTCGAGCCGGCGCACCAATGTCCCCTCGCGCAGCTGCTCGGACACGAACGGGATCCCCTGCATCGGGGCCACATTCCACGAGGGCTTCAGCTCATCCTCGAAGGTCTCGTCCACGCTGAATGCGTCCCGGATGGCGGCCTTGTTCCCTGCGATTACGAAGCGTCCACACATGCCCGTCATTCTCCCCTAGCTCTTCAGCAAAGCACCCGGTCCCTCAAGAGGAGCAGGTGCCCTCACCGAAGCTACGGTGAGGGCACCGCACCTACTTCTTCTTCGAGCGCCTTGTCTGCGCGAGAGCGCTGGCCGCGACGCTCTTCACGCCCTTGGTTGTCCGTGAACTACGAAGGAGACTGCTCGCCTTCCGTGCAACTCCCCGGCTGGTCTGCTTAGCATTTGCCACGATGGCTCCTAGATATGAGGTTGGATGCTGGCCCGGGCCTCGTCGAGCGCGAGGCTCGGGCCAGCGGTGATCCTCCGTGACCGATGAGGTCAGCGGCGGACGGGCTGGATCCGGATGGTCCGCTTGATGCGGATGCGGACTACGCGAGTAGCCATAAGGCATCGTTCCTCTCCCGCGACTGCCAGGTCCGTCATCGTGACGGGAGCCTTTGACTCTCGTACACGCCGCTCATACGCTTAGGCACGTTCCAACTCTCGCCAAAGATTGAGAACGAACCACACGATTGCGGGACCGTCGGGCGGTGACTTTCACCGCCGGGCAGGTGTCGCGATTTTTTCTTGAAGAAGCGCATGGAGTGTCGACTCCGTGCGCTTTTTCGTGTCCGTCGGCGCCTAGACCTTCGAACGCTTCCGATACTACATGTAGTGGCCGATCGTGATGCCGACCCCTAGATGATGTATTACAAGCATGTCATTCGGGGCGGTCGTCGTCCACACGATGTCCACAGAACGGGCTAATCGGAAAGCCCGGAAACGAGCCGATCCACGGCCTCCCGGAGCCGTCGCCCACAGCCCTCTGGAGTGCTTCCTCCCAGGCAGAAAAAAGATCGTGTCGCGTTCCTCACGGCGTGTCGCGTGTCACCTGCGGCGTCCATAATCTTGGCGCGCCTCCTGCCCACATGGGCACGGCACGAGCTCCCCACGCTCCGCTGCTCGTCCCGCACACATGCTGCACAGCAGGAACCACGGGCCCGCCTGCACACACCCACCCGCATCGCCGATACGGGATAGCTCACCTCGAGCGAGCGGTGGCCGTGCACAGCCTCCACAGGTGCGGGCTGGGACTAGAGCAGAGATCACAATCAGAGTCTGATTGTCGGCGGCCCCTCGTACTGTCCGCAGAGTGGGCCAGAACAAGCGCCATGCCGCCAACGACGACGAGTTTGAACTAACGAGAACTAGCGGTGGCGCAAGAAATACAGCCGGGCAAGGTCTGGTTGAGTTGCTGAAACCGGTCGGGTCGCAACCGGCCCTTGCGCTGCCAGGTGCGTTGTCGGCCCAGCCACACGGCGAGGACCGTCTCGTCCGGGTGCCGGTGACGGTCGTAGATCGGGAGCCGACCCATCTCATCCCGAAACTGTTGCACCTCTTCCAGGCGGCGCTCCCACAGCGCGTCCGCGTTACCTCTCCGGGCACCGACCCACTCCCCCAGCGCATTCAGGGCTGCAGTTCGGTCTGGGGTGAGGGTGCCGGCATCGTGGTTTCTGCGCTGGTTCTCCACCCACCGATACAACACGCGGCTGTCCTTGCTGTCGTTCTGCGCCGGGATCCTCCCGTGCTCGCGCATGTGGACTGTAAGCCGGGCGTAGTGCTCCCACCACGCCTGCTCCCTGGTCCGCCGGCGGTGCTTCCTGTTCGCAGGCCACGCGGGCTGGTCATGGATCACCCAGCACGCATCGAACCATGCCGGGTCGCGTTCGATCTGCCGGTCGACGGCGCGGACCACGCGCTTCACGGTGACCCTGCACCAGGCGGCGATCACGGGTGCCGGGACGCCGCGGGAGTACATGAGCAGCCACTCCTGCCGGCTCTCACACGGCTGCAGCAGGTTCTCGTCCTCGGACAGGGTCGGCCCATCCATCCGCACGGGACCCATCGTCACGTCGCCTCGCTGTGCTGGCGGCGTCTTCGGGTCGGCAGGGGTCTGGATGGGGGTCTGCATCGGTGCCAGGGCGTCCAGGCCGTGTTGTAGGCGGGGTGCGCAGCCCAGGGCAGGGCGAGCAACTCCAGGACTGTCCGCATGTAGTCCTGATCCCCGGCCGGCTCATACGCCCAATCGATGCTCTGCACGTGTCCGACCAGGCGCCGCTTGACCTCACACTCGACCAACAGCCGCTCCCCCACCAGAACCGGCACCACGCCTACCCCGGCGAGGACCTGCAGGTCGTCGGCGACGCGCGCCAGGATGAACGCAGCAAGCTCATCCATCGGATCAACCTCGCCACCGGATCCCAGCATGTCCGTCCGGCCCACCTGGTCCATCTGGTCTGTTTGATCCGTCCGGCCTGTCTGGTCCGGACTGTTCGTGCGGTTCATGGTGTCGAGGGTAACCAGAGGATACGTGGGGGCGGGGTGCGGCGCTCCCACCTGTGGACGGCTTTGAGCTCCACCCTTCGGGCTCCACCCGACCACACGTGGATGCCCCACACCCCCGCGTGCCAGCAACCGGGCCCTGCTGTCCGGATTGGCTTCCCAACAAATCGAAGCTGTGTTCTATTTTAAGGAACCTGCCCGAGGGACGGCAGGACGGATCAGGAGAAGCAGTCGATGGCGACCACGACAACCCACCGCAGGAACACCACCCACCAGCACACCCTCGCGCAGGGCGGCAGTGCCGGCGGCAGGACGGGCAGTGGGGCCAAGGGTGGGGCCGACCGTGGAACCGATGGTGGGCTGGGTGCCGGTCTGGTGCTCGATGAGACCGCGGCTGTCCGGTTCCTGCCCTCGGGGCTCCCGCTGGCGCTGCGCTGGCGGGGCGCCCTCTGGCAGGTCATCGGCACCCCCGCCTCCTGGTCCACCCCGGACAACCGACTCGGGCTCGCCTCTGTGCCTACTCCCCCACCCGGGCCTGGTGGCAATGCTGACACCCGGTTTTGGCAGTTCCAGGCACAGACCGGGCCGGCGTCCCCGGTCCTGGAATTCGAGATGAGCGCAGGCCCACGTTCGACGGACTGGCGGCTGTGCCGCGTCACCACCGTCGACGACTTCTAACAGGACACCAACTAACTCCGAGCAGTCCCGACCGGTCCCTAATCAGTTCACGATCGATGCCTCAATTAGATCTGGTCGGGTATCAGCGGTCCGTGCCGAGCCAATACGCGCCGGAGATAGCGAAGCAAGTAGCGAGTTATGGGTCAGACCCGCAGGCATAAGGCTCATTACGCCCGGGCCATGGATAACCGGATCGAGGATTTCGTCATGCGCGAGGAACTCATCATGCTCACCGCCGCCGAGCTCGACTTCGAGAACACTCCTGCCACCGATTTTCCGGAACCCCGCCGGGTGGACGCGTGGATCCGCTACCCCTCCAAAGCCTTCCGCATCCAAGCCCACGCCATCTCCTACGCCAGGACCGCCGTGAAGATCCGGGTCCTCGAACCCCTCATCCAGATCCACCGGGAGGGCTGGGTATGGCTCAATTCCGTCACCCCCGTCCCCTCCAACGATTCCAATGACGAATCCGCGACCAGATCTCCTAGCGGGCCCACTGCCCCGCACTGATGACCCACACCACACGCGCCGGACAAGATCCCTAGTTTAAGCCTTGGCGTAAGCCCCGAATCAGCTGGCAACAAACCAGCAATCAGCCGTACGTAATGAGTTGGTGTTATTCGAGTAATGCGCTGGCGTGCAAAACATATTCGTTCTGCGATAGAGTCGAAGACTTGGGATCAGTAATTCACCACTAGCGATTCTAGGAGTAATCAAATAATGGCACAGCGCGTACAGGTCGAACTCGTCGATGACCTCAACGGGGAGATCGCCCAGGAAACCGTCCGCTTCGGAGTCGATGGCACCGACTACGAGATCGACCTGACCACCGAGAACGCGGAGAAACTCCGCGCAACCCTCACCGAATACGTGGACAAAGCCCGCAAGGCCACCGGCCGGAAGAGCCAGCGGTCCTCGACATCGGGAACCTCCACAAACCGGTCCAAGCGGGAAGACACCCAGCAGATCCGCCAGTGGGCCCAGGACAACGGCCACAACCCCAGCCCCCGCGGACGGATCAGTCAAACCATCATCGACGCCTACGCCGCAGCCCACTAAGACACTCCCTGACCACGGCCCACACCGGCCAGCCCCTCTATGGCCCGGCTGGCGGTGTGGGCCGGAGACAGCGGTACAGCGGTCTTGGAATGGGTCGAGCCCTGGCCCTGGGACGACGGGTCGAAGCGTGCACGATCAGCCAGCGGTAGGCGAAGTATCTCGGCAATGGCCCGCCCGGATCCGCCCTCATGGCGGGTGAGGCTGACTACGGCTTCCATCTCCCGCCCCGCGCTGCCGCTGCTCCTAGTGGCCTCCCAGGAGGTACCGCCAGCCCTCGATGAGCCAGCCGCGCTCAAATGAGGCCTCGTCGTCGAAAAGCTAAAACAGTCTCCGCCGAGCCGGTACGAGTGCAACATCTTCACCGCCTCATCCGGGGCGAAACTGTCGAAGTCACTGCCGCCGCCGGGATCACGCATCCCGAACTTCACGACCCGTCGCGGCAGGGCGGGGCCGACGACCGAGGCCCGATCACTTCACGATCGGCGCCTGAATAGGGCCGGGTCGGGTAATGCCGGGGCAGGGCAAGCAGCCCACAGTGGTATTGGCCTCGCCTGTGCCTTAAATTCTGTTGTCAGCCCGTTTCCGCAGGGCTTCGATGACGGCGTCGTCCTCGACCGGGTACGCGTCCGTGGGAACCTGTGAGGTCGTAGGCGAGATTGGTGACGTACTGAAAGAATCGCTGGTCGGCGCCGGTGCGTCTCCAGTCTTGCTCCACAAGAGTCAGGAGCAGATCGATGCGCTCACGGGGCCGCTCAGAACGTCCTTCAAACAGATCATCAGTCCTGCTCGCTCCGCTCTCCGCTCATCCTTCAGCGATGCCGACCGCCCGGTTACGCGCCGGTGAGCAGCTTCCAAGTTCACCATGTTCACGCAGCCCCACTACTGCCCCAGGGTCGACCAATCCAACCGCTCCGCTTTCACCGCACGCAGTTACTGTTCGCCTTCGATACGGCAAGATCCCTGGTTGGGTCACCCATGTGGGGCCGGAGGTTCACCTTCGGGCTTGCGCATATCCAACGGCATAGCCCTGCTCAGGAACCCCATTGCTGGCCGTGACCGCAATGCCGCAATGCCTGCGGGGGTACCGATGACGAGAAGACCAGCTTGGGTGGCCTCCCCGATCCGGTGCTGGTGCGCGGCACAAATGTTCGTCACCAACTGGTTGAGCGGTACCTTCACGTCCCGAACGATCAGGAACCCCGGACGGCGCGACATCACGTGTTGGAAAGCCGGCGTTTCAAGTGTCAGGTGCTTGGCCGACACTTCCTCCAGGGGCTGTCCAGCGTCCCGGATGAGTTCGCCTGCCTGTTCCATGAGCTCCTCTGTCGCGGCCTCGCTATCGGTTACGGCCAGGGTCAGCAGCGTTGGCGTGCCTGACCCAATCCGAAGGTCGTACGCGAAGTCCTTCAACCACTCCGTTAGTTCATCCACCGGGCCTCCGATCGATGACGGCCAAACAGTCCTGCGAAGGCGGCTGGGCCTGCTGGTTTTAATCCTAGGTTCAGACGACGGACCTGCGGAAGCGCGAACGCAGAGAATCCGGCTCGGCCTAGATGGTAGGCCAATAGCGACGGACGGAGGCGCCGATGGAGGATGAGCAGACCCGCCGAGCGTCACAGGATTCAATCCCTGTCGCGGTCCCGCCCAGGTTGCCGTCGTCGATGGCAGCGCGGATCGCCTGATCAGCGTGAGATGGGAACAGGCGCCGGGTGCTTCGCACAACGAGCACGAAGTGGAGCCCATCCACTTTGCCCTCTCGGTGTTCGAGCAGATGACAGCGGTGCGGGGGCGAGGGCGCTGCGCGCGACCGGTTCACCGGCGGTAATGGTCGTCTTGATGACGACAAGCCTGCTCGCCGCCCTCCGTGAGGGACGCCTTGCGGAAGTCAGGGCCGCGGCATTCAGCTTAATTTAGGGTGGCTGGGGCAGTTAGTAGCGCGCAGCCTCACGTCAGTCGAGCACGTAGGTTTGTTGCATGGAACTGTCTGATCGTCCATTGGCCGTTTTCGGCGATTGGCACGGGCACCTTGGCTGGGCTCTCGGTGCTATCGACGCCGCTGAACGTGCCGGGGTGAGGGCGCTGTTGCATGTGGGCGATTTCGGTCTCGACTTCCCCGGCCCGCAGCGGGGCCGGTACGAAAGCAAGCTGGGCCGGCGGCTGGCTGCCTCGGACATGCACATCCTCGTGTCCCCCGGTAATCACGACAACTGGAGCACCATCCAGAAACTGCCGGTAAGCGAGGACGGCACCGCAGAGTTCACGGAACAGATCCGGATACTGCCTCGCGGTGGCCGCACCACCATCCAGGGGCTCGTGATCGGCGGGCTCGGCGGCGCCTACAGCGTCGACCAAAGCTGGCGCAGAGCAGGCAAGAACTGGTGGCCCCGCGAGGAACCTACGCTGGAGGAAGCCGAGCATCTGATCGCCGGCGGGCCCGTCGATGTCCTGCTCACCCATGATGTCCCCGCCTCGGTTCCTATGAAGGGGGAGTTCGCCCTGCCGCCGCACATTGCGGAGCAGGCTGAGGACACGAGGCGGTTGCTTGACTCTGTCATCGAACGCCTCCGGCCACCCCTCGTGTTCTGCGGTCACTGGCATCAACGCCGGCAACATTCGCTGGCACGAGCCGACGGCACTGAGACACAAGTGCATGTACTCGGCAAGGAGCTGAACCGGGAAGGCAACGCCGTCCTATTGAGGCCGACCAGCAGCCTGTACCTGGCGGTCGAACCGCTACTCGTTGCAGGTCGGTGAGTATTGGTGGTCCCTGGCTCAGTCCAGACGGGACCGGCGACATGCGCTGCCAGGGTACTGGTCATGATCCCTGTGAGGACCGGGTGATCTATCTAGGACGCGTGATCAAAACTACCGGGCTGGTCGTGCGCAACGTCGGCGTCCGATCATCACGGACCTGCACCCAGAACACGGCGGATTTCTCGACTTCGCAGAGCACGATGGACAGCAGCGGGATGGGCAAGCCGTCTTTCCGCAGACCGGACGGAGCGAACGGCACACCTCCCCCGTCCCCGACGTAGCGACTGATAACTCGCAAGTCCAGGTCGAGGACGTAGACGCTACCCGTGAGCGTCTCGACAAGATACTCGCCACGATCGGCGTCTTGCACTGCTCTGACGGGTCCGCTCGTCGGCGCAACGTTTTTGTCGGCGTTCATTCTCACCCTCGGTGTATCAGGCCTCAACCCTTCGACGAATCAGCTTCTGGTTCCGTTTCGCGTGCAACGTCACGACGAAAGGTCTGGCCGTCTCTCCGTAAGTCGAGGATGTCCCCGTACAGGTGAACGGTTGAACCGGTTTCCGACAGCGTCACTTCCAGGAGTTCCGCGTGTCCGGTCTCTGCATCGAGGTATCGAAGGTCTTCGTCAAGGTTGGTCTTTGACTCCGTCAGGTAGACAAACCTTCTGAGGTCACGCAGGGACACAGGGCTATCAAGGCTAATGATGATGTGCAGTGCCACATCTCACCTCCATCCGACCGCGATGTACCACTAGTAGAGCAGACAATGGGGTCTGCAGCTAGTGCCATGGAGTGTGCCCATTCGACCGACTCAGACTTCCGCCGAGACGCAGCAGAAGTGGACGAAACGCCGGCAGTCGGTCGGAAGGCGCATCCGGAATCTGCGCATCGACCAAGGCCTCAGCCAGGAGGCGCTAGCACTCGAGTCAGGACTGAGCCGCAACATGATCATCGGCGTGGAGTTCGGCCGCCGAGGCATGAGCTTCGAACGGCTCTGGGACATCGCTGACGTACTCGGCATCCCAATTACGACACTTCTGAGCGAACTAGACGAGGGTGACGACTATCCCTAATCATCGCCCTTCCAGCAACTCGCACAGACGACAACGGAGCACATAGTTGGAAGTTCCAATTAGGTGATCCGTATCTTCCAACTGGGTCTGCATCTCGACATCTCACTTACGCAGTTCGGTCGAGGTTTTGCACTAGGCGGCGCGCTTCCGCCGACTAGGTTTACTTCCGCCAACTAGGGCCGGATCTCCCCTCCAAGGCTGAATATTGTCGAGGCACTTGGCCCCGGGGACCACTCCACTCCTCCGGAGACGACACGGAACATGCGGTCGATGCACATTTTGCCGAAGGTAAACTAGGTGGTCCTTCTTGACCATTCGGCACGTCGATGTTTCGGTGGCAACCCGTTCTGGAGGCAAGTAGTAGGGGGCCTTCGCAGTGCTGGGTGAAGTGGTGGAAACGAAATCTTGCCGGGTTCTTCCTGTCGAGAGCTCCCGCAGCCGCACCGCCCGCCCCGCATCCGCGGGGCAGAAACCAAAACGCGTCGGGTCGAGCTGCCCGGAGAGTTAGTGAGCTAACGCAGTCTTAGCGCTTCAAAGCGGGCGTTAGCTGGACAACTCCTGAAGCTGTGCAACTGGTGTGCGCTTGTACCCCTGTCGTTTCCCGGCCAGCAACTGCACGCCGCCCAAACTTCCTTAGTTGCTCGCTCCCGATGAGCGAGCCAAGTCAATTGGCACGTGATCGTACGCGAATTCCCTTCTTCCGCGAGCCCAGCGTCGCGTAGCTGATTCGGCGGCATAGCATCAAGGTTCGCGTACCTAGAAAGGAAGTGGCCGGTGTTGATTGGCAAGGAATCAGGGCTCGTCCTTACCCAAGAGTTCCAAGACGCGCTGTCCCGGTTGGAGCGGGGCCATAACCTCTTTTTGACTGGTAAGGCGGGTACGGGTAAGTCCACGCTGGTGCGGCAGTTCTTGGCCGCTACCGACCGCAACGTGGTCGTAGCCGCTCCTACTGGGATTGCCGCTCTCAATGTCGAGGGCTACACCATCCATCGCCTTTTTTCCTTCCGGCAAGGCACCACCGCCGAATACGTCCGCAGCCGTGAGTACTACCCGAGCCGGTTCGCGAAGACGCTCAAGAAACTCGACACTCTGATTATCGATGAGGCCTCGATGGTCCGGGCGGACCTGTTCGATTGCCTGGCTATCGCCCTAGAGCGATTCGGGCCACGCCCAGGGAAACAGTTCGGTGGAGTCCAACTGGTGCTGGTCGGTGACCTCTACCAACTTCCACCCGTTGTCACCGACGGTGAGCGGGAGCATTTCAGCACGCGATACGACTCGCCGTACTTCTTCTCAGCCGATCACTACGACACCCACGCTTTCCCCGTCGTCGAGCTGACCAACGTCTTCCGGCAGGTCGGTGACACCCGGCTGGTCGAGATCCTCAACGCCGTACGTGAAGGCGCGCTCTTGGAGGACGATCGGACCGAGCTCAACACCCGCACCGATCCCACCTTCCGCCCCCCACTTGAGCAATTTTGGTTGACATTGACGACCACCAATCGGATGGCCACCGCCCGCAACCGCGAGATGCTCGAGCAGATCGACGAGCCCGCCACCCGCCACCCGGGCAAGACGGTGGGAGAGCTGGACGGGTTCGATCTGCCAGCCGAAAAGGAGCTGGTATTCAAGACGGGTGCCCAGATCATGATGCTCACCAATGACCCCCACGACCGGTGGGTCAACGGGACCCTCGCCCGGGTCGCGGATCACCGGATTAAGGACGAGGAGCAGCACGTCACGATCGAGCTCCCCCGCGGCGAAACGGTCGAGATTGGTCAGCACACCTGGGAGGTCACCCGGCCCCTCGTCGAGGACGGTGCGCTACGGCACGAGGTAGTCGGGACCTACACTCAGCTGCCATTCCGGCTGGCTTGGGCCATCACCATTCACAAGAGCCAGGGGCAGACCCTGGAGCGCGTGGTGGTTGATCTGTCCGGCGGTACCTTCGCCGACGGCCAGCTTTATGTGGCACTAAGCCGGTGCACCTCCCTGAACGGGCTGGTGCTGCGCCGAGACGTGGCGCCGAAGGACCTAAAGGTCGACCAGCGGATCCGCAGATTTGTGCGGTCCAAAGGCACCCAGACCACCTCTCTCGGCACCGCTTACTTGGGCGTGTGCACCATTGGAGATGAAGGTGATCGGTGGCGACCGCGCCCGGCGGAGATCGCCTTGGTTACCGACGACGGGATAGAGCTCTCCACTCTCGTCAACCCCACCCGTGACATGGGCGAAGCCCGGTCGCAATACGGCATCACCGCCGGAGACGTGCAGCTGGCCCCGCTGCTTACCGAAGCCTGGGCTGCTCTGGCGCCCCATCTGAGCGGGCGGACCCCGGTGGGCGTCAACATCGACCGGGACCTCGGTTACCTCGACTTCGAGCTCAAACGCAACGGCTACGTCGTGCAAATGCCGGTCGGCACAGACATCGATGAAGACCAGCTCGGCGCCCGTGACAGGAAGCGGCTCAATGCGCCCACCGCCTTGGAACGCGCCCACGCAGTCCGAGACATCGCCACGAAACTCAAACCCAGCGACGCCTTCGCCGACGTTTTCCCCGACCCAACCACTAACACCGGTTACTTGATGCCTCGTCCCAACGGCCGCATAACCTTTCTCGTCGGCGGCCACATGCCACAGTCGTCGACCCCAGGCGAGGTGCTCGCCCAGAAGCTACAGGCAGCTTCACGCCGTGCTCGGCTGGACCCACAGGCCCAAGACGTCGCCCGAGCGGTATCAGCAGCCACTGGGACACCAGTTCTCGACGACACCTACACCCAGGACGGCCGACACGACATCGAGCAAGTCATGGTGGACGGAGCCCGCATCTGCTTCACCGGCTCCGCCCAGGACGAACAAGGACGCAACCTCTCAAGGGAGGACTTGAAGGAAATCGCGATCGGGTGCGGGCTCAAGCCAGTAGACAGCGTCACCAAGACCAAGTGCGAGGTCCTCATCTCAGCTGAGACTGGGTCCCAGTCAGGCAAAGCCCAAAAGGCCGCCCAGTGGGGCAAGCCAGTCTTCACCGCCGAAGAGTTCCTAGCCTGGGCCAATGGAAAAATGCCAAGCATCTCCGTGGAGGCCGAAAAGCGTCCCCTTCCGCAGGTGAAGATAACTCACGTCCCAAGGGGCCCCAACGGGGCTACCCCGCTAACACCCTCACACCAATCGCAGCGGCTTCCGAGAGACATAACAACGACGACGGCCCAGGAAACCACGCCCGAGCCCGCACCGGCCTCCAGCCAGCCGACGACACCATCGATTCCTCCGATGTTAGAAAAGCCGCCTATCCAGCCAATCGCGCCGCCCCAAGCAGAGCAGGCCGTGAAAGTGAAACCGGTTCCGGCGCCGATGCAAGCCCCTCAGCCCGAGGCAGCGATGTTTCAGAAGCCGGCTGCTCCTCCCGAAGAAGGGCCACCACCACCAACAACACTTCTCAAGGCGCCGGTGACGGAACCCGTGCCGCAGCAGTGGGCTCCACCAGTTGGGCCCGGGACACCTACCGAGACCTCCAAATTGTTGCGTCCAACGGAATCGGCGCAGGCATCTCCGAAACCGCCCCCGCCAAACCAGTACACCCCCGGCGGAGGGGCACCGACGTCCGCCCCTCCACAGACCGTCGCACGCCGTCAGCCGTATCCGTCCGCAGCCAATCCACCTCAGACGCCAACTCCTAAAAAGTCTATGGAGGGCCAACGGAAGTTCCACCTCACCATGAGTGCAATTTTCCTCTTCCTGACCGTTGGCATGTTCATCTTCGCGGTGATCGGCGCGATCATCCTTTCGGACTCCGCGATTTGGATCGCGCCAGTTGCCTTGGCCTGGCTGGCAGCCATTGTCCAGATTCCGGTTTGGATCATACGGAGCATCAAACGGAATCACCGCCGACGCCGCTAAGAGGCCAACCGATCCTCAGTAAGTGTTTGCCCTTCGGGCACCGTCCGAACCGGAGATAGTCGAGGGCGTGGGGGTCTGCGCCTCAGATATTGCCGTGGTTACATGATTCATCGGCGAGGGATGAAGCTTTGTGATGGTTACGCCCCTAGAATCACGACCAGTGACTGTTGAAGGGGGAAATTGTGTCCACTGTCGATGCCGTCTCGCATGGGATTACTGTGCTTGATATTTACGAGGGGCGCTGGGGGCTGTGGCAGGTATCGGCGGTAGCTATGGCCGGTCCACTGCGCGCCACTGCGACGAACGCCGTTGTCTCGGATGGATTCGATGAGCGGGCCTTTCAAAGCCTGACCTACAAACGGCCGGTCCTGCTGACCGCGCGTGCCGAGCAGGCATGTGACGAGCCACAAGTCTTTGACGCTCCCATTTTTGACCCGGACACGTTCGTCGCTCACTGCGCCTCGTGGATAGACATGCTGCAGGAGATGTTCTGGCAGGAGAATGAGCGCAGGGTTGCTCACAATCGGATGAAGGTTGCCGAACGCAAGGCGGCGCGTGCGGCTGGTCAAATCCCGCCCGATTATCAGCGGCAAGCACCACTGTTGAATATTGATTGGCCCGCAAGTCCTCGTCCGGAAGTTTGGCGAACGTCGAAGGACTGTACGGATCCAGTGAACGCCGAAGCGCTCCGGGTCGCCAACGGGTGCATCAGGCTACTGAACTTTTGGATCGACATCGAAAATGACCGCTTCCGGAAATCTCGGACATACTTTAACGGAGTCGGAGGCCCAGCGATTCGCTCGTGGCCAACACCGGCCTCCGAGTGGGTGAGCGATCGTGGCTGAACCACTCTCCGCGGTTGTCGACGCCGAAACAACAGGATTCCGTCATGGAGGTAACCACCGAATAGCGGAAATCGGCGTCGTCCGTGTCGATGCCTCCGATCGAATCGTGGATTGGTAGGAAATACTGATCAGTCATGGCCGTGATCTTGGACCCCAGCGCGTGCACCTTATCCGGCCGGCTGACATCCTCAGTGGGTCCACCTTCGCATAAGCGGCCCTCACTCTGACGAAAATCCTTCAGGGCTGCATCATGATCGCCCACAACTTTATTCTTGATGCGGGCTTCTTCGCCCACATACCAGCGGGCGAGCATGCACATGCCCGAAGAGTTCCCTGCCGGAACTTGCCCCCTGCAGCTCGCAACTACTAACCTTCACACGCAACCCTTGAGGTTGGGATAGGAGGCGAAAGCTTCGGACCCAATCCCTCGCGCAGACGTGAACACCGGCCTTCAAGGTGGCTGCGTCCCAAGCAGGTTCAACGGTCAGGCTCCGATGTTGGACTCGAAAGCCATCCGGAAATGCCATGTACATTGCGACAGATCTCGCAGTTCCGTCTCAATAGAAGGGACATCGTCCCTTGCCAGAGGTTGCAAGAAGTGTCAGCTTCAGTGAGACCGGACATGCGCATCGCGATCCTCGCCCGGACACCACGCCTCCGAGCAGACGGTTCGAGCGGCAGTAGGATCCACGGGTCCGATCATGACCTCGGCCACCCCTCGCGGGGTGGATGGGGACGAAAGGCCCTACGTGGAAGGACTGACAGCGGAGATCGTGCAGAGACAGAGCATTTCATGCCACCGTTGTGATTCAGAAGGAGAAGCGTCGTGAGCCCTGCGCCCGCCTCACAGATCGTTGTCGGTGTCGATGGATCAGAACAGTCCATCGCCGCACTGCGGTTCGCCCGGAAGTTGGCTCCCGTCCTCGACGCGACCATCCGCGCCGTCGCAGCATGGGACGACCCCGCCGAGTACCCCGCATATGTCCCCCTCGGCCGCAGCGAATACACCCACGCCGCCCGCAAGGAACTGGACGAGGCCCTGGCTGCCGCCTTCGGAGAGGACGCTCCCCCAGGCCTCGAGGCGTCAGTGGTCTTCGGGCACCCTGTGAAAACCCTCGTGAAGGCCTCGCGGGACGCCGCCCTGCTCGTCGTGGGCAGTCGCGGACATGGGACGTTCAGGGGGCTACTCGTCGGCTCCATCAGCAGCGCCTGCGTGGCCCACGCCCACTGCCCCGTCCTGGTCGTCCGTCCGCCGACTGATGCGGGACAGCAGGATGAACCGACCGGCCGAACCGCTTCCGACGCTGGTTCACCGCACTCGTCGCAGCCCGCACCGATGGACCGTGACGCCAACGAGTGAGCAGGGGCGGCCCACTGCGTGGCCACGCCCCGCCGCTAGCGCTTCCGGAAGGCGTCCCGTACCTTCTCGGCAGCCTGCCTCAGGTCCGCCTTGACCTGATCCCTTTTCCCCTCTGCCTCGAGTCGCTCGTCTCCCGTCGCCCTGCCTGCGGCCTCCTTGGCCCTGCCGCCAAGCTTCTTCGCCGCATTCTTGATGCTGCTGCGCAGGCTCATGGTGTTCTCCTTCGGCGTGCACGCCCGACCGCCTGTCGAGGGATCACGATCGCATGCGGCCCATCGTCCGGCTCAGTGGCCGGACCCCGACTGCACCATGAAGACGCTTCCTGATCATCGGGTTCGTGGGAGGTCGGTTTCCAGCCCCGAACCGCGTGGCGAGCACGGTCATGGCGGGTGTCGACACTTCCCGGCTGCGGGAGCCTGACCTGAATGCTCACCCGTTCCCCAGGAGTGGCCCTGAACCGGGCCGGTTCGCGGTCGCGCAGAAATGCGACGCACATTGATCCTGGACCGTCCGGGACGCCACCCGGTGCTTGCCGGCCGGCACTGCCCTGTGGACTCTCACCGGCGATGTACCGCTCCCTCACATGTCACGAACTCCCGCACCCGATTGTGCGCCGGGTTCGCATCACGGCCCGGACGATCCTTGCTGTCCGTCGAGATGCAGATCACCCGGCAATTGTTGCCGGGATGCCCCATACCCATCAGGGTCTTTGGTCCCTGATTCACGGTTGCCTCCTACCGGCCCACTCGGCGGCTCGTCTCACGGGAGGTGGCATCGAGCCGTGTCGGAGGTTGCAGCGAGTGAGCTCCAGGGCCACAAGGACTGCCTCCCGCTGCTCATAGGACGAAAGCCCCTATCGCCCCCTGCAAGCGATGGGCACGCTTCAGGCAGCACCACCACCCTGATCGCAGCGAGCCCGAGGAGAAACCCCATGAGCACAGCAGCCGGCCCTCGAATCGTCGTCGGCGTCGACGGTTCGCAGCAGTCCGTCGAGGCGTTGCGGTACGCTCACCGGCTGGCACCCGTCTTCGACGCGACGATCCTGGCGGTCGCGGCGTGGGATTACCCGGCCGAATACCCCGGGTACGTTCCGCTCGGCACCAGTGAGTTCGCCGACGCCGCGAAGATCCACCTGGAGCATGCCATCACCACGGCCTACGGAGAAGATGTCCCGAGCGGCCTCGAGACCACGGTGATATTCGCCCACCCCGGCAAGGCTCTCGTTCAGGCCTCCCGCGACGCCGCCCTGCTCATCGTGGGCCGGCGGGGTCACGGAACATTTCGCGGGTTGCTCCTGGGCTCCGTGAGCGCCAGTTGCGTCTCCCACGCCCACTGTCCGGTCCTCGTCGTTCATGAGGTGACGGAGAGCGAGCCACGGGAGGGCAAAGCGGGCAAGGGCAAGGTAACCGAAGACGCAGACGCTTGAGGATCCCGCCACCGCCCTCCCGGCGTCGTCGGCGCGTCCTGGCCGGATGCGGGGCCCGTCGGGCGAGCATGTCGTCGTGAGTCGTGAACCTGCGCAGTTCGACATCATCGTCGCCGGCGGTGGACTGGCCGGACGAAGCCTCGCCTACTTCCTGAGCGGGCACCCCGGCCTGGGCGAGATGCGGATCCTGCTCGTCGACGACAGCCGTCACTACCAGCACCGGTCCATCATCTACTGGTACGACGGCGTCCTTCCGCTGCGGCTGACCCCTTCGGCGAGCTACACGATGCTCGCGGTCGATACCGTCGGAGGCTTGCGTAACCTGTCCCTCGAGCGCCACACGCTGTCCCTGACCTCCTCACAGAACATCTTCGAGTGCCTGGATCGGGTGATCAACGCCGATCCTCGCATCACCCGACTCGACGCCCACGTCACGGGGATCCGCGCGCGGAGGGATCGGGTCGCGGTGGAACTCGCCGACGGCCGATCCTTCACGGCCTCCTACTGTTGTGACAGCACCACCCCACCGCCCGGTGCGACTCCTCCCCTGCTCATGACCGGTGAGATCCGGCAGGTCCGGACCGCGAGCGAATCCTTCGACCCGTCAGTGGCCACCTTCATGGATTTCAGGTCGGGCGACGGCCGGCAGCCTGTCCGCCTCCACTGCCTCCTGCCGGTGTCGACACGCGAAGCGTTCGTGGAGACGACGAGGATCACCCGTGGTGATGCACCGGCCCTGGGCTGGCCCTTCGAGACGGCGGCCGCGGCATACCTCCGCAACACCTGTGGAGTGACGGACTTCTCCACGCTCGCCGTCCAGCGAGGGGTGATCCCGCTCGGTCTTCGTCGCCAGTCGTCGCGAGGACGACATCTCTACGTTGGCACGGCCTCCGGGATCATCAAGGCGACGACGGGGTACGGCTTCACCCGCATCCTCCACCAGACCGAGCACGTCGCCTCGTCGTTCGCCGCGACCGGCTCGCCGAGCGGACCCGACCCCCCGCGCCGCTTCCACTTCTACGACAAGCCCGTCCTCAAGATGTGGCTGCACGACCCCGACTCGGCAGTCCGCTTCATGAGAGCGGCGTTCGCGTCGCTGGACGCGGATCTGATCCTGGACTTCCTCGACGAACACACCACCCCGCTGCAGGAACGCGAACTCCTTGGCTCCATGCCGGTCCGCGCGCTCCTGCGCCCCCGCCTCTGGCTGTGACTCCCCCGCAGGTCCGATCTCCTGTCGCACCACGCAGCGCCCCTGGGACTGCCAGCGGCGATCGCAGCGGCCGCCGCAATGGTGACGAAAGTCCCTAGAGTACCGACCCACCCCGCAGGACACTGGGACGCAACCCTTTCGGGAGTGGTCGTCGTGCGACGCCGGCGAGAAGCACACGGGAAGCATCAACCGGTCGTCGACCACTTCACGAACGAACGAAGGACAAATGAATGAGCTCGACAGAGCGACCGATTGCCTCAACAATCCCCGCACCTCCCCCTATCCACCTCGACCCCTCCACCGAAGACGAAACTTTCAGGCCCATTGGTCTCAGGCCCACCGGATCCGACCTCAAACGCCTGATGGAGCGTCGGCGGGAAGCAGAGCGCAAGCTTGCCCTGCATATCCAGAAATACCGGGAGACGCACCCGCTCCCCTCGAAGGAGTAACCCGGAAGCTCGCGCCCGTGCCGGAGTAAGGGCTGCTCCTTCCTCATCCAGGTACCACCACGGAGGACGCCCGCCATGAGTTCGAGTTCGTTGAGTACCACTCCCCCGCCCGCTCGGACGCCCATGCGGGCAGGACCGTTGATCATGGTCCTCCTCGGCGCTTTGCTCGTCTCGATAGCAGCGGGCCTTGCATTCGGCGGACTGCTCGTCAGCGCTCTCGCCGGCTTCCAGCGGGGTGGGCAATTCCTGACTACATCCACGGAACGCTTCGAGTACGACTCCTACGCGCTGACCACCCGGCTGCAGGACGTCCAACTCGATACCGACGAGGGCGTCCTCCCCGCGGGTATCGCGACGATCCAGCTGGCGGCCACGGGCGTGCCCAGCACCGAGGCGGTCTTCGTCGGCGTGGCACGACAGGCCGACGTCGACGCGTACCTGTCGTCGGTGCAGCACACAGAGCTGACCGATGTCCGCACCGACCCCTTCCGCGCCAGCTACCGCGAGATCCCGGGCTCCTCGGCTCCGCGCCCACCCACCGAACAGACGTTCTGGACGGCGTCGGCCTCCGGTACCGGTACGCAGGTGATCTCCGTGGACGTGCGTTCCGGGAGCTGGGCGGTGGTGGTGATGAACGCCGACGGCAGCCAGGCCGGCGTCGTCGATCTGCAGGCAGGCCTCCGGTCGAGCCTCTTCGCGCCCGTCGGCTTGACGATGCTCCTGATCGCGGGTGTCCTGGTGCTGGTCGGCGTCCCACTTATCCTCATCGGGGCGAACGCCCTCGGAAAGGGGATCGATCCGTCCCTGGCCGCCGACGAGAACCGGCGTCGGGGGCTCCCGGAGGACCTCCACCGCACCGCGTCGGACGACCCCGCGCGTGACTTCCTGGCCCACCCGGCCCGCCTCACGGGCTACCTGCAACCCCGACTCTCCCGGTGGCTGTGGCTGGTGAAGTGGTTCCTCGTGATCCCGCATCTGGTGGTGCTGTGGCTGCTCTGGACTGCGTGCTTCGTCAGCACGGTGGCCGCCGGCGTCATGATCCTGTTCACCGGGCGCTATCCGGCAGGCCTGTTCGCCTTTGCCGTGGGGGTCTTCCGCTGGACGTGGCGCGTGCAGTTCTACGCCTCCGCGCTCGGAACAGACCTGTATCCGCCCTTCACCCTGGCCCGCGTACCGGACTATCCCGCCGATTTCGAGGTCCCCTACCCGTCCAGGCTCCACCGCGGCCTCGTCCTCGTGAAATGGTGGCTGCTGGCCCTCCCGCACCTCCTCGTCGTCGCTGCCCTGACGGGTGCCTGGTCGACGACCGTCGTCGTCATACCCGGCTCCGGCGACGTGGTCCGGACCACCGCGCCGTCACTGCTGGGCCTGCTGGTGATCGTCGCCGGGGTCGCGCTCCTGTTCACGGCCCGCTATCCGGCGCCGCTCTTCGGCCTGGTGATCGGCATCCACCGCTGGACCTATCGCGTGGCAGCCTATGTGTTCCTGCTCCGTGACGAGTATCCGCCGTTCCGCCTGGATCAGGGACCGGAGGAGCCGGAAGCCCGGCCACGCGCCACCGCCGGTTGGGGGACAGCACGAAGGGAACCACCGCCGCCCCCGGCCCGTCCGCCCGGCCTCTGACCGTCCGCGACACCTCCCACCCACCGATCACGACGGAAAGGCCCACCGATCATGACCCCCACTCACCCCCACGAGATCATGGATCTCTCCCTCCTGCAGCGTGGCGCGGAGGGCACCGCCGTACTGGGCCACAGCACCCCCGTGAGCGTGGAGATCCGCGCGACCCGCCGCGTACGGGTGACCTCCGTCCAGTTCACGCTCGTGCACTCGCTGGAACTCACGCAGATGCGTGGGAACCAATTCGGCGGAACCTACCATGCCGCCGAGCGCAGCTCGAGGGACATCGGGAGCACCCTGGTCAGCGCGAACACCACCCTGCGCGAGGGCGAGTCGTGCTTCGAGGTGGGCCAGCTGATAGTGCCCGCCGAGGCGATCCCCACTCTTCACGGGAAGCTCGCGCTGTCCGGCTGGTCGGTGCGTGCCCGGGTGTCCTCGGAGGGCAACGGGGACGTCGTCCGCTCCCATCCGCTGGTCGTCCAATCGGACGGGACCGGGGTCGACGTCGACCCCGGCGTCGACCCTACGGACGGGCGCCGTGCCGCAACGGATCTGCACGTGTCCGAGCTGTCCACCCATTCAGTGCATCCGGGGGTGGAGGTGTCCGGCGTCGTGACGGTCAGCGACTCCAAGGCACGCACCCTGAGCATCAGTATCGTCATGCAGGAGGAAGTCATGTACTGGGCCGGGCAACGTGCCGAGAAGGAGCACCATGCCGGCAACTTCCTCGTCGAGGAGACGGTGATCGATGAGGTCCGCGTCCCCGCGCACGCGGCCAGGGGTTCGGTTGTGCCGTTCACCCTCACGGCCGGGACCGTTCCCGCTCCGACGGTCACCTCGCCCGTCCTGCGGGTGCGCTGGTTCCTGCGGGCAGCGCTCGAGGTGCCGTTCAGGCGCGATCCGGAAGTGACGGTGCCCCTGGCGGCGAGCACCAGGGTCCATTCACGGGCCTGACCTACCGCACGACGACGACGTTGCCGCTCGCGTGGTGCAGTACCGCGTGGACCGTTGACCCGAGCCGGATGCCCAGCGTATTGCGGCCCTTCGCTCCGAGCACGACACAGGCGGCTTTCCGGGCCTCCTCCACGATGCTGCCGGGAACGGAGGCCGCGAGGAGGAGGTCCCGTTTCGTCGTCAGCCCCGCGTGCTCGCCGAGCAGCGCGGAAGCCTGTTCGAGGACCGGATCCTGCTCCTGGGCACGCGAAGAAGCCTCCGCCTCCCCACGCCGGTGAGGGCCGCCGACGTGCAGGAACCGGAGTGATTTGTGCAGGGTGCGGGCCAACTCAGCGGCAACCAGCACCGCGCGGTCGCTCTCGGGGGAACCGTCGACGGCGACCAGGACGGTGTCGTGCGTAGGACGGGCATCACGGACGACCGTGACGGGACACGACGCGGTGGAGACGAGATGGAGGCTCACCGAGCCGACCAGCAGACCGGAGAAGCCGCCGAGGCCCCGCGTTCCCGTGACGAGGAGGGAGGCCTCCTCCGAGAGCGTCGTCAGGACAGCAGTGGGGGCGCCTGTCACCATCCGGTCCTGCACCTCGAGATCCGGTTCGGAGCGCCGCGCCAGTTCACGTCCTTCCGCCACGATCCGGAGTGCTTCCCCACGCAGCCCGCTGTCCTCGATACCCGCCACCGGTCCCAGCCGGTCGGTGAAGTACGGCCAGATGAAGGCATGGACGACGACGAGCGGCAGCTGGGCCACCCCGGCATAGCGTGAAGCCCACAGGAGAGCTCTCTTCGATTCGTCGGACCCGTCGTAGCCGACCATCACCGGCTTGCCCTGACGGAACCCCGAGGTACCGCCCGTGGTGGAGGTCATGCCGAGGCGGTGGCGGGCCGGGCCGCGGCGGGCTCGCCGTCGGATGCGGGGAGCCCGCCGTGCGCGATGACGACCGGGCAGGCGGAGCGCTCCGCGACGGCGGAACTCACGGAGCCGAGGAGGAGTCCCACGAACCCGCCGTGACCCCGCGATCCGACGACGACCATCGATACCTTCCGGCTCTCCTCGATGAGCACCTGGGCCGGGGCCCCCTGGAGGACCCGGCGCTCCAGCGGGCAGGGTGGCTCACCCTGGAACGCTGCCGACAGCGCGTCGTCGAGTGCCTTCCCGGCCAGTTCGTCGGGGTTCCAGGTGATCGGGGCGAAGGTGCCGAACCCTATGGGGTACTGCCATACCGTCACGGCCCGAATGACGTCACCGGCGAGCGGGACGAGCCTGCCTGGGAGTTCCAGTGCGGCGATCGACTGCTCTGACCCGTCGACGCCGACCACGATGACGCGGGATCGGCGGGGTGGGGGTGTCATGTCCATGATGGGGTTCTGCTCCTTCGCCGCCGGTGAACGTGCGCCCCGTCATCGTCTCCGGCCCCTCGTGGGCGAGATAGGGCCGAAAGACCCACCCGATTGGGGGCCATTGTGCCCTGACCGCGAGCGCGGCACCGGGTGATGATGGTCCTTGGACACGAGGCAGCCGGACCGGTAGCGTCGGGCGCGTCGACGACGTCGGAGGTTGGAGATGGACTACCCCGCGACCGGTGGGCATCCGGAGGAAGCAACGGTGTTCCTCCTCGATGACCATGAGCTGGTCCGGCGTGGGTTGCGCGAGCTGCTGGAGAGCGAGGGTTTCTCCATCGTCGGAGAATCCGGATCCGCGGAGGAGGCGGCCCGGAGGATCCCTGCCCTGTCACCGGACATCTCGATCCTCGATGCGAGGCTGCCCGACGGCACGGGGATCGAAGTGTGTCGTGACGTGCGCTCGGTCGACCCTTCGCTGGCCTGCGTGATCCTGACCAGTTACGACGATGAGCAGGCGCTGCGGGGCGCCGTACTCGCGGGTGCCGCCGGATACATCCTCAAGGAGATCCTCGGGTCCGACCTCGTGGAGAAGGTCCGCCGTGCGGCGTCCGGTCAGTCATTGTTCGCCGCCGGGGTGACGGAACGGATCACCTCCGGACTCCTTGACACCCCTGCGGAGGACCCGCGGCTGACGGGCCTGACGAGTCAGGAGAAGAAGGTACTGACGCTCATCGGGGCCGGGCTGACCAACCGGGAGATCGGCACGGAACTGTTCCTGGCGGAGAAGACCGTGAAGAACTATGTGTCGTCCTTGCTGTCGAAGCTGGGGTTCCAGCGCCGCACCCAGGCAGCGGTGTTCATCTCCCGCCCGTCGGATCCGTTGTCTCCGTCGAATTCAGAGGGATCCTGAGGTGGACCTCGGTCCCCGCACCGGGTTCACTGAGGATGGAGATCGTGCCGTCGCACAGCTCCGCGCGGCGCTTCATATTGCTTAGGCCGCTGCTGCGGGTGGGGTTCTCGAACCCACGGCCGTCGTCGGTGATCCTCAACTCGAGGTGTTCGCCGATCGCTCGCAGCGTGACCGTGATGGTCTGCGCGTCGGCGTGGCGCAGCGCGTTCGACAGCCCCTCGAGCAGTACGGCTCGGACATGATCGGCTCGCTCGTCATCCAGCGCCGCGTCGAGCGGGCCGGACAGCTGGAGGACCGGCGCGAGGTCGTGGCCGTCGAATGCATCCGCCACGAGGGAGAAGATGGTGGAGGTGAACGTCGGGGTGACCTGCGGAACCGTGCGCAACGAGTAGATGGTGTCACGCAGTTCCCGGATGGTCTCGTCCAGCTCCGTCGTCACCGCCGAGATGCGGTTCAGGGCCTCCATGTCCGGCGTGTACTTCCGCAGGCTCTGGATGCTCAGGCCGGCCGCGAAGAGCCGCTGGATCACCAGGTCGTGCAGGTCACGCGCAATCCGGTCACGGTCGCCGAAGACTGCCTCCTGTTCCCGCTGGCGGTGAACACGCAGCAGTTCGAGGGCCAGGGACACGTGGGATACGAAGGTGGTCATCATTTCGTGGTCAACGTCGGAGAACGGCGACCCGCCCGGTGAGCGGCCGACGACGAGGAATCGGCGGTTGCCGTCGCCCGGGAGCTTGCTGCAGAGCGCCGTCCCGATCATGCCTTCCGGGGCGCCGGGAAGCACCTGGGCGAATTCGTCCGCGTCCAGGACGATCGGCGACAGCGTGGTCGGAAGCCTGTCGAGCAGCGTCGGATCCAGGCTCGACTGGCCGAGAAGGGCCTCGACCTCGACACCGTCCACTGCCTCGCAGCCCACTCCGCGATGGTTGCCGAAATCCCTGAGGACGGCCGCGAGGATACTCTGCGAGGCATTCAGCGCGTGGGTCGCGAGGATGTCCAGATCATGGCGCGATTCGTCATGCTGGCCGAGCAGTTCCCTCACGGCATTCAGTCCGCCCTCGAGCCAGCGGGTGCGTCGATTCGCTTCATCGAAGAGCCGCGAGTTCTCGATCGCGACCCCGGCAGCCGAGGCGAGCGCCACGACGAGCTGTTCGTCGTCGACGGAGAAATCCGCACCTCCGTTCTTCTCGGTCAGGTACAGGTTGCCGAAGACGCGGTCGTGGATACGGATCGGAACGCCGAGAAAGGACTTCATCGGCGGGTGGTCCGACGGATAGCCGTAGGCGAGGGGATGTTCGCGCAGATCGGACAGGCGGAGCGAGTGCGGCACCGAGATCAGCAGACCGAGGATCCCGTGCCCTGTCGGGAACTGGCCGATCCGCCGGATCTCGTCGTCCTCCAGGCCGACGGTGGTGAAGTGACCAAGGGTACGGTCCGGGCCGATGACTCCGAGTGCTCCGTAGCGGGCATCGACGAGTCGGCAGGCCGCCGAGATGACGCGTTCCAGCACGGTGTCGAGCCCGAGGTCGTCCGCTATGGCCGCAAAGGCAGCGAGTAGGTCTTCCATCCCGGCCAACGCCGTCGTCCGAGGGGACACTCCGTTGGGCAGTTCTTCAGAATAGGTGACCACGTGCCGCACTCCGTACTGTCGACGTGTGGCCCCGCCCCCCAGGGACCCACGATCCGTCCACTTTGAATGAGACCTGACCGGCGGGCCGGGAAAAGGGTCAGAGTGCCCTATCCGGCCTGTGGGCCACTTCGTAGTGTCGATCTATGGAAGCCGAGAATACACCTACGGAAATCCTTCCAGCGCACGAATGCTGGAAATTGCTCCGGGATGCTCCCTTCGGGCGCCTCGCCCTGTGCATTCAGGGGGTTCCGGGCATCTTCCCGGTCAATTTCGTCGTGGAACACGGCACGATCGTCTTCCGGACCTCGGAGGGGACGAAGTCCCGATTCTCCGAGAAGGCGCCGGTCGCTCTCGAGGCGGACGGTTTCCTCAACGGGGGCGCACTGGTGTGGAGTGTGATCGTCCACGGACAAGCAGCGACCATCAACCAGACGGGGGAACTCATGGACACGGTCACCTTGCCGCTGCATCCGTGGGAGATGGGCCGTAAGGACCGCTTCATGCGACTGGTGCCCGAGACGATCACCGGACGCTCATTCGCTCCTCTGCACGCGGCGGCGCATTCACGGACGGCTCGGGCTCACGACGAGTGAGGACCAGGGTGGGACAGGGTGGATCGAGGAGCAGCGTATGCGTGACCGAGCCGAGCGACATCGCTGATCGCGCACCGCTCCCATGGCGGCCGATGACCAGTAGATCGGAGCCGGAGCCGTAGAGCGCGAGGGCCTCGACCGGCGTATGCAGGTCATCCACGATCCAGCTCACGAGGAGATCCGGATAGCGCGTGCGCACGGCCAGGAGCATAGGCGACGCACCGACCGCCATACGCTGCGGTGACGACCCCAGTGCGGTCACCACGGTCAGGACCACGCCTGCCCTGTGGGCCTCCTCAGCCGCTCTCATGAGGGCGGCCCGCGACACGTCCGAGCCGTCCACCCCCACGACCACTCCCCCTCTGGCCTGCCCGGAGTCCATCCGATAGCCGTGCCCCGGTGGCACGACGGCGACGGGCGTCGCGGAGTTCAGCGCCACCTGCAGCGCTACGGAGCCCTTGAACTCGCCACTGGACGGATCGCGCCGGTCCGCACCCACCACGATCATGGGCGCGGCGGCGGACAGGCCCAGCAGCGCCTCGACTACGTCACCGCAGTGGAGGTACGTGCTGACCCGCAGTCCCGGATACCGGTGGGCGACGCGCGATGCCTCGCGACTGACCATGACGCGCCCGGCGATCACCTCGTCGCCGTACAGGCGGCCGGGCGGCATCAGGGACGGGTCCGCGATGGCGTGCAGCACCGTCAGCGGAGCCTCGAGAGCCGCCGCCCGCGCGGCAGCCCATTCCACCGCGGTGCGGTCCGCCGCGGAATCGCGCACCGCGACGAGCATCGGCTCGGAACGCTGGATCGAGGGTTTGGTTGCTTCCGCCTCCGGGAGGACCGTGGTCATGATGCATCCTTAGCATGCCCATTCTGATCGGGAACGACGACTGCCCCCCACGCGCATCCTTCCTGGCGCCGACTACGGCCGGCGGACCGACCCGCAGGGCGGCCGTGAATATCCGGCGTCGCGGGGAGGTGAGGCACCGTCCCACGATCACAGATCCCGGGAGCGCTGATCAGGGCCTTTGGACCCTGATACGGAGGGCGAAGTGTTTGTAGCGTCGACAGAAAGCACCCCTCAGCCCCGGAAGCACCTGGTGCGACGCGCGATCGGACGACCCCCAGGGACGAAGGAGGACACGGTGTCGACACCGCCATGTCAGGACACCATCGCCAGCAGCTTCCTCGAGCACGCAGGATTCCAGGTCGGTCTCACCGAACGGAGTACCCAGAGTGGGCGGACCGTCCTCGCCAACGGACCAGCCACCCACGTCGACGACCCGGCCTTCCTCACCACCCCCTGGGGCAAGGTCTCGGAGGAGCCGTGGGCGCCCGGCATGCGCGACCTCTTCTACGAAATGGCCCCCACCCGGATGCGTGACCGCCGCCTGTCGACCGCCCGTTAGCCCCCGGCAGCCATGTCGACCATCCGGATCGGGAGTCAGGAATCATCCGCAGTCCATCCCCTACGACGGCGGATGCGAAATGACGCATTCTGGACAAAGGACACATCATGGACACGAAGGCCATCCGTGAACGGGCAGTCCGGCAGGAGCGTCCTCGTGGACTGGTGCCGGTCTGCCTGACCTGCGGCTCGGACGAGGCCCTCGTCTATTCCGCCTACTCCGAACAGGTAATCCTCCCCAACGGTCGCACCCGACACGCTCGGGCGAGATACTGCTGCTCCAACTGCGGATGCCGTCGCGATCACGAGGTTCCGTCGAGCTGGCGCCCACCGGGCTGGTTCTGGTGCACCTGAAAGACCCGCGAGCGCGGGGCCCACCTCGGTGCACCCCGCGCTCGCCGTTGAACCCAGGGTGCACCTGTCCGTTGCCCCGCACCCTAGGGTGCGGGCGGTATGACCCCCAGAGGGAAGGGCGCGGGTGCGGTCCCCTGCGCGGTCAGACGCGCGGTGATCGACTCGGAGCGAAGATCGGTCCGCACCGAGTCCCAGGCCTGCGCTTCGCTCAGGTCGAGAACGACGTTCGTTCCCGGTGACAGGGTGGCTGCCCGTCTCACCACGAGGTCGAGGGCGTGCAGATTGACCGCAGACACGCAGCCGTGCACGAGGATCTGCACGATGTGCGCTTCGGCGTCGGCGCTGACGAGGATCTTGAGCTTCCGGTTGGAGGCCGAGGGGTGCATCGCCATCGCGCGCCGCCGCATCGTCTCCTCGGACTCGGCACCGAGGGCAGTGGTCCCTCCCCGACGGTAGGCGGTCCTCGCCGATCCCCGGGTCACACCGCCGGCCGCGATTGGACGCCGCCTCACCGGTCCAGCATCTCTGCGTGGTCGTCCCATCGGATGCTGCCCTGCCCATCCGCGCTGTACCCGCCGAGTTCCTGTGCCCGACGACGCGCCTTCAGGAACACGAGCTCCTCGCCGGAGAACCAGTACTCCCCGTGGTCGTCCGCGTGCAGGCTCTCGCCGATGCTTGCTTCCACCCGATTCACCAGAGTGCGCGGCAGGACCAGGCATCCCGGGTTCGCGAGAACCCACTGCTGCACTCCAGGATCGATCCTCGTCCAAATTGAACTGATGTTGGTCACTGTGCGAACCTCTCGGATCGGTGTCTCGCTTTGCACGAACATCACACGCGAGTCATCAACCGACTACTAGGGCCTAAAGTCCCATCCGGCGTCGTCCTCCGCCCGGACCTGCGGGCCGGGACGGCCGGGGAAGGACCTTGGACCCTGCACGGGAACCGGTGCCCGGCGCACAGTGGACGGATGACGACGTCGGTCGACAACCACCTCGTCGAGGATGTAGGAGGACGCGGGGCAAGTAGTCCCGCATCACTCGAGGATCTGCTGCGCCGCGCGGCCGACTGCGCGTTCTGGACATCACCGTGACGGCGGGCATCGTGGTGCTTTCCGGAATCGCCGTGCGCCGCGAAGACAAGTCACGCGCAGGCTTCGCCTGCTGGTGCGACCCGGCCGTCCGCGCCGTCTACAACAACCTGACCGTCTCCTCGGGACCCACCTGACCACCTCACGCGACGCCTGACACGCCAGCCGATGGGGCACAGCGGCCCTGCATGCCCTCCGTGGCGCGGCCCAGGATGACGCGCATGCACATCGGCCGCCGCGCAGATCATCGCGACGTCCTATTCCTACTGGTGGGTGGGATCGTCCTCGCCCCGACGGCGGGACCCCTCACCGAGGACGAGGTCCTCGCGCCGAGGTCGCGGGGACCGCGATCGCCGTCGGCAAACGCCGCTTCGTGGAAGGCATCGTCGGGCGCGTCCCGGACACTCCCCTGGCACCGGGGGAAACCGCCGTCTACGTGGGGCGCCGGGATCGGCGGAGGTGATCATCACCGTCGACGACCTCGCGAAAGTCACAGAGGCCGTGATCATCGGCAAGCGGACCCTGCGCATAGCGCTGCAGAGCATCGGCATCGGCATCGCCCTGAGCCTCGTGTTGATGACGGGCGCCGCCCGGGGACTCGTCCCCCCACTGGCCGGCGCGTTCGGCCAGGAGGGCATCGATCTCCTGACCATCCTCTACGCGCTGCGCGCGGCACGGGCCCCAGGGACCGGTGCCCGCAGCACGCGGCGACATCTGCCGGCGGGCCGACGCTTCCGATCGTGATACCCGGCCTTATCCCCGGGCGCGGCCGGGCCCGCGCATAGTCGTAGTCACATAACTTCTTGTTGACCGAATCGATCGAGGGGCATGCTTATAGTAATTGCAGCTTCAAGAGACGCGGTCGCCAAGCTCCGACTAGGCCGCGCACCAACCCCATGTTCGTGGGTGGTTCGGATGACGAAGCGGCCTTCGCCTTGGCACTCAGTGCCGGTCCGGCGCGGGCAAGAGCACTTCGAAAGGCACTCATCATGAGCTGTACCGCCTTCCCCTAGCAGGATCCCGGCGCCTTCTGCGCGTCTTCCCCTTTTCTTCCCATTCCCTGCGTAATGCGCTGTGCGTTGCGCCGGAACGCCTTTCCGAGGAATTCTCCATGAATGCATCCGTACTTTGTCCTGCCCGAAATCGAAACTACTTCGGACATGTCACCGCCCTGTCCGCCGTCGGCCTCCTCGCCCTCCTGACCGGTTGCGCCGGGCCGGCGAGCCCGTCCGCCGTCACCGACGGCGAGCCGGTGGCCGGCGGCGTCCTCGACGTGTCCATCTCGGCCGAGCCGGGGTGCCTCGACGGGCACGGCATCTCGGCGACGCAGCAACAGTTCCTGGGGCGCCTGATCTACGACAACGTGGTGACCCTCGACGAGAACGGGGAGATCGCGCCGTACCTCGCGGAGTCCTGGGAGGTCTCGGAGGACGGCAAGACGTACACGTTCCGCCTGAAGCAGGGCGTCACCTTCAGCGACGGCTCCCCCTGGAACGCGGAGGTCCTCGGGCAGAACTTCGAGCACATGAGGGACCCCGCCACGAAGTCGCCCCTCGCCGCCGCGTACATCGCCCCGTACGTGGACGGCACCGTGATCGACGAGTACACCTTCGAAGCGCACCTCGCGTACCCCTACACGCCGTTCCTCTACACGCTCGCGCAGTCCTGGCTCGGCATGAACTCGGGCAAGGCCATCTCCGAGTCCCCCGAGACGCTGTGCCAGGAGCCGATCGGCACCGGTCCCTTCACCGTCGCCGACTACAAGCCTGGCCAGAGCATCAGCTACACCAAACGGGACGGCTACGACTGGGCGCCGGAATGGCTGGACGGTGACGGCGAAGCGCACCTCGACGGTGTGGAGGTCACCCTCGTCAGCGAACCCGTCATCCGCCACCAGTCCCTCGTCTCGGGGCAGTACGACCTGACCGAGAACCTCGCGCCGCAGAACGCCGCCGCGGTCCAGGCGGACCCGGACTTCACCTACGAGAACCTGCCCCGCACCGGCAGCCCCTACGTGCTGAGCTTCAACCTCGACCGGGCGCCGTTCGACGACCTCGCGGTCCGCCAGGCGTTCGCCGCCGCCGTGGACACGGGAGCCGTCACGGAGAGCCTCGGCTTCGGCACCTACACCCCGATCGACGGCTTCCTGTCGAAGGAGAGCAAGTACTACGACCCGTCCGTGGAGGGCGTGCTGACCCACGACCCCGAGCGGGCGAACCAGCTGCTCGACGACGCCGGCTGGACCGGGCGGGACGACGAGGGCTTCCGCACGCGGGACGGGAAGCGGCTCACGGTCGAGGTGCCCACGGTGGAGAGTTCCACGCCGAGCCCGCTGCTCGTGCAGCTCCAGGGTGAGGCGCGGAAGGTCGGCTTCGACCTCCAGATCATCCAGCTCCCCCAGGCGCAGCTCACCGAACTCCGCTACGCCGGCGACTACGACGCCCTGGCCGGGGTGTGGCACACCAACACCACCGACGTCCTGTTCATCCGCTACCACTCCTCCGAGATCACAGGTGAGCGGATCGGTCAGAACTCCTCGTACGTGAACGACCCGCAGCTCGACGCGCTGCTCTCCGCGGCCCGTGAGGCCGATGACGGACCCGCCGCCGAGGAGGCGTACTCGAAGGCGCAGCACCGGCTGCTCGAGATCGTGCCCGGCGTGCCGCTCTACGAGAATCCGAGCCAGTTCGCCTACGCGAACACCCTGCACGACGTCGCCGTGGACACCTCCCACCCGGTGCCGGTCCTCACGTACGCCTGGAAGGCCGAGTAGATGGCCGTGCTCCGGCGCGTCCTCACGCGGCTCGCCGTCGGGATCGGTGTCCTCTGGGGAGCCGCGACGCTGACGTTCCTCGCGGTCTACCTGATCCCGGGCGACACGGCGCTGCTGATCCTCGGAGGACCCGATGCACGGCCCACCGCCGAGACGCTCGCGCAGGTCCGTGCCGACTACCTGCTCGACCAGCCCTTCATCGTCCAGTACGGCAGCTACCTCGGGAACCTCCTCCAGGGGGACCTCGGACAGTCCTACCGGTTGCGCCTGCCCGTCACGGAAGCCATCGGGCAGCAGATCGGCGCGACGGCGGCGCTCGCTGCGGCCGCCGTCGTCGTGGCCCTGCCGCTGACGTTCGCGGTCGCGATCCTGTCCGCGCACCGGGCCCCCTGGATCCGGTCGATCGTCTCCGGCATCGAAGTGGTCTTCGCGGCGACGCCGACCTTCATCATCGGCTTCGCGCTGCTGATCGTCTTCTCGTTCACGCTGCGCTGGTTCCCCATCGGCGGGAACCAGGGGCCCGCCGCCCTGGTCCTTCCCGCCCTCACCCTCGCCCTGGCGATCTTCGGGACCCTCTCGCAGGTCCTGCGGAACGAGCTCGAGGACGTCCTGGAGCAGCCGTTCATCCTGACGGCCCGCTCCCGCGGCATGCGCGACCTCCCGGTGAGGATCCGCCACGCCCTCCGGCACGCAGCCATCCCCGTGATGACCATGTCCGGGTTCGTCGTCGCGGCCCTGCTCGGCGGGTCGGTGGTCGTCGAGACCCTCTTCAGCCGGCAGGGCATCGGATCACTCACCCTGGCGTCGGTCTACAACAAGGACCTGCCGGTCATCATCGGGATCGTGCTCCTCGCGGCTGCCGTCTACGTCGTCGTGAACCTCGTCATCGACCTCCTGTACACGCTCATCGACCCGAAAGTGGTGACCGCATGAGCATCGCCTCGCGCACCATCGCACCCGCCGTCCCCTCCGCAGCCGCCCCGCCGGCAGGGATCCCGGACCGCCCGGCGGCCCCTGTCGGGACCCCGCGGACGCGGCGCCGCCGGTGGCGGGTGCGTCCCGGCATCCTGGCAGCCTCCGCGTTCCTCCTGTGGCTGACGGCGGCGGTCCTGGCCCCCGGCCTGCTCGCTCCGGCCGACCCGTACGCCGTGGACCCGGCCAGGAGTTTCGAGGCACCCGGCGCTACCGCGTGGTTCGGCACCGACGACTCCGGCGCCGACAACTACACGCGGATCGTCCACGGAGCCGCCACCTCGCTGTACATCGGCGTCGGCGCGACCGCGATCGGCGTGGTCGGCGGGACCGCCATCGGGCTCCTCGCCGGGCTCAACGGGCGGCTCGTCGAAGCCTCGGTGATGCGCTTCCTCGACGTCACCCTCGCCATCCCGGAGATCCTCCTCGCCCTCGTGGTGATCGGCATCATCGGCGGAGGGACGGAGAACGCGATCCTCGCCATCGGTGCCGGCAGCATCGCCTACTACGCACGGATCACGAGGGCGCAGACACACCTCGTCCGGCGGTCGGGCTTCGTCGAGGCCGCCCGCACCCTCGGCCTGCCGGCGTGGCGGATCCTCGTCACCCACACCGTGCCGAACGTCCTCAAGCCCGTCCTCGTCCTCGCCACGATCGGCATCGGCTCGGCGATCGGGGCCGGGGCGTCCCTGAGCTTCCTCGGACTCGGGACGCCTCCCCCCGCCCCCGAATGGGGAGCCATGCTCTCGGCCGGCCGCAACTTCATCTCGAACGCACCCTGGATGATCACCTTCCCCGCGGCGTTCCTCGTCGCGACCGTCCTGTCCATCACCGTGATCGGGCGCGAGCTCCGACGCCGTGCCGAAGGGAGGCTCACATGAGCCCCACCGCCCTGACCACCCCCGCCGGTTCCACCCCGACCACCGCGGCGGACACTCCCGTCGTCGAACTCGAAGGGCTCTCCGTGGCCTTCGGTCGCGGCATCCACCGCCGGGAGATCATCCACGACCTCAGCCTCTCCATCCGACCGGGCGAATGCCTCGCGCTGGTCGGCGAGTCCGGTTCCGGGAAGTCCGTGACCGCGCGCACCCTCGTGGGACTCACCGGCCCCGGTGCCGACGTCCGCTCCCGCGCGCAACGCTTCCGCGGCCGCGAGGCCTCCGCCTGGGGTGAACGCCAGTGGACCCGCGTCCGGGGGAAGGAGGCGGGGTTCATCCTGCAGGACGCGCTGTCCTCCCTCGACGCCCTGCGCACGGTCGGCGACGAGGTGGGAGAGGTCCTGCGCCTGCACGGAGACCTCGACCGCGGTGCCCGCCGGCAGCGCGTCGTCGAACTCCTCGCCTCCGTGGGCGTCCCGGACCCGGAGGTCCGCGCCGGACAGTACCCGCACGAGCTCTCCGGCGGACTCCGCCAGCGCGCCCTGATCGCCTCCGCGATCGCCGCGGACCCGGGCTTCCTCATCGCGGACGAACCTACGACGGCGCTGGACGCCACCATCGCGGCGCAGGTCCTCCGCCTGCTCGGCGACCTCAAGGGAGGCAGCACCGCGATGCTCGTGGTCAGCCACGACCTGGCCGTCGTCGCGGACCTCGCCGACCGTGTGGCCGTGATGCGCGACGGCGTGATCGTGGAGGAGGGCAGCGTCCAGGCCGTCCTCGAGGACCCCCGGCACCCCTACACGCAGGGATTGCTGGCGGCCATCCCGTCGCGGTCCTCGCGCGGACGGCGCCTGACCGTCGTCGGATCCGACCGGGGACACGGACACGACCGCTCGCAGCCCCACGGCGGGCAGGGCATCGCGGCCCCCCGAAAGGCCCCCACGCCGGGCCGGCCCTCCCTGACGGTCGAGGGGATCACCAAGGCCTTCGGCGGGCCCGGCCGCGGCCGCCGCACGGCGGTCGACGGCGTGTCCTTCACGCTGCACCGGGGCACCACCCTCGGGATCGTGGGCGAATCCGGGAGCGGCAAGAGCACCGTGGCGCGCATCGCCCTCGGCGTCGAAGCACCCGACGCCGGGACGGTCCACGTCCGCGGACGCACCTGGGGCGAGCACCGGGCGTCGAGAGACCTCGTGGCCCGCCGCTCCGTGCAGATGATCTACCAGGACCCGCTGCAGTCCTTCGATCCCCGCAAGACCGTGCGGCAGGTGGTCGGACAGGCCGTCGCCGCGGCCGGGACCCCGCGGACCGCACGGGCCGGACGCGTCCTCGAACTGCTCGACCTCGTCGGACTGCCCGCCGACCGGGCCCGTGCCCGACCGCTCGACCTGTCCGGCGGCCAGCGGCAGCGGGTGGCCATCGCCCGCGCCCTGGCCGCCGAACCGGAGGTCATCATCTGCGACGAACCCGTCTCTGCACTCGACATCACCGTGCAGGCCCGCATCCTCGACCTCCTGACGGACCTGCAGGACCGCTTCGGGCTCAGCTACCTGTTCATCTCCCACGACCTCGGCGTCATCCAGCACATCAGCCGCGAGGTGCTGGTCCTGAAGGACGGCGTGGTCCTCGAGCACGGGCCCGTGGCCGAGGTCTTCGACCAGCCAGGGCACGAGTACACGCGCCACCTCATCAACGCCATCCCCGAACTCCCCGCCGTCCGGAAGGACCTGTTCCGCCCATGACACGCCAGATCGCCTTCAACCTCTTCGAGATGAACTGCGTGGGACACATCTCCCACGGTCTCTGGGTGCACCCGGAGAACAACCGCCACCGCTTCAACGACCTCGACTTCTGGGTGGAGACCGCGAAGATGCTCGAGGCCGGGCTGTTCGACAGCGTCTTCCTCGCCGACGTCGTCGGCGCGTACGACGGCTACCGCGGGGGCCCGGAGACGGCCCTGCGCGAAGCCGTGCAGATCCCGAGCAACGACCCCCTGCTGGTCATCCCGGCGATGGCCGCAGCGACGACGCACCTCGGCTTCGCGGCCACGTTCTCCACGACGTACGAACCGCCGTTCGCCTTCGCCCGGCGCGCGTCGACCCTCGACCACCTCACCAAGGGTCGGTTCGCCTGGAACATCGTCACGTCCTACCTCCCCAACGCGGCCCGGAACTTCGGCCTGGCGGACGAGGTGGAGCACGACCAGCGGTACGCCATCGCGGACGAGTACCTCGACGTCCTGTACAAGCTGTGGGAGGGCTCCTGGGACGACGACGCCGTGATCGAGGACCGCGAGCGGCGCACCTACACCGACCCGTCGAAGGTCCGCTACATCAACCACCGCGGACCGCACTTCTCCGTGGCCGGACCGCACCTGAGCGCACCCTCCCTCCAGCGCACGCCGGTGCTCTTCCAGGCCGGGAGCTCCGTCGCGGGCAAGGCCTTCGCGGCGCGTCACGCCGAGGGCGTGTTCGTGGGCGGCCGTGACGCCGCGGCCTACCGGGACAACGTGGCCGACCTGCGTCGTCTCGCCGTCGCCAACGGCCGGGGCGCCCATCACATCAAGACGTTCGCGAGCGCCGTCGTGATCGTCGGCAGGACGTCGAAGGACGCCCGGCGCAAGGCGGACGAGTACCGTCGACTCTCCAGCGCGGAAGGCTATCTCGCCCACGCGGGAGGCGGCGGCATCGACCTCGCGGCCTACCGGCCCGACGAGGTGATCGACGACATCCTTGCGCGGGAGGACCGGCCCGGCCGTGACCGGCAGCCCAGCAACCGGCGGCACCCGGCGGGGACCACGGTCGGCGAGGCCCTCGAGCGCATCACGCGCTTCGACCGCGGGCCCTTCGTGGCCATCGGCACACCCACGGAGGTCGCCGACGAGATCGAGCGGTGGGTCGAGGGCACGGACCTCGACGGCTTCAACCTCCGCCAGTTCCTCACCCCGGGCACCGCGGAGGACTTCGTCGAACTCGTGGTCCCCGAACTGCAGAAGCGCGGCCTGTACCGCAGGTCGTACGAGGAATCGACCTTCCGCGAGCGCCTGTTCGGGCGCGGGTCCGCACGGCTCTTCGACGAGCATCCCGGCGCGCGGTACCGCAACGGGGCCAACCTCGGCCACGACGCTGTGCCTCTCGACGTGCCCCTGGTCGGCGGCATCCCGCCTGGACCTGCCGGGACCATCCCGCCCGCCCCGTCCTACGCCTAGGAGTCCATCGTGCCCACCACGACCACCCATCAGTCCCTGACGAGCGAGCCTGGCCCGGCGGCCACCCCGCGGACGACCGCAGCCCTGAGGGAACGGTTCCGTCCGCTCTTCGACACCATCGCCGCCGGAGCGGCCCGCCGGGAGCAGGACCGCGTGCTGCCCTTCGACGAGGTCGCGGCCCTGAAGGAGGCGGGATTCGGCGCCCTGCGCATCCCCCGGGAGTACGGCGGATCCGGGGTGTCCCTACGGCAGCTCTTCACCCTCCTCACCGACCTGGCGGCGGCGGACTCGAATCTCACGCAGCTGTGGCGCGGCCACTTCGCCTACGTCGAGGGGACACTGCTCCAGCCGCCGTCGGCGCACCGGGACCGGTGGCTGTTCGACATCGCGGCGGGGACCATGGTCGGCAACGCCTCGAGCGAGCTCACCGGCACATCGCTGCGGGACATCCGGACGGCCCTGACGTCCCCGGGCCCACCCGACGGCGCGTCGACGCTCACGGGCACCAAGTACTACAGCACCGGGAGCCTCTACGCCGACTGGATCGCCGGCAGCGCCGTGCACGACGGCGAGCGCGTCGGGTACGCGGTCCGGGCCACGGCCCCCGGCGTGGAGCGCATCGACGACTGGGACGGTTTCGGCCAGCGGCTCACCGGCAGCGGCACCACCCACTTCACGGAGGTGCGCGTGGACCCGCGGAACGTGCGCCCCTTCTCCCCCGACGCGCCGAGCCATGTCCACGCGTTCTTCCAGCTGGTGCTCGTCGCGTCGCTCGCCGGGATCGCCCGGGCCGCGGCCGACGATGCGGCAGACTTCGTCCGGCCCCGCACGCGGTCCTACATCAACGCGACCACGGCGCTGCCGCGCGAGGATCCGCAGGTACTGCAGGTGGTGGGCGAACTGGGCAGCCGCGCGTTCGCGGCCGAGGCCGTCGTCCTCGCGGCCGCCGACCACCTGGACACGGCCTACGAGCGGCTCCGGACCGCGATGCCCTGCGACGGGGCCGACGACGGGACCCCCGGGCGGCAGGCTGCCCGGGCGGCGGTGGACGAGGCCGACCTGGCGGTCAGCCGGGCGCAGCTCGTCGCCGTCGCCCAGTCACTGCTGGCGGCCACCGAGCTGTTCGAGGTCGGCGGGGCGTCGGCGACCTCGACGGGCCGGGCGCTCGACCGGCACTGGCGCAATGCGCGGACCATCGCCTCCCACAACCCCGCCATCTACAAGGCGCGCTCGCTGGGCTACTGGGCGGTCCACGGGGAGCGCGAGCCGCAGCCGGCCGGTGTCTGAGCCGGAGCGGCGACGTCACGAGCGGGACCGGCTAGCGTGGGACCATGACGCACGAGTTCCGGTACGACGTCGACATCCTGCACCTGCTCGTCTCGCCGGACCACGCCTACTTCGGGCGTGCCCGGGACGGGGCAGCCGATGTGGCCACCGTCGATGCGGACCGCGCGGAGGTGGTGGCGGGCAAGGGCATCGCGGGCGACCGCTTCTTCGGAAAGGCCGCCCACATGGATGCCGCCGTGACTCTGTTCTCCATCGAGTCGCTAGAGGCCATCGCTGCGGAGCTCGGAGCGGCCCCCTTCGATCCACTGCTCCCGCGCCGCAACGTGGTCCTCCGGGGTGCCGAGCTCACCCCGCTGATCGGTCAGGACTTCACCCTCGAGAGTGCGGGCGGGAGCGTCTCCCTCCACGGCGGCCGGCACGCCCACCCCTGCGCCTGGATGGACCGCGTCCTGGCGCCGGGTGCCCATCGGGCCATGCGCGGCCGGGGTGGCCTCCGGTGCCGACCGCTGGACAGCGGAACCCTGCATCGGGGACCGGCCGTCCTGGTCAGCCCGGTGCCGCTGGACGCGGCCCGGGCACACATGGCGGCGGTGCGGAGTCCCTCCCGGCTGCCCTAGGGAAGGCCGCTGTCCTGCTTCCCAGGCACCCGGATGGACCAGCGACCGGTGCCGTTCACCCACGGGAGGTGATCCGGAAGCGCGCTCCGCCGTCGCACTCTGGGAAGGATCCGCCAGGAAAGGACCGGGCGTCGCAATTCCCCGCCGTCGCGCTGGAAGGGCGGCGGGGAAGGAGCGGCCAGTGTCGGCACGCCCCGCCCGCAGCGTCACCGACCGGTCACGGACGATCGGCGACCTGACGATCAGCTGCCTCCCCGGATCGGCCGTCCCCGCCCTGCAGGCACGGGAACCCACGGGCCGGAGGCTCCAGGCCGTCATCCCCCTCGACGGGTCGATCACGCTGGGCGGGCCGGTGGGGCCAGTGCTCGCCCTGCCGCAGGGGGCGCTCGCCGTCGTTCAGGGTGACCTGCGTATCGCGGACGACGGCCGGGACCCCGCACTGATCCTCCTCCTGCGCCTGCCGGTGCACATCCTTGCGGCGCGGGGATTACGCCTGCGCGGCGGTGTGGCACGAGCCTGCCCGGGCAGATCCCTCTCCGCGCCGCTCGGGGAGTTCGCGCACGCCCTGCTGCGGTCGGGTCCGGCCCTGCGGGATACGACGACGTCCAGGGCGACCGAGCGCAGCCTCGTGGAACTCCTGACGGGCGCCCTGCTCGAGTCCGACCCGCCGCGGACCGACGGCGCCGCACTCAGGGCGCTCCTCCGCGAGCGCGCCGTGGGCGTCGTCGACCGGCGGTTCGCGGATCCGTCGCTGCGCCCGGCAGGAATCGCGCGGGAACTGAACGTGTCACTGCGGCATCTCCAACGCAGTTTCGAGGGCTCCGGCACCACGCTGGCCCTCGAGATCAGGCGCGCCCGCAGCGAGTACGCGGCGCTCCTCCTGGCCACCCTCACCGGTCCGGACCGCTCGGACCCGCGCATCGCCCTCCGCGCCGGCTTCTCCTCGGCCGATCAGCTGCGCACCGCCTTCGAAGGGCATTTCGGCGTGCCGATGGCGCACTACCGCCACGCGCGCGCCGCGGAGGTCCTCCCGGCCTCCGCCTGACGCGTCACGGCGGCGTCCCGATGGGGACGCGTGGGCCTGCCGGGGGTCCGGACCGTCGCAGCTCCGAGGGTGGGACGCCGAACCTCGCACGCACCCGCGAGCGCAGTTCGAAGGCGGACGAGAAACCTGACCGCCGGGCCACCTCGCTGACCGTGAGCTCCCGCGAGGCGGGTGCGGTGAGCAGCACGAAGGCGTTCTCCGTCCGCCGGTTGCTGATCTCCGTGGCGATGGTCGTCCCGCTTCCCTCGAAGCAGCGCTGCAGGTGCCTCAGCGAGACGCCGACACCGGCCGCGATGGCCGCCGGTGTCAGCAGGGCATCGCTGAAGCGTTCATCGATGAGATCGATCGCCGCGCGCCGCACCCGGCGGCGCCGTTCCGGCCGTGGGTCCGCCTCCTCGTGCGCGTCGCCGTACACCGCGACCACCAGGTTCTCGAGGACGCGGGCCGCGACGACGTCGCTGACCGGACCGGCGTCCTCCGGCCCCTCCGCGAGGGAGGAAGCGAAGGCGGCGACAGGGCCGGCGAGCGCCCCACCCCGCTTCTCGCCCCGGCCGGCGCGGACCGGGACGCCACGCTCGCACAGCCTGGATGTGGTGACGAGCACATGGACCCAGCGCGTGGGGACCAGGCTCTCCAGGACGACGCCCAGCGGTTCCGCGAGCAGGACGGCCTCCCCCGGGTGGATGGCCAGAACGGACCCGTCCGGCACCCGTGCTTCTGCACGTCCGCGGACCAGGAAGCCGAGGTAGGTCATGCCCCGCAGCTCGGGCCCGATCACGGAGAGCCTGGGTGCCGACTGCGCTGTCGTCGCCACGGTCATGGCCCCGACGCGGCGGACCTTCCCCCCGTGGACCAGCTCCTCCCACACGGTGCCACCTCCCGTCGCGGTTCCACGACTCCGGCCAGCTTCTGCCACGGGACAGACGGTGCCCACACCCCGCACGGGTGATCCGCGCCAGCACGGGAGCAAATCGGCGTCCGTCGATGATCAGCGCCCGAGGCGTCGGGACATACTGGGAGCCGGTCGGCTCGGCGAGCCGACCGGCCACGACCCATCGAGAAGAGGGATCGTCATGACGGACCGCAACAGGGCCAAGGGTACGACCGCGGTGAAGCCTGGGGGGCACCGGCTCACCGTGGGCCGGATCGTTGCAATCGCCCTCGCCGTTCTCGCCGTGATCTTCATCGCCCAGAACAGGCAGGACACGAGCGTCTCGCTGCTGTTCGTCACGGTGACGCTTCCCCTGTGGATCACGCTCACGTGTGCCACCGTCGTCGGCATCGCCGTGGGGTGGCTGCTCAACCGTCGGTCGGCCTAGTGACGTCCCTGGACGGCGGCGACCTCGACCTCCTCAACCCGGTTCGTACTGCCGACCCGCCCGGTGACGCGCCCTTTACCTCGACGGGTCGCCTCCCCGCCCGTCCGACAGTGACCGGTCTCCTGCGCGACGCCCATGCGACCTATGCCACGCTCGACGACGGCACGGTGGCCGACTACATCCCATCGCTCGCCGCCGCTGATCCGGGCCGGTTCGGCATCAGCGTCTGCGGGGTGGACGGCACCTCGTTCTCGATCGGCGATGCACAGGACGCGTTCTCCATCCAATCGGTCTCGAAGGCCTTCACGTTCGCCCTGGTGTGCGAGGCCATCGGTCATACCACCGTCCGGGAGGCGGTCGGGGTGAACAACACGGGACTGGCGTTCGATTCGGTGATGGCGCTCGAACTCAACGGTGGCAGTCCCAGGAATCCGATGGTCAATGCCGGGGCGCTCGTCATGATCAGCCTCGTCCCAGGGGACTCCGCCGCCGCCAAGTGGCAGTTCCTCCAGGAAGGCATGTCCCGGTTCGCCGGCCGGCGGCTGCTGCTCGACGTCGAGGTCTACGAATCGGAGGCGGCGACCAACCACCGGAATCGTGCGCTCGCGGCCCTGCTCAGGAGCTATGGGCACATGTCCTACGATCCCCTGCTCACCACGGACATCTACACCCGGCAGTGCTCGCTCCTCGTCTCGGCCAGAGATCTCGCCGTGATGGGCGCGACGCTGGCGGACGGCGGGGTCAATCCCCTGACGCACGAGCGGGTCGTCGACCCTTCCGTCTGCCGGGACACCCTCGCCGTCATGGCCGCCTCCGGCCTGTACCAGCGCTCGGGCGACTGGCTCTACGAGGTCGGGCTGCCGGGCAAGAGTGGCGTCTCCGGCGGCATCGTCACCGTGGCACCGGGCAAGGGCGGCTTGGCCGCCTACTCCCCGCGACTCGACGCGGCCGGTACCAGCATCCGGGGGCAGCACGCCATCCGGAGCCTGTCGCGAAGCCTCGGCCTCGATCTCTTCGCGTCCGCTCCGGTAGCCTCGGGTACACCGTCCGAACGCACCACCTGAGTCTCCACGTCACCGGTGCCGGGAAGCACGTCGGCGTCAGCCACTAGGCTGATGCCATGCCCCGCAGCGCCTTCCTCCGCCCCGCCGACCCGTCGTCGTCCCGGCCGGCACCTGCCCGCAGGACTTCGATCGTCTGGGGAGTCGCCGACGTCGTCCTCATCCTCGTCTTCGCGGCCTCCGGACGCCGCACGCACGAGCACGGCGTCACCGTCGGCGTGCTCGACACCGCCTGGCCGTTCCTCCTCGCCTACGCCGTCGCGACCGTGGCCGTCCGCGCGTGGCGGGCGCCGGGCGCACCCTGGCCCATCGGGGTGGTCCTGTGGCTGGTGACGGTCGCCGGCGGCCTGGCGGTGCGGGCGCTGTCGGGCGGCGGGGTCGCGCTCAGCTTCCAGATCGTCACGCTGATCGTCCTCGGTGCGTTCCTGCTGCTCCCGCGCATCGTCGTTCTCCGCGTGGTCCGGCGCCGCCGCCGGCCGGTAGCGTAGGTCCGATTCCCCTTCCTGTCCCGAAAGGCATGCCATGATCACCGCATTCGTCCTCATCCAGACCGACGCCTCGCGTATCCCCGAGAGCGCACAGGCGATCTCGGAGATCGCCGGCATCAGCGAGGTGTACTCGGTGACGGGCGAGTGGGACCTCATCGCCATCGCACGCGTGAGCCGCCACGAGGACCTGGCCGACGTCATCGCCGACCGCCTCTCCAAGATCGAGGGCATCCGCTCGACGACGACGCAGATCGCCTTCCGCTCCTACTCCCAGCACGACCTCGACGCAGCCTTCAGCCTGGGGTTCGACAGCTAGGAGCCGACCGCGGCGCCCGGCACGACGGTCAGTACGAGCGGCTGACCTCGACCCAGCGCTCCAGCACGGCCGCAGCGGCACCGGAATCGATCGATGTCCGCGCACGCTCCATGCCCGCCGTGATGCGGTCCACGAGGCTTCCCTCCGCGGCCGGGTCCAGCGCCACGAGGCCGGCGGCGGCGTTGAGCACGACGGCGTCCCGGACGGGCCCGGTCAGGCCGCCCAGCACCGACCGGACGACCGCCGCGTTCCCCGCGGCGTCGGTGCCGCGCAGCGCGTCGACGGGGACGACCTCGAGCCCGAAGTCCCCGGGGTGCACCTCGTGGGCCTCCACCTGCCCGTCGCGGACCTCCCACACGGTGGAGGACCCGCTGGTGGTCAGCTTGTCCCTGCCGTCGTCGCCCCGGAAGACGAGGGCGCGGATCCCCCTCGCCGCGAGGACGCCCGCCATCAGGGGCGCCATCCTCGCGTCCGCACACCCGAGCGCCTGCGCGCTGACGCCGGCCGGGTTGCTCAGCGGCCCCAGGAAGTTGAAGGCCGTGGGGACACCCAGCTCCCGCCGCGGCACCGCCACGTGCTTCATGGACGGGTGGAAGACCTGCGCGAAGCAGAACGTGATCCCGGCCCGTTCGGCCGTCCTGGCGACGTCCGCCGGTGGCAGATCGAGGCGGACCCCGAGTTCCTCGATCACGTCCGCCGCGCCGGATGCGGACGAGGCGCCCCGGTTCCCGTGCTTGACGATCCTCGCGCCCGCACCCACGGCCACCAGCGAGGACATCGTCGAGATGTTGAGCGTGCCCAGCCCGTCACCGCCGGTCCCGACGATGTCCAGCGTGGGACCGTCCACCCGGATCCGGTGGGCCCTGCCGAGCATCGCCTCGACGAGCCCGGCGAGCTCGTCGACGGATTCCCCCTTGGCACGCAACGCGATCAGGAAGCCTGCGATCTGGGCATGACTCGCCTCACCCGCCATGATCGTGTCCATCGCCCAGCGGCTCTGTCCCACACTCAGATCCGCCCTCGCGAGGAGGGACGAGAAGATCGACGGCCAGGTGGGCTGCACCGCGGCAGGGCTCGTTGTCGGGATCACCGTCCAAGATTATCTACGAATTGTAGAAAGTCATCCCGGGGAACTTCCGCGGAATCACGGGCGTAACACGTCCCCCGCCCCGCCACGGCCCTCGCGACGGCCGTTTCGCGTTGGTGATCGCGCTGATCTTGGGGACATAATGAGTCTGTGACATCTGCGACCCAAGCCCCCAGCGCCGCCCCGCATCCCGCTCTGAACCGCCCCAACATGGTCTCCGTCGGAACCGTGGTGTGGCTGTCCAGCGAGTTGATGTTCTTCGCCGGCCTCTTTGCCATGTACTTCACCCTGCGCTCCACCTCGGGCGAGATGTGGGCGATGGAGACCGAGAAGCTGAACGTCCCGTTCGCGCTCGTGAACACCGTCATCCTGGTGTCGAGCTCGTTCAGCTGCCAGTTCGGCGTGTTCGCCGCGGAGCGCCTCCAGCCCCGCAGGACGGGCGGGCTCTTCCAGTTCTCCCGCTGGGGCATGGTCGAGTGGTTCCTGCTCACGTTCCTCCTGGGCGCGATCTTCGTCTCGGTGCAGGCGTACGAGTACGCCGAGCTGGTCGCGGAAGGCGTCGCCCTGAGCTCCAACGCCTTCGGATCGGCCTTCTACATCACCACCGGCTTCCACGGGATCCACGTGGTGGGCGGCCTCGTCGCCTTCCTGCTGATCATCGGCCGCGCATTCATCGCCCGCCAGTTCGGGCACTTCGAAGCCACCTCCGCCATCGTCACGTCCTACTACTGGCACTTCGTCGACGTGGTCTGGATCGGCCTGTTCATCATCATCTACTTCCTCCAGTGACTCCTCCTGTAGGCTCTTCTACTAGAGGTAGAATTCACTGAAGAATCTCCGCAGCGCTCGCATCGAAAAAGGCAGGAACCACCCCGTGAAGGCACTCTCCCAGAGGCGGCGTCACCCACTCGCAGCGTTGGCGCTGCTCCTGATGGCACTCCTCCTCACCGGCGGAATCTACGCCGCAGCCAGTACCGCCAACGAGGCGCAGGCTCAGACCACGACCTTTACTGCCGACGACGTCGAAGAGGGCAGCAAGCTGTTCTCGGCGAACTGTGCCTCGTGCCACGGCATGGGCGCCACGGGGTCGGACGCCGCACCGTCGCTCATCGGCGTCGGCGCAGCCTCCGTCGACTTCCAGGTCGGCACGGGGCGCATGCCCATGCAGATGGACGGCCCCCAGGCGCAGGCCAAGCCGGTCCAGTTCACCGAGGAGCAGATCAGCCAGATGGCCGCGTACGTGGCCTCGCTCGGCGCCGGTCCCTCGATCCCCTCCGAGGAGATCCTCGACGCGTCCGAGGGCGACCCCGCCCACGGTGGCGAGCTTTTCCGGGTGAACTGCGCGATGTGCCACAACGCTGCAGCCGCCGGTGGCGCCCTGACCCGCGGCAAGTACGCCCCGTCCCTCGACGGCGTCAGCGAGAAGCACATCTACGAAGCCATGGTCACCGGCCCGCAGAACATGCCGGTCTTCAGCGACGCCAATGTGAGCCCCGAGGACAAGCAGGACATCATCGCCTTCCTGAAGACGATCGAGGAGCAGGGCTCCCCGGGCGGAGCGGATCTGGGCTCGCTCGGACCGGTCTCCGAAGGCCTGTTCATCTGGGTCGCCGGGCTCGGCGTCATCATCGCGTTCACCGTGTGGCTCACGTCGCGCTCCTCCTGACCATCCGGGAGCGCCGCGTGAACGAATCAATTACAGACTCGCAGTACCTAATGAAAGATAAGAGGGATCATGGCCGACTCTAGTCACGGCGCTCCCGGAAGCTCGGTCACCGTTGCGACGCCAGGGCGGGCGCTGGACGAGTTCGAGAACCCGGGCCTTCCGCCCCACCGCCCGCGCCTCGCGGACCGGGATCCGCGTGCCGAGAAGCGTGCCGAACGCCAGGTCGCCCTGCTGTTCTTCATCTCCGTCCTCGGGACGCTGCTGTTCTTCGCGGGGTACTTCCTCGTACCGCTCGACGAGACCATCGCGCGGCTGCGGCTCCAGAACCTGATGCTCGGTCTGGGGACCGCTTTCGCGATGCTGGGCATCGGTGTCGGGATCGTCCACTGGGCCAAGACACTCATGCCGGACCACGAGGTCACGGAGCAGCGTCACGAGATCCGTCCGGAGCAGGACCGCCGCGACGCCGAGAAGATCGTCAATGACATCCTCGACGAGTCAGGCATCAAGCGGCGTCCCCTCATCCGGAACACCCTCCTGGGGGCCGCTCTCCTTGCTCCGCTCCCGGCGATCGTCATCTTCCGCGACCTGGGCCCCCTCCCGGGGAACGTGCTCAGGCAGACCATGTGGGACACGGGTGTCCGCCTGACCCGCGATCCCAGCGGCACGCCGATCCGAGCGTCGGACGTGACCATCGGTTCGGCATTCCACGTCATCCCCGAAGGACTGAACGAGGCAGAGCACAAGCTCGAGGAGAAGGCCAAGGCCGTCGTCCTCCTCATGCGCCTCGATCCCGAAGAGCTCAACCCCTCCCCCGGGCGCGAGGACTGGGCGTACGACGGCATCGTCGCGTACTCCAAGATCTGCACCCACGTCGGCTGCCCGGTGGCACTGTACGAGCAGCAGACGCACCACCTGCTGTGCCCCTGCCACCAGTCCACCTTCGACCTCGAACAAGAGTGCAAGGTGATCTTCGGTCCGGCTGCGCGTCCGCTGCCACAGCTACCGATCGAGGTCGACGACGAGGGCTACCTCGTCGCGTCCAGCGATTTCCAAGAACCCGTAGGACCTAGTTTCTGGGAGCGAGGCTGACATGAGCAGCTCAACCGCGGCACAACCCTATGCGCCGAAGACACGCACGGGTAAGGTCACCGATTACGTCGACTCACGGGTCGGCGGCTCCGGGATCGTCAAGGAGTTCGGGCGGAAGATCTTCCCGGACCACTGGACCTTCATGTTCGGTGAGGTGGCACTGTACACGTTCGTCATCCTGCTGCTCACCGGCACGTTCCTCACCTTCTTCTACGATCCCTCGATGGCCGAGACGCACTATGAGGGCAGTTACCTGCCCCTCCGCGGCGTCGAGATGTCCGTCGCCTACGCATCCTCGCTGGATATCTCCTTCGACGTCCGTGGCGGGCTCCTGATGCGCCAGATCCACCACTGGTCGGCCCTGCTCTTCGTCGCCTCGGTCGCGGTGCACATGCTGCGCGTGTTCTTCACCGGGGCCTTCCGCCGCCCGCGCGAGTTCAACTGGGTCGTCGGCTGCACCCTGCTCATCCTCAGCCTGGCTGCCGGCTTCACGGGGTACTCCCTCCCCGACGATCTGCTCTCCGGCAACGGGCTGCGCATCATCGACGGCGTCATGAAGGCCATCCCCGTGGTCGGAACCTACCTGAGCTTCTTCCTCTTCGGAGGGGAATTCCCGGGCACCATGATCATCGGCCGACTCTATGTGCTGCACATCCTCCTGATCCCGGCGGTCATCCTGCTGCTGATCGGTATCCACCTGTTCATGGTGGTGCTGCACAAGCACTCGCAGTTCCCCGGCCCCGGCCGGACGAACACGAATGTCGTCGGCTACCCCGTCGGCCCCGTGTACGCCGCGAAGGCCGGTGGATTCTTCTTCATCGTGTTCGGTGTCCTCGCCGCGATCTCCGCAGCGTTCACGATCAACCCGATCTGGAACTACGGCCCGTACGACCCCTCCCCCGTGTCCGCCGGTACCCAGCCCGACTGGTACATCGGCTGGGTGGACGGCGCGCTGCGCCTCATGCCCGGGACGCTCGGTGACAACTTCGACTTCGAGTTCCTGCTCCCCTTCCCCTGGGGCGTCAACACGCTGTCCCTGAACGTCCTGATCCCCGCCCTCGTCCCCGCCATGATCGTGTTCACCGCGATGTTCGCCTGGCCGTGGGTCGAAGCCTGGGTCACGAAGGACAAGCGGGAGCACCACCTGCTCGACCGTCCCCGCAATGCCCCGACCCGCACCGCGATCGGCGTCGCAGGAGTCACGTTCTACTGCGTCATGTGGGCGGCCGCGAGCTCCGACCTCATCGCCACGCACTTCATGGTGTCGCTGAACGACGTCACGTACTGGCTGCGCTTCCTCGTGATCTTCGGTCCGATCCTCGCGTTCATGGCGTCACGGCGGATCTCCCTCGCGCTGCAGCGCAAGGACCGCGAGATCGCCCTCCACGGCCGCGAGACCGGACGGATCGTGCGCCTGCCGCACGGCGAGTTCATCGAGGTCCACGAACCGGTGGACGACTACAAGCGGTACAAGCTGACCGCCTTCGAGTCGCCCGAGGTCACGGTGCCGAAGCAGGACGAGAACGGCAAGATCTCGCTCCTGGACAAGGCCCATGGCCGTGTGTCCCGCTTCTTCTTCGAGGACCGTGTGGCACCGGTGACGCCGAAGGAACTCGAGGCGTCGCACGGAGATCACCACGGCGAGGTCGCCGGCGCGAAGGACCGCGAGTCCATCGCCAGTCACTAGCGGCCAACCCCCGGCAGGCTGACAGAAGGACCCGGACGTCACCGTCCGGGTCCTTCTGCGTTCCCGTGGGCTTCCTGGAGCGTGCGCCCCAGCGGCTCAGGACGGCCGGCTGGGGCTAGTGAAGGCGTTGGGCGCTGTAGGCGCGCGGCGTGCGGACGCCGGGGCGCTGCAGGGGCACCCACAGCTTGTACCGGTCGGCGCGGTAGTAGGAGACGGAGTAGTCGACCATGGTGCGGGCCACGTACGCGTGCCGCTGGATCCTCAGCAGGGGCGCGTTCATCTCCACGTTGAGCAGGCGCGCGATCGACGGCGAGGCGGCGGTCGCCTCGATGGTGTCCTCGCCCCACTCCATGACCAGCCCGTACTTCTCGCTCAGGACGTTGTAGAGAGACGTGGGTGGAGGATCGTCCAGGATACCCGGCACGCGGTGGGACGGGATGAAGTTCTCGTCGACGCTCATGGGCTCACCGTCGGCGAGGAGCTGGCGTCGAAAGCGAACCACGGGCTGCCCGATCTCGATCCGGAGTTCCCGCGCGACGAGGGGCGAGGCCCCCTGCTGCTCGAAGCTGAGGACCCGCGCGTCGGGGACCATCCCCCGGCGGATCATCTCCTCGGTGTAGGACGTCATCTTCATGTGCAGATCCATCTTGCTGCGCGCGACGAAGGTGCCGAGACCCACGACGCGCTCGAGCACCTCCTCGGCGACGAGGGCGTCGATGGCGTGACGGACCGTCATCCGCGCGACCCCGTAGTAGCTGCCGAGCGCCCGTTCGGACGGTATCCCCGCTCCGGGTTCACCGAACCGGCGGATGTAGCGCCTGAGGCTCTCGCGCAGCTGCACATGCTTCGGTGTTGCTGATGCGTCGTCGAGCGGTTCGGCGTCGAAGCGTCGCGGCACCACGGCCATACATTCCATCTCCTGTGATCGGGGCGTCGGACGGCACTACGACTGTACGACGCCGGACGAACGAAAGGGAGCCCGCACATGGCGGGCTCCCTTTCGGATTACGGGGGTTCGGATCAGTGGGCGTGGTACCCGCGGCTGTATTCGTAGACCCAGCCGACCAGGGCGATCACGGCGAGCCCCATGCCGATGTAGAGGATCCAGAAGCCGACCGCCAGGCCGGCGAAACTGGTCGCGGCGGACAGGCCGAGCACCAGGGGCCACCAGCTCCAGGGGCTGAAGTGTCCCTGCTCGCCGGAACCCTCGTGGATCTCCGCGTCGAGTCGGTCCTCCGGGCGGTCGCCCACGCGCTTGCCGGTGAAGCCGAGATAGAAACCGATCATCCCGGAGAGGCCGGCCGTGAGGTACAGACCGAGGAACCCGACCGGCTCCATCCACTCGACCATGAACCCGTACACGGTGCCTACCAGCAGGAAGAACGGCGTCAAGTAGGTGAAGAGCTTCGTCTCGATCCTCATGCGTCGGCGTCCTCTCGGTCAGCGGCACCCATGAAGCTGGCGGCACTGTCATCGGGGGTGTGCGTCTGCTGCAGCTCGGGGTGGTGCAGGTCGAGTGCGGGGCGCTCGGACCGGATGCGCGGCAGTGAGGTGAAGTTGTGACGCGGCGGCGGGCATGACGTCGCCCACTCCAGCGAGGCGCCGAAGCCCCACGGGTCGTCGACCTCGACCTTCTTGCCGGTCCGCCAGGTGATGTACACGTTCCAGAAGAACGGGATCAGCGAGGCGCCGAGCACGAAGGACCCGATGGTGGAGAACTGGTTCATCGCCGTGAAGCCGTCCTCCGGCAGGTAGTCCGCGTAGCGGCGGGGCATGCCCTCGACGCCGAGCCAGTGCTGGATGAGGAACGTGGCGTGGAAGCCGAGGAACAGCATCCAGAAGTGGATCTTGCCGAGGCGCTCGTTGAGCATCTTGCCGGTGAACTTGGGCCACCAGAAGTAGAAGCCCGCGAACATCGCGAACACGACGGTCCCGAAGACCACGTAGTGGAAGTGCGCGACCACGAAGTAGGTGTCGGAGACGTGGAAGTCCAGCGGCGGTGACGCCAGGATGATGCCCGTGAGCCCTCCGAAGAGGAACGTCACGAGGAAGCCGAGGCTCCACAGCATCGGCGTCTCGAACGTGATGGACCCGCGCCACATGGTGCCGATCCAGTTGAAGAACTTCACGCCGGTGGGTACCGCGATGAGCATGGTCATGAAGGCGAAGAACGGGAGCAGCACGGCGCCGGTGACGTACATGTGGTGCGCCCACACGGTCACGGAGAGTGCCGCGATGGCGATCGTCGCGTAAACGATGCCCTTGTAGCCGAAGATCGGCTTGCGACTGAAGACCGGGAAGATCTCGGAGACGATGCCGAAGAACGGCAGCGCGATGATGTACACCTCGGGGTGGCCGAAGAACCAGAAGAGGTGCTGCCAGAGGATGGCTCCACCGGCCTCAGGGTCGAAGATGTGGGCGCCGAAGCGACGGTCGGCGCCGAGCGCGAACAGCGCGGCGGCCAGCGGCGGGAAGGCCATCAGGACGAGGATGGAGGTGATCAGTGCGTTCCAGGTGAAGATGGGCATGCGCCACATGGTCATGCCCGGGGCGCGCATGCAGATGATCGTGGTGATGAAGTTGACGGCACCGAGGATGGTGCCGAAGCCCGACAGCGCGAGACCGAAGACCCACAGGTCTCCACCCACGCCCGGCGAGAACGTCGTGCTGGACAGCGGCGCGTAGGCAAACCAGCCGAACGACGCGGCGCCCTGCGGGGTGATGAAGCCGGAGACGGCGATCGTGCTGCCGAAGAGGAAGAACCAGAAAGCCAGGGCGTTCAGGCGGGGGAAGGCGACGTCGGGGGCGCCGATCTGGAGCGGCATGATGACGTTCGTGAAGCCCGCGAACAGCGGGGTCGCGAACATCAGGAGCATCACGGTGCCATGCATCGTGAACAGCTGGTTGTACTGTTCCTTCGTCTGCAGGACCTGCATACCCGGCTCGAACAGCTCCGCCCGGATGATGAGGGCCATGACGCCGGCGAAGCAGAAGAAGACGAAGGACGCGATCAGGTACATGTACCCGATGGTCTTGTGGTCGGTCGAGGTGATCCAGTTGACGACGATGCGTCCCTTGGACCTCGGAACTACACGCGGAGCCGCGACGGTGCCGGCTTCCTCAAGGGTGTATTCGAAGGTGGACATCAGCTGCTGCTCCTGGCTGGGTCGGTATCGGGATCGTCCTCGGGATAGGAATCGCGGTCGTACTCGTCGCCGAGCTGGCCGTCCTCGAGCTGCGCCATCCGCGCGTCGAACTCCTCCTGCGAGACGACCTCCACGTTGAAGAGCATCTCCGAGTGGTACTGGCCGCACAGCTCGGCGCACTTGCCGGCGAACACCCCCTCCTTCGTCGGAGTGAGGTTGATGTAGTTGGTGCGGCCCGGGTACAGGTCGCGCTTCATCAGGAATCCGGGGACGAAGAACGAGTGCTGCACGTCGCGTGCGTTGAGCTGGAGCTCGACGGACTGGTTGACTGGCAGGTACAGGGTCGGCAGGTTCTCGGGTACGCCCTCTTCACCGTTCAGGTTCCCCTGGACGCCCGTGGAGTACTTGTCTTCCTTGACGTAGTTGAAGTCCCACGACCACTGCTTGCCACGGACGTCCACGATGACGTCGGGATCCTCGACGCGGGCGTCGATGGTCGCGATGTCGCGCTCCGTGAAGTAGAAGAACACGAGGACCATGAACAGCGGGATCGTCAAGTAGAAGATCTCGAGCGGCAGGTTGTAGCTGATCTGCCGGGGGTACCCGGTGTCGTTCTTGCGGCGACGGTACGCGACCATGCACCAGATGATCAGGCCCCACGTGATGATGCCGACGACCATGGCCGCGATCCACGAATTGACCCACAGATCGGTGATGGCCCCGGTGTGGTTGGTGTTGTCCCGGTCTGCCGGAAGCCAGCCCCTTTGGGCTTCTGCCGAACAGCCGGTCAGTAGGAGGGCGCCGACCAGCGAGATGCTGGAGATCTTCGTGATCCTGACGCGCTTGCTACCGGTTCGGTCCTGCGAAATCACAGACGGACCTTCCTTTTCTACGTGCGTTGCCACCCGCCCGTGAAGCGGCCCGGGGTGCACATCCAGTTTTACTACTCACTGTAGAGCTTACCCGGAAGACCCGCGATCCGGTGACACGCAAAAGGCCCGGAACACACCTCGTCGGTGACGTTCCGGGCCCTGTCGGCGTGCTAGTGGAAGGAGTCCCCGCAGGCGCAGGATCCGCCCGCGTTGGGGTTGTCGATGGTGAAGCCCTGCTTCGAGATGGTGTCCTCGAAATCGATCGATGCACCCGACAGATACGGGACGCTCATCTTGTCCACGATGACCTCGACGCCGTCGAAGTCGCGGACCGCGTCACCGTCGAGGACACGCTCGTCGAAGTACAGCTGGTAGATCAGGCCGGAGCAGCCGCCAGGCTGGACCGCGACGCGCAACCTGAGGTCGGTCCGGCCTTCCTGCTCGAGGAGGCTGCGCACCTTCCCTGCCGCGACGTCGGACAGGTTGACCTCGTGCGCGGTGAGTTCCGCGGAATCCTGGACGGATCCGGTGTCGGTGGTCGATGTGCTCATGGTGTTTCTCCTCGCTCGGACCCCACCGTGGTGTGTCCGCTCTCAGTGCCGTCCGCGGTATGGCGCGCACGGCTTTCCTTCATCGTACGCCGGGCCCGCACCAGTGATAACGGACGGCGGGGCTGAAACATTTCCACCCCGCCGCGTTCATCACCCGATCAGCTGCGGGTGAGTCCGCCGTCGTTGATGCGGGCGAGGAGGATCGCCTCGGCCAGGACCGCCTTCCGGAACTCGTCGAGGTGCAGTGATTCGTTCGCGCTGTGCGCACGGGAGTCCGGGTCCTCCACGCCGGTGATGAGGATCTGCGCGGACGGGAACAGCTCGGTGAGGTCGGCGATGAAGGGGATCGAGCCACCCATGCCCGCCTCCACGGCCTGGACGCCCCAGGCCTCCTCGAGCGCCGACAGGGCGAGCCGGGATGCGGGTTCCGTGGTGTCCGTCCGGAAGGGGCTCCCCGTCTCCCCCGGCGTGAACATCACCCGAGCGCCGAACGGTGCGTGGGCTTCAATGTGGGCCCGGACGGCCTCCATCGCGGCCCGGGGGTCCTGTCCGGGGGCGAGCCGCAGGCTGAACTTGGCGCGGGCCCGCGGAAGGAGCGTGTTGGAGGACAGTGCGACGGACGGGATGTCCATGCCGATGATGGACAGTGCGGGCTTGTGCCACAGCCGGGAGGCGATGGACCCGGTCCCGGCGAGGAGTACGCCGTCGAGCACCGAGGCATCCGCCCGGAAGTCGTCCTCGTCGTAGTCCACGTCCGCGTGGTCCCCGCCGTGCAGGCCCGCGATGGCGACGTCGCCGGCGTCGTCGTGCAGTGTCGCGATCAGCCGGGACAGGAGCGTCGGGGCGTCCAGCACGGGGCCGCCGAACATGCCCGAGTGGACGGCGTGGTCGAGGACCTGCACCTCGATGGTGCCGTCCACGAGTCCCCGCAGGCTCGTGGTCAGGGCGGGCACGCCCACCTTCCAGTTGCTGGAGTCCGCGACCACGATGACGTCGGCCTGGAGGTCGTCCCGATAGGTCTCGAGGAAGGACCGGAAGGTCGGCGAACCGGCTTCCTCCTCCCCCTCGATGAACAGGGTCACGCCCACGCCGAAGGCGTCGCCGAGCACCTCGGTGAGCGCCCCGAACGCGCCGATGTGCGCCATGATGCCCGCCTTGTCGTCGGCCGCGCCGCGGCCGTACAGCCGGCCGTCGCGCTCCGTCGCGACGAACGGCTCGGACTCCCAGAGCGCCGGGTCCCCGGGCGGCTGCACGTCGTGGTGGGCGTAGAGGAGGACGGTCGGCTGCCCGTCGGCCGCGGCGCGGCGGGCGACGACGGCGGGACCGCCCGGCGTGCCGTCGTTGTCGACGCGCAGGATGCGGACGTCGTCGATCCCCACGCCGCGGATCAGGTCCGCGACCGCCTCGGCGCTGCGGTCGAGCTCGTGGGCGTCGAATGCGTCCCAGGCGATGCCCTGGATGGTGACGAGGCTCGAGAGCTGCTCGACGATGCGGGGAAAGGACGCGTCGACGCTGGCGCGGAGCCGGTCGCCGACACGCGGGGAATCGTGCGGGTGGTCGGTCGGGGTGTTCACGGAAGTCATGCCAGAACCCTACACACGCCGCACCCGGAGGTCGGAGGCCGGCGCCCCGCCGGGAGCGGTGGTCGGGGCTCGGCCTCCGGCGGGCGCGGACCCGGTATCCTGAGGGGGTGTTCGGACGAAACAAAGAAGCCCCCTCTGCCCAGGAAGCCGTTGACAGCGCTTCAAGCACCCCCGAGGCGCAGCGCGCGCAGCGAAAGGGCGCGCCCACGCCCAAGCGCAGCGTGCAGGAGGCCGCCCGCAAGCGGCCCCTCGTGCCCAATGACCGGAAGGCGGCGCGCGACCAGAGCCGCACCACGGTGCGGGACGAGCGCGCGAGGATGCGGCGGGCGCTCGACACCGACGACGAACGCTACCTCCCCCTGCGCGACAAGGGCCCGAACCGCCGGTACATCCGCCAGTTCGTCGACGCCCGGGTGAACATCGGCGAGTTCCTCATGATCGCCGCCCTCGTGTTCGTGATCCTCAGCTTCTTCCAGTCCCTCGCCGTGCAGAGTGCCGTGCTGATGGCGTTCTGGGTCCTGATCGTCGCGGTGATCGTGGACTGCGTCCTGCTGCGCCGCAAGCTGAAGAAGAAGCTGACCGAGAAGTTCGGGTCCCCCAACCAGGGCGACCTCTGGTACGGCGTCACCCGCGCCCTGCAGCTCCGGCGCCTCCGCCTGCCCAAGCCGCAGGTCCGCCGGGGCCAGTACCCCGCCTGACCGTTCGACACGCACCGTGCAGGTGCGGTGCACCACCGAGAGCCGGGCCCGCGGGCCCGGCTCTCTCGCGTCCACCGCAGCTCAGGCCGGTGAGGTGCGCCGGGCCCGCAGCAGTCCGCGATTGATCCTGCGCGCCCAGAACGGACCCTCGTAGAGGAACGCCGTGTACCCCTGGACCAGCGTGGCACCTGCCTCGAGCCGCTCCAGGACGTCGTCGGGCGTCTCGACGCCGCCCACGGAGACGATGGCCAGGTGGTCGCCCACGGCGGACCGGAGCCGGGTGAGGACCTCCAGCGAGCGTGCCTTCAGGGGCGCCCCGCTGAGGCCGCCGACGCCCATGGCCATCACGGTGGCGGGGTCGGTGGCAAGATTCTCGCGCGTGATGGTGGTGTTGGTGGCGACGATCCCGTCGAGGCCGAGGTCCAGGGCGAGGGCGCCGACGTCGTCGAGGTCCTGGTCCGTGAGGTCGGGGGCGATCTTGACGAGGAGCGGCACATGCCGACCCGCCGCGCTGTCCGCCGTGCTGCGCACCGCCTCGAGCAGCGGGCGGAGCGATTCGACGCTCTGCAGCAGCCTGAGCCCCGGCGTGTTCGGCGAGGACACGTTGACCACGAGGTAGTCGGCCACGGGGGCGAGCTGCTCGGTACTCACGAGGTAGTCGGCGACGGCGTCGGCGATGTCGACCTTCTTGGTCTTGCCGATGTTCACGCCGACCACCGGCCGCTGCTGTCCGCCGGAGCGGCGCGTCAGCCGCTGCCGGGCCGCCCGGAGGCGGGGAGCGGCGGCGACGGCGCCGTCGTTGTTGAAGCCCATCCGGTTGATGACGGCCCGGTCCTCGACGAGCCGGAACAGGCGCGGCGCAGGGTTGCCCGGCTGGGCCCGGCCGGTGATGGTGCCGATCTCCACGTGGCCGAATCCCAGCGCGGTGAGGGCGAGCACTCCCCTGCCGCCCTTGTCGAAGCCCGCGGCGAGTCCGAACGGCGAGGGGAACTCCACGCCGAAGGCGGTGGTGGCGAGGCTCGGGTCGGGCGCGCAGAGACGGCGCAGGGCCCAGCCGACCGGTGTGAGGTCGACCGCCCGGATCAGGGCGAAACCGATCCTGTGGGCCCGTTCGGCGTCCATCCCGGAGAAGACGATCCTGAAGAAGGTCGGGTAGAAGCGCATGGCACCAGAGTTCCACGCTGCCCCGGCGGGCGCCAACTCGACAGGAGGACCCGGCGCCCGGCGGGGCGCGCCGGTAGGGTCGGGGCATGGACGAGAGCTGGTCGGTGGACATCCTGGGCGATCCCTTCCGCGCACTGACCCTCCCTCTCGAGCCCGACGACGAGGGCGCGCGGGTGGCGACCCTCGTGGCGTACGAGCCGGACGCGTCGCCCGGTGCCCGCGGCGGACCATCGAGCCCCACCCGGGCCGTGCTCTACATCCACGGTTTCAGCGACTACTTCTTCCACGCCGAGCTCGCCGAAGCGCTCTCCGCGCGGGGCTGGGCGTTCTTCGCGCTGGACCTGCACAAATACGGCCGCAGCCTGCTGCCCGGCCAGACACCCGGCTTCGCCCTGTCCCTCGAGGAGTACGACCCCGACATCGAGGCGGCACTGGCCGCGCTGCGGGCGCGGCTGGCGGCGCGCGCGGGAACCGGGATCGACCCGGAGGTCGTCCTGATGGCGCACTCCACCGGCGGGCTCACCGCGACGCTGTGGGCGGCCCGCAACCCGGGGAGGATCGCGGCGCTCGTCCTCAACAGTCCGTGGCTCGACACCCAGGGCAGTACCCTGCTGCGCACCGCCGCGCAGGGCCTCCTCGAGACCCTCTCGCGCCGTCGGCCGAAGGCACGGCTGCGCCTTCCCGCACTGGGGTTCTACTTCAGGAGCATCAGCGACACGCTCGACGGCGAATGGCGGATCGACCCGGTCTGGCGGCCCGAGACGGGCTTCCCCATCCGGGCCGGGTGGCTTGCGGCGGTCCTGGCGGGCCACAGGACCCTGGCCCGGGGCGTCACGGTGGATGCTCCGGTCCTGGTCCTGTGCTCCACGGCGTCCGTGATCGGCGCCACCTGGAACGAGTCGATGCTGGAGTCCGACATCATCCTCGACGTGGTGCCGATGGTACGCCGGGCGGCGGAACTCGGGCACGACGTCACCATCCGGCGCCTGCCCGGCGCACTGCACGACGTCTTCCTGTCCCGACCCGAGGTCCGCGGCGCCGCGGTCCGGGCGGCCGCCGGGTGGATGGACGCGCAGGTCCCCGTGGGGTACCGGACGCCGGGGCGGCCCCTTCCCGGCTGAGGCCGCCGACGCGTCAGGAGGACACCCGGTCCGCCGCCTGGTCCACCGCTCCGCCGTACCGGCGGTCGCGCGCGGCGTACTCCTCGATGGCGCGCCACAGGGTGCGGCGGTCGACGTCCGGCCACAGCGTGTTCATGAAGACCATCTCCGCGTAGGCGGACTGCCACAGCATGAAGTTCGACAACCGCTGCTCACCCGAGGTGCGCAGGAACAGGTCGACGTCGGGGAGGTCCGGCTCGTCGAGGTAGCGCTGCACGGTCTTCTCGCTCACCGACGAGGCCTTCAGGGTGCCGGCCGCGACGTCCTCGGCGATGGCCCGCGCGGCGTCGGCGATCTCCGCGCGTCCGCCGTAGTTGACGCACATCGTCAGGGTGCAGGTCGTATTGCCCGCGGTGTGCCGCTCGGCCTCCTCCAGTTCGCGGATGACCGACTGCCACAGCTTCGGCCGGCGCCCCGACCACCGGATCCGGACCCCCCACGCGTCGAGCTGGTCGCGCTGGCGCCTCAGAACGTCCTTGTTGAACCCCATCAGGAACCGCACTTCCTCGGGGGACCTCTTCCAGTTCTCGGTGCTGAAGGCATACACGGAGACGTGGCGGACGCCGATCTCGATCGCGCCGGCCATGACGTCGAGCAGGGCCGCCTCCCCGGCCTTGTGCCCCTCGGTGCGGGGCAGGCCGCGCTCGTTGGCCCAGCGGCCGTTGCCGTCCATGACGATCGCCACGTGGTCGGGGACGAACTGGCGCGGGATGGACGGTGCCTGCTCACCGCTCGGGTGGGGCCACGGCGCCACGGGTCGGGCCGGGTTGTTCATACACGCTCCACATGTTTGAGGGAGGCGACCCCGCGTTCGAGGTGCCATTGCAGGAAGGCGGCGACGAGACCGGCGGCCTCGCGCCGCGCGCCGGCCTCCGACGCGTCCGCGACCGACCAGTCGCCCGTGAGCAGCGCGCCGAGCAGTTCCATGGTCGCGGGTGCCGGCGAGGCCGAGCCGGGCGGCCGACAGGCCGGGCAGACCGCGCCACCGAGCGGCGCGGAGAAGGCGGAGTGGGGGCCCGGCGCACCGCAGCGGGCGCAGTCCGTGAAGCTCGGGGCCCACCCCGCCGTCGCCAGGGCGCGCAGCAGGTAGGAATCGAGGATGAGCTCCGAGGGGTGCAGGTCGCGGCTCAGGGCGGAGAACGCCCCGGCGACGAGCGCGTACTGCGCCCCTCCTGCCTCTCCGAGGTCCGTGAGGCGTTCGGCGGTCTCGGCGATGGCGGTGGCGGCGGTGTAGCGGCCGTAGTCCGAGGCGATGCCGTGGCCGTAGGCGCCCTTCGTCTGGGCCTGGGTGACGACGTCGAGGTTCCGTCCGTGCGCGAGCAGGAGATCCACGGCCATGAACGGTTCCAGCCGGGAACCGAACTTGCTGCTGGTCCGGCGGACGCCCTTGGCGACGGCACGGACCTGCCCGTGCTCCCGCGTCAGGAGGACGATGATGCGATCCGCCTCGCCGAGCTTGTAGGTGCGCAGAACGACACCTTCGGTGCGGTAGGTGCGTGATGCTGACGAGGAGGGCACTGGACCATTCTTCCACCTGCCACCCCCGCAGGTCCGCTCGGCGCGGGACGGCGGGGGCGGCAGGTCGGGACCGGACGGGGTTCAGGCGGCGTCGCGGATGGCCCGGTTGACCGCCGAGACGACGGCCTTCAGCGCAGCCATCGTGGTGTTCGCGTCGATACCGACGCCCCACAGCACGCGTTCACCGACGGCGCACTCCACGTAGGCGGCGGCACGCGCGTTGCCGCCCGAGGACAGGGCGTGCTCGGTGTAGTCGAGGACACGGACGTCCACGCCGTCCTGGCCGAGGATGGTGAGCAGGGCATCGATGGGACCGTTGCCCTGGGAAGCCTTCCGCTGCTGCACGCCGTCGACCAGGAGCGTCGCGACCAGCTTGAACGAGCCGTCCTCCGCCGTATCCGTGTTGACCGAGGTGAGCTCGTAGTGGCCCCAGGCCTCCGAGCCGCCCTCGGTGCGCGTGGGCAGGTACTCGTCCTGGAACACCGACCACAGCTGCGCACCGCTGACCTCTCCGCCCTGGGTCTCCGTACGGCGCTGGATGACACCGGAGAACTCGATCTGCGCGCGGCGCGGCAGGTCGAGGCTGTGCTCGTTCTTGAGCAGGTAGGCCACCCCGCCCTTGCCCGACTGCGAATTCACCCGGATGACGGCCTCGTAGGACCGGCCGATGTCCTTGGGGTCGATCGGCAGGTACGGGACGGCCCACGGGAGGTCGTCGACACCGACGCCGGCGTCGGCGGCGTCGCGCTCCATGCTCTCGAAGCCCTTCTTGATGGCGTCCTGGTGGGAGCCGGAGAAGGCCGTGAACACGAGGTCGCCGCCGTAGGGGGACCGCTCGGGCACGCTGAGCTGGTTGCAGTACTCGGCGGTGCGCCGGATGCCGTCCATGTCGGAGAAATCGATCTCCGGGTCGATGCCCTGGCTGAACAGGTTCATGCCGAGCGTCACCAGGTCCACATTGCCGGTCCGCTCGCCGTTGCCGAACAGGCACCCCTCGATGCGGTCGGCGCCGGCCAGGTACCCGAGTTCCGCCGCGGCCACCCCGGTGCCGCGGTCGTTGTGGGGATGCAGCGACAGGATGATGCTGTCCCGGTCCGTGAGGTTGCGGCTCATCCATTCGATGGAGTCCGCGTACACGTTCGGCGTCGCCATCTCCACGGTGGCGGGCAGGTTCAGGATCACCTGCCGGTCGGCGGAGGCCTCGAACACCGCTGAGACCTCGTTGCTGATGCGTGCGGCGAACTCGAGCTCGGTCCCCGTGAAGGATTCCGGGGAGTACTCGTAGGTGATCGCCGTGCTGCCCATGTTCTCCTCGAACTTGCGGCACAGCCGGGCGCCCTGGAGGGCGAGGTCGATGATGCCGTCCTGGTCCTGGTTGAACACCACGCGCCGCTGCAGCACCGAGGTGGAGTTGTAGAGGTGCACGATCGCACGGTCCGCCCCCTCGAGGGACGCGTAGGTCCGCTCGATCAGGTGTTCGCGCGACTGCGTCAGGACCTGGATGGTGACGTCGTCGGGGATGCGGTCCCCCTCGACGAGCTGGCGGACGAAGTCGAAATCGGTCTGCGACGCCGACGGGAAGCCGACCTCGATCTCCTTGAAGCCCATCCGGACGAGCAGATCGAACATCTTGTGCTTGCGTTCGGGGTTCATCGGGTCGATCAGGGCCTGGTTCCCGTCGCGGAGGTCGACGGCACACCAGCGGGGCGCCTTCGTGATCACGCGGTCCGGCCAGGTGCGGTCGGGCAGTTCGACGGTGATCTGGTCCTGGAAGGGGCGGTACTTGCCGAACGGCATACCGGAGGTCTTCTGTGCGTTTCGCATGGGGAAATCGGCCCTGTCTATGGGAACTGAGTGTGCCGGCGGCCGGGCAACGCGAACACCGCGGCGAGGGGTGGCCAGTGGCTCTGAGTCCTAGTTGGCCTCGCCGCGGCACCGAAGAAGAGTTCTCTGTGCACGCACAGTGCCACGATAGCACGGCACATAGGATGGCTGCCGGGGGCGCTCGGACGAGTGCCGGCCCGCCGCACCACGAGGAATCAGGAAGCCATCATGACGATCAGCACCTTCCATCCGGCCACTCTCGACACCACCATCCGGCCCCAGGACGACCTCTTCCGGCACGCGAACGGCGTGTGGCTGAAGGACACGGTCATCCCCGACGACCGACCGCTCACGGGCTCGTTCACCGCCCTGCGCGATGCCTCGGAGCTCGCCGTCCGGACCATCATCGAGGAGGCCGCGGCGCAGGCGGCGGACGGTTCCACGGAGGGGCTGGACGCGAAGATCGGCACCCTGTACGCGGACTTCATGGACACGGCGCGCATCGAGGCCGAGGGTACCGCGCCGATCGTGCCCCTGCTCGAACGCATCCGGGCGGCGGCCACGGTCGAGGACCTCGTCGACCTCAGCGCCGGCCTCACCCGCTCCGGCGTCCAGGGCTTCGTGGCGCCGTACGTGAGCAACGACGCCGGCAATCCCGAGCGCTACCTGCTGCACCTGTACCAGTCGGGCCTCGGCCTGCCCGATGAGTCCTACTACCGCGAGGAGGGTTTCGCCGAGACCCGCGACAGGTACCGGGAGCTCCTCGCGCAGCTCTTCGAACTCGGCGGGACCACTGATCCGGCCGGCGCCGCGGCCCGCGTGCTCGCGCTCGAGACGCGCCTCGCGGCGTCGTCGATGGGGTCCGTGGAGCGGAGGGACCCGCAGAAGACGTACAACCTGGTGCAGCACGACGCCGTCGCCGGGCTGTCGGACCATCTCCTCCCGTGGCTGCGCATCATCACCGACACGTCGGACCAGGCTGCGGAGCTCGTGGTGAACCAGCCGGAGTTCGTGCGCGGACTCGACGCCGCGCTGCGCTCCGAGGACCTCGGCACCTGGCGCGAGTGGCTCCAGAGCCGCGTCCTGCTGCACGCGGCCGACTACCTCGACGAGCGGTTCGTAGATGCCGCCTTCGCGTTCTACGGCACGCACCTCGCAGGGACTCCCCGCATCAAGGACCGCTGGAAGCGTGGCGTCGCCCTGGTCGAGGGTGCGGTCGGCGAGGCGATCGGGCAGCGGTACGTCGAACGGCATTTCCCGGCGACGCACAAGGCCGCCATGCTCGAACTGGTCGGCAACCTCATCGCCGCCTACGAAGCGAGCATCACGTCCCTGGCGTGGATGACGGACGAGACGCGGGAGCGCGCCCTCGAGAAGCTCTCGCAGTTCACCACGAAGATCGGCTACCCGGAGACGTGGATCGACTACGGCCCGCTCGAGGTGCAGGCATCCGACCTCCACGGCAACGTGCTCCGCGCCGCCGAGTTCGAGCACCGTCGGCAGCTCGACAAGCTGGGCGGACCGATCGACCGCGGCACCTGGCTTATGACACCGCAGACCGTCAACGCCTACTACATGCCCACCATGAACGAGATCGTCTTCCCGGCGGCCATCCTCCAGCCCCCGTTCTTCGACATCGAGGCCGACGACGCCGTCAACTACGGAGCGATCGGTGCGGTCATCGGCCACGAGATCGGCCACGGCTTCGATGACAAAGGGTCCCAGTTCGACGGCACCGGGCGCCTGCGCAACTGGTGGAGCGAGGCGGACAGGACCGCGTTCGACGCCCTGACCGGGCGGCTCGTCGCCCAGTACGCGGCGCTCGAACCGTCCGAGGTCGCGGGACAGAGCGTCAACGGCGAACTCACCCTGGGCGAGAACATCGGCGACCTCGGCGGGCTCGGCATCAGCTACCGCGCGTACCTGCTGAGCCTCGGGGGTGCTCAGGCGCCGGAGATCGACGGACTGACCGGGACCCAGCGCTTCTTCCTCTCCTGGGCCACGTGCTGGCAGCAGAAGATCCGGCCGGAGGAAGCGAAGCGCCGCCTGACCGTGGATCCGCACTCCCCCAACGAATTCCGCTGCAACCAGGTGGTCCGGAACCTGGACGAGTTCCACGCGGCCTTCGGCCTCGGAGCGGAGGACCGGCTGTGGCTGGAGCCCGAGGACCGCGTGCGGATCTGGTAGGCCGCACCGCAGGGAGCCGACCGGCCCCCGTGTCCCCCGGACGCGGGGGCCGGCCTGCGTCCCGGGGAGCCTTCCCTACAGGCCCGACGAGGACTGGCAGGTGACCTCGTCCGCGGTCTGTCCCTCCAGCGCGCTGCCGAGCGGCGGCACGACGACCCTGGAGCCCGTCGCCAGGTCCGCACCGACGAGCAGTTGGACCCCGGCCGCCGACTCGTCGAGGGTGACCTGGCTCTGCGGCACGCCGAACCGGGCGGCGAGATCCGCCGCGGCCGCCTCGTAGCCCGAGCTGAAATAGACCTGCGACAACTCCGCCGGCACGGACGGGTAGGGTGCGGCCTGCGTGTAGCCGGCCGCGACGAGGATCTTCTGCACCTCGGCCGCCCGCTCCGGGTCCGAGGTGGCGTTCACGACGAGGACCGGGACCGACCCCGGATCGACCACCGGGGCCTCCGGGGTGGCGGGGGCCTGCGTGGTGGGTGCCTGCGTCGCGGGAGCGGTCGGCGTGGCCGAGGGTTCCGGTTCGTCCTCGGTGAGGCCCCGGTCCTCGCGCAGCGCGTCGAAGAGCGGCGCGGCCGCCTCCTCGTCGAGCACGAGGCGGTTGGGATCCTCGACCCACTGCTCGGTGGGGACCGTCACGAAGGCGATGTTGCCGAGGTCGACGTCCTTCATGCGGTCGGCGATCTTCAGCAGTTCCACGGGCCTGGACAGGCCCTCGTCCACCGTGAGGTTGCGTGTGACGGTGTCGGCGATCGCATAGAGACGGGGCAGATTGGTCAAGGTGCCTTCGGCGCGCACCTTGCGGGCCATGGAGGCCATGAAGGACTGCTGCGCCGCGATGCGCCCCGTGTCGCCCCCATCGCCGAAACTGTGGCGCGTCCGCAGGAAGGCCAGGGCCTGGTCCCCCTCCACCTCACTGGTCCCTGCGGGCAGGGTCAGACCGGAGTACTCGTCGTCCACGGGTTCCTCGACACAGACCTCGACGCCGCCGAGGGTGGAGGACAGCTCCTTGACCGCATCGAAATCCGCCATCATGAAGTGGTCGATCGAGAGTCCGGTCAGATTGTTGATCGCAGCGACGGTGCATCCGGGACCGCCCTCGCCGAGCGCGCCGTTCAGCTGGCCGAGATCCATCGCCGGGGAGGCCTCCCCCGTCTCGGGATTCACGCAGCTGGGCAGGGGCACCAGCAGATCGCGGGGGAACGAGACGACGGCGACGTCCTCCCGGTCGGCGGAGAGCGTCAGCAGCATCATGACGTCCGAATTGCCCTCCCCGGCCGAGTCGTCCTCGCTGCCGAAGAACTTCCCCGAGTTGCCCGTCCGCGTGTCCGTGCCGAGGATGAGGATCTGGACGGGGTCAGTACTGGAGTCGACGGGAAGCGCCGATTCCCCGTTCTGCCCCAGGTTGAGCGGGGAGGTGGCGACGTTCGACTGCAGGCGGAACACCTGGACCGCGACGAACACCACGGCGGCGAGGAGCACGGATGCCATCACCATGGCCCCGACGGCCAGCCCGCGGTGCTGCCTCCCGCGGCCCAGGTGCCGTCCGGCCGGGGCCGTGTCGACGGACGCATCACCCGGGACCGCCGCGGGGGCGTCGCCGGCGCTCTGCGCGCCATCGCTGGATGGTCGGCGGGTCATGCCGGGGCTCCTTCAGGTGCTTGGTCGGACGTACGGGACGGCGGCCGGACGGCGCACCGGTGCACGGTGGAAGGTGAGAAAGTCGGTCGGCCGGATGGGCCTGCAGGCGGCGTGTCCCGGCGGTCCAACGAGCGGTGCCGGGAAGTAGTGCCCGCTAGAACCCTAGCTTGACGAGCTGCTTGGGGTCGCGTTGCCAGTCCTTGGCCACCTTGACGTGGAGGTCCAGGTAGATCCTCGTCCCCAGCAGGGCCTCGATGCCCCGGCGCGCGTTCGTCCCCACCTCACGGAGCCGTGCCCCACCCTTGCCGATGATGATGGCCTTCTGCGACGGACGTTCCACGTACAGGTTGACGTGGACATCGAGCATCGGATCGTCGTCCCGGCGCCCCTCCCTCGGGATCATCTCCTCCACCACGACGGCGAGGGAATGCGGGAGTTCGTCGCGGACGCCCTCCAGGGCGGCCTCGCGGACCAGTTCGGCCACCATGACGGCTTCCGGTTCATCCGTCAGCTGCCCGTCCGGGTACAGGACGGGGGATTCGGGCATGTGCCTGCTGAAGACCTCGGCGACGGTGGCCACCTGGAATCCGTCGGCGGCGGAGACGGGAACGATGTCGGCCCACCCGTCGGCACCCGCCACCTCGGTGCCGAGCTTCGCGACGGCGAGGAGCTGTTCCGTGAGGGCCTGCCGGTCCACGAGATCCGTCTTGGTGACCACCGCGATCAGGGGCTTACGGTTCAACCGGGCCAGCTGCTCGGCGATGAAGCGGTCGCCGGGACCGATCTTCTCGTTGGCGGGGAGGCAGAAGCCCACGGCGTCCACCTCGGAGAGGGTGTCGGCGACGAGGTCGTTGAGCCGCTGGCCCAGCAGCGTGCGGGGGCGGTGGAGTCCGGGGGTGTCGACGAGGACGATCTGCGAGTCCTCGCGGTTCACGATCCCCCGGATGGTGTGGCGGGTGGTCTGCGGCTTGGCCGAGGTGATGGCGACCTTCTGCCCCACGAGGGCGTTCGTGAGGGTCGACTTGCCTGCGTTCGGCCGTCCGACGAGCGAGACGAATCCGGCCCTGTGCTTAGCGTCGCTCATTGTCAGCCTCTATCGTCTCTCGTTCGTCGTGCGCTGCGTGCTCGGGCGGCAAGCGGTAGGTGATCACGTGGGAGACCCTGTTGCGGCGCCCCTCCACGCGTTCGGCCCGCAGCCCGATACCGTCAATTGTGACCTCTGATCCGACGATCGGCACCCTGCCCAGGGTCTTGGCCAGCAGGCCGCCGACCGTGTCCACCTCTTCATCGTCCAGGTCGATCCCGAAGAGCTCACCGAGGTCGTCGATCCCCATGCGGGCGCTCACCCGGTACTCGCCGCCGTCGAGCTGTTCCTGCTCCGGCACCTCGGAGTCGTACTCGTCCACGATCTCGCCGACGATCTCCTCGATGAGGTCCTCGAGTGTGACCAGACCGGCTGTGCCGCCGTATTCGTCGATGACGATGGCCACGTGGGTGGACTCGCGCTGCAGTTCGCGCAGCAGATCGCCGACCGGCTTGGACTCCGGGACGTACCGCGCGGGTCGGCAGTCGGCGTCGACGGGACGGGAGAGGTTCGACGCGGGCCGTCCGTGGAGGTTCGCCACGACGTCCTTCAGGTACAGCAGCCCCCGGATGTCGTCCGAGCTCTCTCCGATGACGGGGATCCGGGAGTAGCCCGAGCGGAGGAAGAGGGACATGGCCTGGCTCAGCGTCGATCCGGACTCGATGGTGACCATGTCGGTGCGCGGGACCATGACCGAGCGGACCTTGGTGTCGCCGAGTTCGAACACCGAGTGGATCAGCTCCGCCTCGTTGTCCTCGATCATCTCGGCGTCGGACGCACGGGAGAGGAGTTCCCTGAACTCCTCCTGCGTGAAGAACGCGGCTTCGTCGCGGGCTGCGCCCGGTGTGATCGAGCTGCCGATGCGCACGAGCCACCGGGGAATCGGGCCGAGGATCACGCACAGGAAGGACACGAGCCCGGCCGTCAGGCGGACGACGGCCGGCGCGTGGGTGCGCCCCAGCTGACGGGGTGACACACCGACGATCACGAAACCGATGGCGGCCATCACAGCGGTGGCGAGGAGTCCCGCCAGCCAGATGCTGTCGAGCAGGTCGTGGAAGAGGATCGCGACGGCGACGGCACCGGCCATCTCGAACCACACCCGCCAGAACCGGAGGGCGTGCATGTGGGCGACGGGCGCGTCGAGGATGCGGCTGATCGACCCCCTCCGGGACTCCTGCACGAGGGCCTCGCCCTCCTGGCGCGGCAGGTAGCTGAAGGCCGCCTCGGCGGCCGTGACGAGGGCAGCCGTGAGCGCGAAGAGCAACCCCATCAGTGCGAGTAGCCAGATGGTCAAGCGCGCGTCTCCTGAGGGGCGTTACCGCCGAGGAAATCGGACAGGAGCTGGCGCTGCAGACCGAACATCTCCTTCTCCTCCTCGGGTTCCGCGTGGTCGTAACCGAGGAGGTGGAGGACCCCGTGGGTCGTCAGCAGCAGCAGCTCCTCATTCGTGCTGTGCCCTGCAGCGGCGCCCTGCGACGCCGCGACCTCCGGGCACAGGACGATGTCACCGAGGAGCCCGGCCGGCGTCACCCGGCCCGGCGTACCCGGTCGCAACTCGTCCATGGGGAAGGAGAGCACGTCGGTGGGTCCGGGCTCGTCCATCCACTCGACGTGCAGCTTCTCCATCGCGGCGACGTCCACGAGGATGACCGACAGCTCCGCCTCGGGGTGGACGAAGAGCGATTCGAGCAGGAAGTTCGCCAGGCGGACGAGGGACGCTTCGTCGACGTCGTGCCCGGACTCGTTGTTGACCTCGACGCTCATCGGACGGCCGCCGGCCGGCCGGTGTGCGCCTGGGCGGCGCGCTGGGTCTCGTCCCAGGTGCCGTAGGCGCTGACGATGTCCCCGACGAGCCGGTGCCGGACGACGTCGGAGGCGTCGAGCTCGCTGAAGTACACGTCGTCGACGTCGCGGAGGATCTCGCTGACGACGCGCAGGCCCGAGCTCGTGCCGCTGGGCAGGTCGACCTGGGTGATGTCGCCCGTCACCACCATCTTCGAACCGAAGCCGAGGCGCGTGAGGAACATCTTCATCTGTTCCGGGGTGGTGTTCTGGGCCTCGTCCAGGATGATGAACGCGTCATTGAGCGTCCGGCCACGCATGTAGGCGAGCGGGGCCACCTCGATGGTGCCGGCCGCCATCAGGCGCGGGATGGAGTCGGGGTCCATCATGTCGTGCAGCGCGTCGTACAGGGGGCGCAGGTACGGGTCGATCTTGTCGTTGAGGGTTCCCGGCAGGAATCCGAGACGCTCCCCCGCCTCGACGGCCGGCCGGGTCAGGATGATCCGGTTCACTTCCTTGTGCTGCAGCGCCTGCACGGCCTTGGCCATCGCCAGGTAGGTCTTGCCGGTACCTGCCGGACCGATGCCGAACACGATGGTGTTGCGGTCGATCGCGTCGACGTAGGTGCTCTGGTTGAGGGTCTTCGGGCGGATCGTCCTGCCGCGCGAGGAGAGGATGTTGACGGACAGCACCTCCGCCGGGCGGGCAGCGCTCTGCGTCTTCAGCATGCTGACCAGCTGCTCCAGGACCTGGGGCGAGACCGGCGCGTTGTTGGCCGCCATGGAACGGACCTCCGCGACGAGCCGCTCGGTCCGCAGCACGTCGGCCGAGGGACCGGTGATGGTCAGCTCGTTGCCGCGGGCATGGAGACCGACGCCGGGGAAGGAGTCCTCGATCAGCCGCAGCGCCTCGTCGTTGGATCCCAGCGCCTGCACCATCTGCTCCGTCGAGTCGAAGAGGAACACCCTGGTGTCGAGTCCTGCCGCGTTGATGCCTGTTGAAGTTTCGCTCATACCTCGGCCGTCCGGCCTTCGATCGCCCCTCATCCGAATTGTCGTACTGGTGTCGTACGGGTGGTTCCGTCCCGTGTCCGCCCATGAGGCAGGGATGCCAATGATACGCCACCCCGCCTGTCCCGGTCCTTCCGTCAACATGTCCCGTGCGCTCCCCATTCCCCGGGAGGGGCCGGAATGCAAGCCGTTTCTCGGGCTGTCCCTCGGCCGCCCGTCGGTCCCGGAATTCATAGCGAATAGGCCACGGCTTCGTATCGATCAGGTTTCAGTCATCCCCAGTGTCGATATTCGACCCGGCACCGCTGCCGCCCTGTGCCAAGCTGAAACAGGTCCACCCTGAGCAGTCCGCCACCGCCCGCGCCAGGGTCGGAGCCGCCGGAGCACACCCCGGGACCACACCACCTGTTGCCGGGAACCACCGATCGTCCCGCGCGCATTCGACGGAAGGAGGCAAGCATGAACCACCAGGACCCGCTGAGGAAGAACCGGCTGGGGCTCGGCGGCATCCTCCTGGCCTCCGGTGCCGTGCTGCTGGGGACCGGCGCCTTCCTCCTCCCCGATCTGGGGCTGCCGTCGAGCAATGCGCAGATGGCTCCCCTTCCCGATCCCCGCGCGACGACGACGGACGAGCGCGCCGCCACCGATCCACCCGATGAGGCCTCGGGGCGGGGCCCCACCGAGGGCCCGTCGGACACCGCCCGACCGCTCGTGCCCGTCTACTGGCTCGGCGCCGACGACGGCGCCGAGCGGCTCTTCCGCGAGTACCTGGCCGCGCCGGAGGATTCAGCCGGCGATCCGATCGCGGATGCCGTCCGGCTGATGACCTCGGCGCAGCCCCTCGATCCCGACTACCACTCGTCCTGGCGGGCGGCTTCGAACGTCAGCTCATCCGTCTCGACGAAGAACGTCATCACCCTCGACATCTCCTCCGACGCCTTCCCGCGGCGCCTCGACGAGGAGCAGGGGCGGCTGGCACTGCAGCAGCTCGTGTACACGGCCACTGCGGCGGCCTCGGACGCGGGGCTGATCGCGGGCGGCGAGGCGAGCTCGGTCGTCGTGCTGGTCGACGGCGCGGCGGATCACCGTGCCTTCGGGTCCATCGACCTGGGCGGGGAATGGACCCGGGATACCGCGACCCTCGCGCCACTGTGGATCATCGATCCGCAGGAGGGTGTGCAGGTCGACTCCGGGAGCCTGACCATCCACGGGATCGGCCCGGCCTCGGAGGACGAACTGGCCTGGCGGATCGACCGAAGCGTCGACGGATCGGCGGAGGGTGGCACGGAACTCTTCCGGGACGGTTCCGTCGACATCACCCCCCAGGACGGCGCCCCGGGTGCCTACTCGTTCCCGGTGACCCTGCCACCGGGGCGGTACGAGATCACCGTCTCGGTTTCCTCGGACGACGGGGAGTCGGCGGACTCGAAGACCGTCGTCGTCGACTAGCGGACGGACTCGCGCGACGCGGACTACCAGCGCCCGAGCAGGTGGTTCAACAGCACCAGGGCCGCAGGGCCGGCCGTCGAGGAGCGCAGCACGTGCGGGCCCAGGCGCGCAGCATCGGCTCCGGCGGCGCGCAGCTTCCCCAGTTCCGCCTCACTGATCCCACCCTCCGGTCCGACGACGACGGCCGTCGAGGTCCCGTGCGACGGCCCGCCCGCGAGCAGCGCGGACACCTGGTCGGCGAGCGGGAGGTCGGCGTCCTCGTGGAGGACGATCATGCGGTCGACGGTCTCCGCCCACGCGGCCAGCCGCGACGTGTCCATCACGGCATGGACCTCGGGCACGAACGAGCGCCGCGACTGTTTCGATGCCGCCGACACGAGCGACACCCACTTCTGCCGGCCCTTCTCGGCCTTGTCGCCGCGCCAGCGCACGATGCTCCGCTCGGCATGCCAGGGCACGACGGCGTCGATCCCGAGTTCGGTCGCCGCCTCCACGGCCTGCTCGTCGCGTCCGCCCTTGGCGAGGGCCTGAACGAGGATCAGCCGGTGCCGCGGTGCGGGCTCCTGGCCGGCCGTCTCCACGGCGACCTCGACGGTCCCGCTCCCGACGGCCGTGATGACGCCGCCGATCCGGAAACCGGCACCGTCGGAGACATCGAGGTGCTCGCCCGCGCCGAGGCGGCGGACGGTCGCAGCGTGCCGCCCCTCGTCCCCGCCGAGCACGAAGACACTGCCGGGGGTCGCCGCACGGACCGCCTCACCCGGTCCGAAGAACAGGGGACGCGTCATGGTCAGCGGTTCCCGAGCCGCTCCCGCAGGCGGGCGAAGACACCGGAGCCGCTGCTGGCCAGCTGGCCGTCGGTGTACTCCTCGTTGCGCAGCTCGGCCAGCTTGCGCAGGAGCTCCTCCTGCTGCGGGTCCACGTTGCGCGGGGTCTCGACGTTGAGGTGGACCCGCAGGTCACCCCTGCCCTGGCTCCGCAGGTGCGTGACGCCGAGTCCCCGCAGGGTCAGGATCTCGCCGGGCTGCGTGCCGGGCTTGATATCGAGCTCCTGGTCGCCGTCGTAGGTGTCCAGGTGCACCGTGGTGCCGAGCGCCGCCGCCGTCATGGGGACGCTCAGTGTCACGTGCAGGTCGTCGCCGTCGCGCAGGAAGGTGGAGTCGGTGGCGACCCGGATCTCGACGTACAGATCGCCCTGCGGTCCGCCGGCCGTCCCGGCCTCGCCCTGGCCGGCCAGCTGGATGCGCGTGCCGGTGCTGACGCCCGCGGGGACCTTGATGGTCAGGGTGCGGCGGGCGCGGACGCGGCCCTCGCCGCTGCACTCGTGGCAGGGGCTGGGGATGACGGTGCCGAAGCCCTGGCAGGTGCCGCAGGGGGCGCTCGTCATGACCTGGCCGAGGATCGAGCGGACGGCCCGCTGGACCTGGCCCGACCCGCCGCAGATGTCACAGGTGCGGGGTGAGGTGCCGGGCTGGCAGCAGCTGCCGTCGCAGGTGGGACACGTCTCCGCGGTGTCCACCTCGATCTTCTTGTTGGTGCCGAAGACGGCGTCCTTCAGGTCGATGCGCACGTTGATGAGCGCGTCCTGTCCCCGACGCGTCCGCGAGGGGGCGCCGGCCTGCTGGCCACCGCCGCCGAAGAAGGTCTCGAAGATGTCCTGGAAGGCGAAGCCCGAGCCCGAGTACCCGGCGCCGTAGCCGCTGTCCGTCCCGTTCTCGTTGCCGGTGGTGTCGTAGACCCGCCGCTTCTGGGGGTCGGACAGCACCTCGTAGGCGTGGCTGACGCGCTTGAACTCCTCCGACGCGTCCGGACCCGGGTTCACGTCGGGGTGGAGCTTCCGGGCGAGCTTGCGGTACGCCTTCTTGATTTCCTCCCCGGTTGCACCCTGCGCTACACCGAGGACCTCATAGTGATTACTCACTCGTACACATCACTTCCTGTTGAACGTTCTGTCATCTGCTCGCCGGCTGTGCCGGCGGAAAGGCCGTGGTCGGCCGTGGGCGGCCGTCGACTACCCAGAACCGCTGCCCGCTCCCGTGTTATTCCTCGAGGATCCTCGAGAGGTAGCGGGCGACGGCGCGCACCGCCGCCATCGTCGTCGGGTAGTCCATGCGGGTGGGGCCGAGGATCCCGAGCTTCGCTCCGGCATCCGGTCCGTACCCTGTCGCCACCACGGAGGCCTCCGACAACCCTCCGTAGGGGTTCTCGCTCCCGATCCGCACCGAGATGCCGCGCGCGTCGTATTCCATCTCCGACAGCAGCCTCAGCATGACCACCTGCTCCTCGAGAGCCTCCAGGACGGGGCCGATGCTCAGCGGGAAGTCCCCGGTGGAGCGGGCCAGGTTGGCCGTCCCGGCCAGCAGGATGCGATCGTCCCGTCCGAGCCCGGCGAGCTGTTCGAGTGCCCTGACGATCGTACCCCCGTGGGCACGGAGGCCTGGAGGGAACTGCGAGAGGGCGAGGCCGAGCTCACCCGGGAGCGCCGCGAGCTTCACGCCCGACACGGCGGACAGGATGCGCTGCTTGAGCTCGGCGAGCTCGGACTCCTCGATGTCCGCGTGGGTCCGTACGATGCGCTGCTGCACGGTGCCGTTCGTCGCGATCAGGACGACGAGGATCTGCTGCGGGGCCAACAGCACGCATTCGATGTGCCGCACGGACGCCCCGCCGACGCGGGGGAACTGGACGACGGCCACCTGGTGGGTGATCTGCGCGAGCAGCCTCACCGTGCGGTCCATGACGTCGTCGAGGTCCTCCGCACCCTCGAGGAGGGTTTGGATGGCCTTCTTCTCCGGCGCGGACAACGGCTTGACCTCGGAGATGCGGTCCACGAACAGGCGGTAGCCCTTGTCGGTGGGGATGCGTCCCGAGCTGGTGTGCGGCGCGGTGATCAGGCCCTCCTCCTCGAGGACGGCCATGTCGTTGCGGATGGTGGCCGAGGAGACGCCGAGCCGGTGGCGGTCCACCAGGGCCTTGGACCCGACGGGCTCCCGGGAGTGGACGTAGTCCTCGACGATGGCCCGGAGCACCTCCAGGCGTCGCGGTTCACTCATTCCTGTGTCACCTCCGGCTCCGTTCCTCCCCTGGGCTCGCGTGGCAGGCGGGTACCCCCACGGTTAGCACTCGACACGCCCAAGTGCCAAGTCTAGTACGTCCGCTTCGATTGTTAGCATTGGGATCCCGGGCTGCGGCAGACCGTCGGAGCCCCCGTGGGAAGGACACACCCGGGATGGACTACAGCTGGGGAGCCCGCGACCTAGCGGCCCCGAAGCGGGTGGAACTCGCCGATGTCCCTGTGGAGAAGGACATGGTTCTCGAGGACGTCCAGAGCGGATTCGTGGGCGCGGTGGTCCGCGTCGAGAAGTCCGGCGGTCTCCACGTGATGGTGCTCGAGGACCGGCGCGGCAAGACGCGCACGTTCCGGCTCGGCCACGGCTTCCTCCTCGACGGACGCCCGGTCCACGTCGTCGCTCCCGTCCCGGGCGCCGCCCGCACCGCCGCCCGCACCGCCAACCGCACCGCCTCCGGCTCCGTGCGGGTGGAGAACGCGAGGGCCAGGACCGCCCGCGCGAGCAGGATCTGGGTGGAGGGCCAGCACGATGCCGAGCTCGTCGAGAAGGTGTGGGGCGACGACCTGCGCCTGGAGGGGATCGTCGTCGAGCCGCTGCACGGCGTGGACGACCTGGAAGGCGCCATCCGCGCCTTCGGCCCCGGTCCGCAGCGCAGGCTCGGCATCCTCGTCGACCACCTGCTCCCGGGCACCAAGGAATCCCGGATCGCGCAGCAGGCGATGACCGCTCCCGGGGCCCGCGGCAACGTGCTGATCGTCGGCCACCCGTACGTGGACGTCTGGCAGGCCGTGAAGCCGACGGCGCTGGGCCTGGCGGCCTGGCCCGTGGTCCCCCGCGGCCAGGACTGGAAGACGGGCATCCTGGCCGGTCTCGGCTGGCCCCACCACGACCAGGCCGCCGTGGCCAACGGATGGAAACGCATCCTCGGCCGGGTCAGCACCTACGCGGATCTGGAGCCTTCCCTGCTGGGCCGGGTCGAGGAAGTGATCGACTTCCTCACCGCGGCTCCGGGCGGTTCCTGAGCCGGGCGGTCCCGGCCACCACGTATCCTTGGATCACACTCCGGGGGAAGTTCTTCGACAGCCAGCAAAGGAATCCACGTTGTCCAATACCGCCGACCGCCAGCACCACGGACGGAGCGAGTCGCAGCCCGCATTCGAAGGCACTCCGGCGAACGCCCTTCCCCTGACGGCGTCGGAGGATCGCCAGTTCGCGACCCTGGCCCACTTCGGAGGGATCCTCGGATTCATCCCCTCCCTGCTGATCTTCCTCATCTTCAAGGATCGCGGCCCGTTCACGGCCCAGGAGTCGAAGGAGGCGCTGAACTTCACGCTCCCTCCCACGATCCTCGCGCTGGTTACCTGGCTGCTCTCCCTGGTGCCGGTCGTCGGCGGGGTGTTCGCCGTCGCCAACGCCCTCATCTGGCTGACGATCACCATCTTCTCGGTGAACGCCGGCATCCAGGTGAACCGAGGCCGGCCCTACCGCTACCCCCTGAACCTGCGCCTCATCCGCTGAACCACCGACCCGTTCCGGATGGGTCGGTGGGCGGCCACCGGCTCAGTCGGGCAGCAGCCGGCGCACGACGGCATCCGCGAGCAGCCGACCCCTGAACGTCAGGACCACGCGACCCGCGAAGGCCGCCGCCGGCTCGACGAGCCCGTCCGCGATCAGGCCCGCGACGGCCCGACGGCCCGACGACGTGAGGGTGTCGGCGGCAAGCCCCTCCCGCAGGCGCACCCGCAGCATCACGTCCTCGACGTAGCGGTCCTCGTCCGACAGGACCTCGCGTCCGGCCGCCGGGGAACGGCCCGCCGCCAGGGCGTCCGCGTAGGGGCGTGGGTGCTTCACGTTCCACCAGCGGGTGCCGCCGACGTGCGAGTGGGCTCCCGGGCCCGCTCCCCACCAGTCACTGCCGCGCCAGTAGGCCAGGTTGTGCCGGCAGGCGTCGGCGGGGGTGCGCGCCCAGTTGCTCACCTCGTACCACTGCAGCCCGCCCTCGGTGAGCATCTCGTCCGCGAGGGCGTACTTGTCGGCGTGGTCGTCGTCGTCGATCGGCGGCACCTGCCCGCGGCGGATGCGCGATGCGAGCTTCGTCCCGTCCTCGATGATGAGGGCGTAGGCGGAGATGTGGTCGGGGCCGTAGGACAGCGCCGTGGCCAGGGATGTCCGCCAGTCCTCCAGGGACTCCCCCGGGGTGCCGTAGATCAGGTCGAGGCTGACCTTCAGCCCGGCCTCCCGGGCCCACTGCACGGCCTGCGGGACGCGCTCCGGGGAGTGGGTCCGGTCGAGGACCGCCAGGACGTGCGGCACGGCGGACTGCATGCCGTAGGAGATCCGGGTGAAGCCGGCCTCCCGAAGGACCCCCAGCGATTCCGGCGTGACGGAGTCCGGGTTCGCCTCGGTGGTCACCTCGGCGTCGGGCGCCAGTCCCCACCGGTCACGGGCCGCCCGGAGGATCGCCGCGAGGTCCTCCGCGGGGAGCAGCGTGGGCGTCCCGCCCCCGAAGAAGACCGTCGCCAGTGGCCGTGGCGGCACACCCGAGGCTTCGAGCGCCCGGGCGCCGAGGGCGAGTTCCGTGAGGACGGAGCCGGCGTACGCGTCCTGCGATGCGCCGCCGCCGAGCTCCGTGGCCGTGTAGGTGTTGAAGTCGCAGTAGCCGCACCGGACGGCGCAGAACGGGATGTGGACATAGAGGCAGAAGGCGCGGTCGACGGCTCCCCGCGCTGCGGAGGACGGCAGGACGCCGTCCTCCGGTGCCGGCAGGCCGAGCGGCAGGACGCTAGGCATGACGTCCCGTCCACCCGGAACAGTGGCGCATCACTTCTTGGCTTTGTCCTTCGACTCGTCGGAGGACAGGGCCGCGATGAAGGCTTCCTGGGGAACTTCCACGCGCCCCACCATCTTCATGCGCTTCTTGCCTTCCTTCTGCTTCTCGAGCAGCTTGCGCTTGCGGGTGATGTCGCCGCCGTAGCACTTGGCGAGGACGTCCTTGCGGATCGCGCGGATGCTCTCCCGGGCGATGATGCGGGCCCCGATCGCGGCCTGGATGGGGACCTCGAACTGCTGGCGCGGGATCAGCTCGCGGAGCTTGCCCGTCATCATGACGCCGTACGCATAGGCCTTGTCGCGGTGGGTGATGGCACTGAAGGCGTCCACCTGCTCGCCCTGCAGGAGGATGTCCACCTTGACGAGGTCGGACACCTGGTCGCCGTCGGCCTTCCAGTCGAGGGACCCGTAGCCGCGGGTCTTGGACTTCAGCAGATCGAAGAAGTCGAAGACGATCTCCGCGAGCGGCAGCCGGTACCGGATCTCGACGCGCTCCTCGGACAGGTAGTCCATGCCGCCGAGGACACCGCGGCGCTGCTGGCAGAGCTCCATGATGGCGCCGACGAACTCGGACGGTGCGAGGATGGTCGCCGACACCATGGGCTCGCGCACCTCGGCGATCTTGCCCACGGGGTACTCGCTGGGGTTGGTCACCTTCAGCACGCGCTTGTCCTCGAGGGTGACCTCGTACTCCACGTTCGGTGCGGTGGAGATGAGGTCGAGGTTGTACTCGCGCTCGAGGCGCTCGCGGGTGATCTCGAGGTGCAGCAGCCCGAGGAAGCCGACGCGGAACCCGAAGCCCAGCGCGGCCGAGGTCTCGGGCTCGTAGACCAGGGCGGCATCGTTCAGGGTGAACTTCGCGAGGGCATCGCGCAGCACGGGATAGTCGGTGCCGTCCAGCGGATACAGACCCGAGAAGACCATGGGCTTCGGATCCTGGTACCCGCCCAGCGACTGGGCGGCCGGCTTGGCCAGGTTGGTGACGGTGTCGCCGACCTTCGACTGGCGGACGTCCTTGACCCCCGTGATCAGGTAGCCCACCTCGCCGACGCCCAGACCCTTGCTGGGCTTGGGCTCGGGGGAGCTGACGCCGATCTCGAGCAGCTCGTGGCTGGCCCGTGTGGACATCATCTGGATGCGCTCGCGCGGGCTGAGCTTGCCGTCGACGACCCTCACGTAGGTGACCACGCCGCGGTAGGTGTCGTACACGGAATCGAAGATCATCGCTCGGGCCGGGGCGTCCGGATCACCGGTCGGTGACGGGAGGTCGCGGACGATCTTGTCCATGAGGACCTCGACGCCCATGCCGGTCTTGCCGGACACCCTCAGCACGTCCTCCGGCTCGCCGCCGATCAGGCTCGCCAGTTCCGCCGCGTACTTCTCGGGCTGGGCGGCCGGCAGGTCGATCTTGTTCAGCACCGGGATGATCGTGAGGTTGTTCTCCATCGCGAGGTACAGGTTCGCGAGGGTCTGGGCCTCGATGCCCTGCGCCGCGTCGACGAGCAGGACCGCGCCCTCGCAGGCCGCGAGGGACCGTGACACCTCATAGGTGAAGTCCACGTGGCCGGGTGTGTCGATCATGTTGAGGGCGTAGGCGGTGCCGTCGACCTCCCAGGGCAGGCGCACCGCCTGGGACTTGATGGTGATGCCGCGCTCGCGCTCGATATCCATCCGGTCGAGGTACTGCGCCTTCATGTCCCGCTGCTCGACGGCTCCCGTGAGCTGCAGCATGCGGTCCGCCAGCGTGGACTTCCCGTGATCGATGTGGGCGATGATGCAGAAATTCCTGATGATCGCCGGATCGGTGGCGGCAGGCACCGGAGCGGTGCGGGCCATGGGTGACACGTAGCTTCCTCACTCTTGCGGAACAGGGTCTCTTGCAGGGTCTCTCACCAAACCGGGTCCGGCGTCCGACGGCCGGGCGGGTGGGCCTCGGGTCCGGGCCCGCCGGTCCACGGAGGCCTCCCCTAGTGTCCCATGACGCCGCACGGCTGCGGCAATCGCCTGCACCGGCTGCCGTGTCTCTGCCGTGTCTCAGCCGCTCGGACCGCCGGTCGCCGACGCCGACGCCGTGCTCGCTAGGATTCGACCATGGCGATCACCCTGCGTTCCCTCCTGGTCCTCGCGAACCGCGTCGTCCGCGCCGCCGGCAGCACCACGCCCGTCGAGCGGGAGGACGCCCCTGTGCGGCGGCGGCCGGCCCGACGTCCGGGGATGTCCCTGTCCCGGCCACCCCGGAGCGATCGGCGGACGGCCCTGGGTGCGTACTCCCCCACCGCGGACGGCAAGCCCGACCCCGGGGAGATCGTCTGGACATGGGTGCCGTACGAGGACGACCCGTCGCAGGGGAAGGACCGGCCGGTGCTGCTGGTAGGGCGGGAGGGCGGAACCCTGCTCGGGCTGATGCTGCCAGCCGGGACCGCAACAACGCCGGCGATCACGATGACCGCTACGTCGACATCGGAACGGGGGCATGGGACCGGCAGGGGCGCCCGAGCGAGGTGAGGGTGGACCGCCTGCTCCGCATCCTGCCCGGGGACGTCAGGAGGGAGGGCGCCGTCCTCCCTCGCCGGCAGTACGAACAGGTGGTCGCGAGGGTCCCCGAGCACCTGCTCGACTGACCTGCAGGTGCTCGGACGCGCCCGGCGCAGCCGCCGGAACCAGCGGCCGACGCCGGACCGCTCGGGTTGCGTGCGGGTTTCTGCTAATCTGTATAGCTGTGTGTCCGCGCAGGTCTTCGGGCACTTTGGCCGATCGCCACACGGTATCCCCACGCCGCTCAGTCTTCGGTTGGCCGAAATACCCTCACGACCAGTCCGCAATACAAAGAAAGTTCTCATACGTGGCAAATATCAAGTCCCAGAAGAAGCGCATCCTCACCAACGAAAAGGCGAGGCAGCGTAACAACTCGGTCAAGTCCGAGCTCAAGACCGCCATCCGCGCCGTGAACACGGCCGTCGAGGGTGCGGACAAGGACGCTGCCGCTACGGCGCTGCAGGCAGCCAGCCGCAAGCTCGACAAGGCCGTCACCAAGGGTGTGCTGCACAAGAACAACGCAGCGAACCGCAAGTCCGCGATCTCCAAGAAGGTCAACGCGCTCTAAGCTGCGGAACCTTCGACGAAGGGCCGGCTCCTGACGGGGCCGGCCCTTCGTCGTTCCTCCGGAGCCGTCGGCGCCGCCGCCCCGCGGGACACCCGGTCAGCCGTCCCCGAGCGCGATGACGGTGACGGCGCGTTCGACCGCATAGACGGGGTCCCGCGACTCGCCCTTCACCTGGGCGTCGGCCTCCGCGAGGGCCCGGACACACCGGACAAGGGCGTCGGCGCTGAAACGCTGCGCTTCCTTCCGCGCCTGGTCCACCTGCCACGGCGCCATCCCCAGGTCCTTGGCGAGCTGCATGGAGGAGCCCCGGACCCCGTGGACCTTCGCGACGGCCCGGACCTTCATCGCGAGGGCGGCGACGATGGGGACGGGGTCGGCGCCCGTCGCGAGGGCGTGGCGCAGCATCGACAGCGCCTGCGCCGTGCGTCCCGCCAGCGCCGCGTCGGCCACCTTGAAACCCGTCGCCTCGACGCGACCCCCGTAGTACTTCTCCACCGTCTCGACGGTGACGTCGCCGGTCATGTCGGCCATGAGCTGCTGGCAGGCGGCCGCGAGCTCCGGCAGCTGGGATCCGACGGCCGCCACGAGCGCCCGGACGGCATCGGGGTCGATGCGTCGGCGTGCGAGGCGGAACTCCGTGGTGACGAACTCGGCCTTCTCGCCATCCTTCTTCAGCGGCTGGCAGTCGACGACGGTGGCCCGGGCGGCCTTGATCGCGTCCAGGAGCTTCTTGCCGCGGTTGCCGCCGGAATGGCGCAGCACCAGCACGACGTCGGGTGCCGGGTCGGCGAGGTAGGACAGCGCGTCGAGCAGGAAGGCGTCGCTCATCTGCGCCAGCCCCGCCACCTCGATGATCTTCCAGTCCCCGAAGAGTGACGGGCTGGCCTGCATGGCCAGGTGGCCGGCCTCGTAGGATCCGGCGTCAAACCGGACCAGCTCGGCTTCGGGCTGGGCCGTCCGGACCTGCCGGCGGATGGACTCCGCCGCCCTCGACGCGAGGTAGTCCTCCGGGCCCGCGAGCAGGACGACTCCCGCCGGTTGCACGTCACGCCAGGAGGCTGTCTGCTGATGGGCGGCGCCAGTCCGGCCGGCCGGTGATCTCGTTGCCACGTGGCGAGGTTCCTTCCTTCGAAACACCTCCTACTGTTGCACGGCGTCGACGCGCCTCAAAGTCGCCGCCCTCCGGGTCCCGGACGCGTCAACGGAGCGGTCGGACCTCGACGGTCGCGCCGACGACGTGCACCGTGAAGGAGCCCAGCTCGTCCGTCCGGGCGACCGTGATCCCTGCCCGGCCGAGCGCGTCGAGGATGCCCGGATGTGGGTGGCCGTACTCGTTGTCCTTCCCCGCGGAGATGAGCGCCAGGCGCGGGCCGACCGCGTCGATCACCGCCGTGCCCCCGTTCCTCGCCCCGTGGTGCGCGATCTTGAGGATGTCGACGCCCCTGTCCGCCAGGCCGGGGTCGACGCCGAGCAGCGCCGCCGCGGCGTCCTCCTCGAGGTCGCCGGTCAACAGGATCCTGACGGGGCGGGAGGGCGACGGGACCTCGACGTCCAGGACCGCGCTCGCGTTGTTCTCCTCCGTCAGGTCCGCTGCCGCCGTGGGCCAGAGGACGCGGACCCTGAGCGGGGCGAGGTCGAGGCTGGTCGTGGTGTCGAGCCGCTCGGGTTCGACGCCGCCCGCCGCCGCGGCCTCGGTCAGTTCCGAAGGAAGGCCGGCTTCGCCGCTGGAGTAGTAGAGGGCCGCCAGGGCCCGTCCGCGGAGGACGCCCTCGACGCCGCCGTAATGATCGTCGTGCAGGTGCGTGATGACCAGGGCATCGATGACCTCCACGTGCAGGGCGTCCAGGCAGCGGTCCATGGCGTCCGGGTCCGGCCCGGCGTCGACGACCAGTGCGTGGCCGGGCGTCGTCTCCAGGACCATGCCGTCGCCCTGGCCGACGTCGCACATCGCCAGATCCCATTCCCCGGCGGCGGGTCCCGCCCTCACCCGGACGATCGCGGCGGCGGCCACGCACAGGACCAGGACCGCGAGGACCACCGCCGTCGTACGCCGGCGGCGGGCCCCCGCGGGAACAACGGCCGGCTCGAGCCCCGGGGACGGGGTGCGGTGCGGGATCGACCGGCCCAGAGGCGACCGGTGTCGGCGGGGACCGGTACTTCCCCGGGTGGCGCCCGGAGGTTCCCGCCGGGCGAGGATCAGCAGGACCGTCAGCGATACGGCCGCCGCGGCGACCGCTCCGGGTACCCCCGGGAGCCACGGCACCGCTGCCCCCGGGCCGTGGGACAGCACCTCCGCCACGCCGGCGACCCACCGCGTACCCCACTGGGCGGAGGCGATCAGCGGGGGTGCCAGGACCGGCGCGACGACGAGCGCCAGGACGGCGAGCATGCCCAGCAGGGTGATCGCGGGGACGGCCGGGGAGGCGAGGACGTTCGCGGGCAACGAATACAGCGGGAGCGAGGGCTGGATCAGCACGAGGACGGGTGTGCAGAACAGCTGTGCGGTCAACGGGATCGCCAGCAGTTGCGCGGCGAGTCGCGGCATCGCCCGCTCGAGGGTCGCCGACACCCGTGGTCCGGCGAGGACGAGTCCCAGGGTCGCGGCGACCGACAGCACGAAGGCGTAGGACACGGAGAGCCAGGGATCCGCGGCGAGCAGGACGATCACGGACAGCATCAGGAGGGTCAACGACACCCTCCCGCGCCCGGACAGGACGGCCACGACACCGATCGAGCCCATCACGGCGGCGCGGAGGACACTCGGTTCGGGCCGGACCAGCATCACGAACCCCGCGAGGGCGACCACCGCTCCCACGGCCGCCGCCGGACGCGGGGCGCGGACGAGACGCAGGGCCAGGAAGGCGAAGGCCACGACGTAGGAGCAGTTCGCCCCACTCACGGCCGTCAGGTGCGTCAACCCGGTGGTCCTCATGGCGTCCCCCAGGACGGGGTCCAGACCGGTCCTGTCACCGAGCGCCATGCCCGGCAGCAGCCCTCCGTCGCGGTCGTCGTGCAGGGAGAGCTCCCGGAACTGCGTCCTCAGACGATCGGTATAGCCCAGCCACCCGCCCGCCTCGTCGATGGTCGGTGGGCTGGCGGGCAGGAAGACCGCAACCGCCCTGCCGACACGATCGGAGGGCTTCGCGGTTCCCAGTACTCGCACCGTGTCTCCGGTCCCCATCCCGCCCCACTGCTCCGGCGCGAGGACCGCGACCGGTGTCCTGGAGGCGAATCGTCTCCCCTGCAGGACGCCCCCGATCACGTCGGCATCCACCAGATAGCGATCCCCGCCGCCGAAGGCACCCTGCGGCAGGAGCTTCGGCTCGCCCGAGATCCGCAGGACCGCCGTGAACGGCACGCCGGCCTGCACTGCCCGGTCGACCGGCCCGGATTCGGCGCGGGCGAGGCTGCCGCCCGCAGCCAGCAGGACGAGCGCCAGAGCAGCGGCCGGGGGGAGGGCCTGCGCGGATACCACCGCCCACGTGGGAGCCCGCCCCCGAGGGACCAGGAGGAGCACACACCCGAGAACGAGGCCGGCCGCACCGGCGAGGAGGCCTCCTGCCGTCGCGCCGGGCGCTCCGCCGTGGATGGCGGTCGCGGCCGCGATCCACGCCGCTGCGGCGGAGGGCAGGAGCCTCAGATCGCCTCTCCAGCGCGGAAGGCGCCGCCCGTCCGACACCGCACCACCCGACTCGGCGCCGTCCGACTCGGTGCCGTCCGATGTGGCGCCGTCCGACTCGGTGCCGTCCGATGTGGTGCCGTCCGATGTGGCGCCGTCCGATGTGGCGCCGTCCGATGTGGCGCCGTCCGATGTGGCGCCGTCCGATGTGGCGCCGGGAGGCAGGTCTCGCCCCGACCCGCCGCCGAGGGCGGCACGGTGTCCGGTCGCCCGGCTCACCGGACGGCGACGAGGGGCAGGATCCCCTCGAGCAGCGCGGGACCGATGCCGGGGACGGCGTCGACGTCGGCAGCCTGGACGAAGGGGCCGTGCTCGTCCCGCCAGTCGATGATCCGCTGGCCGAGGACGGGTCCCACCCCGGGGAGCGTCTCGATCTCGGCCAGTGTGGCGGTGTTGATGTCGATGCTCCCCGGCAGCGCACCGGCACCGCCCGCCGTCGGATCCGGTGGGTCCCCGGACCCGCCCCGCGGGGACGCGGGCGCCGGAGGCTCCCCCACGACGGGGCGGGGCTCCTCGCCCACCGCCAGCAGATGGATGTGCTGGCCATCGGCCGGAATCCCGGCGAGGTTGATCCCTTCGAGATCTGCCTCCGGGAGGGCGCCCCCCGCACGCTCGATGACCTCGACGAGGCGGGTGCCGGCGGGAACCGTGATGACCCCGGGGGACGCCACCGCCCCGGTGACGTACACGATCACCGGCCCCTCCCCTGCATCGGCACCGGACGGCGACGAAGGCTCGACCCGACCGTCCGGCGGAGCGCTCCCGCCCGCTGGAGCGGACGCCCCCTCGGCAGGGCCGGGGCTGCCCCCAGGGCCGGGTCCGCTGTCCGCAGGACCGGCGCTCCCCTCACGCGAATCGGTGGGCCCGGCATCGAGCTGTACCGAGACGGCGGCAGCGGAGGGTTCGGAGCTGCGGACGAGGAAGAGGGCCGCTCCGACGGCCAGCGCGACGCCGAGGAACACGAGCGCGGCCGAGCGCGCGACACGCCACTGGACACCCCCGGGATGGCGGGGCACCCCCTCGTCGGCATCGGCGGGACCATGACCTTCGGTGCCGCCATCGGGCTCGCCGAGCGGAAGCGGGCGGGGCGACCGCGCCCCGGCGTCCCCCGCTGTCGGCCATCGGTGCTTTCCCATGCAGCCACCCTAGGAACGGGGAGGTACGTCCCCGAGGGCCGATGCCGCTATGTGGACATCTCGGCAGGTCCCCGTGTGTGTCAGTCGAGCCCGGGCTGCTCCGCACTGACCGTGACGGCCACGACGCCGAGACCGGCGTGGGCGGCGAGGACCGCGGGGCAGGGTGCCAGCGAGACCCGGCCGGCCCCGAGGGACAGCTCGAGCCGCCCGACGAGGGCTTCACCCTCCTCCTCGTTGCCGAAGTGATGCACGGTCAGCAGGGCTCCCCCACCCCGTCGCGCGACGTCGGCCTCGGCCAGTTCCTGCAGCCGCTGGATCCCCCGGGCGGCTGTGCGCATCCGCTCCAGCGGCACCAGGCGACCGCCCTGCACATGGAGGATCACCCGGACGGAGAGCAGCGTCCCGAGCCATCCGGCCGCGCCGGTGACCCGTCCCCCGCGCCGCAGCTGCTCGAGGCTCGGGACGTAGAAGTAGAGCGCCGACCCGCGGGCAGCCATCGCCGCGGCGGCGGCCGAGGCCTGCAGGTCACCGCCGCGGCGTGCCGCCGCCAGGGCGGCGAGGGCCGCCCGGCCCTGCGCCATGGCGGCCGTCCGCGTGTCGATGACCTCGACGGGCAGCGCCGCCCGGGACGCCGCGAGACGCGCCGCGTCCGCCGTTCCGGACAGCAGCCCCGAGAGGTGCACGGACACGATGCCGTCGTAGCCTTCGTCGTCGAGCCGGCCGTACAACCGGTCGAACTGGCCGGGCGACGGACGCGAGGTGCGCACGTCCTCGCCGGCCGCGAGGGCCATCATCAGCGGGGCCGTGACGTCGTCGTACTCGCCGGTGAGGATCTCGTCGCCCACGAGCACCGGCATGGGGACCACCTCGATCCCCTCGGCGGGCGCCCCGGGCAGGCGCCAGCCGGGCGGGAAGCCCGCGGCGGAATCGGTGACGACGGCTATGCGCACAGCGCGTCCCCCACCGATCCGCCGCCCGTCGATGCCCGGCTCATCGGGGTCCCATCAGGCCGGGACGATGTTGACCAGCTTGGGCGCGCGCACGATGACCGTCCGCACGTCGCGACCGTCCAGGACGCGCTGCACCTGCTCACTGGCCAGCGCGAGCGCGCGCAGGGCGTCCTCGTCGATGTCCGGCGAGACCGTCAGGCGGTCGCGCACCTTGCCCTGCACCTGCACGACGGCGACCACGCTGTCCTGCGTCAGCAAACCGGGATCGACCACGGGCCAGCCCGCCGTCGCCACGGTCGCCTCGTGGCCGAGCCGCTCCCACAGATCCTCGGCCGTGTAGGGCGCGAACAGGCCGAGGATGACGGCGACGGCCTCCGTCGCCTCGCGGACGGCCGGATCCCCGCCACCCACCCCGGAGTCGATGGCCTTCCTCGTCGCGTTGACCAGTTCCATCAGCTTCGCGATGACGACGTTGAACTTGTTGGCCTCCATGAGCTCGGAGGCGTCCGCGACCGTCCGGTGGGTCACGGAGCGCAGTGCCCGGTCACCCGCCGCCGGGTCGGCGCCGACGGCGCTCGTCACGTCGCCGCCCAGCCGCCAGGCGCGGGCCAGGAACTTCGCGGAGCCCGACGGCGAGACGTCCGCCCAGTCGACGTCGTCCTCCGGCGGGGAGGCGAACACCATGGTCAGGCGGACGGCGTCGACGCCGAAGCGGTCGAGCTGCTCGCCGAGGTCCACCCCGTTGCCGAGGGACTTGCTCATGGCCTTGCCGCCGTTGAGCACCTGGCCCTGGTTGAGCAGGGCGCTGAAGGGTTCGGTGAAGGAGACCATGCCGAGGTCGAACAGGACCTTGGTGAAGAACCGGCTGTAGAGCAGGTGGAGGATGGCGTGCTCGACGCCGCCCACGTACTGGCCCACCGGCAGCCAGCGGTTGACGGCCTCGGTGTCGAAGGGCGCGGTGTCCAGGTGCGGGTCGATGAAGCGCAGGTAGTACCAGGACGAGTCCACGAACGTGTCCATGGTGTCGGTGTCCCGCCGCGCGGAACCCCCGCAGGACGGGCAGGCCACGTCGACCCACTCCTCGACGGCGGCCAGCGGCGAGGTCCCCTTCGGGGCCAGGGATTCCCCGCGGAGTCCCTCGGGGAGGGTGACGGGCAGCTGGTCGTCGGGGACCGGGACCTCCCCGCAGGACGGGCAGTGGATGATCGGGATCGGCGTCCCCCAGAAGCGCTGCCGCGACAGCAGCCAGTCGCGCAGCCGGTAGTTGATGGTGTGCTCGCCGGTGCCCTGTGCCTCGATCAGCTCGACGGCGCGGCGGATGGCGGTCGCCTTGTCCAGGCCGGTCAGCTCCCCCGAGTTGACGAGGGTTCCTTCGCCCGTCGTCGCGATCCCGGTGGCGGCGGCGTCCTCCGCGCCGGTGTCGACGACGGTGCGGACCGGCAGGTCGAAGGCCCGCGCGAAGTCGAGGTCACGCTGATCGTGGGCGGGGACGGCCATGATCGCGCCAGTGCCGTAGTCGGCCAGCACGTAGTCCGCGGCCCACACGGGCAGCTTCTCGCCGTTGAGGGGGTTGACGGCGTAGCGGCCGGTGAAGACGCCGGTCTTCTCCCGCTCGGTGGCCTGCCGTTCGATCTCCGAGAGTCCCTTGACCTGCTCGCGGTACGCGTCCAGGGCGGCCCGGTGCTCCGGGGTGACCAGGTCGAGCGCCAGGGGGGCATCCGCGGCGACGACGAAGAAGGTCGCCCCGTACAGGGTGTCGGGACGCGTCGTGAAGACGGTGACATCGGTGTCCGGCAGGTCGCCGTCGGCCCCGATCCGGAAGCGGACGTGGGCCCCCTCGGACCGGCCGATCCAGTTGCGCTGCATGGCGAGCACACGCTCCGGCCAGTGGCCCTTGAGCTGCTCCATGTCGTCGAGCAGGCGGTCCGCGTAGTCCGTGATCTTGAAGTACCACTGGTTGAGGCTCTTCTTGGTGACCATGGTCCCGCACCGGTCGCACGCACCGTTGATGACCTGCTCGTTCGCCAGCACCGTCTGGTCCTTCGGGCACCAGTTCACCGGCGAGTCCCGGCGGTACGCCAGTCCCTTCTGGAAGAACCGCACGAACAGCCACTGCGTCCACCGGTAGTACTCCGGGTCCGAGGTGTGCAGCCGGCGGTCCCAGTCCGCGCTGATCGCATAGCGTCGGAACGAGTTCGCCTGGGTCTCGATGTTCGCGTACGTCCACTCGGCCGGATGCGCATTGCGCTTGATCGCCGCGTTCTCGGCCGGGAGCCCGAACGAGTCCCAGCCGATCGGGTGCAGGACGTCGAACCCCTTCTGCCGGTAGAAGCGCGCGGCGACGTCGCCCATGGCGAACGCCTCGGCGTGGCCCATGTGCAGGTCGCCCGACGGGTAGGGGAACATGTCCAGCACGTAGCGCCGCTCGCGCGAGCCGTCGTCGACCGGGGCGAACGCCCGGAGCCTGTCCCAGACCGCCGGCCACTTCGCCTCGATGGCCGGGAAATCGTAGGTGTTGTCGTCCGGCTGAGCGACCTCGGGGTTGCTGCTCACTGTATGTTGGCCTGTCCTGTCGGTGGAACGTGGTTCTGCGGTGATGCGTCACTGCCTGGCTCGTGCTGCGACCCGGCGGCGCGACGACGGGGGCGGTCCTGCGCCGGACACACAAAAGCCCCTCGCAGACGGGAGGGGCTGGCCGCACGGCGGAGACCGTACGGCTACGTAAGGAGCATGATGCGCAGCATGCCTTCACTTTAGCAGTGCACGCCGAACGGCGCCCGGCCGGGGCGCCGCGCGGGAAGGGCACCCCCGCCCGTCGGACCGACGGACCGGGGATGCCCTCGATGCACCCGTGCTAGCGCACGTCCTCGTCGATCCAGTCGAAGGTCTTCGTGACGGCCTTCTTCCACATGCGGAGCTGACGGTCACGCTCGGCGTCGTCCATCGCCGGGTCCCAGCGCTTGTCCTCGGCCCAGTTGGTGGCGAGCTCGTCGGTGTCCTTCCAGAAGCCGACGGCGAGCCCCGCGGCGTAGGCGGCGCCGAGGGCCGTGGTCTCCGTGACCTTCGGGCGGATGACAGGGATGCCGAGGATATCGGCCTGGAACTGCATCAGGGCGTCGTTGGCGACCATGCCGCCGTCGACCCTGAGGTCCTCCATGTTCACCCCGGAGTCGGCGTTGGCCGCGTCCAGCACCTCGCGGGTCTGGAAGGCCGTCGCCTCCAGTGCGGCACGGGCGATGTGGCCCTTGTTCACGAAGCGGGTCAGGCCGACGATCGCGCCGCGGGCGTCGGAACGCCAGTACGGTGCGAAGAGGCCGGAGAACGCAGGGACGATGTAGACGCCCCCGTTGTCCTCGACCGTCGTCGCGAGCTGCTCCACCTCGGGGGCGCTCCTGATGATGCCGAGATTGTCGCGGAGCCACTGGATCAGCGAACCGGTGACGGCGATCGACCCTTCGAGCGCGTAGACCGGCTTCGCGTCCCCGAGCTTGTAGCAGACGGTCGTGAGCAGGCCGTTCTTCGAGTGGACGATCTCCTCGCCGGTGTTGACGATCATGAAGTTGCCGGTGCCGTAGGTGTTCTTCGCGCCGCCCTTCTCGAACGCCGCCTGGCCGAACGTCGCTGCCTGCTGGTCACCGAGGATGCCGGCGACGGGCACCTCGCGGAGGAGCTGCGAGGTGTGGACGGTGCCGTAGACCTCCGAGGAGGACTTGATCGCGGGCATCATCGAGAGCGGGACTCCGAAGTCGGCGAGGATCGACTCGTCCCAGGACAGGGTCTCGAGGTCCATGAACAGGGTGCGGGAGGCGTTGGTGACGTCGGTGATGTGCACGCCGCCGTCGGTGCCGCCCGTGAGGTTCCAGGTGACCCAGGAGTCCGTGTTGCCGAACAGGAGGTCGCCGGCCTCGGCCTTCGCGCGGGCACCGTCGACGTTGTCGAGGATCCACTTGATCTTGGTGCCGGAGAAGTAGGTGGCCAGCGGGAGTCCGACCTTCGCCTTGTAGCGCTCGACGCCGCCGTCCTTGGCGAGGTCGTCGACGATGTTCTGGGTCCGCGTGTCCTGCCAGACGATGGCGTTGTACACGGCCTTGCCGGTGGTCCTGTCCCAGACGACGGCGGTCTCACGCTGGTTGGTGATGCCGACCGCGGCGATGTCGTGGCGGGTGAGGTTGGCCTTGGACAGCGCGTTGCCGATGACCTCGCGGGTGTTGTTCCAGATCTCGGCGGGATCGTGCTCCACCCAGCCGGCCTTCGGGAAGATCTGCTCGTGCTCCTTCTGGCCGGAGGACACGATGTCCCCCTTGTGGTCGAACACGATGGCACGGCTCGAGGTGGTGCCCTGGTCGATGGCGATGACGTACTGCTGCGACATGTCTTACTCCTTCATTGGATGACGACGTGGAGAAGCGGGCGGCCGTAGGGCCGCCCGAGGCAATGCTCTCTAGGCTGCGGGCGGGAAAGAGACGTACTGGATGACGATGCCGGCGAGGACGCCGCCGATGATCGGTCCGACGACCGGGACCCACGCGTAGCCCCAGTCGCTGCTGCCCTTGCCCTTGATGGGGAGCAGGGCGTGGGCGATACGGGGGCCGAGGTCGCGGTTCGGGTTGATGGCGTAGCCGGTGGGACCACCGAGCGAGGCACCGATGCCGACGACGAGGAGTGCGACGGCGAGCGGGCCGAGGCCGGACGGGGTGTTGCCGAAGGACAGGATCACGAACACGAGGACGAACGTGCCGATGATCTCGGTGACGAGGTTCCAGCCGTAGTTCCGGATGGCGGGACCGGTCGAGAAGACGCCGAGCTTGTTCGCGGGCTCCGGCTCCTCGTCGAAGTGCTGCTTGTAGGCGAGCCAGCAGAAGACGGCGCCGAGGATCGAGCCGAGCATCTGTGCGGCGAGGTAGCCCATGGCGTTGACGAAGTCCTTGTCCACGCCGGGGGCGAATTCAGCGACGTCGGGGTTCACCCAGAGGCCCATGGTGACGGCGAAGTTCAGGTGGGCGCCGGACAGCGCGGCGACGTAGACGCCGGCGAAGACGGCGAGCCCCCACCCGAAGTTGACCATGAGAAAACCGCCGTTATTGCCCTTGGTCTTGGCGAGCGCGACATTCGCGACCACACCGGTGCCGAGCAACAGCAGCATGAATGTGCCGAATGTTTCGGCGACGAATACGTCCAGAGACATCTTTGACTCCTTTGTCTATTCACTTATCGACGGGTGCCGCCGCCTCGACGGCACCCGTTCGCTTCCCCCCGGCAACCACTGCCGTTGGCACTGCACCGCTGCTGGAAGCAGCGGCTCGACCCCGATGCGGCGGGTGCCGCTACGGCGTCAGGTTCTTGAGGTGCACCCGGTGCGCGTCCGCGAGGACCTTCTCGGCGAGCTTGATCTCGGCTGCTGATTGCGCTGCATCCCACCCGAGCAGGGGCGCCAGGGTGTCGGCGAGTTCTGCGAGCAGATCAGCGGTGACCAGTCCCCTGAAGGCGAGCGAGGTCCGGCGGATCAGGACGTCGATCAGGTGTCCGACCTGCTCGTTCTCCACGATGTAGGCGAGTTCGCGCGTGCTGAGCTCCTTCGTGGAGTGGAACATCCTGTCGGGGCCGTCCGCCAGGTACTCGATGACGTCCGTCGCACGGGTCCCGTAACGGGTCAGCAGCACCTCGACCCGTGCTTCGTCGACTCCGGGGCGCACGGCCTTCCTGACCCAGGCACGCTCCGCGGCCTCGTCGGTCGGGAAGTCCAGGCCGCCGCCGATGGCGACGCCCGCGGTCGAGGTCTTGCGGGGGGCGCCGAGCGCGGCCAGCGTCTCGTCGGCGAGGTGCTCGGACAGTGCACGGAAGGTGGTCCATTTGCCGCCGACGAGGCTGAGGGTGGTGACCTTCCGCGTGCCGAGCGTCTCCTCGCGCTTCTCGATGCGGTAGTCGCGGGAGACGAAGCCTGGCTGCGTCTCGTCGTGCCGCGGCAACGGACGGACGCCCGAGAAGCTGTAGACGATGTGCTCGTTGGAGACCTTGATGTCCGGGAAGACGTGTCCGATCAGCTCGAAGAAGTAGTCGATCTCCTCGTCGGTGCATACCGCCTGCTCGTCGACGTCGACGTCGATGTCCGTCGTGCCGACCAGGACGCGGTCGCCCATGGGGTAGATCAGGACGATCCGGCCGTCGACGTGCTCGAAGAAGATCTCGGTGCCGTTGCACGCTTTCAGCAGCTCGGGGTGGTCGAGCACGATGTGCGAGCCCTTGGTGCCGCCCATGAAGCGGGTCTCCGTACCGAGCGTGGCGTTGGTCCCGTCCGTCCACGCTCCGGTGGCGTTGACGACCACGTCGGCCTGGAAGGAAAACGTCTCGCCCGTGAGTTCGTCACGCAGCAGCACGCCGTCGTCGCTCGTCCCGATGGCGCTGACGTAGTTCGCGGCCCGGGCGGACGGGTTGGCGATCTTCCCGTCACGCAGGACGTCGAGGGTCAGGCGCTCGGGGTTGTGCACCGAGGCGTCGAAGTAGGTCGCCGCGTACTTGATGTCCTTGCGGACGTCGGGCATGGCGGCGAGGGCCTTCTTGCGGCCGACGAACGAGTGGCGGGGCACATTGCCGCCGTCACGCGAGAAGAAGTCGTACATGGTCAGGCCGGCCTTGATGAGCACGGCGCCCCGCTCGACCTGCTTGCCCTGGCGGTGCGTCAGGAAACGCATCGGGGCGGAGAGGATCCCGGAGAACGTGGTGTAGATGGGGATCGTGGTCTTGAGGGGCTTCACGTAGTGGGGGGCGATCCGCAGGAGGGCGTTGCGCTCGACGACGGATTCCCGGACGAGTCGGAACTCGCCGTTCTCGAGGTAGCGGATGCCTCCGTGGATCATGTGCGAGGACGCACCCGAGGCACCCTGGCAGTAGTCGCCACGCTCGACGAGCGCGACATCGATCCCCTGGAGTGCGAGGTCGCGGAACGTGCCGACCCCGTTGATGCCGCCGCCGATGATCAGGACCGTGGCCCGGGGGTTGTCCCGGAGCTCCTGCACCACCTTGCGGGTCGATGTCGTTGTGCCTTCACCGTTGATCCGGTCGGCTGGAATGCTCAAGGTACTACTCCGTAACGTCAATGTCGGGATTGGTTACTGCACTCCTCATTCTTCGAGGACTGGGAATAGCAGTCAACCGCATTGCACAAACGTGCAGTGCGGTCCACACTGACGGGATGACGTCGACGAGGGGCAGCACGGAAGCAGACGATCCGGCACGGGAGCGGTCGCCGGGATCCCGGTCGAGGGACGCCCTGCGGGCCGCCCAGATGTACTACCTGCAGGACCTGACCATGAACGCGATCGCCCGGGAACTGCGCACCTCCCGGTCCACCGTCTCGCGGCTGCTCTCGATGGCACGGGAGACCGGCCTGGTGCAGATCCAGGTCAACAACCCGTCCGACCGGGCCCCCGCGCTGGAGCAGCAGATCCGCCGCCGCTTCTCCGTGGAGGCCCATGTGGTCCCGGTGGCGGATTCGGTCAACGACTCCGAGGTGCTCGACCGCGTCGCGATCCAGGCCGCCAGGACCATCGGCCCCCTCGTCGACTCCAACGCGATCATCGGCGTCGCCTGGGGCTCGACCCTCAGCGCGGTCAGCCACCACCTCACGCGCAAGCAGACCCACGACAGCACGATCGTCCAGCTCAACGGGGCGGGCAACACGCAGACCACGGGCATCACGTACGCGAGCGAGATCCTGCGCCGCTTCGGGCAGGCCTACGGGGCGCGCGTCGAGCAGTTCCCCGTGCCCGCGTTCTTCGACCACGCGGCGACGAAGACGGCCATGTGGGACGAGCGCAGTGTCCGGCGCATCCTCGACCTGCAGCGCCGCATGACCATGGCGATCTTCGGTGTCGGCTCCATCGGCGCGGGGGTCCCCAGCCACGTGTACAGCGGCGGGTACCTCGACCGCGAGGATCTCGACACCCTGGAGAAGGACGAGGTGGTCGGCGACGTGGCCACCATGTTCTTCCGGGCCGACGGCAGCCACCGCGACATCCTCCTGAACGGGCGCAGCACGGGACCGGATCTGGACGCCCTGAGCCGGGTCCGGCGGCGCATCTGCGTGGTCTCGGGCGAGTCGAAGATCGACGGCCTGCGAGGCGCCCTCGCCGCGGGCCTCGCGTCGGATCTCATCCTCGACGAAGGCTCGGCCCGCCGCCTCCTGCACGCCTAGCTCCCCGCACGGCCGGATCCGGGCCCCGGGCCCCGGCGGTCTCGGTAGAGTTCACCCATGGACTCCTCCGTTCCCCGCGCGCCGCTCGCCGACGGCCACTCGATCGACGTGATCGGGTACGGCGTCTACAAGGTGCCGCCCGAGGACACCGGGGACCTCTGCTCGACGGCGCTCGCGGCGGGGTACCGCCTCCTCGACACGGCGGCCCTGTACGGCAACGAGTCCGGCGTCGGCGCCGCCGCGCAGGCCTACTCAGGCGAGCGCGAGGACCTCTTCATCACCTCCAAGGTGTGGAACGACGACCACGGGTACGATGCCACCCTGCGCGCCTTCGACGCGAGCCTGCGGCTGCTGGGCCTCGAGTACCTCGATCTGTACCTCATCCACTGGCCCTGCCCGTCCAGGGACCTGTACGTCGAGTCCTGGCGGGCCCTCGAGCGGCTCCGGGCCGACGGGCGCGTTCGGTCCGTCGGCGTCTCCAACTTCCAGCAGGACCACCTCGAGCGCCTGCTCGCCGAGACCGGGGTGGTCCCGGTCCTCAACCAGATCGAGCTGCACCCGTACCTTCAGCAGCGTGCACTCCGCTCCTTCCACGATCAGCACGGGATCGCGACGCAGGCCTGGAGCCCGCTCGGGCGCGGCAACGTCCTCGGCGACCCCGTCATCGGACGGATCGCGGCGGAACTCGGACGGACGCCCGCGCAGGTGATCCTGCGGTGGCACCTGCAGCACGGCATCCTGACCATCCCGAAGGCAAGTTCACGCGAGCGGATCAGCTCCAACCTGGACATCTTCGGGTTCGGGCTCGACGACGGCCAGGTCGCGGCACTCGACGCGCTCGAGCGCGACCAGCGCTTCGGGTCGCACCCCGACAGGGTGAACTGATGCGGCAGGCGGTCGTCCGCACCCTGGCGTGGGAGGGAACCCTCCAGCGGATCTGGGACTTCCCGGCGATCGAGGAGCCCGGCGTCCTGCCGGGACCGCCGCTGGTCATGGTGCACGGATTCCGCGGCGACCACCACGGACTGCTGCGCCTCGTGGAGGAACTGCCCGGCCACCGCGTCCTCCTGCCGGACCTGCCCGGCTTCGGCCAGGGCCAGGAACTGCCCGGCACGCACGACGTCGGCACCTACGCGCGGTTCATCACCGACTGCACACGGCTCCTCGTCCCGGAGCCCCGCGTGCTGCTCGGGCACTCGTTCGGCTCGATCGTCGCGGCGGAGGCCGTGGCGCTCGCCCCGGACCTCGCAGCGGCCCTGGTGCTGGTCAACCCCATCAGCGCTCCCGCCCTCGAGGGCCCGAGCCGCATCGCCTCCCGTGTCGCGGAGGCCTACTACGTGGCAGCGGACCGGCTGCCCGAGGCCGCGGGCCGGGCCCTGCTCTCGAATCCCGTGATCGTCCGCGGTATGAGCGTCTTCATGGCCAAGACGAAGGACCGGGCGCTCCGCCGCTGGATCCACGGCCAGCACCGCGCGTACTTCAGCTCCTTCGCCAGCCGACGGGTGGTGCTCGAGGCCTTCCGCGCCTCCATCTCCGGGACCGTCCGGGACCGCGCGAGCGCCCTGGAGCTTCCGGTCCTGCTCGTCGCGGCGGCGGAGGACGACATCGGGTCGGTGGAAAGCCAGCGGGACCTCGCAGCGCTGATGCCGGCGGCGACCCTCGAGATCCTCCCCGCCGTCGGCCACCTCGTCCACTACGAGAAGCCGCGCGAGGCGGCGCTCCTGATCGGGAGATTCCTGGAGGCCGTGCCCGCATGAGGATCCTGTTCGACGCGCGCTTCACCCGCACCGACCACCACGACGGCATCAGCCGGTACGGGGCGAGCCTGATCGCCGCGCTCGCCGCGACCGACGACGTCGTGATGCTCATCAGCGACCGCCGCCAGCTCGCCCTCCTCCCGGAGGTCCCGCACGTCCTGATCAACAGCCCGCTCTCCCCCGCCGAGCTGTTCGTCGCCGCACGCCTCAACCGGCTGGAGCCCGACGTCGTCGTCTGCCCGATGCAGACCATGGGATCCTGGGGCCGCAGGTATCCCCTGGTGCTCACGCTGCACGACCTGATCTACTACCAGAACCCGACGCCGCCGTCCTTCCTGCCGCTGCCCGTCCGCGCCCTGTGGCGGCTCTACCACCTGGCGTACTGGCCCCAGCGGCTCCTGCTGGACCGTGCGGACGTCGTCGCCACGATCTCCGCGACGACGGCGGAGCTGATGCACCGCCACCGGCTGACCCGCCGGCCCGTCCTGCTCGTGGGCAACGCACCCCAGCCGACGCTGCGGCGTCGCGACCCCGAGGCACCGCGGTCGGCGTCGCTGCTCTACATGGGATCCTTCATGCCCTACAAGAACGTCGAGACGATCGTCCGCGCCATGCATACCCTCCCCGGGCACACGCTGCACCTGCTGAGCAGGATCTCGCCCGCACGCCGGGCGGAGCTCGAGGCACTCGTGCCCGCGGCGGGGCGCGTGGTCTTCCACGACGGCGTGACCGACGCCGAGTACGAGGATCTGCTCGCCGATTCCACGGCGCTCGTGACCCTCTCCAGGGCCGAGGGCTACGGCCTGCCGCTCATCGAGGCGATGGCGGCCGGTACGCCCGTGATCGCCAGTGACCTCCCGATCTTCCGCGAGGTCGGCGGGACGGCAGCACTCTTCGTGGACCCCGACGATCCCGGGGCGCTCGCGGACGCCGTCCTGTCCCTCGACGAGCCCGGCCGCTGGGCCGAGGCCTCCCGGGCGGGGCTCGAGCGGGCGGCGACGTACTCGTGGGCGGAATCCGCCGACCAGCTCCGGGACGCCTGCCGCCGCGCCGTCGAGGAGTTCACGCGACGACGGACCCGGCCGATCCGCCTGCCGTCCCGCACGTCAGCGGGCACGGCGCCCGAAAGGATCGGTCCATGACGGACCTGCAGTGCCCCGCCACGGCGATCCTGCTCGGCCTGGGCGCCGAGCCGCCACCCTGGCTGGGCCGCCGCAGGATCGCCGACCGCTTCGAGCTCGCGGATCCCTGCGACGTAGCGGGCGTCGTCGAGGAGACCGCCGACCGGTTCCGGGGCGAGACGTTCCTCATCACGGCACCGGCCGAGGCCATCGCGCTCGCCCTCCGCCGCCGCGGACTGCAGGGCCGACCGCCGCTCGTGGTCGACGTCGACTCGGAGGGCTGGCGGCTCGCGCCCTGACCGGCGGGAACCATGCACTACGTCCGCGCCGACGTCCAGCCGCGGGCATGGAGGCCCTCGATGCCGTCCAGCAGCAGGTCGAGGGCGAACTCGAACTCGTACTGGTCATCGCACCCGCGCCCGACCACGCCGTCGTCGTGCGCCGAGGCCATCGCGATCCGGAGGACGTTCGGGAACCGGCGCGCCAGCTCGGCGAGCTGGGCCGCATCGGGCTGTGCCGAGCCGGACGCGGTACCGACCCGCGCGTCCTCCGCGACCGACGGGCCGGCCGCAGGTCCGGGTGCGTCGAAGAGTTCCTGGGTGAAGCCCCACATCCGGCTGCCCAGCGCATGCATGACATGGTGCGTGAGATCGACCGAGAACCCGCGGTCGAGGAACATGCCGATGAACGAGTCGGTGTAGGCGAGCACGGCGGGGGTCCTGGTGGTCCGGGTCTCGAGGACCTGGCGTGCCCAGCGGTGGCGCTGCAGCACGGTCCGGGCCGAGAGGACCCTGCTGCGGACGGTGGTCTTCCACGCCTGCCCCTCGAGCGGCGGATCGATCTCGGCCACGATCATGTCCACCATGCCGTCGAGCAGGTCCTCCTTGCTGGAGACGTGCTTGTAGAGCGCCATCGGGACCACCCCCAGGTCCTGGGCGAGGGTCCGCATGCTCAGCCCGCCCACGCCCTGCTCGTCCGCGAGGGCGACGGCGGCGCCGAGGACCGCGTTCCTGCTCAACCGCGTGCGCGACGTTCCGCGTCCTGCCATCATCGACCATCCCCCGTTCCCGACCGCTCAGCCCTTGACGGGTGTACAACGTACACCTAGGGTGATGCCCATGAAGTGTACGCCGTACACTCTACGCCGGGTCGGCAGTCCACCGCTACCGCCCGGGCATTCCCGGAGGGCAGCAGAGAAGGGCAGGACGGCCATGACGAGAACCCGGCAAGCCGACGAGACCGCGACCGGGCTACGGAGCACACCCTCGCGCCGACGGGCGTGGCTGGTGCCCGCTGGGCTGATCCTGCTGGGCCTCATCCCCGTGCTCGCCGGCGCCGCCCGCCTCACCGAGCTGACCGGCGGGGCCGGGATCACCGAGCGGAACGCGCGCTTCGTCGAGTTCCCCGTGCCCGTCGTGCTGCACATCCTGGGCGCCACGCTGTACACCCTGCTCGGGGCCTTCCAGTTCCTGCCGTCCCTGCGGCGGGGCAGGCGGACCTGGCACCGGAGCGCCGGTCGGATCCTCCTCCCGGCAGGACTGGTGGCGGCGCTCACCGGCCTGTGGCTGGCCTGCTTCTCCGCGCTCCCGCCCAGTGACGGCCAGCTCCTCCTCGCCTTCCGGCTCCTCTTCGGCACCGGGATGGTCCTCAGCCTCCTGCTGGGCGTCCGCGCCGTGGTCCGCGGGAACATCAGGGCCCACGGCGCGTGGATGACCCGCGCCTACGCGATCGGCCTGGGCGCGGGCACCCAGGCCCTGATCCTCATCGTCCCGGAGGTCCTCGACAGTCCGCCCGGAGTGACGCCGAGGGCCCTGCTCATGGGTGCCGGATGGACGGTCAACCTGCTCGTGGCGGAGGTCGCCATCCGCCGGCGGGACCGGCAGGCTTCCCCGCTGCGGTCATCGGAGGCGGGACGCTGACCTTCCCGCCGGGCAGCGGCGGAGCTACCGTTGATGCGGAGGTCCGCATGGAGGAATTCGACCAGCTGCTTGCCGATGGACGGGCGGCGTACGGGCGCGGGGACTGGCAGGCCGCCTATCAGCAGCTGGAGCAGGCACGGCTCCGATCGGAGCTTTCCTCCGAGGACCTCGGCCTGCTCGGCGGGGCGGCGTGGTGGACCGGGCGGGTCAAGCAATCCCTGGAGATCGCCGAGCACGTCCACCACCGGCTGCTCGACGGCGGGGACGCGCTCGGCGCCGCCCGGAAGGCCCTGGACGTCGGGCTGGTCTGGTTCATCCGCGGCGACCTGGTGATCGCGTCCGGCTGGACGAACCGTGCCCGCCGGATCCTGCAGGACCTCCCGGAGGGAGTGGAGCACGGCTACCTGCTCTATCTCGACGCCGCCCTCACGCTCGACGTCCGCGACCTCGGCCCGGCCAGGGAGGCCGCAGCGCGCCTGGAGGACCTGGGACGGCGCCTGCGCGCTCCGGCGCTCACGTCCTTCTCCCTCGTGCTCGCCGGGCTGGCGGACCTGCGCAGCGGCAGGACCGCCGCCGGGTTCGCGCAACTGGACGAGGCGATGCTGCCGGTACTCGCCGGCCGGCTCCCGCCGGAGTGGGCCGGGGAGATCTACTGCATCGTCATCCACGCCTGCTACGACGTCAACGACCTGCACCGGATGCGGGCGTGGACCCGCGCCACCGAGCAGTGGTGCGAGCAGTTCTCCGGCGACGTGGTCTACTCCGGCATCTGCCGTATCCACCGCCTGCAACTCTCCAGCATCGAGGGGGACTGGGACGCCGCGGAGGACGCGATCGAGAGAAGCGGGGCCGAGCTGGTGGGCCGCAACAACTGGGTGGCGGGCGAGGCGTTCTACCAGCTCGGCGAGCTCCGCCGGCTGCGAGGGGACGTCGCCGGTGCCCGGACCGCCTACGGGCGGGCGCGGAGCCTGGGAACCGACCCCCAGCCCGGTGAGTCCCTGCTCCAGCACGCAGCAGGAGACAGGGACGCCGCGTGGTCCGGCGTGAGCGCGTCCCTGGCCGGACGCGACCGGCTCGCCTGCGCACGACTGCTGCAGGCCGCCGTCGACATCGCCCTCACGATGGGGCTCCGGGATGAGGCGGATCGGCTCTGCACCCAGCTGGAGGAGACCGCCATGGTGTTCGACACCCCAGGGCTCCGGGCCTGGGCAGGTCATGCGCGGGCCGCAGTCCTCGTCGCCCAGGCGCGGTACGCCGAGGCGATGCCCGTCCTGCAGGCCGCAGCCCGCGAGTACCGCGGGATGCAGGCCCGTTACGAGATCGCCAGGGTCCACGAGCTCCTGGCCCGGGCGCACCGCGGCACGGGGCGGGCCGGCGCCGCAGCCGCGGCCGCGGATTCCGCGACGGCCCTGGCGATCTACCGCCAGCTCGGTGCGCTGCCGGACGTCTTCCGGCTCGACGGCGGACGGCTGCCCGGCGGGTTGACCCAGCGGGAGGCGGAAGTCCTCGCGCTGGTCGCCGCCGGGGCCAGCAACAAGTCAGCGGCCGACGCCCTGTTCATCAGCCAGAAGACGGTCGGCAGGCACCTCGCCAACATCTTCGCCAAGATCGGCACGTCCTCGCGGACGGCCGCCGCGGCCTGGGCCCACGACCACGGGGTCCTCCCCCGTCCGTGACGGCCGACGCGGCGGCACCCCGGTGGGCCGCCTGCATCGTTCGCCCCATCGCGGCGCCGCTCAGAACGCATCGTTCACCCGATGCCGGGCCGGGCCCGGATTCCTAGAGTCGTATCAACCGGGCGGACAGGAGCCCGTCGCACACAGGGAGAAGATCATGACCATCAACCAGGGCACAGTGCTCGATGATTCGTCCGTCGCGACGTTCGACACGGCGGGAGCCGATGCAGCCGGGGTCGCCGGCGAGGAGTTCGACGCCGAGGCCGCAGCCGCCCTTGCCGCACGCTTCGTGGGCATCCTCAATGACGCGGCGATCGCCGTGCTGACGAGCATCGGACACCAGACCGGGCTCTTCGAGACACTGGCGCACCTGCCGTCGGCCACGAGCAAGCAGATCGCCGACGCCGGGAACCTCGATGAACGGTATGTCCGCGAATGGCTCGGCGGCATGACGGCGGCCCGGGTGGTCCGGTACGACCCGGAGACCCGGACCTACCGGCTCCCGCGCGAGCACGCGGCCGTGCTGACGAGCGCCGCGGGTCCCAACAACCTGGCCATCCTGATGCAGCACACGTCCATGATGGGCGAGATGGAGCAGAAGGTCATCGAGCGCTTCCGGCGCGGCGGTGGACTCTCCTACGAGGACTACCCCCACTTCCACCGGAACATGGCGGAGACCAGCGCTGCGGTGCACGACCTCGCCCTGGTGGATGGCATCCTCCCTCTGGTGCCGGAGTTGCCGGCACGGCTCAGGGACGGGATCGATGTCGCCGATATCGGCTGCGGCAGCGGGCATGCGGTCAACCTGATGGCGCAGGCCTACCCGTCCAGCCGGTTCACCGGCTACGACTTCTCCGAAGCGGCCATCCGGACCGCCCGTGCAGAGGCCGACCGGATGGGGGTGGCGAACGCGAGGTTCGAACTGTTCGACGTCGCCCGGCTGGACGTCGAGGACGGCTTCGACGCCGTCACCGCCTTCGACGCCATCCACGACCAGGCGCACCCGGCGAGGGTGCTCCGCAACATCCAGCGGGCCCTGCGACCCGGCGGCACGTTCCTGATGGTGGACATCAAGGCGTCCAGCAACGTCCAGGACAACATCGACCTCCCCTGGGGCAGCTACCTCTACGCGATCTCCACGGTCCACTGCATGAGCGTCTCGCTCGGACTCGGCGGCGACGGGCTCGGCACCGTGTGGGGCGAGCAGCGCGCACTGGCGATGCTGGCCGAGGCCGGCTTCCGGGACATCGAGTCGAAGGGCGTCGAGTCGGATCCGTTCAACGCGTACTTCACCGCCCGGAAGTAGCCCAGGTCGGATGATGCCGGTGGTCCGGGACATCCCGGACCACCGGCATCGCGCGGTGAGCCCTCCGCGGCCCGGCCGGCGAGGGGTCAGAGCACGTCGAGTGCGTCGAGCCTGATGTGGACCGGGTCTCCCGTCCGCCTGGCGGACAGTGCCGCCCGGCGGGCCCGGAGCAGCTTCGTGATGCCGGCGGCTGCCCGGTAGGAGAAGAAGAGCAGCATCCGATGGCTGCCCTGTCCCGCCAGCGCCTCCGCAGGGGCCGGGACTTCCCGGTCGGCGCCGCGCTTCGGGCCTGCGAAAGCCCGGGCAGCCGCCACGGCGTCCCGGCGGACATCCGGCGGGACCGGCGCGGGGCCGACGACGCGAACGGCACCTTCGGTGTCCAGCCCGTCGAGGAAGTGGGTGAGGGCTTCCCTGGTCCCCGTGAGCACCGCGTACCGGACGCCCGGTGGTAGTCCGAGTTCGTGCCGCTCGGCCAGTTCGCGGGACGCGGCGCCCGCAGGGTCCCAGCGGACGAGGTGGCCGACGGCGACGTCGTCATCGCCCGTGATCACCACGGTCCCGCCCGCGGTGGAGGGGCGCGCGAGGATCGCCGCGGAGAACCAGCGGCGCAGTGCGTCCTCGCCGGCGCGCATCGACTCGCGGCTGAGCAGGGCGTTGCCGTCGAGGAGGATGACGGCCGCGTACCCTCCCGCGGCCACGGGTTCCGCCCCGGGGGTGGCGACGACCACGGCGGGAACGTCCCGGACGTCGTCGACGATGTGCTCGCCTGCCGAGGAGATGACCGGGACGCCGGGGAACGCGCGTCCCAGTTCCTCGGCCGTCCGCGTGGCGCCTGCGACGGTGGCGCGCATCCGGCCGCCGCCGCACTCCGGGCAGGTCCAGTGGTTGTCCGGGCGCCCGCACCATCGGCAGGCCGGCGGCGCGTGGCGGCTGGGCTGTGCCAGCGGCCCGGCGCAGACCGTGCAGCGTGCGGCGTGGCGGCACCGGTCGCAGGCCAGGGCCGGGGAGAAGCCCGTGCGGGCGACCTGCAGGAGGACGGGTCCGGTCTTCAGCCCCGCCTGCGCCGCCGCCCAGGCGGCGTGGGGGATGCGGGCCTGGGCGGCGAGCGGATCCCGTTCCATCTGGTAGGCGTCGGCGGCGTGGATGACGCGGGGCGCCGCTCGGCGGACCTCGTTGCGGTCGGCCTGGATGGCGTGTGCCCAGCCGGTGTCGACGAGGCGCTGCGCCTCGGTGGTGCGGCCGAACGAGGAGAGCAGCATCGCGGCTCCCTCCTGCTCGGCGCGCAGCAGCAGGACGTCGCGGACGTGCTGGTACGGCGCGCGCTGCTCCACGTGCTGGTCGTCGCCGTCGTCCCACAGGCAGACGAGCCCGAGGTTCCGCACGGGCGCGTAGGCGGCGGACCGCGTGCCGACGGCGACGGTCGCCGACCCGTGGAGGAGGCGCAGGAAGTTGCGGTACCGCGGCGTCGCGCCGTCCTCGCCCGTCAGCCGGGCCACCGCCGACACCCCGAGGCGGGCCACGAGTGAGGCTTCCACGCGGGCGAGGTCCCGCTGGTCGGGGACGACGACGACCGCTCCCCTGTCCGCGGACGCGGCCGCCGCGACGGCGTCGGCGATCTCCTCGTGCCAGGCCGTGGCACCGTACCCGCCGAGACTCGTCAGGACCGCGCGGGGCGACTCCCCGGAGCGGAGGTGCTGCAGGTAGGAGAGCCCATTCGTGTAGCGCAGGAAGCTGCCGGAGGACGGCCGTCCCACGGCGACGGGCAGCATGCCCGCCGGGGCAGCGGGGTCGGAAGGGTCGGCAGCGTCGGCGGCGGATTCGGAAGGCTGCGGCGCGGTCTCCCCGGTACCGCCCGGGTCGTCGAACTCGGCCTCGACCCGCGCCATGCGCGGAGGTACGGCGGACCGCAGGACGTCGCTCACGGTCCCGACCGAGCGCGCGGCGACCGCCGTCGCCAGGGCGAGGACCTCGGGGGTGAGGACCTGCTGGGGGGAGACGACCTTCGCGAGCGGAAGGAGGGTCGCCGCCGTACTGGCCTCCTGGACCCGCTCCGCGAGGAAGCCGGCGTGCTCGCGCCCGGCGAAGCGCACCTTCACCCGGACGCCGGGCTGCGCCTCGGCGTCCATGGCGGCGGGGACCGCGTAGTCGAAGAACCGGTCGAGGTGGGGAAGCTGCGCGTCGAGGATGACCCGGGCGATGGGCAGTGACGACGCCCGCTCGGGATCGGCCTGCGGCAGCCGGGCCGCGCCGAAGCCGTGCAGCAGCGACAGCTGCCCGTCCGTCGCGTCGGGCACACGGGTGGTGTGCGTCATGATGCTCCGGCCGCCCCCTCCCGTGTCAGGCGTTGAAGTAGCTCCTGAGCTTGTCCACGCGGTCGATGCGCTCCCAGGTGAAACCCTCGTCCTCGCGACCGAAGTGCCCGTGGGCTGCGGTGCGCTGGTAGATGGGGCGCTTCAGATCGAGGGCGTTGATGATGCCGAGCGGACGGAGGTCGAAGACCTCGCGGATCGCCGTACCGATCCTGAGCGGATCGACGGTCTCGGTGCCGAACGTCTCCACGTAGATACCGACCGGCTGCGCCATGCCGATGGCGTAGGCGATCTGGATCTCCGCCCGGCGGGCGAGGCCGGCCGCCACCACGTTCTTCGCGACCCAGCGCATGGCGTAGGCCGCGGAGCGGTCCACCTTCGACGGGTCCTTCCCGCTGAAGGCGCCACCGCCGTGGCGGGCCGTGCCGCCGTAGGTGTCGACGATGATCTTGCGGCCCGTCAGTCCGGCGTCGCCCACGGGGCCGCCGATGACGAAGGCGCCACCGGGGTTGAGGATGTGGCGGACCGACGACGCGTCGAGGTCGGAGTCGGCCAGGACCGGGGTGACCACGTGCTCGACGAGACCGGCACGCAGTTCCTCGAGGGACACCTCGGCGGAGTGCTGGGAGGAGATGACCACGGAGTCGATCGAGACGGGGCGGTCGCCGTCGTACCCGACGGTGACCTGGGTCTTGCCGTCCGGGCGGAGGTACGGGAGGGTGCCGTCCTTGCGGACGGCGGTGAGGCGCTCGGACAACCGGTGCGCGAGCCAGATGGGGGCGGGCATGAGCACGGAGGTCTCGTCGCTCGCGTAGCCGAACATGATGCCCTGGTCCCCCGCGCCCTGGGCGTCGTAGGGGTCGACGCCCGTGCCCTCGCGGGTCTCGAGCGATGTGAAGACGCCGGAGGCGATCTCCGCGCTCTGCTGGCCGATGGACACCGACACACCGCAGCGGGCGCCGTCGAAGCCGTTGGCCGAGGAGTCGTAGCCGATGCCGAGGATGGTCTCGCGGACGATCTGGGGGATCTCGACGTAGGCCTCGGTAGTGACCTCCCCCGCGACGTGCACGAGCCCCGTGGTCACGAGGGTCTCCACCGCGACGCGCGAATCCGGATCCTGCTCGAGCATCCCGTCGAGGATGGCGTCGCTGATCTGGTCGCAGATCTTGTCGGGATGGCCCTCGGTCACCGATTCCGACGTGAAGAGGCGCAGGGGGGAATCGATGCTGGGAGAATTCACGTGCTCACTCTACTTGGTCGGAGGGACAGTCCGGCCCGTGGGGGATCAGCGGGACAGCAGGCGCGCGGCGTGGGCGATCACGGCGTCGGCGACAGCCCGCTTCGAGCCCTGCACCGCGGGTGATTCACCCCCGTCCGCGTCGAGGATGGTGACCTCGTTGGTGTCCTCGCCGAACACCCGGTCCGAGCCGACCACGTTGAGCACCAGGAAGTCGCACCCCTTCCGGGCGAGCTTCGCGCGGGCGTGCGTCAGCGGATCGGCCGAGGGGTCCCCCGTCTCGGCCGCGAAGCCGGCGATGACCAGCGGCTGCGCACCGGCGTCCCGGGCGAGCACGGCCTCGCGGAGCACGTCGGGGTTCCGGACGAGGGTGATGACCGGGTCCGTCCCGTCGTCGTTCTTCTTGATCTTGGTGGCGGTGACCACGGCCGGACGGAAGTCCGCGACGGCGGCGGCCATGACCAGCACGTCCGTGGCGGGCAGTGCGCCCAGGACGGCGTCGCGCAGCTGGAGGGCGGACTCGACGCGCACCACGTCGCAGCCGGCGGGCGGTGCGACCTCCGCATGGGCCAGGACGAGGGTCACGTGGGCGCCCTGGGCGAGGGCCGCCTCCGCCAGCGCCATGCCCTGCTTGCCCGAGGACCGGTTCCCGAGGAACCGTACCGGGTCGAGGGCCTCGCGCGTCCCGCCGGCGGAGATCGTGACACGCTTGCCCTGCAGGCTGCCGCTCCCGGAGGGTGCGGCGGCGGCCAGGGCCGCCGCGAGGATGTCCGCCGGTTCCGGGAGCCGGCCGGGGCCGGAGTCGGACCCGGTGAGGCGCCCCGACGCCGGCTCGAGGACGGTGACGCCGCGCGACCGGAGCGTGCGCACGTTCGCGCGGGTCGCCGCGTGCTGCCACATCTCGGTGTGCATCGCCGGCGCCATGACCACGGGGCCGCGCGCCATGAGGAGCGTGCCCGTCAGGAGGTCGTTCGCCAGTCCCGCGGCGGCCCGCGCCAGGACGTCGGCGGTGGCCGGCGCGACGACGACGAGGTCGGCTTCGTGCCCGAGGCGCACGTGGTTCACCTTGTCGACGTCGTCCCAGACGCTGTTGCTCACGGGGTGGCCCGAGAGCGCCTCCCAGGTGGCCGTGCCGACGAAGCGGGTGGCGGCGTCGGTGGGGACGACCGTGACGTCGTGGCCCGACTCCGTGAAAAGACGGAGGAGGGATGCGGCCTTGTAGGCTGCGATCCCTCCTCCGACACCGAGGACTACGCGCACCGGCTGTCCGTGCTCGGGGCTGCCGGGACTACTCGGACTGTTCCATGGGCGCGGACACCAGCATGCCCTCGTTGATCTCGCGCAGGGCGATGGAGAGGGGCTTCTCGTTCAGCCGGGTGTCGACGAGGGGGCCGACGTATTCGAAGAGGCCTTCGTGGAGCTGGGAGTAGTACGCGTTGATCTGGCGGGCACGCTTGGCCCCGTAGATCACGAGGGCGTACTTCGAGTCCGAGGCCTCCAGCAGAGAATCGATCGGCGGGTTGATGATGCCTTCGGGCTGAGTTGACACAGAGTTCTCCAAAAAATAAGGCGGGACCGGCCGGATCAGCGCGCTTCAGCGCTCCAGCGGACGCAGTCCCATCAGTGATACGAGCTCGTCTGCCGCATGCTCCACGGTGTCGTTGACGACGGTGTGGTTGAATTCCGGCTCGGCGGCAAGTTCCAGTTTAGCGGTTTCCAGCCGCTGCTGCTGTTCCTCGGCCGATTCGGTGCCGCGTCCCTCGAGCCGGCGCACCATCTCGTCCCAGCTGGGGGGCGCGAGGAACACGAAGTTGGCCTCGGGCATGGTCTCCTTCACCTGGCGTGCTCCCTGCAGGTCGATCTCCAGGAGCACGGTCCGGCCCTCGTCCATCGCGGCCTGGACGGTCCGGCGCAGCGTGCCGTAGCGGTTGCGGCCGTGGACCACGGCCCACTCGAGCAGCTGCTCCTCGGCCACGAGCCGGTCGAACTCGTCCGGGGAGACGAAGAAGTAGTGCACGCCGTCGACCTCCCCCGGGCGCGGCGGGCGGGTGGTCGCCGACACCGACAGCCACACGGCGGGATAGTTGTCCCGGATGTAGGTCGAGACTGTTCCCTTGCCGACCGCCGTCGGGCCGGCCAGGACTGTCAACCGGGGCTGTGACACTACCGCTTCCTTACTTTCTGGCCGAGCCAGACTGGTGTTGTTCGAGATACGTGACGAGGGCCTTGCGCTGGTGGATCCCGAGGCCGCGCACGCGGCGGGTCCCCGCGATGCCCACCTCCGCCATGATGGCGGTCGCGCGCACGTCGCCGACGCCGGGCAGGGCCTTGAGGAGATCGAAGACCTTCAGGCGGCCCACGGCGTCATCGCCGTCGGGATTCTCGATCACGTCCGCCACGGAAAGCTTACCGGTCCTCAGCCGGGACTTGATGTCCGCACGGACCGCCCGCGCCGCCGTCGCCTTCTCGCGCGCCCGTGTTCGTTCGTCGTCCGTCAGTGGCTTCAGGCTCAAGGGTGCTCCCTACGCTGGACGGCACCACGAATGGCGGCGACCGCTCGTCGTGTGGCTGGGTCAGGTGGATCGACGGATACGCCTGGTCGTCGTCCGGGGTCGGTGGGGCCCGGCAGGCCCGGTGGAACGAACCTACCGGGCGTACGCCTCCGAAATCAATGCGCCGTCGCGGTCATGCGAGCCCGTCGCGCGTGCGCTCCGCCTCCGCCCGCAGCGTCGCCGCGTCGGGGCCCGCGGCGAGGATCGCACGGCTCGAGGTCGGCAGCACGAACGGCAGGGCCGCGCCGAACGCGGCCTCCAGCTCATGGCGCCCGGCGCCCTGGGCGCCGACCCCGGGGGCGAGGACGGGGCCGTTGAGGGAGGGCAGATCCAGGCCCAGCCGGTGCGCCGCGTCGCCGATGGTCGCGCCGATCACCAGTCCAACGTGTCCGGGTCCGGGGCCGGCGTTCTCGGCGGCGGCCGCATGCGCGATGGACCGTGCCACGGACGCGGGACCGCCGGCGTGCTGCACCGAGCGCCCTTCGGGATTCGACGTCAGGGCGAGGACGAACACTCCGCGTCCCGTCGCGGCGGCGAGGTCGAGGGCGGGCCGGAGCGACTCGAACCCCAGGTACGGGTTCAGGGTGACCGCATCGGCGGCCAGCGGCCGACCCTCCCCCAGCCACGCCTCGGCGTAGGCCCGCATGGTGGAGCCGATGTCACCGCGCTTGGCGTCCGCGATGGTCAGGACACCGGCGTCCGCCGCGCGGGCCAGCAGCGTCTCGAGGACCGCGAGTCCGCGGGCACCGTGCCGTTCGTAGAGCGCGACCTGCGGCTTGAGGGCCGCGGCGACGGGACCGACGGCGTCGAGCACCGTGAGGGAGAACCGCTCGAGGCCCGCCGGGGAGTCCTCCAGCCCCCAGGCCGCCAGCAGCCCGGGGTGCGGGTCGATGCCGACGCAGAGGCTCCCCCGGGCCGCCCGGGCCGCCGCGAGCCGCTCCCCGAAGGGCGCGCGGGCGGCGGCGCCTGCCTCAGGAGGCATCGCGGGCCGCGGTGGACGCCCGGAGGTTCGCCGCATGCTCCTGGAGGCTCGTCACCGACCACTCGTAGGAGCGCATGGCTTCGATCGCCTGCACGGCGGCCCCCACCTCGGGGATCGTCGTGATCACCGGGAGACCGTAGGAGGTCGCGGCCGCCCGGATCTCGTAGCCGTCGCCGCGCGCCTGGCCGCCGGACGGCGTGTTGATGATCATGTCGATGCCGCCCCCGGTGATGAGGTCGACGACGGTGCCCTCGCCGTGGGCCCCCGTACCCTCGGCGACCTTGCGGACCGTCGTCGCCTGGATGCCGTTGCGCCGCAGGACGTCCGCCGTGCCGCCCGTGGACACGATCTCGAAGCCGAGGTCCACGAGCCGCTTGACCGGCATGACGATGGCGCGCTTGTCCCGGTTGGCGACGGAGACGAAGACCTTGCCCTGCACCGGCAGGGCCGCGTTCGCCGCGGCCTGGCTCTTCGCGAAGGCCGTGTCGAAGTACTTGTCGATGCCCATCACCTCACCGGTGGACCGCATCTCGGGACCCAGCAGGGAGTCGACCACCGTGCCCTCGGGGGTGCGGAAGCGGCTGAAGGGCAGCACGGCCTCCTTGACGGAGACCGGCGCGTCCAGCGGCAGGGAGCCGCCGTCGCCGGTGGCCGGCAGCAGCCCGCGCTCGCGCAGCTCCGGGACCGTGACCCCGGTGCCGATCAGGGCGGCACCCTTGGCGAGCTGCACCCCGGTGGCCTTCGAGACGAAGGGCACGGTCCGGGAGGCGCGGGGGTTCGCCTCGAGGACGTACAGGACGTCGGAGGCCAGCGCGAACTGGATGTTGATGAGCCCGCGGACGCCCACGCCCTCGGCGATGGCGAGCGTCGCCTCCCGGACCCGCTGCAGGACATCGGCTCCGAGGGTGATGGGCGGCAGCACGCACGCCGAGTCGCCGGAGTGGATGCCGGCCTCCTCGATGTGCTCCATGATCCCGCCGAGGTACATCTCCGTGCCGTCGTACAGCGCGTCGACGTCGATCTCGATCGCGTCCTCGAGGAAGCGGTCGATCAGGACCGGGTGCGCCTCGGTGATCTCCGTGGCGTTGGCGATGTAGCGCGAGAGGTTCGCCTCGTCGTAGACGATCTCCATGCCCCGGCCGCCGAGCACGTAGGACGGACGCACCAGCACCGGGTAGCCGATGGCGTCGGCGATCTTCTTCGCGTCCTCGAAGGACACCGCGGTGCCGTTCTTGGGGGAGATCAGGCCGCCGGCGTCGAGCACGCGGCTGAACGCCCCGCGGTGCTCGGCGAGGTCGATGGCCTCGGGGGACGTGCCGAGGATGGGGATCCCGGCGTCGGCGAGTTCCTGGGCGAGCTTCAGCGGCGTCTGTCCGCCGAGCTGGACGAAGACGCCGAGGACCCCGCCGGTGCGCTGCTCGGCCGCGATGACCTCGAGGACGTCCTCGAGGGTCAGCGGCTCGAAGTACAGCCGCGTGGAGATGTCGTAGTCCGTGGAGACCGTCTCGGGGTTGCAGTTGACCATGACCGTCTCGTAGCCGGCCTCCCGCAGCGCCATCGTGGCGTGGACGCAGGAGTAGTCGAACTCGATGCCCTGGCCGATCCGGTTGGGCCCGGAGCCGAGGATGATCACCGAGGGCTTCTCGTGCTGCGCCACCTCGTCCTCCTCGTCGTAGGACGAGTAGTGGTAGGGCGTGTAGGCGGCGAACTCCGCCGCGCAGGTGTCCACGGTCTTGAAGACCGGGCGGATACCGAGCGCGTGCCGCACCCCGCGCACCACGGCCTCGGGCGTGGAGGTGAGGGAGCCGATCTGGTCGTCCGAGAACCCGTGCCGCTTGGCGCGCCGCAGCACGTCCTCCGTCAGGTTCGGCGCCGAGCGCACCTCCTCCGCGATCTCGTTGAGGAGCACGAGCTGGTCGAGGAACCACGGGTCGATCCCCGTGGCCTCGTACAGCCGCTCCACCGTGGCGCCGCCGAGCAGGGCGCGCTGCACCTGCGACAGCCGGTCGGTGGTGGGGCGTCGGGCCGCCTCGACGAGGGCGTCGACGTCCCCGGCGGGGACCGGCGCGAAGGACAGCTGCGACCCTTTCTGCTCGAGGGAGCGGAGGGCCTTCTGCAGGGCCTCCGTGAAGTTGCGGCCCATCGCCATGGCCTCGCCCACGGACTTCATGGTGGTGGTCAGCGTGGGGTCCGCGGCGGGGAACTTCTCGAACGCGAACCGCGGCACCTTGACCACCACGTAGTCGAGGGTCGGCTCGAAGGACGCCGGGGTCTTCAGGGTGATGTCGTTGGGGATCTCGTCGAGCGTGTAGCCGAGGGAGAGCTTCGTCGCGATCTTGGCGATCGCGAACCCGGTGGCCTTCGACGCGAGGGCGGAGGAGCGCGAGACACGCGGATTCATCTCGATGACGACGACGCGGCCCGTGTCGGGTTCGATGGCGAACTGGATGTTGCAGCCGCCGGTGTCGACGCCGACCTCGCGGATCACGGCGATCGAGATGTCCCGCAGCCGCTGGTACTCGCGGTCGGTGAGCGTCAGGGCCGGCGCCACCGTGATGGAGTCGCCGGTGTGCACGCCCACGGGATCCACGTTCTCGATGGAGCACACGACGACGACGTTGTCGTTCCTGTCGCGCATCATCTCGAGCTCGTACTCCTTCCACCCGAGGATGCTCTCCTCGAGGAGGACCTCGCTCGTGGGGCTGTACTGCAGGCCCTGGCCGACGATCCGGCGCAGGTCCTGCTCGGTGTACGCGAGGCCGGAGCCGAGGCCGCCCATGGTGAAGGACGGCCGGACCACCATCGGGTAGCCGAGGTCCTCGGCGGCCGCCAGGGCCTCGTCGATCGTGTGGATGATCGAGGACCGGGCCGACTCCGCGCCGCACCGCGCCACGACGCCCTTGAACTTCTCGCGGTCCTCGCCGAGCTCGATCGCGGCGATGTTCGCGCCGATCAGCTCGACGCCGTACTTCTCCAGGACGCCGTTCTTGTCGAGGGCGATCGCCGTGTTCAGCGCCGTCTGGCCGCCCAGGGTGGGCAGCAGGGCGTCCGGGCGTTCCTTCGCGATGATCTTCTCGACGACGTCCGGGGTGATCGGCTCGACGTACGTCGCGTCGGCGAACTCCGGATCGGTCATGATCGTGGCCGGGTTCGAGTTCACGAGGATGACCCGCAGGCCCTCCTCGCGCAGGACGCGCAGCGCCTGCGTTCCCGAGTAGTCGAATTCGGCGGCCTGCCCGATGACGATCGGCCCGGAGCCGATCACGAGGACGCTCTTGAGGTCGGTTCTGCGGGGCATCAGTTCTCTTCCTGGGTTGTGCCGGGGTGTGTGCTGCCGTGGCCGGGCCGGGCGCCCGGGCGGTCCTTCTGGGACAGCATCAGGTCGATGAAACGGTCGAAGAGGTACGCCGAATCGTGCGGACCGGCCGCCGCCTCGGGGTGGTACTGGACGGAGAAGGCCGGGATGTCCAGGCACGCGAGTCCCTCGACGACGTCGTCGTTCAGGCACACGTGGCTGACCTCGACGCGCCCGTAGCTGCCGGCGGGCGCCTCGACGGGGCCGTCCAGCGGCGCGTCGACGGCGAACCCGTGGTTCTGGGAGGTGATCTCGACCTTGCCGGTACGGCGGTCCAGGACGGGCTGGTTGATCCCCCGGTGGCCGTAGCGGAGCTTGTAGGTGCCGAAGCCGAGCGCGCGGCCGAGGATCTGGTTGCCGAAGCAGATGCCGAAGAACGGCACGCGTGCATCGAGCACGCGCCGCAGGAGGTCCACCTGCGCGTCGGCCGTCGCGGGGTCGCCGGGCCCGTTGGACATGAAGACTCCGTCCGGCCGGGCGGCCAGGACGTCGTCGAACGTCGCGGCGGCCGGCAGGACGACCGTGCGGACGCCGCGCTGGGCGAAGTGCCGGGGCGTCATCGTCTTGATGCCGAGGTCCAGGGCGGCGATGGTGGCCACCGTCCCGCCGGTCCAGCCGTGGTCGGCGGGTTCGACGACGTACGCCTCGTCGATGCTGACCTCCTCGGCGAGCCGCGAGCCCGCCATGGACGGCTGCGCGAGCACCTGGTCGAGGAGGCGGTCCGCGGGCAGGGCGGCATCCGCGCCGGAGAAGATCCCGGCGCGCATGGCGCCGCGCTCGCGGAGGTGCCGGGTCACGGCGCGCGTGTCGACGCCCTCGATCCCGACGATCCCCTGCTCGCGCAGCTGGTCGTCGAGGCTCTGCTCGGAGCGCCAGTTGGACGGACGGCGTGCCGCGTCGCGGATGACGTACCCGGCCACCCAGATGCGCCGCGACTCGGCGTCGTCGGCGTTCACCCCGGTGTTGCCGATGTGCGGTGCCGTCTGGACGACGAGCTGGCGGGCGTAGGACGGATCGGTGATGGTCTCCTGGTACCCGGTCATGCCGGTGGCGAAGACCGCCTCGCCGAGCGTGGTGCCCTCGGCCCCGTAGGCGCGGCCGCGGAAGGTGCGGCCGTCCTCGAGGACGAGCACTGCGGGTGCCTGTCGGTGGACCGGGGCCGTTGTTGGAGCGTGGCTCACAGGTGTTCCCTGCCTTCGGGGGTCGGTGGAGTGCGGTCGGAGGTGGAGTCGGTGGAGTCGGTGGAGTCGGTGGTGTCGGCGCGGGTGGTGCCCGGGGGCGCTGGGCGGACCGGGACGAGAGCGGCGGTGGCGGCGAGGAGCTGGGCCTTGTGCGCGGCGTGGCGCGTGCGGAACCCGGTGTCCACGCCGAGGGTGCCGAGGCGCCAGGTGAGGATCACGAGCCCCTCCTTCTCGACGAACTTGCCCGTCATGCCGCCCGCGAGCTGCACCGAGGTGAGGTCGCCGCGCGGGATGAAGACGGTACGGGCGCCCGTACGGGTGATCAGGATGCCGTCCTCGTGGACGGAGGCGACGGCGTTGCCGCGCAGGCCCAGCCCGTGGACCGCGATGCGGTCGAGCCAGTCCCCCGCCGTCGTCGTCGCGACGTACTGCCCCTCGGCCTCGTAGAGGACGGGTCCCAGGTCCGCGGACGGTTCCGGGGGCTCGGGGACGTCCGACTGCCGACGCAGCCGGTTGCGCCACCCGAGTCCCATGAGCGTGACGATCACGGCGATGATGCCGAGGGTCAGGGCGACCCAGCCTAGGGATTCCATGCGGCGGCCCCTTCGGTGGCGGGCGTTCCGGACGCGGGTCGGGGGGAGGCGAGGCGCCCGTCGAGGACGGTCGGGTGCCCGGCGTAGAAGGTGGCTCGGACGCTGCCGGGCAGTTCGAGGCCGCGGAAGGGGCTGTTGCGGCCCTTGGTGGCCATCGTGGACGGATCGACGGTCCAGCGCGCGGCCGGATCGACGAGGATCAGGTTCGCCGGCTCCCCCGCGGCGATCGGCCGGCCCTGGTGTCCGAGCCGGCCGATGCGGGCCGGGCCGGTCGAGGTGACCCGGGCGAAGCCCTCCCAGTCCAGCAGGCCGGTCTCCACCATGGTGTGCTGGACGACGGACAGGGCGGTCTCGAGACCCGTCATGCCCATGGCGGCCTGCGCCCACTCGCATTCCTTGTGCTCGCTCGGGTGCGGTGCGTGATCGGTGCCGACGACGTCGATCGTGCCGTCGGCGAGGGCCGCACGCAGCGCGTGGACGTCGTCGGACGTGCGCAGGGGCGGGTTGACCTTGTAGACCGGGTCGTAGCTGCGGACGAGCTCGTCGGTCAGGAGCAGGTGGTGCGGGGTGACCTCGGCGGTGACATCGATGCCGCGGGCCTTCGCCCACCGGATGATCTCCACGGATCCGGCCGTGGAGACGTGGCAGACGTGCAGGCGGGAGCCAACGTGCTGGGTGAGCAGGACGTCGCGGGCGATGATGCTCTCCTCCGCGACGGCCGGCCAGCCGGCCAGGCCGAGCACGGCCGAGACCTCGCCCTCGTTCATCTGGGCGCCCTCGGTGAGGCGCGGTTCCTGCGCGTGCTGCGCGATGACGCCGTCGAACGCCTTGACGTACTCGAGGGCGCGGCGCATGAGGACGGGGTCGTGGACGCAGATGCCGTCGTCCGAGAAGACGCGGACGGCCGCCCGGGATTCCGCCATGGCGCCGAGTTCCGCGAGCCGCTCGCCGCCCAGGCCGGCGGTCACCGCCCCGACCGGGCGTACCTCGACCCAGCCGGAGGCGAGGCCGAGGCGGTACACCTGCTCGACGACGCCGGCCGTGTCGGCCACGGGAGAGCTGTTGGCCATGGCGTGCACGGCGGTGAATCCGCCGAGCGCGGCGGCGCGGGAGCCGGTCTCGACCGTCTCGGCGTCCTCCCGGCCGGGCTCGCGGAGGTGGGTGTGGAGGTCCACCATGCCGGGCAGGGCGATCAGCCCCTCCGCGTCGACGGTCCCGGCGTCCGACGGCGCCTCCGCCGTCGCTGCGGCGCCCACGGCGGCGACGACCCCGTCGCGGACGAGGACGTCCTGGACGTCGCCGCCCAGGACGGCGGCGCCCCGGATGAGGTAGGCGGAGGGGATGGGGTCGGTGGTGCGGGTGGTCACAGGGTGCGGCCTTCCGGGATCAGGGCGGTCGGGTCGTCGGTCTCGTCGTCGTGCTCGTCGTGCGGGTCCCCCGAGAGGAGGAGGTACAGCGCGGCCATGCGCACGGAGACGCCGTTGCGGACCTGGGCGAGGACGGTGGAGCGGGGCGAGTCCGCGGCGGCGGAGGAGATCTCGAGGCCCCGGTTCATGGGCCCGGGGTGCATGATCACGGTGTCGTCCAGGCCCATCGTGTCCAGCAGTGCGAGCCGCCCGTCGTCGAACCCCCAGCGCCGTGAGTACTCGCGGGTCGAGGGGAAGAACGCGGCGTTCATGCGCTCGGCCTGCAGGCGGAGCATCATCACGGCGTCGGGCCGCTGGGCGAGGGCGTCGTCGAGGTCGTAGAACACGGTGCAGGGCCAGGACGCGATACCGACCGGGAGCAGGGTGGGCGGGCCGGCGAGGAGGACCTCCGCGCCGAGCGTCGTCAGGAGCCAGACGTTGGAGCGCGCCACCCGGGAGTGGAGGACGTCCCCGACGATCAGGACCTTCATGCCGGCCAGGGTGCTCCCGGCACTGGGCATGCCCCCGAGCCCCGCCCAGTGCCGGCGCAGCGTGAAGGCGTCGAGCAGGGCCTGGGTGGGGTGCTCGTGCGTCCCGTCCCCGGCGTTGACGACGGCGGCGTCGATCCAGCCCGACGCCGCGAGCCGCGCCGGTGCGCCCGAGGCCGGATGGCGGATGACGACGGCGTCGGCGCTCATGGCCTCCAGGGTCTGCGCCGTGTCCTTCAGCGACTCGCCCTTGGACACCGAGGATCCCTTGACCGCGAAGTTGATGACGTCCGCGGAGAGGCGCTTCGCCGCGGCCTCGAACGAGATGCGGGTGCGGGTGGAGTCCTCGTAGAAGAGGTTCACCACGGTCCGGCCACGCAGCGCGGGGAGCTTCTTGATCTCCCGCTCCCCCACCGCCGCCATCTCCTCGGCGACGTCCAGCAGCCGCAGGGCGTTCCTCGCGGAGAGGTCCTGCGTGCTGAGCAGGTGCTTCACGCGCGGTCCTCGATGACGACCTCGTTCACGGCGGAACCGCCGATCAGGTCGATCTCCGCGAGATGCACGCGCACGCGTTCCCGGGACGACGTCGGGAGGTTCTTGCCCACGTGGTCGGCGCGGATGGGGAGCTCGCGGTGCCCCCGGTCCACGAGGACCGCCAGGCGGACGGCGCGTGGTCGGCCCAGGTCGGCGAGGGCATCGAGGGCCGCCCGGATGGTGCGCCCCGAGTAGAGGACGTCGTCGACGAGGACCACGACCTTGTCGTCGATGCCCGACGGCGGCAGCTGGGTCGCGAGGGGCGAGCGCGTGGGGTTGCGGCGGAGGTCGTCGCGGTACATGGTGACGTCGAGCTGACCCGTGATGAGGTCCGGGTCCACCGAGGAATCCACGGACGCGATCTTCTGGGCGAGGCGCTGGGCGAGGGGGAAACCCCTGCGGGGGATGCCGAGGAGCACGAGATCACGCGAGCCCTTGTTCGCCTCGAGGATCTCGTGGGCGATGCGCGTGAGTGCCCGGTCTATGTCTGCTGCTGCGAGAACAACGCGCTTGGTGATGCCGGATTCCGAGGCAGGCATGGTCATAACACGCTTCCTCCTTCCCCGCCTCACTGGACGGAACTTAAAGGGTGGCTGCGGCTTCAAAACTACCACAGCGGCGCTTGCCCCTAGGGTTGGATCATGGCGATGAACAACCAGGGCTACGGCCCACCGGCCGGCCCCGACCGCATGCGGCAGGAGCAGCAGTGGCACGGGCGACGCGATCAGGGATGGTGGGGCGACACCACCGAGCGGCACCCCCGGGCGGCCCCGATGCGTGGTGCCGGCGACCCCTTCCACCCGGTGTGGAACCGGCCGCCGCGACGCCGCCGCGTGCTCGACGTCCTCCTCGTGCTCGTCGCGGCCCTGGTGGTCGCGGGCGTCCTCCTCGTCCTCTCGCTGTCCCTCGGGCCGTCGGCCTTCATCCTCTGCGGGATCCTCGCCCTGGTGCCGCTGGGCATCTGCCTGCTCGGGCTGCGCTGGATCGACCGGTGGGATCCCGAACCGCGCGGGGCCCTGCTCTTCGCGTTCCTGTGGGGCGCCGGCGCGTCCGTCGCCGTGACCCTGCTGCTCGGCACCTATGTGGTGGAGCTGCTGGGGGACGCGCTCACCACGACGTCCGCCGACGTGATCGGCCCGGTGCTGCAGGCCCCGCTCGTGGAGGAGTTCGCCAAGGGCCTCGGCGTGCTGATCCTCGTGTACACGCGCCGGAGCCACTTCGACGGGCCCGTGGACGGCATCGTCTACGCCGGCACCGTCGCGGCGGGCTTCGCGTTCACCGAGAACATCCTCTACTTCGGCTCCGCCGTGATGGACTCCGGCAACGCCGGCGCCCTCGTGGGGGTGTTCGTCCTGCGCGGACTGTTCTCCCCCTTCGCCCACGTGATGTTCACCGCCCTGCTCGGCTTCGTCCTGGGCTACGCGCTCACCCGCGGCGGCGGGAACGCCCGGATCCTCGGCGCCTTCGTCCTCGGGCTCCTGCCGGCGATCGCCGGGCACATGCTGTGGAACGGCGGCACCATCCTCCTGTTCGACAACTTCTTCCTCTTCTACTTCGTGGTCCAGGTGCCTCTGTTCGTCGCCGCCGTGATCGCCGTCGTCCTCCTCCGGCGCGCCGAGCAGCGCCTCACCGAGGCCCGCCTCGGCGACTACGCGCAGGCGGGGTGGTTCACGCCCGAGGAGGTGCAGATGCTCGCCACCCGGCCCGGGCGGTCACGGGCCCTCGCCTGGGCGCAGTCCGTCGGGGCGAAGGAGGACATGCGCGCGTTCATCAGGACGGGGTCGCGCATCGCGTACACGCGCCAGCGGATGCTGGGCGGACGGCGCGACGGCGACTACGTGGCCGAGGAGCGCGCCCTGCTGGCCGAGGCGTCGCAGCGGCGGGCCCGGATCTTCCAGCTGGCCTCGGCCGCCCGGTAGGCGCGGGCGCCGGTGCCGCACCGGTGCACGTTCAGGGCTCGGGTGCGCAGCTGTGGTCCGTCCGACGGCGACACCCACCGCACCTGCGCACCGAAGGGCCGGGTCCGGGTCCGGGAGCACGGAAGCTCCCGGAGGCCGTCGACGGCCTGCGGGAGCTTCCGGGGGATTACGAGGGGGCGCTCAGGCGAGCAGGGTCGGCTTGAGCTGCTGCAGCCGCCCGAGGAGGCCGTTGACGAACTTCGGCGACTCGTCGGTGGAGAGCATCTTCGCGAGCTCGACGGCCTCGCTGACCGCGACGCCGTCGGGGACGTCGTCGTTGTAGAGCAGCTCCCAGCTGCCGATCCTCAGGATCATGAGGTCGACCGCCGGCATGCGGTCGAGCGTCCACCCCTGCGAGTAGGTGCTCAGGAACTCGTCGATCTCCTCCTGGCGCTCGAGGACGCCCTCGACGACGTCCACCGTGTAGTCCGCGATGACCATGTCCGTCTTCTCGCGGCGCGCACGGATGACCTCGAGGGCCGGCATGTCGCGCTGCGCGGACTCGAAGAGGATGTCCAGGGCCCGACGCCGGGCCTTACTGCGTGCGCTCACTCGTTGACGCGTCCCAGGTACTCGCCCGTGCGGGTGTCGACCTTGACCTTGGTGCCGGTGCCGAGGAACAGCGGGACCTGGATCTCGTGGCCGGTCTCGACGGTGGCGGGCTTGGTGCCGCCGGTGGAGCGGTCGCCCTGCAGGCCGGGTTCCGTGTAGGTGATCTCCAGCGTCACGGAGGCGGGCAGCTCGACGTACAGCGGGGAGCCCTCGTGCATGGCGATCGTGGCCATCTGGCTCTCGAGCATGAAGTTCGCGGCGTTGCCGACGGTCTTGCCCGGGACCGTGATCTGGTCGTAGTCCGTGGTGTCCATGAAGACGAAGTCCTCGCCGTCCTTGTACAGGTACTGGTAGTCGCGGCGGTCCACGGTGGCCGTCTCGATCTTCAGGCCGGCGTTGAAGGTCTTGTCGACCACCTTGCCGGAGAGGATGTTGCGGAGCTTGGTGCGGACGAAGGCGCCACCCTTGCCGGGCTTGACGTGCTGGAATTCGAGGACGTTCCAAAGGTTGCCTTCGAGCTTCAGAACAGTGCCGTTCTTGATGTCGTTCGTGGTCGCCACAGATTCACTTTCGTCGGGTTCTCGGATGGATCGGCCGGCCGGGGCACAGCGGGCGCGCGGAGGCGCGCCAAAAGTCCAGAGACCAGTCTACCCCGTGCGCCACGGGGACCCCGCGGAGGCGGTCAGGGAGGGGTCAGGACGCGATCTCCTGGTAGGCCGCGAAGAGCAGTGAGGTGTCGGGGACCTCGAGCATGCCCGGCTTGCCGATGCCGTCCAGCACCACGAAGCGGAGGAGGTCGCCGCGGGACTTCTTGTCGCGGCGCATCCCGTCCAGGAGCGAGGCCCAGCGGTCACGCCGGTAGGTGACCGGCAGGCCGAGGGACTCGAGGATGCTCTTGTGGCGGTCGGCGTCCGCGTCGCTGAGCCGTCCGACCATCCGCGAGAGTTCCGCGGCGAACACGAGGCCCACCGAGACCGCCGCGCCGTGGCGCCACGAGTACCGTTCGGCGAGCTCGATGGCGTGGGCGAGGGTGTGGCCGTAGTTCAGGTACTCGCGGCGGCCCGAATCCCGCAGGTCCTCGGAGACGATGTCCGCCTTCACGCGGATGGCACGCTCCACGAGGTCCCGCAGCACGGGCGAGGCCGCGTCCGTCGCGGCGGCCTGGTCCTGCTCGATCAGGTCGAGGATGACCGGGTCCGCGATGAACCCGCACTTGACCACTTCGGCCAGTCCGGTCACGAGCTCGTTCTTCGGCAGCGTGCCCAGCGCGTCGAGGTCCACCAGGACGGCGGCCGGCGGGTGGAAGGCTCCCACGAGGTTCTTGCCCTCGGCGGTGTTGATGCCGGTCTTCCCGCCGACGGCGGCGTCCACCATGCCGAGCAGGCTCGTGGGCAGGTGCACCACGCGGACCCCGCGCAGCCAGGTCGCCGCGACGAATCCGCCCAGGTCGGTCACCGATCCCCCGCCGACGGTGACCACGGCGTCCGAGCGCGTGAAGTCGTTCTGGCCGAGGACCTGCCAGCAGAAGGCGGCCACCTGGATGTGCTTGCCCTCCTCCGCGTCGGGGATCTCCGCGGTCACGGCGGTGAAGCCGGCGTCGGCGAGCTCGTCGCGGACGGTGTCACCGGTCGCACGCAGCGCCCGCGGGTGGATCACCAGGACGCGCCGCACGCGCTCCCCGAGGATCGCGGGCAGCCGCCCGAGGAGTCCGCGGCCGACGACGACGTCGTACGCGTCGCCGGGCGTGCTCCCGGTGACCGGGATGATGGTGGGGGTCTCAGTGTCCATGGGGTGTCGTCCCGCTCTCGTGGTCCAGGTGGTGTGTCGAGTGGTGTGTCGAGTCGTGTGTCGAGTCGTGTGTCGTCGGGGCGCTGTCGCTGCGCGGACCGTCGCTGCCGTGCAGGGTCGGCAGGGCCCGGAGCACAGCCGCGGTGACCGCGCGGACGGAGAGGCCACGGGTGTCGACGACGGCGGTGGCCAGCGCGGCGTAGACGGGCCGCCGCTCGTCGTAGAGCTCCTGCCATCGTTCCGCCGGCCGCCCGGCCAGCAGCGGCCTGCCGGAATCCGCGCCGATGCGCGGGAGTACGGCCGCGAGGTCGGTGTCCAGGAACACGACCGTGGTGTCCTGCAGCAGCTCCCGCGTCTGCGGGTGGAGGACGGCCCCGCCGCCCAGGGAGACGACGGCGTCCTCGGCGAGGGCCGTCCGGACGACGTCCGCCTCGATGGCACGGAAGGCCTCCTCGCCCCGGCGGGCGAAGATCCGGGCGATGCTGCCGTGCCGCTCGACGATCACCCGGTCCGTGTCGATGAACCGCGCGCCGATCCGCTCGGCGAGCATCCTGCCCACCGCCGATTTGCCGACCGCCATGGGGCCCACGAGGACGACGGGACGATCCCGCTGCATCAGGCCCCGGCGGAGTCCAGGAACTCCGGGATGTTCTCGAGGTAGCTGCGCAGGTTGCGGGCGGTCTCGGCCAGGGAGTCGCCGCCGAACTTCTCGGTGACCGCCTCCGCGAGCACGAGGGCCGTCATCGCCTCGGCGACCACGCCGGCTGCGGGGACGGCGCACACGTCCGAGCGCTGGTGGTGCGCACGGGCGGCGGCGCCGGTGCTGACGTCGACGGTCCTCAGCGCCCGGGGCACGGTGGCGATGGGCTTCATCGCGGCGCGGACGCGGAGCGTGTCCCCGATGCTCATGCCACCCTCGATCCCGCCGGCGCGGTTGCTGGCCCGGACGATCTTGCCCTCCTCGTTGCGCACGATCTCGTCGTGGGCCGCGGTGCCGCGCCGCGCGGCGGTGTCGAAGCCGTCGCCGACCTCCACACCCTTGATGGCCTGGATGCCCATCAGGGCCGCGGCCAGGCGTGAATCGAGCCGGCGGTCCCAGTGGACGTAGCTGCCGAGGCCCGGCGGGAGTCCGTAGGCGACCACCTCGACGACACCGCCGAGGGTCTCGCCCTCCTTGTGGGCGGCGTCGACCTCCGCGACCATCGCATCCGAGGTGTCCCGGTGGAAGCAGCGCAGCGGATCGGTGTCGAGGGCGATGACGTCGCCCGGCGTCGGCAGGACGGCGTCCTCCGGCACCGAGACGTATCCGACGGCCACGGTGTGGCTGACGAGGCGGATCCCGAGGCCTTCGAGGAACTTCGCGGCGACGGCGCCGAGCGCCACCCGGGTCGCCGTCTCGCGGGCGCTGGCGCGTTCCAGGACGGGACGGGCCTCGTCGAATCCGTACTTCTGCATGCCGGTGAAGTCGGCGTGCCCGGGGCGCGGCCGGGTCAGGGGGGCGTTGCGGGCCGAATCGGCGAGCTCCGCGGCGTCCTGCTCCCCCAGCGGGTCGGCGGACATGATCTGCTCCCACTTGGGCCATTCGGTGTTCGCCACCTCGATGGCGACGGGGCCGCCCTGGGTCAGCCCGTGCCGGACGCCGCCCATGATGCGCACCTGGTCCCGCTCGAACTTCATGCGGGCACCACGCCCGTACCCGAGCCGGCGACGGGCCAGCGCGTCCTGGATGTCGCCGCTCGTGATACCCACCCCCGCGGGCATGCCCTCGATGATGCCGACCACGGCGGGGCCGTGCGATTCTCCTGCCGTCAACCAACGCAACATGGCTTCCATACTGCCATGCGGCGCAGTCCACCTCAGCGCCGCATGCCACCCACTGCGTCATACATCACGCGCAGGACGCCGGAGCGGTCCCCACCGGCCCCGGGGAAGAACAGTGCCACCTGCTCGACGGCCTGGTGGATCAGCATGTCGAGGCCGGGCACGATGCGCCCGCCGGCCTCACGCCAGACCGCCGCGAGCCGGCTCGGCCAAGGGTCGTAGGCGACGTCGAGCAGCGTCCCGCCGGTGCGGAAGCCGGCCTGCGCCGTGAGCTCCCGGGCGAGCGGGTCCGCGGCGCGCGGCGGCAGGGTCGAGATGACGACGTCGGACGCCGGCACCACCTCGGCCGCCAGCGACCACGGGACGAGGGCGACCTCCACGCCGAGGGCCGCACCGATGCGCGGGAGGTCCGCCGCGGCTGCGGGACGGCGGACGAGCACGGACACCGCGTCGGCCCCCAGCTGCGCCAGTCCGGCCACGGCGGCGGCGGCGGTGCCTCCGCCGCCCAGGACGACGGCGCGTCGTGGCGTCACGACGCCGGCCGCCGCGAGGGCGTGGGCCACCCCGGCGACGTCGGTGTTGTGGCCGGTGAGCGTCGGGTGGGGACCGTCGCCGACGACGACCGTGTTGACGACGCCGAGGACGGACGCCGGCGCCGTCGTGACGTCGACCAGCCGTGCGATCGCGCCCTTGAGGGGCATCGTCACTGACAATCCGCGCCACGCGCCGTCGGCACGCACGTCGTCGACGAACGCACCGATGCGCGCCTCATCGACGTCGATCGCGGAGTAGGAGCAGTCGATGCCGAGCGCCCGGTACGCCGCCCTGTGCAGCAGGGGGGACTTCGTGTGCGCGATCGGCGAACCGATCACGGCGGCCCGGGATCCCCGGGCCGCGGTGGTCCCGGCCGGTACCACCTACTGGCACCGTCCGGGATTGTCGCCGCACCAGGCGTCGTACTCGGCGACGTAGCGCAGGTGCTCGGCGTAGGTCTCCGAGAACTTGGTCTCCCCCGTGTCGAGGTCGACCGTCACCCAGAAGTAGAACGGGACGTCCGCGGGATTGACGGTCGCGTCGATCGCCTCGTCGCTCGGAGAGCCGATCGGCCCCTTCGGGAGTCCCGGGTTGGCGTACGTGTTGTACGGGTTGGAGGTGTCGTTCTTCTCCTCCTCCGTCAGCTGATAGGTGCGCGTCCCGAGCCCGTAGGTCACCGTGGCATCCGACTGGATCAGCCCGTTGGTCTCCGTGTTGCCCGGCGTCAGCCTGTTGTAGATGGACCCGGCGACCGTGGCGTAGTCGCCTTCCTGCGCTTCCGCCTGCACGATGCTCGCCACGGTCAGGATCTCGTACTGCTCGTCCGGGTCGGTGACGCCGTCCTGGGTGAGCCGGTCGGTCGTCGCCGTGATCAGCTCGGTGACGATGTCCGTGGCGGTCGCCTCGACGTCGAAGCGGTACTCGCCCGGGTGCAGGTACCCCTCGAGGGAGAGTGCCTGGGCCGGGAGCCCGAACTGCGCCGGGTCCTCGGCGAGGGCGTCGAACTCCGCACGCGGGATGCCCGTGGACTCGCTCAGGATGTCGAAGACTTCGCCCTGCCGCAGGTCGCGGGCGATCGCGGCGTAGGAGACCATCGTCGGGTCCTCGCCGAGAAGCGCCTCGGCGGCGGCGGCGGACGACATCTGCAGGCGCATCTCGTACTCGCCGGGCTGGACCTCACGGCCTTCCGCGATGGCGCCCAGCGCCTCCACGAACGTCCCGGAGTCCGCGACGATGTCGGCGGTCTCCAGTCCGGTCCCGATCGCCAGCGCACCGGCGCCCTCGGGGACGGTGAAGACCGTCTCCTCACCGCCCGGGCCCGCGTAGTCCGTGACCTCGTTCAGGCCGAGGGCGTCGCGCAGCATGAGGGCGGCACCGTACACGGTGCCGGCGAACAGTGCGAGGACCACGAGCATGACGACGGTGCGGCGGACGCGGCGGCGCCGCTTCGCCTTCGAGGGCTGCCGCTTGCTGCCGTGGCGTGGCACGTCCTGCGCCACGAAGAACTCCTCGACGGGCTCGGGATGGGCGTAGGAGTCCTCGTGGGCCTCGTCGTAGTAGCCGTCGTCGGGGTGGTCTGCGGAGTGGTCCGCCGCATCGTCTGCGGCGCCCTGGGGTGCGGAATGGCGGTCGCTCACGACTCGGATTCCCTCCTGCTGGGCGAACTGTGTCTGATGACTGGCTCCTCTGTAGGGGTCAGCAGCGGGCCCTGGGCACCCGTCGCTGCTCGCACAGGAACCGGATCGCCCACATCCCGTCCACGTGAACGTTGCGTGTCGATGGCGTGCTGGAGTATTTCGACGGCAGCCACCTGATCTACCACCTTACGATGATCACGGCTGCCGAGACCAGCGGCATGCAGCGAACGGTGGGCCGACACGGTGCTCAGCCTCTCGTCCACGAGGCGTACCGGTACCGGATAGGACTGCCGGGCGAGTTCCTCCACGAGGAGGGCGGCGTACTCCCGCGCCATCTCAGCGGACGCGCCTTCCCGTCCGCTGAGGTTCTTCGGGAGTCCCACGATGATCTGCACGGCGCCGCGCTCGACGGCGTCCCTGACGAGGATCCGGACGTCGCTGTTCTTCCGCGCGTCGCGCTTCAGCGTGCGGATCGGCGTGGCGATGAGGCCGTCGCGATCGCACCCGGCGAGGCCCACACGGACCTGCCCGACGTCGACGCCGAGTTTCGGGCCGAGGGGGTAGGGGGGGCCCTCGGGAGTGCCCGACGCCGCTCCTCCGCCGTTCTCCTCCACGGGGGCCGTCAGCGCTCCGCCACCGCTGTGCGGATCGCCGCCAGCGCGTCGGGGATGCGCGTGGGGTCCGAACCGCCGCCCTGCGCCACGTCGTCCTTGCCGCCGCCGCCGCCGCCGAGGATCTTCGCGGCGGTCCGCACGAGGGCACCGGCCTTGACCCCGGCGGCCCGCGCCGCCTCGTTGGTCGCGACCAGGACGAGCGGGCGGTTCTGCGCGACGCCGGTCGCAGCGACCACGGCGGGCTCGGACCCGAGGCGGCCGCGCAGGTCCAGCACGAGGGTCCTCAGTTCGTCCGCGCCGCCGATCTCACCGGCGTCGTGCGCGACCAGGCGCACGCCGTCGACGTCCACCGCGGTGTCGACGAGCGACCCCGCGGCGAGGGCGAGCTGCTCCCGGCGGAGCCGGTCCAGTTCCTTCTCCGCGGCCTTGAGCTTGCTGAGGGTGGCCGACAGGCGTTCGGGCAGCTGGGCCGAGGGCACCTTCAGCATGTCGGAGAGCTCGGTGACGAGCGCCCGCTCGGCGGCGAGGTGCCGGAACGCGTCCAGCCCCACGAGGGCCTCGATGCGGCGGTTGCCCGAGCCGACGGACTGCTCGCCGAGCAGCGTCAGGCTGCCGATGAGCGACGTCGAGGGCACGTGCGTGCCTCCGCACAGTTCGCGGGAGAACTCGGCGTTCATCTCGACCACGCGCACCGTGTCCCCGTAGGCCTCGCCGAACAGCGCGGTGGCGCCGAGCGCCTTCGCGTCCGCGAGGGACATGATCCTGGTCTCGACCTCGTAGTTGTTGCGGATCGCGATGTTCGAGACCTCCTCGATCTCCGAACGGGCGCCGGCACTGATGCCCTCACCCCAGGAGAAGTCGAACCGCAGGTAGCCGGCCTTGTTGAAGGAGCCGCGCTGCAGCGCCTCGGGGCCGAGGATCTCGTGGAGGGCCGCGTGGACGATGTGCGTGCCCGAGTGCGCCTGCTCCCCCGCGTGGCGGCGCCGGCGGTCGACGGCGGCCGTCACCACGGCACCCTGGAACACCTCGCCCTCGCGCACCACGGCGCGGTGGACGCTCAGGCCCTTGACGGGACGCTGGACGTCGAGCACCTCGACCACGAAGCCGTCGCCCGTGACGAGTCCGACGTCGGCCGCCTGCCCGCCGGCCTCGGCGTAGAACGGGGTCTGGTCGAGGACGAGTTCGATCTCGCTCCCCTGGAGGGCGCTCGGGACGGACTGGCCGTGGTCCAGGACGGCGACGATCGTGGCCTCCGAGGTCAGCTCGTCGTAGCCCGTGAAGACGGTCTGGCCGCGGCCGAGGAGTTCGGTGAACACGGAGAGGTCGGCGTGGCCGGCCTTCTTGCCGCGGGCGTCGGCCTGGGCGCGCTGGCGCTGCTCGAGCATGAGCGAGCGGAAACCCTCGGCGTCGACGGCGAGCCCGGCCTCCTCGGCCATCTCGAGCGTCAGGTCGATGGGGAAACCGTAGGTGTCGTGGAGCGTGAAGGCGTCCTGGCCCGACAGTGGACGCTCCTCGGAGAGGGATTCCCGTACGGCCTCCTCGAGGCGTGCGGTGCCCGACGCGATGGTGCGCAGGAACGCCTTCTCCTCGGCGTATGCGATCCGGCTGATGCGCTCGAAGTCGGCGTCGACCTCCGGGTAGACGCCCTTCATGGCGTCCCGCGAGGCGGGGAGCAGCTCGGGCAGGCAGGCCTTCTCGACACCGAGGAGCCGCATGGCGCGGACCGCGCGGCGGATGAGCCGGCGCAGCACGTAGCCCCGGCCCTCGTTGGAGGGGGTCACGCCGTCGGTGATGAGCATGAGCGAGGAGCGGATGTGATCGGCGACCACCCGGAGGCGGACGTCGTCGGTGTGGTGCGGGTCCTGCGGGGACTCGGAGCTGGTGTACGTCTTCCCGCTGAGCGCCGCGGCGCGGTCCAGGACGGGACGCACCTGGTCCGTCTCGTACATGTTCTCGACGCCCTGCAGGATCATCGCGAGGCGCTCGAGCCCGAGGCCCGTGTCGATGTTCTTCTTGGGCAGCTCGCCGAGGATCTCGAAGTCGTCCTTGCCGGTGCCCTCGCCGCGCTGGTACTGCATGAAGACGAGGTTCCAGATCTCCACGTACCGGTCGTCGTCGGCCTCCGGGCCGCCCTCGGCGCCGTAGGCGGGCCCGCGGTCGTAGAAGATCTCCGAGCAGGGACCGGCGGGGCCGGGCTGGCCGGTGGACCAGTAGTTGTCCTTCTTGCCCATCTTCTGGATGCGCCCGGCCGGGACGCCGACCGCGTCGCGCCAGATCTCCAGCGCCTCGTCGTCCTCGTGGTACACCGTGATCCACAGCTTCTCGGCGGGCAGGCCGAACCCGCCGTCGGCGACGTCGCTGGTCAGCAGCTCCCACGCCATGCGGATGGCATCGGCCTTGAAGTAGTCCCCGAAGGAGAAGTTGCCGCACATCTGGAAGAAGGTCCCGTGCCGGGCGGTCTTGCCGACCTCCTCGATGTCGCCGGTGCGGATGCACTTCTGGACGCTCGTCGCACGGCTGTACGGAGGTGTCTCGCGGGCGGTCAGGTACGGGATGAACGGCACCATCCCGGCGACCGTGAACAGGAGGGACGGGTCTGAGGAAATCAGCGACGCCGAGGGCACGACCGTGTGCCCGTTCTTCTCGAAGTAGCTCAGCCAGCGGCCGGCGATCTCGTGGGACTTCATGGGGTCAGATCCTTCAGTGGGTGGTCCGGGCGCCCGGACGGGAAGTGGGACCCGGCGCGGTCGCGCGGGTCACGGTCGGAGGCGGGGCGGGGTCCGCCCTGCCGCTCGATCGCACGGACCGGCAGGGCGCGACGACGGCGGACGGACTCCCCGGCGCCGGCAGTGCTTCGTCCTAGCGGAGGGAGCGGCGCGTCGCGGGGACCGCGTCCGCGGCGGCGTCCCTGGCGGCGGCAGCCTCGGGTGCCGGCACGCCGAGGGCGGAGCGGAGGTCGTCCTCCCGCTCGGTCATGGCCGAGCGCAGGGCATCGGCGAAATCGGCGATGCTGTCGCTGATCTGCCCGACCGCCCGGTTCAGGCCCTCGGGGCCGAGGTTGGCCTTGGCCTGGGTCACCTTGCGCACCGCGACCACGCCGATCGTGATGCCGGCTGCCAGCCAGAATGCTCGTCTGATCATTGTTGTCTCCGGTTCGTCGTTGGGTTAGCGGCTGCGGCGTCGGCGTGCGGATGAGGTCCGGCCGGCGAAGGCCGAGCGGACGCCGTAGGAGAACGCCGAGACCTTGATGAGCGGGGAGCCGACGGTGGCGGCGATCAGCGAGGACAGCGCGGAGATGTTCGCCGACGCGTCGGAGACGTTCGAGGTGATCCCGTCCACCGTTTTCAGCTGCCGGTGCGTGGTGCTCACGGTGCTCGTGACCTCTTCGATCAGCGGCGTCGTCTCGTCGGTGACGGTACGGATGGCCGTGCGGAGCTCGTCGAACACCCGTCCGAGCTTCCAGATCGGAACGGCCAGCAGCAGGACCAGGACGGCGAACACGCCCGCGGCTATCAGGCCAGCAATATCTCCACCTGACATGGGCGGTCTCCTTTACGCATGGGGGCACCGCCGGAAGGGGCGGGAGGGAATTTCGTGCTCCTAGTACCTTACAGAACGAAGAGCCCGCGGCGGGTGCCGCGGGCTCTTCGGCCACGCTTGTCGTTCAGGACCGCGGGGGGACCCGCGGACGTCGACGTCTAGCGTGCGTAGTACTCGACGACGAGCTGCTCTTCGCAGGTCACGGGGACCTCGGAGCGCTTCGGGCGACGCACGAGGCGCGCCTGGAGCTTGTCGAGCTGGACGTCCAGGTAGCCGGGGACGGCGGGGAGGACGTCGCGGTGCGCACCTGCGGCGGCAACCTGCAGGGGGACCATGGTCTCGCTGCGGCTGTGCACGTGGATGAGCTGGCCTTCGGCCACCCGGAACGACGGGCGATCGACGCGGGCGCCATCGACCATGATGTGGCGGTGGACGATGAGCTGACGGGCCTGGGCGCTCGTCCGGGCGAACCCGGCACGGAGCACGAGGGCGTCGAGACGCATCTCGAGCAGTTCGATCAGGTTCTCACCGGTCAGGCCCGAGGTACGGCGCGCTTCCTCGAAGACGCGCGCCATCTGCGCCTCGCGGATGTTGTACTGGGCGCGCAGGCGCTGCTTTTCGCGCAGGCGGACGGCGTAGTCGCTGTCCTGCTTGCGGCGCGCGCGGCCGTGCTGGCCCGGCGCGTACGGCCGGCGCTCGAGGTACTTCTCGGCCTTGGGAGTCAGGGCGATGCCGAGGGCACGCGAGATGCGGACCTTCCGGCGGGCACGTGTGTTGTTAGCCACGTCTACCTTTCGATGTTTTTGCGGCGAAGAAGCGGACCTGCGCCACGGGGGCGTCCGCACTTCCGGTGTCGCTGGCCTCCACTTGCGGAGAGCCGGGATTGGCCGCTTCCCGGTACTACAGTCCGCCGCGACCCTGGCCTGCGACCCGCACGCAGCAGCAGGAACCTGCTGCAGGGCGCGGGGGAAGGCTGGTACACGACGACTTGCCAGTCAGCGTCCAATGGTAGCAGCGCGAGGGCCGACGGACCGAATCCCGCCGACCCGACCGCCGTACGGGGGTCCCGTCCTCACTTGCCGCGGATGATCCGTCGGAGTCGCGACAGCCGGGAGCCGATGTCCCGTTCGACTCCCCGGTCCGTCGGCTCGTAGTAGTTCCGGCCCACCAGATCATCCGGCGCGTACTGCTGCAGCGCGATGCCGTGCGGCTCGTCGTGGGAGTAGACGTAGCCCTTCCCGTGACCGAGCTGGGAGGCGCCGGGGTAGTGCGCGTCCCGCAGGTGCGCCGGGATGCCCTGGCCCCGACCCGCACGCACATCCGCGATGGCGGCGTTGATGCCGTTGTAGGCGGCGTTCGACTTCGGCGCGGTCGCGATGTGCACCACTGCCTCGGCGAGGATGATCCGGGCCTCGGGCATGCCGACGAGCTGCACGGCCTGGGCCGCGGCGACCGCCGTCTGCAGCGCCGTCGGGTCCGCCATCCCCACGTCCTCCGACGCCGAGATCATCAGCCGACGGGCGATGAACCGCGGGTCCTCGCCGGCCTCGAGCATCTTCGCCACGTAGTGCAGGGCGGCGTCGACGTCGGACCCGCGCAAGGACTTGATGAACGCACTGGCGACGTCGTAGTGCTGGTCGCCCGCGCGGTCGTACCGCAGGGCGGCTACGTCGACGGCCTTCTCCGCGTGCTGCAGCGTGACCGGCACGGGCAGGACCTCCCGCCCCTCCTGGTCGTCGTCGTCCTCGTCGTCGGCGGGCGAGCCGGGCCGCCCGTGCTCGCCCGCCGGGGCATCGCGCTCGGACTGCGCGACGCCGGCGGCCGCCTCCAGGGCGGTCAGGCCGCGCCGTGCGTCGCCCGCGGCCAGGCGCACGAGATGCTCGAGGGCCTCCTCCGACAGCTCGACCGTCCCGGCGAGTCCGCGGTCGTCGCCGACGGCCCGCTGGAGCAGGCCCCGGATGTCCGCCTCGTCGAGGGGACGCAGGGTCTGCAGGAGCGACCTCGAGAGGAGGGGCGACACGACCGAGAAGGACGGGTTCTCCGTGGTGGCCGCGATGAGGACCACCCAGCCGTTCTCCACCCCGGGCAGCAGGGCATCCTGCTGGGCCTTGTTGAAGCGATGGATCTCGTCGAGGAACAGGACCGTGGTCTGCCGGTACAGGTCGCGGGAGGTCAGGGCGTCGTCCATGACGCGGCGCACGTCTTTGACGCCGGCGGTGATGGCGGACAGTTCCACGAACTTCCGGCCCTGGCCGCGTGCGATCACGTGGGCGAGCGTCGTCTTGCCCGTCCCGGGCGGGCCCCACAGGATCACGGACGACGGCGCGGCGTGGGCGCCGGGATCGTGCTCCCCCGCGAGCGTCCGCAGCGGCGATCCCCGGCCCAGCAGGTGCTGCTGGCCGACGACCTCGTCCAGGCTGCGTGGTCGCATCCTCACGGCGAGCGGGCTGCGCGGCCGCAGGCCCGCCGAACCGCGCGTGCCGCCGGCGGGAGCGTCGTCCGACTCGTCGTCGTCGGCCGCGGCACTGAATAGATCATTCACGGCCCCAACGTTACTGTGGGCCACTGACGCGCAGCACCCGCCGAGGCCCCTCCCGACGGATGGCGGCCGGTCGCCCACGTCGCGAGAGGAAGCCGATGTCCCCCAGCAGGTCCGTCCTCGTCGAGGCCGAGCGCCTCGAGGGGTGGCTCGCACGCTTCGAGGTCCGCAACGGCCCCTTCGGCGCGGAGGCCGTCCCGGGCCGCGCGGACGGCTCGGTCACCGTGACCGCTGCGAACGGCTGCATCGCGGTCCTGACCCCGCCCCTGCCGCCGGGCACACTCCCGCGCCCCGTACCGGGCCCTGCATCGAGCCCGGTATCCGATGGGCCGGTGGAGAGCGCAGGGCTCGTCGCGGACCTGCTCTCCGCGGTCGACCCGGCCGGCACGGTGGGGATCCTGCTCATCCGGCGCGGCGGCTACTCCGTGGGCGTCGCGCGGAACGGCGGGATCGTGTCCTCGAAGACGGGCACGCGCTACGTCCAGGGCCGGACGGCAGCGGGCGGCTGGTCCCAGCAGCGGTTCGCGCGGCGACGGGCCAACCAGGCCGATGCCCTCGTGGAGGAGACCGCGGCCCGCGCCGCCGTCCTCTTCGGAGCCCACCCGCCGTCGTGCCTGCAGCTCGGCGGCGACAGGACCCTGGCGACGAGTGCCCTCGGCGAGCCCGTCCTCTCACGGTTCGCGGGCCTCCCGCAGGTCCCGTTCCTCACGGTGCCGGATCCCCGCTTCGCTGTCCTCAAGGAGGCGGCACGCACCGCCCTGTCCGTCCGGATCACGGTGACCGACCCGCCCGCCGAAACCACCTGATCGGGAGCATGACACCGACCGCGACGCCGTCGGGCGGCGCCTCAGCCCTCCCGGACCGCTGCCGCCCGGAGCGCGGTGATCGCGGCAGCGGCGTCGTCCGCCCCGTAGACCGAGGAACCGGCCACGAAGACCGTGGCCCCCGCGTCGGCGGCGCGCAGGATCGTCTCCTCCGTGATGCCCCCGTCCACCTGGATGGCGAGCGGCCGGTCCGCACCCCGGACGGCCTCGGCGGCGCGGCGGATCTTCGGCAGGGTCAGGTCCAGGAAGGACTGCCCGCCGAACCCCGGCTCCACCGTCATCACGAGCAGCAGGTCGAGCTCACCCAGCATGTCCAGGTAGGGCTCCACGGGCGTGGCCGGCCGCAGCGCCATGCCGGCCTTCGCGCCGGCATCCCGCAGCTCCCGCGCCAGCCTGACCGGTGCAGCCGCGGCTTCCGCGTGGAACGTCACCGACGCGGCACCGGCTTCCGCGTAGGCGGGCGCCCAGCGATCGGCGTCCTCGATCATGAGGTGCACGTCGAGCGGCAGCGGGCTGACCGCCTGGATCCTCCGGACCACCGGCAGTCCGAGCGTCAGGTTCGGCACGAAGTGGTTGTCCATGACGTCCACGTGCACGGCGTCGGCCGACGCGATGCGCTGCAGTTCGGCCTCCAGGTTCACGAAGTCCGCCGAGAGGATGCTCGGATTGATACGGAGGTGCGTCACTGCCGTTCCTTTCGTTGCCTCTGCCCTGACGTCCTCAGGGATTCTTGCGGATCAGCGCGAGGTACATCGCGTCCGTGCCGTGCACGTGGGGCCAGAGCTGCGCACTCGTCCCGTGCCCGGCATCGAGCGCTCCCCCGACGCTCACGGCGTCGAGCGCGGCTCCCGCATCGAGGCGCTCGAAGCCGGGGCGCTTGCGCAGGCAGTCGTCGACGACGGCGTCCGTCTCCGCGTGGTGCGGCGAGCAGGTCACGTAGGCCACGACCCCGCCGGGGGCGACGGCGTCCAGGGCGGAGGTGAGCAGCTCACGCTGCAGGGGCGCCAGGCCCACGAGGTCCGAGGGCTTCCGGCGCCAGCGTGACTCGGGACGGCGGCGCAGGGCGCCCAGGCCCGTGCAGGGCGCGTCGACGAGCACGCGGTCGTAGCCCTCCGGCTGCTCCCGCCCGACGTCGCGCCCGTCCCCCACGCGGACGGTCCAGGAGTCCTCCGGCAGGGGCCGCAGCGCCTGCCTCACCAGCTGGGCCCGGTGCGGGACCGGTTCGTTCGCGGTCAGGTGCACGCCGTCGTCGAGTCCGATCGCCGCCAGCAGGGCGGTCTTCCCGCCGGGGCCCGCACACAGGTCCAGCCACTGCTCGGGGCCGTCCGCCCGGCGTCCGTGGAGGTCGACGGCGGCCAGGGCCCGCGCCACGAGCTGCGATCCCGTGTCCTGCACGCGAAGGGTGCCCGCGGCGATGCCGGGGAGCCTGCTGACGTCGCCGCCCGAGTAGGAGGCCGATCCCGGGGCCAGCCGGCCCGGCTCCGCCCCCTCCTCGAGGGCGTCGTCGAGCGTGCCGAGCCCCGGCAGGGCGACGAGGTGGACCACGGGCGCCGCATTGTCGGCGGCCAGCAGGGCATCGATCTCCGAGACGTCCCGGCCGTGGGCCACGAGCGCCTGGCGCATCGCGCGGACGATCCACTCGGGGTGGCTGTAGGTCAGGGCTGCGATGGCGGTCGGGTCCGTCAGGTCCTCGACGAGGACGGCGATCCAGCCGTCCAGATCATGTGCCGTGACCTTGCGGAGCACGGCGTTCACGAGCGAGGAGGGTCCCGCGCCGATCACGGCGCGGACGAGGCCCACGGTCTGGTCCAGCGCCGCGTGGGCAGGAACCCGCATCGCCAGGAGCTGGTGCACGCCGAGCCGCAGGGCGTCCAGGACGGCAGGGTCGAGCTGGTCCAGCGGACGGTCGACGCAGCGGGCCAGCACGGCGTCGTAGGTGCCCTGCCCACGCAGGGCTCCGTAGGTGAGCTCCGTCGCGAAGCCCGCGTCGCGACGGTCGAGGCGGTGCCGGCGGATGCTGGTCGGCAGGACGAGGTTCGCGTAGGCGTCCTCGCCGGCGACGGCGCGCAGGACCTCGAACGCGACGAGGCGTGCGGGGTCCGCGCGGCGGGTGCGCTGGGACGGCGCGGCCTGGGAGAACTGCCGGTCGCCGCCTCGGTTCCGTTCCCGGCCCTGGTCGTCGCGACGCCGGGTGCCCCCTCCCTGACCGGTACCCTGACCCTTGCCCGCGGCGCCCCGGCTGCGCTCACCGCGCCCGCCGGATCCCCTGTTCGTTCCTCCGGTCGTACTCACTCGAACACCAGCTCTCCGCGCGTCGCCGCGCCCCGGGCCCAGTCGAGGGCTCTCATCATCTTCTTCCCGGCCGGCTGCAGGTCCCCGAGGACCAGCGCGTGGGTGCCTGTCCCCACCAGGACCTGCCGGCCGACGACGTCGATCCGGCCCGGCGGGACGGTGGGCCGCCCGCCGTCCGCGAGTCGTTCATCGCCGCCCGGTGGGGTGACGGGTCCGAGCTTCACCCGCTGCCCGTCGAGCGTGCTCCACGCCCCGGGTTCGGGGGTCACGGCATTGATACGGCGGCGCACGGCGACGGCCGGCTGCGACCAGTCGATCCGCGCGTCGTCGATCGTGAGCTTGGGGGCGAGGCTGGCCTCACCCGTCTGGGGAGTCGCCGTGACCCGGCCCGCCTCGAGACCGGAGAGCGTCTGCACGAGCAGGACCGCGCCGCTGTGGGACAGGCGGTCGAGGACCTCGCCGCTCGTGGCGCCGGGGTCGAGCGTCTCCGTCATCACGCCGAAGACGGGTCCGGTGTCGAGACCCTCCTCGAGGAGGAACGTGCTCGCACCCGTGACGTCGTCCCCTGCGAGGACCGCGTGCTGCACGGGCGCGGCACCCCGCCAGGCCGGGAGGACCGAGAAATGAAGATTGATCCAGCCGTGCCGCGGGACGGCCAGTCCTGCCGGCGGGACGATGCCGCCGTACGCGACGATCGCCGCGGCATCGAGGCCGAGGGCACCGAGCTGCGTGATCAGTTCCGGGGTGAAGCGGTTCGCCTTGAGGACGGGCAGCCCGAGTTCCTCGGCGACGGCGGCGACCGGGCTCGGCGTCAGGACCTTCCGGCGTCCCACGGGTGCATCGACCCGCGTGAGGACCGCGGCGACGTCGAAGCCCGCGTCCACGAGCGCCCGCAACGACGGCACGGCGACCCCGGGCGTCCCCGCGAAGAGGACCCTCATCGGGCGGTCCGGTCCGCGGCGCCGGCGCGCCGACCGGCCACCGGCGTCACCGGCGTCGGGGGGCGGGTGAAGCTCGATCCGAGGGACCGTGAGCGCTCCACCGCCGTCCGTGAGGTGACCTGGTTGTAGTCGCCACTCCGGATGGCCCTGAGCGCATTCTTCCGGTCCTCGCCCGCGAGCCGGTCGATGTACAGCGTCCCGCGGAGGTGGTCGGTCTCGTGCTGGAAGGCGCGCGCGAGCATGCCCGTGCCCTCCACCGCGACGTCCGCTCCGGATACGTCCTTGCCCGTGACGCGCGCCCAGTCGGACCGGTCGACGAAGCTCCCGAGGCCGGGCACGGAGAGGCAACCCTCGACGTCGGACTCCCCCTGGGAGGCGCCGCCGACCTCGAGCACAGGGTTCACCACGTGCCCCTGGACGCCGTCCACCCGGTAGGTGAAGACCTGGAGTCCGATGCCGACCTGCGGCGCCGCGAGCCCGGCCCCCTGCACGTCGATCATCGTCTCGGTCATGTCCTCGACCAGTCGCGCGAGGTCGGGCCCGAACTCGGTGACCTCCGCGGCGGGGGTGCGGAGGATCGGATCGCCGATCATGCGGATACTCAGGACGGCCATCGGTGCTCTGTTCCTCGCTTCGGTCACTTCGGATGCTTCGGAGTCCCCGTCAATCCTAGTGCCGCGCGGTCACGGCCGGGATCAGGCTGTACCTCAGGCGGGCAGGGCGGGTTCGGCGGGGACGGACCGGCTGGGCGGCGGACCGAGCGGCAGGAGCGCGCGCCCCGCCTCCTCGGCGTCGAGCCCCGCTTCCCACGCCCGGCGGAGTGCGCAGAACCGCAGCCAGTGGTTCTTCAGCACGGACGGGTTGGCCCTCATGGCCCGCACCTCGGTCTGGCCCACGGCCACCCCGAGGAGCAGCGGCTGGTCCCCGTGCGCCCACGGCCGCCATTCGCCCTTCCGGGGGTCGACGAGGGACTCCTCCGCCTTCATGCCCGCCACGAGCTGCATCACCACCTTGTCGTCCAGCGCCTTCACGAAACCGTCGCGGTCGGTGTTCTTGGTCTTGTAGTCGATCAGGCACGTACGTCCACCGATCGTCGCGACGAGGTCCAGGGTTCCCGCATAGCCGAGTTCGCTGTTCCAGACCGTCAGCTCGGGCTCCACGGGACGGACGTCGTAGAGGTCCCACCACTCGTCGAACCGCTGCGCGAAACCGCCCTCGCCCTGCTCCTCGAGGGCGAGGCGGGCTGCGTCGAGCTCGTCGGGACGCCCGAGGGCTCGCAGCGCCACCTGTTCGCAGTAGTGGTGCACCCGCGTGCCGCGCAGGGCGGCCTCGTCGCGATAGCGCTCCGCGGCCGACGCGGCCTCCCGGACGGCGGTGCGCAGCTCCGAGGCGTTCCCCAGGGCTGCCGGCAGGCGGGGGTCCCGCGAGAGGGCACTGGCGGCCATGTGGCCGTACCAGCCGCCGAGGGAGGTGGGGAGCTGCGAGATGACGGTGGTGATGGACGGGACGGCGGGCTGCTCCGACGTGGAGCGGGCGTACATCCGGCCGTGCGGTGTCGCGTGGGCGAGGAGCGGGGCGGTCATGACTCCAGTCTCTCAGGTGGCTCCGACACGTCCGGTGACGGCCCGGACCGGTCCGGGCCGCTCCCCCGCCGGGACGGCGCCCCTGCCGATTGGACGAACCCCCGAACGTCCTATAGAGTTTTCTCTCGTTGGAAAACGAAGAAACACCGCGAAATGTACGGCATCGAGCGGAGGTTTCGGGTTTGTTCTTCTTTTGCGGACGTAGCTCAGCTGGCTAGAGCACCACCTTGCCAAGGTGGATGTCGCGGGTTCGAATCCCGTCGTCCGCTCGCAAGTCCCTGTATGGCCGGATCCGTCCGGTGGTCGGAGAGATCCGATCATGGTGGGGTGGCCGAGAGGCGAGGCAGCGGCCTGCAAAGCCGTATACGCGGGTTCGAATCCCGTCCCCACCTCGGTGCAGAACGAGCAGAAACACCCATGGCAATGGGCGATTGGCGCAGCGGTAGCGCGCTTCCCTGACACGGAAGAGGTCACTGGTTCGATCCCAGTATCGCCCACTACGGCGCCCCCTCGGGGGCGCTTTTTTGCGGACGTAGCTCAGCTGGCTAGAGCACCACCTTGCCAAGGTGGATGTCGCGGGTTCGAATCCCGTCGTCCGCTCTCAGGCCGGTTGTCGGCCCTGGCCCGGTCCTGGCGAGGACCGGGCTTTTTTTGTGCTCCGCCGTCGGCGAACCGGCCGCTCCCCGTTCCCCTCTCCTTCCGGTCCTGACCTATGCTGGGTGCAGCGGAAACGGACTGCGTTTCCACGACCGAAAGGAGGTGTCCGTGGGTTTATTTGACGGGCTCAAGGGCAAGGCCGGCACCCTCGCGGGTAAGGCGACCGAACTGATTGGCGACAATTCCGACAAGGTGAAGAACGGCATCGGGAAGGCTGGCGGCTTCGTCGACAGCAGGACCCATGGCAAGTACTCACGCCACATCATCGGAGTGCAGACGAAGGCTTCGGAGATGGTCGACAAGGTCGACAAGAAGGACGGCAAGGGCGGCTTCGGCCCCACCTCCCCGCCGGCCGTGTAGTACCCAGCCTGGCAATGAGGAAGCGCCGGTCCCGCCGAGAGGCGGTACCGGCGCTTCTTGCGTCGAGGCCCTGACCGGTCGGCCCGTCGGCCCGTCCGGGGCTAGGACGCCACGTCGCTGCCCTGTCGCGCGAGGGCCGTCAGGCGGGAGACCGCGCGGTAGTACTTCTTCATGTAGCCGCCGTGCATCATCTCCTCGGTGAAGAGGTGATCGAAGGTCGTGCCGCTCGCCATGATGGGCACGTCGCGGTCGTACAGCCGGTCCGCGAGGACCACGAAGCGCAGCGCGACCGCCTGTTCCGTGATCGTCTCCACGTTGTGCCAGGCGACGGCGTCGATGCCGTCCAGCATCTGCCGGTAACGGCTGGGGTGCACGTCCGAGAGATGCCGGAGCAGATCCCCGAACTCGTCCTCGGCGAGGACCCCGCCCGCGTAGGATGCGACCCTCTCGCGCAGACCGGCGTCGTCCATCGCGTCGGGGGCCTGCGGCAGGCCGCGGTGGCGGAAGTCCTCACCGTCGATGCGGGCCACGTCGAACTGGTCGGCGAGCACCTGGATCTCCCGCTGGAAGTCCTGGGCGGCGAACCGCCCGTCCCCCAGGGACCCCGGCAGGGTGTTGGACGTCGCGGCGAGCTTGACCCCGGCGTCCGCGAGCTCGCGCATCAGCCGTGACATCAGGACGGTGTCGCCCGGATCGTCGAGTTCGAATTCGTCGATGCAGACCAGGCTGTAGCTGCTCAGCGCATCGACGGTCTTGCGGAAACTGAGCGCCCCGACCAGGTTCGTGTACTCGACGAACGTCCCGAAGGCCTTCGGCCCGGACGACGCGTGCCACAGGGACGCCAGGAGGTGGGTCTTGCCCACGCCGAAACCGCCGTCGAGGTAGATACCCGCCCGCGTCTCGGTCTTCTTCCCTCCGCCGAACAGCTTGCGGAGGCCCGACGGCTTCGGCTCGTCCACGGAGGACGCGAAGTCGCGCAGCTTCGAGACCGCGGCCGCCTGCGACGGCTGTTGCGGATCCGGACGGTAGGTGTCGAAGGACACCTCACCGAAGCGGGGTGACGGGTAGAAGCCGCCCAGCAACTCATCGACGGAGACCCTGGGGCTGCGCTCTGTGAGGTGTTCGATGACTGGCACGGACGTGGACCGCTTTCTCTCTCCGGCTGGTGGTGGCGGCGGCACGCCCGCAGGGTGCCGTTCCGCAACGCAAGACTACGGCACCCCCGTCCGCGTGATGCCCCCGGGACCCGCACCCGACGGCCCTTGACGCGCGGCCGTCCCGGAAGCATTTGCCCGGCCGCGTCGTTAGGCTAGAGGAAACCACGCCCGCCCGTCCTCAGGACGTCGCGGTCGTGCCCGGACAGCTGACAGCTACGCGAAAGGCCGCAATGACCCTGGCTCCCGATCCGCAGGACAAGTTCGCCGAGTACGCCCACCCCGAGCGGCTCGTCTCGACCGACTGGCTCACCGCGAACCTCGGCGCTGAGGGGCTCGTCGTCGTCGAGTCGGACGAGGACGTCCTGCTGTACGAGACGGGTCACATCCCCGGGGCCGTGAAGGTCGACTGGCACACGGAGCTCAACGACGAGGTGACGCGGGACTACATCGACGGTGAGGGCTTCGCACGCCTGATGGCGTCCAAGGGCATCTCGCGGGATTCCACCGTGGTCGTCTACGGCGACAAGAGCAACTGGTGGGCCGCCTACGCGCTCTGGGTCTTCACGCTCTTCGGCCACGAGGACGTCCGCCTGCTCGACGGCGGCCGGGACAAGTGGGTGGCGGAGGACCGTCCGCTGACCACGGACAAGCCCGGGATCACTGCTGTCGACTACCCGATCGTGGACCGTGACGACGCCACGATCCGCGCCTATCTCAGCGATGTGCTCGACCACCTGGGCAACCCGCTGATCGACGTCCGTTCCGGCGACGAGTACACGGGTGCCCGCACCACCATGCCGGCCTACCCGGAGGAGGGTGCCCTGCGCGGCGGCCACATCCCCACCGCCCGCTCCGTGCCGTGGGCGCGGGCCGCCGCCCCGGACGGGACCTTCCGTTCCCGCGCCGAACTGGACGCCATCTACCGGGACGAGGCGGGGCTGCAGGACGGCGACGACGTCGTGGCGTACTGCCGGATCGGGGAGCGCTCGAGCCACACCTGGTTCGTCCTCACGCACCTGCTCGGCTTCGACAGGGTCCGCAACTACGACGGCTCGTGGACCGAGTGGGGCAACGCCGTCCGCGTGCCCATCGTCCGCGGCACCGAGCCCGGCGAGCTGCCGGCCGGATCGCGGACGTCGGCACGATGACCGCGGAGACCGTCCCGGCGAAACTCGCCGAGATCATCGACGACTTCCAGGCCCTGTCCGAGCCGGACCGCCTGCAGCTCCTCCTCGAGTTCTCCACCGGGCTCCCGGGGCTGCCCGAGCGGTACAGCGACCACCCCGAGCTGCTCGAGCAGGTGGTCGAGTGCCAGAGCCCGCTGTTCCTCACCATGGAGATCGGCGGTGGACCGGAGCGGCCCGTCCACCTCTTCTTCTCGGCGCCCCGGGAGGCCCCGACGACGCGCGGGTTCGCCGGCGTCCTGCTCGAGGGGCTCGACGGCCTGCCGGCCGCGGAGGTCCTCGCGGTGCCGGACGACGTCCCCGACCGCCTCGGCCTCACCCGCGCCATCACTCCCCTGCGGATGCGCGGCATGTCCGCGATGCTGGGGCGGATCAAACGGAAGATCAGGGACGCTCAGTAGCCGCCGGGTCGGGCATCTTCCCGCCGGGGAGGGTCCGGCCGAACAGGAGGCCGTCCAGCCAGCGTTCGACGACGGACTCCCACCGCTGCGGATCCACGTTCCATTCCTTCGTGTGCCGGGCCCGGTGGAACCGCTCGAGCGTGACGAAGGCAGGATTCTTCGCCGCGAGCTCGGCCGAAGCGCCGATGGGGACGAACTCGTCGTCCTCGCTGTGGAGGATCAGGGTGGGCAGGGTCAGCTGCTCCGCACGCGTGATCCAGTCCATGCTCTTGAGGTCCAGCGGGGCGGCGAGGCCCGTGATCCTCCGCGCACGTTCGCTTGCCAGGAGGTACTGGCCGAGCCGCCCCACGGGGGCGGGGATCCGGTTGAGGGCGGCGTGGTGGGCGAGCACCTCCATCCAGTTGATCACCGGCCCGTCCAGGACGAGCGCGGTGATCCGGCTGCGGTGGCGTGAGAGGTCCGCGGTCTGCAGGACGATCGCCCCGCCCATCGACCACCCGAAGAGCACCACGTCGCGGGCGCCGTGCGTCATCGCGAAGTCGATGGCGGCGTCGACGTCGTGCCATTCCGTCATGCCCAGGCCGTAGCGGCCGTCCGGTGCCGCGGGGGCTTCGCCGTCGTTCCGGTAGGAGATGACCAGACTGGTCATGCCCAGGCGTCGGGCCGGAGCGAGCGCGCGCAACGCCTCCGCACGCGTGGCGCCGCGGCCGTGCACCATGATCGCCCAGGTGCCGGACGGTGCCTCGGCGCGGACCAGCCAGGCGGGGGCGGCCCCGCCCTCGACGGGGATGTGCACCTCCTCGTCCGCGAAGCCCACCGCGGACGGCGAGGGGTAGACGGCGCCGCTCCACCAGCCGCGCGTGGCCGCGGCGAGGTCGCCCGCGTCCACCCTGTCGACGCAGCGTTCCACGGTGCCCTCACGGGGGACGTAGGACCGGATGGCACCGATGCGGGCATGGCCGGCCCCACGGTCGAAGTAGAGGCTGTAGGTCCCCTCCACGGTCGTGTCGTCGGTGGCGGGGAGGATGACCGTCTGGTTCCCGGCGGATCCGACGACGGCGAGGATGTCGAGGTTCTCGTCGCGGGCGCGCGCCGGCGTGACGACCTGCCGCGCGAAATACACCGCGAGTCCGGAGACGGCTCCGGCCGCGGAGGATGCGACGGCCGCCCCCGCGCCCACGCCGAGCGCTGTCCACTTGAGCCACGGTGCGGTCCCCTGCTGCGCGGCGGCCGGCGGCGTCATCGATGTCATGGTTCCATTTCTACCCTGCGGCGCCGAGGGTCGTCGATTCACAGCCGCCGCGGGTCCCCCTCGGATGGCGAGCAGGACCGCGCAGTACAGTGGCGCCATGACCCAGACAATCCTCGTGCTGAGCGAAGAAGCACTGACCGGCCCGGATCTCCGCAACCTGCAGACCCTGCGCGGAGAGGACGAACTGGTGGAGATCGTCGTCCTGATCCCCGAGGACGCGAACGAATCGGTGCTGGGAGAGTTCTTCCGCCACCTGAGCCTGTTCGAGGTGGGCGAGGCGTTCCGCACCTTCTCCGCAGACGACCGCCGCCACGACGAGGCCACGGCCCGCGAGGCCCTCGAGACCTCGCTGCAGCTGCTCCTGGACGAGGGCTTCACGGCCCGCGGGCGGACGACGAGCGAGAATCCCGTGGACGCCATGATCCAGGAGGCGAAGGCGAGCGGAGCCGCCCAGGCGGTGGTCATCACCCGCCCCCACGCCGTGGCGGACACCTTCCACACCGACTGGGCCAGCAAGGCCCAGGCCAAGCTCGGCATCGCCGTGCTGCACCTGTACTCGGGGTCGGGATTTATTGGTGACTCGTAGGCGTTGCAGAGGCTATGACCACTGAACGTGAGAGCTACCGGCCAGAGATCGAGAAGTCCGACGACGAATGGCGGCAGGAGCTGACTCCCCAGGAGTTCCAGGTCCTGCGGAACGCCGGCACCGAGCGCCCGTACACGGGCGAGTACTACGACGCCAAGACGGCGGGCACCTACGAGTGCAGGGCCTGCGGTGCCGAACTGTTCACGAGCAACGAGAAGTTCGACTCGCACTGCGGGTGGCCCTCCTTCTGGGCACCGCTCGCGGAAGGCACCGTCCGTTACCTGCACGACCGCTCGCTCGGCATGGAGCGCATCGAGGTGCGGTGCACCCGCTGCGACTCGCATCTCGGGCACCTGTTCAAGGGCGAGGGCTTCGACACGCCGACCGACCAGCGCTTCTGCATCAACTCCATCTCCATGAAGCTGGTTCCCGCCGAGTAGCCACCCGGGCGCCCTGGTGCGCGGGTGGTGCAGGAAGGTCGGTCCTCCGGGGCCGGCCTTCCTGCGTTCCCGGGTGCTGTGAAGGCCGGCTGGCCCTCCTGTACTCCGAACTGATGTTGAGAGCAAGGAAGTCTGATGCTCGGGCCGCTTGTGGCTAAGAGTTCCTGTTCAAGTTGCTAGGCTCCCCCATACGCACCACCCGTTGTCCCGGCCGGAGAAAGCAGGAGCCATGACCGTCACTCCCCTCGTTCGAGCGAACCGCACGCCGCAGCACACCGACGCCTGGAAGGCGCTCAAGGCCGCGGCCCACGAGCTGCGACTCCTGCAGGTCAAGGACGGGTCCATCCCGGATGCCGAGCACCACGCGGCGGCCTCGGACCACACCCTCCGGATCATCGCCGCCGTCGAGGAGCTCGCACCCCTGTTCCCCCACGACGCCGACTACCTCGCCCGCACGGTGACGGCCTTCGAGGCATGGCGCGCCGGCGGCTTCGCCGTCCCCGACTTCCTCGAGCCGCTGCTCGCCTTCCAGCCGCAGCTGGACCGCACGGACGGCCTGCAGCACCTGGTCGTCTTCCCCATGTACACCCAGAACGGCAGCACCAACCGGCTCGTCGAGGCCGTCCTCGTCGAGGTGCTGTGGCCGGAGTTCGTCGCCGAACTCGAAGCAGGTGACTACTCCAATGCCCTCTTCGTCCCGATCAGGTTCCTCGACTTCACGGACGGCTACAGCACGAACTCCGCGGTGCTCTTCCCCGAGACCGTCGCCGTGAGCCGGACCCCCACGTTCACGTGGGGCGCCATCTTCGCGGACCGCGAGGCCGCGCGTTTCCGGCGGGTGGTCCGCGCCGCCGCCGGGATCACGCGCCTCGACCTGCCCGGCGAGGCACTCGAGCTGCTGGAGGACCAGGCGCTCGCGGAGGAGACCTTCGTGATGTGGGACCTCATCCACGACCGCACCCACATGCGCGGCGACCTGCCGTTCGATCCGTTCATGATCAAGCAGCGCATGCCGTTCTTCCTGTACTCGCTTGAGGAACTGCGCTGCGACCTGACGGCGTTCCGCGAGTCGGTGCGGATCGCCAAGGACGAGGACGCCTCGCCCGAGGCCCGCAGGCACGCCCGGCTCGTGCAGTACGCCGTGATCTTCGACCGCATCTTCCGCTTCAGCATCACGGGCACCCGGGTGCGCAACTACGACGGCCTCGGCGGCCAGCTCCTGTTCGCGTGGATGCACCAGCACCACGTCCTCCACTGGACGGACACCAAGCTCACCATCGACTGGGACGAGGTGGCCGACGTCGTCGTCGCCCTCGGCGAGCAGATCGAGCAGCTGTACTGGCGGTCCATCGACCGCCCCAAGATCGCGCACTGGCTCGCCGCCTACGAGCTGGTCTCGGCCACCGTCACACCGCATCCCGCCTCCGTGTGGGCGAAGGGACCGGATGCGCTCGAGCTTCTCGGTCCGCCGCGTGCGCTCACCGACGCCGTCCTCGACGACGAGTTCCCCCTGTCCATGTTCTTCGAGGCGCTGGAGCGGAAGATGAAGCCCGTCATCGAGTCCACGGCCGGCATCACGGCGGACGCGGCGTGAGCGACGACGTCGGTACCCGCACGGCCGTCGTCGCCGGCGCCACCAGCGCAGCCGGCGTCGCCCTCACCCGGCGGCTGGTGGCGGACGGACTGACCGTCGTCGCCGTCGGGTCCCATGCCGGCCGCCTCGACGCGGCGTTCGCGGACCTCGACGGCGTGGACCGGCAGGTGTACGACCTCACGGACGAGGCCGCGGTCCTGGCCCTCGCCGACCGCGTGCGCACCGATCACGGCGGCGCCGACGCACTGTTCCACCTCGTCGGCGGCTGGCGTGGCGGCAAGGGCATCACCACGCAGACCGCCGAGGACTACGGCTTCCTGCACCGCTCGGTCTTCGTGACCCTGTTCAACACGAGCCGGGCGTTCTACGACCAGCTGGCAGAGCACGGCGGCCGGCTCGCCGCCGTGTCCGCCACGGCCGTCGCCGCGCCCACCGCGGCCAACGCGTCCTATGCCGCGGTGAAGGCCTCCGTCGACGCCTGGGTCCAGGCCGTCGCCGACGGCTTCGCCCGGGACGGCACGACGGCCGCAGCGACCGCGGTCGTCGTCAGGGCCCTCGTGGACGACGCGATGCGCGGGCAGCACCCGGAGCGGGCGTTCAAGGGCCACACACACGTCGACGACCTCGCGGCGATCCTCGCCGGCCTGGCCGGGGCGCCGGCCGCGGAGGTCAACGGGACCCGCATCGACGCGGTTCGGGGATAATGGGACGGTGACCGACACCCTGACTCCCGTGGCCCCGCCCGCTCCCCTGCACGACCGCACCCAGCGCAGCTTCGCGTCGGACAACTACTCGGGGGTGCACCCCGAGGTCCTCGCGGCCATCGCCGCGGCGAACGAGGGGCACCAGGTCGCCTACGGCGAGGACCAGTACACCGCGCGGCTGCTGGAGGTGATGGAGCACCACTTCGGCGAGGGGATCTCCATCTACCCGGTCTTCAACGGCACCGGAGCGAACGTGCTCTCCCTGCAGTCGATGCTGCCGCGCTGGGGTGCCGTGATCTGCCCGCAGACCGCCCACATCAACGTCGACGAGAACGCCGCACCCGAGCGCGTGGGCGGCATCAAGCTCCTGACCGTGCCCACGCCGGACGGCAAGCTCACGCCCGAGCTGATCGACCGCGAGGCCTGGGGCTGGGGCGACCAGCACCGCGCGCAGCCCCTGGCCGTCTCCATCACGCAGACCACGGAGCTCGGGACGCTCTACTCGGTCGCCGAGATCAAGGCCATCGCCGACCACTGCCATGCCCGCGGGATGCGCCTCCACATGGACGGCGCCCGGCTCGCGAACGCCGCAGCGGCGCTCGGCCAGCCCCTCCGGGCCTTCACCCGCGACGCCGGCGTGGACATCCTGTCCTTCGGCGGCACCAAGAACGGCCTCATGTTCGGCGAGTGCGTCGTCGTGCTGAACCAGGAGGCGTCCACCGGGCTCGAGTACCTCCGCAAGCTCAACATGCAGCTCGCGTCGAAGATGCGCTTCGTCTCCGCCCAGCTCATCGCCCTGCTCGACGGCGACCTGTGGCTCCGTTCGGCGTCCCACGCGAACGCCATGGCGGCCCGCCTGACGGAGGGGGTCCGGGGGATCCCCGGCGTGACCCTTACCCAGGAGACCACCGCGAACGCGGTCTTCGCGATCCTGCCCCCCGGCGCCGCGGACCGCATCCGCGAGAGCTTCAGGTTCTACGACTGGGACCAGGCCACGGGCGAGGTCCGCTGGATGTGCTCGTTCGACACCACCGAGGAGGACGTGGACGCCCTCATCGACGCCATCCGCCGGGAGGCGTCCGCCTGACGGTCCCGGCGCGCCGCCGCTGCGCGCCCGCCCCCAGGGCATAGCCTGCGGGAGTGAGTGCAATCGGTGGCGTGTCGCAGCTTCCTGCCGAGTTCTTCGACGCCCTCGCGGGCCTCCGGCGGGCGGCACGCCGCAGCGAGATCCGCCTCGAAGAGGTTCCCGCACCCTCCCGCCTGGCCCCCTTCGCCGTCGCCCTCGGTGCCGAGGTGTTCGAGGCGACCCTCCCACCGCTCACCCCCGTCCACGGTCCGGCACGCTCCCTCGTCGTCGCGCCCGATCCGGAGGAACTGGCCACGGGCCGCTTCATCCTCCTCTACGACCCCGCGGGCTCCGAGGTGTGGAACGGCCGGTTCCGGATCGTGACGTACATCCGCGCCCAGCTCGAGGCGGACATGGGCAACGACGCCCTGCTCGGCTCCGTGGCCTGGACCTGGCTCGTGGAGGCCCTGCAGAACCGCGGCGCCCGCCACCACAGCGCGGGCGGCACCGCCACGAGGATCCTGTCCGAGAGCTACGGCATGCTGGGGGACCGCCCGGACACCATCGACATCGAACTCCGGGCCTCCTGGACACCCGACACCTCCGACGTGCAGCGCCACCTCGAGGCTTGGACGGACATGGTGTGCACCTTCGCCGGCCTTCCGCCCCTGCCCGCCGGCGTCGCCCACCTTCCGCACCGACGGTCCTGAGGCCGCGTGCGAAACGCGGGAGGGGCCGTCGGGCCGCGGAATGCTCCGGGATAGACTGAAAACACCATGAGTTCCCACACTTCCGAACAGACGGACCGCATCGAAGCATCCGATCCCGCCGACACAGGCATCCCCGAATCCCTCGCCCTCACCGAACCGCGCGACGGCGTGCCCCTGGTCATCGACACCCAGGCCGGGCTCGAACGCGCGGCGGCGGCCCTCGCGGCCGGGACGGGACCGGCGGGTGTCGACGCCGAGCGGGCCTCGGGCTTCCGGTACGGGCAGCGCGCCTTCCTCGTGCAGATCCGCCGCGAGGGAGCGGGCACCTGGCTCATCGACCCGGAGCCCTTCGACGACCTCCGCATCATCGACGAGGCCCTCGACGGCGTCGAGTGGATCCTGCATGCCGCCAGCCAGGACCTGCCCTGTCTCTCGGAGCTCGGCATGTGGCCGGACCGGCTCTTCGACACGGAGCTCGCGGCGCGGCTGGCCGGACTGCCGCGGGTGGGTCTCGCCGCCGTCATCGAATCGCAGCTCGGCTTCAGCCTGGCCAAGGAGCACTCGGCCGCGGACTGGTCGAAGCGGCCGCTCCCCGAGCCCTGGCTCCGCTACGCGGCGCTCGACGTCGAGGTCCTCACCGAACTGCGCGACAAGCTGGCCGCGCTCCTCGAGGAGGACGGCAAGCTCGGGATCGCCGAGGAGGAGTTCGAGCACATCCGCCGGACTCCCCCCGCGGAGCCGCGCGTGGACCCCTGGCGCCGCACCTCCGGGCTGCACCAGCTGCGTGACCGGCGGCAGCTCGCCGCCGTGCGGCAGATGTGGCTCGAGCGGGAGGACCTCGCGCAGCGCCGCGACGTCGCTCCCGGCCGGCTGATCCCGGACTCCGCCATTATCGCCGCGGCCAAGGCCATGCCGACCACCGTCCCCCAGCTGCTGGCGACCAAGGGCTTCCACGGCCGGGCGGCACAGAAGGAGGCCCCGCGCTGGATCCGGTGCCTCAACGAGGCGGGGAAGCTCACCGACCTCCCGCCCCTGCACGTCTCCTCGAATGCTCCGCCCCCACCCCGTGTCTGGGCGGAGAAGGACCCCGAGGCCGCTGCCCGGCTGCAGACCGCCCGGCCCCGGGTGACGCAGCGCGCCGAGAAGCTGGGGATGCCGGTGGAGAACCTGCTGACGCCGGACTACCTGCGCCGTCTCGCCTGGCGCCCGCCCGCGGAGATCTCGCTCGAGTCCGTCGCGGCGGCCCTCGCCGATCTCGGTGCACGTCCGTGGCAGATCGAGCAGGTCGCCGCGATCATCACGGTCGCCTTCCTCGACCCGGATCCGCTGCCCGCCAAGGGCGGACAGGGAAACCAGGACGCGGCTGCCGACTAGCCGATCTCACCCGGGCGGCCGCTTGCACGCTATGTTACTGACCAGTAACATGTTCGCGGATCAACATCTCGAAGAGGAGTACCAGGTGAGCCTAGAAACCGGGACCATGCCCACGGGCAGAACGGCACGCGCGTCACGCGCCGTCCGCGACGTCGTCTTCGTCGACGGAGTACGGACCCCCTTCGGCAAGGCGGGCGACAAGGGCATCTACGCCGGCATGCGCGCCGACGACCTCGTGGTGAAGTGCATCCGCGACCTGCTGCGCCGCAACCCGTCCCTGCCGCCCGAACGCATCGACGACGTCGCGATCGCGGCCACCACGCAGACCGGCGACCAGGGGCTCACGATCGGCCGGACGGCCGCCCTCCTGGCGGGGCTCCCCCGCACCGTCCCCGGCTTCGCCATCGACCGCATGTGTGCGGGCGCCATGACGGCCGTGACCACCACGGCGTCCGGCATCGCGTTCGGTGCGTACGACGTCGTCATCGCCGGCGGCGTCGAACACATGGGCAACCACCCGATGGGCGCCGACGCGGATCCGAACCCGCGCTTCATGTCCGAGCGCATCGTGGACCCCGCGGCCCTGAACATGGGCAACACCGCCGAGAACCTCCACGACCGCTTCCCGGGTATCACGAAGGACCGCACGGACGCCTACGCCGTGCGCAGCCAGCAGAAGCTCGCCACGGCCTACGAGGACGGGCGCATCCAGCCCGATCTCGTGCCGGTCGCCGGGAAGAAGACCGGCGCGGGCTGGACCCTCAACAGCGTCGACGAGCCCCCGCGTCCCGGCACCACCGTGGAGGACCTCGCGACGCTGCGGACGCCGTTCCGCGCCCACGGGCGCGTCACCGCCGGCAACGCCGCCGGACTGAACGACGGCGCCACCGCGGCCCTCCTCGCCTCCGCCGACGCGGCGGCGGAACTGGGCCTGCCGGTGCGGATGCGCCTGGTGGCCTACGCCTTCGCCGGTGTCGAACCGGAGGTCATGGGCATCGGGCCCGTCCCCGCCACGGAGAAGGCGCTGCGCCAGGCCGGGCTGGACATCTCCGACATCGGCCTGTTCGAGATCAATGAGGCTTTCGCCGTCCAGGTCCTGAGCTTCCTCGACCACTTCGGCATCGACGACGACGACCCGCGCGTGAACCGCTACGGCGGCGCCATCGCCGTCGGGCACCCGCTCGCCTCTTCCGGTGTCCGCCTCATGAACCAGCTCGCCCGCCAGTTCGAGGAGGACCCCTCGGTCCGCTACGGCATGACCACCATGTGCATCGGCCTCGGCATGGGCGCGACCGTCATCTGGGAGAACCCCCACCACGAGCACTACGGACAGGATGCAGCATGAGCTTCGAACGCTACGACGAACTGGCCGCGCTGGTTCCCGCCGAGATCGTCACCCACTCCTATGTCCAGGACATCACGCTGCCCGAGGGCGCCGGGGTGCTCGCGCTCATCACCCTCGACAACGACCTCGACCACGCGAAGCCCACCACCCTCGGGCCCAACACGCTGATCGAGTTCGGCCGCACGCTCGAGGGCCTGAAGGACCGCGCGGCGCGCGGGGAGATCTCCGCCGTCGCCGTGACCGGCAAACCCTACTTCCTCGTCGCCGGCGCGGACCTCAGCACGGTCAAGAGCGTCAGGTCGGAGCACCTCGGCCGCCTCATGGCCGAGCTCGGCCACGAGGCGTACGACCTCCTCGCGGACCTGGGCGTGCCGAGCTTCGCCTTCGTCAACGGCGTGGCCCTGGGCGGCGGCCTGGAGATCGCCCTCGCGGCGACCTACCGCACCGTCTCCTCGGGCGCCAACGGCATCGGCCTGCCCGAGGCCTTCATCGGCCTCGTCCCGGGCTGGGGCGGCGTCTACCGACTCCCCCGCCTCATCGGCCCGGCCAACGCGGTCAAGGTCATGATCGAGAACCCGCTGAGCAACAACCGGAGCCTGAACGGCCGGGCCGCCTACGACCTCGGGATCGCGGATGCCCTCTTCGAGCCCGCCGACTACATCGAGCAGTCCCTCCTCTGGGCCGCCCGGGTGGTCAACGGCGGCGAGGCCGCGGACGCCGTCGAGCAGCGGCGTGCCGGTCTCGCCCGGTACGACGACGCCGAGTGGTCCGGCGCCGTCGCGGCCGGCCGTCGATTCGTGGAGGCGAAGACCAGCAACGCCGCTCCGGCGCCGTCGCGGGTGCTCGACCTGCTCGAGGCGGGCCTCACGCTGTCCCGGAAGGAATCGGCGGCTGCCGAGTGCACGGCCCTCGCCGAACTCATGCAGACGGCCGAGTTCCATGCCACGGTGTACGCCTTCCTGGATCTGGTGCAGAAACGCGGCAAGCGCCCCGCCGGCGCCCCGGACCGGAAGCTCGCCCGCCCGGTCTCGAAGGTCGGCGTCGTCGGGGCCGGGCTCATGGCGAGCCAGCTCGCGCTGCTGTTCGCCCGGCAGCTCAAGGCCCCGGTGGTCCTCACGGACATCGATCAGGCCCGCGTGGACAAGGGCGTCGCGTACGTCCACGCGGAGATCGACAAGATGCTCGAGCGCAAGCGCCTGACGCAGGACGCCGCGAACCGCACCAGGGCACTCGTCTCCGGCTCCGTGTCGAAGGACGTCTTCGCGGACGCCGACTTCGTCATCGAGGCTGTCTTCGAGGAGATGTCGGTCAAGAAGCAGGTCTTCGCGGAGGTCGAGGCCGTCGTCTCGCCCGAGTGCATCCTCGCGACCAACACGTCCTCGCTGTCCGTGGCCGAGATGGCCGCGGACCTGGTGCACCCCGAACGCGTGGTCGGCTTCCACTTCTTCAACCCGGTGGCGGCCATGCCGCTGCTCGAGGTGGTCCGCGCACCCAAGACCGACGACGCCGTGCTCTCGACCGCCTTCGTCCTCGCGAAGGGCCTGAAGAAGAACGCGGTCCTCGTGCAGGACGCGCCGGCGTTCGTCGTCAACCGGATCCTCGGCCGCATGTTCGGCGAGATCACCGCGGTCTTCGACGAGGGGACGGACGCGGAGACCGCGGACAACGCCCTCCGGCCGATGGGCCTGCCCATGACGCCGTTCCGGCTGCTCGCCCTCGTGGGCCTGCCCGTCGGGCAGCACGTGCAGGAGTCGCTGCACACCGCGTTCGGCAACCGCTTCCACGTCTCCGCGAACCAGCAGAAGCTGATCGATGCCGGCGTGAAGGGCCTGTGGGAGAAGCAGGAGGACGGCTCCTCCGTGGTTCCCGAGCAGACCCTGGCGCTCATGGACCGCGGAGACAGCCCGTCCTCCTCGGAGGAGGTGCTGCGCCGCACGCAGGACGCCCTGGCGGACGAGATCGGGCGCATGCTCGACGAGGGCGTCGTCGCGGCCCCCGAGGACATCGACCTCTGCATGATCATGGGTGCCGGCTGGCCCATGCACCTGGGCGGCATCACCCCCTATCTCGATCGCGTCGGCGCGTCCGAGCGCGTTCTCGGGAAGACCTTCCACCAGGGCTGATACAGCGCCCGGCATCGGCCCTGCGCAGTGTCTGACGGACAGGAAAGGCCCCGATCAACAGGTCAGGGCCTTTTCCGCTTGTTGTACCTCTTGCATCGGGGTGTAGGCAGGGGTGGCGCATCGGAGACGGGGCGAGGGTCGCGGTTCCCCGGTAGTGAATTTCTTCAGGCGCCCTCCACGAGTGGTCAGGCGAGCAGTAGTTCGGCCCGTCGTGAGCGTCGCGCGTAGGGGTATGCCGGAGTACTGTGATCGCCCGGCGCACGGCTCAGCGATGTCGGCGGGTGGGCCGATTCTCCAGACCGTGCGCTTATTCTCCCTGGTGTTCGCGTTCGTGCGGGCTGCTGCTAAGGCAGGGAGGCGCGGTGGATCTGTAGGTGTGGCGGTCGGCGTACTGATCCCGGGGCATGCCGGGCCCCGGGACTGCTGTTAGGAGGCGCGGTCGTCCTCCAGCCGGGGAGTTCCTTCATGTGGTTGCAGGCTTCACACAGCCCGGCGCCGTGGGCGAGGCTGGTGGGCCCATCGTCACGCCAGGGGACGATGTGGTCGTAGTGGCGCACCACAGTACGGGGTCCTGCACAGGGGGACGCGGGCCTGGATGAAGCTGCGCTGCCCGGCCGGGAGGAGCCGGGCTCGGGACTCGGCAGCCACCAGTTCCCCGCTACCGGGGGCGGTGTGGAGGCGTCGGAGCAACACCTCGAAGCTCTGCCCGTTCTTTGCTGCTCGCCCCGAAATCTGTCCTGCCAGCCCGGTGGTGAGGAGGTTCCGGGCCCAGCCAGCCGGGACGATCCCGCTGCCGGGAAGCCGGGTCGGGTCACTCTCACCCTGGAACAGGGTGCAGTCCGTCGTGATCAGCTGCACCTCGACCCGGGAGGACCCTTTTGGGGTGCCGGTAGTTCGCTCCACCAGTGCGTCGGCCGTGGCCTGACCACGGCTCCGCTCATCCCCGCCGCTCGTTCAGCGTCGGCGTGCCGGGTCAGCTCCGCATGCACCGCAACCCCCCTCAGTGACCGGCAGCAGGGCCGTCAGATAGGTCGGGGTGTCCGGAGCCGGCCGTAGACTCACCCCCAGCACGCCCTTACGGAGGAAGATGCCGAGGTGGCAGTGCTCATCGGGCGAAGTCAGCTCGACGCCGGCTTCTTCTCCTCCCGCTGGGGCCGCGCAACACGCACGGAACGCGTGTATCTCCGAGCCATCGCGCACGACGGGGACACCGGGTCCCGCACCAGTCGGATCGCTCGACGACTCGGCGTCAAAGTCACCGTACTCGGCCCAGCCCGAGCACAGCTTGTCCACAAAGGCATCGTCCCCCCGTGGTGCGGGGGTGGTCACCGGGCGGCTTTTGTCTTTCCCACCAGTGGTGAAACGTTTTCATGGTCGTCAGTGGTTGTGATCTGACGCACTATGCATATAGGATCACACCACTTCCTATATACGAAGGGGGTTCGCCGATGAGCACCCATCAGCTCTTTCCTCCGCAGGACCTTGTTCGCTTGGCCACCGACGCACTGGAGGCTCGGGGCGTTCCTCACCAGGACGCAGCCCTCACTGCGCGCTCCCTGGTTCAGGCGGACCAGCGTGGCATTTACTCGCACGGATTGCTCCGTCTCCCCTTGTACTGCGAGGCGCTAAGGCTGGGCGGCATCAACCCGGTACCCAGCCTGAAGTTCTCTCGAAACCAGGGCAGCGTCGCAGTACTCGACGCAGACGCTGCACTGGGTCAAGTCGCCATGCAGGCTGCTGTGGATCGCGTCATCGACGTTGGTCGCAGGGAAGGTATCGCTGCCGTCGCCGTCCATAACAGCAGTCACTATGGTGCCGGGGCGTTCTGGAGTGATCAGCTCGCAGAGGCGGGATTCATGGCCTTCATCACCTCATCCACCGGACCAGTGGTTGCACCCCACGGTGGAACCAGCAAGGTCCTCGGCACGAATCCGTTGACCTTCGGCGCACCCAGCGCGTCCGGGTGGCCGCTCACGGCCGACCTGGCAACTAGCAACGGTGCTTATGGCAAGGTGATTGCCGCGAAGAATGAAGGCACACAGTTGCCGGAGGGTTGGGCGGTCGACGCCGCCGGCAACCCGACCACGGACCCACAAGAGGCGGAAAAGGGATCCATGATCCCCTTCGGCGGCCACAAGGGCTCCGCAGTGGCCGTTCTGCTCGAGGCATTCGCGGCATCCCTGACAGACGCTACGTTCGCTTTCGAGACTGTCGACATCTGGTCCAACCCAGCGTCGCGAATGAATAACGGACACCTGGTCGTCGGCCTCGACACGGCTGCCTTCGCCGGCAGCGCACGGACGGCGGCGAGGGTAGCTATCCTTCAGGACCGCGTACGCAGCTCTGGTCCTGCAGGCCGGCCCGTGGATGCCCCGGGAGATCCAGAACGTCGGCGCGAGGCGGGTGCTGCAGACGCTGTTTCCTTGCCGCTCTCGACCATCAATCAACTGACCTCCCTAGCCGACGAGCTGTCCCTCTTACCCCTTTCAACCCGACCAGCAACCTGACCATCAGTATCTTTCGGAAGGATTCAGCAATGAAGCTCGAAACTAACCCCACCAGCAATTCCGCAGGTTCCCACGCCAACCGGAGGATGGTCCTGAGCGTTGCCGCGGCGGCCGCTCTACTGCTGTCCGGATGCGGTGTCGGCACGGCCGTCGATCGGGACAGTGTGGAAGAAGTAGATACGAACGCCAAGACTCTCCGGCTGGCGCACGTCTACGATGCAGGGCACCCGGTTGAGGAATGCGGCGTCGCCACCCTCAAGGAGGAGTTGCAGGGAAGCGGCCTGCAGATTCAGAGCTTCCCATCCGCCCAATTGGGCAACGAATCCGAATTGCTGGAACAGGTTGCCTCCGGCAGCCTCGACATGGCCGTGGCGGGTCCGTCCTTCCTGGGCGTCTGGGAGGAGAACGCGGCCGTTCTCGATGCGGCATACCTGTTCGAAGACGTGGACCACTTCGTGGAGACAGCTAACGGCGAAGTAATGCAGACTGTGTTCGACGATCTGTATGAATCCTCCGACATCAAGGTGCTCTCCAACTGGTACTACGGAACCCGCCACGTGACAGCGAACAAGGAGATTAGTACCGCCGCCGACTTCAACGGTCTGAAAATCCGGACTCCCAACGCGCCCCTGTACCTGACCAATATCAGTGCCATGGGTGGCACTGCGACCCCCATGGCACTCGACGAGGTGTACCTGGCGCTTCAGCAGGGTGTCATTGACGCGCAGGAAAACCCGGTCCCCACCATCTCCACAGCGAAGTTCAATGAGGTCCAGGACTACATCAACCTGACCGGCCACATGATCCAAGGCGTCGAGATCACGACAGGGCGCACCGTGTACGAAGGTCTGTCCGACGAGGAGCGCACCGCACTCGAAGGCGCCATGCAGACCGCCGCAGACGCCACCCGCGAATGCGTCGAGGAGCAGGAACAGTCCATCCTCGAGGAATGGAAGACCGGCAGCGGCATCCAGGTCAACGAAGACGTCGACCGTGAATCTCTTGCCGCTTCAGCAGGGGAAGTCATGCGCGAACAGCCTTGGGGTGACCTTTACGAGCAGATCCAGACGGCGCGATGAGCGAAGAGGTCGGCTCGTATCCAACCTCGGGCAATGAGAACAACCTCGCTACCGGGCTACGGGTTCCGCAGGAACCCGACGACCCGGACTTTCCGGAGCAACGAAACAGCCTGTACCGGTACCTCGTCGTCACCGAGAGGCTCGCTGCCTGCACGTTCCTCGTGGGCACGCTGGGCCTGATCATCCTGCAAGTCGTCAGCCGCTACATCTTCAACTCGCCGTTCAGCTGGACCGAAGAGCTGGCGCGGTTCGGCTTACTGTGGTTCACCTTCGTCTCCGCCGGATTCGTGATGGCGCGCCGTATCCACATCGCGGTCGATATCGTCGCAAGCAAACTGGGGCGAAAGGGAACGGTCGTCCTCGACACCTTTGCCCTGGCCATGGTGATCATCGCCTCGGGGATGATGGCTTTCGCCGGGGCGGAATTTGCCGCCGAAGCGGCGCGCCTTCAGGCCCCGGCGACGTCATTGCCAATGAGTCTGGTCTACAGCTCGGCGGTGGTGGGATTCACGCTGATCTGTTTCCACGCCCTGGTGCACATGTACCTGAATATCCGCCATCCGGAGCTCGTGCCGGACGCGATGGAAAACCTCGAACGGGAAGCGGTGTAGGAAACCCGATATGACTCTACTTATCATGGTGATCAGCCTGCTGCTGCTCCTCGCCCTACGGGTACCCGTCTCATTCGCACTCCTGATCCCGTCCCTCGGATATGTGCTTACGGACCCCTCGGTACGTCTCGGTACCGCTGTCCAGCAGACCGTCTCGGGAGTCGATAGCTTCTCCATCCTCGCGGTTCCAATGTTCATTCTGTTGGGGAACCTGGCCAATGTCTCGGGCGTGACCGACAAGCTGTACGACGGCGCTGTAGCGGGGATCGGGCACCTCCGGGGCAGTCTGGGTTACGTGAACGTGGCCACCAGTTTCGGATTCTCTTGGATGAGCGGGGCCGCGATTGCAGACGCGGCAGCGATGGGCCGCGTCCAGGTGCCGGCTATGGTTCAGCGCGGCTACAAGCGTGAATTCGCGCTAGGAGTCACCGGGGCCTCGAGCCTGATCGCTCCCATGATCCCGCCGAGCATCCCAGCCGTAATTTACGCGGTCACGGCAGGGGTGTCCGTCGGAGCGCTCTTCATGGCGGGAATCGTTCCCGCGCTGATCCTGGTGACCGCGCTGTGCACCACAGTATGGATCCTCATGCGGGAAAGGAACGAACTCCGTCTGCCCAGATCGACCTGGGCCCTTCGCGGCAAGACAGCCCTTGCGGCCGTCCCGGCCCTCGGATCTGCCGTCGTGATCCTCGGCGGCATCCTCAGCGGCATCTTCACGCCCACGGAAGCCAGCGGCATCGGAGTCATCTACATCGCCATCCTGGCCGTCGTCTATAAGGCACTCACCTGGCGGAAGCTGTACCGCACCCTGCTGACCACCGTCGAGACCTCCGGCTCGGTCCTCCTGATCGTCGCAGCTGCGGCGCTGTTCGGGTGGGTCCTTGCCCGGGAACAGGCACCACAGGTCGCCGCGAATCTCATCCTGGAGATCACGAACCAGCCGATCGTGTTCCTGATCCTCGTCAACGTGTTGCTCCTCCTGGTGGGCTGTGTCCTAGAACCGACGGCCGCGATCCTGATCCTGGTCCCCGTGCTTCTTCCCGTCGCTGAAACCTTCGGGATAGACCCAGTCCACTTCGGCATCATGGTCATCTTCAACCTCCTGATTGGGCTGATCACCCCACCCGTGGGACTGGTGCTGTTCGTCCTCTCAAGTGTCACCAAGGCACCGGTGCCTGTCGTGATCAAGGGAATCTTGCCGTTCTTCGCTCCCATGGTTGTGACCCTGCTGCTCATCAGCTTCGTTCCGGCCGTCACGCTCGCTCTGCCGGTACTGCTCGGCTTCCTCTAGACCGCCTCCTCCTGACCTTCAAGGAACCTCCTCATGTCAAAGATTGAATCTGTCCGCACCACCGATGTCCGCTTTCCCACGTCACTGGAACTCGACGGCTCGGACGCCGTCAACGTCGACCCCGACTACTCGGCGGCTTACGTTGAAATCAAGACCGACGACGGCGAGAGCGGGTACGGGCTCGTCTTCACCTGCGGCCGCGGCAATGACATTGTCACCGCCGCCATGGACAGCTACGGCGAACTCCTCGTTGGCCGGGACACCGACGAACTGGTCAACAACCTCGGAGATTCCTCCCGCCGTCTCATCCATGACTCCCAAATGCGCTGGCTCGGCCCCGAAAAGGGTGTATCCCACATGGCGTGCGGCGGGTTGATCAACGCCATGTGGGACATCCGGGCACGCCGCGAAGAGAAACCGCTGTGGCTGTTGCTCAGCGAAATGTCCTCGGAAGAAATCATCAGCGCCGTGGACTTCACCCACATCCGTAATGCCCTCACCCCCGAGGATGCCGCCGACATCCTGCGGGAAGGACAGGTGGGCAAGGAAGCACGCATCGCCGAACTCACGGCACACGGCTACCCCGCCTACACCACCACCCCAGGCTGGCTCGGTTACAGCGACGAGAAGCTGGTCCGGTTGTCAAAGGAAGCCGTCGCCGATGGTTTCGGCATGATCAAGCTCAAGGTTGCCGGCAGCATCGAGGATGATCGCCGGCGGCTGTCCCTAGCGCGAGAAGCAGTAGGACCGGACGTCCGTATCGCGATCGACGCCAACCAGCGCTGGGAGGAGCAGGAAGCCATCGACTGGGTCAACCAACTCCAGGACTTCGCGCCCTACTGGATCGAGGAACCGACGAGCACTGACGACATCCTCGCCCACGCTGCCATCCGCAAAGCCGTCCACCCCATCAAGGTCGTGACCGGTGAAGCTGTTCACAACCGCATCATCTTCAAGCAAATGCTTCAGGCCGGGGCCATCGACATCATGCAGATCGATTCGACCCGGGTGGCCGGTGTCAACGAGAACATCGCGAACCTGCTGCTCGCGGCACGTTTCGAGACCCCGGTCTGCCCGCATGCCGGAGGGGTCGGGTTGTGCGAACTGGTGCAGCACTTCTCCTTCTTCGACTATGCAGCCATCACCGGCACGATGGAGGACCGCGTCATCGAGTTCGTCGACCACCTCCATGAGCACTTCACAGAACCGGCAGTTGTCTCCAATGGCCGGTACCAGGCACCCAAGCTTCCCGGTGTCGGAGCCGAGATGCTGCCCGAATCCACCTCACGCTGGTCGTACCCAAACGGTGCCGTGTGGCAGGAACTGAACGCCCGCTGAAGTCTCGGAAGGACATTTCCATGAGCACATCCACCCTGACCATTGCCACCACTGCCGAACAGGTGGACCGCGCCGCGCGGCAAGCCCACGCCGCGTTCCTCAGCATCGCCGACGAATCGCCCTCGACGCGTGCTGCCCGACTGAACACGATCGCCGATGCCCTCCGCGCCCATTCACAGGAACTGGTCGCCCTCGCCGCCACCGACACGAATCTTGCCGAGGTACGTCTCCAGGGCGAAGTGAAGCGATCCGCATTCCAGCTCGACCTGTTCGCCGATGAGGTCCGCACCGGGGTCGCCCTCGACGCCACCGTGGACCATGCCGATCCGGACTGGGGCATGGGTCCACGACCGGACATCCGGAGGGTCAATGTGCCGCTCGGCGTGGTCGGTGTCTTCGGGGCGTCCAACTTCCCCTTCGCGTTCAGCGTCATGGGTGGCGACAGCGCCTCCGCCCTCGCAGCCGGATGCGCCGTACTGCATAAAATCCATCCGGGACACCGGAAGCTGGCGCTGCGGACCGGGGAAATCGTGGTCGCCGCATTGGCCGACGCCGGCGCCCCGGCGGGCCTGTTCTCGCTGGTCGACGGTCGCCCGGCCGCGGAGGCGCTGGTGGACCATCCTCTCATCAAGGCCATCGGGTTCACGGGTTCCACAACCGGAGGCCGCGCGCTCTTCGACCGGGCCAATGCGCGACCCGTACCGATCCCCTTCTACGGGGAACTGGGCAGCATCAACCCGGTCTTCGTGTTGCCGACCGCCTGGGACTCCCGGGCCGAAGAAATCCTCACCGGTTACGCCGGATCCTTCACCATGGGCATGGGACAATTCTGCACCAAACCCGGCGTGCTCTTCGTCCCGGATTCCGCGTCCGAGGAGCAGCTGCGCGACACCCTGGGGACGGCGCTCGACGAGGCGCCGCTGGCCAAGCTCCTCACCCCCGGCCTGCGCGAATCCTTCGGCAAGGCACGCGACGAGGTAGCTTCGTTCACCGGGGTCCGGGCCCTGGTATCGGGTACTGACAGTGAAATACCGACACCGACCGTCCTGCTGGTCGATGCGGAGTCCGTCGCCTCGGACCCAGAGGTGCTGCACCGGGAAATGTTCGGTCCTGCAACCGTGGTTGTCAGATACCGCGACGTCGCCGACCTGCCGGCACTTGCAGCGCAGATGGAGGGACAACTGACGGCCACCATCCACGCGGACGAGGGCGATCCGTCCGGGGAACTGCTCTCCACGCTGACAAGCATCGCCGGCAGAGTGCTGTGGAACGGTTGGCCTACAGGTGTCACGGTCTCCTATGCGCAACAGCACGGCGGCCCGTACCCTGCGACGACGGCACCGGGCACGACTTCGGTCGGCACCGCCGCGATCAACCGCTTCATGCGTCCGGTGGCCTATCAGGATGTGCCCGACGCTGCCCTTCCACCGGCGCTGCAGAACGTAAACCCTTGGGGGATCGCTCGTCGGGTGAACGGAAGCATGGAACCAGCAGGAGGAACCCCATGACGCTGGTCGAGCCAGAAGCAGTCCTGCCCCAGGACACCCCGGAGGCCCTGCTCATCGGACGCCTATGGGATCCGGAGACGAAAGGTCCCCGACCCGTCCTGGTCCACGAGGGAAATCTGATCGACCTCTTCGACCATACGCAGACGGTGTCCGCTCTGCTCAATCGCAGCGATCTTCCCACCGTGCTGCAGCAGGCACAGCGTAAAGGTGCCCGCTGCTGGGATCTCCGCGATGTCCTGAATCCACCGGTCGGGAGCAGCAACGAAGCACCACACCTTCTCTCGCCGGTGGATCTGCAGGCCGTGAAAGCCTGCGGTGTCACGTTCGTCGACAGCCTGATCGAGCGCGTCATCGAAGAACGCTGTGCCGGTGATCTGACACTTGCGGAGCAGATGCGCGCACAAGTGCTGGGATCGATCGGTGGGAGCCTTGCCGGGGTGCGGCCTGGTTCCGAGGAAGCCAAACGAGTCAAGGAATTACTCGTCCAGGAAGGCTTCTGGTCGCAGTATCTCGAGGTCGGTATCGGACCGGACCCGGAGGTCTTCACCAAAGCGCCTGTCCTCTCGACAGTCGGCTATGGCGTGCGCATCGGCATTCCCTCCTTTTCCTCCTGGAACAACCCCGAACCCGAACTGGTGCTCATGGTCGACAACCAAGGGCAGATCCGCGGCTGCACGTTGGGCAACGACGTGAACCTGCGCGATGTCGAGGGGCGGAGCGCCCTCCTGCTCGGGATGGCGAAGGACAACAACGGGTCAGCCGCGCTCGGACCCTTCATCCGATTGTTCAACGACTCCTACACGCTGGATGACGCCCGGCAGGAAACGATTCGGCTCACGGTACGTGGCATCGACGGGTACACGCTCACCGGGACCAACAGCGTGCAGCGGCTGAGCCGGCCGTTTGAGGAGCTCGTGGGCGCGGCCTATGGTCGACACCACCAGTACCCTGACGGATTCGCCCTGTTCACCGGGACGCTCTTCGCCCCGAACGAGGACAGGAACGCTCCCGGCATGGGCTTCACCCACGAAGCCGGCGATATCGTCGAGATCAGCAGCAACCGGCTCGGCTCCCTTATCAACACAGTGCACCCAACCGAGGACCTTGAACCGTGGACGTATGGCATCGGCAACCTCCTGGAGTACCTCTTGCATGACGCAAACACCCGGCACCCGGCCCCTGCTGGGACACCATGACTGACAACTCCCTCGACCTCGAATCCCGGGCGAGGCCCTCGGTCGACGTCTATGCGGCGTTGCGGGCCAAGATCCTCGACCTGCAACTACCACCCGACGAGAAAGTGAACATCGATGCCCTCGCCCGGGAGTTCGGGGTGTCACAAACACCCGTCCGGGAAGCACTGAGCCAACTCGAGGGCGACAAGCTCATCATCAAGACCCCGGGCAAGGGGTACCGGACAACCCAACTCCTGGGCATGGCCGAACTCCGCGAGCTCTTCGAGTTCCGTCTCATGGTGGAGCCTTGGGCGGCCCGGGTGGCAGCGGCGAACCGCTTGAGCAACCCGGCCCGCCTGCTGCAGAAATCACTGTCGAGCTTCGAGGACGGCATGGAAACGGAGCCCAACGTACGACACCTCCTCGTGGCGCACGACACCCAGTTCCATGACAGCATCCTGAGCGCCAGCAGCAACCAGTTCGCACTGCACGCCTACCGCGCCACACATTGCCACCTGCACCTCTTCCGCCTCCACCCAGCGGACTACCAGGGACGACAGACGGTGGAGGAACACCGCAGCATCGTCGACGCCGTCGGGGCCTGTGACCCGGACGCAGCCGAGGCCGCGATGCATGCCCACCTCATCGGCGCGTACCACCGCTTCGCAGAAGCGTTCTCCCAGGACCCCGGAAAGGGCCTGCGGGTTCCTCCGCCAGCCAAGCTCTGCTGATCCGTCCGCCTCTACAGGCTTCCTTTCCACCACCTAAAGGGGTGCATCATCGATTCGTTCACCGGCGTTCGAGCCATTGTCACAGGTGGGGCATCCGGCATCGGTGCAGCCGTGACCACAGCACTCCTCAACCGCGGAGCGCACGTCGCCGTCCTTGACCTCCATCCGGTCGGCCTGCCCGACACTGCGCTGGGCCAACAGTGCGACGTAAGCGACCGCCGATCCGTTGACGCTGCCGTGGCAGCGGTTGCCAACTCCTTTGGCGGGATCGACGTCGTCATCAACAACGCGGGCATGGGCGCCATCGGTACGATCGCGGACAATGACGACGACGACTGGCTGCGCGTTCTAAGCGTGAACGTCGTGGGCATCGCGCGAGTGTCGGCGGCCGCGCTACCGTACCTGAGGCAATCGGACTGTGCCGCGATCGTCAACACCGGATCCATCGCCGCCACCCACGGCCTTCCTCAACGCGCCCTGTACTCAGCAAGTAAGGGAGCCGTCGATGCCCTTACCCGCGCCATGGCTGCGGATCATCTGCGCGAAGGTATCCGGGTCAATTGTGTGAATCCCGGTACAGCTGACACGCCCTGGGTGAATCGCCTACTGGGCGCGGCGGCCGACCCGGATGGTGAGCGCCAGGCGTTGGAAGCCCGGCAACCCCACGGCAGGCTCGTGGCCGCCGAGGAGGTAGCAGCCTCGATCATGTTCCTGGCCGATCCCGCCAACGGATCCACCACGGGGGTCTCGCTCGCTGTGGACGGAGGCATGCACAGCCTTCTCCTGCGCCCCACCTAAGTCACTACTGAACCACTACGAGCCAGGAGAACTTCTATGGACCTGATGAGACTGGGCGAGACCGGACAGGAAATGCCGGCCGTCCGGGTAGGAAGAACGTACTACGATCTGAGAGGAATAACACGGGACATCACGGGTGCCGCACTCGATGCCGGCCTCATCGGGCAGGTGCGCGCCGCTCTCCAGAGCGGCTCCCTGCCGGAGCTGAAGGACGCTACGTCCTTACGGGTAGGGCCTCCGATCTCCAGTATCGGAGCCGTGATCTGCGTCGGCATGAACTACGCAGCGCACGCCGCCGAGACCGGCGCCCGCCCGCCTGCGGCGCCCGTTATCTTCTTCAAGCACCCCAACTCCGTTGTCGGCCCGAACGACGACGTAGTCCTCCCGCCTGGCGCCCAGAAGGTCGACTGGGAGGTCGAACTGGCGGTGGTCATCGGCAAGCGTGCCTCCTACCTGCAGAGCTACGAGGAGGCACTGGACTGCATAGCCGGGTTCACCATCAGCAATGACGTATCCGAACGGGACTACCAGCTCCAGCATTCCGGGGGACAGTGGTCAAAAGGCAAATGCGCCCCCACGTTCAACCCGCTCGGCCCTGCGCTGGTTCCTGCTGCCGATGTACCAGACCCTCAGTCGCTACGGCTGTACTCCAAGGTGAACGGCGAGGAACGACAAAACTCGACAACCGCCGACATGGTCTTCAGCGTGACCGAAATCATCCGGGACCTCTCCCACTACATGACGCTCGATCCAGGGGACATCGTGAATACGGGAACACCCCAAGGCGTGGCCCTCTCAGGACGATTCCCCTACCTGGCCCGGGGGGACAGCATGACAATCGGCATCGAAGGACTGGGCGAGCAGCACCAACAAGTGGTAATGCACGAACACTCTCCCCGCTAATCCGCGCCACCCGCCATGGCGTACCCGCCCCCTCCACCTTCGTTAGGACCAACCCCATGACTGCTGCAACTTATACGGGAGCACGAACCTTCACCACCGCGGCGCCCACGGTCGCTCCTCCAGGACCGGGCCAGGTGCAAATCGCCGTGGCCTACACGGGCTTGTGCGGCACGGACCTGCATATCTTCCACGGGGACATGGATGCACGGGTCACGATGCCCGCAGTGATCGGGCATGAGATGTCGGGAACGATTGCCGCCTTGGGTGAGGGCGTCACCGGGTGGTTTGTCGGGCAGCCGGTGACGGTCATGCCTACGCTCTCCTGCGGGTCCTGCCCTGCATGCCGTCGCGGAAACACCCATGTCTGCCATAACTTGAATTTCGTCGGCATCGATTCTGAGGGGTCGATGCAGAACACCTGGAACGTTCCGGCCGAGATCCTGATCGCCCTGCCCGAAGGCCTCGCACTCGACGAGGCGGCGCTCATCGAGCCCACCGCGGTCGCCGTGCACGATGTCAGGCGTTCCAAGCTCGTCGCCTCGGACTTCGTCGTCGTCATTGGCGGCGGCCCGGTCGGTCAGCTCATCGCCTCCGTCGCTTTGCGGCAGGGCGCCCGGGTCGTGTTGGTCGAGTTGGACGCCGGCAGGCGGGAGACCGCGAAGGGATTCGGCATTACCGCGCTCGATCCGCGCGAGGAGAGCCTCGTCGACTATGTACTGCGGGAGACGGATGGGGCGGGAGCGGACGTGGCGTTCGAGGTTTCCGGGGCGGCGGCCGGCGTCAATTCGGCCGTCGAGGTCCTGGCGACACGGGGGCGGCTCGTCATGGTGGCGATCCACCCCAAGCCGAAGGAAATCGACCTCCACCGTTTCTTCTGGCGCGAGCTGGAGATGTTCGGTGCCCGCCTGTATCAGCGTGAAGATTTCGAGGAAGCCGTGCGGCTGGTAGCGGACGGTGCGATCCCCGCCCGTCAGCTGATCTCCCGAGTCGTGTCACTGGATGATGTCGAGCAGGGCTTCCTCGCCCTCGAATCCGGTGGAGTCATGAAGGTCCTCGTGGATTGCCGCGAGGCGACGGCATGAGCACGACGAACCCATTCGACCTGACCGGGAAGACCGCTGTTGTCACAGGAGCCCGGCGGGGCATCGGGCTGGCCATGGCCGTGGCCCTCGCCGAAGCCGGCGCCGACATCATCGGAGTCTCCGCGAACCTCGAAGCCGAAGGTAGCACCGTCGAGCAGCGTGTCACCGCACTCGGGCGCGACTTCGCGGCGATGCGCGCGGACTTCGCCGACCGCGCTGCGGTGCGCGCACTCGCCGCGGACCTGATCGCGGCCGGCCCTATCGACATCCTGGTGAATAACGGCGGCACGATCGCCCGCACGCCTGCCGCCGAGCACCCGGACGAGCTGTGGGATCAGGTCATCCAGGTCAATCTTTCAAGCCAGTTCATCCTCAGCCGGGACGTCGGACAACAGATGCTTGAACGGGGCAGCGGAAAAATCATCTTTACCGCCTCGCTGTTGAGCTTTCAGGGCGGCATCAACGTTCCCGGCTACACGGCGTCGAAGTCCGGCATTGCCGGCCTGACCAAAGCTCTCGCCAACGAGTGGGCGTCACGCGGCGTAAACGTGAACGCGATAGCTCCCGGCTACATCGCCACCGATAACACGCAGGCGCTCCAGGATGATCCGGACCGCGAGAAAAGCATCCTCGAGCGGATTCCCGCAGCGCGGTGGGGGCGCCCCGAAGACCTCGGAGGCGCTACGGTGTTCCTCGCCTCTCATGCATCCGATTACGTCAACGGCGTCGTCCTCCCCGTCGACGGCGGTTGGCTCGGCCGCTGACGCCTCCCTGTCCAGTCCGTCCTCGCCATCGATATCCCGCACACCGAATGAAGGGCTTGTCTTGTCCCCCACCGAACAGCCGCCGGTCGGCGTAGAACGAATTGCGGCATCTCGGATCCTGCAACAGACCGCGACCATAGCCGTCCTACGGGCACCTCACGCGCGCGCCTATGCGCCTGTCGTGGAAGCACTGGTTCGCGGCGGGGTGCTCAGCATCGAATTGACCCTGAGCACGCAAGGGGTTTTCGAGGAACTCCCGCTACTGCAGGAACGATTCGGTAGCACCGCTGAATTCGGCATCGGCACCGTCACCACGGTCGACGAGGCCGTACGGGCAATCGACGCCGGTGCAGCCTATCTGGTCACTCCCATGACCGACACGGCACTCATCGCCGCAGCAACGCAACGCGGCGTCGCCATCTACCCCGGCGGACTGACTCCCACCGAGCTGTTCAACGGGTGGTCGGCAGGCGCAACAGCGGTAAAGGTCTTTCCCGCATCAGTGGTTGGAGCCGGATACGTGTCCATGCTGCGGGGCCCGTTCCCCGGCATTCAGGTGGTCCCCTCCGGAGGCGTTGATATCGACGACGCCGGCGCCTGGATGAAAGCCGGAGCGCTGGCAGTCAGTCTGGGCGGCCCGCTCCTCGGCGACGCCTTCAAGGGCGGAGACCTGGGGCAGCTCACCCAACGCGCAATCCGGCTGCGGGGCGTCGTCGAGGAAGCACGGGCCGCCCTATGAGCACCACCATTCCGGCTCCGTACCTTGTGACCATCGGGGAGACGATGGCACTGCTCACCGCGGAGCATCCCGGGCCGCTCGCCCACGTCTCCTCGATGAGTCTTGGGATCGGCGGATCCGAATCAAACGTCGCCATCGGTATGCAGCGGCTCGGCGGGAACGCCGTGTGGTGCGGCCGAACAGGGGCCGATTCCCTGGGCCAACTCGTACGGCGTGAAATCCGAGCCGAGGGCGTCACCGTTCGTGCCAGCGAGGACCCGGACGCACCCACGGGCCTGATGCTCAAAGAACGCCGGACGATGTCCACACAGAAGGTGAGCTACTACCGTTCGGGCAGCGCCGGTTCCAGACTCACTCCTGAGGATCTGGATTCCTCACTCATCACGGGAGCCGCGATCCTTCATATCAGCGGCATCACGCCTGCTCTCTCACCCTCCGCGGCACGCACCATCAACACAGCCATCGAGATTGCCCGGTTAGCAAGCGTTACGGTCTCATTCGACCTCAACTACAGGGCCAACCTCTGGACGGCGACGGACGCCGGACGCTCGTACAAAGAACTGATACCCCTCGTCGATATCGTTTTCGCCGGCGACCAAGAGGCAGCCCTTGCCGTCGGCCCAGCCGCCGACCCCGCTGACCTCGCCCAACGGCTGGCCGACCTCGGCCCTTCGCAGGCAATCATCAAATTGGGTAACAAAGGCGCCGTCGCCAGTATCGACGGCGAACTGCACCACCAATCCGCCGTACCCATCGAACCCATCGACACCGTCGGAGCCGGTGACGCTTTCGTCGCCGGATACCTTACCGAACTGATGACCGGCAAGAGCCCGGCGCAACGACTCGAGCTCGCAGCCAAGACAGGAGCATTCGCCTGCCTCGCCTATGGTGACTGGGAAGGACTTCCAACACGCTCAGAACTCGCACTCCTCTACCAAGACGAATCAGTTACACGGTGAGGAGTTCCTGCGTATTGAGGTGACAGGACACGCCCCGATTCTCATTTGTCATGAGTGTCAGGCGTGCTCCGTCGCCGTGTCCACCTCTAGAGGCTGCCGGAGACGCCCGGTCCTGTGCCAGGCTCATACATGGATGAGGTACTGAGAATGCAACGGCACGCCGACCTCGTCGATGCCGACCCCGACGGTTTGGAGGGATTGTTCGATGACGAGTACCTGAGCCCTGGTCGTCGACAAGCTCCGCCGGGCCGCGCGCAACTACACCGTCGAGATCCTGATCCGCGGCAGCAAGGACGACCACACCGTCCTCTACTCCCTCGGTCGATCGGAGTCGCCGACGGCCGTCTCCACCTACACGGATGAGAACCTGTCGGCTGCGGAGCGACGTGCCCTGCATGCGGCCGACGATTTCACCGCAGCGTTCGACCAAGTCGGCTCGAACGACTGCGGAGAGGGGCGTCGTCAACATTGGTTGACTCAAGGTGGGTCATCGGTGACTTCTTACTCACTACATAGTTGCCATATTGACGTCGAGACGATACCTACTGACTCTTCTCGTTTCCACAATCCAAAACCCGCAGAAGAGAAAAATTTCGTACCACTCCAGCACCAACACGACTTGCGGCCGAAAGAACATCAGACCGAGAACAAAGATGCAGGCCGCGCCCAAAAACATCAGGCCGAAGATGATCTTGTAGGTAAGCCGCGAATGATCGTCGGCGGGCGCCGAAGAACGTTTCGGGTCCGCCTGCGCTGCCTGTTGGGGCCACCCGTGGCTTGCCACCACCACCAGCAACGAGGCGATCATGAGGATCGCTGCGATAGCGTGCACTTCGAGCTGAAACGGTCCCATGGTAATTCCGGGCAGCTCGACGTGGTCTGCGGGGCCGAACCACAGCTGCCCGTACGTCAAGCCGACGAACAAGAACGCCACCACTGTCGTGCAGATGACCGTTCGCTTACTCCATCCGCCGCGCTTGAATAGGTCACGGGTGCGGCGGGACTGTTTCCACTCGTTCCACACCAGCCAAGCGCACAGCAGAGCAACTGCGGTCAGGGCTGCCCGCAGGGACCAGCCGTACTCCTCGGCGGTGAACGCCAGCTGAGCGTTCTCGGGGGCAGCTGGCCGCTCTCCCGTGAGTGCGCCACTGGTCTTCAAAGCCTCCAGGGCCTCTTCTCGATCGCGCAAGTCGCCCATGATGGTGTCAAGCCCGGCTGGTACCAGTGCCACGAAGACGGCAAAAAAGCCGGCTGCGTTGAGCGCGAAGTCCTCGAGCGCGAACCGGCCGCGGTAGGCCACCATGCATGCGGCGGTAGCGATGAGCACCCCGACGAAAACGTCGCGGACCGCGCCTCCGTAGTATGCGCTGATTGAACCTTCGAAACTTCCGGCCTTCACCGCATGGAAAAAAGTGACCGCAAACAGAAGTGCGGGAAGACCGATCATCATCCACCGCAAGAGGTTGTAGGTGATCCGCATGTCTTCGTAGTCGTGCTGCGATATAACTACCGTGCCTCGTGCCCCAGTGGAAGGAACCGCATCCTGGGTCGGATGTACCATGCCCGCATCCTGCTCCCGCCGCAGATCAGCGTCAAGAGCGTGCACCACCTCAGTGAAGGGCCGACTACCTACCCCGAAAGATCTGTTCCCTGTCCCGGTACAGGTCTTGAGTTGCTTGAGTAAGTCCTGGGCATAGGTTCTGCTCATTCCTCCCGACACGGAACCTAGTGAATCGCCTAAGTTCTCGCCAGAAACGGCGTCACAGGCAACTCCAATAGCATCAGCCGCCTCACGCGCGTCATCTGCCGCCCTCGAGACGTTCTCCATTCCGTCCTGCACTTTGGCCCAACGAGGCGAAGATTGTGCGGAGGGAGCAACTTTCCTCACGGCCTCTTCACTGACGTTATGTTGCGCAATGAGCCGTTTCAGGTCATCCTGGCTCATCGCCACCTCATCCCTGTCCTACCCACGACCCTAGGACCATCGTCTGCTGCCGTTCGGCCCAGTCTCACCGTGTTGCTGCTGCAAGCGGAAACCCCCAGCGCGACAAGGGGGACCAGTAGGAGACGCCTGAGCCGGAAAAATAGGCCGAGGAGGTCCTGCTGCCCTACACGCACTTCTTTGTCCTGATGCGCTCCGACAAACGTCTGGCAGCCGTCATGGCGCTCGGCATCGATGGAGCGAAGCTCATGAACCTTGACCGGTCCGGCATCGACTGGCGACTTGATCCGCGCCTGCCGCAGGGAGTAGGAAAAGTTTCCCCGTCGATCGGATAGGAGCGGGACATCAGGCCCGGTCCGCCCCACTGCGAGCCTCGCGGAGGGCCCCGGGAGCAGCGGGCGTGCCGTCAACCGCGCAGTGCGTCGGATGATCGGTCTCCGGCAGGGCGGGGTTCCGGACGGTGACGGCCGCAAGAATGCCGCTGAGCACCAGGACGACCGCGCCGATCATGCAGGCGGCGTCGAAACCTGCCTCGAACACTTGCGGGTTGCTGTAGGCGTCGCCGGTCAGGCCCACGGCGGCCGGCAGGACAGCGATTGCGATCAGGCCCGCGGCCCGCGCCACAGCGTTGTTCACGCCGGAGGCCAACCCGGCCCGGCGTTCCGGCACAGCGGACAGCGCGGTCGATGTCAGGGGAGCAACGAGCAGTGACAGGCCGAGGCCGAGCACGATCACCGACGGCAGCACGTCCAGAAGGTAGGACGCACCCGGCCCGATCCGTAGCATGAGGACAAGTGCCGCAGCACACAGCAGTGGTCCGACAGCCATCGGCATCCTCGGCCCGATCCGGGAACTGAGCGCCCCTGCGCGGGGTGACAGGACCAGCATCAGAGCCGTGATGGGGAGCATGGCGGTCCCGGACGCCAGCGGGCTGAATCCCGCCACGACTTGGAGGTGGACGACGAGCAGGAAGAAGATGCCGCCGAACACGGCGTAGATGAGGAAGGTGACGGCGTTCGCGGCGCTGAACTGGCGGTTACCGAAGATCCGCAACGGAAGCATCGGATGCTCGGAGCGCCATTCGACCACGAGGAAAGCCACGGCGGCGGTGAGGCCCAGGGCTCCTGATGCGAGGACCGCTGGAGAGCCGACCCCTTGGGTCGGCGCCTCGATCAAGGCGTAGGTGGTTCCCGCGAGCGCCAGCGCCCCGAGGACGGCTCCGGCGATATCGAGCCGGCCCGTCGCGTCGGCGTCGCGCGTCTCGGGGACGTGCCGGGCGGCGATCCAGATGACGGTGGCGGCGATGGGCACGTTGATGAGGAAGATCCAGCGCCAGGAGACGCTCTCCACGAGCCAGCCGCCGAGGAAGGGTCCGATGGCGGTGGCCACACCGCCCAGTCCGGACCAGGCGCCGATGGCTCGTGCGCGGTCCTCACCGGCGAAGCTGGCCTGGATGATGGCAAGACTGCCTGGCGTGAGCAGTGCCCCTCCGACCCCCTGCAAGGCGCGGGCCGCGATGAGCAGGCCGGCGTTCGGTGCCAGCCCGCAGAGCAGGGAGGCTACGGCGAACCACACGACACCGACGATGAAGATACGCCGGCGTCCGAACCTGTCGCCCAGGGAGCCGCCGAGGAGGATGAAGGAGGCAAGCGTCAGGGTGTATCCCGTGACCATCCACTGAAGGGCTGCGAAGTCCGTGCCCAGGTCCATGCCGATCGTCGGCAACGCGATGTTCACGACCGTGGCGTCGATCCCCGCGATACCCGACCCGAGCACTGTTGCCAGGAGGATCCACCGGCCGGACGCCGTCCTCACGCGGATCTCGCTCATGGTTCACCATCCGTCCACGCCCCGCCGAGCCGCGGGCACAGGGAACAGTGTGGCACCGTCGTCGCGCCCATGCCATCGCCGTGCGATCGGCTGAGCTTTCGACCTCGTACATCGTGTGCCGCGCCGCCGGCTGTGTGCGGCATGGTGGGCCATCGCCCCGACCGGGCGGCCTGCCGAGCACGAAGCCCTCCCGCGGAGTGAGGGCTTCGTCGTCCGCGACCGGGACAGCAGCGCCGGACCGGTCGGCATAGGTGTTGATTGTCCCGGCGGCTCCGCCGATCGGGCTCAGGCGGCCGGGCGCGGGAAGATCCGGTCCAGCGCGGCGAGGTCCTCGTCCGACGGCGTCCAGTCGGCTGCCGCCGCGTTCTGCCGCACCTGCTCGGGCGATGTGGCGCCCGCGATCACGGAACCGACCGACGGCTGGGCCGCGAGCCACGAGAAGGCCACCTGGACCTCGGTGAGGCCGCGCCCGGCCGCGAAGGCGCCGAAGGCTTCGAGCTGGTCCCAGTCCGCTGTCTCGAGCACGTTCTTGCGTGAGTGGGTGAGTCTGCTGCCGGCGGGTACCTCGTCACGCCGGTACTTGCCGGTGAGCAGGCCGTTGGCGAGGGGGAAGTACGGCAGGATGCCCAGTCCGTAGGCCTCGACGGCGGGGACCACCTCGCGTTCGAGGCGTCGGTCCAGCAGGTTGTAGGGGTTCTGCGCGGAGATGAAGGGCGTGTACCCGCCGCTGCGTGCCGTGAACTCGGCCTCGGCGATCTGCCAGCCTGCGAAGTTGGAGTGCCCGAGGTAGCGCACCTTGCCGCTCGTCACGAGGTCGTCGAGGGCCGCGAGGGTCTCCTCGATCGGCGTCCGTGTGTCCGGCGCGTGGTACTGGTACAGGTCGATCCACTCGGTGCCGAGGCGCCGCAGGGAGGCCTCGGCTGCGCGGATGATGTAGCGGCGGGATCCGCGGGCATCCCAGTCGGGTCCGTTGACGCCGTCCATGTCGAGGCCGAACTTCGTCGCGAGGACGACGTCGTCGCGACGCCTGCCGAGGGCCTTGCCGAGCTGCACCTCGCTGATGCCCGGTGCCTTGCCGTACATGTCCGCGACGTCGAACAGGGTGATCCCGGCGTCGATCGCTGCATGCACGACGGCGTCGGTACCCTCCTGCGACTCGGAGGTGGTGCCGGCCCGGCCCAGGTTGTTGCAGCCGAGCCCGACGGTGGAAACGCTGAGCCCCGAGGAGCCCAGTCTGCGATAGGTCATCATGCCCCTAACCTACCAACACCGTTGCCCCAGGCACATGACCCGGGGCGACGGTGGACGCGCGTCAGGCGAACCAGATGCCGATCTCCCGTGCGGCGGACTCGGCCGAGTCGGAGCCGTGCACGAGGTTCTGCTGGACCTTCAGTCCCCAGTCGCGGCCGAAGTCGCCGCGGATGGTGCCGGGCGCCGCCGTCGTCGGGTCCGTGGTCCCTGCCACGGAGCGGAACCCTTCGATGACGCGCTCGCCCTCGAAGACGGCGGCGACGATCGGGCCACTCAGCATGAACTCGACGAGCGGCTCGTAGAACGGCTTCCCGATGTGCTCGGCGTAGTGCTCCTCGAGCAGCTCGCGGGTGGCATGCACGCGCTTCAGTTCGACGATGGTGTAGCCCTTCGCCTCGACGCGGGACAGGACGACGCCGGTCAGGCCGCGGGACACGCCGTCGGGCTTGACGAGGACAAGGGTGCGCTCAACGCTCATGGGGACTCCTGGGGTGCGTGCGCCGTCGCGGACGGCGCGGATGGGACAACTGGTACCGGGGTCGACTCTACTAAAGGCCCTGCTCCTCGGGGTTCGCCCTCTCCCACTCCGCCTGCAGCCGGTCCCGCTCCACGTTCTCGCGGTCCACGCGGATGCCCTGCCGGATCCCGTACAGCCAGGTGAGGGCGAACGCGAGGCCGACGACGAACATGACGGGTTCGAGGAAGCCCCCGGCGATGAGGACGAGCTGGAGGATCCAGCCGAGCGCGATGCCCCACTTCTTCGTCAGGACGGCACAGGTGAGCACCAGCACCACGCTGAGGAGGAGCCCGGAGGTCAGGATGAGGGCCGGGGAGATCTCGTCGCGCCGCAGGCCGAAGACAGCGAGCGTCGCGAAGAACACCACGAACGCCTCGAGGCAGAGGACCGTCGAGGCGAACAGGACCTTCGTGGACCGCCGCTTCTTCGGCATGCCGGGCCGCCACTCGCGCTGCGCCTTGGTCATGCGTCGTGCCATGCGTGGGCCTACTTTCCCAGGAGCGTGCGGGTTTCCCCGACCACCGTGATGGATCCGGTCACGAGGACGCCCCCGGAGAGGTCGTTGTTCTCCTCGGCCTTCATCACCGCCCACTCCAGGGCGTCGTCGAGCCCGGGGAGGATGGTGATGTTCTCCTCCGCGAACCCGGCCGACAGGGCTGGCTGCAGGAGGTCGGCGGCGGGGACGGAGCGGGGCGACGTCGACTGCGTCAGGCAGACGTCCTCGAGGATGCCGCCGAGTTCCTCGTGCAGTTCGGCCAGCATGCCCGCCACGTCCTTGTCCTGCAGCGCTCCGATGACGAGGACGAGCCGGCTGAAGTCGAACGCCTCGTTGATGCCCTTCGCCGCGGCCCGCGCCCCGGCGGGGTTGTGCGCTGCGTCCACGATGATGCTCGGCGCGGTCCGGACCACCTCGAGGCGGCCGGGCGAGGTGACGGCCCTCAGCCCGTTCCGGACGAGCTCCGTCTCCAGCTCGCGTTCTCCACCCCCGAGGAACGCCTCGACGGCCGCGACGGCGACGGCCGCGTTCTCCGCCTGGTGCTCGCCGTGCAGGGGTACCAGCAGCTCACCGTAGCGGCCGGCGAGCCCGGTGAGGGACACCACCTGGCCGCCGACGGCGACCGTGCGGGATTCGACGCCGAACTCGACCCCTTCGAAGCGGAACTCCGCCCCGACCTCGCGGGCCCGCTCGAGGAGGATCTGCGCGGCGTCGCGGGGCTGGATCGCGCTGACCAGGAAGGAGCCGGGCTTGATGATGCCGGCCTTCTCGAGGGCGATGTCCTCGACGGTGTCACCGAGGAGCTCCGTGTGGTCGAGGGAGATCGGGGTGACGACGGCCACCTGTCCGTCGCCGACGTTCGTGGCGTCGGTGATCCCGCCGAGTCCCACCTCGATGACGCCGACATCGATGGGCTCGTCCGCGAAGATCGCGAACGCGAGGATGGTGACGCACTCGAAGTAGGTCAGGCGGGGTTCCCCGGCGACGAGGAGTTCGCCGTCGACGATGTCCAGGTAGGGCTTGATCTCGTCCCAGACCCGGACGAACGTCTCGTCCGGGACGGGCTCCCCGTCGATGCTGATGCGCTCCGTGACCCGCGAGAGGTGCGGGCTCGTGAAGCGGCCGGTCCGCAGATCGTGCGCCAGCAGGATGCTCTCGATCATGCGTGCGGTCGAGGTCTTCCCGTTGGTACCGGTGATGTGGATGATCGGGAACGCCTTGTTGGGCTCACCCAGGATCTCCATCGCCCGGTGGAGCGGCGCCAGGCGCGGCTCCATCCTGTTCTCCGGGGCACGCCCGAGGAGCTCCGCGTACACGCTCTCGACCGAGAAGGCGTCCAGTTCGGCGCTGCTCCCCGTGCCGTCGGTGCCGTCGATGCCGGTCGTGTCATCCATGCTGCTGCTCCTGCTTCTCGACAGTGATGGTGAATTCGTCGCCCGCCTCGGCGACGGCCTCGATGCGCAGCTCGAGGGTCAGGGTCTCGGCCTGGATCAGTCCGGCATTCGCCTCGAGCGCGCCGACCTGCTCGGCGGCGACGCCGACGGTGGTCCGGATGCGGTCGCTGATGTCGAGATCGGCGTCGCGGCGTGCCTGCTGGATGGCGCGGATCGCATCGCGGGCCGTCCCCTCCGCAGCCAGCTCGGCGGTCACCTCGGTGTCCAGCACCAGGAACCCGCCGCCGGGCAGGACCGTCACCGCCTTCGAGGCGGCATCGTTGCCCTCCACCACCGTGTCGAGGGTGTACTCGTGCGGCTCGAGGGCGAGGCCGCCCGCGGTGACGCCGCCGTCGTCGTCGACCTGCCAGTCCCCGGACTTCGAGGCCTTGATCACCGTCTGCACGTTCTTGCCGAGGCGTGGTCCTGCCGCGCGGGCGTTGACCACGAGCCGCTGGGTGATGCCGAACTCGGCCGGCTCGGCATCCGCCGCGTCCACCAGGCGCACGCCCTTGAGGTTCAGCTCGTCGGCGATGATCGTCGCGTACTGCCCGGCGAGGTCCGCGGCGGCCGGCGCGACGACGGTGAGCTCCCGGAGCGGGAGCCGCACCCGGAGGTTCGCGGCCTTCCGCAGGCTGGAGCCGACGGAGCACACGGACCGCGTGCGGTCCATCTGCTCCACGAGATCCGGGGCGGCGGGGAACGACGTCGCCTCGGGCCAGTCGGTGAGGTGGACGGAGCGGCCACCCGTGAGACCGCGCCAGATCTCCTCGGTGACCAGGGGCAGCAGCGGGGCCGCGACCCGGCAGACCGCCTCGAGGCAGGTGTAGAGCACGTCGAAGGCGTCGGTGTCCTCGTCGAAGAAGCGCTGGCGGCTGCGGCGCACGTACCAGTTGGTGAGGGTGTCCAGGTACCGGCGCAGGGACTCGCAGGCGTCGCTGATCGTGAAGGCGTCCAGCGCCCCGGTGAGGTCGCGGACGAGGTTCCCCGTGTTCGCCAGGATGTAGCGGTCGATCGGCTCGGTCAGGAGCGCGGCCGCCTCCGGCGTCACCGTCCTGGCCTCGTAGCCCTCGCCGCCGTTCGCCGCGTTGGTGTAGAGGCTGAAGAAGTGCCACACGTTCCACATCGGCAGGATGACCTGGCGGACGCCGTCGCGGATGCCCTGCTCGGTCACAACGAGGTTGCCGCCACGGAGGATCGGGGAGGCCATGAGGAACCAGCGCATGGCGTCCGAGCCGTCCCGGTCGAAGACCTCGGAGACGTCCGGGTAGTTGCGCAGGCTCTTGGACATCTTCTGCCCGTCGGAGCCGAGGACGATGCCGTGGCTGATGACGTTGCGGAACGCCGGCCGGTCGAAGAGCGCGGTGGACAGGATGTGCAGCATGTAGAACCAGCCGCGGGTCTGCCCGATGTACTCGACGATGAAGTCGGCCGGGTTGTGCGTGTCGAACCACTGCCCGTTCTCGAACGGGTAGTGCACCTGGCCGTAGGGCATGGACCCGGAGTCGAACCAGACGTCGAGGACGTCCTCGACGCGCCGCATGGTGGAGCGACCGGTCGGGTCGTCCGGGTTGGGGCGCGTGAGCTCGTCGATGAAGGGCCGGTGGAGGTCCACCTCGCCCTGCTTGTTCAGGGGCAGGCGCCCGAAGTCGGCCTGCAGCTCGGCCAGCGACCCGTAGACGTCGGTGCGCGGGTACTCGGGGTCGTCCGACTCCCACACGGGGATGGGGCTGCCCCAGAAGCGGTTGCGGCTGATGGACCAGTCGCGCGCGTTGGAGAGCCATTTCCCGAACTGGCCGTCCTTGACGTTCCCGGGGATCCAGGTGATGTCCTGGTTCAGTTCCACCATGCGGTCGCGGATCTTGGTCACCTCGACGTACCAGGAGGACACGGCGCGGTAGATCAGCGGGTTGCGGCAGCGCCAGCAGTGGGGGTAGCTGTGGACGTAGCTGGACTGGCGCACCAGGCGCCCCTCGGACTTCAGGACACGCGTGATGTGCCGGTTGGCCTCGAAGACCTGCAGGCCCACGATCTCCGCGAGCGGTCCCTTGCCGAACATGGGCAGGAACTTCGCGCCCTCGTCGACCGAGAGGATCACCTGGATGCCGGCCTCCTCGCAGATCTTCTGGTCCTCCTCGCCGTAGGCGGGCGCCTGGTGGACGAGGCCGGTGCCGTCGGTGGTGGTGACGTAGTCCGCGGCCAGGATGCGGAAGGCGTTGCGGTAACCGCCCTCCTCCGGGTCCGCGAGGTAGTCCCAGAGCGGCTGGTAGGTGAGGCCTGCGAGCTCGGTGCCGAGGTGGCGGGAGGTGACGGCGTCGCGCGCGGCCGCGGCATCGGCGAAGCCGAGGTCCTTGGCGTAGTGGCCGAGGAGCTCCTCGGCGATCAGGTACCGCCCGCCCTCGTCCTCGCGCCGGCCCTCGACGACGACGTAGCTGATGTCCGGTCCGACCGCGAGCGCCGCGTTGGTGGGCAGGGTCCAGGGCGTGGTGGTCCAGGCGAGGGCCTGCACACCGGCGAGGTCCTGCGAGAGGGCCGAGTCGCCGGGGAGGATGGGGAACGTGACCGTGACGGTCTGGTCCTGGCGGTCCTGGTAGACGTCCTCGTCCATGCGCAGCTCGTGGTTGGACAGCGGCGTCTCGTCGTTCCAGCAGTACGGCAGCACGCGGTAGCCGTTGTAGGTGAGGCCCTTCTGGTGCAGGGTCTTGAAGGCCCAGAGGACGGACTCCATGTACTCGGGGTTGAGCGTCTTGTAGTCGTTGTCGAAATCGACCCAGCGCGCCTGGCGGGTCACGTAGTCGCGCCACTCCCCCGCGTACTTCATGACGGACGCGCGGGAGGCGTCGTTGAACTTGTCGATGCCCATCGCGAGGATCTGCTGCTTGTCGGTCATGCCGAGCTGCTTCATCGCCTCGAGTTCGGCGGGCAGGCCGTGCGTGTCCCAGCCGAAGCGCCGCTCCACGCGGCGTCCGCGCTGCGTCTGGTAGCGGCCCACCAGGTCCTTGGCGTAGCCCGTGAGGAGGTGGCCGTAGTGCGGCAGGCCGTTGGCGAACGGCGGTCCGTCGTAGAACACGAACTCGTTGGAACCGTCGACGCCGGCGTCGCGGTGGTCGATGGACGCCTGGAAGGTGCCGTCCTCCTGCCAGTAGCGGAGGACTCGCTCTTCGAGCTCGGGGAAGCGCGGGGAGGCGCTGGTCCCGGCGGAGGGGGTGCCGCCGTCGTCGGGCGACACTGCTTTGGGGTAGATCTGCGGCATGGGTCTCATCCTGTGTGCGGCGGCGTCGGGTGGTGCAGGAGTCCTGCCGTGAGGACGGGACCTGTCTCCCGCCACCGGTTGCCTGACCGGCCGCGAGGGTCCAGGACCCGCGGTACCACCTCACTTGCCGCCGTCGTCCGCCGTTCCGCTCATCGCGGTCGCGCGGGCCGGGGCTGCCGCTCGTTTCCAGGCTGTGACGGGCTCCCCGTCCGGTTCTACGGGCCGCCTCGCAGGAGGCCGGCCTTTCTTCCGGAAGCTCACCGGTGATGGCCGGGTCGACGCTTGTGCATCCAGTCTATCCCGGCTCCGAAATCGTTGTCGAAAGGGCTGAAGCACACCCGGTGCCGCCGGCGCACGCGCCGAAATCCGTTGTGGTGGGCTGTGCGGCTTGGCAGGGTGGAAGGATGACATCACCCGCCCTGCCCACCGCGTCCGCCCCGGACACGGCCCGCCTGCTCCTCGGCGTGCTCCTGCCGACCTTCGTGAAGGGCCCCATCATCCGGCGCCCGTGGGCGGTGGGACTCGCAGCGCGCCTCGACCTGGACACCAGGGCGGCGGGGATCGTGAGGAGGATCCATGCCAAGCACCCGGATGGTCCGCTGATGCTGAGGCTGCCGATCCGCAAGCAGGCCATCGTCCTGGCGCCGGGCGACGCCAACACCGTCCTGGCGCAGTCCCCCGACCCGTTCACCGCGGCCAGCAGCGAGAAGCGTGCGGCGCTCTCCCACTTCCAGCCCTCCAACGTGCTGATCACGCGTGGTCCCCTCCGGACGGTGCGCCGCGCCCTGCAGGAACAGGTCCTCGACACGGACCACCCCGTGCACCACCTCGCCGACCGGTTCGTGCCCGTCGTGGAGGAGGAGATGCGGCAGGTGCTGGCCGACGCCGTCCGCAGCGGATCCCTGCCCTGGGACGACTTCCAGGACGCGTGGTACCGGGTGGTGCGGCGCGTGGTGTTCGGCGACCACGCGCGCGATGACAAGGACCTCACGGGCATGGTGATCCGGCTGCGCAAGGACGGGAACTGGGCGTTCATGAAGCCGGTGCGGAAGAAGACGCGCCGGCGCTTCCTGGCGCGGATCAACGAGGAACTCGCGAACGCCGAGCCGGGCAGCCTCGCCTCCGTGATGGCCGGCGCGCCCAAGGGCGACGGCGCGGAGCCCGCCGACCAGGTACCGCAGTGGCTCTTCGCGTTCGATCCCGCCGGCATGGCGACGTTCCGTGCCCTGACCGTACTCGCCACCCATCCGGAGGCGATGGCCGCGGCGCGGCGGGAGGTCGACGGCGACACCTCGGGACGCCGGCTCCTCCCCTACCTGCGGGCCGGCATCCTCGAGTCGCTGCGCCTGTGGCCCACCACCCCGATGATCCTCCGGCAGACGACGCAGCCGGTGCAGTGGGAGCAGGGACTGATGCCGGCCGATTGCGGCGTTCTGATCTACGCACCGTACTTCCACCGGGACGAGCGTTCCCTGCGCAGCGCGCATAGCTTCTCGCCCGAGCGCTGGCTGACCGAGGAGGACGACGGCTGGCCGCTGGTTCCCTTCAGCGGCGGACCGGTGGTCTGCCCGGGCAAGCAGCTGGTGCTGCTCGTGACGAGCGCTGCCCTGGCGGCGCTCGTGGCGGGACACGACTTCCAGGTGGAGGCAGGGCAGGCACTCGATCCGGTCCGACCCCTGCCGGGGACCATGGACAACTACAGCGTCCGGCTGGGCGTCTCTCCCAGGGCCTGACCACCGCCGCAGGACAGGATCTGCGCTGTCCGCTCGGGACTCAGGCGCGGAGGACCTTGTGGTTGGCGGCCTGGGCGAGCGGTCGGAGGACGAGGTGGTCGATGTTCAGGTGGTGCGGCGCATTGAGCGTGAACGCGACGGCGGCAGCCACGTCGTCGGCGGTCAGGGGGTACTCGACCCCGGCGTAGACCTGGTCGGCCGCGCCCTGGTCGCCGCCGAGCCGGTTGAGGGAGAACTCCTCGGTGCGCACCATGCCCGGGGACACCTCGATGACGCGGACGTTGTGCTCGGCCTCCTCGAGGCGGAGCGAGCGGGCCATCGACTCCTGCGCCGCTTTCACGCCGCAGTATCCGGCGCCGCCCTCGTAGGGTGCGAGCGCCGCCGTGGACGTCAGGAACAGGACGCTCCCCTGGCCGCCGTCGCGCAACGCCGGGAGCAGCGCCCGGGTCATGCGCATGGAGCCGAGCACGTTCACGTCGTACATCCACTCCCAGTCCTCGGTCCTGGCCTCGGCCACCCGCTCCGTTCCGAAGGCACCCCCGGCGTTGTTGACCAGCGCATGGACCGGGCCGGTCGCCGTGACCTCGGCCGTGAAGGCGTCCACGGACGCCTGGTCGGTGACGTCGAGGGCCAACGGCGTCGCCCCGGTCTCTTCGGCGAGCGCCTGCAGGCGGTCGAGCCGTCGGGCGGCTGCCACCACGTCCCAGCCGTCCCGGCGGAGGGCGCGGACGGTGGCGGCGCCGATCCCGGAACTGGCGCCGGTGACGATCGCGCGCAGGGCGGAAGGGGCTGGGTCAGCGGGGGCGCCGAGCGGCGCCCTGGATGTCTCGGTCATGGGCCCACTGTAGCCAGTGGGGGCCGGGCGCACCCGTGCCGCGCCTGCACCGGGCTCGACCCCGTGCCGGTCAGGGCACGGTGATCAGCGTGGAGGCGAGGTTCCGGACGCGCGTCGTGAGCACCTCGCGGACGGTGCGCACTCCGTCCAGGTCCATCGTCGCCGGATCCGAGATCTGCCAGTCCTCGTACTTCTTCCCCGGGTAGATGGGACAGGTGTCTCCACACCCCATGGTGATCACGACGTCCGCTGCCCGCACCACGTCGTCGGTCAGGGGCTTCGGGAACTCCTCACCGAGGTCGAGTCCGATCTCCTGCATGGCGGTGATGACGTTCCCGTCGAGGTGCTCGGCCGGCATCGATCCGGCGGAGCGGACGTTGATCGATCCCCGGGTCAGGTCCTTCAGCAGGGCCGCAGCCATCTGCGAGCGTCCCGCATTCTGGACGCACACGAAGAGGACCTCCGGGACTCCGCTGGGCCGCTTGCCCTCGGCGTGGGCAAGCGCGGAGAGGCGATCGCGGGCGAATCGACGCGTGATGATCGGCAGGTAGGTCCTGACCTTCGCTGTACGGGCGAGAGCCGTGTAGGACTCGAAGACGTAGCGCTCGACCATCTCGGGACCGAACACTCCGTCGAAGGATGCGGCGAGTTCGTCGGAGATGCGGTGGAGGAGGTGCTCATGGCTGCCGGTAGGGGCATCAGGGATCGGTGACGTGCTCATCGTGCTGTCCTTTCTGGTGCACTGACCGGCAGGCGGGGCCGCCTGCCGGTTTCTCTCCTGTCCCTCTGCCCGCTGTGAGGCGGATCAGTAGTCAGGGTCACCCGACCGCCCGTGGGCGGTCCCGGTGGGGAAGCCGATGCTGACGAGTTGCGGTACGCCGCAGCATCCGGCATCGGCAGTGCCCTCGGGTTCCGTCGCCGCGGCAGCAGGGGTGTCGCAGGATCCCCCGAGGTCGGTGCTGCAGACTCCCGTCTCGGGCAGCTCGAGCTGGAGACGGGACGCGGCCTCGGTGTCGCCGGCGAGCGCCGCGGTGACGGAGCGGACCTGCTCGTATCCGGTGGCCAGCAGGAAGGTGGGGGCCCGTCCGTAGGACTTCATGCCGACCAGGTAGAAATCCTTCTCCGGGTGCGCCAGGACGTCCGCGCCGTGGGCGGGGACCGTCCCGCAGGAGTGGAACTCCGGGTCGATCAGCGGCCCGAGCGCCCGCGGTGCTTCCACCGCGGGGTCCAGTTCGAGCCGGAGTTCGCGCAGCATCCCGAGGTCCGGGCGGAATCCGGTGGCCGGGACGAGGACGTCGACCTCGACGGTGCGGTCGCCGTCCGGCGTCGACGCCGTCACGGCGAGACGCGTTCCACGTCGGGCGAGGCCGGTGACGGTGAAGTCCGTGACCAGTTCGACGACGCCGTCGCCGACGAGGGTCTTCAGGCGGCTGCCGAGGGCGCCCCGGGCGGGCAGCCCGTCGAGGTCCCCGCCGCCGTAGAGGCGCTGGGCCGATCCGCTGCCGCGGACGGCCCACAGGATCCTGGTGCCGGGCTCGTTCCTGGCGACCTGACCGAGATTGATCAGCGTATTGGCGGCCGAGTGCCCCGCGCCGACGACCATGGTCGTCTTCCCCGCGAAGCGCGCCCGCTCGGTTCCGACGACGTCGGGCAGCGCGGAGGTGACGAGGTGGGCCACGGCGTCCTCGCCGGGTGCCTGCAGTCCTGCCTGGCCGAGCGGGTTGGGCTGACCCCACGTGCCGGAGGCATCGATGACGGCACGCACGGTGTGATCGCTGGTGCCCTCGGGGCCGGTGACGCGGACGAGGAAGGGCGTCGTGTCCCGGCCCTGGGTGCGGGTCTTGTCCATCCCGAGCCGGGTGACGGCCGTGACGGTGCTGTCGAACCGCAGCGTCCGGGCGATGGCCGGGACGGCGGCGAGGGGTTCGAGATAGGACTCCACCAGGTCACGCCCGTACGGCAGGGCGGTCCGGCGTGGCTCGGCCCATCCGGTGGGCTCGAGCAGGCGACGGGCTGCGGGGTCGATGTCGTACTGCCAGGGCGAGAACAGGCGGATGTGAGCCCACTGCCGGATCGCGGCACCGACGCTGTCGCCCTGTTCGAAGACGATCGGGGTGAGCCCCCGCTCGAGGAGGTTGGCCGCCGCGGACAGGCCGATCGGTCCGGCGCCGATGACAGCTACCGGGAGGTAGGTCGCGATGGTGGTCGATGCGTCGGTGATGTCAGGCATGGGCGGTCTCCTCGATGAGTGCGGTGGCGATGCTGGGGGCGTCCTCGAGTGCGGCGAGGTACCGTTCGGCGTCCAGGGCTGCGGCGCAGCCGGAGCCTGCGGCGGTGATGGCCTGCCGGTACCGGTGATCCACGGCGTCGCCGCAGGCGAAGACGCCGTGGAGGTTCGTGAGGGTCGTGGGCGAGTCGACGACGATGTACCCGTCGTCGTCGAGGGTGACCTGTCCGTCGACGAGATCCGTGCGCGGAAGGTGGCCGATGGCCACGAAGATCCCGGTCACAGCCATGGTGCGGGCATCACCGGTCACGGTATCCGAGAGGGTGACGCCGGTGACTTTCGCATCCCCATGGATGGCGGTGATGGCACTGGTGTACTCGAAGCGGATCTTCTCGTTGTCCAGGGCCCGCTGCGCCATGATCTTCGACGCACGCAGCGCAGAACCGCGGACGACGACGGTGACCGTGTCCGCGAAGCGGGTGAGGAACAGGGCTTCCTCCATGGCGGAGTCCCCGCCGCCGACGACGATGATGTCCTGGCCGCGGAAGAAGAACCCGTCGCAGGTCGCGCACCAGGACACGCCCCGGCCGGACAGGCGCTTCTCGTCGGGCAGGCCGAGTTCCCTGTAGGCGGAGCCGGTGGCGAGGATCACCGCGGGCGCCTGGTACGTCGTGCCGCTGAGGGTGGTGACGGTCTTGAGGTTCCCGGTCAGCTCCACGCTCGCGGCGTCGTCGTACTCGATCACGGCGCCGAAGCGTTCGGCCTGCCGGCGGAGATTCTCCATCAACTCGGGGCCCTGGATACCGCTGGTGAAGCCGGGGAAGTTCTCGACCTCCGTCGTGTTCATCAGCGCCCCACCCGCGGTGACGGCACCCGCGATGACCCTGGGCGCCAGGCCGGCCCGGGCGGCATAGATCGCCGCCGTGTACCCGGCGGGGCCGGAGCCCACGACGATGATCTTCTCGCTCTGGACGTCCGTCATGGCAGTGCCTCTCGAATCGGGGGTCGTGCTGGTGTGCCGCTCCATGTGCTGCGGCGAGGTCAGGCCGTGGTACTGGTGCCCGATGTTCCGGCGCCGGTGGGCAGAAGCTCGCGGATGAGCTGCTGGATGCGGCCCTTGATCTCGTCGCGGATGGGACGGACCGAGTCGACACCCTTGCCTGCCGGATCCTCGAGGACCCAGTCCTCGTACCGCTTGCCGGGGAAGTAGGGGCACTCGTCCCCGCAGCCCATGGTGACCACGACGTCGGAGGCCTTCACGGCGTCGGTGGTGAGGATCTTCGGGGTCTCGGCGGTGATGTCGATGCCCTCCTCCTTCATCGCCTCGACCGCGGAGGGATTGACCTGGTCGGCGGGCTGCGAACCGGCGGAGAGGACCTCGATGCGCCCCTCGGACAAGTGGCTCAGGTACGCGGCAGCCATTTGTGACCGACCGGCGTTGTGGACGCAGACGAACAGGACCGAGGGCTTCCTGTGATCGGCGGTCGTCGTAGCTGCTGTCTCGGTGCTCATGATGGTCCTTGCTTCTTCGCCTCGTGCCGGAGGGCCGGGCGTCTGGATGGAGAGGAGCCGAGCCCCGGGTCCGATACCTCGTGTACCGGCATCCCACCGAAGATCGACTGGCTTCGATGTCGAGTATGCGGAAATACATCGATGAATGTCAATGCACGGGTATGCTGAGCCCATGACCACCATCTCCGAGCCCGGAACAGCGGGCCTCGCAGCAACCGAACCGGTTCCCGCCTCGCTCCCCGGCGCAACCGAGGAGGGTCGCTGCTGCGTGCCTTCCGGGACTCCTGCGATGAGTGCGGATCGCGCCGAGGAACTCGCGAAGCAGTTCAAGGCCGTCGCCGACCCGAACCGGCTGCGCCTGGTCTCGCTCATCTCGGCGAGCGCCGCCAACGAGGCGTGCGTGTGTGACCTCACCGAGCCGTTGGATCTCGGCCAGCCGACGGTGTCGCATCACTTGAAGATCCTCGTCGACGCCGGCATCCTGCACCGCGAGAAGCGAGGTGTCTGGGCGTACTACTCCCTGGTGCCCGGGGCCCTGAACTCCCTCGCCGGCGTCCTCATCGAGACCCGGTGACACCCCCTCACGCCGCTGCCCTCCACCACGAATCGAGACCCCTGTGAGCTTCAAAACGGACAAGCCCTCCGTCCTGTTCGTCTGCGTCAAGAACGGCGGCAAGTCCCAGATGGCGGCCGGCCTCATGGACAAGGTCGCCGGCGACTCGGTGACGACGGCGTCAGCGGGGTCGAAGCCGGGCTCCGCCGTCAATGCCCTCTCCGCCGAGGTCCTGGCCGAGGTCGGGGTCGACATCAGCCGGAACACCCCGCGCCAGGTCACCGCCGAGGACCAGGGCCGGGCGGACGTCGTCGTGATCCTCGGCCCCGAAGCGCAGATCGACGAGGTCGACGGCACACGCTACGAACGGTGGACCACCGACGAGCCCAGCGAACGCGGGATCGACGGCATCGACCGCATGCGCCTGGTCCGCGACGACATCCTGGCACGCGTCACCGCCCTGCACGCCACCCTCACCACCCCGTAGCGCTCCCCGCCTGCTGCACTTCCCCGCTCGTCCCTGCCCTGGTTCTTTCGTGAGTTCCTCCTGCTAGGAGTCCTGCTGCCATGACCGTGGTCGCCATCCTGATCTTCCTCGCCACCCTGACCCTCGTCATCTGGCAACCCAAGGGCCTCGGCATCGGCTGGTCCGCTCTCGGCGGGGCCGCGGTCGCGCTCCTCACCACCGTCGTGAGCCTGTCGGACATCCCCATCGTGTGGGACATCGTCTGGAACGCGACCTTCGCGTTCGTGGCGATCGTGATCATCTCGCTGATCCTCGACGAGTCCGGATTCTTCACCTGGGCCGCGCTGCATGTCGCCCGGTGGGGGCGGGGCAACGGCCACCTGCTGTTCACCCTGATCGTCCTGCTCGGAGCAGCGATCGCGGCAGTGTTCGCCAACGACGGAGCGGCGCTGATCCTCACCCCGATCGTCATCCAGATGCTGCTCGCCCTGAGGTTCCCGGCCAGGGCGTCCCTCGCGTTCGTCATCGCGTGCGGGTTCATCGCCGACGCCGGCAGCCTCCCCCTGGTCGTGTCGAACCTGGTGAACATCGTCACGGCGGACTTCTTCGACATCAGCTTCGCCCGCTACGCGCTCGTCATGGTCCCGGTCGGCCTCGTGTCGGTCGCCGCCAGCCTCGGGGTCCTCCTCCTGTTCTTCCGGAAGGCCATCCCGCGCCACTACGACGTCGCCGTCCTCGCGACCCCGAGATCGGCGATTGCGGACCCCCTGACCTTCAGGACCGGCTGGGTGGTCCTCGGTGTCCTGCTGATCGGCTACTTCGCCGCGGAACCCCTGCACATCCCGCTCTCCGCCGTCGCCGGCCTCGGCGCCGTCGTCCTCATGATCGTCGCTTCCCGCCGACCCGCCTTCCTCTTCCCGCGCACGAGCACCCCCGTCGGCGCCCCCCACACGCAGCACGGAGCACCGGGATCACCGCACGCCGCGGATCGGGCGGAAGACCTCGACTACGAGACCGCGGGGATCGGGCGCCGGACCACGGCCGGCCCCCTCGCATCCGCTGCCTCCCGCACGGGCCCCGCCGACGCCAACGGAGACCTGCAGGCGTCGGCTGACGGGACAGCGGCGGTGCCCGCTCCGGCGGCCCGGATCTCGGTGCCGCGGATCCTGAGGGAAGCGCCCTGGCAGGTCGTCCTGTTCTCCCTCGGCATGTACCTCGTCGTGTACGGCCTGCGGAACCAGGGCCTCACCGACGAGCTGGCCGGCGTCTTCTCGGCCGTCGGTTCCGACGGCGTCCTGATCACCGCCCTGGGCGTCGGTGTCATCGTCGCCGTCCTCGCGTCCCTGATGAACAACATGCCCACCGTCCTCATCGCGTCCCTCGCGATCGGGTCCGCCGGCGCCACCGGCCTCACGCAGGAGGCGATGATCTACGCCAACGTCATCGGCTCCGACCTCGGCCCGAAGATCACACCTATCGGCAGCCTCGCGACCCTCCTGTGGCTCCACGTCCTGGACCGCAAGGGCATCCACATCGGCTGGGGCCAGTACTTCCGCACCGGCATCGTGCTCACCATCCCGGTCCTCGTCATCACCCTGCTCGCGCTCGCGGGATGGCTCACCGTCGTCGGCGTCTGACGGCAGGTCCGACGCGGCTAGTAGCGGGCGAGGACGGCGATGAACTCATCGGCGCGGGCGAGGGTCTCGACCAGCTTCGCCCGCCGTTCGTGGGCCATGCTGCGGTAGGCGGCCAGGCGTGCACGCAGTTCCCGGGCGGCCGCGTCGTCCTTCTCCCGCTGCAGCGCATCCAGGACAGCCAGGAGGTCCTTCATCTCCTCGAGGGTGAAGCCCAGCGGCTTCATGCGGCGGATGACCATCAACCGCTCGAGGTCCTCCTCGGAGTAGACGCGGAACCCGCCGTCGGTCCTGGCGGTGGCCGGGAGGATACCGACGTCGTCGTAGTGGCGGATGGTCCGCAGGGACAGCCCGGTGCGTTCGGCGAGCTCGCCGATGTGCATGGTCCGGGGCGCTGCGGTGGAACGTGGTTCGGTCACGGCCTGCCTTCCTTTTCCCACAACCCTACCCTTACGTTAGGGTTGATGTCGGACGAGCCCGGGCACAGCGGCGTGTACCGTCCCCCCGCCACTCTGCACCTCGCCACCTCGCCACTTCGCCGAACGCCCGAAGGATCCCGCCATGTCAGCAGCCGCACCCACTGCGAGACCAGAACTCACCCCGGTCGAACGCCAGTCGGTCGCCCGAACGCTTCGGAACCCGCGTCTGCTGAAGACCGAGGTCCTCGCCGGCCTCGTCGTCGCCCTCGCCCTCATCCCGGAGGCCATCGCCTTCTCGATCATCGCCGGCGTCGACCCGCGGCTGGGCCTGTTCGCCTCGTTCACGATGGCGGTCTCCATCGCCTTCCTCGGTGGACGCCCGGCCATGATCTCCGCAGCGACCGGCGCGGTCGCCCTGGTCATCGCCCCGCTGGTCGCCAGCCACGGCGTGGACTACTTCATCGCCGCAGTGATCCTCGGCGGTCTCTTCCAGGTGATCCTCGGCGTCACCGGCGTCGCCCGGCTCATGCGGTTCATCCCCCGCTCCGTCATGGTGGGCTTCGTCAATGCCCTCGCCATCCTCATTTTCCTGTCCCAGGTCCCCGAGCTCGTGGACGTGCCGTTCCTCGTGTATCCGATGGTCGCCGTCGGCCTGCTGATCGTCTTCGGCCTGCCCCGCCTCACGAAGGCAGTGCCCGCACCCCTGGTGGCCATCGTGGTCCTGACCGTGTTCGCGGTCCTCGCCAATGTGCTCGTCCCGACCGTCGGGGACAAGGGTGAGCTGCCGGAGAGCCTGCCGTCCCTGGTCTTCCCGAACGTGCCGCTGACCCTCGAGACCCTCCAGATCATCGCCCCCTTCTCCCTGGCGCTGGCCGCCGTCGGGCTCCTCGAGTCCCTCATGACCGCCAAGCTCGTCGACGACATCACCGACACCCGCTCCGACAAGACCCGCGAGTCCTGGGGCCAGGGCACGGCGAACATCATCACCGGGTTCTTCGGCGGCATGGGCGGCTGCGCCATGATCGGCCAGACCATGATTAATGTGAAGGCCTCCGGCGCCCGCACCCGGATCAGCACGTTCCTCGCCGGGATCTTCCTGCTCGTCCTCGTCGTCGTCCTCGGCGGCATCGTCGCCCTGATCCCGATGGCCGCCCTCGTCGCTGTCATGATCTTCGTGGCCATCGCCACCTTCGACTGGCACAGCATCCAGCCCTCGACCCTGCGGCGGATGCCCAGGAGCGAGACCGCCGTCATGCTCGCGACCGTCATCGTCACCGTATGGACCCACAACCTCGCCATCGGCGTCGGCGTCGGCGTCCTCGTGGCCATGGTCGCGTTCGCCCGCCGCGTGGCGCACTTCGTCACCGTCGAACGGACCGAGACCACCGTGGACGGGGACCGGCACGCCACCTACACGGTCGACGGCGAACTGTTCTTCGCGTCCTCCAACGACCTCTACACCCAGTTCGAGTACGCCACAGACCCCCACCGGGTCACCATCGACCTGCACGGATCCCACCTCTGGGACGCCTCCACCATCGCCGCGCTGGACGCCATCACCGAGAAGTACCGCACCCACGGCACCGAGGTCACGATCGTCGGACTCAACGAGGCCTCCACGATGATGCGTGAACGTCTGGGCGGGAAGCTCGGCGCCGGCCACTGACCGGCCGCGCCGGGAGCAGCCGGCGTACTTCCGGCATGGAAGCCACCGGCGTGCCGGAGTCCGCGGACAGTAGGGAACAATGGAGGAATGGCCGATACCACCCAGGGCACAGACACGCCCTCCCCCCAGCCCGTTTCCGTTCCCGACAAGCCCGTGCTCGAGGGCCTCGAGGAGAGACTGTCCCGCCAGTGGCGCGAGGACGGCACCTACGCCTTCAAGCGTGACACGACGCGCGAGGACGTCTACTCGATCGACACTCCCCCGCCCACCGCTTCGGGATCGCTCCACGTGGGGCACATGTTCTCCTACACGCAGACCGATGTCATGGCGCGGTTCAAACGCATGCGCGGCGCCAACGTCTTCTACCCGATGGGCTGGGACGACAACGGACTGCCGACCGAGCGCCGCGTCCAGAACTACTACGGCGTCCGCTGCGACCCCTCCGTGCCGTACGACGCCGACTACCGGCCCCCCGCCGAGCCCGCGAAGAACCAGCGGGACTTCGACGCGGTCTCGCGGAAGAACTTCATCGAACTCTGCGAGGAGCTGGCGGTCGAGGACGAGTTGGTCTTCGAGAACCTCTTCAGCACCCTGGGCCTCTCGGTGGACTGGGACCTGACCTACCGGACCATCGATGACACCTCACGCGCCGTCTCGCAGCGCGCCTTCCTCGAGAACCTCAAGGCCGGGGACGCCTACCTCGCGGAGGCGCCGACGCTGTGGGACGTCACCTTCCGGACCGCGGTCGCGCAGGCCGAACTCGAGGACCGCGAGCAGCCCGGCGCCTACCACCGCATCGCGTTCCACGCCCCCGACGGCTCGCAGATCCACATCGAGACCACGCGCCCCGAGCTGCTGCCCGCCTGCGTGGCCCTCGTGGCGCACCCCGACGACGAGCGCTACAAGCCGCTCTTCGGCACCACGGTCACCAGCCCGCTGTTCGACGTCGAGGTCGAGATCAAGGCGCATCCCCTGGCGAAGCCCGACAAGGGCAGCGGTATCGCCATGATCTGCACGTTCGGCGACCTGACCGACGTCACCTGGTGGCGGGAACTGCAGCTGCCCACCCGCGCCGTCGTCGGCCGCGACGGCCGGCTCCGCGCCGAGGCACCCGAGTGGATCACCACCGAGAAGGCCCGCGAGAACTACACCCGGCTGGCCGGCAAGACCATCTTCAGCGCCAAGGAGGCCGTCGTCGCCCTGCTCCGCGAGAGCGGGGACCTCGAGGGCGAGCCGCAGAAGATCATGCACCCGGTCAACTTCTACGAGAAGGGCGACAAGCCCCTCGAGGTCGTGACCAGCCGCCAGTGGTACATCCGCAACGGCGGGCGCGACGCCGGCAAGCGGGAGGCACTGATCCAGCGGGGTCGCGAGATCGATTTCCACCCCTCCTTCATGCGGTCCCGCTACGAGAACTGGATCGAGGGACTGAACGGCGACTGGCTCGTCTCGCGACAGCGCTTCTTCGGCGTCCCCGTCCCCGTCTGGTACCGCCTCGATGGCGACGGCGAACCGGAGTACGAGGACCCGATCATCCCGGCCCTCGAGTCCCTGCCCGTCGATCCGGCCGCCGACCCGGCTCCGGGGTTCGAGGAATCCGCCCGCAACCGGCCCGGCGGCTTCATCGGCGACAGCGACGTGCTGGACACCTGGGCGACGTCGTCCCTGACCCCGCAGATCGTGGGCGGCTGGGCGCGGGACGAGGATCTCTTCGGGAAGGTGTTCCCGTTCGACCTGCGCCCGCAGGGGCACGACATCATCCGCACCTGGCTGTTCTCGACGGCGGTCCGCGCGGATGCGCTCCAGGACTCGGTGCCCTGGAAGCATGCGGCCCTGTCCGGCTGGATCCTCGACCCCGACCGCAAGAAGATGTCGAAGTCCAAAGGGAACGTCGTGGTCCCCACGGACGTCCTGGAGCAGTTCGGCGCTGACGCCGTGCGGTACTGGGCCGCGTCGGCGAAACTCGGCGCGGACACCGCCTACGAGGTGAACCAGATGAAGATCGGCCGCCGCCTGGCGATCAAGCTGCTCAACGCCTCGAAGTTCGTCCTCAACCTCGGCGTCACCGAGGCGTCCATCGGCTCCGGTGCACTGGACCGTGTCTCGAACGCGCTGGACACCTCCCTGCTCGTCCAGCTCCGCACGGTGACCGAGCAGGCCACGGCAGCCTTCGAGAAGTACGACTACGCCCGTGCCCTCCAGCTCACGGAGTCCTTCTTCTGGACCTTCACGGACGACTACGTGGAACTGGTCAAGGACCGTGCCTACGGCGACGCGGGTGACGCCGGGACGCAGTCGGTCCAGGCCGCGCTGGCGACGACGCTGGACGCCCTGCTGCGCCTGTTCGCGCCGTTCCTGCCGTTCGCCACCGAAGAGGTCTGGAGCTGGTGGCGCGAGGGATCGGTGCACCAGGCGGCCTGGCCCGGCGCCGACGCGCTCACGGCCCTGCCGGACACGGCCGACGCCGGCGTCCTCACCTCCGTGGCCCTGGCCCTCGGGGGTATCCGCAAGGCCAAGTCCGAGGCCAAGGTCAAGCAGCGCACCGAGGTGGAGCGCGCCGTCGTCACGGCGTCCGCCGCCCAGGTGGGGCAGATCCGTGCGGGCCTGGCAGACCTCCTCGCGGCCGGCAACGCCCGGGACCTCCAGGTCGTCGAAGGGGACGGCGCACTGAGCGTCTCCGAGGTCGAACTGGTGCCGCAGCCCGCGGAGTAGCCCCCCGACGCAGGAAGGGACCCGCCGGTGGGCGGGTCCCTTCCTGCGTTCGGGCCGACTGGAGGCTAGTCGAACCGCGGGCTCTCCGTGCGGGAGCGCTTGAGTTCGAAGAATCCGGGGAACTCGGACATCAGGACGGCGCCGTCGAAGATCCTGCCGGCCTCCTCGCCACGGGGGATCCTGGTGAGGACCGGACCGAAGAACGCGGTGCCGTTGAAAGCCACGACGGGCGTGCCGACCTCGTCACCCACACGGTCGATGCCGTCCTTGTGGGACGCGCGCAGCTGCGCGTCGTACTCGTCGGTGTGCGCGTAGGAGGCGAGGTCGGCCGGCAGGCCCACCTCGTCCAGCGACTCCCGGATCACGACGTCGAAGTCCCTGTTCTGGCCGATGTGAATGCGGGTCCCCATCGCGTCGTACAGCTTCTTGATGTACTCGTCGCCGTGCAGCTCGGCTGCGGCGATGATGACGCGCACCGGGCCCCAGCCCTGCACCATCATGGCCTGGTACTCCTCGGGGAGGTCCCGTCCTTCGTTGAGGACGGACAGGCTCATGACGTGCCAGGCGACCGAGATGTCACGCACCTGCTCCACCTCGCCCATCCAGCGGGACGTGATCCAGGCGAAGGGACACAGGGGGTCGAACCAGAAATCGGCCTTCTCGACGGTCGTGGACGCGCTCATAGGGTGCTCCTTGCAGGGTTGGTGAGGCCGAGGCCTTTCCGGGTGCAACCCGCCCCGGCGGCCCGCTATTCCGGCCGAATTGGTGCAGGCCCGCAGGAGGCGGTCTAATGAGAGGACACGACCAGTCGAGGATGCCTGGCGCTATCCCTGCGTCGCCATCGGGCTGGATGAGCTCGCACCGGCCACCCCGGTGCCGAAAAGGATGCCGCTGTGCAGCACCACCGGACCGAGACCCACGACACCTGGCTCGAACGCGAGGCACTCGCCGAAGCCATGATCCCGCTCATCGGACGCCTGTACCGCGAGAACAACGTCGTGACGAGCATCCATGGACGCAGCCTCATCAACAAGTCCACGATGAACATCCTCAAGGCGCACCGCTTCGCGCGCCGCATCACCACCGAGGAGCTCCTGCTCGAGGACACCGCTCCCCTGCTGCAGGTCCTCGTCGACCTGGACCTCGGAGCAGCAGCGATCGACATCGGACGCCTCCGCCTCGCCTACGACCGTGCCGGGGACGGCCTGACCCTCGAGAAGTTCCTTCGCGCGGAGCTCGCAGACATCGTCGGCCATGGCGGGCGCGACGAACGCACGAGCACCGACGTCGTCCTGTACGGTTTCGGGCGGATCGGGCGCCTGGTGGCCCGCCTCCTCATCGAGAAGGCCGGCGGAGGCCACGGGCTGCGGCTGCGCGCCGTCGTCGTCCGCCGCGGCTCGGACAACGACCTCGCCAAACGTGCGAGCCTGCTGCGCCGCGATTCGGTCCACGGACCCTTCGAGGGGACCATCCAGGTGGACGAGGCGTCGAACACGATCACCGCCAACGGGATCCGCATCCAGGTCATCTACTCCGACGATCCCGCGACCATCGACTACACGGCCTACGGCATCCACGACGCCATCGTCGTGGACAACACGGGCCGCTGGCGCGACGCCGACGGACTGTCCCAGCACCTGAGGAGCCGCGGCGTGGCCAAGGTGCTGCTGACCGCGCCCGGCAAGGGCAGCCTGAAGAACATCGTGCACGGCATCAACCACGCCGCCATCGAGGACACCGACCGCATCATCACGGCCGCATCCTGCACCACCAACGCGATCACGCCCGTCCTCAAGGCGGTCAACGACCGCTTCGGCGTCATCCACGGGCACGTGGAGACCGTCCACTCCTTCACGAACGACCAGAACCTGATCGACAACTTCCACCGCGGCGACCGGCGCGGGCGCTCGGCGGCACTCAACATGGTGCTCACGGAGACGGGAGCGGCGACGGCGGTGGCGAAGGCGCTGCCCGAACTGGCGGGCAAGCTCACCGGCAGTTCCATCCGCGTGCCGACCCCGGACGTCTCGATCGCCATCCTCAACCTGACCCTCGAGCACGGGACCACGAAGGAGGAGGTCAACACCTACCTCCGCGAGATGTCCCTCCACTCGGGCATGCGGAAGCAGGTGGACTACATCGACAGCCCGGAGGTGGTCTCGACGGACTTCGTCGGCTCACGACGCACGGGCATCGTCGACGGCCTCGCGACGATCGCCGACGGCACCTACCTCGTCCTGTACGTCTGGTACGACAACGAGTTCGGGTACAGCTGCCAGGTGGTGCGGGTGCTGGAGGAGATGGCTGCGGTACATCCGCCGTCGTACCCCGTCGCCGCCCTCGACGCCGCCCTCGACGCCGCCGTGGCAGCGAACCCCTGACCTGCGGACATGGGAAAGGCCCGGCCGTCCGGCCGGGCCTTTCGCATGGGACGATCAGGCGGACTTGTTGCGGCGCTTGGACGCCACCTCGTGCGAGATGAGGGTGGGTTCGGCGCGCTTGGCGACGACGTCGTCGGTGATGACCACCGTCGCGATGTCCTCGCGGCTGGGGAGGTCGAACATGACCGGTAGGAGGACTTCCTCCATTATGGCGCGAAGGCCCCGCGCGCCGGTCCCGCGATCCAGCGCGAGGTCGGCGATGGCCTCGAGGGCCTTCGGTTCGAGGACGAGCTCGACGCCGTCGAGCAGGAACATCTTCTGGTACTGCTTGAGCAGGGCGTTCTTCGGCGCGGTCAGGATCTGCATCAGGGCCGGGCGGTCGAGGTGGGTGACGGTGGTGATGACGGGCAGCCGGCCGATGAACTCGGGGATGAGGCCGAACTTCAGCAGATCCTCCGGCATGACGTCCCCGTAGCTCGCCTCCTCGTTCTTCAGGGAGCTCAGCGGGGCGCCGAAGCCGATGCCCTTGCGGCCCGCACGTAAACCGATGATCTCCTCGAGACCGGCGAAGGCGCCGGCGACGATGAAGAGGACGTTCGTGGTGTCGATCTGGATGAATTCCTGGTGCGGGTGCTTGCGCCCGCCCTGCGGCGGAACGGAGGCGACGGTGCCCTCGAGGATCTTTAGCAGCGCCTGCTGGACGCCCTCACCCGAGACGTCACGCGTGATCGACGGGTTCTCGCTCTTGCGGGAGATCTTGTCGATCTCGTCGATGTAGATGATGCCCTGCTCGGCCTTCTTGACGTCGTAGTCGGCGGCCTGGATCAGCTTCAGCAGGATGTTCTCCACGTCCTCGCCGACATAGCCCGCCTCGGTGAGAGCCGTTGCGTCGGCCACGGCGAAGGGCACGTTGAGCCGCCGGGCGAGGGTCTGCGCGAGATAGGTCTTGCCGCATCCGGTGGGCCCGATGAGCAGGATGTTGGACTTCGCGATCTCGACGTCCTCGGTCTCGACGGCGTCGGCCAGGGTACCGGCCGCGCGGGGCCCGTTACCCGACTGGATGCGCTTGTAGTGGTTGTAGACGGCGACGGCGAGGGAGCGCTTCGCGGGCTCCTGGCCCACCACGTACTCCTGCAGGAAGTCGAAGATCTCGCGGGGCTTCGGGAGCTCGAACGTCCCGAGGTCGGCGACCTCGGACAGCTCCTCCTCGATGATCTCGTTGCACAGGTCGATGCACTCGTCGCAGATGTACACGCCGGGGCCCGCGATCAGTTTGCGGACCTGCTTCTGGCTCTTCCCGCAGAAAGAGCACTTGAGCAGATCCGTGCTCTCACCAATGCGAGCCATGGTCCAGTCCCCTTAGGTATATCGCGATTGCTATCACCACTCTAGGCCACCCGGGCGCGGGAGCCAGTATCAAAAGGCCCGTGGTGCCATGCGGCACCACGGGCGCGGAACGGACCGGGCGGCGGGATCCGGGCCCGGTTCGCCCCCGGATCCGCCGTCCTGCTACGGGGTGTTGATCTTCGGCGGGGTGATCTTCCGCGAGGTCAGGACCTCGTCGACCAGTCCGTACTCGACGGCGTCGGCCGCCGTGAGGATCTTGTCGCGCTCGATGTCGATGTTGACCTGCTCCGAGCTGCGACCCGAGTGGAGGGCCAGGGTGTCCTCCAGCCAGGTGCGCATGCGCATGACCTCGTTGGCCTGGATCTCCAGATCGGAGGCCTGCCCGCCCTGTCCTCCGGAGAGGGCCGGCTGGTGGATCAGCACGCGCGCGTTCGGCAGGGCCAGCCGCTTGCCCGGGGCTCCCGCGGCCAGCAGGACCGCCGCGGCACTGGCAGCCTGGCCGAGGCACACGGTCTGCACCTCGGGCCGGATGAACTGCATGGTGTCGTAGATCGCTGTCATGGCCGTGAACGAGCCGCCGGGCGAGTTGATGTAGAGCGTGATGTCGCGCTCGGGGTCCGTGGACTCGAGGACGAGCAGCTGGGCCATGACGTCGTCCGCTGAGGCGTCGTCCACCTGCGTGCCGAGGAAGATGATGCGGTCCTCGAACAGCTTCGTGTACGGGTCCTGGCGCTTGAAGCCGTAGGGCGTGCGCTCTTCGAACTGGGGAAGGATGTAGCGGCTGGTCGGCAGGTTCTGCGCCGTCGATCCCGCTGCTGCCTGGAATTCGTGGTTCATGGTGTCTCCTGTAGGACGACTGGTGAAGATAGGGGCTGGGCGCGGACTAGGAGGTCTGGTCGGTTCCGCCGCCGCCGGCCACGGAGCCCGAGTGCGCGGAGATGTGGTCGAAGAACCCGTAGTCGAGGGCCTCCTGGGCCGTGAACCACTTGTCGCGGTCGTTGTCCTTAAGGATCTTCTCGACCGTCTGACCCGTCTGCTCCGCCGTGAGCTCGGCCATGACGCGCTTCATGTGCAGGATCAGCTCGGCCTGGATCCGGATGTCCGTCGCGGTTCCGCCGATGCCGCCGGACGGCTGGTGCATGAGGATCCGGGCGTGGGGGGTGGCGTAGCGCTTGCCCTTGGTGCCCGAGGAGAGCAGGAACTGGCCCATCGAGGCGGCGAGGCCGGTGGCCACCGTGACGACGTCGTTGGGGATGAACTGCATGGTGTCGTATATCGCCATCCCGGCGGTCACCGAGCCACCCGGCGAGTTGATGTAGAGGAAGATGTCGCGCTCGGGATCCTCGGCCGACAGCAGCAGGAGCTGAGAGCAGATGGCGTTCGCGTTGTCGTCGCGGACCTCCGAACCGAGCCAGATGATGCGCTCCTTGAGGAGCCTGTTGTAGATGTAGTCGTCACGACCGCCCATCTCGGGGCCGGCCATGCTCGGGGTGCTTGGTTCGGTTGCCATTGACGTTAACCTCTCACTCTGGCGGGCCGCTGCCGCTTCGGCCGACCCGTCCGTTTGTCTCTCCTTGGACACTAACCCGCTGGCGTGACGAATTGCTCCCGCTCCGGGAACTGTTCGCTGACGGCGCACGGTCGTGCCGCGGCCCTCCGGATGCCGTTCGCCGAGGGCTTTCGCCCGTCTCCTCAGGGCTTAAAAAACAGCGGTGCCGCCGCCCGGAGGCTGCGGCACCGCTGGTTGCACTGCTGGCTACTCGGAGGCCGCCTTCTTGCGCGGCGCCCTCTTCTTCTTCGGTGCCTCTGCGGCCTCGGGATCCTCGGCAGCCTCCGGCGCTGCAGCCTCCGGCGCTACGGCCTCGGGGGCCTCGGTCCCGGTCTGCTCGACGTCGGCCACGTCGCCCTCGGGCGCCTCTGCGACCTCGGTCGCCTGACCGTCCTCGACGACGTCCTGCTCGGTCTCGAGGTCCTCCGCGCTGATGGTCTCGGTGTCGTCGCCGACGGGCCGGACGAACTCGCTGAGGTCGACGGAGGCGCCGTTGGTGTCGGTGACCGTGGCGTACTCGAGGACCTTGGCGAGGGCCTTGCGGCGACGCACCTCTCCGACGATCATCGGGACCTGGCCGCTCTGGTCCAGCATCTGGGCGAACTGGTTCGGCTCCATGCCGTACTGACCGGCCGTCGAGACGATGTAGTCGATCAGCTCGGCCTGGCTGACGCCGACCTCTTCCTTCTCGGCGACGGCGTCGAGGATGACCTCGTTCTGGAAGGCACGCTCCGTGTTCGTGCGGATCTCCGCGCGGTGCTCCTCGGTGTCGTGGTCCTCGCCGGCGCTGTGGGCGTTCTCGCCGTTGAAGTGCTGCTCGAGCTGCTCGTCGATGACGCTCGCGGGGACCGGCACGGCGACGAGCTCGACGAGCTTGTCGAGGACCTTGTCGCGCGCCTCGACGCCCTGGTCCATCAGCTTGGACTCGGAGGCCTGCTTCGACAGATCGGCGCGCAGCTCCTCGGCGGTGTCGAACTCCGACGCCAGCTGGGCGAACTCGTCGTCGACCGCGGGGAGCTCGCGCTCCTTGACCGCCTTGACGACGACCTTGACCTGCGCGTCGGCACCTGCGTGCTCGCCGCCGGCCAGCTTGGTCTCGAACGTGGCGTCCTCGTCGGTGGAGAGTCCGGTGACGGCCTCGTCCATGCCCTCGAGCATGGTGCCCGAGCCGATCTGGTAGGACAGGTCCTGGGCGGAGTCGACCTCGTCGTCGCCGACCGACGCGGTCAGGTCGATGGTGAGGAAGTCGCCGTCCTGGGCGGGACGGTCCACGGCGGTCAGGGTGCCGAAGCGACCGCGCAGCTCGTCCATGGCCTTCTGGATGTCCTCGTCGGAGGCCTCGACGGGCTCGACGGTGACCTCGATGCCCTTGTAGTCGGGCAGCTCGATCTCGGGGCGGATGTCCAGTTCGACGCTGAACGTCAGCTGGCCGTCCTTCTTCGCGGGATCGGGGACCTCGGTGATCTCGACCTCGGGGCGGCTGAGCGGGCGGATGCCCGTCTCCTGCACGGCACTCTGGTAGAACCCGTTGAGGCCGTCGTTGATGGCGGTCTCGATGACGTAGCCGCGGCCGACGCGCTGGTCGATGAGCTGCGTGGGAACCTTGCCCTTGCGGAATCCTGGAACCTGCACCTGGGTCGCGATGGTCTTGTAGGCCTCGTCGATGCTGGGCTTCAGTTCCTCGAAAGGTACCTCGACGTTCAGCTTCACCCGGGTGGGGGAAAGGGTTTCAACAGCGCTCTTCACAGCGTAGGACTCCTGAAATGATTGGGATTGGTTCTGCAGCGGAGGCACTTTCCTCATCACACAACAGAGTCGGGGTGACAGGAGTTGAACCTGCGACTTCCTGCTCCCAAAGCAGGCGCTCTACCAAGCTGAGCTACACCCCGTAAGTGCGAGTGCCAGTCTACGCACCTTTACGCTGACCTCGCACATTTGGCGATAGCACGCCGGCTGTGATGTAGTTATAGGCGTTCCACGGGGCACCGAAAGGCGCCCGTTGCGGGGATGTAGCTTAATGGTAAAGCCTCAGTCTTCCAAACTGATTACGCGGGTTCGATTCCCGTCATCCCCTCTTCTCCCGGCCCTGGAGGTCGCATCACCCGGACCCTAGGTCCGGGTTCTTCTCTTTAAACCTCCTGGCACCGCGGGCACCAGTAGACGTTCCGGGCCGCCATCACCGCGGTGAGGATGGGGGTCCCGCAGCGACGGCACGGCTGGCCCGTCCGCTTGTAGACGTAGTGCGGGGCCGAACGCTTCGGCCGCCCGTTCCGCGCCTCCGGGGTCGTCGTGACGATGCGCCCGTCCCGGACCCCGTCCTTCATCAGTCGCACCGTCTCGGCCCAGAGGCCTGCCGCTTCGTCGTCGCGGACCTGCTTGCCCGGTCGCCATGGGTTGATGCCCTGGAGGAACAGCACCTCGGCCCGGTAGATGTTGCCGATCCCTGCGATCACAGCCTGGTTCATCAGCTGGGTGCCCACGGGGGTGATGCTGGACAGGAGTCTCTGCGCGAACCGCGTGCCGTCCGACCGCGGCTGGAGCGGGTCGGGACCGAGTTTCGCGCGGGCCGCCTTCTCCTCGGCCCCCGTGATCACCTCGCACGCGGTGGGTCCCCGGAGGTCCGCCCAGCCGTGCGCCGACACGAACCGGACACGGACGGCGCCGACAGGGGCGGGAGGGCCTGCGTAGCCGAGGGCGACGCCGTCCTCGGAGGGCTGCTCCGACTCCCCCACCCGGCGCGGGGCCCCGATGCTCGAGGCCCCGCGGAACGTCTCGTCGCCGCCGAAGGTCCACGCCCCGTACAGGCCGAGGTGCACGCGCAGGACGCGGCGGTTGTCGAACCGCAGGAACATCTGCTTGCCGTGCGCGAGCGCGCTGACCAGCGTGGCGCCGTCGAGCTGCGCGGCTCCGGCGGCGAAGCGTCCCTGCGGGCTCGAGACGGCGAGGCGCTCACCGGTGAAGACGGAGCCGAACTGCCGGGCGAGCCGGTGGACCGAGTGGCCCTCAGGCAACGCTTCCCGTTTCCTCGAACCGGGCCACCTGAGCGATCCTGCGGCTGTGCCGCTCGGCGCCGCTGAAGGGCTCGGAGAGGAACGCCTCGATGATCGCGGTCGCCTCCTCCACGGAGTGCTGCCGGCCGCCGACCGCGACGACGTTCGCGTCGTTGTGCTGGCGTGCCAGGCGTGCCGTGTCGAGGCTCCAGGCGAGGGCGGCCCGGACGCCGCGCACCTTGTTCGCGGCGATCTGCTCGCCGTTCCCGGAGCCTCCGAGGACGATCCCCAGGGCCCGGGTGCCCGCAGCCTGGTCCGCGACGACGGCCCGCGCAGCGTCGATGCAGAACGAGGGGTAGTCGTCCTCGGGATCGTAGGACGTCGGACCGTGGTCGACGACGTCGTAGCCTGCCGCGGTGAGGTGCGAGAGCAGGTGGGCGCTCAGCTCCATGCCGGCGTGGTCGGTGGCGAGGTGGACGCGCATCATGATCGGTTCCTTCTGGATGGTGCCGGGGAGCGGGCGATGGTCACTGCGGGAGATGTCCGCGCAGCAGGACGGGAGGGTTCCAGCCTAGACCGCGGGGCCGGAGGGGTCGACGTGCGCGGCCGCGCCGGGTGGAGTGAGAGAATCGAACCGCTGCGTAACCCCCATCACATGCGGAGTATCCGTATCCCACCCCTGGAGGCGATCCTTGCCCGGTCTGAACCTGACGCGCGACGAAGCACGCACGCGCGCCGATCTGCTCACCGTCCACTCCTACGAGGTCACCCTCGACCTCACGCGCGGCGAGCGGGTGTTCCGCTCGACGACGGTGGTCTCCTTCGACGCACGCCAGGGCGCCTCGACGTTCATCGACGCCGTGACGGACACCGTGTACCGGGTGGAGCTGAACGGCGTCGCACTGGACCCGGCGGAGGTCGCCGACGGCGTCAGGATCCAGCTTCCCGTGCTGGCCGCCAGCAACGTCCTCGTGGTCGAGGCCGACATGCTCTACATGAACACCGGGGAGGGCCTCCACCGGTTCACCGATCCCGTGGACGGGGAGGTCTACCTGTATACGCAGTTCGAGGTCCCGGACTCCCGCCGCGTGTTCACCGTCTTCGAGCAGCCCGACCTGAAGTCGACGTTCCGCTTCTCGGTCACCGCGCCCTCGCACTGGGACGTCATCTCGAACACCGCCACCCCGGATCCCGTCCGGGCGGGATCCGACGCCGACGGCGGCGCCGCCTCCACGTGGTCCTTCGAGCCCACACCGGTCATGTCCTCCTACGTGACGGCGCTGATCGCGGGGCCCTACCAGTCGGTGCGCAGCGAGCTGACGAGCTCGGACGGCCGCACCATCCCGCTCGGGGTGTTCGCCCGCAAGTCCCTCATGCAGTACCTGGACGCGGAGAACATCTTCGCCCTGACGCGCCAGGGCTTCGCGTTCTACGAGGAGCAGTTCGGCGCCCCGTACCCGTTCGCGAAGTACGACCAGCTGTTCGTGCCCGAGTTCAACGCCGGCGCCATGGAGAACGCGGGCGCCGTCACCTTCGTCGAGACCTACGTCTTCCGGGGACGCGTCCCCGACGCGACCGTCGAGCGGCGCGCCATCACGATCCTCCACGAACTGGCCCACATGTGGTTCGGCGACCTCGTCACCATGCGCTGGTGGAACGACCTCTGGCTGAACGAGTCCTTCGCGGAGTTCATGTCCACCCTCGCGGCCGCCGAGGCCACGGAGTTCGAGCAGGCGTGGACCACGTTCGCGATCCTCGAGAAGGGCTGGGCCTACCGCCAGGACCAGCTGCCCTCCACCCATCCGATCGTCGCGACGATCAACGACCTCGAGGACGTCCAGGTCAACTTCGACGGCATCACCTACGCGAAGGGCGCGTCGGTGCTCAAGCAGCTGGTGGCCTGGGTGGGCCAGGAAGAATTCATGCAGGGCGTGCGCCAGTACTTCGCGAAGCACTCCTGGAAGAACACCGAGCTGGTGGACCTGCTGTCCGAGCTCGAGGCAGCCAGCGGCCGCGACCTGAAGGCGTGGTCCGCCCTCTGGCTGGAGACCGCCGGCGTCAACACGCTCCGCCCCGAGTTCACCACGGACGGGACCGGTACGATCACCTCGTTCGCGATCCTCCAGAGCGCGGTCGAGGCGTTCCCGACCATCCGGCCCCACCGCCTCGCGGTCGGCTTCTACGACCACGACGACGACGGCGCGCTCGTCCGGGTGCACCGGCTGGAGCTCGACGTCGACGGCGAGCGCACGGAGGTCGCGGATCTCGTGGGACGCAGGCAGCCGGCCCTCGTGCTCCTGAACGACGACGACCTCGCCTACGCGAAGATCCGCCTCGACCCGGCGTCCCTGCGCACCTCCGTGCGCCACGTCAGGGATTTCCGGGACTCACTCCCCCGCACCCTCGTCCTCGCCTCGGCGTGGGACGCGGCCCGCGACGGCGAGACGCCGGCACGCGACTACGTGGAGCTCGTGCTGCAGAACATCGGGGCGGAGTCGGATTCGTCCGTGGTGCTCGTGCTGCTCCGGCAGCTCGCCTCGACCCTCGCGTTCTACGTCACCCCGGAGGACCGGGAGCCGATGGGCGACGCCGCGGCGGACAGCCTGCTGGAGCTCGCCCTTGCCGCCGAGGCGGGCTCCGATGCCCAGCTGCAGTTCACGAAGGCCTTCTCGGCCCACGCCCGCACGGCCCCCCAGCTGGACACCGTCGCGGCGCTGCTCTCCGGTGAGCGCGTCCCCGAGGGGCTCAGCGTGGACCAGGACCTGCGGTGGGAGCTGCTCACCAGCCTGGTGGCCGGCGGGCGCGCCGGGGAGCAGGAGATCGACGGGGAGCTCGCGAAGGACTCGACGGCCACCGGCCAGCTCGCGGCGGCCGCGGCCCGCGCGGCCGTGCCGACGCCGGAGGCCAAGGAGGCCGCCTGGGCGGCACTCGTCGATTCGGCGGACCTGCCGAACGCCGCGCAGCGGTCCATGATCGGCGGGTTCACGCGCGTCCACGACCGGTCGCTGCTGGAGCCCTTCGTCGGACGGTACTTCGCCTCCATCCAGGAGGTCTGGGCGACCCGCACGCACGAGATCGCCCAGCAGATCGTCGTGGGCCTCTACCCGTCGCTCCTGACCACGCAGGACACGCTGGACCGCACCGACGCCTTCCTCGCCGCGCTCGGCGACGAGTCGCCGTCGCTCCGGCGCCTCGTGCTGGAGAGCCGGGACGGCGTCGTCCGCGCCCTGAAGGCGCAGGCCGCCGACCGCTAGGTACTCGCCGGCGGGGAGGACCATCGTCCTCCCCGCCGCGCGTTCCGCGCGGTCCGGGGCGCCGGCGCTAGGGTCGTGTCATGAACCTGCAGGAACACCACTACACGGCGCGCGTCCGCTGGACCGGGAACCTCGGCACCGGGACCTCCGGATACCGTGCCTACAGCCGCGACCACGAGGTGGACGTGGACGGCCCGGGCCTCCTCCTGGGGACGGCGGACCCCACGTTCCACGGAGCGAAGGACCGCTGGAATCCCGAGCAGCTGCTGCTGACCGCCGTCGCGCAGTGCCACATGCTGTCCTATCTCCACGTCGCGGTGAAGGCGGGCGTCGTGGTCACGGGCTACCGGGACACGGCGACGGGCACCATGCGCCTGAACCGGGACGGCAGCGGCGAGTTCACCGGGATCGTGCTGCACCCCGCCGTCGACCTGCAGGACGCGGGCCAGAGCGGCCTCGCGGATTCCCTGCACGCGGAGGCGAACCGCCTGTGCTTCATCGCGCGGTCCCTGAACTTCCCGGTCCATCATGAACCCACCTCCGGCGCGGGCCCGGGCTGAGGACGACAGGACCACAGGGCAACCCCCTCCGCTGTAGCCTGTTAAGGCATCCCCGCGCCTACCGCGCCCACCTTCGGCGGACCCCGGATGCCCGCACGAAAGCGATTCCCATGACATTCCTCACCTCCCTCGGCTATGGCGGCCAGGTCATCTCCGCGCTGGTCATCCTGCTCGGCGCCCTGATCCTGTGGCTCGTGATCCGCGCCGTGATCAACCGCTCGGTCAAGCGCGTCCAGAGCGGCTACAGCGTCTTCAAGAAGCCGCACCTCAAATGGGCCCAGCCCGCGCTGCGCCCCTTCGACGGCGCCCGGCGGGTCCAGCGTGCGGAGACGATCGGCGGCCTGCTCTCCAGCGTGGCGGCCCTGACCATCGCGATCATCGCGGGCCTGATGGCCATCGACACACTCGGCTTCAACATCGGGCCCATACTCGCGAGCGTCGGCATCGTCGGCATCGCCATCGGTTTCGGTGCGCGCGAGGTGATCCGCGACGCCTTCCTCGGGTTCTTCATCACGATCGAGGACCAGTACGGCATCGGCGACACCATCGAGGTGGGAGAGACCGTCGGCGTGGTCCAGTCCCTCGGCCTGCGCATCACCCGCATGGTCGATAAGGACGGAGCCATCTGGTACGTGCGGAACGGCGACATCACCAAGGTGGGCAACCGGTCCCAGGGCGACTACGTGGAGCCGACCCCCGAACCCGCCGTCCCGGCAGGACCCGCCCTCGTCCAGGAGCAGTCATGAGCGCGCAGGAGAACCCGGCACAGGCACCGGACGGGACTCCCCCCGCAGGGGCACGGACGGCCCTGCCCGTGGAGCGGCTCGTCGCCGCCGGGCAGGGCTTCACCCAGCCGCAGTACACGGACAACTTCTACGAGGCCGTCGGAGGCCACCCCACGTTCGTACGGCTGGTCGACGCCTTCTACGACGGCGTGGCGGCCGACGACGTGCTGCGTCCCATGTATCCGGAGCAGGATCTCGGTCCGGCGAAGGAGCGCCTGCTGCTGTTCCTCGAGCAGTACTGGGGCGGGCCGAAGACCTACGGTGAGCAGCGGGGCCATCCGAGGCTCCGCATGCGGCACATGCCGTTCCGGGTGGGGCCGCAGGCACGCGACCGGTGGCTGCAGCACATGCGCGCCGCCATGGACACCCTGGACCTCGCCCCCCTGCACGAGACGACCCTGTGGGACTACCTCGAGCGCGCCGCGCATTCGATGGTGAACGCAGCGGACTGACGTCAGCCGGTCAGAGGACGGCGGCGGCGCGGACGAACGTCAGCCGGTCAGAGGACGGCGGCGGCGCGGACGAGGACGTGGCCGCGCGCAGTGCTGACACGTGACCAGCGCCCGTTCGTGTGGACGGTCGCCGACGTCCCGGGCTGGAGGAAGCCGAGGCTGAACGCGCCGAAGGCCGCCCCGGCCGGGACCGCGCCGGGCACCCCCGCCAGGGGGCGCCCCCATACCGCGATCCTCGCGCTGCTCACCAGGGGTGCGCCCGCGCGCTCGGGCAGGCTGCGGGCCACCTCCCCGATGCCCTGCTGCGCAGCCTGGTCGAGGACCTCGGCCGCCACGGTCCCCGCCGCTTCCCATCCCGACCGCGGAGGAAGGACGCCTGCCCAGTTCTCGGTGACCGTCACGGTGGGGACGGGGAACACGACGTCGCCGTCGGGCATGCGGGCGAGCCGGTCGAGGACCGAGCCGAGCGCGACCGTGGTGTCGACGTCGGCCTCCTCCGCGAGGGCCATGGTCCTGAGCCCCAGCACGGTGGGGACGGCCTCGCCGAGCACGGTCGGGCGGAGCGTGCACACGTACGCGGCGAGCACCCGGCCGGCGCCCACGAGCCTCATCCCGCCGTCGTCGTTGGCGCGGGCACGGGCGGTGAAGGTGCGGAGGTCGGCGACGGTGTGCGGGTCCGCGAAGCGCAGGGACGAGGAGGTCATGCCCGCGTGCCGCCCCGCGCACGGCGGAAGGGAACGGGCGGTCCCTGCCAGGACAGGAGGATGGCCTTCTGCGTGCCGGACAGCCTCACCGGACGACCGGTGCTGCGGCTGACCATCACCATGGTGGTCGCGGCGATCGCACTCACGGTGCTCCCGTCCACCGCCACCCGGTCCCGGACCGCGTAGCCGAGGTCGAAGCTGGAGCCGCCCACCGCGGTGACCCAGAGATCGACGGCGGCCGGCTCCATGCTCACGGTCAGCGGCGAGCGGTACTCGATCTCCTGGCGGCCCACGAGCGTGTAGTGGTCGGGGTCGATGAGCTCGATGAACGACCCCTCAGGCCGCGGCTCGTGCATCAGCGACAGGCGCGCGTCCTCGAGGAACTGGAGGAAGCGGACGTTGTTGACGTGGCCGTAGGAATCCTCGTCGCCGAACCGCAGCTGAAGGGGGAAGGTGTGCACCGGGGACATAGCGCCATCCTCTCAAACCCGGCCACCACCCGACGATTCGCCGTGGCCCGCGGATCCGGGTGTGAGGAACACCATGGGCGGGGCCGCGTGCCCGTATTGAGTGCGCATGGAGCGGCGTCTACTGTCAGTAGATGCCCGGGAGCGCACCGCTTCCCCCGCCCCCGCCCTACGAGGAGACACCGAACCATGGCAGAACACGCGCCAGCATCAGAGGCACCGGCGCGGGGAGCGCAGGCGAAGGACCCCACCCGGGCCCTCCTGGATCTGCTCGACCTGAGCAGCGCGGAGGGGGCGCAGACGGACGAGGAGATCTATGTGGGGAGCTCCGCCCGGCAGCCGAGCCGGCGCGTCTTCGGCGGCCAGGTGCTCGCGCAGTCACTGATCGCGGCGATGCGGACGGTCGAGCCGACGCGGGACGTCCACTCCATGCACGGCTACTTCCTGCGGGCGGGCGACGCCGACCAGCCCATCACGTTCGGCGTCCAGCGCCTGCGTGACGGGCGGTCGTTCTCCGCCCGCCGCACGCACGCCTACCAGAACGGCGTGCCCATCCTGTCCATGATCGCGTCCTTCCAGGAGCCCGACGAGGGCATCACCCACCAGGACACGATGCCCGCCGGCATCCCCGACCCCGAGAGCCTGCCGTCGACGGCCGAATTGCTCGGCGCCTTCGACCACCCTGTCGCGCAGGCGTGGGCCTTCGACCGGCCGTTCGACATCCGGCACGTCGACGCCCCGCTCTACCTGTCCAACGAGGGGTCACGGGAACCCCGGAACGCGGTCTGGATGCGGAGCCTCGGACCCATGCCGGACGATCCGAACATCCACCGGGCCGCCCTCGCGTACGCGAGCGACTACACCCTGCTCGAATCGATCCTGCGACCGCACGGCCTGAGCTGGATCCATCCCGGCATGAACGTGGCAAGCCTCGACCACGCGATGTGGTGGCACCGACCCGTGCGGGTGGACGACTGGCTGCTCTACGTGCAAAGCTCCCCCAGTGCGTCCGGCTCGCGCGGGCTCGCCGCCGGCCGCATCTACGATCGCAGCGGTGCACTGGTCGCGAGCGTGGCCCAGGAGGGCATGGTCAGGATCCCGCCCGGCTGACCTCCACGCCTGCACCACCCAGGAAAGAAGGGACACGGCTGGAGCCGTGTCCCTTCCGCTGTCCGCTTCCGCCGGTCAGCTGCTTCCGGCCGGTGCGGGCTCCTGCTAGTCGCGCGTGAGGCGGCGGTGCGTGACGCGATGCGGCTTCGCGGCGTCGGCTCCGAGCCGTTCCACCTTGTTCTGCTCGTAGGCGTCGAAGTTGCCCTCGAACCAGTACCAGTGGTCCGGGTTCTCCTCGGTGCCCTCGTAGGACAGGATGTGGGTGGCCACCCGGTCGAGGAACCAGCGGTCGTGCGAGACGACGACGGCGCAGCCGGGGAACTCGAGCAGGGCGTTCTCGAGGCTCGAGAGCGTCTCGACGTCGAGGTCGTTGGTCGGTTCGTCGAGGAGCAGCAGGTTGCCACCCTGCTTCAGGGTCATCGCGAGGTTCAGCCTGTTGCGCTCACCACCGGAGAGGACACCGGCCTTCTTCTGCTGGTCCGGTCCCTTGAAGCCGAACGCCGACACGTACGCGCGCGAGGGCATCTCGACCTGGCCCACCTGGATGAAGTCGAGGCCGTCGGACACGACCTCCCACAGGCTCTTGTTGGGGTCGATGCCGCCGCGGGACTGGTCCACGTAGGAGATCTTCACCGAATCGCCGATCCGCAGTTCGCCGCCGTCGAGGGGTTCCAGACCCACGATGGTCTTGAACAGCGTCGTCTTGCCGACGCCGTTCGGGCCGATGACGCCGACGATCCCGTTGCGCGGCAGCGAGAAGGACAGGCCGTCGATGAGGATGCGCTCGTCGTATCCCTTGCGGAGGTCGTGCGCCTCGATGACCTGGCTGCCGAGCCTGGGGCCCGGCGGGATCTGGATCTCCTCGAAGTCGAGCTTCCGGGTACGCTCCGCCTCCGCCGCCATCTCCTCGTACCGGTTCAGGCGTGCCTTGGACTTCGTCTGGCGTCCCTTGGCGTTCGACCGGACCCATTCGAGTTCCTCGGTCAGGCGCCGGGAGAGCTTCTGGTCCTTCTTGCCCTGCACCTCGAGGCGCGCGCGCTTCTTCTCGAGGTAGGTCGAGTAGTTGCCCTCGTAGGGGTACAGGTGACCGCGGTCCACCTCCGCGATCCATTCGGCGACATGGTCGAGGAAGTAGCGATCGTGGGTGACGGCGAGGACGGCGCCGGCGTAGGACTTCAGGTGCTGCTCCAGCCACAGCACGCTCTCGGCGTCGAGGTGGTTGGTGGGCTCGTCGAGGAGGAGCAGATCCGGCTTCTGCAGCAGCAGCTTGCAGAGCGCCACCCGGCGGCGCTCACCACCGGAGAGGACACGGACGTCGGCCTCGGGCGGCGGGCAACGGAGGGCGTCCATGGCCTGCTCGAGCTGGGAGTCGAGGTCCCACGCGTCCGCGGCGTCGATGGCCTCCTGCAGCTTGCCCATCTCGTCGAGCAGTGTGTCGTAGTCGGCGTCCGGGGAGGCCATTTCCTCGGAGATTTCGTTGAAACGCTGGATCTTCCCGAAGATCTCGCCGACGCCCTCCTGGACGTTGCCGAGCACGGTCTTCTCCTCGTTCAGCGGTGGCTCCTGCAGGAGGATGCCGACCGTGTACCCGGGGCTGAGGCGCGCTTCGCCGTTGGACGGCGTATCCATGCCTGCCATGATCTTCAGGATGGTGGACTTACCCGCACCATTCGGCCCCACGACACCGATCTTCGCGCCAGGGAAGAACGACATGCTGACGTCGTCGAGGATTACTTTGTCGCCAACGGCCTTGCGGGCCTTGCTCATTGTGTAGATAAATTCCGCCATGCACCTAAGGCTAGTGGTTGGCCGGACCGATCTCACACTCGGGTGATCCGGGCGGGTAACCGTCGGGCCGCCCGGGTCCCCGAATCGGCGCCGCTTCGGATCGGCGCCCTCTCCGGATCAGCGCTGGTCACCGACGAAGCACAGGCCGGAGGCGAGCGCGGGAAGGACCGCGACGGTCACCGTCCCTTCGCGCACCTCCCCGAAGACGCAGCTCCCGTCGATCAGACCGGCGCCCTGGATCGCGTCGACGTCCAGCCCGGTGGGCGTGCTGTCGATGGACACCTCGACCGATGCCGGAGCGGCGCCCGCCTCCGCGAAGCCCCGCTCGATGGCGGCCCGGACCCCCTCACGGGTGACCGCGTCTCCACCACTCGCCAGGCTGGTGAGCTCGCCTTCGACAGCGCGGGCGATGCCCGGCGTGTCCCCGTCCGGAGCGGCCGGTGCGGACGCCGAGGAGGGCGTCGCGGATACGCCGTCGCCGGGCGACGTCGGGGCCGGGCGGAGTTCCGCTGCCCCGGAAGTGGGTGCGGTGCCCGATGGGTCCGGCGCCCCGACGGGCCTGTCCGTGCAGGAGGTGAGGCCGAGGGTCAGTCCGACAGCGAGCGCCACGATCACCCGAACCGTTCGGTCGGGCCAGGTATGAGGGAAGTCAGCAGGCACCCGCTCATCCTGCCACCGATCGCCCGTCGGCCCCTGCTAGAACGGGACGGACTCCTCCTCGCGGGCGTCCTCGTCACCGCCCGCCTCCTCCGCCGGAGGACTGTCCCCCGCGCCCGAGCCGTCGTCGTCCCGATCCGCGGCGACACCCGGAGCCGGCCCGAACAGCTCCCCCGTGGCCGCGTCCATGCCGGCGGGAAGGGCATCCCCGGCCGGATCACCGCCGGCGGGATCACCGCCGGCGGGATCGTCCGGGCCGGCGTCGGTGTGCGCCTCGCTGCGGTCGGCCGTGGTGCGCTTGAAGTTCGCGGTGCCCCACATGAGGTCGTGTCCGGCGGTGTCGGCGTCGATGTCGACGGACGTCCCCGTCCGGCCGTCCGCGTTGATCCACGGGCGCACCTTGAGCCGACCGGTGACGATCACACGATCGCCCTTCTTCAGGCTGGCGCCGGCGTTGGTGGCGAGCTGGCGGAACATGGATACCGAGTACCAGTTCGTGTGTCCGTCCACCCAGGCGTTCGACTCCCTGTCGAAGCGGCGGTCGGTGGAGCACATACGGAACCCGGCGACGGCCAGTCCGCTCTGCGCCGAGGTGAGCCGCACGTCCGTGGCGACGTAGCCCCGCACGGTGATGATGTCGGTCATGATTCGTCCTTCCGTAGATCCCGGTAGGCGGCGTCCGGTGCCGGCCCCGACCAAGTCTTCGGACGGGAAGCCTCTGACGGGGAGGCTGTCGGCCCTATGTGGACAACCGAGCTCACTGCTGCCGGATGACCGCACGGCGCGGCAGGCCTGCCGGCCCGGACGTCGCAGGACGGCGAACCCTCAATGCGAGGAACGGGCAATATGACCGACGGGCAATGCGAAGGGCCGGACGCCTCGGCGTCCGGCCCTCATGCTGTGCCCCCGGCAGGATTCGAACCTGCGACCAGAGGATTAGAAGGCCCCTGCTCTATCCCCTGAGCTACGGAGGCAGTCAAGCCAGTTTACTATGGGCGGTCCGGCGCTGGACCGACCGCAATCGCGGGCCGGCCCGGAAGGCCTACTCGGTGTCGGCGGGGAAGCTGACCCTCAGTTCCAGCCGGTGCTGCCCGTCCGGGTCCTGGGAGTAGATGGCCTTGCCCGCGATGCCGCGGAGCCCGTCCGTCCCGGAGCCGGGGATGATGTGCCCCGAACTCGCGGCATCAGCGCCCTCGGCGACGCCCCAGTGCTGCACCGTCATGGCGCCCGTCCGGTCCCCGACGGTCCCGACGAACTGTTCGGACGCGACGTAGCCCGCGCCGACGTCGTTCCCTGCCATCAGCAGTTCCGCCGTACTGGTCCCGGTGATCTCGCCCTCGAAGACCTTCGAGGCCCGAACGCGGGAGAGCTCGCCCGTGCTGCCGGGCTCCGCATACGGCTCGGCATCCCAGTGGGTGATCTCGAACTCGCCGTTGTACGTCGTCGTTCCTGTTTCAATCATCTGTTCAGTATCGCCGGTCAGGGACGGTCCCGCATGCCGGGATGCGGGGTCAGTGCGTCAGGCCGGGCGTGGACGGCCGATACCGCCGGAGGAACAGGACCTTGGTGCTGCGGTCGATGAACACGAGGTAGAGCGCGAATCCGAGCGCGATGACGGCCGCGATCTGACGCGCCATCATGAGGCTGAAGTCGAAGTACGGGAAGATGTCGAGCTGGTCCGAGATGGCGTACACCATGAAGAACGCGACCGTGAAGTAGAGGAACTTCACCTGCCAGTCGTCGCGGATGCCGGTGACCGCGAAGAGCGGGATCAGCCAGACCACGTACCAGGACTGGATCATCGGCGCCAGCAGCACGATGGCCGCGAACGCGATGGCGAGCCGGTGGACGAGGCGGCTGTGGTCGCCGCGGAAGATCTGGAGGGCGATGATCGCGAGCGAGGCCACCCGGGCGAGGGTGTGGAAGGCGCCGGCGAGGTCCCAGCCGGGCAGGCCGACGGCGTCGCCGAGCGAGGCGATGACGAGGCCGATGAAGCCGACCGGCGCGTACCAGATCCAGACGCTGCCCGGGGTGCTGAGGGCGCCGACCCAGCCGAACCCGAAGGTGTTCACCAGCCCCATGATCCAGAGGAGCCCGAGCGACATGCCGGCGGTGAGGAACCAGTAGAGGAACCGGCGTGGCCAGGAGGCACCCCTGCCCGCCCACATCAGGCCGGCGAAGGGCAGGAAGATCAGCGTGATCGGCTTGATGCCGATCGAGAGCGTGATCAGGAGGATCCCGAGGACGGGCCTTTTCGTCGCTGCCAGGTACAGCCCCGCCAGGGCGAGACCGATCATGAGCGAATCGTTGTGGATGGCCGCCACGAAGTTGATGAGGAACAGCGGGTTGGCGGCGGTGAGCCAGAGGGCGCGATTCGCATTGATGGAGTGGAGGGCCGCGAGCTTGGGGATGACGTAGACACACAGGGCCACTCCCACGAGCGCGACGACGCGGAACAGGATGATCGAGGTATCCGGGTGGCCGCCCGTGATCCTGACGATGCCTTCCTCGATCCAGAGGAAAACAGGCCCGTAGGGTGTGGGGCTCTGCGCCCACAGGTCGTCGGCACCGATCTGCAGGTAGTTCGAGATCTGCGAATACCCGTCGACATAGGGGTTGAGCCCGGCCACCATGACCTGGCCCTGGGCGATGTACGCGAAGACGTCGCGACTGAAGAGCGGTAGCGCGGCAGCGAGCGGGATGGTCCACGCGACGATGGCGGTCATCAGGTACGGTCTCGTGTCGTCCGACCAGCCGTTCAGTCGCTGTCCCAACCGCAGCCAGGAGCGGACGAGGAGCATGCCGCCGAGCGCCAGGAGGAGCACGGAGAGCACGGCGCCGGCAGGCTCGAAACGGAGCCAGATGATGATCGGGGTGCGCCTCAGTTCGGCGGACGCGAGCGACAGCCACCCGACGCCGAGCGACCCCATCCACATGAGGAGTGATCCGACGAATCCCTGCACGATGGCGATGTTCGGTCGGTCCGGTCCCTGCTGCGTCGCGACCTCGGAGAGCGGGACCTGGGAGGGCATCGGGGAAATCCAATCGTCGGCAGGCAGAAGTCGGCGTCGAACGCCCCGTCCTCGGGCCGTCGGCCGGTGACGACCCGACGGCGGGCGGCCCGCGAGCGGTGCCCTTACCGGAAGCGGCAGGGTTTCCCAGATCTCCCCGCAGCCCTGAGCGAACTGTTCGAATATTAGCACCGGGCCCCGAGCGCGACCCTGTACGAGCCGCGGTGAGGGCGTGCAGGGTCGGGCACGGAAGCAGGGGTGCCGGGCGGTACATTGGTCGAATGCCGATATCGAATGACCCCATCGTCTGGATCGACTGCGAGATGACGGGGCTGGACCTCATCAACGATGCCCTGATCGAGGTCGCCGTCCTCGTGACGGATTCCGAGCTCAATGTGCTCGGGGACGGCGTGGACGTGGTGATCAAGCCCACACCCGAGGCCGTCGCCCAGATGGGTGACTTCGTGCGGACGATGCACACGACGTCGGGCCTGCTGGAGGAGCTCGACGGCGGCATCACCATGGAGGACGCCGAGCAGCAGGTCCTCGCGTACATCCGGAAGTGGGTCCCCGAGCCCCGCAAGGCTCAGCTGGCAGGCAACTCGGTGGGCACGGACCGGAACTTCCTCGTCCGGGACATGCCGCTGGTCGTCGACCACCTGCACTACCGCGTCATCGACGTGTCGACCATCAAGGAACTGGCCCGTCGGTGGTACACACGCGCCTACTTCCAGGCTCCCGCGAAGACCGGCGGCCACCGGGCCCTGGGGGACATCGAGGATTCGATCAGGGAACTGCGGTACTACCGGTCGGCGGTCTTCGTGCCGTCCCCCGGACCCGACTCCGCCACGAGCAAGAACATCGCGCGCACCATCGCGTCCTGAGGGCTCCGGCGGCGCCCCCGAGGTGCTCCTGCGGCGTTGTCAGGACCACACCGAAAAGTGTGTAAACTTGTATCCGCTGCCTTCCACGGACAGCCCGGCGGGGTCACCCGGCACCGGGGTGCGCTGTGGAGACACATGGTGGGTATAGCTCAGTTGGCAGAGCGCCTGGTTGTGGTCCAGGAGGTCGCGGGTTCAACCCCCGTTACTCACCCTCAGTCGTCAGGGATGATCCTGACCACGTATGCCGTCCCGGAGATCGTCCGGGGCGGCATACGTCATTCAGGCCCCATCAAGCCCAAGCCCTGGAGAACGGCCGTCCCGGCCTGCGCCTTCACGGCTGCGAGCATCCGAAGGACCCACGTCATGGAACGCACAGTGTTCGAAGAAGATCACGAGCTCTTCCGCGATGTCGCCCGCGAGTTCAACGACCGCGCCGTCGCTCCCCACTACGCCGACTGGGACCGGCAGCACCTGATGGACCGCTCGGTCTGGACCGCGGCGGGTGAACAGGGACTGCTCGGGCTCGCCGTCCCCGAGGAGTTCGGCGGAGCGGGGATGCCGGACTACCGGTTCCGGACGGTGCTGGACGAGGAGTTCGCCCGCAGCAATCACCTCGCCGTCGGCCTCGCCTTCCACCTGCACGACGATCTCGTCCTCCCGCACCTGCTCGCCTACGGTTCGGACGACCTCAAGGAGCGGTGGCTGCCGGGCATGGTCTCCGGTGAGATCGTGACGTCCTGCGCGTGGACCGAGCCGGGAGCCGGCAGCGATCTCCGTGGCATCCGGACCAGGGCGGTACGCGACGGCGACGACTGGCTGATCAGCGGTCAGAAGGTGTTCATCGGCAACGGGATCAGCGGGGACGCGTCCCTCGTGCTCGCGCGCACCGATGGCAGCTCCGGACGGGGCTCGAGCGACTCGTTCTCCCTGTTCATGGTGAGCAAGGGCGAGGGCTATGCGCCCGGCCGCCAGCTGGACAAGATGGGCCTCCGCGCATCCGACACCGCCGAGCTCTTCTTCGACGACGTGCGCGTACCCGGCGCCGATCTCGTGGGCGAGGTGGGCCAGGGCCTGCGCTACAGCCTCGAGCAGATCCCGCAGGGCCGCCTCGGCATCGCCGTCGCCTCCGCCGCGCTCGCGCGCGCAACCTACGAGCAGACGCTGCGGTACGTGACCGAGCGGAGTGCGTTCGGCGAGCGGGTGCTCGATTTCCAGAACACCCGCCACGTGCTCGCCGACATCCTCACCGAGGTGCAGGTGACGGAGACCTTCGTCGATCAGGCGGTGCTGGCCTTCAACGCCGGCGCACTGACGCCCACGGGCGCCGCCCAGGCCAAACTATGGGCGAGTGAGCGGGCCAAGTCCATCACGGACCGCTGCCTCCAGTTGCACGGCGGGTACGGCTACATCCTCGAATACCCGGTCTCGCAGGCGTTCCTCGCCGCGCGGCTGCTGACGATCTTCGGCGGGACCAGCGAGATCATGCGCGAGTCCATCGGCCGATCGATCGCTGACCGCCCCACCCAGAACAGGTAGGTTCCATGACCGTCCACCCCATCACGATCGCCGGCGAGCCGGTCCTGCACCGGCGCGCCCTCCCTGTGGAGGCGTTCGACGACGCGTTGCGCACCCTCATCGCCGACATGTTCGAGACGATGGACGTCGCCAACGGGGTGGGCCTCGCCGCCCCGCAGATCGGCGTGGGGTTGCGCGTCTTCGTCTACGGGATGGAGAACGACGACGACGTCGCCCCGCGCGGTGTCCTCGTCAACCCGACGCTCGTGATCTCGAAGGTTCCCGGATCCGATCCCGATCCTGAGGACGAGGCGGAGGGCTGCCTGTCCGTCCCGGGCGAGTCCTTCGCCCTCAAGCGGGCCGACTGGGCGCGGGTGTCCGGGTTCGACGGCGACGGCGTGCCCGTCGAGTTCGAGGCCACGGGGTGGTTCGCCCGCTGCATGCAGCACGAGTACGACCACCTGGACGGCAGGCTCTACGTGGATCGCCTCGACAACCGGCAGGGACGCAAGGCGAGTAAGGCGATGAAGAACAACGGCTGGGGCGTGCCCGGCCTCACCTGGCTGCCCGGCGTGGACCCGGACCCGTTCGGTCACTAGCAGGACCGGATCGGGGTCGGGTTCCGGCGTCAGGGCTTCCTCGCCGCTTCGACCCGGGCTGCCGGAGCCGGGGCCTGGGCGAGGTCCTCCAACCGCTTCACGCCGCGCAGGGGGCCCAGCAGCGCCACCAGCGGAGCGGTGCACGCGATGAGGACCCCGATCAGGACCGCATCACGGATGCCGACGGTCTCCGCCAGGACTCCCGCCAGCAGGCTGGCGAGCGCGAGCATGCCCCAGCTCACTGTGCGCGACGCAGCCCCGAGACGGCCCATCATGTCCGGCGGGCACACGCGCTGGCGGAAGCTCGTACCGACGACGATGTTCCAGGAGACACTGGCGCCCATCACGAACATGCCGAGGAGTCCCCAGAGCATCCCGGCGCCGGGCGTGAGGATCAGGAGGGAGGCGTAGCCGAGCACGCCGGGCACCATGGACCAGCGCCACAGCGGCCCCGACCCGAAGCGCTCGCCCAGGGAGTTGGCCGTGACCCCGCCGACGGCTCCTCCGACGGACGACGCGGCCAGCAGCAGGCCCAGCCACAGTTCCGACTCCCCCAGGGTCCTCAGCACCAGCAGCACGAGCAGGGACGCGGAGATGTTGCCGCCGAGGTTCCAGAGCGCGGCGTTGAGCAGGAGGGCGCGCAGCGGGGCCGTGCTGAAGGTGTAGCGCAATCCGTCCCACATCTCCCGGACGATCCGAGGATCACTCCGCGGGCGGACCACTTCCTTCACATCGAGGCGCTGGATGGCCGCAAGCGCGATGACCGACGTCGTCACCTGAACGATCAGCGTGTTGGAGGCGCCGACCGCACCGGTGAGCCACCCCCCGGCGGAGCGTCCTGCCGCGTCCGCCGCGGCACCGGACCCGGTGATCAGGCCGTTGCCCTCCATGAGCTCGTCCGGGGTGACGGCCTGCTGCACCAGGGCGGCGTCCGCCAGCTGGAAGAAGACGCCGGCCACACCCGCGACGAAGGCGGCGGCGAACAGCAAGGGAGTGCTGAGGAAACCCCACCAGTAGCCGACGGGCAGGAGGGCGAGGACCAGGACGCGGACGGAGAGGGACGCGAGCATCACCGGCTTACGCGGCAGCCTGTCGACCCACACGCCGATGAGCAGCCCGCAGAGGAGCCAGGGCAAGAAGGTCATGCCGGCGAGGGCGGCGACCTCGAAGTTGCTGGCATCGAGTTCCACCGCGGCGATGACGGGCAGCGCCACCGCTGCGACGGCGTTGCCGAGCACACCGAACGTGCTGGAGACCATCAGCGCGCGGAAGTTCCCGTTGCGCACCAACAGGTGTCGTTCGGCAGCGCCCCCAGTGCTCATCCGATCACCCTAAGCCAGAGCTCCTCGTGTGACAGGCAGGCCGTGACCACTTGCCGGCCGATGGTTCATCGGGTCTTGACGAGTTCCCGGAGACCACCGATAATGTTTCGACTGGGCAACGGAAAAGTGGGACCGTTGTTCCCGATTCCTCCCTCGGCTTAGCCGGGGCCCTGCGATTGCAGCGTGATCGGCGGAAGCGCACCATGGAGGTGGGAGTGCGTCCCGCGGTCGTTCCCCCAGCAGTATCGCGGTCGACGAGCTCCCGAGGCGGCTATAGACGCCGGGCGGTCCCCCTACCTCTTGAGACCGGGTACGGGGGACCGTTTAATGACGGTGACCGCGCAGCCGGGTCGAGGCGAACGGGCCGACCCCGAGCCCCAGCAGAAGGCCGACCCGTTCATACCGCAGCGCTTGCGTACGAGACCCGCAGCGATGTTCACACAGTAGGACGAGCGGGGTCCCGCGACAACGTATGACGCGCCGGAGACCGTGCCGTGCTTCCGGATCGCACGGGGACCGCATCCGATCCGGGGAGCCGGCCGATGGGTGGATGGCAGGTCGAGGGATGGGTCGACCGATACGCCGGGTTCTGTCATCGCGCGCCGTCACCGACGCGCGAGTAGCGACCATCCATCTACGGACGCCGTTGCCGACGCCCTCCAGCGGCCTACCCGTGCACTCGGGCGGGCAGCCCTCGAGCGCGCACTGTCTGGCCTTGCTCCGGGTGGGGTTTACCGAGCCGCGCCGGTCACCCGGCACGCTGGTGGTCTCTTACACCGCCTTTTCACCCTTACTGCCCGCGCCGGCCGAAGCCTGCGGCGGAAGCGGTCTCTTTTCTGTGGCACTGGCCTGCGGGTTACCCCGAGTGGGCGTTACCCACCACCCTGCCCTGCGGAGCCCGGACGTTCCTCGGTGGAGCGGGTGCTCTCGCACCGTCCAACGCGGCCGCCTGGTCGACCCATCCAGCTCCCATTCTAGGTGACCAGGACACCGCCGGCTGCCGCGCACGGACGGCCTGCCCGGGTTGGATACAGTGGATCGGTGCTGATCCTGCTCCCCCCGTCCGAAGGCAAGTCCGCAGCCCGTACGGGTGCACCGCTCCACCTGGACGACCTCCACTTCCCCGAACTCAACGACGCGCGCAGGGCCGTGCTCGGCGCCCTGAGGGCCGCCAGTGCTGCAGACGACGCGCATGCGGTCCTCGGCGTCGGGGCATCCCTCGCCGAGGACGTGGCGAGGAACCTGGTGCTCGACGTCGCGCCCGCCGCTCCCGCCCACGACATCTACTCGGGGGTCCTGTACGACGCCCTCGGCTACGCCGGGATGACCGCCGTGCAGAGACGCAAGGCACGGGAGCAGTGCGTCGTCGTCTCCGCCCTGTGGGGAGCCGTGGCGTTCGGCGACCGGATCCCCGCCTACCGCCTGTCGATGGCGGTGGACCTCCCGGGCACGGGGCGGCTCGCCACCTACTGGAGGAAGCACCTCGCGGCTCCCCTGGCGCTCCACGCGGGCGACGGCCTGATCGTCGACTGCCGGTCCAGCACCTATGCGGCGGCCTGGACCTCGCCACCGCAGCAGAGCGCTGCCGTCAACGTGTTCCAGATCCGGAACGGGAAGCGGACGGTCGTCTCGCACTTCGCGAAGCACACCCGGGGCGAGCTCGCCCGGCACCTGCTCACGCGGCGCGGCGCCGTCCCCGCGACGCCGGCTGCCCTGCTCGGGGCGGCCCGCGAGAAGTGGACGGCCGACCTGCAGCCGGCCACCTCGCGGAAGCCCGCGCAGCTCGACATCGTGCTCGACTGACGCCTCGCTCCGCCGGCCGCGACGACGTGCCGAAGCGTGAAACGCCGTGCCGAAGCGTGAAGCCGGCGGTCAGTCGGCGACGAGCTCCACCTCGAACCCCTCGGCGTTCTCGAGGTACGCGGCGTAGTGGTCGGGGCCGCCCGCGAAGGGATGGCGGTCGGCGAACAGCAGCGACCAGCCGTGACTGGCTGCGCGGCGGACCAGGAGGTCGACGTCGGCGCGTGAGCCCGCGCGGAACGCGAGGTGGTTCACCCCGGGACGACGGCGGTCGTGGCCGCCCGCCGCGACATCCGGGCCGCTCTCCAGGACCACGTAGAACTCCTCGGAGCCGAAGCTCACGCCGTTCTTCCACGACTCCCTGCGGGGGAAACCGAGCCGCTCGAGCAGCCAGCCCAGGCTGGCGTCCGCCGCGGGAAGATCCCTCGTCCATACCTCGACGTGGTGCAACCGACCCGCACGGCGGGGCGCCTCCTGCACGGGGGCGTCGCGCGCCGTCGAGGGTGCGCTCGACGCCGCGGTCGAGGCCCCGGCGGTGGCGCGGGGCTTCCAGTCGACGCCGGCCATCCCGGCATCCATCGCCTCGTTGGAGAGCCGGTCGGCGTCCTTGTTCCGCTCGCGCGGGATCCATTCGTACGTCACGCGCCGCGGATCCAGGACCTTCCGCGCCCTCGCCGCCAGGACGCGCATGTCCGCGTGCTTGATCTGCCAGCGCCCCGACATCTGCTCGACGACGAGCTTGGAATCCATCTTCACGTGCACGGCCGCCTGCGGGTTGATCTCCCGGGCGAGCTCCAGTCCGGACACAAGTCCGGAGTACTCGGCGACGTTGTTGGAGGCCTTGCCGATGTAGGCCGCCTTCTCCACGAGGATGCGGCCCGTGTCGGGATCGCGCACGAGGGCGCCGTATCCGGCGTGTCCGGGATTGCCCCGTGACCCGCCGTCGGCCTCGACGACGAGGCGCGCGGGGAGGTCCTGCCGCACGTGGTCCTGGGCCGCGTCCTGGTCCTGCGCATAGGGGTCGAACAACTGCTGATCCGTCACGGCTGCTGGTTTCCCCAGTCACTCGAGCGGACGAGGATGCAACCCGAGTCGGGGCAGAGGACGACGTCGTCGGGCGCGGCCGCGGAGATGTCGGCGAGATCGCCGGGGCTCAGTTGCATGCCCGATCCCTCGGACTTGCCGTGGAAGAGCCGCGCGGCACCCACGCCGCGACGGGCGAGGATCCGCTCGTAGATCGTCAGGAGCCCTGCGTCGAAGGTGGCGGCGAGCTCGTCCCGCTGCGCCTGCACCCGGGCGCGCTGGGCATCGACGTCGGCCAGTTCGGCGTCCCGGGCGTCCTCGAGGGCCTTGAGCTCGGCGCGGACGCCGTTCGTGCGCCCCTGCACCTCGGCCTGCGCGGCCCGCGCCGTGTCCACCCGCTCCATGACATCGAGTTCGACGTCCTCGAGGTCCGACCGCCGCTTCGTGAGGGTGGCGACCTCGTGCTGCAGCGCGGTGAGGTCCTTCGAGGTCCCGGTTCCGCTGTTGAGCCGCTTCTCGTCGCGTTCGAGCCGGTTGACGACGGACTGGACCTCGTCCTCCGCGCGGGTGAGCTCGCGCTGCAGGTCCCCGAGCTCGGTGGTCGCCCGGACGAGTTCGGCGTCCACGTCCGCCACCCGGCCGGCGACGATCCCGATCTCGGGATTGCTGCGCGCGGCGGCGGCCTGGCGAGAAAGCTTGTTGAGGGTCGAATCGAGGGCCTGCAGGTCGAGCAGGCGGAGTTGTTCCTCGGGTGCAGCCTTGGCCACGGTAAACCTCCAGGATGGGTCGGATGGGGCACGACGAGCGGGGGTTGGCGTCGTCCCAGCCTAGGCCACGCCGCCCGGGGCGGCGGTCAGTGACCGGGTGTCAGGACGAAGTCCCACGGGTCGGTGTTGACCCCGCTCACCCGGATGTCCGTGGTGAAGCCCTGATCGGTGAGGACGCCGGCGAGGGCTTCGGCGGCGGGCGTCAGCCACAGCCACTCGCTGCCGAAGTGCGAGACGTCGATCAGGTAGGGCGTGGCACCGGCCGCTGCCTCCCGAACCTCCGACGCCGGGTGGTGCCGGAGGTCCGCGGTCACATAGACGTCGGCCCGGCTCGACCGGACGCGGTCGAACAGGGAATCGCCCGCGCCGCCGCAGACGGCGACCCGCCGCACCAGCGCGTCCTTGTCGCCGGCGACCCGCACACCGCCCGCCACGGCGGGAAGGATGGAGAACACCACTTCCGCGAAGTCACCGAGCGTCACCGGCGATCCGAGGTTCCCGACCCGGCCGATGCCCTCCTCGGGCAGCCCGTCCGCCGCCGGGGTGAGAGGCTGCACGTCCTGCAGGCCGAGGGCGTCCGCCAGCACGTCGGACACTCCGCCCACCGCGCTGTCGCCGTTGGTGTGGACCGTGACCAGGGCGCAGCCTGCCTCGATCAGCCGATGGATGGCTTCCCCCTTGAACCCCGACGCCGCGACGGAGGAGACGGGCTTGAGAAGCAGCGGGTGGTGGGACACGATCATCGTCGCGCCCCAGTCGAGGGCCTCGTCGAGGACGGCCGCCGTGGGATCCACGGTGAAGAGGATCCTGTCCGCCCGCTTCCCCGACCGGCCGGCCACGAGCCCCACCTCGTCCCAGTCCTCCGCGAGGCTCTCGGGCCATAGTTCCTCGATGGCCAGGAGTACGTCGCCGACGGTCGGAGCATGCATGCCCGGTGGTTCGGGTGCGTCGATGCCGGACGGAGCGACGCCGGAGTCGTGCTCGTTCTGGTCCATGACACCAGTAATACCCGCCGAAGCAGGGCCCGCCAAGTCCGCCCCGTCCACCGGCGGCGGAACAGGCGCGGGAATCATCGGCACGTGGCGCGCATTGACACAGTCATGAAGACTTTTGTGCTTGGAGGGGGCTGCTTCTGGTGCCTCGATGCCGTCTACCAGAAGACCCGCGGCGTGACGGAGGTCGTCTCCGGATACACCGGCGGCCATACGAGGCACCCGGACTATGACAGCGTGTGTTCGGGGATCACGGGACACGCCGAGGTGGTCGCGGTCAGCTTCGACGAGGACGTCGTGCCCGAGGACGTCATCCTGGACATGTTCTTCGTGTCCCACGACCCCACCACCCTCAACCGGCAGGGCTACGACGTCGGAACCCAGTACCGCAGCGTCATGTACTACCAGGACGCCGCGCAGAAGGAACTCTTCGAGGACGCCATCCGCCGCAACCAGGAGAACTGGAAGAACCCGATCGTCACGGAGGTCAGCCGGCTCCCCCATTTCCACGTCGCCGAGGACTGGCACCAGAACTACTACGCGAAGCACCCCGAGCAGGGCTACTGCCAGGTGATCATCAACCCGAAGCTCGCGAAGGCCCGGAAGTATTACGCCCAGTGGCTGGCCGCGTAGGAGCACCGGCGCCCGGCCGTTAGGCTGACCGCCGTTGCCCCGGGGCGCGCCCGCGCCGCCCCACCCACGACGACTCCCCGTACGCTGAACCCCCGAAAAGGCAGGCTCCCCATGGCAAAGATCTACGACGACGTCACTCAACTGGTCGGGCGCACCCCCCTCGTCCGCCTCAACCGGCTGACCGAGGGACTCGGGGCGCAGGTCGCCGTCAAGCTCGAGTTCTACAACCCCGCCAACAGCGTCAAGGACCGCATCGGCGTCGCCATCATCGACGCCGCCGAGAAGGCGGGCGCCCTGCGCCCCGGCGGCACGATCGTGGAGGGGACCTCCGGCAACACGGGGATCGCCCTGGCGATGGTAGGGGCGGCCCGCGGGTACAAGGTGGTGCTGACCATGCCGGAGACCATGTCCACCGAGCGGCGCGTCATGCTCCGGGCCTACGGCGCCGAGATCGTCCTCACCCCCGGATCCGAGGGCATGCGGGGCGCCGTCGACCGCGCCAAGGAGATCGTGGCGACGACCGAGAACGCCATCTGGGCCCAGCAGTTCGCGAACGCGGCGAACCCCGAGATCCACCGCACCACCACCGCCGAGGAGGTCTGGGAGGACACCGACGGCGAGGTGGACATCTTCGTGGCCGGTGTGGGCACCGGCGGGACGATCACCGGCGTGGGCCAGGTCCTCAAGGAGCGCAAGCCCGGCGTGCAGATCGTCGTCGTCGAGCCCGCCGACTCGCCCATCCTCAACGGCGGCGCCCCCGGCCCGCACAAGATCCAGGGCCTCGGCGCCAACTTCGTCCCGGACAACCTCGACCGCGACATCTACGACGAAGTGATGGACGCGACCGTGGAGGACTCCGTGCGGGTGGCCCGCGCGCTCGGTACCCAGGAGGGCATCCTCGGCGGGATCTCGTCGGGGGCCATCGTCTGGGCGGCGCTCGAACTCGCGAAGCGCCCCGAGAACGCCGGTAAACTCATCGTGGCCGTGGTGTGCGATTTCGGCGAGCGCTACATCTCCACCATCCTGTTCGACGACATCCGCGGCTGATCCCGCCGCGACGTCCGTCCCAACCACTCCACGAAAAGGTAGCCGGTGAGCTTTCTAGAACGACTGCGTGAGGACCTCGAGACCGCGCGCACCCACGATCCGGCTGCGCGTGGCCCGTTCGAGACCACCGTCGTGTACTCGGGGCTGCACGCCATCTGGGTCCACCGCCTGACCCACCGCATGTGGCGCGACGAGAGGCTCCGATTCCCCGCTCGCGCGCTGGCCCAGCTGGCGCGCGCCCTCACCGGCGTCGAGATCCACCCGGCGGCCACCATCGGTCGTCGGTTCTTCATCGATCACGGGATGGGGGTCGTGATCGGGAGCACCGCGGAGATCGGCGACGACGTCATGCTGTACCAGGGCGTCACCCTGGGCGGACGCTCGCTTGAGAAGGTCAAGCGCCATCCCACCATCGGGGATCGCGTCACGATCGGCGCGGGCGCGAAGGTCCTCGGGCCCATCACCATCGGTGCGGGCAGCGCGGTCGGCGCGAACGCCGTCGTGGTCAAGGACACGCCCCCGGACTCGATCATCACCGGCATCCCGGCGACGTTCCGCCACCGGGACTCGCGCCGGGAGACACAGCCGGCCGTCGATCCCGCGGAGTACGTGGACCCGGCCATCTACATCTGACGCGGCACCGTCGGACGACGAGAGCCCCGGACCGAGGTCCGGGGCTCTCGTCGTCCGTGCCGTCGCTGACGGCCCGGTCAGTGGGTGTCGACGGCCTCGATCTCGGACTTGTCCTCGCCCCACAGCGTGTGGAAGGTGCCCTCGCCGTCGACCCGGTTGTAGGTGTGCGCGCCGAAGAGGTCGCGCAGGCCCTGCGTCAGGGCGGCCGGCAGGCGCTTGCGGCGCAGGCCGTCGTAGTAGGCCAGCGACGCCGAGAAGACCGGTACGGGGATGCCCAGCTGGACGGCGGTGGCGACCACGCGGCGCCAGGCCGGCACGGCGCCGGCGATCGCCTCGGCGAAGGCGGGGGCCAGCAGGAGGTTGGCCGGGCGGTCGCTGCCGGCGTACGCCTTCATGATGTCGTCGAGGAGCTCGGCGCGGATGATGCAGCCGGCCCGCCACAGGGACGCGATCTCGTCGAGCCTCAGGTCCCAGCCGTACTCCTTCGCCGCGGCCGTGAGCATGTCGATGCCCTGCGCGTAGCTCACGAGCTTCGAGGCGTACAGCGCGAGTCGGACATCCTCCACGAACGTGTCCGGGAGCTCCACCGTCCCCTCATGCCCCTGCAGGACGTCCTGGGCCTGGAGGCGCTGCTCGAGCTGGGAGGACAGGGCGCGCGCGAAGACGGACTCGGCGATGCCCGACGTCGGGCTGCCCAGTTCCAGCGCCGACACGACGGTCCACCGGCCGGTCCCCTTCTGCCCGGCGGCATCGACGACGACGTCGACGAACGGCCTGCCGGTGCGCGCATCCGTGTGGCCGAGCACCTCGGCGGTGATCTCGATGAGGAACGAGGACAGCGTCCCGGCGTTCCAGTCCGTGAAGATCGTCGCCTGGTCGGCCGGCTCGATGCCGGCGCCGGAGCGCAGGAGGTCGAAGGCCTCCCCGATGACCTGCATGTCCGCGTACTCGATGCCGTTGTGCACCATCTTCACGAAGTGGCCGGCGCCGTCCGTGCCGATCCAGCGGCAACAGGGCTCCCCGTTGTACTTGGCGGAGATCTTCTCGAGCATGGGACCCAGCGAGTCGTAGGCCTCGCGGGACCCGCCGGGCATGATGGACGGGCCCAGGAGCGCACCCTCCTCCCCGCCGGAGACACCCACACCGACGAAGTGCAGGTCGTGCGCGGACAGGGCCGCCTCACGGCGGCGGGTGTCCTCGTAGTGGGAGTTGCCGCCGTCGATCACGATGTCCCCGGGCTCCAGCAGCGGCACCAGCTGCTCGATCACGGAGTCCACCGGCTTGCCGGCCTTCACCATGATGAGCACCCGGCGGGGCTTCTCCAGCGCGTCGACGAGTTCCTGCATGGTCTCCGTGCGGATGAACTCGCCGTCCCCGCCATGCTTCTCCAGCAGGGCGTACGTCTTCTCGTTGGATCTGTTGTGCAGGGCCACGGTGTAGCCGTTGCGGGCCAGGTTGCGGGCGAGGTTGGCTCCCATGACTGCCAGGCCCGTGACGCCGATCTGTGCGCTCAATGTGTTCTCCGTCGTTGGTCGACTGCATGCAACGCGCTGCATGTGCCGGTGCTTCGGGCGCGTTCCCACGCGGCTCCTCCGGTCGCTTTCACACTATTACCGTCGCGCTCCGCGCCGCCACACCCGCGGGCCTCCGCGGCGTTATGTGTCGCCCGGCTCACGCATTCCGTGAGCTGTCCACCGTGCCCCCGGCTGGGACGCTGGTGCCATCCGTGAAAGAATGATAAGGATGTCCGACGTTACCGTTACCCCTCCTGCCCTTGCCCCCGCCTCCTCGCGCCCCCAGGTGCGCCCCGAGGTGGAGGGCGCCCAGCCGATCGTCGCCAGCGACGGCAGGCCGCTCCTGCAGTTCAAATCCCCGCGGGTCAGCCAGCCGCCGGTACACCTGGCGGACCTGACCCTGCCGGAGCGGCAGGAGCGGCTGAAGGAACTGGGACACCAGGGCTTCCGCGCCAAGCAGCTGTCCACTCATTACTTCTCGCACTACAGCACCGACCCCGCGGCGATGAGCGATCTGCCGAAGGCCGGGCGCGAGGAACTGGTCGCGGCCATGTTCCCGCCGCTGCTCACCGAGGTGAAGCGCCTGACCACGGACAACGGCGACACCATCAAGTTCCTGTGGCGCCTCTTCGACGGCGCCCTCGTGGAGTCGGTGCTGATGCGCTACCCGGGCCGGGTGACGCTCTGCGTGTCCTCCCAGGCCGGCTGCGGCATGAACTGCCCGTTCTGCGCGACCGGCCAGGCGGGCCTGACGCGCAACATGTCGACCGCGGAGATCGTCGACCAGGTGGTCGCCGCGAACCGCGCCCTGGCCGAGGGCGCCCTCGGCGACCTGCGCACGGACGGCGGGCACGACGCCGACCGCGTCACCAACATCGTCTTCATGGGCATGGGTGAGCCGCTGGCGAACTACAAGCGCGTCATGGCCGCCCTCCACCGCTTCGTGGACGACTCCCCCGAGGGCCTCGGCATGTCCGCACGCAACATCACGGTGTCGACGGTCGGCCTCGTGCCGGCGATCAACAAACTCGCCGCGGAGTCCCTCCCGGTCACCTTCGCGCTGTCCCTCCACGCGCCCGACGACGAGCTCCGCGACGAGCTGATCCCGGTCAACACGCGCTGGAAGGTCGACGAGGCGCTGGACGCCGCCTACAACTACTACCGGGTCACCGGACGGCGCGTCAGCATCGAGTACGCGCTCATCAAGGACATGAACGACCACCCCTGGCGCGCGGACCTGCTGGCGAAGAAGCTCAACCAGCGCGGGCGCGGCTGGGTGCACGTCAATCCGATCCCGCTCAACCCCACGCCCGGATCCATCTGGACGGCCTCCGAGAAGAGCGTCTCCACCGAGTTCATCAACCGGCTGCGGGACGCCGGTATCCCGACGACGCTCCGCGACACCCGCGGCAAGGAGATCGACGGCGCGTGCGGCCAGCTCGCCGCCGAGGAGTAGGCGTGCCAGGATTGGCGCGGACGATCGGCGAGCCGGTATAGTCGATCCTCGTGATGCCGCCCTGGCCGATGGTCCGGTGTCACGGGATGAGGGTCTTTAGCTCAGCTGGTAGAGCGCCACGTTTACACCGTGGATGTCATCGGTTCGATCCCGGTAGGACCCACCACTCGAAACCCCGCCATTCCTGGGACGACTCCCGGGATGGGCGGGGTTTTCTGCTGCCCGCGTCATTCCCGGGCAGCAGGAAACCCCGCGATCAGGTGGCGCGTGGCATCCCGAGAAACACCTGGGAGAGTGGTGTCCGATGGAGGATCATGGCGACAGCCCACGGCAGGACCAGCGCCGCAACCAGTACCCAGAACGACCTCTCCGTGTCCGGTACGGCAAGGAGCCACAGAACGTAGGTGTGGGTCAGCACCACCATCAGGCAGCCCGCAGCAAACCTTTCGGACAGGACATGGACCGATCCGGGCAGCAGGGGAAAGACGCCCTCGAGCATCAACAAGAGGCCGACGGTGATCAGCACCGCTACGACAACACTGAGAACCGGCGTGCCGAGCTCGCCGTACTTCATGTCCAGTGGTGCCGACACCCCGGCGACGACAGGCACGACCCCCACGACGAGGCACACCGCCCCGACCCGGACCGGCCCGCGCACCCGACTGCGGAGGTGCTGCAGTGCCTGACCCGCGAGCATGAAGACGAGCGCGGCGCCGGCCACCCCGATGGACAAGGGCAGCGGGGCGAGGACCTCCCTGAACACGTGCGTGACGACCGCAAGATCGACGATGAGCGCGGTCCGGAGGACGAGGGGGACACGCTCTAGTGCCCGGAACATGAGGGCCGAAAGAAACAGCGCGGTCATGAACCAGTACGCACCGAACGGTCCCGCGTTGAGGGACCCGCCCATGAGAGGCAGGATCACGGCTTCGGGTGCCAGCGACCCGCGCTGACGAAGGATGCCGACATGAACGATCAGGGTCACGGCCAACCATGCCAGGTACGGCGTCATGATCGTCCGGAAGCGTTTCTTCGCCTCCGTCACCTCCGCCCGTCGAGCACCCGGCCTCCGAGTCCTCCAGAGGTATCCGGCGAGCAGGAAGAACACAGGGACGTGCCACGTGTAGAGCCCTGCGTCGACGAGCGGACCCGACCAGACATGCCCGGCGACGACACCGACGACCGCGAGGACACGCAGAGCGTCAATGGCTCCGGATCGGGTCGCTGTGGCGCCTGGTGCTGGTGCGCGCAGGGTCGCCACGTGCTCCTCCCGGTCGAAGTGGTCCATCCCAAGGTAGGCGTCGCCCCTTGAGGTGTGGGTTCACAACCTTCGCTGCCGCACACCGCGGGGACAAGTAGTCCGGGGTCCCCGCTGCGGCGACGGTCAGCGCTTCTTCAGAACGGCGATCAGCCTCCCGGCCAGGACGATGAGCATCAGGGACGCGCCCACCACGAAGAGAAGGGCGAGCCACAGAGCCGGCCCGCCGTCGTCGTCGACGCCGAGACCCAGCCTGCGGGCGGCGATGGACAGCGCGATCATGCTCGCGCCCGCCACGAAGACCGCCGTCCTCCGATCCCACCGCCACTGTCCCAGCACGCCGTCCACTCTAGCCGCAACCTGACCGCGACGGGCTCGCGCGCTCCTACCGCTGCGCCTCGACCACACCGACCGGCTTGCCGTCGGCGAAGGTGACCACGTAGTCCTGGCCCATGATGCCGACGACGCACTCCTGCGCCCCGGTGAGGCGGCAGTCCTCGCCCGCACCGGGCGACGTCGGCGGGTCCTCGAAGATCGGTTCGAGGAGCTCGGGCGCGATGCCGGGGGGCGTGGGCTCGAAGAACGGTATGGACCCGGGCCGCAGGCAGGTATGGGGATCGGCGGGGTCGGTCCACCAGGCGCCCTCCTCGGTGATCGGGCACTGCGGGGAGGGAGGCGGAGGCGGGACCTCCGACAGGAGGTCGCCCTCCGGTCCGGCGTCGACGGGAGGCGGAACCTGGACCGTCGTCGTGGTCACCGGAACCACCTCGACCGGGTCCTCGGTGGATGCGCCTACGGCAGGAGGACCATCCGCGGCCCCGGGGACCGCAGGAATCGCCATCGACGGGGTGGTCGCCGCGCGGGGGCCTGCCACGGCGTGGTCCGCGACCGTCCCGCCCTGGACGTCCAGCGCCAGGGGTGCCGCGACCAACGCCGCGGCGGATCCGAAAGCCAGCAGAAGAGATCGTGTCGTGTGCCGCATTGTTCCACCTTGCTTGAGAGACCTGATGGACCGACGCTACGGCGGTGCGTGCGGTGCCGACACCGAAGCCACTACTCGGACGGAAAGTTGACTACCTGGGGACGCAGTGCTCTCCCTACGGCTGCGTCAGGTCCGGGAGCCGTCCGGCGAGGTAGGTGAGCGCCTCGGAGACACCCGCCTCGATCTTGAGCGAGGCGAACTCGTCCCCGCGCGTCCATCCGCGGTTGATGATGACGACGGGCTTGCCCGCCTTCGCCGCGTGGCGGACGAACCGCAGCCCGCTCATCACGGTCAGCGAGGAACCGGCGACCAGCAGCGCGGCGGCGGCGTCGACCATGGCGTACGCGTCGGCGACGCGGCCCTTGGGCACGTTCTCGCCGAAGTACACGAAGTCGGGCTTGAGCATGCCGCCGCACGCGGGGCACGGGGCCATCAGGAAATCGCCGGTGTCGTCCACGTCGGCATCGGCGTCGGGGGCGATGTCCCCGGCGCCGGACTCCCGCTCGAGGTAGCCCGGATTCAGTGCCTCGAGGATCTCCGCGATCCGGGACCGCGCAAAGAGTGAGGCGCACTGCAGGCATACCACGCGGTCGAACGTCCCGTGCAGGTCGATGACGTTGATGCTGCCGGCCGAGGAGTGGAGCCTGTCGACGTTCTGCGTGATGAGGCCGGACAGCAGGCCCCGCTGCTCCAACCGGGCGACGGCGGCGTGCCCCGCATTGGGGTCGGCCCGGCGGAGGTGCCGCCACCCCAGGTGGTTTCGCGCCCAGTAGCGGCGCCGGAGCGCCTCGTCACCGACGAACTGCTGGTAGGTCATCGGGTTCCGGGGCACCGACTGCGGGCCGCGGTAGTCCGGGATGCCGGAGTCGGTACTGAGCCCGGCACCGGTCAGCACGACCAGTCGCAGCCCGCCGAGCAGGGCGACGGCCTCGTCGAGGGGGCCGAGCTCGGCCGGCTGCAGCACCGGGAGGACCGACGCCGGGGGCTCGCGCACGAACCCCGTCAGCCCGAGCCCCGGGTTCGATTCCGGTCCGGGCAGGTCGTCACGCATCCGCATGCCGCCGCCCGGACCGGTCACAGGGCCGCTTCGACCGAGCTCAGCGCCTGGGCGTAGTCGGCGATCGGCCGGCCCTGCCCATGGGGTGAGGACACGACGGCACGGACCACGCCCGCACCATCGAGCACGTAGCTGACGCGTTCGGCGTAGCCCTGCTCCTCGTCGAACGCCCCATAGGCGCGCGTGGTCGCGCCGTGCGGCCAGAAATCGGCCAGGAGGTCGAAGGAGATGTCATTCGCGTCGGCGAAGGCCCGCAGCGTGTACTTGTGGTCCACCGAGACCGCCACGAGCGTGACGCCGGCGGCGTCGAACAGTTCCAGACTGTCCCGGAGCTGGCCGAGCTCGTCGGTGCAGACGCGGGAGAACGCGAAGGGGAAGAAGACGACGACGGAGCCGCCGACAAGGGACGACCGCGTCACGGTCTCGCCGAACTGGTTCGCCAGGGCGAACCCGGGTGCCACCGTTCCGACGTCGAGGGGCACGTCCTACTGCTTCCGGCGGTTGACGAGCCGGGTGGCGGCCCATTCCTTGGACACACCGGCGGAGGACGTGGAGTGCAGTCCTGCCGTCGGGGCGGCTTCCTGGATGTCGGCGGGCGGTACGTATCCGGGTCGGCCCGACTTCGGGGTGAGGAGCCAGACGACCCCGTTGCCGCCCAGCGAGGTCAGGGCGTCCACGAGAGCGTCCACCAGATCGCCGTCGCCGTTCCGCCACCAGAGGAGGACACCGTCGACGACGTCCTGGTCGTCCTCCGTGAGCAATTCGGACCCGATGCCGTCCTCGAGGGTTTCGCGGAAGTCGAAGTCGACGTCGTCGTCGTACCCGAGTTCCTGGACAAGATCCCCCTGCTTGAAACCCAACTTGCCTGCCACGTCGACCGCGGTGGCGGCTTCAGCCTCGCTCACTTGTCTCCTCCTGGAAAGACGGGACTGTCGCCCGACGGGTCCTGCTATAGATGTGCATGTCTACCAGCCAACACCTTTCTGCGCCCAGCATCAAGCCAGCGGGCGGATTTCGGGTGCGGCGTCGCCGCGCACGTCCGGCTCTCCTGCGGGGGACGCCCCCTACACGCCCTCGGCGTAATCTGTCCGGCGGCCCGGCTCCCGCTACGCATCGGACGCACGGCGGCGATAGAGTAAGGCACTATATGGCCTGGGTGGCTTACGCCGGGCATACATCTCTGCGCGGGCCTACGAGCCGTGTGCAGGCATAAAGCGACACAGACAGAATCTGTGGAAGTGGAGAGACATCACGTGGCTGCAGAACAAGGTACGGCGGACATCCTCAGCGGTCTGACCGTTGGCAAACCCGACGGGGACCCCGAGGAGACCGCCGAGTGGATCGAATCCCTCGACGAGCTGATTCGCGTCCAGGGCACCGAACGTGCGCAGTACATCATGCGCTCGCTCCTCCAGCGGGCCGGCGCCCAGTCCGTCGGCGTGCCGATGGTCACGACGACCGACTACGTCAACACCATCCCGGCGGACCAGGAAGCGGAGTTCCCGGGCGACGAGGAGATCGAGCGCAAGTTCCGCGCCTGGATGCGCTGGAACGCGGCCGTGATGGTGCACCGCGCGCAGCGCCCCGAGATCGGCGTCGGCGGTCATATCTCGACGTACGCCGGCGCGGCGACCCTCTACGAGGTGGGCTTCAACCACTTCTTCAGGGGAAAGGACCACCCGGGCGGCGGCGATCAGATCTTCTTCCAGGGACACGCCTCCCCCGGCATGTATGCGCGTGCCTACCTCGAGGGACGCATCACCGAGGAGGACCTCGACGGGTTCCGTCAGGAGAAGTCGAAGGAGGGCCACGCCCTCTCCTCCTACCCGCACCCCCGCCTGATGCCGCACTTCTGGGAATTCCCGACCGTGTCGATGGGCATCGGCCCCATGAACGCCATCTACCAGGCGCAGTCGAACCGCTACCTGCACAACCGCGGCCTGAAGGACACCTCGGAGCAGCAGGTCTGGGCGTTCCTCGGCGACGGCGAGATGGACGAGCCCGAATCGCGCGGCCTGCTCCAGCTCGCCGCGAACGAGAACCTGGACAACCTCAACTTCGTGATCAACTGCAACCTGCAGCGCCTCGACGGGCCGGTCCGCGGCAACGGCAAGATCATGCAGGAGCTCGAGGCCTTCTTCCGCGGCGCCGGCTGGAATGTCATCAAGGTGGTCTGGGGCCGCGAGTGGGACTCGCTGCTCGCCAAGGACCACGAGGGCGCCCTGGTGGACATCATGAACCAGACGCCCGACGGCGACTACCAGACCTACAAGGCCGAGTCCGGCGGCTTCGTCCGTGACCACTTCTTCGGCAAGTCGCCCGAGACCAAGGCCATGGTCGAGGACCTCACCGACGCCGAGATCTGGAACCTCAAGCGCGGCGGCCACGACTACCGCAAGGTGTACGCGGCGTACAAGGCCGCCACCGAGTTCAAGGGCAAGCCGACGGTGATCCTGGCGAAGACGGTCAAGGGCTACGGCCTGGGCCCGCACTTCGAGGGCCGCAACGCGACCCACCAGATGAAGAAGCTCACCAACGCCGACCTGAAGGCGTTCCGCGACCACCTGCGGATCCCGGTCACCGACGAGCAGATCGACGACGACCTCTACAACGCCCCGTACTACCACCCGGGCGCCGACGCACCCGAGATCAAGTACATGCTCGAGCGCCGCCGTGAGCTCGGCGGCTTCGTCCCCGAGCGCCGGACCAAGCACGCGGACGTCGTGCTGCCCGGCGACAAGGCGTACGAGACCGCCAAGAAGGGGTCCGGGAAGCAGATGGCCGCCACCACCATGGCGTTCGTGCGCATCCTGAAGGACCTCATGCGCGACAAGGAGTTCGGCAAGCGCATCACGCCGATCATCCCCGACGAGGCACGCACCTTCGGCATGGACTCGTTCTTCCCGACGGCCAAGATCTACAACCCCAAGGGCCAGAACTACCTGTCCGTGGACCGCGACCTCGTCCTCGCCTACAAGGAGTCCATCCAGGGCCAGATCCTCCACGCCGGCATCAACGAGGCGGGATCCATGGCAGCCTTCACGGCCGCCGGCACCGCCTACGCCACCCAGGGCGAACCGCTGATCCCGATCTACGTCTTCTACTCGATGTTCGGTTTCCAGCGCACCGGCGACTCCATCTGGGCCGCAGCCGACCAGATGGCGCGGGGATTCATCATCGGGGCGACCGCCGGACGCACCACGCTGACCGGTGAGGGCCTCCAGCACGCCGACGGCCACTCGCCGATCCTCGCCTCGACGAACCCCGCCGTCATCACGTACGACCCGGCGTTCGGCTACGAGATCGGGCACATCGTCCGCGACGGGCTCAACCGGATGTACGGGGACATCGGCGACAAGCCGGAATCCTTCCGCAACGTCATGTACTACATCACGGTGTACAACGAGCCGTTCCAGCAGCCCGGCGAGCCGGAGGAACTGGACGTCGAGGGCCTGCTCAAGGGCATCTACCTCCTGAAGCCCGCGAAGGTCGACGGACCGAGGACCCAGCTCCTCGCCTCCGGTGTCGCCGTTCCGTGGGCCCTCGAGGCGCAGCAGATCCTCGCCGACGAGTGGGGGGTCTCGGCCGACGTCTGGTCCGTGACCTCCTGGAACGAGCTGCGCCGCGACGGCCTGGACGCCGAGGAGGACGCCTTCCTCAACCCGGGCGCCGAGGCACGCAAGCCGTTCGTCACGCAGCAGCTCGAAGGCGCCACGGGTCCGATCGTCGCGGTCTCCGACTTCATGAAGGCCGTCCCCGACCAGATCCGGCAGTTCCTGCCGAACGAGTTCGCGACCCTCGGAGCCGACGGCTTCGGCTTCTCGGACACCCGCGCGGCGGCACGCCGGTTCTTCAAGATCGACAGCCACTCCGTCGTGGTCCGGGCGCTCGAGATGCTCGCCCGCCGCGGCGAGGTCGACGCCAACGCGCCGAAGGAAGCGATCGAGAAGTACCGGCTGCTCGATGTGAACGCCGGAACCACCGGCAACACGGGTGGCGACGCCTAGGTCCCGGTTCCCCAGGGGCGACGGCGGGAGCAGTGCATACTGCGCCCGCCGTCGCCCTTTTTGTAGCCTTCACACAAATGGGAGGCCACGGGCCGGAGACCGTATGCTCGGAGGATGCCGCAGCTTGACGACGTCCCTCCCAGCGTCCCGACGACGGGAGGGGCGACGAACGCGGGCGCCGCTCCCCCGGATCCGGCGACCGTCGAGAAGCTGCGCGCCACCATCGGGTCGCTGTCCACCGCGACGCTGCGGCAGCTCGACGCCGACCTGCCGTGGTACCGCGGACTGCGGCCCGACGAGCGCTCCGCGCTCGGGATGGTGGCGCAGAAGGGCATCGCGTCCTTCGTCAACTGGTACCAGAAGCCCGTCTCACCGGCCTGGGTCCTCAGCGACGTCTTCGGCACGGCGCCCACGGAGCTCACCCGTTCCATCAGCCTCCAGAAGGCCCTGCAGCTCATCCGCGTGGTGGTGCAGGTCGTCGAGGACCACGTGCCCTTCCTCGCGCCCGCCGCCGACCAGGGGCCCCTGCGTGAGGCCGTGCTCCGCTACTCGCGCGAGGTCGCCTTCGCCGCGGCCGACGTCTACGCCCGGGCCGCCGAAACTCGCGGATCCTGGGACACGCGGCTCGAAGCGCTCGTGGTGGACGCCATCCTGCGCGGCGAGAGCTCGGACGCCCTCCGCTCCCGGATCGCCGCCGTCGGGTGGAAGTCCCAGGCCCGCATCACGGTGATGGTCGGCAGCGCCCCGCAGGAACCCAACGCCGGCTTCCTCAACGAACTCCGCCGCGTGACCGGCCGGCTGGCCGAGGACGTCCTCGTGGGTATCCAGGGAGAGCGGCTCATCCTCGTGCTGGGCGGTGTCCGCGACGCGGACAAGGCGTATCCGAGGATCAGCGAACTCTTCGGCGACGGCGCCGTCGTGTTCGGCCCCGAGGCGGAATCGCTCGTCGCCGCGAGCAGCTCGGCCCAGGCGGCCTTCGCCGGGCTGACCGCCGCCCGCGCCTGGCCGGGAGCACCCCGGCCCGTCTCCTCCGAGGACCTGTGGCCGGAGCGCGTCATGTCCGGCGACGACACCGCGCGGCGCGCCCTGGTCAGGATGATCTACCGCCCGCTCCTCGCGGCCTCGAACGGGCTGGAGCAGACATTGTCCGCCTACCTCAGCCTCGGGCACTCGCTGGAGGCCACCGCGCGGTCCCTCTTCGTGCACGCGAACACCGTCCGGTACCGGCTCCGCCGCGTCTGCGACGTGACCGGCTGGGATCCTCTCGTCCCCCGCGAGGCGTACGTCCTCCAGACGGCGCTGGTCGTCGGCCGCCTAGCTCCACCCCAGGCGGCCAGCCCGGGAGCGGTGCCCGCAACGGGGCGTGCGGCACGTGCCGCACCCGCCGACCAGGGAGCGACGACGGCCGCCCCGCGGGCGGTGTCCTTGTAGACTTCCCACAAAGACCATCAGTGAGCTTGGTTCGGCCGAACACCCGATAATGCTCCGCCCATTTGGAAAGCTGGAAGAGTGCTTGCAATTGCCTGCCCCGGACAGGGCTCACAGACACCGGGCTTCCTGAGCCCCTGGCTCGAGCTCCCGGGAGTCCGCGAGCACCTGGAACAGCTCAGCGACCGTGCCGGCACGGATCTCATTCGTCACGGCACCGTCTCCGACGAGGAGAGCATCAAGGACACCGCCGTCGCCCAGCCGCTGATCGTCGCGGCCGGCCTCGTCACCGCGCGCCTGCTCCTCCAGGACCACCCGCTCACCGCGGCCACCGTGGTCGCAGGGCACTCCGTGGGTGAACTGACCGCCTCGGCCGTCGCGGGAGCGCTCAGCGAGGACGACGCCGTCGCCTTCGTCCGTGTGCGTGCCAATGCCATGGCCCAGGCCGCCGGCGCCCTGCCGACGGGCATGAGCGCCGTCCTGGGCGGCGATCCCGACGAGGTGGCCGCCGTGCTCGCGGACCTCGGGCTCACTGCCGCGAACGCCAACGGAGGCGGGCAGGTCGTCGCCGCCGGGACCCTCGAGCAGCTGGCGGCCCTCGCCGACGCTCCCCCGGCCAAAGCCCGCGTCATCGCCCTGAAGGTCGCCGGGGCCTTCCACACCGCTCACATGGCCCCGGCCGTGACGGCCCTCGAGGCATTGCGCCCCAGCCTCACGCCCAGCGACCCGCTCGCCACCCTCGTGTCCAACTATGACGGCCGGCCGGTCGCCGCCGGGGAGGGCAACCTGGACAGCCTGATCGCGCAGGTGTCGCGCCCAGTGCGCTGGGACCTCTGCATGGAGTCGATGCAGGCGATGGGTGTCACCGGGATGGTCGAGCTGTCGCCCGCGGGCACGCTGACCGGTTTGGCCAAGCGCGGAATGCGCGGTACGGCGGCACTCGCAGTAAAGTCGCCCGAGGACCTCGACGCCGCCCGCAGCTTCATCACGGAGCACTCGCGGACCCCGGACCTGGATCCGTCCCTTACCTCCGAAGGACCTCAGTGAGCATCACCGCCATCAAGCAAGCCCCCCTCCGCGAGCACACCCGCATCCTCGGCGTCGGCGCGTACCGGCCGGAGGTCATCGTCACCAACGAAGACGTGTGCCAGTGGATCGACTCCTCCGACGAGTGGATCCGGCAGCGGACCGGCATCGTCACCAGGCACCGTGCGCCCCGCGATGTCAGCGTCATCGACATGGCGGAGGCCGCCTCCCGTGAGGCGCTGGAAGCCGCGGGGATCGACGCGTCACAGCTCGGCGCCGTCCTCGTCTCGACGGTGACCCACCCCTACGCCACGCCGTCGGCGGCCGCGCAGCTGACCGACCGGCTGGGGGCGACGCCGGCACCGGCGTTCGACATCTCCGCGGCCTGCGCCGGCTACTGCTACGGCATCGCGCAGGGTGACGCCCTGGTGCATGCCGGCACCGCCGAGTACGTCCTCGTGGTGGGCGTCGAGAAGCTCTCCGACTTCATCGACAACGCCGACCGCACCATCTCGTTCCTCCTGGGCGACGGCGCCGGAGCCGTGGTGATCGGCCCCGGCGACACCGCGGGCATCGGCCCCTCCGTGTGGGGATCGGACGGCAGCAAGCACGAGGCCATCCGCATGAACCGATCCCTCATCGACGTGCGCGACTACGCCATCGGTGCCGTCGCCACGGACGCGGAGCGCGAGGCCGACGCCGAGCGCCAGAGCCTGTGGCCCACCATGGTCCAGGACGGCCCCACGGTGTTCCGCTGGGCCGTCTGGGAGATGGCCAAGGTCGCCCAGAGAGCCCTCGACGCGGCCGGCGTGACCGCGGACGACCTCGCGGTGTTCCTCCCCCATCAGGCCAACATCCGTATCATCGATGAGATGGTGAAGCAGCTGAAGCTCCCCGAGCACGTCTACGTGGCGCGGGACATCGTGGACGCCGGCAACACCTCGGCAGCCTCGATCCCCCTCGCCATGCACCGCACCCTCAAGGAACAACCGACGCTCAGCGGGAAGCTCGCCCTGCAGATCGGCTTCGGCGCGGGCCTCGTGTTCGGCGCGCAGGTCGTCGTTCTCCCCTAGTTTTCAAGCCCAGACCGCGAGAGTGCGGTTTGACCATCCCCGCCGGTGCACCGGCAAGAACAGAAAAGGAGCCACCATGGCTAGCAACGAAGAAATCCTGTCCGGTCTCGCCGAGATCGTCAACGAGGAGACCGGTCTTGCCCCCGAGTCCGTGGAGATGGACAAGTCCTTCACCGATGACCTGGACATCGACTCCATCTCGATGATGACCATCGTCGTCAACGCCGAGGAGAAGTTCGGCGTGCGCATCCCGGACGAGGAAGTCAAGAACCTGAAGACCGTCGGCGACGCCGTCAACTTCATCTCGGGCGCACAGGCCTAGTTCCTGCGGTTCCGAGCGCTGCGGCCGCTCCCGGCGTCCCCGCCGTGAGCGGCCGTACTCGTAATCCCCCCGCCCCGGTCGTGCCGGCGCACCTCCCAGCTTCGAAAGAGTGACCATGCCACGCAAAGTCGTCATCACCGGACTCGGTGCCACCACCCCTATCGGCGGGGACGTCCCGACCATGTGGGCCAACTCCCTCAAGGGGGTCTCGGGCGCACGGACCATCGAAGCCGACTGGGTGCAGAGGTACGAGCTGCCGGTCACCTTCGCCGCCCAGATCACGACCCCCGCGTCGGAGGTCCTCACCCGGGTCGAGGCCAAGCGGATGGACCCCTCCACCCAGTTCGCCGTCGTCGCCTCCCGCGAGGCGTGGCGGGACTCGGGCATCGAGGAGGTCGACAAGGATCGCCTGGCCGTCGCGTTCGCCACCGGCATCGGCGGCGTGTGGACGCTGCTCGACGCCTGGGACACGCTGCGCGAGAAGGGCCCCCGGCGGGTCCTGCCGATGACCGTGCCCATGCTGATGCCCAACGGTCCCGCGGCAGCCGTCAGCCTCGACCTCGGCGCCCGCGCCGGCGCCCACACTCCGGTGTCCGCCTGCGCCTCCGGCACCGAGGCACTGCACGTCGGCCTCGACCTGATCCGGTCCGGCAAGGCCGACGTCGTCATGTGCGGTGGCGCGGAGGCCGCGATCCACCCCATGCCGATCGCCGCGTTCGCGGCCATGCAGGCCCTGTCCCGGCGGAACGACGAGCCCGAGCTGGCATCGCGCCCCTACGACACGGACCGTAACGGCTTCGTCATGGGCGAGGGTGCGGGCGCACTCGTCATCGAGGCCGAGGAGCACGCCCTGGCCCGCGGTGCCCGCATCTATGCCGAGCTTGCCGGCACCTCCGTGACCGCGGACGCCTACCACATCACCGCCCCCGATCCCGAAGGCCTGGGCGCGACCCGCGCCCTCAAGGCGGCCCTGTTCGATGCCCGCGCCCAGGCGGAGGACGTCGTCCATGTCAACGCGCACGCCACCTCGACGCCGGTCGGCGACAAGCCCGAGTACACCGCGCTGAAGGCGGCCCTCGGCAGCCACGTGCATGACGTGGCGGTCTCGGCGACGAAGTCGCAGACCGGTCACCTGCTCGGAGCCTCCGGTGCCGTGGAAGCCGTCATGACGGTCCTCGCCATCCACGAGCGCAAGGCCCCCGTGACGATCAACCTCGACAACCAGGACCCCGAGATCCCCCTCGACGTCGTCACCGCCCCGCGCGACCTGCCTCAGGGCGACATCGTCGCCCTGAGCAACTCCTTCGGGTTCGGCGGCCACAACGCCGTCATCGTGGTCCGGAACGTCTGACCCCGGACAGCAGGAAAGGCGCCACCCGCGCGGGTGGCGCCTTTCCCGTGTGTGGGAGCGTATCCGGGCGGTCAGCCCACCTGATGCAGCCAGCGCACGGGGGCGCCCTCGGCGGCGTGGCGGAAGGGTTCGAGTTCCTCGTCCCACGACTCCCCGAGTGCGAGGGACAGTTCGTGATAGACGGCGGCGGGATCGCCGGCTCCCGCCTCGTAGGCGTAGCGGATGCGGTCCTCGGTCACCATGATGTTGCCGTGGACGTCCGTCGTGGCGTGGAAGATCCCGAGCTCGGGCGTGTGCGACCACCGGCCGCCGTCAGCACCGGCGCTCTGCTCCTCGGTGACCTCGTAGCGCAGGTGCGCCCAGCCACGGAGGGCGGAGGCGAGTTGCGCGCCCGCTCCCTGGGGGCCCACCCAGGAGAGCTCCGAGCGCAGCATTCCGGGCGCGGCAGGCTGCGGTGTCCACTCCATGTCGATGCGCTTGTCGAGCACCGAGCCGATCGCCCATTCGACATGGGGGCACAACGCAGTAGGGGCTGAGTGCACGTACAAGACACCGCGCGCCATCACAACAGACATTCCATCCTCCATAGCTGTAGGTACGTCTTCCCCAACGACCTGCAACGGATGATGACAGTGCGATGAACCTGGCAGAGCTTCCCGAGACCCTCCCGCGATACCACGCGGGATCCGCCTGACTCCTGCTCATTCTGCACGAGAGGAGTGAATTTCGCCACTTCGGCGCCCGCGCGCCTATCCCGTGGACAGGGTGCGTCGGACGCGGCGCCCCCGGGCGTCGGTGCGTCAGGCCCTGGGATGCGCCTGTTCGTAGCTGCGGCGGAGCCGGTCGACGGATACATGCGTGTACAGCTGCGTGGTGGCCAGGCTGGAGTGTCCGAGGATCTCCTGGACGGCACGGAGATCGGCACCGCCGTCGAGCAGATGGGTCGCAGCGCTGTGGCGCAGGGCGTGCGGCCCGCGCGCGGCGGTGTCGCCCAGCGCGTCGAGGGTCGTCCTGACCTGGGCTCGCACGGCGCGCGGGTCGATGCGTCCTCCGCGCCGTCCGAGGAAGAGGGCGGGACCGCTCTTCGACGTCACCCACTGCGGCCGTCCGCGGCGGAGCCAGTCGTCGACGGCGTGCGCGGCAGGGACGCCGTAGGGGACGGTGCGCTCCTTCGCTCCCTTGCCGAGCACGACGAGCGTCCGTCGCTCGGTGTCGAGGTCGTCGATGTCGAGACCCACCAGCTCGCCGACCCGGACACCCGTCCCGTACAGCAGCTCGAGCATCGCCCGCAGCTGCAGTTCGTGCGGGTCCCCCGGCCCGCTCCGCTCGGCCGCGTTCGTGAACATCGCGGCGGCCTGCGGCTGGCTGAGGACGGCGGGCAGGCTGCTGGTGCGTTTGGGGGCGCGCAGGCGGAGGGCCGGGTTGGCGGGGATCAGTTCCTCGCGGACCGCCCAGTCCATGAAGGTGCGGACGGATGCGGCGCGCCGGGCGATCGTCGCCCGGGAAAGCCCCGCGGTGTCGAGCGCACCGAGCCACGCGCGGAAGTGCCGCAGTTCCAGCTGCACCAGCGTGGTGACGCCCGAGTCCCCCGCGTGCAGCAGGAAGAGCTCGATGTCCTTCAGGTATGCCCGCACGGTGTGCTCCGAACGGTTGCGCTCCCGCGTCAGGTAGTCCCCGAATCTTTCGAGGCCGGCGCGGAGCTCGCCCGCCAGTACCGCGCCGCTGTCTGCCATGAAATCCTCCGCTCCCCAGTATCCACGGCATCCCGCGTCCCCTGGGTGCTCCGACACGGCGGGGCGTCCGCGGTTCCGGCGGCGGCCGGCCGGATCGCCACCGCGACCCGCCTCGGACCGGCGGTCCGGACCACCACGGCCCCGGGCCGGATCACCACCGGATGTCTGCCGCGGTCACCGGATCGGGAGGCGCACCGTGGGCGCGTTCCAGCTCCAGCAGTGCGGTCTTGGTCGCGGTTCCCGCGGCATATCCGACCACGGCGCCGGTGCTGCCGACCACCCGGTGGCCCGGCACGATGATCGATACGGGATTGCTGCGCACTGCCGCCCCGATCGCGCGACCCATGCGGGGGTTGCCGAGCCGGGTGGCGAGGTCGCGGTAGCTGCGGGTCTCTCCGTAGGGGATCGCCCTCAGTGCGGCCCAGACCCGTAGCTGGAAGGTCGTGCCGTGGAGTTCGACCGGGGACCCGAAGGCGCGCCGCGACCCTGCGAAGTACTCACCCAGCTCCCGGTCCGCCCGGAGGAGCAGAGCGACGGTAGCGGCGGGAGGTGTGATCGCCCGGTCCTCTGCTGTCGGCGGGGCACCCCGCCCGCCGAGCTGATCAGCGACGGCGCGGTGCCCGAGACGCACCGGGTCCGGCGCCGGGGCGTGCCCCGCGTGATAGAGACCGACGATCGCTCCGGCACAGGCGACGATCACCAGGGGCCCCACCTGTGACTGGAGCTCATGGTGCCACCGGTCGGTCCCCGGGTCGGCGGGACGGGTGCTGGTCATGGGAGTCCTCCTGGGGAGTGGGGTCTGGACGGCGGGGTCTCAGCGGCGGTGTCGGCTGCGGCACGCGCCGGTGTGTTCGGCAGTGCGACGGCGTCAGGGTCTCCGGCGGCACCACCCGCCACCGGCCCTGACGGCGAGTCCTGCCAGCTCGAGTCGCGCGAGTCCGCTGATGACCTCCCGCGTGGAGAGACCCGCGACGACAGACAGCCTGTCCACCGTCGTCGGCGCCCGCACAGGGAGGCCGTCCAGCAGCAGCAGGTCCGGGATGGTCAGGCCGTCGTGGTCCAGAACGGGAGCGGCGTCGGCTCGAGCCCGGTCGCCGAGCGGCTCGGCGCCGAGGGGGCCGGCGAGCTCGACGACGTCGGCGGCGTCCGTGACGCATACCGCCGTACCGTCCCTCAGCAGGCGGTGGCACCCTGCGGAGTTCGCCGACTGCACGGAGCCCGGTACCGCTCCGACCGGCCGGCCGAGTCCGGCGGCATGATGGGCCGTGTTGAGTGCCCCCGAGCGCCACCGCGCCTCGACCACGACCGTGACCGCGCTGAGCGCCGCGATCAGCCGGTTGCGCTGGAGGAACCGCCAACGCGTCGGGGAGCTGCCGGGCGGGACTTCCGAGACAAGGACGCCCTGGTCAGCGATCGCACGCAGCAGGTCCTCGTTCCCGGCCGGATAGTACCGGTCGATACCGCAGGCCAGGATGGCGATCGTGGCCGCGTGGTCCCCACCCCCTGTGGTGGCGAGCGCGGCCCGGTGCGCCTGAGCGTCGATGCCGTAGGCGCCGCCGGAGACGACGGTGTAGCCGCGGGTGGCGAGTCCCGAGGCCAGGTCGGCGGTGACGAAGGAGCCGTAGGCGGTGCTGTCCCGCGACCCGACCAGGGCGGCGAGACGCGCGGACGGCGGCACCTCGTGCCGGCCCCGCACCCAGAGGCACAGCGGTGCCGCCTGCTGCAGGTCGTCCAGCGCCGCCGGCCAGTCGGCGGACTCCGGGACGACGAGGCGTCCGCCGAGCCGGTCCAGGGTCGCCAGATCCCTCTCGGGTGCGAGGTCGCGGAAGCGCGGCGCCCATCGTTCCAGCCCGTCCTCCAGGGGACGGCGTCCGCCGTCCGGGACGTCCAGGGATTCGCCCAGCCGGCGGTGGACGTCCACACCCACCCCGGTCTCGCGGCGGGCGATGCGCAGGGCATCCCGGGGTCCGACGACCGACACCAGGGCCAGGCCGACGATGTCCGAGGGTTCGAACAGTCGTGACAGTGCGGCCCTGGCTAGACGGAGATCCTGCTGCGCCCCACTCACGCGGCACGCTCCTGCAGGCGGAAGCCGAGGGCGGTGACGACGTCGTCCGCGTCCGGACGGGAGCGCCCCCCGAGGTCCGCGATGGTCCACGCCACGCGCAGGACCCTGTCCCACCCGCGCGCACTGACGAGGTTCCGGTCCAGCGCCCGGTCGAGCGAGGCCGTGACGGCCCGCGGGAGCGCCAGCTCACCCCGGAGGATCCGGCCCTGGACCTCCGCGTTGGTCGCGTAGTTCCATCGGAGGAGGCGTTCCCGTTGGGCGGCACGCGCCTCGGCGACCCTGCCGGCGACAGCGGCGGAGGTCTCCGGCGACCGTACGTCCACGTAGTCGGCCAGACTCAGACGCTGGACGGCCAACTGCAGGTCGACGCGGTCCAGCAGCGGCCCGGAGAGGCGGTTGAAGTATCTCCGGCGCTGTTGCGCGGTGCACAGGCAGTCGATCCCCTTGCCGTTCGCTAGACCGCAGGGGCAGGGGTTCAGGGCCAGGACGAGCTGGAAGCGGGCGGGGTATGACGCCGTACCGGAGGCCCGGTGCAGGACCAGCCTGCCGCTCTCCAGCGGCTCGCGCAGCGCCTCGAGGACGCGCCTCTCGTATTCCGGCGCCTCGTCGAGGAACAGGATGCCCCGATGCGCCCGGGATGCTGCCCCCGGCCTCGGGATGCCGCTGCCACCCCCGATGATGGAGGCGGGTGTCGCCGTGTGGTGCGGGCTCTCGAAGGGCGGCTTCCGCACGAGCTCGGTGCAGTGCCGCTCGCCCGACAGACTGTGGATCGCCGTCACCTCCATCGCGTGGTCGTCCTCGAGATCCGGGAGGATGCCCGGCAGTCGCTCCGCGAGCATCGTCTTGCCGGCGCCGGGTGGTCCGACCATCAGGAGGTGGTGCGCCCCTGCGGCAGCGATCTCCAGAGCGAACCGGGCCTCGTGCTGGCCCGCGATGTCGGAGAGATCCCGGGTGGGACCGGACCGGACCACCGGCAGGACCGGTTCGCTGCGGACGGAGGGTTCGGGAAGCGCGACCCGCGCCGCATCCGCCCCGAAGGCCAGCGCCACCTCGGCGAGCGTGCGGTAGGACCCGACCTCGGCTGCGGGGACGAGAGCCGCCTCCGGCGCGTTCTCCTCCGCGACGACGATGCGATGGTGCCCGGCCTCCACGGCAGCCATCACGGCGGGCAGCACCCCGTGGACCGGCCGGAGCTGCCCGTCCAGTCCCAGTTCGGCGATGAAGACCGTGGACCCGACACCGCGGACGTCCCCCGCCGCTGCCAGCGCCGACATGACGATGGCGAGATCGAAGGACGACCCGCGCTTCGGCAGGGATGCGGGGATGAGGTTGACCGTGATCTTCCGGCGGCTGAGCGGCACGCCGGCATTGCGGGCCGCGGCCCTGATCCGGTCCTTGGCCTCGTTGAGCGACGCGTCCGGGAGGCCAAGCAGCACGAACGCAGGCAGGGTCTGCCCGATGTCCGCCTCGACCTCGACGACGTGCCCGTTCATGCCGACCAGGGACACGGCGTAGGTCCGTCCGAGCGCCATCAGATCACGGCCCGCACGTGTTCGATACGCGGCGCTCCCGTGCCGTCGTCGAGCACGCCGACGGCGTCGATGCGGAAGCCGCTGAACCGCAGGTGGTGCGCGCGGGCCCACTGCGAGGCGAGCCGGTAGAGCCTCTCGAGCTTGGTGGCCGTGATGGCCTCGAGGGGCTGCCCGAAGTCATCCGAGCTGCGCGTCTTGACCTCCACGATCACGAGGGTGGACCCGTCCACCGCCACGAGGTCGATCTCCCCCGCCGGGCATCTCCAGTTCCGGTCGACGATCGTCAGACCGGCCCGCTCCAGGAAGGCGGCGGCTACCGCTTCCCCTCGACGCCCCAATTGATCCTTCGCCACCATGGCTGTCACCTCCGCCCCCAAGGCTCGTCGAGGGAGGGAGTCCCGGAGCTGCGGCAGGCGGCTATGTGGACAACCGGGCGACGCCGTCCCCCTCGGCGGTCGGAACACTGGCGGACGGCCGCGCGTCGGCCTAGCGTGGGGGTGCAGCGGCAGCCGGCCGGCGGCCGCGCCCGACGACGGATGGAGGACACCGTGTCAGAGCAGAGGAACGTCGTGCCCGGTGGGAGCGAAGCGGACCTCCAGGAGCAACGGACCCCGGCCCAGGACGCCGGGGCGGGGACCAGGGCTCCGGCCGGCAGCGGAACGGGAGGCTCGGAGGCCGACCGGCAGGAACAGGACACGCCGCTCGAGGCCGGGGCCACCGCGGACGGCGTGGGGATCGCCGGCGAAGGGACGGGCGGCTCGGAGGCCGACCGCCTGGAGCAGGCCGCCGACGTGCCGCTCGATGCCGAGGACGCCTTCCCGCACGGAGGCGGGGAGGACGACGGGTCCTGACGGCGTCAGGACCCGCGGAGGGCGTCAGTTGCCCAGCGTGCCGTCCTTGGGCAGGGCGATGTCGTCCGACTTGGCGAGCTCCTCGACGTTGACGTCCTTGAAGGTGATCACACGGACGTTCTTCACGAAGCGGGCCGAGCGGTACACGTCCCACACCCAGGCGTCCTGCAGCGTCAGGTCGAAGTAGACCTCACCGTCGGCCGAGCGCGCCTGGAGGTCCACGTGGTTCGCCAGGTAGAACCGGCGCTCCGTCTCCACGACATAGCTGAACAGCCCCACCACGTCGCGGTACTCGCGGTAGAGCTGGAGCTCCATGTCGGTTTCGTAGTTCTCAAGATCCTCGGCACTCATTCGATCATCATCCTCCACTTTCCATACGGGCTGCGTCGGGCCGCTCCAGGCTTCCCAGACGCCAGGTCCTTCGGTGGTACTCACTCGGCCCGGCCGAGTCGATGGCCGCACGGTGGCTCTCCGTCGCGTAGCCCTTGTTCACGTCCCACCCGAAGTCCGGATGATCGGCGGCGAGGGACACCATCAGGGCATCGCGCTCCACCTTCGCGAGCACGCTGGCCGCCGCGACGCTCAGGCACTTCAGGTCGGCCTTGATCCGCGTGTGCACCGGGGCTGTACAGCCGGCCGGATTTACCTGCTCGACCGCGGCGTACTCGCCGTCGTCCGTCCCGAAGAGCACCCCCTGGGACCGCGCGGACAGCCAGTCGTGGTTGCCGTCGAGGATGACGACGTCGGGGGTCACGGTGTCGAGGACGGAGGCCCATGCCCTGCTCCCGGCCGCGCGTAGCGCGGACATCAGTCCCAGGGCGTCGATCTCGGCCGCCGAGGCATGGCCGACGGCGGACGCGACGGACCAGCGGCGGATGCGGGGCACCAGCGCCTCGCGCTCCGCCGGAGGGAGCAGCTTGCTGTCCCGCACCCCCCGCAGCGGGGCGGGCGCGCCGAGGTCGACGACGACGATGCCCACCGACACGGGTCCGGCGAGGGCCCCCCTGCCCACCTCGTCGCATCCGGCCACGTAGCGGTGACCCGCGGAGGCGAAGGACTTCTCGACGCTCAGGGTCGGGGCGGTGGAGCGCTTCCTGCGCAGGGCCGTCATGGCCCCGAGGGTGAAGGGGTGGGACCAGGGGTGGGCTGCGCGCCGGGCTGGGGATCGGGCACGCCCTCGAACACGTCCGAGGGCGTGGCGAGGAAGCCGAGGCGACTCAGCGGCCAGGCGATGACCGCGGCCTTGCCCTCGACGTCGTCGATGGCCACGAAGCCCGCGCCGGTCTTGTCCTGGTTGGCCCGCGAGTCGGCGGAGGCGTTGCGGTGATCCCCCATCACCCAAAGCCTGCCGTCGGGTACGACGACGTCGAACGGCAGGTCGGAGGGGTTGGCGCCCGGGTACAGGTAGGGCTCGTCGAGCGGCTCACCGTTGACGGTGAGGCGGCCCTGGGCGTCGCAGCAGACGACGTGGTCGCCCGGCAGCCCGATGACGCGCTTCACCAGGTGCTGCTGGGACTCGTCGGGGGCGAGCCCGATGAAGATGAGCGCTTCCTTGAACCAGCTGACCTGCGCGTCGGCCTGGGCGGGGAGCCAGTTCCCGGTGTCGCTGAAGACGACGATGTCCCCGCGCTGCAGGTCGAAGGGCTGCGGCACCAGCTGGTTGACGAAGATGCGGTCGTCGATCTCCAGGGTCTCCTCCATGGAACCGGAGGGGATGAAGAACGCCCGGAAGAGGAACGTCTTGATGAGGAACGAGAGCACCAGCGCGATCACGATGATCGTGCCGATCTCCTTCAGCCACGCACCGAAGCCGCGATCGCGGTCCTTGCCGCCGCGCTGCCGCTCCCGGGGGGCATCGGGCACGGCACCGTCCGCGGACGGTGCGTCGGGACCGGACGCCGGTGGTGCAGGGGCCTCGGCCCGCGAAGAGGACTTCCTGCGGAAGCTCCGTGCCATGTGAACAGTTTCCTCTGTACTCGTGATGACCGGCGGCCGCCGGTGCGGGGAACGGCCTCCGACGGGCGACCTGGCCACCGGGACGTCAGCCGGACGGTCGGTCGATCGGGCCGGACCGGTCCAGTGGCCAGACTAGCTGAAAGGCCCGCCCGATGATCCGATCCTCGGCGACGAGCCCCCCGCCGGGTGCGCCGAGCAGGGACCGCGAGTCCATCGACGCCGACCGGTGGTCGCCGAGGAGCCAGAGCCGCCCCTCGGGGACGACGACGTCGAACCTCGTGGTGCTGGCGGCGTCGCCCTGATGGACGTACGGCTCCTCGAGGGTGTCCCCGTTCACCGTCAGTGATCCGTCCCCGCTGCAGCACACCACGTGGTCCCCGCCGACCCCGATCACGCGCTTGACGTACGTGGTGTCGCTGCCCGCCAGCCCGAGCCATTGCCCCGCGCCGGCGAGGACCTGCTCGGGAAGGCTCCGCGGGTCCGTGATGGGGTCGAAGGACCCGCGGCCGTCGAACACGACGACGTCGCCGCGCCGGACGTCCGAATCCGCGAGCTTCTCCACGAGCACGCGGTCGCCCTCGGCGAGCAGGGGTTCCATGGACGCGGACGGGATGAAGTAGACGTCCAGGAGGAAGCCGCGCACGAGTCCGGTGACCATGACGGCGACCAGCACGACGGAGAACACGAAACGCCAGCCCACAGAGTGGGGCCGGCGTTTCGGTTGCCCTCCGGCCGGGGACCGGGGAGCGGGCGTTTCATGCACCAGAGGAGGTTACTTGACCGTCTTGGGGTCGCGCTTCTCCTTGATCTTCGCTGCCTTGCCGCGCAGTTCGCGCATGTAGTACAGCTTGGCGCGGCGCACGTCGCCCTTGGAGACAACTTCGATCCTGTCGAGGACCGGGCTGTGGACGGGGAACGTACGCTCCACGCCGACACCGAAGCTCACCTTGCGGACCGTGAAGGTCTCGCGGATGCCGTCGCCCTGGCGGCCGACGACGAAGCCCTTGAAGATCTGAACACGGGTGTTCTTGCCTTCGATGATGTTGACGTGGACGTTGACGGTGTCGCCGGCGCGGAAGTCGGGGACGTTGTCGCGGAAGGATCCGGCGTCGACTGAGTCGAGAATATGCATGGTCATGCTCCTGGTGGACGCCACAGGTCATCCACGTTGGTCACGGCGGTCAAGGACAGGGCGCACGGCCCGGGCGATACCGCCGAAGTAGGTTTTCCGGCCGATCCGATGATTCGGTGGTCGGTGTGTTGAACTGTTGGCCGCACGCCCCCTGTGGCAGGGTCCGGCCCAGTGGACACAAAGCACGATTATTCCACAGCGCGGACGCCAACCGTTAATGCTGCGGTCTCGTGAGCCTGCCGTCGACGACGTCGAAACCCGCCGCGCGCAGCGCCGTGAGGTCGGCCTTCCCGAGGGCGGCGACATCCACCCGGCCGAGGAGGTCGGGCCGCCGGTCGGCGGTGCGCTGGAACTGCTCGAGCCGCCGCCACTGTGCGATCTTCGCGTGGTTGCCGCTCAGCAGCACCTCGGGGACGTCGCGGCCGCGCCAGGACGACGGTTTGGTGTACACGGGGTACTCGAGCAGGCCGTCCGCGTGGGATTCCTCCACGAGGGATTCCGGGTTGCCGACGACGCCGGGGATGAGCCGCGCGACGGCCTCGACCATGGCGAGCACCGCCACTTCCCCGCCGTTGAGGACGTAGTCGCCGAGTGACACGGGCCGGACGTCGAACTCCTCGCGGGCCCAGTCCACCGCGCGTTCGTCGATGCCCTCGTACCGGCCGCACGCGAAGACGAGGTGGTCCACCTCGGCGAGCTCATGGGCCATCGCCTGGTCGAACACGGCGCCGGCCGGGGACGGCACGATGAGGACGGGCCGGGAGCCGGCAGGAGCCTCGGACCGGACCGCTTCGAGCGCCTGCGCCCAGGGTTCGGGCTTCATGACCATGCCGGCGCCACCGCCGTAGGGGGTGTCGTCGACCGTACGGTGCCTGTCGGTCGTGAACGCGCGCAGGTCGTGGATCCGCACGTCCAGCACGCCGTCCTGGCGCGCCTTCCCGATGAGGGACAGGTCGAGAGCGGCGAGGTACTCCGGGAAGATGGAGACGACGTCGATGCGCACTAGTCGCGTGTCCGGCCCGGCGCAGGGTGGGGCGAGTCGGCGGCCGGGTCGCGCGCGACGTCGTCGCCGTCGTCGGGCGCCTGGTTGGAGCCCGGGGTGTTGAGGTCGAAGAGGCCTGCCGGCGGCACGATGGTCAGGAAACCGGCCTCCGGGTCCACCTCGGGCACGATCGACGTGACGAACGGCACCAGCGCTTCGTGGCCGTCGGCGAGTTCGACGACGAGGAGGTCCTGGACCGCCATGGTTCGCAGGGCGGTGACCTTGCCCACGGACGTCCCGTCGACACGGGCATCGAGGCCGACGAGCTCGTGCTCGTACCAGGCGTCGTCGTCGTTCTCCTGGGCACCGGCGGTGTCGACGAAGAGCTGGGCGCCGCGCAGGGTCTCGGCCTGGTTCCGGTCCGCCACCTGCTCGAAGCCGACGATCAGGATGTCCTTGTTCCACCGAGCCTTGACGACGGTGAGTTCGGTGACGGCGGCGCCCTCCACGCGGAAGGTCCCGCCCGGCTCGAAGCGGTCCTCGGGGGCGTCGGTGAAAAGCTGCACCGTCACCTCTCCACGGATGCCGTGGGGCTTCCCGATCCTGGCTACGAGTACGTCCATCGTGGTGCTCCTGCTTTGTCTGGCTGATACATGGGTACTACCTGGGTACTGCATGGGTGGACGGAAACGGCCCCACCACCAGGTCCTGGTGGTGGGGCCGTTCAGCATGCTGTGTGCCGTGAAGCTCGGGGCCGGTCAGTCCCGGCGGCGGTCGGTGTCGACGACATCGACCCGCACGGGCTCGCCGTCCGCGAGGGCCGACACCACGGTGCGCAGGGCGCGGGCGGTGCGCCCCTGCCGGCCGATCACGCGACCGAGATCCTCCTGGTGCACGCGGACCTCGAGCGTCTCGCCGCGGCGGTTGGTCTTCGCGGAGACCCTGACGTCGTCAGGGTTGTCGACGATGCCGCGGACGAGATGCTCCAGAGCTTCGGCCAGCAAGTTACTCTGCCTCGGTGGCTTCCGCGGCGGCGTCGTCGTTCTTCTTCGCCTTCGGGGTGATGGCCTCGGGGACGATCACGGAGCCCTTCTCGGGGGCGACGAACGCCTCCTTGGCGGCCTTGGTCCTCAGGGTGCCTTCCTGGCCCTTGAGTCCCTTGAACTTCTGCCAGTCACCGGTGATCTTGAGCAGGACGGAGACCTGCTCGGTGGGCTGCGCGCCGACACCGAGCCAGTACTGCGCACGCTCGGAGTTGATCTCGATGAACGAGGGCTCCTCGGTGGGGTTGTACTTGCCGATCTCTTCGAGGGCACGGCCATCACGCTTGGAGCGTGAGTCCATGACGACGACGCGGTAGAACGGTGCGCGGATCTTGCCCATGCGCTTGAGGCGAATCTTTACGGCCACTTGTGTGGTCACTCCTTGTAAATGAAAAGGGGCGAACCCGTCATCCTGCTCCCGTGGGGCGGGCCATTCATGAGGGTTCAAAGGACACAATGCACGCGCAGAGAGAGGGGCTGCACGGATCGAGTACGGAACCATTGTGCCAGACGGCCGTTCTTTAGGCGATTCCGCCCGGCGCGGCGTCGACGGCGACCCGCAGCCGGTTCCGCCAGGGGTCCTCGAAACGCAGTTCGGCCCCCGTGTGGTGGTTCGCGACGCCCGCATGGGCCAGGCGGTCCGCCAGTGCCCCGACCTCGTCCTCCGACGGTACCCGGATGAGGACCTCCCCGAGGCCGAGGGTGTCCTTCCGCGGACCTGCGCCCCTGCTGTTCCAGACGTTCATCGCCATGTGGTGGTGGTACCCGCCGGCGGAGACGAACAGGGCCTGGTCGTGCCATCCCGTCGTGCGCTCGAAACCGAGGACGTCCACGTAGAAGTTCTGGGCCGTCCCGACGTCACCGACCTGTAGGTGGACGTGGCCCACGCCGGCCGCCCTGGACTCCGCCTGTGACACGGCGTCCTCGGTGAGGTGCCGCTCGATGTAGTCCCGCGGGGGCAAGGGGAGGTTGTCCATCACCACCGAGCGGGTGCCGCGCCCGTCGCTCGTCCAGTTCCAGCTGTCCCGGGGCCGGTCGACGTACAGTTCGATGCCGTTCCCCTCGGGGTCGGTGAAGTAGAACGCCTCGCTCACGAGGTGGTCGGCGCTGCCCACGTACGCACTGAGGGGATGCCGCGCGGCGGAAGCGACGGCGGCGGCCAGGTCCGCGCGGTCCGCGAAGAGGAGGGCGGTGTGGAAGAGGCCGGCGTCCCCACGCTGGGGCAGGTGCAGATGAGGGGCCGATTCGAGGCGGAGGACGGCGCTCCCCCGCCTTCCGAGGACGACGGCGTCCGTCCCGTCGTCGATCACCTCCAGGCGCAGCGCGGCCGTGTAGTAGCGGGCCAGTCCGGCCAGGTCGCCGACCTTGAGCGTCAGCGGTCCCATGGCGGTGTCGGTGGGCAGCAGGTCCTGCACGGGCATGTCGGCTCCTCGGAGTAGAAGGTCTCCCCCCGTCCAACTCATTGAAGCTTCAACTTATTCCGGCGGTGTTCTCGCCATGACCTCTCCGCGCAGCACCACGGCCCGGAGGGAGGCGAGGGTACCCACGTCGAGGCGCGGATCTGCCGCGCAGACGACGGCGTCGGCGCTCGCACCCTCCTCGATCGCCGGGAAGCCCAGCCAGGCGCGGGCGGACCAGCAGGCCGCGTCGAGGGCCGCGGCCGGGCCGAGGCCCGCAGCGGCCAGTGCCGTCACCTCGTCCGGGAGCCGGCCGTGGGCGATGACGCTGCCGGCGTCGGTGCCCGCATAGACGGCGATCCCGGCGTCGTACGCCCGCCGGACCATCGCCTCACGCCCGCCCCACAACCGGCGCATGTGCGCCGCGTAGTCGGGGTACTTGCCGGCGGCGCCGTCGGCGATGGCAGGGAAGGTGTCGATGTTGATCAGCGTGGGGACGATGGCCACGCCCTGCTCCACGAACCGGGGGACGTGGCGCGGGAGCATGCCGGTGGCGTGCTCGATGCAGTCGATCCCGGCGTCGAGCATGCCGTCGAGTGTCTCTGCCGCGAAGCAGTGGGCCGTCACCCGGGCACCCTCCGCGTGCGCGGCGTCGACGGCGTCCTTCAGGGCCTCGGGAGGGAAGGCGGGGGCGAGGTCGCCGAGGGAGCGGTCGATCCAGTCCCCCACGATCTTGACCCACCCGTCGCCGCGCCGCGCCTGCTCCGCGACGGCCCCGGCCAGGTCCGCGGGCTCCACCTCGACGGCGTAGTCGCGGAAGTAGCGGTGCGTCCGTGCCACATGCCGGCCCGCGCGCACCAGGCGCGGCAGGTCCGCGCGGTCCTGCACCCACCGCGTGTCGTTGACGACGCCCGCATCGCGGATGAGCAGCGTGCCCGCATCGCGGTCCTGCAGGGCCTGCTGCTCCGCCAGCTCGTCGGGCACCCGTCCGCGCCGGTCGAGGCCGACATGGCAGTGCGCGTCCACCAGGCCGGGCAGCACCCACCCCTCGATGGTCCGGAGCGGACGGCCGGACGGACGCCGGAAGGTGAAGCGGCCCTCCTGCACGTAGACGTCCGGCACCGTCCACGTCGGCGACAGCAGCACCGTCCCGGTGAGATGCAGGAACCCGGGTCCGTCAGGCACCACGGGACGGTCCGGCGACGGTCCTCATGCGGCGGCCTGGTGCCGCCCGGCGCGCAGGAAGGACCGGATGAGCGCATCCCCCTCGGCGGTGTCGTGCGGCCGGTGTCCGCCGGGTGCTACCCGGTGGATCGCGCCGGTGCCGGCGAGGTACTCAGCGACCTCCTCGTACAGGGGTTCCCACCCTCCGGTCAGCACCAGGGTCGGCACGCCGGGGACGATGGCCAGCGGTGCCTCCCAGGGAGGGCTCTGGAGACGGAGCCTCGCGGCGTCGCGTTGGGCCTCGGCCGTGGCGGGCGTCCGAGCATCGTCGTCGACGACCTGCCGCGCGAAGGCACGGAGGACGTCGTCGTCGGACATCGCATGGCGCTCCGCGAAGAGGGGCTTCATCAGCGCGATGTGCGCCGCCGTCGCCGGGAGCTCCGCCGTGAGGGAGAAGCACGCCGGCTCCACCAGGGTGAGCGAGCGCACCAGGTCGGGACGCTCGACGGCGAGCATCATGGCCGCCACGGCGCCCTGGGCATGGGCGACGACGTGTCCCCCACCGCCCAGGGCGTCGGCGACGATCTCCTGGTCCCGGTCATGATCGGTGGCGGCGGGCTCCTCGGTGGCCGAGAACCCGTGCCGGCGGACGTACAGGCAGTCGAAGTCGATGGACAGGCCGTGCTGCCGGGGCCACGCCGCGGCACCGAAGGGACCGCTGCCGTGCACGAACACCACGCGCTCGGCGCCCATCACAGCCCGACACCCATCAGTGAGGGCCTCGGCGGGTCGGATCCTCGCAGGGCACGCGCGCGCTACTTCCCGAGGAACTTCTCGAAGCCCTTGGGGAGGTTCATCGCCGACGGGTCGAAGTCCTGCTGGCCGCCGAAGGCGGCACCGGTGGGCGTGGCCGTGCGTGCGGCGGCGCGCCGCGCTTCCGCTTCCTGCAGCTCCTGCGCGGCCTTCGCGGGGTTGCCCGAGCGCGGCTTCTTCTTGCCCTTGGCGGCGGCTGCCTTGGTCTTGCGCGGGCCACCGAAGCCTCCCGGACCGGCCATGCCCGGCATGCCCGGGATGCCCCCGCCCGAAGCCATCTTCTTCATCATCTTCTGTGCCTGCGTGAAGCGCTCCAGGAGGCCGTTGACCTCGGAGACGTGCACGCCGGAACCGCGGGCGATCCTCGCGCGGCGGGAGCCGTTGATGATCTTCGGGGCGACGCGCTCGTGCGGGGTCATCGAGCGGACGATGGCCTCCACGCGGTCGATCTCGCGCTCGTCGAAGTTCTCCAGCTGCTCCCGCATGTTGGCGGCGCCCGGCATCATCATGAGCATCTTCTTCATGGAGCCCATGTTGCGGATCTGCTGCATCTGCGCGAGGAAGTCGTCGAGGGTGAAGTCCTCCTGGTCGGCGAACTTCTTCGCCATCCGGGCGGCTTCGTCCTTGTCCCAGGACTGCTCGGCCTGCTCGATGAGGGTGAGGACGTCACCCATGTCGAGGATGCGGGAGGCCATGCGGTCGGGGTGGAACAGCTCGAAGTCGCCGAGCCCTTCACCCGTGGAGGCGAACATGACCGGCTTGCCGGTGACGGACGCGACCGAGAGGGCGGCGCCGCCGCGGGCGTCGCCGTCGAGCTTGGTCAGGACGACGCCGGTGAAGTCCACGCCCTCGTTGAAGGCCAGCGCGGTGTTCACGGCATCCTGGCCGATCATCGCGTCGATGACGAACAGCACCTCGTCGGGGCTGATCGCCGCCCGGATGTCGGCCGCCTGCTGCATGAGCTCGGCGTCCACGCCGAGGCGACCGGCGGTGTCGACGATGACGACGTCGTGCAGGCGGGCCCGTGCCTCGGCGACACCCTGGCGGGCGACCGCGACCGGGTCGCCGGTGGCGGCCTCGAACTCGGAGCTGACGCCGGGGTGCGGCGCGTAGACGGGCACGCCCGCCCGCTCGCCGTTGACCTGGAGCTGGCGGACGGCGTTGGGGCGCTGGAGGTCGCAGGCGACGAGCAGCGGACTGTGGCCCTGGCCCTTGAGCCACTTGGACAGCTTGCCCGCGAGCGTGGTCTTTCCCGCGCCCTGGAGGCCCGCCAGCATGATCACGGTGGGCGGGTTCTTCGCGAGCCGGATGCGCCGGGTCTCGCCGCCGAGGATCCCGACGAGCTCCTCGTTGACGATCTTGACGATCTGCTGGCCCGGGTTCAGGGCCTGCGAGACCTCGAGGCCGAGGGCGCGTTCCTTGACGGCGGCCGTGAAGGCGCGCACCACGGGAACGGCGACGTCGGCGTCGAGCAGGGCGCGCCGGATCTCGCGCACCGTGGCATCGATGTCCGCCTCGGTGAGGCGGCCCTTGCCGCGGAGATTCTTGAAGGTCGCAGTCAGCCGGTCGGAGAGTGAATTGAACACGTGCCGTGCACTACTTTCATCGGGGACTTTGGAGACTCAACTCCCAAGGGTATCAACTGGGGGCGCTCGGGAGCTCGGCGTCCCGCCCTCCGACGCCTCCTGCCCCGCCGGACCGCCGCGCGCAAACCACGACGCACCCCGCCGGCACAGGACACCCGGGGGCAGAAGTGGCAAGGTGAGGAGGTGGATACTTCCTCGCTCGCAGAGCACGACACCATTCCCGCCGACGCCGACACCCGCGTCAGGACGCTCCTGATCCTCGGCGCCTCCGGCGACCTGACCGGGCGCCTGCTCCTGCCGGGACTCGCACGGCTCATCCGCCTCGGACGCGCCGACGGCCTGAAGCTCGTGGGCGCGGGTTCCGACGACTGGACCGACGAGCAGTGGCGTGAGCGGCTGGACAGCTCCTTCGCCGTCGCCCGCGAGAAGGCGGACGACGCCGGACGGGCGTCGCTGCAGCAGGTGCGCGACGACAGCCGGTACCACCTCCTCGATGTCACGAAGGACGGGCTGGCCGACCTGGTGCAGGGCCTCGAGGGTCCCGTGGCCATCTACTTCGCGCTGCCCCCGGCCGTCAGCCAGCTCGCCTGCAGCGCGCTCGGGCCGGGCTCCCTGCCGACGAGCACCCGTCTCGTGATGGAGAAGCCCTTCGGCACGGACCAGGCCAGTGCGCACCGCCTCAACGAGAAGCTCTCGAAGCTGGTGCCCGAGCAGAACATCCACCGTGTGGATCATTTCCTCGGCAAGGCGACGGTGTTCAACATCCTCGGCCTGCGGTTCGCCAACCGCATCCTGGAGCCGGTCTGGAACAACCTGCACATCGAGAAGGTCGAGGTGATCTTCGACGAGGACCTCGCGCTCGAGAACCGGGCCCGGTACTACGACGGCGCGGGCGCGCTCCGCGACATGATCCAGAGCCACCTGCTGCACGTCATGGCGCTCCTGGCCCTGAACGCGCCGTCCACCCTGCACGAGAGGGACCTCCGCGACCACATCGGCTCCGTCCTCCGGGCCAGCACGGTGGACCTGGACAGCCCGGGCAGCAGCCGGCGGGCACGCTACGCGGCGGGCACGATCGGCGACCGGGAGGTCCCCGACTACGCCGCCGAGCCCGGCGTCGACCCGGAGAAAGGCACGGAGACTCTCGCGGAGATCACCGTGTCCATCAACAACGAGCGCTGGTCCGGCGTACCGTTCGTCCTCCGCTCCGGCAAGGCGCTCGGCGTCAAGCGCAAGGAGGCCGTGATCACCTTCCGTCCGGTGAGCCACCTGCCCGTCGGGTTCACGGGCCAGGACGCGCCGACGAAGCTGCGCATCGGGTTCGGCCCCGACACGCTGCAGCTCGAGATCGACGTCAACGGGCCCGGGGACATCTTCTCCCTCGACCGGGCGACCCTCAGCGCCGACCTCAACGAGACGGACCTGCTCCCCTACGGTGAGGTGATCGAAGGTGTCCTCGCCGGCGATCCGACGCTCTCGGTCCGCGGCGACACCGCAGAGGACTGCTGGCGCATCGTGGAGCCGGTCCTGAAGGCGTGGTCGGAGGGCCGCGTGCCCCTCGAGGAGTACCGGGCGGGTTCGGACGGGCCGGAGGGGTGGCCGTCCTCGCACGGCCGGAAGGAGTAGGGCCGCACGAGGCCCGCCCGCTCAGACCGTCGCGCGACGCAGCAACTCGTCGAGCTGCTCGTACGCTTCGGACAGACCGCCCTCCATCCCCGACTGCACCATGCCGTCGCGGGCCTCCATGCTCGGGTAGACGGCATGAGCGGTCAGCCGGGTCCTGCCGCCACCCACGTCCTGGAAGGTCAGGAATTCGATGCTGACGACGTCCGGGTAGCCGTCGTACTCGAAGGTCTGGATCGCGAAATCGTTCTCCCGGACGGTGTGGAAGACACCGCTGAACACGTGGTCGACGCCGTCCGGACCGGTGTGGGTGTAGCGGTAGCTGCCGCCGGTCCGGAAGTCGTACTGGTCGATGCCGAGGCGGAGACGCCGCGGGCCCAGCCACTGTGCAACGAGGTCGGGCTCCTTGTGGGCGCGGAACACCTCCGCCACGGGATGGTCGAACTCGCGGTCGAGGTCGATGAAGGGGAGGCCCTCCGGGACGGTGAGTGTCAGGGCGTTGCTCATGTCGAGTCCTTTGCCTGCGGGCCGCGTGCCGCGGCCTGGGTGGATAGCACGGCGTCGAGGCTGCGGAACTGCTCCTCGTGGATCAGCCGGTACTGGTCGATCCAGGCGGTGAGCGCCTCCAGCCGTGCGGGGTTCAGGTGGACGGGCCGGCGCTGGGCGTCGCGCGTGCGCGTGACGAGCCCCGCCTGCTCGAGGACCTGGATGTGCTTCGAGACCGCCTGCTTGGTGATCGCGAAGGGTTCCGCCAGTTCGTTGACCGTGGCCGGGCCCCGGCTGAGCCGGGCGATGATGCGGCGGCGGACGGGATCGGCAAGTGCCAGGAAGGCGATGTCGAGGTGCTCGTCGTCGGTCACGGGGTCCTCTTCTGAAGTTGCACTTCCTCATTGATCACTGTCCCATTAATCAATGTATTCGTTGATCAATGAGAAGGTTGTCCAAGGATATGCCCGATGCCCGGTGACGGCAAGAGCGCGCGGACGCAGAACGCCCGGCCGGATTGCCCGGTCGGGCGTTCTGAGAAGGTGCGTCCTGCGCTCTTCGTGCGGCGGGGCCTGCCCTACAGGGCGGCTTCCCCCCGTTCGCCGGTGCGGACGCGCACGGCCTCCTCGACGGGGATGACCCACACCTTGCCGTCCCCCGCGCGGCCGGTGTTGGCCGTGGAGACCAGGACGTCGACGATGTCGGTCACCCACGCATCGGCGACCAGGACCTCGACGCGCGCCTTCTGCAGGAGGTCCACCGTGTACTCCGCCCCGCGGTAGACCTCGGTGTGACCGCGCTGGCGGCCGTAACCGCTCGCCTGGCTCACCGTGAGGCCCTGCACGCCGTAGTTCTCCAGGGCCCCCCGGACGCCGTCGAGCTTGTCGGGCCGGACGATTGCTGTGACGAGTTTCATGAATGCGCGCCTTCCGTGACGTCCTGCTGTGCGGAGTTCTGCTTGCTGCTGTGCTTGGCGCCCTGCTGGCTGACCACCTGGTCGGCGAACGGGTGGAAGGATCCACCGACACCGAGCCCGCCGAATTCGTAGGCGGTCTCCGCGTGCTCGGTGAGGTCGACGCCGGACACCTCGTCGTCCGAACTGATCCGGAAGCCGATGGTCTTGTGGATGGCGAGGCCGATGATCGCGGTCATGATCGCGGAGAGGGCGATCGCGATGGCCGCGGCGACGATCTGCGCGACCAGCTGGCCGGCGCCGCCGCCGTAGAAGAGGCCGCCGCCCTCACCCTCGACGGGCAGCATGATGAACCCGAGGGACAGGGTGCCGACGATGCCGGCGACGAGGTGGACGGCGACGACGTCGAGCGAGTCGTCGAACCCGAGCCGGTACTTGATGCCGACGGCGAGCGCGCAGACCGCGCCGGAGACGATGCCGAGGCAGATGGCGCCGACGGGGCTGACGTTCGCGCAGGCCGGGGTGATGGCCACGAGTCCGGCCACGATGCCGGACGCGGCGCCGAGCGAGGTCGGGCGTCCGTCACGGATGCGCTCGGTCATGAGCCAGCCGACCATCGCGGCAGCAGGGGCTGCCATGGTGTTGATCCAGATCAGCCCCGCTTCCTCGGCCGATCCGGCCGCGCCGCCGTTGAAGCCGAACCAGCCGAACCACAGGAGTGCGGCTCCGAGCATCACGAACGGGATGTTGTGCGGGCGCTGCGCCGGGTCCTTGCCGAATCCCTGGCGCTTGCCGAGGATTACGGCGAGCACGAGGGCCGCCACGCCGGCGCTGATGTGCACCACGGTGCCGCCGGCGAAGTCGACAGCCTCGCCGACCGCGCCTCCGACGGCGCCGTCGGCGCTCAGGAGACCCCCGCCCCACACCATGAACGCGAGCGGGCAGTAGACGAGGGTCACCCAGATGGGGACGAAGATCACCCAGGCACCGAACTTCGCGCGGTCGGCGATGGCACCGCTGATCAGGGCCACGGTGATGATGGCGAACGTCGCGCCGTAGCCGGCGCCGATGAGGTCCTCGGTGCCGATGAGTCCGCTCATGCCGAACGAGGCGAACGGGTTACCGAAGAGCTGGGCGACGCCGTCGCCGCCGGTCATCGAGTAGCCCCAGAGGACCCACACGATCCCGACGAGTCCGACGGCGATGAAGCTCATCATCATCATGTTCAGTGCGGCCTTGGCGCGGGTCATGCCGCCGTAGAAGAAGGCGAGCCCGGGGGTCATGAGTAGTACGAGGGCGGCTGAGATCATCACCCAGACGTGGCCTGCTGTCAGATCCATCAAACACGATCCTTCCAAAGGGGCGGGGACTTCCCGCTCCTCCAGAATGCGATGGACGTGTTTCGATCCCGGGGGCATCGCGTTGCGCGCAGGTTACAGGGCGAGCGCTGGAGTAAAGACCCCGTGTCGATCGTGTTTCCTGCAGGTTTCCCGGCTCCCCGGGCCTTGACGCGGGGCAGGTCGCAGCCCGCTCCGCTCTAGCTGAGGAGGGCGTCGACGAACCCCTCGGCGTCGAACGGCGCGAGATCGTCCGCACCCTCGCCCAGACCGATCAGCTTCACGGGAACGCCGAGGCTGCGCTGGATCGCCACGACGATGCCGCCCTTGGCGGTCCCGTCCAGCTTGGTGAGCACGATGCCGCTGATGTTCACGACCTCCGCGAACACGCGGGCCTGGCTGAGCCCGTTCTGGCCGGTCGTGGCGTCCAGGACGAGGAGCACCTCGTCGACGGTGCCCTGCTTCTCGATCACGCGCTTGACCTTGCCGAGCTCGTCCATGAGGCCCACCTTGTTCTGCAGGCGCCCGGCGGTGTCGATGAGGACGACGTCGACCTCCTGCTCGATGCCGGTCTTGACCGCCTCGAAGGCGACGGACGCGGGATCGGCGCCGTCGACGTCGGACTTGACCGTCGGCACGCCGACGCGCGCGCCCCAGGTGGCCAGCTGCTCGGCGGCGGCCGCACGGAACGTGTCCGCGGCGCCGAGGAGCACGTCCTTGTCGTCGGCGACGAGGACGCGGGCGAGCTTGCCGACGGTGGTGGTCTTGCCTACTCCGTTGACGCCGACCACCATGACGATGGCGGGGCGGTCCGCGTGGCGGTGGGTCGCCAGGGACCGGTCCATGGTGGGGTCGACGAGCTTCACGAGTTCCTCGCGGAGCATGTCCTTGACCTCGGCCGGGCTGCGGCTGCCCGCCACCTTGACGCGCTCACGCAGCGCGTCCACGAGTTCCATGGTGGGCTCGGTGCCGAGGTCCGCCATGAGGAGGGTCTCCTCCACCTCGTCCCAGACGTCCTCGTCGATCCTGTCCCGGGACAGGAGGGCGAGGAGGCCCTTGCCGAGGGCGTTGTTGGACCGCACCAGGCGGGCACGCAGCCGTGCGAGCCGCCCCTGCACCGGGTCGACGGTGTCCAGGCTCGGGGCCGGCGCTTCCTCCAGGCCGCTGAGGTCGTTCGGGACGAGCACGTCCGTCGGGAGTCCGTCGGGCCGTTCCAGGACGTCCGTGGACGTGGCGCCGTGCGCCCCGCCCTCCACCTGGTCATCGGGGTCCCGGGGCGAGGAGTACAGGCCGGGAGGGGTCCGTCTGCCGCGCACGAGGACGACGGCGAGCGAGCCGAGCACGGCGATCGCGAGGATGACGAAGATGACAGGCAGGAGGATGTCGTTCACTGATCCACCTTCTCACACGGCCCTGCGCGCACGGATTGAACCCCGGCGCCGGGGCGGTGACAGAATGCGAGGACCATGGCCGGATTCCCTCGCGTACCCAAGCGCTCCCCCTTCCGCATCCCCCGTCCGGGACACCGGACCGGGGACGGTACCGCACCCGTCGGGGAGCGGCAGCGGATCCCGCGGGAGATCAGGGTCCTCATCGCGGCCGCGTTCGTCATCGCGATCGGGTTCGGCCTCGTGGCGCCGATCCTGCCGCAGTTCGCGCAGAGTTTCGACGTCGGCGTCACGGCGTCGGCGGTGATCGTGAGCGCCTTCGCGTTCACGCGCCTCGTCTTCGCACCCGCGGGGGGCCGGCTCGTGGAGCGGCTCGGCGAACGGCCCGTCTATATCGTGGGGCTGCTCATCGTGGCGCTGTCCACCGCCGCCTGTGCCTTCGCTGCTGACTACTGGCAGCTCCTCGTCTTCCGCGCCCTCGGCGGTATCGGCTCCACGATGTTCACGGTCTCCGCGATGGGCCTGATCGTGCGGCTCGCCCCGCCGGCCATCCGCGGCCGTGTCTCCGGCGCGTATGCCACAGCGTTCCTGCTGGGGAGCATCGGCGGTCCGATCGTGGGCGGCCTGCTCGCCCGCTTCGGCCTGCGGGTGCCGTTCCTGGTCTACGCGGCGGCCCTGCTGGTCGCCTCCGCCGTCGTCTTCTTCCAGCTGAAGGACACCTCGCTCTCGGACCGCACGGCGGCGCGCGGAAAGCCGGCCCTGACGGTGCGTGAGGCGGTCACGGACTCCGGGTACCGCGCGGCGCTCGCGTCCAGCTTCGCGAACGGCTGGTCCTCCTTCGGCGTCCGCATGGCGCTCGTGCCGCTCTTCGCGGATGCGGTCCTCGGAGCGGGCACGGAGATCGCCGGCATCTCCCTGGCCTTCTTCGCCGCGGGGACGGCGCTCGCCCTCACGGTGTCCGGCGGGCTCGCCGACTCGCTGGGCCGGCGGCCGCTCGTGATCACGGGCCTCCTCGTGAACGGGGCCGCGATGATCGCGCTCGGCTTCTCCGGGAACGTGGTCGTCTTCCTCGCCCTGTGCGTCGTCGCGGGCCTCGGCACGGGCATCCTCAATCCCGCGCAGCAGGCGGCGGTGGCGGACGTCGTCGGCAACGACCGCAGCGGCGGCAGGGTCCTCGCGACCTTCCAGATGAGCTCCGACTTCGGCGCGATCCTCGGCCCGATCCTCGCCGGCCTCATCATCGACCAGCTCGCCTTCGGCTCCTTCGCCCTCGCCTTCACCGTGACCGGGGTCCTGACCGCCCTCGCCGCCGGGGTGTGGATGCTGTCCCGGGAGACGCTCCCGCGGACGGAGCGCACGGCACCGGACGGGCCCGCCGGCGACGACCCGGGCGCCCGCCGCGCCGGCCCGTCCGCGGAGGAGCAGGGCACCCCGGGGTCCTAGCCGAGGGCGTCCTGCCTCGCGACGCCGATGCGCTGGCTGATGACCGTGGACACGCCGTCGCCGCGCATCGTCACGCCGTAGAGGGCGTCGGCGACCTCCATCGTGCGTTTCTGGTGGGTGATGATGATCAGCTGGCTCGACTCCCGCAGCTCCTGGAAGATCGTGATCAGCCGCCCGAGGTTGGTGTCGTCGAGGGCGGCCTCCACCTCGTCCATGACGTAGAACGGGGAGGGCCGGGCCTTGAAGATCGCGACGAGCAGCGCGACGGCGGTCAGCGACCGTTCGCCGCCCGAGAGCAGCGACAGCCGCTTGATCTTCTTGCCGGCAGGGCGGGCCTCGACCTCGATGCCGGTGGCGAGCATGTCCGCCGGGTCCGTGAGCACCAGCCGGCCCTCGCCGCCCGGGAACAGGGTGGCGAAGACGCGCTCGAACTGTTCGGCGGTGTCCAGGTAGGCAGCCGTGAAGACCTGCTCCACGCGCTCGTCGACCTCCCGGATGATGTCCAGCAGGTCCTTCCGGGTCGCCCTGAGGTCGGCGAGCTGGGTGCTCAGGAACTGGTGCCGCTCCTCGAGCGCCGCGAACTCCTCGAGGGCGAGGGGGTTCACCCTGCCGAGCGCGGCGAGATCCCGTTCGGCCCGCTTCAGCCTCTTCTCCTGCTCCTGGCGCACGAACGGGACGCCCTGCGGCACGGGGTTGCCGTCGTCGTCGACCGGTGCGCGCAGCGCGGCCCACTTGTCCTCCGTCGCCGCGTCCCCCGGTACGGGCAGGTGCGGCCCGAACTCGTCCACGAGGTGGTCCGGGGTGAGGCCGAGCTCCTCGATGGAGCGGTTCTCGAGCGCCTCGATCCTCAGGCGCTGCTGGGCGCGGGCGAGCTCGTCCCGGTGCACCGAGTCCGTGAGCCGTGCCAGTTCGACGCCGAGGGCTGCGTTGGACCCCCGCACCTCCTGGAGGTCGGCATCCTGCTGCGCGCGCAGCCGCTCGGCGGCGTCACGCTGGTCCGCCGCAACGGCCACGGACCGCGCCGCGCGCTGCTCCGCCCGCCGCGCCGCCGCGGCGACCGCCACGGCCCGGACGGCCCGGACCTCACGGATCCTCGCCTTCTCCGCCGCCTCCTCCCGTGCGCGGCGTTCGGACTGCGCCGCGCGTTCGAGCGATGCGGCCCGGTTCCCGAGCGCGGCGAGCTGTTCCTCCCGGCTGCGCAGCGCGAGGCGGGCCTCGAGCTCGGCCTGGCGGGCATCCGCCGCGGCGCGCCGCAGGGCGTCGCGGTGCTCGCTCGAGGGCTCGGCCTCCACGGGCTGCTCCTGGAGGTCCGACAGCCGCTCGGCGGCCTCCCGCAGCCGTGCCTCCTCCTGCGCGAGATTGGCCTCGGCCGCACGCACGAGGACGGCCAGCCGCTCGGCCTCCCCGCCCGCGGACCGGAGCTCGCCGTGCAGCCGGCCGAGCTTCTCGGCGACCGCGGCCATCCGCGCGTCGGACTCGTGCAGGCGCTCGAGCGCGGCGTCGACGCGGTGCTGCGCTTCCTGCCGGCGGGTCCGCGCCGCGGTCAGGCGGAACCGGAGCCGGTCGGCGGCGGTGGAGGTCCGGGCCAGCTTCTCCTCCGTGTCCTCGACGGCGGCCCGCCGTTCGAGGTATCCCGCCGCACCCGGGGTGCCCCCGCGGGCCGTGTGGCGGGACAGGACGTCGCCGTCGTGGGTGACCGCCGTCCGGGCGGTGCCGTCCTCGACGGCACGACGCGCCGCCCCGAGATCCGCGACCACCACCACGCCGTCGAGCAGCGCGGCCACGGCCGGCTGCAGCGCGGGCGGGGCGGTCACGAGGGCGAGCGCGGGGACGACGGCGGAGCCGGGTCCCGGTCCCGCGCCCGCCTTGTCCGGCCGGGTGGCCGCACCGGGTCCGGAGGCGACGACGAGCGAGACCTGGCCGGCGTCGTCGCGCTTCATGAGCTCCACCGCTCGCTCCGCCGCCGCGATGCTCCCGACGGCGACGGCGTCGGCGGAACCGGCGAGCGCCGCGACGACTGCCTTCTCGAAGCCCGGCACCACGTGCAGGAGCTGGGCGAGCGGCTCCAGCACGCCGTCGAGCCCGGCGGCGAGGAGGGCCGCGGAGCCGTCGCGCTGCTGCAGACCCTCGCGCTGCGCCTCGAGCCGCGCGGCCAGGGCACCACGCTCCCGCTCCGTGGCACGCTCCTCCTCCACGAGCGCTGCCACGTCCTCGGTGAGGGAGCAGAGGACGTCCGACGCCGCCTCGTACTCCGCATCGAGGCCCTCCTCGCCCGCCTCGTCCCCCGCGACCCGGCCCTCGAGCGCCTGGAACTCGCGCTCGGCGGTCCGCCGTCGTTCCTCGGCCGCGGTGACGGACGCGCGCAGGCGCCCGAGCTCGGCGACCGCGGACTCGACGCGGGAGCGAGCCGCGCCCACCGCGCCGGCGAGCCTGGCGTCTCCCTCGCGCCGGTCCGCGGCGGCCCGCAGGAGGAGCGCGAGCCTCGCATCCTCGGCGGCCGATGCCTCCTCCGCGGTGCGACGGGCCGCGAGGGTCTGCTCGAGGGCGTGACGGAGGGAGGCCACCTCCTCCTCCAGCCCGGCGACCCCCGCCCGGACGCGCCCGGCCTGCCGGTCGAGGTGGTCGGGATCGCGCCCCCGGTCCGGCTCGACTGCCTGCCCGAGGAGGTGTCCGCGGTCCTCGGCGCGCGTGGCCAGGGCGCCGAGCTTCTCCCGGGCGCTCGAGAGCGCGTACCAGGCCTCGCGTGCCCGGTCGAGCGCGGGGACGGACGCGGCCGCGGCCTGCTCGAGGTCCGCCTGCCGCTCCTGGCCGACGCCGAGCAGCGTCCCGATCTCGTCGCGGCGCGCCTGCAGGGCGGCCTCGGCCGCGGTGTCCCGCTGGAACCCGGCACGCAGGGCCACGAGCTCGTCGGCGAGCAGGCGCGACCGCGCGTCCCGTACAGCGAACTGCACCTGCTGGGCCCGCCGGGCGACCTCGGCCTGCTTCCCGAGCGGGGTGAGCTGGCGGCGCAGCTCCCCCGTGAGATCGGACAGCCGTGCGAGGTTCGTCTCCATCGCGTCGAGCTTCCGCACGGTCTTCTCGCGCCGGCGGCGGTGCTTGAGGATCCCCGCGGCCTCCTCGATGAAGCCCCGCCGTTCCTCGGGTGTGGCATGCAGCACCTTGTCCAGCTGGCCCTGGCCGACGATGACGTGCATCTCGCGGCCCAGCCCGGAGTCGGAGAGGAGCTCCTGGATGTCGAGGAGGCGGCAGCTCCTGCCGTTGATGGCGTACTCGGAGCCGCCCGCCCGGAAGAGCGTGCGGGAGATCGTCACCTCGGCGTACTCGATGGGCAGGGCGCCGTCGGCGTTGTCGATGGTGAGCGACACCTGGGCGCGCCCGAGCGGGGCCCGGCCGGTCGTCCCGGCGAAGATGACGTCCTCCATCCGGCCGCCGCGGAGCGTCTTGGCCCCCTGCTCGCCCATGACCCACGCCAGCGCGTCGACGACGTTCGACTTGCCTGACCCGTTGGGGCCGACGACGGCGGTGACGCCCGGCTCGAAGTCGAAGGTGGTTGCCGAGGCGAAAGACTTGAACCCTCGCACGGTTAGACTCTTCAGATGCACGGTGGCAGGCTCTCCAGATGGGGTAGGACCTACCTAATCTACCGGAGTACACCGACGGTATCGGTAGCAGGTAGCCAGGATGTCCGTCCCGGACGCCTCCGGAATGACCGCCGCAGTATTACCAAGTAGGCTTACGAAAGTTTCAGCAGTATCCGAAGGCGTCCAGGCTGACCCATTCGTGGGTCCTTCCCGGCCACAGACCGGCGCTATCAGTTGACGAGGCAGGAAATTTGACCGGTAACGCGACCTTCCGACATGACAACACGGCCTTGCTCGCCGTCACGACTGTGGAGGCGCCGGTAGTCGTCAGTTCCGCAGAGTTCGACGAACGGCTCGCCCCCAGCCTGAAGAGGCTGCGCCTCTCCAAGCGGCTCCTCGAGCGCGTCGCGGGCGTCACCGAACGCCGGTGGTGGTCCCCCGGCTCCGACTTCGACGACGCCGCCATCGAGGCCGGCGCCAAGGCCATGGCCGAGGCGGGCATCGAGCCGGGCGAGGTGGGCCTCCTCATCAACACCTCGGTGACGCGGCGCAACCTCGAGCCGTCCGTCGCCGTGAAGATCCACCACTCGCTCGGCCTCCCCTCCTCGGCCATGAACTTCGACCTGGCCAACGCCTGCCTCGGGTTCGTCAACGGCATGACCCTCGCGGCGAACATGATCGACTCGGGGCAGATCAAGTACGCGCTGATCGTCGCGGGCGAGGACGCCCAGAAGACCCAGGAAGCCACCTTCCGGCGGCTCAACCGGGAGGACTCGACGCGCCAGGACTTCCTCAGCGAATTCGCGACCCTCACGCTCGGTTCCGGGGCGGCCGCCGCCGTCCTCGGCCCCGCGGATCTGCACCCGGGCTCGCACCGGATCCTCGGCGGCGTCTCCCGCGCCGGGACCGAGCACCACGAACTCTGCGTCGGCGGGATCGACGGCATGTACACCGACACCAAGGGCCTGCTCGAAGGCGGCCTGGACCTCGTGGTCACCGCGTGGCACGAGGCGCAGGCGGACGGCTGGGCGTGGGACTCCATGGACCGCTACGTCACCCACCAGGTCTCCAATTCCTATACCAACGCGATCATCAAGGCCGTCGACCTCGAGCGCGATCGGGTGCCGATCACCTTCCCGCACTGGGGCAACGTCGGGCCTGCGTCCCTGCCCATGACCCTCGCCCAGGAAGCCTCGTCCCTGAGATCCGGGGACCGCGTCCTGTGCCTCGGCGTCGGGTCCGGACTGAACACGTCGATGATGGAGATTGCGTGGTAGCACTCCCCGGCGTCGACCCCTCCTGGTCGACGTACATCGACGTGCCCTCGACCAGCGGGGCGGACCGCCCCGGCACCAGTCATCGCTGGCACTACCTCGACAACGGCGCCGACCTCGCCGACAGCACGGTCCGGGGAACACTGCTCTGCGTCCACGGCAACCCCACCTGGTCCTACCTGTGGCGGACCTACCTGGCGGCCGGCCGCGCCGCGGGCTGGCGCGTCGTCGCCGTGGACCAGCTCGACATGGGCTACTCCGAGCGGACGGGCGTGTTCCGGCGGCTGGCCGACCGCATCACCGACCTCGAGGACTTCGCGGCCGCCGTCGGGCTCACCGGTCCCGTGGTCACCGTGGGGCACGACTGGGGCGGCGTGGTCAGCCTCGGCTACGCCGACCGGAACCGGGAGGACCTGGCCGGCGTCGTCCTCACGAACACCGCCATCCACCAGGACCCGGACCGTCGCATCCCCGCACCGCTCAGGCTCGCCCTCGCCCCGGGCGTCCACGGCCTCGGCACCCGGACCACCAGCGCGTTCCTCGACGTGACCCTCGCCCTCGCCCGACCCGCCCTCGCCCCGGACGTGCGCCGCGCCTTCCGGGACCCGTACCGCACCGCCGCCGACCGCCAGGGCATCGCGCACTTCGTCTCGGACATCCCCGCGGATCCGTCGCATCCCAGCTACCCGGCCCTGACCGCGACGGCCGAGGGCATCCGCACCCTGGACGTCCCCGTGCTCATGATGTGGGGACCGCACGACCCGATCTTCTCGGACCCCTACCTGGAGGACCTCGCCCGCCGGCTCCCCCGAGCCGACGTCCACCGCTTCGAGCATGCGGGCCATCTCGTGCAGGAGGACGCCGACACGGCGTCGACGGCCCTGCAGTGGCTGGCCGAACGGTCGGTCGGGCACCCCGCGCCCCGCGCTGACGTCCCGCCGCGCGATGATGCGCCCTACGCCCCGCTCGGCCGGCGGCTCACCGACCTGGCCGCCGGGCGGGACGCCGCACGGACCGCCGTCGCGGAGATGAAGCCCTCCGGCCCGCCCCGGACCCTGTCCTGGCGGGAGCTCGACGACGACGTCGCCGCCGTCGCCGCCGGCCTGACCGCGCTCGGCTACGGTCCCGGCAGCCGCGTGAGCCTCCTCGTCCCGCCCGGCGTGGACCTGACCGTGCTCATCTACGCCTGCCTGCGCATCGGTGCCGTGATCGTCGTCGCCGACGCCGGCCTCGGCGCCCGTGGACTCAGCCGTGCCGTGAAGGGGTCGGCGCCCGACGTCGTCATCGGCATCGAACGCGCCCTGGTCGCGGCCCGCGCCTTCGGGTGGCCCGGACGGCGCATCAGTGCCGCTCCCCTGTCCCCGGCCAGGCGCAGGGCACTGCGCGTGGAGGCCTCGCTCAACGACCTGCGCGCCGCACGCCCGGCCCGGTCCGCCGTGGAGGCGCCCGCCGCCGACGCCGACGCCGCCATCCTCTTCACCTCGGGCTCCACAGGCCCCGCGAAGGGCGTCGTCTACACGCACCGGCAGCTCTCCGCCATGCGGGACGCCGTCGCGGCGACCCTCGGCCTCGGCGAGGGTGCCTCGCTCGTCGCGGGCTTCGCGCCGTTCGCGCTGCTCGGCCCGGCACTCGGGGCCACCTCCGTCACCCCGGCCATGGACGTCACGGCCCCCAGGACGCTGACCGCGCAGGCGCTGTCCGACGCCGCGGCCGCGATCGACGCGACCGTCGTCTTCGCCTCACCGGCCGCCCTGCGCAACGTGCTCGCCACCGCCGGTGCGCTCACCGACGAGGGCAGGACGGCCCTCGGCCGGATCTCCCTGCTGCTCTTGGCCGGAGCGCCGATCCCCGTCCCGCTCCTCGAAGCCGTCCAGGACCTCGTGCCGTCGGCCGCCCTGCACACGCCCTACGGCATGACGGAATCCCTCCTCGTCGCGGACATCGACCTCGCGGGCATCCGTCGCGCGTCGGCTGACGCGCGGGACGGGCTCGACGGCGCCGGCGGCGGGGTGTGCGTCGGCCTCCCCGTGCACGGCGCCCGCGTCGCCGTCAGTCCGCTCGACGACGACGGTGCGGCGACGGGCGAGGCGACGACGGCGCCCGGGCGGACCGGCGAGATCCTCGTCGACGCCCCCCACGTCAAGGACCGCTACTTCCGGCTGTGGAGGACGCAGCGCGAGTCCGCGCGGACTCCCCCGTGGCACCGGACCGGTGACGTCGGCCACTTCGACGCCGAGGGGCGCCTGTGGGTCGAGGGCCGGCTCGGCCACATCATCACGGCGGCCTCCGGCGTCCTGACGCCCGTCGCCCTCGAGCAGTCGCTGGAGACGATCGACGGCGTCCGGCTGGCTGCCCTCGTGGGCGTCGGACCCGCCGGCACCCAGGCCGTCGTCGCGGTCCTCGAGACGGACGCCGCAGGACGGCGCCCGGCCCTGGCGGATGCTCCGCTCGCGGAGGCGGCACGGGCTGCCGCGCTGAGGCACGGTGTCGGCCTCGCCGCGGTCGTCGCCGTTCCCGGCCTCCCGGTGGACATCCGGCACAACGCGAAGATCGACCGCACGCGCATCGCGCAGTGGTGCAGCCGGTTCCTCTCCGGTGCCCGCGCGGGGTCCCTGTGACGGTCCTCGTCACCGGTGCGAGCGGGATGCTGGGGCGCGCCGTCGCCGAACACCTCGTCGCCTCCGGGGAGGAGGTCCGGTGCCTCCAGCGCCGGCCATCCTCCGTGTCCGGCGCGCAGGACGTCCTGGGCTCGATCACCGATCCGGACGCCGTCGCCTCAGCGGTCCAGGACTGCCGCGCCGTGATCCACCTGGCGGCGAAGGTCTCCTTCACCGGGACTTCCGCCGAGTTCGACCGCACCAACATCGACGGGACCCGGATCCTGCTGGACGCCGCCCGTACGGCCGGGGTCGCCGACGTCGTCCACGTGTCCTCGCCGTCCGTGGCACACGCCGGCTCCTCGCTCGTCGGTGCTCCCGCCGGCCCCGCGGACCCGGCACACGCACGCGGGGACTACGCCCGGACCAAGGCCGCGGCCGAGCTGCTCGCCCTGGGTCGCTCGACGCCGGCGTTCCGCGTCGCCGCGGTGCGGCCGCACATCGTATGGGGCCCCGGCGACACCCAGCTGGTGGAACGCGTGATCGAGCGCGCACGGCACGGACGCCTGCCCCTGCTCGACGGCGGCACGGCCCTGATCGACACGACCTACGTGGACAATGCGGCCTCGGCCATCGTCGCGTGCCTGCGGCGCATGGATGCGGCGCAGGGCCGGGCCCTCGTCGTCACCAACGGCGAGCCCCGTCCCATCGCCGAACTGCTCGGCGGGATCTGCCGCGCCGGCGGCGTGGAGCCACCCGCCTGGTCCGTCCCGGGAGCACTGGCTCGCGGCGCGGGATCCGTGATCGAGCGGGCCTGGCTGCGGCTCGGCAGGACGGATGAGCCTCCCATGACCCGCTTCCTGGCGGAACAGCTCTCGACCGCGCACTGGTTCGACCAGCGGGATACGCGCAGCGTGCTCGACTGGCGCCCGTCCGTGAGCGTCGATGAAGGGCTCGAGCGCCTGGCGGCGTACTACCGCTGAGGCTCTCCGCCTGAGTGCGCGGGTGTGGCGGGTGTCGCCGTCGACCACCCACCCCACGTGCACGACGTGCTCCCACCGGATACTCAGAAGGACGGGATGCGCGATGCATCCCGTCCTTCCGACCGTCTCACTGGTGGCGCCGGCCGTACGGCCGGCGGCTCAGTTAGCGGGTGTAGTAACCATCCACGGACATGGCGTTGACCGAGTGGACCACGGTGCCCTGCGAGGGGTTCAGGGCGCTGACCATCTGGCCGTTGCCGAGGTAGATCCCCACGTGGCTGCCACCGTTCTGGCTCACCAGGTCACCCGGCTGGGGGTTGCTGGTGGGCGTCATGGCAGCGAACTGGGCCCAGGTGGTGCGCGGCAGGTTGACGCCGTTCTGGGCGTAGGCCCACTGCACGAAGGCCGAGCAGTCCCAGGCACCGAAGGAGGTCCCGCCGTACACGTAGCCCGAGCCGACACCCTGCATCGCCGCTCCGACGACGCCGCCGTTACCCACAGGGGTGATCGACGGGGTGGACTGGAAGCTGACCGCGGGGGTCGCTGCCGGAGCAGCGGCAGGCGCCGCGGCGGGCACTGCAGTGGGGGCCGCAGCAGGCACGGCGACGATCGATGCCGACTGCACGGAGTACTGCGCGGGAGCAGCGGAACCGCCGAGGGAGATCGACTGGCCGGGGTAGATCACCGAGGCGGAGCCGAGTCCGTTGGCGGCGAACAGGCTGTCGACGCTCAGGCCGTGCATCGCCGCGATGGACCCGAGGGTGTCGCCGGCCTGCACGGTGTGGGTGCCTGCGGCAGCAGTGGAGGCTGCGGCCGGCTGGGTGCTGATCTCGCCTGCGGCGTTCGCGGGAAGCGATGCGCCGAACATGATGCCCGAAGCGACGGCGACGGCGGCGGCAGGCTTGCCGGCGACGGAGGCGCTTGCGGAGACGGCGCGGGATGCCGTGATGAAGGGGTTGATGCGCGTGGGGACGGCCCGGTGGCGCGCGAAAGTGCTCTTGGACATGTTGATGCCTTTCCCAATGCCTGCGAAGTTAGCTGTCGGGTTCGGATGGGACATCCGGACACGCTTGCTACAGACCATCGCCCCCAGCGCTGGTCTGCGCGTGTCTTTACCCCTAGGACCCGTGATCGGGTCCGCTAGTGGTTCCCCCGCCCCTGTCGAATGTGTAGTGCGAACGGTCCGTCCTCATCGACAGGGTTAGGCAGTGTGAGGATGGGCGCCCATCCGTTGTGGATCGGACGCGAGACTAACCGTACCGGTTGGTAACCCCTGTTGTCACATTTAGATCACGAGGCGAATATCACCTTTTTCTGCCTAACGGATTAGAACCGTGCATTGCGCGGGCGCGGCTGGCAGATCGGGCACAGGTAGGACGACCTGTTCATGAACGATTCGCGGCGCAGCAGCGTGGTCCGCCCCTCGGACGCGCAGCGGCGGCATGGCCGGCCCTCCCGCCCGTAGGTCTCCAGATCGCGCGCGAAGTAGCCCGATGCACCGTTCACGTTGACGTACAGGGAGTCGAAGCTGGTGCCACCGGCCGCCAGCGCCCGTTCCATCACGGAGGTGACGGCGTGGACGATGCGCCGGGTATCGGGCCGGCGCATGGTGTCCGTGGGGCGCGCGTAGTGGAATCCGGCCGCCCAGAGCGCCTCGTCCGCGTAGATGTTGCCGATCCCGGAGATGAGCCCCTGGTCGAGCAGGGCCCGTTTCAGGCCCGTCCTGCGCCCGCGGAGGCGTTCGTGGAAGGCATCCGTGGAGAAGCCGGGGTCGAGGGGATCGCGCGCGATGTGCGCGGCCTGGTGGGGAACGAGTGGCAGGTCGGAGGCGCCGAGCCCGCCGGGCAGGCCGTCCGGTGTCGGCTCCAGCTCCGCGACGAACATCCCGCCGAAGATCCGCTGGTCGACGAACCGCAGCTCGCCCGGCAGGGCGGCGCCGTCGTCGTCGACCGCCGGGGAGAGCGCGAGGCGGACCTTCAGGTGCTTCTCGAGGGGGGCGTCGGGTTCCTCGACGAGGAGTTGCCCGCTCATCCCGAGGTGCGCCATCAATGCGACGTGCGGGCGATCACCGGGCCGGGCCGCGTCCTCGAGGATCATCCACAGGAACTTGCCCCGGCGCACGACGTCGCTGACGCGGGCACCCTCGAGGGTGCCCACGAAGTCCTCGACGCCGTCGACGTGCCGCCGGAGGGATCGGGGATCCAGGACATCCACGGATCCGATGGTGCGGCCCGCCACCCAGCGTGCGAGGCCGCGTCGGACGACCTCGACCTCGGGGAGTTCAGGCACTCAGGGTCCGTCGGGCACCGCAGTGGTGCCGGTGCTGTCGGCGGGGCCGCCGGGCGGTAGGGGGTCCAGGGGCACCGCGAGCGTCTTCCAGGACTCGGCCGCGGCCGCCTGCTCGGCTTCCTTCTTGGAGTTCCCGCACCCGGAGCCGTACTCGATGCCACCGATCAGCAGGCGGGCCGTGAACGTCCGGGCGTGATCGGGTCCCGTCCCGTCGACCCGGTAGTCGATCGTCCCGAGCCGCCGGGCGGCCGCGGTCTCCTGGATGCGGGTCTTCCAGTCGGTCCCCTCACCGAGCACCGCCGCATCGCGCAACAGCGGTCCGATGAGCCGCATGACCATGGCGCGGGCCGTCTCGATGCCGTGGCTGAGGTAGGCGGCCCCGATGACGGCCTCCATGGTGTCCGCCAGGATCGAGGCCTTGTCCCGCCCGTTCGTCAGCTTCTCCCCCTGGCCCAGCAGCACGTAGCTGCCGAGGTCCAGGGTGCGGGCCACCCCCGCGAGTGCCTTCGTGCTGACGACGGCTGAGCGCCTCTTGGCGAGGTCCCCCTCGGACAGATCCGGGTGGTCCCGGTACAGCGCGTCGGTGACCGCCAGCCCGAGCACCGAGTCGCCGAGGAACTCCAGGCGCTCGTTCGTCGGGATCCCGCCCTTCTCGTAGGCGTAGGAGCGGTGCGTGAGGGCAAGACGAAGCGTCCCGGCATCGATATCGACACCGAGACGCTTCGTGAGGTCTTCCGTATTCTTCACAACTGCATCAACCGATCCAGCATCGGACGGGCGCCGGCAGGCTCGAGGCCTGCCCTGCGGCGCGGGTCCGTTGTCAGACGTCGGCTACCTTGCGGCCCTTGTACTCGAGGAACAGCGGGGTGCCGGCGGAGTCGGTGACAACCTTGGCCTGGTGGGCGAGGCTGTAGGTGACGCGGCCGTTCTCGAGGGTCTTGACCAGCTTGGGGGCGGTTGCCTTCCACTGGGACCGGCGTGCGCGGGTATTCGCGCGGGACATTTTCCGTTTCGGGACAGCCACGGCTAACTCTCTTCCTTCTCGTCTGACTCTGACTTGGGTGCCGCGTTCTGCTCGGCGGCGGTGCCCGTCAGCCCGGCGAGGGCTGACCAGCGAGGATCCAAAACTTCATGGTGGTGGTCAGGATCGTCATTGAGCCGTGCTCCGCATTCGGAGCAGAGACCCTGGCAATCCTCCCGGCACACCGGCTGGAATGGCAGTGACGTAACCACAGCATCCCTCAACACGGGTTCCAGATCGACCGAATCGTTCTCCACCCTGTGCTGTTCTTCTTCCTCTTCCACCGACAGCGACGCGGAGTCGCTGTAGAAGAAGAGCTCCTGGATCTCCACGTCGCGGTCGAACCGCAGTGGCTCCAGGCACCGGCCGCACTCGCCGGTTACTTCGACGTTCGCCGTTCCCGATACCAGGATTCCCTCGTGCACCGATTCGAAGCGCAGATCCAGTTCCATGTCGGAACCCTCCTGCACCCCGATCAGGGCTACGCCGAAATCCTTGGGTACCGGTGCATGTTCTTCGATTGTCCGCATGCTTCCCGGACTGCGCCCGAGATCCTTGACACTGAAAGTCAAAGGCGAACTGAGATCGCTTTTAATGGTGACTCCTGTAGAACATATGACCGACGTACCATCCTAGCCTGATCCGGCGGGCAGGCCCAAAACGGGCGGGACGTCTAGGCTCGGACCGTGATGTCCGAATCCCCGCCCCCTGCACGGCGTCGACGCCTCCCGCAGGTCCTGTGCACGGCGGGTGTGCTGCTGGCGGTGGGCCTGACGGCTTGGCTGATCCTCGCCTGGACGCTGTTCTACGATCCCCCGCTCCGCCCGGCGGGCAAAGCCGACGCCGTCGTCGTCCTCGCCGGGGCGGCAGCGGAACGGCTTCCGCTCGGCCAGGAGCTGATCGACGACGGCGTCGCCGACGAACTGGTCCTCTCCTCCACCGGGCTGCCGGGCAATGCGGTGACCGACGCCGTCTGCGCCGAGCAGAACCCCCAGACCACCTGCTTCGTCCCGGATCCGCTCACCACGCGCGGTGAGGCGCGTGCGGTGGCCGCGCTGGCCCGGGACAACGGCTGGGACGAGATCGTCGTCGTCACCTCGACCTACCACGTGACCCGGGCGTCGACGAACCTGGGGCAGTGCTCCGAGGCGGACGTCACCATGGCCGGGTCGCAGCCCGAGCTCGGAGCCTCCGGCTGGCTCGCGCGGTTCGTCGAGGAGAGCACGGCGCTCGTGGCGTCGGTCGTGCGGCCGGCCTGCGCCCGCCCCGTCTGAGGACCGGGCCCGCGGGCCGGGATCAGGACGTCCGCAGGTGCTTGTTCACCGCGTCCGGGACGAAGGGCGTGACGTCCCCGCCGAGTGACGCCACCTCCTTCAGGAGGGTCGAGGAGACGTGCGCGAACTCGGTGTCCGTCGGCAGGAACACGGTGTCGATATCCGCCAAGTGACGGTTCATGGTGGCCATGGGGAGCTCGTAGTCGAAGTCGAGGCCGGACCGCAGCCCCTTCACGAGGGCGCCGGCCCCGTGCTCCCGGCAGAAGTCCGCGAGCAGGCCCTCACCCATCGGGAGCACCGTCACCCCGGGCAGGTGCGCCAGGCTCTCCGCGCAGAAGGCCATGCGCTGTTCGAGGGCGAAGCGGTACGTCTTCGCGTAGTTCGTCGAGACCGCGACGATCACCTCGTCGAACAGCCGCGCGGCACGGCTGATGACCTCGAGGTGGCCATTGTGGAGGGGGTCGAAGGATCCGGGGCAGACGGCGCGGCTCATCCCCCCACGGTACCCAGTCCCGGGTTCCTCGGCGGACCGGGCGGGCCCCCGGCGGTGGGAGCGGTGATACTGGTGGGATGACGACAGACGCTCAGACTCCTTCCCCGCGGGGTATCGGCGGGGCGCCGTGGATGCGGGCGGCGCGCGGCGCGAACCTGCTCGGCGACGACGGCCGGCTCGGCATCACCATCTTCGAGGAGGTCACGGCCCTCGCCCAGCAGCATGACGCGGTCAACCTCGGCCAGGGCTTCCCGGACGAGGACGGTCCGCGGGAGATCCTGGACGCGGCGCGGGCCGCCATCGCCGGCGGGGCCAACCAGTACGCACCGGGCCAGGGGCTCGCGGTGCTGCGCGACGCGATCGCCGCACACCAGGAGCGCTTCTACGGCCTCACGGTGGACCCCCGGACCGAGGTGATCGTCAGCACGGGTGCCACCGAGTCCATCGCCGCCGCGATCCTCGCGTTCGCCGGCCCCGGGGACGAGGTGCTGACCTTCGAACCGTTCTACGACTCCTACGGCGCCGTGATCGGCCTCTCCGGCGCGACACACACCACGGCCCCGCTGCGCGCGCCCGACTTCCAGCCCGACGCCGCGAGCCTCGAGGCGGCGTTCAGCGAGCGCACGAGGATCGTCGTCGTCAACAATCCCCACAACCCGACGGGCAGCGTCTTCACCCGCCCCGCCCTGGAGCTGATCGTGCGGCTGGCGGAGCGCTACGACGCGATCATCGTGACCGACGAGGTGTACGAGCACCTCACCTTCGGTGTGGAGCACGTGCCGATCGCGTCCCTGCCCGGGGCGGCCGGACGCACCCTGAGCATCTCCTCCGCCGGCAAGACGTTCTCCGTGACGGGCTGGAAGATCGGCTGGCTCAGCGGTCCGGCCGAGCTCGTGGCCCAGGTGCGCACCGTCAAGACCTTCCTCACCTACACCTCGGGCACGCCGTTCCAGGGCGCGGTCGCGCAGGGCCTGGCGCTGCCCGACGCGTTCTTCGCCTCGATCGCGGGCACCCTGCGGAAGAAGCGCGATCTGCTGGGCGAGGGCCTCCGCGCGGCCGGCTTCGACGTGTTCGAGCCGGAGGGCACCTTCTTCACCATGGTGGACGCCGCACCGCTGGGCATCGAGGACGCCACGGACCTCGCGCGCCGCCTGCCCGCCCTGATCGGCGTCGCGGCGATCCCCGTGGCGATGTTCTGCCACCCCGAGGGCGCCGGGCAGACCCGGTCCCTGCTCCGCTTCGCGTTCTGCAAGAAGTTCGAGGTCATCGAGGAGGGCGCACGGCGCCTGGCGACCCTGCGGGAGCGGGTGTGAGCAGCGGGTCGGCACCGGAGCACGCAGAGGGGGACGGGGAATTCGAGGTGCCCACCCGCTGGCTTCCCGGGACAAGCGCGTACGCGGAGATCGACGAGGACGCCTACATCGAGGGCGCCCTGATCCTCAGCATCGGCGGCGCGCAGCAGTCCCATGTGGACATGCTGCATCCCGGCCGGGTCTTCTACGAGTACCTGCAGCGCATCGCCAACGTCATCGACCTCGCGGCACCCCCGGGTGCTCCCCTGCGGGTCCTGCACCTCGGCGCCGGGGCCCTGACCCTCGTCCGCTACGTCCACGCCACCCGGCCCGGCTCCCGGCAGGTGGCCGTGGACCTGGAGGCCGAGCTGATCGACTTCGTCCTCGAGGCGATGCCGCTGCCGGAGGGCACGTCCTGCGAGATCGTCGTCGGAGACGCCGCAGACGCGGTGCTCGAGCAGCCCGACGCGGCCTTCGACGTCGTCGTGCTGGACATCTTCGCCGGAGCGGACGCGCCCGCCCACCTGACCGGCCCGGACTTCGCGGCGCATCTGCTGCGGGTGTCCGCCGAGGACGGCGTGGTGCTGGTGAATGTCGGCGACGACCCCCCGCTCGCCTTCGCCCGCGCCCAGAGCCGCCAGCTCTCCTCCCTCGCGCCGGCCACCGCGGTCCTCACGGAGGCCGCCATGGTGGGCGGCGAGCAGGCGGGGAACGTCGTCGTGGCCGCCCGCCGCGCGGCGTGGCCGGCCTCCTGGACCCGGGCGCTGCGTGCCGCCGGACCCCATCCCGCGGCCGTCCTGGTGGGCCCGGACCTCGCGCATTTCGAGCAGCTTCCAACCTAGCTCGCCACGGGAGGACGGGGCTGTCAAGGGGAATTCCGCGCTGCACCGTCCCGGCGTTCCTCGTAGCCTGAAGAGGCTGAAGCAGTTTGGCTCGGACCCTTCCCGTCCCTGGGAGACCTGGCCATGAGCCACAAACTGCGCATCACCATCCACCTCGACCTCGAGCTCCGCCTGGCGCACATGGAGATCCATGGGTGCCTCACGGAGGAGAACCACCGGGCACTCCTGCCGGTCGTCAGGCGCTGCTTCCGCATCCTGCAGGAGCCCTGCGTCGTGATCGATACGAGCAAGGCCCAGCACATCGACACCGAGGGCATCGACGCGCTCCGCCGCCTGGGCGTCGGCCGGGCCGACCAGGCTGCCTTCGACTTCCCCGGGTCCTGCTCCCTGGTGGTACCGGACGACCTCCCGGTATGCCCCGCCCGTGCCCCCCGGTTCCACGGCAGCCACCGATACGCGTCATGACCGGCGGCCCGTCGGCGCCTTCCCGCAAGGCCCATCCGCAGGCCGCGCCCGCACGAAGCACCCGAACAAGGGTGGCGCGGACGACGGCGGTACGCTGGTCGGGAAGGTGGGCGTTCCAGGAGCGCCGGTAGCTCCACCGATGATTCGAAGCACTGCATGACGGGGAGGAGACGCGCATGGCCGACGGCGGCCTCCCCTATCTCCGGGCCATCACCCTCGTCTCGCTCATCCTGTCGGTGTCCGCGGCATCCCACGTCGTCGCCGCCGGGCACCTGCCGCACCTCGGGGTGATCCTGCTGCTCGGCGCGCTCCTCCTGGTCCCGGTGATGCTGCTCACCCGGCGTGCGCTCTCCTTCCGTGCGGCGCTGCTCGCCATGGGCGCCGGGCAGCTGCTCCTGCACACCCTCTTCGGCATGACGGCCGCGCCCGCCGTCTGCCGGAGCTCCTCCGCGATGCCCGGCCACCACGCGGCCTTCGAGCTCGCCTGCTCGCCGGCCGTGCAGGACCAGCTGGGCGCCGCCTCCGGGGGCCTCGCGATGCTGCTGCTGCACGCACTCGCCACGGTGATCCTGGCCGTCGCGGTGTCCCGCAGCGACCACGCCCTCGAGCTCCTCCGCGCATGGCTCCGTCCGCTGTTCGTCCGCCCGGCGCTCGCCCCGCCGGCTCCGGCGCGCCGCCGCCCCGTCCAGGACGTCCCGGCGCCCGTCGCCCCGCTGTCGGTGCATGCCTCGGTGCCGACGCTGCGCGGGCCGCCGCGCACCTCCGCGCTGCCGATCTGACCCGGACGTCCTGCGGACCCCCGGGCGACGGCGGCGCGTCCTGCGCACCACCCTCCCCAGATCCTCGCCGCTCCCCGTCTCCCCGCCGCGGGCCGGAGCGCACCCCCGAAAGGCAGTCCCATGACCTCCTCCCATGCATCCCGCGCCCTCACCACCGGCGCCGTCGCCCTCGCCACCGCCGGCCTGATGACCGTCGGCCTCGGCGCCGCGGCCGCCCACGTCAGCGTCGCACCCACGTCCACCACGGAGGACGGCTACGCGCAGCTCACCTTCAGCGTCCCCAACGAATCCGAGACCGCCGGCACGAACAAGCTCGAGGTGCAGCTTCCCACCGAGCAGCCCTTCACCTCGGTGCGGGTCAAGCCGGTCGAGGGCTGGACGGCCGAGGTGGTCACCGGCGCCCTGCCGGAGCCCGTCACCACCGCCGACGGCGCCACCCTGAGCGAGGCGCCCCTGTCCGTCGTGTGGACGGCGGACGCCGGCGCCGAGATCTCCCAGCAGGAGTACCAGACGTTCTCGATCTCCGTGGGCCGCCTCCCGGAGGCAGGCTCCACCGTACTGCTGCCGACCACGCAGTCCTACACGGACGGCGAGGTCTCGGAGTGGACCCAGGAGACCGTCGAGGGCGAGGAGGAGCCCGAGAAGCCCGCACCGTCCTTCGTGACCACCGCCGCTGCCGAGGGCGAGGACGCGCACGGCTCCCACGGAACGGCTGACAGCGAGGCGACCGACGAGGCCGTCGACACCGAGCAGGCGGGGTCGACCACCGATGCCGCGGCCGGCACCGACACCGGCTCGACGTCGGCGGTCGGCTGGGCCGGACTGGTCGCCGGTCTGCTCGGGCTCGCCGCGGGCGTGACGGCGCTGGTCAGGACGAGGCGCCGGGCCTAGTCCCCGCAGCTCGGGCCGGGCTCCGACCCCAAGGGTGATCGGAGCCCGGCCCCAGCCGGGTCCGCACGTCAGTCGACGGCGGGCTCCAGGAACCAGAGGCGCGTCTCGCCGTACTTCTTGTCCGCGAACCGTTCGAGCCATACGGGCCAGTCCGGTTCCGGAGAGCGCGACGACCGCTCGACGACGACCACGGCACCCTCGGCCAGCCGCGACTCCAGGGCGCCCAGGACCGCGAGCACGCCGTCCGCCATGACCGTGTACGGCGGATCCATCAGGACGAGGTCCCACGTCACGTCCGGCGCCACGCGTTCGAGGTACGTCTCCACCTTGGACCGGTGCACGCGCACCGCAGTCCAGCCCAGCACCCTGTTCACGAGGTCGGCGTTCTTCTGCGCGACGGCGGCGGCGCGGTCGGCGGATTCGACGAGGTCCACGGTGGCCGCGCCGCGGCTCGCGCTCTCGACCCCGAGGGAGCCCGAGCCGGCGTAGAGGTCCAGCACGTGCGCACCGTGCACCACCCCGTAGGACTCGAGGCTCGAGAAGAGGGCTTCCTTCACGCGGTCCGTCGTGGGCCGGGTGCCGTTCCCCTCGACGCTGGTGAGGGTCGAGCCGCCCGCGGCTCCGGCGATGATACGGGTCATGCCGTCGACTCTATCGCCCGTCCGGCACGCGCAGGTCCTACAGCGGGTAGATGCTTGCGTCCTCATGGCGGAACCTCAGGAACAGCCGGCTGCCGGGCACGATCCCGAGGGCGACGACGTCGGACGGGGCCACGTCCGCCGCCATGCCGCCGGCATGCAGGCGGACGAGGTCGCCACGGTGCTCGACGTCGTCGACCTCCGCTGCGATGCAGGCCGTTCCCGGCGCGGTCGCGGCGCTGTGGGACACGGTGACCCGGCCCGGCCGGACGGCGAGCGCGAGGGACGCCCCCTCCGGCGCCGTGTCGGCGAACGGGACGATCCACCCCTCCCCCGACCGGAAGCCCTTCGCGGTCCGGAGTCCCGTCACGAGGTTCAGGCCGGCCAGGTGCGCGCCGAAGGAGGTGACGGGCCGCGTCAGGACGGCTGCGGTGGCCCCGGACTCCACCACCCTGCCGCCGTCGAGGATGAGCACGCGGTCGGCGAGGAGGAAGGCGTCGAGGGGGTCGTGCGTCACGATGATCGCCGAGCGGTCCACCAGGACATCCCGCAGGAGGGTCCGGATGGCCGGGGCCACGGTGACGTCGAGGGCGGACAGCGGTTCGTCCAGGAGAAGCAGCGACGGGTCCGCTGCGAGCGCGCGGGCGACGGCGACGCGCTGCGCCTGCCCGCCCGAGAGCCGGCCGGGCCGCCTTCCCGCGAGATCCGCGGCGCCGACGCGGTCCAGCCAGGACAGGGCTGTCGCGCGGGCGGCGGTCCGGTCCACGCCGCGGCTCCGAGGGCCGAACGCGACGTTCTCCAGCGCGGTGAGGTGCGGGAACAGCAGCGCCTCCTGCGCGAGCAGGGATACACCGCGGTGGCGAGGTTCCACGAGCGTGCGCCGGTCGGCGCCGACGTCGAAGAGGACGGTCCCGTCCAGCTCCGCCCGCCCTGTGGACGGTGCGAGCAGACCGGCGAGCAGGGTGAGCAGCGTGGACTTCCCGGCACCGTTGGGCCCCAGGACGGCGAGGATCTCCCCCGGGGCGAGCTCGAAGGCCACGTCGAAGCCGCGCTCGGCCAGGGTCGCGGTGAAGGTGAGGCTCATGCGCGGGCCGCCTCCCGGGACGGCGCCCGCGGCGGTGCGAGGTCGCCGAGGGGCCGGACACGGTGGGCCACACCGACGACGGCGATGGCCACCAGCACGAGGATGAAGGAGAGGGCGACGGCGGCGCCCGGGTCGGTCTCCCGCTGGAGGTACACCTCGAGCGGGAGCGTCCTCGTGGTGCCCTGGAGGCTGCCGGCGAAGGTCAGCGTGGCACCGAACTCCCCGAGGGCCCGCGCGAAGGAGAGCACCGCCCCGGACACGAGCGCCGGCAGCACCAGGGGCAGGGTGATACGCCGCAGCACGGTCCAGCGTCCGGCGCCGAGGGTGGCGCCCACGGCCTCGTACCGGGTGCCGACCGTCCGCAGGGCGCCCTCGAGGCTGAGCACCAGGAACGGCAGCGCGACGAAGGCCTGCGACAGGACGACGGCGGTGGTCGTGAAGGCGATCTCGATGCCCAGGGCGCTGAGGCTGCTCCCGAGCAGCCCCCGCCGCCCGAACGTGTAGAGCAGCGCGAGGCCCCCGACCACGGGGGGCAGGACCAGCGGCAGCAGCACGAGGGACCGGAGCAACCGCTGGCCACGGAACGAGGTCCGGGCGAGGACGAGCGCCATGGGAACGCCGAACAGGACGCAGAGCGCCGTCGCGGTGAGGGAGGTCCGCAGGCTCAGCAGCAGGGCCGCCGCCGCGCTCTCCGACGTGATAAGAGGGACGAAGTCCGGCCAGTCGACCCGCAGGGCCATCGCGACGACGGGCAGGACCACGAACAGGCTGCCGAGAACGGCGACCGCGACCACCCAGCGGGGCAGGCGTGCGGCGTTCAGGGGTGCTGCCTCAGGGCGCACCGAAGCCCGCCGCCCCGAGGACGGACTGCCCGAACGGACCGGACGCGAACTCCAGGAACTCCCGCGCGGTCCCGGCGTCACCGCTGCCGGCGAGGGCCGCGATCGGATAGGTGGTGGGCGCGCCGGCGGCTTCCGGGACGTCGATGCCGCGCACGGCGTCGCCCGCCGCCCGCACGTCGGTCCTATAGACCAGGCCGGCGTCCGCCTCGCCGGAGGTGACCTTCCCCAGCACATCCGTCACGGAGGATTCCTCGCTGACGGGCGTCAGGTCCACGCCGGCGGCCTCCTCGAGCTTCGCGGCCGCCGCCCCGCAGGGCACCTGCCGCGCGCAGACCACCGTCTTGACGCCGGGCTTCGCAGCGTCGACGAGGGAGGTGATCCCCGCCGGGTTGTCCGGCGGCACCGCGAGCTGGAGCGTGTTGGTGGCGATTTCCACGGGGTCGCCGTCGAGCAGGGCTCCGACCTTCACCATGGTCCTGGCGTCGGCGGAGGCGAAGACGTCGGCCGGTGCGCCCTCGCTGATCTGGGTGGCGAGATCGGACGAGCCCGCGAAGTTCAGGGTGACCTCGGCCCCCGGGTAGGCCTCCTCGAACTGCCCGGCCAGTTCCGTGAAGGGGTCCGTGAGCGAGGCGGCGGCGAACACGGTGATGCTGCCGTCGACCGCGTCACCGCCCGCGGCGGCGTCGGGGTCCGCGGTGCCGCACGCGGTCAGGGCGAGCACGACGGCGGCCCCGGCGAGAGCGGCGGTCCGGCGGAGGGCAGGCATCAGGTACACCCCGGTCACGCCTTGCCCGCCGGGGTCTCGATGATGACCGTGGTGGCCTTGACGACGGCGATGGCGATGGAGCCCTTCTCCAGGCCGAGGTCCCGCACGGCCTCGCTGCTCATGAGGGACACCACGCGGTGCTGACCGCACTGGAGTTCCACCTGGGCCATGACGGTGTCCGTAATGATGTCCGTGACGATTCCGACCAAGCGGTTGCGTGCGGACCGGCCGATGTCCGAGGGGTCCCCGGGGAGCACGGCATTGCGGCGCGCGAGCCCGGCAAGCTCCAGGGCGTCCACTACGGCCCGTCCCGAGGCGTCCTTCGTGCTGCCGAGGAGGCCGCCGTCGATCCAGCGGCGCACGGTGTCGTCGCTGACCGCGAGGAAGCGGGCGGCATCTCCGATCCGTATCTGCGTCATGGAAGAGAGATTACCTCCTCAGACGCGGGGGGCAGGTCAGCCCTTCTCGAGGAACGCTTCCTTCTCGGGGTTCAGGTACAGCTCGATCGCCAGCGCCAGGCCGGGGGAATCGTGCAGGTCAGGATCCTCGGCGACGATCTCCTGTGCATCGGTGCGTGCCTTCTCGATGACCTTGCCGTGCTGGGTGATCTTCAGGAAGCGCAGCGCCGAGCGCCCGCCGGACTGCGACGCCCCGAGGATGTCCCCTTCACGCCGGAGTTCGAGGTCCTTCTGGGAGAGCTCGAAGCCGTCCGTGGTGGACGCGACGGCCGCCAGCCGCTCCCGGCTCGGGTGCTCCGGTTCCAGCTTCGTGACGAGCAGGCAGGTTCCCGCGTGCCCGCCCCGGCCGATGCGCCCGCGCAGCTGGTGGAGCTGGGAGATCCCGAAGCGGTCCGCGTCCATGATGACCATGAGCGTCGCGTTGGGGACGTCGACGCCCACCTCGATCACCGTGGTGGCGATCAGCAGCTGCACGGTGCCGTCCGCGAAGCGCGTCATGACGTCCGCCTTGTCCTGCGGGTCCATCCGCCCATGGAGCATGCCGCTCGTGACGCCCTGCAGCTGCGGGATCCCGGCCAGGGATTCGAAGAGCGCGACGACGCTGGTGAGCTCCTGCGCTCCCCCGGCCTTCCGGTCCGCGGCCGGCTCCCCGTAGAGCGCCTCGGGGGCGTCGTCGTCGACCCTGCCGTTGTCGCCGATCTTCGGGCACACCACGTAGACCTGCCGCCCGGCGTCGATCTCCTCCCGGGCGCGCGCCCAGATGCGGTCGATCCACGCCGGGTGCTCCGTGAGCCCCACCTCGTGCGTCGTGATCGGCGACCGACCGGCCGGCAGCTCGGAGAGCGTGGAGGTCTCGAGGTCGCCGAAGACCGTCATGGCGACGGTCCGCGGGATCGGCGTCGCGGTCATGACCAGCACGTGCGGGGAGGTGCGGGCCTTGGTCCGCAGGGAGTCCCGCTGTTCCACGCCGAAGCGGTGCTGCTCGTCGACGACGATCAGGCCCAGGTCGAAGAACTGCACGTTCTCGGACAGCAGCGCGTGGGTGCCGATGACGATCCCGGCCTCCCCCGAGGCGGCGTCGAGCAGGGACCTCTTCCGCTGCGCCGTGGACATGGACCCGGTGAGCAGCACCACGCGCGTGCCGTCCATGGCCCCGCCGAGCATGCCGCCCTCGGCCAGCGGCCCGAGCGTCCGGGTGATCGACTGCAGATGCTGGGCGGCGAGCACCTCGGTGGGCGCGAGCAGCGCCGCCTGTCCCCCGGCGTCGATGACCTGCAGCATGGCGCGCAGGGCCACGAGGGTCTTGCCCGAGCCCACCTCACCCTGCAGCAGCCGGTTCATGGGGTGGCTCCGCGCGAGGTCCTCCGCGAGGGTCCGGCCCACGTCGTGCTGTCCCTGCGTCAGGGTGAAGGGCAGCCTCGCGTCGAACTGGTCGAGCAGTCCGCCCGCCTGGGGCGGGCGCGCCGTCGCCTCCTCCCGGGCGGCGAGCGCACGACGGCGGGCGAGGGCCGCCTGCAGGACGAACGCCTCCTGGTAGCGGAGTCGGTGCTGGGCCCGGTAGGCGTCCTCGATCTGCGGCGGCCGGTGCACGAGTTCGTAGGCGGTGGCGAGGCTCATGAGCTTGTCGCGGCGGGCGATCGACGCCGGGATGGGGTCGTCGAGGTCGGAGAGCCGCAGGGTGTCGAGGACCACGCCCACGGCCTTGGCGATCTGCTCGCTGCTGAGCTTCTCGACCGCCGGGTAGACCGGGATGGGGCGTTTGGCGCGGGCGGGATCGTCGTCGCCCTCGTCCAGCAGGGAGTAGCGCGGGTTGGTGAGCGAGAGCCGGCCGCGGTAGATCGTGACCTTGCCCGAGAACATGGCCCGCACACCGGGCTTGAGCTCCCGGGCTGCGGTGAAGCCGTTGAAGAAGGTGAGGTTCATGCCGCCGAGGCTGCCGTCGGCGTCGTCGGTGATGACCACCTCCAGGAGCGTCCCCTTGCGCGTGTGCATGCGCCGCGAGTTGGCGGACTGCACGCGGGCGATCAGGGTGACCTCCTCGTCCACGGGGACCTCCGCGATGGGCGTCAGTTCGCCGCGCTTGAGGTAGGTGCGCGGGAAGTGGTTGAGCAGCTCCCCCACGGTGGTGATGCCGAAGTACTTCTCCAGGTGCTTCGCCACCGGGCCGAGGCGTTTCCCGAGCGATGCGTCGAGCTCGGACGCGCTCGCCTGCCGTTCCGTGCCGGTCACGGGCCGCACCGTGTCAGGACTCACCGGCCTCGACTCCGACGGGCGGGACGGCGAGCTGAGTCACCGTGATGTTGACCGGCGTTCCCGCCTCGTGGATGAGGGCCAGCGCGGGTGCCGCGTCCGGGACGTGCACGTGGACGCGCCAGCGGTAGCCCTCCTCGACCTCCGTGACGGCGCTCATGATCACCGAGTCGCCGATCTCGTCGAGGTGGAGGCGCAGGGTGGCGGCGTCCAGGGGGCTGAGGTTGATAGTGCACATGACCTCGACGCCATCGGCGTCCCCGCCCCGGTGGATGTGCGGCGCCTGGATGTCGTAGCCGTGCAGGCCGTCGAGGAGTTCGTCCTGCAGCTCCTCGCCGAGCGCTGCGGCGCGGAGCGCGTCGAGGATGAGGAGGAAGCCCACGCCGCCGGCGTCGACCACCTTCGCCTCGGTCAGCGCGCCGAGCTGGCTCTCCGTGTCCACCACGGCCCGCAGCGCGGACTGCACGGAGGCCCGGAGGGTGACAGTGAGGGCGTGGTTGCTGTCGTCGCCGGCGTGCCCGGAGGCGGTCTCGGCCGCCCCGCGCGCGCTCGCCTCGAGGACCGAGAGCATGGTGCCCGGCACGGGGTCGCTGAGCGCGGACCAGCTCCGGATCTCCGCACGGTGCAGCGCTGACGCGAGCGACGAGCTGGTGAGTCGCGTGGTGCCGTGCAGCGGTTCGGCGAGCGCGGAGAGGAAGACGGCGAAGAGGGTGCCGGAGTTCCCGAGCGCCTCCTCCATGGCGGCGCGGCCCGCGATGCTCAGCAGTTCGCCGAGGTCGACGGCGTCGGTGGCGTGCGCGGCGCGTGCGGCGGTGCGGACGGTGCAGTACAGGTTGGTGCCGGTGTCGCCGTCTGCCACCGGGAAGATGTTGATCGCGTTCAGGCGGTCGCTGTGGTTCCCGAGGGATTCTTCGGCCTTGCTCAACCAACGCTTCATCGCGAGCGCGTTCGCGGTGACCTTAGTGTGCAAAGTGATCCCATCCCCTGAGAGCTGCGGCCTGCGACGCCAGTGTCACGAGCGGCTCGCCCGGCACTATCGAGCCTACCGCAGTGAACCCGGCCGGCAGCAGGACCCCCGGCGGAAACGTGGCGAGGAGTCCGTGGTCCTCGCCCCCGCCGAGCACCCACTCCATCGGATCGATGCCCAGCAGCGCCGCGGTCTCCTCCAGCGGGCCTGCGTACTGCTGGAGCGCTGCCGGGTCGAGATCGAGCCCCACGCCGCTCGCCGTCGCGATGCGTCCGGCATCGCGCATGAGCCCGTCGGAGACGTCCAGCATGGCGGACGCGCCGGCGACGGCGGCGGCGGGACCGGCGGCCAGGGGTGGTCGTGGCCGCAGCTGGGCTGCGACGAGCTCCTCGCCCGATACACCGAGATCCTGGAGCGGGCGGCCGTCCTCGAGGAGGGCGAGGCCGGCGGCGGCGCGGCCGAGGTTGCCGGCGACCGCGACGGTGTCCCCCGCTTCCGCACCCGAGCGCAGGACGGGCTCCCGGCCCTCGAGCGTCCCGGTGACCGCGGCGGTGATGACGAGCTGCGCCCCGGCCCCGAGGTCGCCGCCGACGACGCCGCACCCCGTTGCGCCGAGCTCACGAATCGCCGCGGTCAGGCCGTCGGCGAGCGCCTCGACCCACTCCACGGGAGTGGTGGGCGGGAGGGTGAGGCTGACGACGAGCGACGTTGCACGGCCCCCCATCGCGTTGATGTCGCTGAGGTTCTGGGCGGCACACTTCCAGCCGACGTCGTAGCCGGTAGTGCAGTGGCCGCTGGGTCGCAGGAGCCGGAAATCGTGGTCCTCGACGAGCGTGTCGATGCTGATCACGGTCCTGCCGTCGGGGGCGGCGAGGAGCGCGGCGTCGTCACCGGGGCCGAGGAGGACGGCGTCCGGGACGGGGAGGCGGGGGAAGATGCGGGCGAGGAGCTCGCCCTCACTCAGGCCACCGACGACGGCTCCGTCCGCCGCGCCCCCGGGGGTGGCAGGTCGCGGGACGGGACCAGGCGTCGCCCCCGGGTCACGCCGTCGCCAGTGCGGCCACATAGGCGCTCAACCGATCCGCCGCTGGCTCAGGCGCGAACCCTGTGGCCTTCAGCTTGGTGAGGTCGAGTGTGCTCTGCAGCGGGCGTGGTGCGGCCTGCTTGCCGGCGAAGTAGTCCTCGGTGCTCACGCCCGTGACGTCCCCCCGGTCCCTGCCGCACAGGGCGTAGACGTCGGCCGCGATGTCCGCCCAGCTCTGCGGCTGTCCGTCGTTGCTGACGTTGTAGGTGCCGTACGGCGCGCCCACCTCCAGCAGGTGCAGGATGGCGGCTGTGATGTCCTCTGTGAAGGTCAGGCGTCCCACCTGGTCATTGACCACATTAGGCTTGATGTCCCGTCCGGCGAGGTCCGCCATCGTGCGGACGAAGTTGCCGCCGTCGCCGATCACCCAACTGGTGCGCATGATGTAGTGCCGGGGCGCCGTCGCCACGATCGCATCACCGGCGGCCTTTGTCTGCCCGTACACCCCGAGCGGGGTGAAGGGTTCCTCCTCCGTGTGGGGGTCCCGGGTGCCGTCGAAGACGTAGTCGCTGGAGATGTGGACGAGGGTCAGGCGGTACGTGCTCGCCACGCGGGCCAGTGCCGCGACCGCGGTCACGTTGACAGCCCACGCAGCGGCGCGGCCCTCCGGGGTCTCCGCGGCGTCGACGGCTGTGTACGCAGCGGCGTTGATGACCGTCCCGTACGCCGCCCACGGGCGGGCGGCGTCGAGGTCGCCCATCAGGTCGAGCTCGCCCCGGGAGGCGAATTCGATTGACGGGTGGTCGGCGAGGGCGGCGCGCAGGGCCCTACCGAGCTGGCCGTCCGCCCCGACGACGAGCGTCTTCCGCGGCGCGAGGGGCGTGACGTCGGCCAGGCGCGGGTGGTTCCGGTCCTTGTCCGAGAGTTCGGCGTCGGCCAGCGGGATGGGCCAGGGAATCGCCGCCGTCTCGTCCGCGAGGTTGAGGAACACGTACTGGTCCTGGGCGTCGGCGGACCAGTGGTCGTTGACGAGGTACGTGTACGCGGTGCCGTCCTCGAGCGTCTGGAAGGCGTTACCCACGCCGCGCGGGATGAAGATGGCCGTCGAGGGATCGAGTTCGGCCATGAACACGGCACCGAAGGACGGCCCCTCGCGCAGGTCCACCCAGGCGCCGAAGACGCACCCGGTGGCCACGGAGATGAACTTGTCCCACGGCTCGGCGTGGATGCCGCGCGTGGTCCCGGCGGTCTCGTTGAAGGAGATGTTGTTCTGGACGGGGCCGAAGTCGGCGAGTCCCGCGGCGGTCATCTTCGCCTGCTGCCAGTTCTCCTTGAACCAGCCCCGGTTGTCACCGTGCACGGGGAGATCGAACAGGAGGACGCCGGGGATGGGCGTCTCACGGGCGGCGAGCGGCTTGGAGAAGGTCGGTCCCATGGCGCTACTGCCCCTGCTCGGCGTACTTGGTCTCGGTGGCGGACTTCTGCGGTCGCCACCAGTCCTCGTTGTCGCGGTACCACGCGATGGTCTCGCGCAGGCCCTCCTCGAAGTGGTCGAACTCCGGCGTCCAGCCGAGTTCGCTGCGCAGCCTGGTGGAGTCTATCGCGTAGCGCATGTCGTGTCCCACCCGGTCCACCACGTGATCGTAGGCGTCCGCCGGCCGGCCCATCTCGGTGAGGATGAGTTCGACGACGTCCTTGTTGTTGCGCTCCCCGTCCGCGCCGATGAGGTAGGTCTGCCCGATCTCGCCCTGGCCGAGGATGGTCCACACCGCCGAGGAGTGGTCGTCCGCGTGGATCCAGTCGCGGACGTTCAGTCCCTCGCCGTAGAGCTTGGGCCGCACGCCGTCGATCACGTTGGTGATCTGACGGGGGATGAACTTCTCGACGTGCTGGTAGGGCCCGTAGTTGTTGGAGCAGTTGCTGATGGTCGCCTGCACGCCGAAGGAGCGGACCCACGCGCGCACGAGGAGGTCGGACCCGGCCTTCGTCGAGGAGTAGGGGCTCGACGGGTTGTAGGGCGTGCTCTCGGTGAAGCGCCCGGGGTCGTCCAGCTCGAGGTCGCCGTAGACCTCGTCAGTGCTGATGTGGTGGAACCGGGCACCGTACCGGCGGGCTGCCTCGAGCAGCGTGTAGGTGCCGATGATGTTGGTGTCGAGGAACGGCCGGGGATCGTGCAGCGAGTTGTCGTTGTGCGATTCCGCGGCGTAGTGGACGACGGCGTCCGCACGCTCCGTCAGGGGGTCGACGACGGCGGCGTCGGCGATGTCGCCGACGACCAGCTCGACGCGGTCGGCCGGCAGGCCCTGAAGCGAGGCGGCGTTGCCCGCGTAGGTCATCTTGTCGAGGACGGTGACGGAGACATCCGTGTGCTCCATCAGGTAGTGCACGAAATTGGACCCGATAAAGCCGGCGCCGCCGGTCACCAATAAATTCTTCACGTCCTGCACTTTACCGGTCGACCGCGCCCACGCCGGGCTCGGCGCCGTCCGGGGCGTGCCGCCGCCCACCCGGACGGCGGCACCTCCGGATCCGTGCTACCGGATCAGTGCCGGCGACGGCGGACGGCGAGGACCGCGACCACGGCGAGCGCGGCGGCGAGGAGGCCCGCGCTGATCCAGGCGATCGGCGCCGGCGAAGCGGCACGCTCCTCCTCGGCGACGGCGGCCGGCGTGGTGGTGCTCGCGGTCGGCGTCGCGGACCGGGTGGCGCGCGACGTGGCGGTCTCCGGCGTCGGGGCACTGCCGACCACGGCGGGCGAGGCCGTGGGCGCGGGTGGGGCCGCCGTGACGGGAGTGGTTGCCGTCGCCGTCGGTGCGGGCGCGGCGGAGGGGGATGCCGTCGCCGACGGCACGCCCGGGGCTGGCGTCGGAGCCGGGACCGGTGCCTCGTCTCCGATCGCGACGACCTCGCGGGTCTCCGCGTCGTAGCGGAAGTTCGTGTAGATGAGGGTGTCAGCGAACACGAGATTGCCGGTTCCGGGCTCGATGAGGTGGCCGGTCCCCGGATGGACGAGGAACCCTGTCCAGGCGTTGATGGCGAAGCCCGTGGCCGGGTCCGTCCCCGAGACGGCGAACGGGTCGATGATGGGCGGGGCCGGTTCGCCGAAGGTCGCATCGGGCCGGAGCTGCTCGACCACGCGCGGCTGCTGCTGGCCGACAACCGCGGGGCGGACGGACGAGGGCTCCGATTCGACGGCCAGTGCGGCCACCGGGGCGAGCACCGCAGCAGAGAGGAGGACGGCAACCGTGCCGGTCATGGTCCTGAGGGCGGTAGCGGTCGGGGGGAAGCGGTGGTGCGTGGTCATTCGTCCTCGGCTCGGGATCTCGCACGCACGGGTTGGGGGCAACGCCGGGTGCGCGGGGGGAACCAGCAGCCTGAGACTGGCTGCCGGCTCCTGCATCCTACTGGCGGCCGCTCCTGCCGCCCTGCTTCCGGCGCGGCCCGCCGCCATCGTGTCGTGCCCGCATTCGACTTGTTCCCGCCGCAGCGTCGCAGGACCACCGATTAGGCTGGCATCATGCCTGCCCTCCCCCGCGCCCTGACCTCCCTACTGCCTGCCATGGCCCTCATGGCAGGGTTGACCGGGTGCTCGTCAGTGGTGGACGTGGACCCGGCCGGGGACGCCGCGAACGCCCGGTGCGCCGACGTCATGATCGCGCTGCCGCCCACCGTCGCCGAGAACGAACAGCGCGACACGAACAGCCAGGCCACCTCTGCCTGGGGTGACCCGTCCCGCGTGGTGCTGCGGTGCGGCGTGGACGTTCCGGGGCCCACCACCGATCCCTGCGTCACCGTGAACGACGTCGACTGGGTGGTTCGCGAAGGGGACCCGGCGTGGACGGCCACCACCTACGGGCGCGACCCGGCGGTCGAGGTCCTGTTCGATCCCGACGAGGTGGCGTCGAGCACCGTCCTCGTGGAGCTCGGCGACGCCGTATCGCGGGTCGACCCGACGCGCGCCTGCGTCGGGCTGTCCGACGCCACCCCCGCACCGACCGACGGCTGACGCACCCCAGCCCCGAATCAACCGACTGCCAGGAGGCACCGTGAAAGCCGAGCAAATCTCCGACGTCTGCACGTTCCACGGAGAGGGCCCGTACTGGGACCCGCGTCGAGGCGAGCTCCTTCTCGTCGACATGCTGGAGGGCGACGTCCTGGTCCGCCACGAGGACGGGACCTTCGACCGGCACGACGTCCACCCGCGGCTGGCCGGCGTTCTCCGCGGACGCGCCTCCGGTGGCTACGTGATCGGTGTGGAGCGCGGCTTCGTGTTCGCCGATGACTCCTTCTCGAGCATCGAGCAGGGTCCCGACGCCTTCACCGACAGCGCGGTCCGCATGAACGACGGCGGCTGCGACACCGCCGGCCGCTTCCTGTGCGGGTCCATGGGTTGGGAGGGCGGCTTCGGCGCGGGGACCCTCTTCTCGCTCGACGCCGACCGCACGGTCTCCACGCTCCTGACCGGTCTGACTGTGTCCAACGGACTGCACTTCTCCCCCTCGGGGGATACCGCGTTCCTCAGCGACACCCCGACGGGCCGCATCGACGCGCTAGCGTACGACGTCGGCGCCGGCCGCTTCACCGACCGGCGCACCTTCGCCGTCGTCGAGCCCGCCCTGGGCATGCCGGACGGCATGGCGATCGACGCCGAAGGGGGCATCTGGACGGCTCTGTACGGGGGTAGCGCGATCGCCAGGTACGACGCCTCCGGCCGGCTCGCCGAGCACATCCCGCTGCCGGTCACCAACGTGACGGCGTGCGCGTTCGGCGGGGAGGACCTCTCAACACTGTTCATCACGACCACGCAGGAGAACATCCCCGAGGGCTCGGAGCCGCAGGCCGGCGCCTTGTTCGCCGTCGAGCCCGGCGTCACCGGCGCTCCCCTGCCGATGTTCCGCGGGTGACCACTGCCCCCCCCGCGGTCGTCGGACCCGGACGGAGCCCGGTCACGGGGTCAGAGGATGGGTTGGCCGCCGGTCACGGCGATGCGGGCGCCAGAGACGTAGCTGGCCTCGTCGGAGGCGAGCATCACGTACACCGGGGCGAGCTCTGCAGGCTGACCCGCGCGCTGCATGGGCACCTGCTGGCCGAAGGTCTCGACCTGATCCTCGGGCATGGTGGCCGGGATGAGCGGTGTCCAGATGGGGCCCGGGGCGACCGAGTTGGCGCGGATCCCCCGCTCGGCAAGGAGCTGGGCCATGGCTGCCGTCATATTGGCGATGCCCGCCTTCGTCGCCGAGTAGGGCATCAGCGTAGGCACCGGGTTATCGGAGTTGATGGAACTCGAGCCGATGATCGAACCACCCGGCCTCATGTGCGGCAGGACCGCCTTCGTGAGGTGGAAGAACGCGCTGAGGTTGGTGGCGAGCGTATAGTCCCACTCCTCGTCCGAAATCTCCTCGATGGTCTCATGCGACATCTGGTAGGCGGCGTTGCTGACGAGGACGTCCACCCTGCCGAACTCCTGCACCGCCGTGTCGATCACGGCGCGGCACGTCGCCGGGTCGGAAAGGTCTCCCGGGAAGAGGACCGCCTTCCGGCCGGCCTCCTCGACCCAGCGCGCAGTCTCGCGGGCGTCGTCGTCCTCGTTGAGGTAGCTGATCAGAACATCCGCGCCCTCGCGCGCGTAGGCGATGGCGACGGCACGGCCGATCCCGCTGTCCGCGCCGGTGATGACGGCCTTCTTGCCGGTCAGGCGCCCCGAGCCCCGGTAGGTCTGCTCCCCGTGGTCCGGCGTCGGGTCCATAGCCTCGGTGGTCCCTGGTGTTTCCTGCTGCTGCGCTGGCTGCGTCACTGTTCCTCCTGGTGTCTGCGGGCGATCCCGTGCGTGCGGTCCTTGCTCCCCTACCGTAAGCACCCTTACTAAACCGGGGAAGCAAACATCCGATGCAGCTGTCCGTTGCGGACGGGCCAGGCGGGCCGGTGGACGTGATCGTCGCGCACACTCCCCGAGGATGTCAGAGACACTAAGTAGACTGATGGTTCACGCTGTTCACGACGAAAGGGAACTCACATGGCAGACACACTGGGAAGTCCGGAATCCGAGCCCGAGGGCGGCTTCGAGCGCGATCCCTCCGACTGGGTCACCGGCGACGAGCCGATGACGGCGGCACAGCGAAGCTACCTCGACACGCTGGCGCGCGAAGCGGGCGAGGAGATCCCCGCCGACATCAACAAGGCCGAGGCCTCCGAGCACATCGACCGGTTGCAGGGCAAGAGCAAGAGGCTCAGCGACTCCTGACCCGACGTGGTCCCGCTCCTCGGGTCGGTCGACCGGGAAAGTTCGAATACTCCCGCTCGACCGGTCCGGGGAGTGGGACCAAGCGTTGGACGTCCCCTACCGCACGCCGGCGAAGTTGAACTCCGTACAGATGTCCTGGCCGAAGACGAAGCGCCGCACGGGTGCCGTCCGTGCCTCGGCGAGCGCGTCGGAGCCGGTGAAGCGGATGCCGGGGACGCCGTCGCCCACGAGCACCGGCGCCGTGGTGAGGTACAGGCGGTCCAGCAGCCCGGCCTCGAGGAAGCGGGACACCGTGTTGCCGCCGCCTTCGATGAGGACCTTCTCGAGTCCGCGCGCCTGCAGGATCCCCAGGATCCGCTGCGGCGCGAAGTCCTCCGCGCCCAACCGCACCACCTCCACGGAGGACGGCAGTCCGTCGGGGGCCATGGCGTCGGTGCCGATGATCCAAAGGGTGGGCACGCCGTCGTCGGCCAAGACCCGCGCCTCCGCTGCCACCTTCGCCGACGCATCCAGGACCACGCGCACGGGGCTGGTGCCGGGTACGTCGCGCACGGTCAGCGAGCAGTCCTCCGTGAGGACGGTCGACGCTCCGACGACGACGGCGTCGACCAGCGCGCGCAGGCGCTGCAGGTGTCCGTGGTCGCCGCGTTCCGCGTGGAGACTTGAGTCACCGGAGCGTGAGGCGATGAAGCCGTCGAGGCTCTGCCGCAGCTGTCCGACGACGAGCGTCCCGGACGCCGCCGCGAGGTAGCCGTACCGGTGGGTCAGTTCCTCCGCCTCGCCCGGCGCGGGCGCCGGGGGGACGGCGCCGTCGAGCAGGGACCTCCAGGCGTCGGCGGATGGTGGGGTGTCGTGCCGCATCCGGGCGCGCTTCGTCGCGAGGTAGCCGGCGTTCTCCGACCGGTCGGACACGGCGAGGCCGCGGCGCTCGACGACGTCGATCCCGAGGTCCTCCAGTGCCTCCTCCTTGGCGGGGTTGCCGGAGAGCAGGCGGACCGCACGGATGCCGAGGTCCTGGAGGATCTCCGCCGCCTGGTCGTAGCGCCGGGCGTCGACGGGCAGTCCCAGCTCGGTGTTCGCGTCCACGGTGTCCACGCCCTGGTCCTGCAGGGCGTAGGCCTTGAGTTTGGCGAGCAGTCCGATGCCGCGGCCCTCGTGGCCGCGGACGTAGACCAGGACGCCGCGCCCTTCCCCGGCGATGACGGCGAGCGCGGCGTCGAGCTGTTCCCCGCAGTCGCAGCGCCAGGAGCCGAAGGCGTCCCCGGTGAGGCATTCGCTGTGGACGCGGACCAGGGGCGGCGCCTCCACCGTGCCGTGCGCGCCGTCGTCGATCCCCTGGGCGAGCGCCACGTGCTCCGTGCCCGCGCCGTCCCGGTAGCCGATCATGCGGAAGGTCCCGTGCCGCGTGGGCAGCACGGTCTCGACGACCCTCTCCACGGTCGCCGGGACGGGTGCTGATGCGTGGTGTGTGGACTGCAGGGACATGGAACAACCTTAGGAGCCGAGCGTGGTGGCGCGAAAAGCAGGTCTGCTGGAATCAACGGGCTGTGGCGGCGATTTATTGCTGTTCCAGCTGCAGGGAGGAGGGACGGCGCACATCGGCGGCGGCGCGGCCGAGGACCTCGCGGACGGCGAGGACGGCGGGACGGCGGGCACCCGCTCGCCGCGCGGAGGTGAAGATGGAGCGCCGCGGGTCCTCGGCGAGATCGAGCAGCTGCACGGGCACGTCGCGGCCCGTCCAGACCAGTTCCGGCATGAGCGCGACGGCGTTACCTGATTCGATGAGCCGGATCTGCGCCTGCAGGTCCGCCGTCTCGTAGCGGACGTCGGGCTCGAAGCCGGCCCGTCGGCACGCCTGCTCGGCCCAGTGCCGCGACGCCGCTCCCCTGGGTTCCATGACCCAGGCCGCACCGGCCGCCTCCGCCACCGAGGAGATGCCGGCATGGCGGTGGCCCTCCATGGGCACGGCGAGCTGGATGGCGTCCTGCGTCAGCGCCACGTGGTCGAGTTCGGAGTGGCGGGGAGCGGCATGCCCCGGGTACTCCTCCGCGATCACGAGGTCGAAGTCCCGGGCGAACGTCTCGTAGAGGGCGGTCTCCGGCTCGCGCTGCACCATCTCGACGCGCACGTCGGGGTAGTCGAGGGTCATGGCGGTCAGGGCATCCGGCATCAGCGCGAGCGCGGCCGACTGGAACACCGCGACGCGGACCGTCCCGGACACGGTGGTCAGCGAGGCGGCGAGGTCCGCCTCGGCCCGTTCGAGGGTCTCCAGCAGCTCCGCGGTGTGCGCGACGAGGACCTCCGCCTGGGGCGTGAGGACCACGCGGCGTCCGGTCTTCCGCAGCAGCTGGACACCCACCTCCCTCTCGAGCTGGGCGAGCTGCTGCGACACGGAGGACGGGCTGTAGCTCAGGGCCGCAGCGACATCCGCGAGGGTCCCCCGGATCTTCAGTTCACGGAGCAGACGGAGCCTGCGCAGGTCGAGCATCGACTTCCTATTCCTTCGGGCCTACTGACGAATACCGTTCGGTATTCATCGCTTTTCCTAATCGTACGGTGCGGCCGATACTGGGGAGGAAGTAGCTGCTTCACCCTGCGCCCGGCGCGAGCCGTCCGACCGAAAGCCGTTGCCATGACAACCCAGATCCCGCCCCGCGAGGGCACCGCCGGCACCCCGGCGTCCACGGAGCCGTCGATCGCCGACCCGAGCGCCGACGTCGAGCCCGCCTCCTTCTCCGCCGGCCCCGGCGGCACCACGGACATCCCGGCAGCGCTGCCGGATGCTGCGGTCGCCCTCGTGCGGCGGTGGCTGACCGATGCGGCGCAGGTCCCGGTCGATTCCTCGGCCAAACAGCTCGCCGGCGTCCTCAAGGACCCGGACGGACTGGCGTTCACGGTCGGCTTCGTCGACGGCGTGATCCGCCCTGAGGACCTCGCGGTCGCGGCCCGGAACCTTGGGGCCATCGCCCCGAAGGTGCCCGCCTTCCTCCCCTGGTACATGCGCTCCGCCGTGAAGGTGGGCGCCGCCGTCGCCCCCGTCCTCCCGCAGGTCGTCATCCCGATCGCCCGCCGCGTGCTGCGCGAGATGGTGGGGCACCTCATCATCGACGCCTCCAACGCCCGGCTGGGCCGCTCGATCGGGAAGATCAGGCGCGACGACATCCGCCTGAACATCAACCTGCTGGGCGAGGCCGTCCTCGGCGACCACGAGGCCGACCGCCGCCTCGCCGGCACCGTCCGCCTCCTCGAGCGGCCGGACGTCGACTACGTCTCCATCAAGGTCTCCTCGACGGTCGCCCCGCACCCCGCCTGGGCCTTCGACGAGGCGGTCCGGCACGTCGCCGAGAAGCTCGCCCCCCTGTACACGATCGCGGCGCAGGCCGGGACGCCGAAGTTCATCAACCTGGACATGGAGGAGTACAAGGACCTCGACCTCACGATCGCGGTGTTCATGGACATCCTCGACCGGCCCGAGTTCACGCACCTCGAGGCGGGCATCGTCCTGCAGGCGTACCTCCCCGACTCCCTGGCCGCGATGATCCGGCTGCAGGACTGGGCCGCTGCCCGGCGGGCCCGGGGCGGAGCGGGGATCAAGGTCCGCGTGGTCAAGGGGGCCAACCTCCCGATGGAGCAGGTGGAGGCCTCCCTCCACGACTGGCCGCTGGCCACGTGGGGCTCGAAGCAGGACTCGGACACGCACTACAAGCGCGTGCTGAACTATGCCCTGCAGCCTGGGCGCATCGACAACGTGCGCATCGGCGTCGCCGGCCACAACCTCTTCGACCTCGCCTTCGCCTGGCTGCTCGCCGGCGAGCGCGGCGTCCGCCACGGCATCGAGTTCGAGATGCTCCTGGGCATGGCGCAGGGGCAGGCCGAGGCCGTGAAGCGCGACGTCGGCTCGCTGCTGCTCTACACGCCCGTGGTGCACCCGGGCGAGTTCGACGTCGCCATCGCGTACCTCATCCGCCGCCTGGAGGAGGGCGCCAGCCAGGACAACTTCATGTCCGCGGTCTTCGAGCTCACGGAGAACGAGGCCCTCTTCGAGCGGGAGAAGAACCGTTTCCTGGCCTCCCTGAAGGAGCTCGACACGGCCATCCCGAACCCGAACCGGCAGCAGGACCGCAGCGTCCCCGCCCCGGCGCACCCCGGGACCGGGTTCTCCAACACCGCAGACACCGATCCCTCGCTCCCGGCGAACCGCGCGTGGGGCCGGGCGATCCTCGACCGGGTGGCCACCTCGGAGCTCGGCAACGACGTCGCCGCCGCGAGCACCCTGACCCGCGGGGAGGACCTCGAGGACACGATCGCGGGCGCCGTCGCCGCGTCGGCGTCCTGGGGCGCGCTGACCGGGGCCGAGCGCGCCGTGGTCCTGCACCGGGCCGGGGACGCCCTGGAGGCGCGCCGGGCCGATCTCATGGAGGTCATGGCCGCCGAGACCGGCAAGACGCTCGACCAGGCCGATCCGGAGATCTCCGAGGCCGTGGACTTCGCCCACTACTACGCCGAGCGTGCCCGCGAGCTCGACGACGTCGACGGCGCGTCCTTCTCCCCCGTCCGGCTCACCGTCGTGACACCGCCGTGGAACTTCCCCGTCGCGATCCCCGCAGGCTCCACCCTGGCGGCCCTCGCCGCCGGGTCCTCCGTGATCATCAAGCCGGCACCGCAGGCGCGGCGCTCGGGCTCCGTCATGGTCGAGGCCCTGTGGGCCGCGGGCGTGCCGCGCGAGGTCCTGCACCTGGCGCACCTCGACGAGGGGGATCTCGGACGGCAGCTCCTCGCCGATCCCCGCGTGGACCGGGTGATCCTCACCGGCGGGTACGAGACCGCGGAGCTGTTCCGCTCCTTCCGGACGGACCTGCCGCTGCTCGCGGAGACCTCCGGCAAGAACGCCATCATCGTCACCCCCAGCGCGGACCTCGACCTCGCCGCGAGGGACGTGGCGCAGTCCGCCTTCGGCCATGCCGGCCAGAAGTGCTCCGCGGCCTCCCTGGTCATCCTCGTGGGCAGCGCGGCCACGTCGCAGCGCTTCCGCAACCAGCTGCTCGACGCCGTCGCGTCCCTGTCCGTGGGCTACCCCGCCGACCCGTCCACGCAGATGGGTCCCGTCATCGAGCCCGCCGCGGGCAAGCTCCTGGACGGGTTGACGACGCTCGGCGCGGGCGAGTCCTGGTTCATCGAGCCGCGGCAGCTCGACGACTCGGGCCGCCTGTGGAGTCCCGGCGTCCGCACGGGCGTGCAGCGCGGGTCCACGTACCACCTCACCGAGTACTTCGGCCCGATCCTCGGCATCATGACCGCGGCCACGCTCGAGGAGGCCATCGCACTGCAGAACGACATCGACTACGGCCTCACCTCCGGCATCCACTCCCTCGACGGCCGGGAGATCGCCACCTGGATCGACGGCGTGCAGGCCGGCAACCTCTACGTCAACCGGGGCATCACCGGGGCGATCGTCCAGCGCCAGCCCTTCGGCGGCTGGAAGAAGTCCGCCGTCGGTGCGGGCACCAAGGCGGGAGGCCCCAACTATCTGGTGGGCCTCGGCGCGTGGGCCCCGAGGCAGTCGCAGGCACAGGACCGCCCGTTGCCCGTCGTCGAGCCCCTGCTCACGGCCGCCCGCGCGGCCGGGCTGCCCGCGGCCGACGTCGCCCGTCTCGAGCGCGCCGCGGCGTCCGATGCGGCAGCATGGACGAGCGAGTTCGGCTGCGTGAAGGACGTCTCGGGGCTCGCGGCGGAGCGGAACCTGTTCCGCTACCTCGCACACCCGGTGACGGTCCGCCTCGCCGCGGGTGCCCCGATCGCCGACCTCGTGCGCGTGCTGCTCGCGGCCCGCGCCGCCGGCGCCCCGGTGACGGTGTCGAGTGCCGTCGACCTTCCCGTCGCGCTCCGATCCGTCGTCCTGGCGCAGGCGGAGGGCGTCACCCCCGAGGACGACGACGCCTGGCTGGCCGGGGCGGCGTCGCTCACGGCGCGCCGCGTCCGGCTGATCGGCGGCGGGGCCTCGGCCCTCGCCGAGGCGACCGGCGGGCGTCCCGACCTCGCGGTGTACGCGCAGCCCGTCACCGAGTCGGGGCGGATCGAGCTGCTGCCGTTCCTGCAGGAGCAGGCGATCAGCATCACGGCGCACCGGTTCGGGACCCCCGACGCGCTGACGGACAGCATCCTCTAGCTCGTCCCTCCGTGGTGGCGGCTCCCGGCGACGGGCGGGCTAGACCGCGGCTCGCCGTGCGACGTCCTCGAGCACCTGTGCTCCCTTGCGTGCCCCCTCGGTGGCCCGGAGTCTCTCACCGATCCGGGCCGCGGCCGCAGCGTAGCGGTCCGTGCTGAGGACGGTCATGAGCGCGTCGGCGACCTGCGCCTCGGAGGACTTGCGGCTCAGGGTCAGGCCGGCGCCCGCCTCCTGGACCACCTTCCCGATCATCGGCTGGTCGAGCATCGGGTGCATGGGCAGGATGAGCATCGGCAGGCCGTGGGCGAGGGCCCGCATCGTCGTGGCGTGGCCGCCGTGCCCGACCACGGCCGAGCACCGGGGCATCAGTTCGGTGTGCGGGACGTACCGATGGATGGTCACGTTCGCGGGGGCGGACAGCCGGGCCGGGTCGACGGCCGGTCCCGTCGTCACTGTCACGTCGACGGGCAGGTCCGCGACGGCGTCGAGGATCCGCTGCAGCACCTCGGGCTGGCCGGGGAAGGCGATGGTGCTGAGGCTCACGAGAACATGGGGTGTGTCCGGCGGAGTCGCCGGCGCGGTCACGTCCACCGCGGCACCCGCCCACACCGCTGTGCCCGAACGAGGAGTGGAGGCCGCCGGATCGAGGACGGGGTCCGCGCAGACGAGCGTCGCGAGCGCGTGTCGTGTCACCTGTCGCGGCCCCCGTCCCTTCAACCGTGCCAGTAGCGCGACCGGGTCGCGCCGGAAAGGGCCGTCGAAGTAGGCATAGAAGCTGTGCACCAGCGACACGTAGGCGAGTTTCTGTTTCGCGGCGGTCCCGAGGGCGCCGAGCAGCAGGCAGTCGATGACCAGCAGATCCGGCGGATCGTGGCGGGCTTCGCTGACCATGTCACGAGCAATGCCCGGGTCCATGATCGTGGAGAACCAGTTGATGATGTCACGCAGGGCTGAGACCTCGACCGTCGGCGTCATCGGGGCGATGGAACGGTATGCCGTGAAGTCCGCACCGGTGGCTTCCACTGCCTCCGCCTGCTCCGCGTGCCCCAGGAAGCGGACAGTGTGCCCCTGGCGCATCAACTCGCGACCGATGAGGAGCGCCGGTGGGACGTTGCCGCCCGCATCGAGTGTGGCAAAGAGGAACGTGGACATGGCAGCACCTCGGGAAGCCGCTAGGCCGAGTCGGGTGGAAATAATACTGCTCCCTTCCCCGTGGAACAATGTCCGAAAGCAACGTCCCCTCCCCCGAGCCCGAAAGCAGCCCCATGCCCTTTCCCGCCGACCGCTCCACCCTCGCGCGGGCACGGACCGGGTCACTGCTGCCGGGGTTGGCCGTGGTCGCCGCAGGGGTGGCCGTCGCCGTCTGGGCCGGATCGGTACAGTCCGTCCTCGGCGCCCTGGTGATCGCCCTGGTGCTCGGTGTCCTGCTCGCCAACTCCTCCCTGTATGCCCCTTCTCTCCGGCCCGGCGTGACGGCGGGCACCAAGAAACTGCTGCGGGCCGGCGTCGTCCTGCTGGGTCTCCAGCTCGCATTGCCCGACATCGTGGCGCTCGGCCTCCCGGTCCTCGGCCTGATCGTCGCATGCGTGGCACTGAGCTATGTCCTCACGCTCCAGCTGGGCCTTCGCCTCGGGCTCACCCGCGCCGGCGCCACGCTGATGGCCGCCGGCTTCTCGATCTGCGGGGCCTCCGCCATCGCGGGTCTCCAGGGCGTCGTGAAGGCCGACGACGACGAGACCGCCGGCGCCGTCGCGATGGTGACCCTCTACGGCTCGCTCATGATCGTCGTCCTCCCCGTGCTGGGCGGCCTCCTCAGGCTGAGCGAGGACCGGTTCGGGATGTGGGCCGGCCTGGCCGTCCACGAGGTGGCGCAGGTCGTGGCCGTCTCGGGTACCGCAGGAGTCACGGCGCTCGCCGTCGCGACGGTGGTCAAGCTCGGCCGGGTGCTGATGCTGGCACCCGTCGCCGCGGTGGCATCCCTCGGGGAACGACGGCGCAGCGTGGCCCGGGGCGCGGCTGCCGGACCGGGAACCGCACCCCGGAGCTCGCCCCGCCCGCCCGTGGTGCCGCTCTTCGTGGTGGGCTTCCTGGTCATGGTGGCGGTGCGGTCACTGGGCGTCCTGCCGGATCACGTGCTGGAGACAGGCCGCACTGTCACCACGATCCTGCTGGCGGCCGGCATGTTCGGGCTCGGTGCGGGCATCGACGTCCGCCGCCTGCTGCGGACCGGAGGACGTTTCGCCGCCGTCGGTGCCATCTCGACGGTCCTGCTCGCGGGAGGCTCACTCCTCGGGGTGCTCCTGCTGGCCTGACCGCCGCGTCAGCGCGCCGTTCCGCCCGCCGGCCCTGCTCACCGGCCCTCCTGACCGGAGACTCAGCGCAGGCCGGTACCCCGCTCGAGCGCCAGCCCGATCAGCTCGTCGATCAGCTCGGTGTACCCGAGACCGGACTTCGCCCACATCTGCGGGTACATGCTGATGGGCGTGAAGCCGGGCATCGTGTTGATCTCGTTGATCACCAGGCGCCCGTCCGCCGTGTAGAAGAAGTCGACGCGGGAGAGCCCCTCCCCGCCGATCGCGTCGAACGCGTCGGCCGCCAGGAGCCGGACGCGGTCGATGACGTCCGCCGGGAGGTCCGCCGGGCAGGTCAGCTCGGCGGCGGCGCCGTCCACGTACTTCGCCTCGAAGTCGTACCAGGCGTGGTCGCCCGGCTGCATGGCGATCTCACCGGGCAGCGAGGTGCGCGGGGCGTCGAGCCCGCGCCCCTGCAGGACCGCCACCTCGATCTCGCGCCCGTGGATCCCGGCTTCGACGATCACCTTCGGGTCGAACACGCGGGCGGCCTCGATCGCCGCCCGGATGCAGTCGACGTCGTCCACCCGCGTGATCCCCATGGACGAGCCGGCGCGGGCCGGCTTCACGAACAGCGGGAACCCGAGCGCCGCGACGCGACGCACGGCGGCCTCGGCGTCGGTGCGCCACTGGCGGTCGGTGACGACGTCGTACGGGCCGACGTCGAGCCCGGCGGCCTCGAACACGACCTTCATGTAGTGCTTGTCCATGCCGACGGCGGAGGCCAGTACACCCGCGCCCACGTAGCGCATGTCGGCCATCTCCAGCATGCCCTGCAGGGTGCCGTCCTCGCCGAACGGGCCGTGCAGGAGCGGCAGGACGACGTCGACACCGCCGAGGCTCTCGGGCACGGACCCGGGAGCGGCGATGAGCAGTTCCTGGCCCGTTCCGCCGTCGACCGCCGAGCCCATGACCACGGCGTGCTCGGTCGCCGTGACCTCGGGCAGGACATCGGAGCGCAGGGACCACGAGGCCGGATCCGCGGACACCAGGGACCACTGCCCGGAGCGCGTGATACCCACGGGCACGACGTCGTAGCGGGTGCGGTCGATCGCCTCGAGGACGCCGGCGGCGGTCACGCAGCTGACGGCGTGCTCACTCGAGCGGCCCCCGAAGAGGACGAGGACGCGGGGCTTGCCGGAGCTCGCCGGGGTCTCGGCGGGCGCGGTGCTCACGGTGGTCACGGGGTGTGATCGCCTTCCGGCTTGAGGTTGCGGGCCAGCAGGCGCGGCCCGAGGTCGTTGACGGACAGCCGTCCCTGGAGGACGGCCACCACGCTCTCGGTGATGGGCATGTCGACGCCGCGCTGGTTGGCGGCGTCCAGGACGGCCTGCGCGGACTTGATGCCCTCGGCGGTCTGGTTCATCCTCGCCGTCACCTCGTCGAGGCTCAGCCCCTGTCCCAGCAGGTGCCCGGCGGTGTGGTTCCGCGACAGCGCCGACGAACAGGTGGCGATGAGGTCTCCCATCCCGGCCAGGCCTGCCATCGTCTCCCGGCGTCCCCCGAGGGACACGGCCAGGCGGGTCGTCTCGGCGAGCCCGCGGGTGATGACGGAGGCCTTGGTGTTGTCGCCCATGCGCCGGCCTTCGCAGATGCCGACGGCGAGGGCGATCACGTTCTTCACGATGCCGCCGATCTCCACGCCGATCACATCCGTGGACGTGTAGGGGCGGAAGTAGGAGGCCGTGCAGGCCGCGGCGATCCAGGCGGCCGTGTCGTGGTCGACACAGGCGACGACGGACGCCGTCGGCTCCTCCCGGGCGATCTCCATGGCGAGGTTCGGACCGGACAGCACCGCGATCCGCCGCTCGGGCAGCGCGAGTTCCTCCGCGATCACCTCGCTCATGCGGGCGTCGGTGCCGACCTCGAGGCCCTTCATGAGGGAGACGACGACGGCATCGGGAGCGATGAGGGGACGCCACGCGGGCAGCTGCGCGCGCAGGGACTGGGCCGGCACGGCGAGGACCACGAGGCTGCTGCCGGCCAGGACGGCCCCGACGTCGGCGGACGCCGTGATGTTCGCCGGGAGCCGGGTCTCCCCGAGGTAACGCGAGTTGCGGTGCTCGGTGGTGATCTCGGCGGCCACCTCGGGCCGGCGGGACCAGAGCATCACCGGGGTGTCCGGGGAGGCATCGGCGAGGACCTTCGCGAACGTGGTCCCCCAGCTGCCGGACCCGAGGACGGCGATCTTCGCGGGCCGCCTCGCGTGCGCGTCGGCCGTCATCGTTCCCCTCCCGGCACCGGTCCGGCGTCGTCGTCTCCGTCGACGCGGCCCTCGCCGTCCGCACGGCCCTCGAAGTCGCGGCCGGTCATCTTCTGGTGCTTCAGCGCCGGATCCCAGCGCTCGGCGGGTGGTTCTTCGCCCCTCAGCTCGGCGAGCAGGGCCGTGATGGCCACGAGGATGCGGTCAGTGGCCGCGTCGAGCGTGGTCCTCGTCAGCGGGGCGTCCCGGAACTCGGAGAGGTCCACGGGATCACCGACGAGCACCCGGACACGCTTGCGGGGGAACAGGTGGAAGCGCTTCGCGTAGCGGGGGAAGACCTCCTGGGCGCCCCAGTGGGCGATGGGCACCACTGGCGCGCCGGTCTGGAGGGCCAGGCGGGCGGCTCCGGTGCGGCCCTTCATGGGCCACATGTCCGGGTCCCTCGTGAGTGTGCCCTCGGGATAGATGATGATCCCGCCACCGTCGGCGAGCGCCGCCCGGGCGGCCTCCAGCGAGCGGTTCGCCCCCGCGGAGGTGCGCTCGACCGGCACCTGCTTGATGGTGCGCAGGATGAACCCGACCACCGGCACCTCGAACAGGCTCGCCTTCGCGAGGAAGCGCGGCATGACGCCCTGGTTATAGAGGAAGTGCGAGATGACCACCGGGTCGATCTCGGTGACGTGGTTCGGGCACACGATCATGCCCGTGCCGCGCGGCAGTTTCTCCTGCCCCCGCCATTCCTTGGCCATCAGCCCGTTCATGACCGGCCTCACCCAGAGGGAAAGGAACGTGTACATGGCGCGTGAGCCCCGTGACTCCCCCATACCGCCGGGCCTCCTACGCGAGTGCCACGGCGACAGCCGGGGCGTCCTCCGTGACATCGAAGTCCGCGCCGAGGCCCTCGAGCTTGTCCTGGAAGCGCTCGTAGCCGCGGTTGATGAGCTCGATCCCGGTGACGCGGGAGACGCCGTCGGCGGCGAGGGCCGCGATGAGGTGGCTGAACCCTCCCCGCAGGTCGGGGATGTCGATATCGGTGCCGTGCAGCTGCGTGGGTCCGGAGATCACCGCCGAGTGCAGGAAGTTGCGCTGCCCGAACCGGCACGGGATGCTGCCGAGGCACTCGCGGTGCACCTGGATGCTGGCGCCCATGCGCAGGAGGGCCTCGGTGAACCCGAACCGGTTCTCGTACACCGTCTCGTGGACGATCGAGACGCCGGTGGCCTGGGTGAGGGCGACGACGAGCGGCTGCTGCCAGTCCGTCATGAAGCCGGGGTGCACGTCCGTCTCGAGCACGAGCGGCTTCAGGGGGCCGCCCGGGTGGTAGAAGCGGATGCCGTCGTCGTCGACGTCGAAGGCGCCGCCGACCTTGCGGTACGTGTTGAGGAACGCCGTGAGGTCGAGCTGGCGCGCGCCCTCGACGTAGATGTCACCCTTGGTGACGAGAGCGGCGGACGCCCATGACGCCGTCTCGTTGCGGTCGGAGATGGCCTTGTGGTTGTAGCCGGTCAGTTCCTTGACGCCCTCGATGCGGATGACGCGATCCGTCTGCACCGTGATGATCGCGCCCATCTTCTGCAGGACGGCGATGAGGTCCATGATCTCGGGCTCGACGGCGGCTCCGGAGAGCTCGGTGATGCCGTCGGCGCGGACCGCCGTGAGGAGCACCTGCTCGGTCGCCCCGACGCTGGGGTACGGCAGCGTGAGCTTGGCGCCGTGGAGGCCCCTGGGCGCGGAGATGGAGATGCCGCCCGGGCGCTTGTCGACGACGGCGCCGAAGTTGCGCAGGACCTCCATGTGGTAGTCGATCGGCCGGTCACCGATCTTGCAGCCACCGAGGTCCGGGATGAAGGCTTCGCCGATGCTGTGCATCAGGGGCCCGCAGAAGAGGATGGGGATGCGCGAGTCGCCGGCGTGCGCGTCGATGTCCTTGGACATCGCCATCTTGGCGTCGCTCGGGTCCATCGTGAGGTCGCCGGTGATGGGGTCCTTCGTCACCGTGACGCCGTGCAGCTGCAGCAGGCTGGTGACGACGTCGACGTCCTTGATCTCCGGGACGTTGCGGAGGACGGACGGTGAGTTGCCCAGCAGCGATGCGACCATCGCCTTCGGCACCAGATTCTTCGCCCCGCGGACGAGGACCTTGCCCGTCAGCGGAATGCCGCCTCGAATGGTCAGAACGCTACCCATGAATACCTGTTTCCCTCATACGTTGAACCCCCGCGGACCCGAAAATGCCCCCTCCCAGCATAGGAGCACCGTCCGGCAGACAAAAAACAAGGGTACTGGGTGCACTCCCAGCTCCCCTACAGGAACCTCGGGGGATGCGTCGGCATTCCTTCACGGTCCCGGACAGGGCCTGTGAGCTGCGTGACAGCCGCGGGCATCCCGCGACGGCCGCGGCCGCCCGGCGAGCGGTCAGGTGCGCACGGGAAGGGTGGTCGGCTTGTGGGACGGACGGCGGGCCTCGAACGCCGTGATGTGCTCCTCCTGCCGGAGCGTGAGGCCGATGTCGTCGAGTCCCTCCAGCAGGCGCCACCGCGTGTAGTCGTCGAGCTGGAAGGGTGCGGTCACGGACCCGCACTGCACCATGCGCGCCTCGAGATCCACCGTGACGGTCGCACCCGGCTCGTTCTCCAGGACCTTCCAGATGAGCTCGATGTCGTCCTGGGCGACCTGCGCGGCGACGAGCCCCTGCTTGCCCGAGTTGCCGCGGAAGATGTCCGCGAAGCGCGATGACAGGACGGCTTTGAACCCGTAGTCCTTCAGCGCCCACACGGCGTGCTCCCGGGAGGACCCGGTGCCGAAATCCGGCCCGGCGACCAGGACGGACCCCCGGGCGTAGGGCTCACGGTTGAGGATGAAGTCCTCGTCCTTGCGCCAGCCGGCGAAGAGCGCGTCCTCGAAGCCCGTCCGGGTGATGCGCTTGAGGTAGACGGCCGGGATGATCTGGTCGGTGTCGATGTTGCTCTGGCGCAGCGGCACGCCGATGCCGGTGTGCGTGGTGATCTTCTCCATGGCGGGCTCCTAGGCTGCGGTGACGGTGGACGGGGCGGCATGGGCACCCGTGCCGTGGGCTTCGGTGCCGCCGGGACGCGGGGGCAGGTCCGACGGCGAACTGAGCGTGCCGCGCACCGCCGTCGCGGCGGCGACGACCGGCGAGACCAGGTGCGTCCTTCCGCCCTTGCCCTGGCGACCCTCGAAGTTCCGATTCGACGTCGACGCGCAGCGCTCGCCCGGGGCCAGCTGGTCGGGGTTCATGCCGAGGCACATGGAGCAGCCGGCGAACCGCCATTCCGCCCCGAAGTCCTTGAAGACACGGTCCAGGCCTTCGGCCTCGGCCTGCAGCCGCACGCGGGCCGACCCCGGGACGACCATCATCCGCACGGCCGGGTCCTTCTCGCGCCCCCTGATGATGTCGGCGGCGATGCGGAGGTCCTCGATGCGGCTGTTCGTGCAGGAGCCGAGGAACACCGTGTCCACCCGGATGTCCTTCATGGGGGTGCCGGGCTGCAGCGCCATGTAGTCCAGCGCGCGGCTGCACGCGGCCTTGTCGTTCTCGTCGTCGAAGTCCTCCGGCGACGGCACGGCCTGCGAGAGGGAGACGCCCTGCCCCGGGTTGGTCCCCCAGGTGACGAAGGGCTCCAGCTCGTTCGCGTCGAGGAAGACCTCCGCGTCGAAGACGGCGTCGTCATCGGTGCGCAGCTCGCGCCACTCGGCGACCGCGGCATCCCAGTCCGCACCCTCCGGCGCATGCGGACGGCCTTTCAGGTAGGCGAACGTCGTCTCGTCGGGGGCGACCATCCCGGCGCGCGCTCCCGCTTCGATCGACATGTTGCAGATGGTCATGCGCGCTTCCATGGACAGCGCCCGGATGGCCGACCCGCGGTACTCGAGCACGTAGCCCTGCCCGCCTCCGGTCCCGATCTTGGCGATGACGGCGAGGATGATGTCCTTGGAGGTGACGCCCGGCTTCAGCGTCCCCTCGACCGTGATGCCCATGGTCCGGAACGGCTTCAGCGACAGCGTCTGGGTGGCCATCACGTGCTCCACCTCGGAGGTGCCGATGCCCATGGCGAGCGCGCCGAAGGCGCCGTGCGTGGAGGTGTGCGAATCGCCGCAGACGACGGTCAGTCCCGGCTGGGTGAGGCCGAGCTGGGGGCCGACGACGTGCACGATGCCCTGTTCGGCGTCGCCGAGCGAGTGGAGCCGTACGCCGAACTCCCGGCAGTTCGCCCGCAGGGTCTCGATCTGGGTCCGGCTGGTGAGGTCGGCGATCGGCTTGTCGATGTCCAGGGTGGGCGTGTTGTGGTCCTCGGTGGCGATCGTCAGGTCCGGGCGGCGCAGGGGCCTCCCCGCGAGGCGGAGACCTTCGAAGGCCTGCGGCGAGGTGACCTCGTGGACGAGGTGCAGGTCGATGTAGAGGAGGTCCGGCTGCGCTTCGGCGCCGACGACGTCCCCCTTGCGCACCACGTGTGCGTCCCAGACCTTCTCTGCCAGTGTCTTGCCCATGACGCTCGTCCTTTTCTGCTCCGGCCCCGGACCCCGGTAGGGGCAGCGGCCTGAACTCCTCGTGTCATCAACTCAACCAGCGCCCGTCGACGAGTGCCAGCCCGAGAGCTTGCGTCTCAGATTATGAGACGGCAATATCATCCTATGGACAATTCTAGCGGCGTCGGAGTCATCGACAAGGCCGCCCTCGTGCTCGACGCCCTCGAGGCCGGGCCCACCACCCTCGCCCAGCTGGTCGCCTCGACCGGCCTGGCGCGCCCCACCGTGCATCGGCTCGCCCTCGCCCTGGCCCATCACCGGCTGGTGGGCCGGGACATGCAGGGCCGCTTCGTCCTCGGCAGCAGGCTCGTGGAACTGGCCTCGGCCGCCGGCGAGGACCGCCTGATCGCCTCGGCGGGACCGGTGCTCCTCGGCCTGCGGGACGCCACGGGCGAGAGCGCCCAGCTGTTCAGGCGGCAGGGCGAGTGGCGCGTCTGCGTGGCGTCCGCCGAGCGCCCCGTGGGACTGCGGGACACGATCCCGGTCGGGACCCAGCTGTCCATGAAGGCCGGGTCGGCCGCGCAGTGCCTCCTGGCGTGGGAGGACCACGACCGCCTGCTCAAGGGGCTGCAGGACGCCCGGTTCACGCCGACCGTGCTGGCCGGCGTGCGGCGCCGCGGATGGGCGCAGAGCCTCGGTGAACGGGAGAACGGCGTCGCCTCCGTCTCCGCCCCGGTGCGCGGTCCGTCCGGCCGCGTGATCGCCGCCGTGTCGATCTCCGGACCGATGGAACGCCTCACCCGCCAGCCCGGCCGCATCCACGCCGAGGTGGTCTCGGACGCCGCGCGCCAGCTGACGCTCGCCGTGGCGAAGGCATCCGACTGACATGGGCGAGCACGCCCCCGGAACCGGGCGTCGGTATGCCATCTTCCTGCGGGGCGTGAACGTCGGCGGGGTCACCATCCGCATGGCCGACCTCCGCGAACTGCTCGCCGGCCTGCCGGTGGGCGACGTCGCCACGGTCCTCGCCAGCGGCAACGCCACCTGCTCCTCCGCGCTCGCGGCCGAGCAGCTCACCGGCCGTGTGGAGGAGGCACTGCGTGCACGCTTCGGCTATCCGGCGCGCGTGATCGTCGTCGAGCGGGCCGAGCTCGCCGGCATCGCGGCGTCGGTGCCCCAGCAGGGGAACGCCGACACGCACACGTACGTCACGCTGTTCACGGGGCCGGACGAACAGTCGGCGTTCGTCGACGAGGCCCGCGGTCTCGGCGAGGAACCGGTGGCCCTCACCGGCGGCACGGCGATCGCCTGGTTCCCGCCGAAAGGCAGGTCGACCGACGTCCCTCTCGCGAAGCTGCTCGCCAGGACGCGACACGCGGCGAACTCGACGACCCGCAACCTCAACACCGTGGACAAGGTGCTGCGCCTCCTGGCGTGACGGCACGGAGGGCCGTCGCCTTGGTAGGGTTCGACCACGCCGCGCCGATGCCGCCGACCCAGCCGAAGGACACACCATGCGACTCATCGACCAGGACTGCCACGAACTCGAGCAGCAGAAGGGTTCCCATGGCTTCGTGGTGGTCGGCGCCGGCCGGGCCGCCGTGATCGACCCCGGTCTGGCGTCGGGGTTCGACGGCGTCATCGCCGAGCTGCGGGCCGACGAGGCGACGACCGGCCCGATCACCGACATCGTCCTCACCCACTACGACGCCGACCATGCCCAGGCGGCGCGGCGACTCCGGGAAGCCCTCGGCGCGAGCGTCTGGATCGGTTCCGCCGATGCCGACGTGCTGCGCCGCCGGATCACGCCGAAGACCCGTCTTCGGAGGGTGCTGCGGCGGATCTTCCCTGTCCGCCTTCCGGACGACGTACGGGAGCTCACCGGCTCCGGCGAGATCTTCCCCGGGCTCGAGTACTTCCCGACCCCCGGTCACACCCCCGGCCACTACGCCTTCCAGTGGCGCGGGGTCCTCTTCACGGGGGATGCCGCCAGGGTGTCGGCGGACGGGGGCGTCCGGGACTTCTACGCGCCCCTCATCGACGACCGGCCCGTCGCTGCGCGCACCGTCCGGCTCCTGGCCGAGCGCATCCGTTCGGGCTCGGTGGACTGGGTCTGCTCCGGCCACAGCCCGATCGCCCGGACTGCCGCGCCTACTCCCTGAAGTCCGCGCTCCCGGACCGGCCGGACCCGCACATGGCTGATCCCGTCCTCCGGGACCTGCCCGGGGAACGGGATCAGCGGGTGCACTCAGACCGAGGCCAGGGCGCGATCCTTCAGCTTCACGAATTCCGGCTCCGTGATGGTGCCGGCTTCGAGCAGTTCCTTCGCCTTCGCGATCTCCTCGGCCGACGTCGGTACGGCGACGCTCCGCACGTAGTTGTCCATCGACTCCTGAGCGGCCTGCCTGCTGGCCAGTTCGCGATCGGCCATGCCACGCCCGCGCGCCAGGAGGTAGACCACGGCGGTGATCATCGGGATGAAGATGAGGCCCACCATCCAGACCGCCTTCAACCAGCCCGAGAGCTCACGATCGCGGAAGAGATCGATGATGATCTGAAACAACACGATCAGATAGGCGAAGAACACCATGATCGAGAAGGACAACCAAATGATGTTCCAAATGTTCTCCCAGAATTCCATCTGTCCACTCCTGTCAGAATTTTAAAAGCGCCGCGAGGACAGACGGACCGGCGCGGCTTGGATATCACAAGTGTGGTGATCCGACGATGGGCGGCAAAGGGCCGAAGGTCCCGACCGCGCAACCCTCCCGCTGATCGGCGCCGGCCCCATGTGGCACCGGGAGGGGCGGCGGTACTATGAAGCATGGGTGCGAAAAGCATCGGGCAAAGCAGCCCAGCGTTCTTCCGTGAACTCGACAAGGCCGGCCGTCGGCGCGCCGTCGCGAATTCGATCATACGGCTTACCATTTTCTTCACAATTCTTCTCGGCGCCTATGTCCTTTTCCCCGTCGGAGGGTTCAACGAGGAGAATCCCATCGCTGCCTGGATCCGTCTGATCGCCGTCGTCGTCGTCTTCCTCGCGGCCATGGCCCTCGAACTGCATACAATCATGGCGGCGCAGGTCCCCCAGATCCGCGCCGCCGAGGCCGTCGTCGAACTGATCCTGATCCTGCTGTGCCTCTTCGCGCTGCTCTACGTGTCCATGTCCGAGACCGACCCCGCGTCCTTCAGCGAACCCCTCGACCGGATCGATGCCCTGTACTTCACGACGTCGACCTTCGCCACCGTGGGATTCGGGGACATCACGCCGAAGAGTGAACTGGCCCGGTCCCTGCTGATCGTCCAGATGCTGGCAGACCTCGGCGCCCTGGTGCTGATCGGGAAGGTCGCCTTCCTGGCAGCCTCCCGGCGGCTGACCCGCTAGCCCAGGGCCCCGCGCTACCCTCAGCTGCGCTGCGAGGCCGCACGCACGGCGGCGCTGAAGGCGTTGCAGCGGTCCACCTCGTCCAGGACGGGCTGCAGGACGACGTCGGCCGCCACGCGGGAGCAGGCGGCCAGCAGCTTCCTGCGCACCCTTGACGCGCGCCTCCCGGCCCCCCAGCGCGCGAGGAGGGCAGCAACGACCGCGAGCAGGACGCCGGCCACCAGGCCGCCGAGGATCAGCAGGATGGGCAGGGGGAAGCCCTCCACCCGGGGCACCTCGAGGGCGGGCAGCTGCAGGAACGCGAGACCCGCCAGGAGACCGAGCCATGCGAGTCCCGCGACCAGGGCCGCGAAGGCGATCCACTGCAGGACACCGAAAACACCCCACCACCTGCTCCGACCGGTCTCCAGGTCGGTGCCGGTGACGGCCGCGTCGAGGGCGTCCGTGAGCTCCGGGGACGTGCTCAGGGCAGCATCCCGGACGGACGTACGCCACGGATCACGGAGGCCGCCGGCCGCCGCGTCCCCGAACACCCGCAGTGCCTGCCCCACCCGCGCCTGCTGCGCAGGGTCCCCGACGGGGAGCGAGGACCGGCGCAGCTCGGGGATGACGTCCTGCCGCCGCAGGTTCAACCGGCGCAGCGGATCGGGGCGGAGCCCCGCCAGCCAGCGGGTCACCGGCCAGCCCGTGGTGGCGTGCACGTCCCTTCGATAGGCGCTGCGGACGGCGTCCACCACCACCGGCACGCCTGCGGCCATGCCGAGCTCCGCGGACAGGGCCGCCCGCGCGGCGTCGGACGGCGCCGCGACGTGCTCCGCCACGAACGGGAGCAGATCACCTGCCGCGCGCTCGGCATCCGCCGCGACCCTGCGCATCGCCGCAGCGCGGCTCTCGGCGAGCTCCCTGATCCCTCTGGCGAGCTCACCGACCCCCTGGCCCGTCCGCGCGGACACCGGGACGACGTCGACCCCCGGCAGCCCCTCGCCGGCGAGGATGCCCGCGAGGGAGGACAGCACGGCCTCGAGATCCTCCGGGTCCAGGCGGTCCGCCTGGTTGAGTGCCACCAGGATCACCGCCTCATGGGTCGCCAGGTCCCGCAGGAAGCCGTGGTGAAGCGCCGCATCGGCGTACTTCTGGGGGTCGACCACCCAGAGCAGCACGTCGACCATCCCCGCCAGGCGCTCGACGGTCTCCCGGTGCGCAACCGCCGTGGAATCGAAATCGGGCAGGTCCAGGAGGATCAGCCCGGCGGTGTCCGGCAGCGCGGGCAGCAAGTGCTGCGCGGCCTCCTGACCGGCCGCCGGCGTCGATCCCCTGCGGCGCCGGCGGAAGAATCCGCGGCGCGATCCACGGGCCCCGGAGTCCGGACCGGGCGTTGCCGCCGCCCCGTCGTCGTGCCCGTCCTCGGGGCCGGTGCCGTCCGGCCGATCGGTTCCGCCGACCGTGGCATCGTGCGCGACCCGACCGTCAGGGCCCTCGGCCCCGGGGTGCGTCTCCCGTCCGCCGAGGTCGGTGCGCGCGTCGAGCGCGGCGTCGGTCCGCCCTCCGCCGGGTGCCACGACCTCGAGCACGCGCGGCTCCCGGGCCGATCCTCCCCCGACGAGCGGCGCGCCCTCGGGCAGGGCGACACGCTGCCGGACCTCCAGCCAGTCGAGCAGTTCGTCGCTCCCGCTACTGCCCCAGACGAGGGCGAGCGGCTCCGACGTCGTGGGCCGCCGGACCGCGACCCGGGCTGCGCCGGTGCCGCTCAGCGCGTTCACGAGCGAGGACTTGCCGCTGCCGGTCGGCCCGAAGATGCCCACCACCGTGTGGTCCGCCGACAGCGACCGCCGCCGGCCCGCGCGCTCCAGCGTCCGGCGGAGCCGTTCCAGTTCCTCCGGCGGGAGCCGTTCAGCACCGAGCTCGGAGGCCTCGTGCAGGTGCGCGAGCACCTCGGCCAGCGAGCCGGCGGTCTCCGTCGTGTCCTGCCCGGTACGGCTCACGCGTCGTCTCCCGCAGCGGAAGGCTCCGCCGGCAGCGCCGTGCGGAGCCGGCTGGCCAGGACGGTGAGCGCCTCGGCCGAGGTCTGGAGCGCCAAAGGTTGCAGGGACCGGCCGAAGGGCTCGCGCTCGCGGCGGAGCAGCGCCTCGACGCGCTGGTAGAGGTTCCTGCGGGCCGTGGCGGCCAGTCGCCGGACGGCGTCGTCGCCGAAGACCGCCTCCAGGAGCTTCTGGCCCGCGACCGCGGACGCCCCGGCGATGCCGATCTCCCCGCCCGTGAGGCCTCCCGTGGACGCGAAGACCACCACCATCAGGGCCACGGCGACGCCGTTGACACCGAAGGAGAGCATGCGGGCCGTGAAGCGCTTGTCCGCACCCTCGGCCTGGACGAGCAGCAGGATGTCCTGCTGCCACTCCCGGATCTCGCGGGCCACCTCGGCCGACACGGCGGCGGCGTCCCACGCCGGCACGTCCCCGAGCAGCACCCGGCCCGCGTGGTCCCCACGCCACCGCCTGCGCGTGGTCTCGTCCGCGCGGGCCGCCTGCTCGACGATCACCGTCTGCAACCCGCTGCCGATGGCTTCGGCGACGGTCGCCGCCGGGGCCGGCCGTCCCGTGAAGAACGCACTCATCCGGTCCCGCGCGCGTCCGATCCTCGTCTCGAGGCCGCGCATGAACTCACCGGTGCCGACGAAGTCCTGCCAGCGGGCGAGGACCTCCCCGCGCAGCAGCTTGCCGTCCTCCGTGGCCGCGAGGACGTCCGCCAGGGCGTCCGCGTAGGCGCCCTCCACGGCTGCGCGCAGGGCATCGGCGACGGACTGCTCCTGGCCTGCGGCTTCGGCGATGCCGTCGATGCGACCGGCGAGGGCACGCATCGCACCGCTCACCGTCCGTCGCGCGATGTCCCGCCGCCCGTCGGCGTCGGCTGCCAGGGCCTGCAGCCATCGCGTGATCGGCTCGACGGCGTCTGCCGGCAGCATGCGCGACGGACCGAGCATCATCTCCGGGACCACGAAGATGGGCGCGTGCCCGAGGTTCTCGGCCGACAGCAGCGTCAGGAGATCGCTCCTGATCTCCTCCTCCACTCCGGCCGGCACACGGTCCAGCACGACGGCGACGAGGACGTCCCGGCGGCCTGCCTCCGCGAGCAGCCTCCAGGGGACGGCGTCCGCGTAGCGGTTGGCCGTGGTCACGAAGATCCAGAGGTCCGCCGCCGCGAGCAGCTGGCCGGCGAGCCGGCGGTTCTCGTCCGCGATGGAGTCGACGTCAGGGGCATCGAGGAGTGCAAGGCCGGGCGGGAGCGTCGACGTCGGGCGCAGGAGCAGGGTGTCAGGCCCTGAGGCCTGATGGAGCGCTGCGGGCGCGCCCGCCGTCGGCGGGTCGCCGGCACCGTCGTCGTCGGTCGCGAGGCGGACCCGGCTGAGGGTGGGCAGGATCCGCGCGTCGTCGAACCACGCGCCGTCATCCGGGTGGTGGAGCAGGAGCGGCTGGCGGGTGGTGGGCCGCACGGCGCCCGTGACCGAGACGGGACGCCCCACGAGGGCGTTGACGAGGGTGGATTTCCCGGCGCCCGTGGACCCGCCCACGACGGCGACGAGCGGGGCATCCAGGCTGGCCAGTCGCGGAAGGATGTAGTCGGTGAGCTGAGCGCGTGCGGCTGCCGCCGATTCCCGCGCAACGTCCGAGCCGGGAAGCTCCAGCGGGAACGCGAGACTGTCCAGTGCGGCACGCACTTCGCGCAGCAGCGGGGCGAGCCCGCGGGCTTCGCCGACCATGGAAGGTGCACTCATGAAACCATCATGCCAGTCCCCCGCCTCCGCGCCCCGAAGTCCTCGTCCTCTCCGCAAACGGAAAAGTCCCGGACATCCTGGTGATGTCCGGGACTTCCCGGCGTCCTGACGGACTGTGCCCTTGCGGGCGAATGTGACCCCAGCGGGATTCGAACCCGCGTTACCGCCGTGAGAGGGCAGCGTACTAGGCCGCTATACGATGGGGCCAGTACTTTCCATCTTACTATGTGTTGCCGTGTGCTTTTGCCATTCCGCCCGGGGGCGGAAGTGCGCTGGGGTACCAGGACTCGAACCTAGAATGTTGGTACCAGAAACCAGTGTGTTGCCAATTACACCATACCCCAATGGCACTTTTCGGAGTCCCGATCGTGCTGGGCTCCGGTCGCGTAACCGCTCCGCGCCGAGAAATAACTTTACCGGACAGAAGGCAGGAACTGCAAAACGGGCTCCAGACCCCTGATGCGAGGCACCTCCGGGGCGTGCCCGGCATCGGCCGCCGAGCCGCCGTCGGTGCCCGCTGCCCGGCCGGCTCCCGCGCGGTCCAGCCATACGCCGACCAGCCCGGCCGACCGCGCTCCGACGGCGTCGAGCAGCCGATTGTCGCCCACGTAGAGCGTCCGCGCGGGCGCGGTCCCGAGCAGCCGTGCACCCTCGTGGTAGATGGCCGGGTCGGGCTTGGCCACGCCGACGGTGTCGATGCCGACCAGCGTCGCGATGCGCTGCAGGCCGGCGTGGTCCAGCTTGGCCCGCTGGTAGGCGTGCACGTTGTTGCTGACCGCGCCGTACGGGATGCCACGGGCGTCCAGTTCGTCCAGGAGGGGCCCGACGTCGTCGTACGCCCGGAAGTGCAGCGGCAGGGTTTGCTCGTAGGCGCGCACCCAGGCCTCGGCCATGTGCCCCACGAACGGCTCCGGAGTGAACGCGGCACGCGCGTGCCGGACCCGGTGCACCCTCTGCTCCTCGAAGGTGACATCCCCCGCCAGGAACCGGTCGTAGTGCCGCTGGGGGTCCGTCGTGTACAGGGCCTTGTAGCGTGCCCAGTCGTCGTCGCTCAGGTGGTTCAGGGACGGGTCCGGGATGGCCTGCAGCGTGTGCCCCATGGCCCCTTCGAGGTCCACGAGCGTGTCGTCGATGTCGAACAGCACGCCGTCGACGACGCCGTGGCCCTCCGCGTCGGGCACGCCCTGCCCGGCCGCTGCCGGCCCTGCCGGGCCCCGACCGGTCGCCATCACGCAGCCGTCGCGCGCAGCGCCCGGACGCGGGCGATCGAGGACTCGCGCCCGAGGATCACCATCGACTCGAACAAGGGCGGGGAGATCTTGCGCCCGGAGATCGCGGTCCGGACCGGGCCGAAGGCGAGCCGCGGCTTGAGGCCGAGCGTGTCGACCAGGGCGGCCCGCAGCGCGGCCTGCAGCGATTCGGCGTCCCACGTCGGGCAGCCCTCGAGGGCGGCCAGGGTGGCGTCGAGCACCTCGCCGAGATTCTCGGGCAGTCCCTTGCGGGCGTCGTCGGCGATGTCCACGGCGTCGTCGGCCTTGAACAGGAACCCCAGCATCTCGGGGGCCTCGCCGAGCAGGGTGATGCGTTCCTGGACGAGCGGGGCGGCCTCGGCGACGATGCGCAGCTCCTCCTCGGTGGGATCGGCACCGAGGAGGCCTGCCGCCGCGAGATAGGGCAGCAGGCGGGAACGGAACTCGCCCGGATCCAGCAGCCGCACGTGGGTGCCGTTGATCGCCTCGGCCTTCTTCAGGTCGAACCGCGCCGGGTTGGCCAGCACGTCGCGCACGTCGAACTTCTCGACGAGCTGCTCCACCGAGAAGATGTCCTGGTCCGCCGACATGCTCCAGCCCAGCAGGGACAGGTAGTTGAGGAGGCCTTCGCGGATGAAGCCGCGCTCACGGTGCAGGAACAGGTTGGATTCGGGATCGCGCTTGGACAGCTTCTTGTTGCCCTGGCCCATGACGTAGGGCAGGTGGCCGAACAGCGGCATGTGCCGGGCCACTCCGATGTCGATCAGCGCCCGGTAGAGCGCCACCTGGCGGGGCGTGGAGGACAGCAGGTCCTCGCCGCGCAGGACGTGCGTGATGCCCATCAGGGCGTCGTCGACCGGATTGACGAGCGTGTAGAGGGGCGCACCGTTGGCCCGGACGACGGCGAAGTCCGGGACACCGCCGGCGCGGAACGTGATCTCCCCGCGCACGAGGTCGGTGAAGGTGATGTCCTCGTCGGGCATCCGCAGGCGCAGGACCGCGGGACGTCCGGCCGACCGGAACGCCTCCTTCTGCTCCTCGGTCAGCGTGCGGTCGTGGTTGTCGTAGCCGAGCTTCACGTCCCGCCCGGCGGCACGGTGGCGCTCCTCCACCTCCTCGGGCGTCGAGAAGGACTCGTAGAGGTGGCCCGCCCCGACGAGGCGGTCGATGACGTCCCGGTAAAGCTCACCGCGCTGCGACTGGCGGTAGGGCGCGTGCGGTCCGCCCACCTCGACGCCCTCGTCCCAGTCGATGCCCAGCCAGGTCATGGCCTCGAGCAGCTGCTGGTAGCTCTCCTCGCTGTCACGGGCGGCGTCGGTGTCCTCGATGCGGAAGATCAGCTTGCCCCCGGTGTGGCGGGCGTACGCCCAGTTGAAGAGCGCAGTCCTGATGAGGCCCACGTGGGGGGTTCCCGTCGGCGACGGGCAGAATCGGACCCGGACGGGCGTGGCATCGGAGACGGTGGGGAACTCTGCAGCAGTAGTCATGGTGGTCCCATTCTAGGTGGGACCACCAGCGGCGGCCGCGCGCCGTCGGACCCGGACTGCGGGCCCGACGGCGGAGACGCTTCAGCGGCGCGCCGGGTTGGACAGGCGTCCGATGCCCTCGATGTCGACGTCGTACCGCTGTCCGTCGGTGATCATCCCGACCCCGGCCGGCGTGCCCGTGAGGATGATGTCTCCCGGCAGCAGGGTGAAGGCCTGCGAGACGTAGGCCACGAGTTCGCGCACACCCCAGATCATGTCGCTCGTGGACCCGTCCTGGCGGAGTTCGCCGTCCAGGCTCCCCCGGACCGTGAGGTTCTCCGGGTCGAGGTCCGTCTCGATCCAGGGGCCGATGGGGCAGGACGTGTCGAAGCCCTTGGCGCGCGCCCACTGGTCGTCGGTCTCTTGGACATCGCGTGCGGTCAGGTCGTTCGCGCAGGTATAGCCGAAGACGACGTCGTCGACCCGCTCGAGCGGGACGTCCTTGCAGATCCGGCCGATCACGACGGCGAGTTCGGCCTCGTACGAGATCTGGTCCGCGAAGGACGGCAGCATGATCGGGTCCCCGGGGCCGATCACCGAGGTGTTGGGCTTGAGGAACATGAGCGGCGCGGCCGGCGTCTCGCTTCCCATCTCCCGGATGTGGTCCGCGTAGTTCCGTCCCACGCCGACCACCTTGCTGCGGGGGATGACGGGCGCCAGGAGGCGGACGTCCTCGAGGGCGTGGCGTACTCCGGTCAGCTGGATGCCGGCGTAGAAGGGGTCACCCTGGATGACGGCGACTTCCTCGCTGCCCTCGCTCCCTTCCACGACGCCGAACATTGGGTCATCATCTACGACAAAGCGTGCAATTCGCATGCCGCCAAGCCTAGCGCGGGCCTTCGAGTCCCGATGTCGGGGTATGCGGTTTCGTCGCGCGGGGCAAAAGGAGATACCGCGGGCACTCCCTTCCCAGAGAGAGGGTGCCCGCGGTATCAGTTCCGGCATACAGATGGTTCCGCGGACCTAACGGAACGCCACCATCTGCCGATTGGTGACTAGCCGGGCCAGTTGTTGACGCGGTCCAGTGAAGAGACGGGAGCGACGACGCCGGTCTTCGCGGGAGCAGCGTTGGCCGCTGCTGCACTTCCGGTCACGAGGAGTGTTGCGAGAAGGAAAGCGGAGGTGATGCGCTTCATGATGTGGATCCTTTGGCAGGTGGTCGAGTGATGACAGGGTCCAGCTCTCATACCACGAGCGGCCCAAGAATCATGGTAAGCCACACCAGTCACTTTGGTAACACATTTCCAGAATTTCTTTCTACAATTTTCGAATCTCTCGTCGCATTGCGTTGCAGCACCAATAATGGGGAGCAGTAGCTGGACCGATCCGGAAAGCCGAAGGTGAGTATGACCTATCAGGAAGCAGCGGGACAGCGTCTGCTGATCGAACTCCGGGCACGCGATGCGTGGAGCCAGCGTGACTACGTCACCGCCCAGCATCTCGCACAGGAGATGGCAGCCTCCGCCCTCGACGACAGCGACGATCTGGGCTGGTGGAACGCGACCTTCTTCGTGTCCGAGACTTTGCGGAAGCAGGGTCTGATGCAGGAGTCGAGAGAAGTGGCCGAGACACTGGCCGGCCACACGCTGACCACCCAGTCCAAAGCCCTGAGTGCGCGGGTCTCCACCATCCTCTCCCTCGCCCTCCAGGGCTGCGGAGACCTCACCGCCGCTGTCATCGCCGCTCGACAGGCCGTCGATGACGCTTCGGGCGAGGTCGACGACGTCAACGTCCTGGTCGGCGCGAGGAATGCGCTCATCGCAGCACTGGCGGACAGTGACCAGCTCGACTCCGCCTGGGAGGAATGCCGGGCTCTCGACGAGATCCTGCGCTCCGAACCCCTCAGCCAGACCACCGGGGTCGGCTACTGGGCCATCGGCAATGTGGCATTTCTCCTCAAACACATCCCGGAGGGCGTGGAGTATCACGGGCGTGCGGCCAAGGCTCTCTCCCCTACCAACGACCTCGATCTGTGGGCCCGCTTCAATCGCGCGTCGGCGTCGCTCCGCCTTACCGCCGGCGTTATCGAGCCCGAGACCCTCGAGTGCATCGAACGAGCAGAGCTCGCGAGCTCGATCGTTGGCGGGTCGGAGCGGGACCGTCTCGAACTGAGCCTCACCCGGGCACAGTGGCTCGTGTTGACCGGTCAGGTCGAGGCGGCCGTGACACTACTCACGTCCATCGTCCAGAAGAAGCACCTCCTGGCCACGCACATGGCAGCGCAAGCCCATTTCCTGCTCGGTCAGGCTCTTTCGGAACGCGGTGGTGACTCCGGCGCCATCGGCAACTTCGAAGCGAGTGAGGACCTCTTCCTGCAGTCGGGCGCGGAGGACCGGGCTTCCTCCGCCCGGGCCCTGATCGATTCCATCCGGGGCTGAACCGGCCAGCAGCTCGCCGGCCTGCCGTCAAGCGGAATTTACTCCCGGTACATGGGCATGCTTCCCGTCCGGTTGGCGTACGCTGGTCAGCAGACCCCGGCCGGGTCGGGCGTTTTCCCCCATTACTCCCACCCCGGTCGGGGTTCCTTCGTCCCGGGACCATGGCACGGCTGTCAGGGTCGTGACAGCCACGACCCGCGCACCCCCGCCCGGGTACCCACAACGCGCCGCGCCGTCGGCCACCTCGCCGGATGTGCCGCTCGGCGGAATGTACTCTGGACCCGATGAGCGCTGACCAGAAGGATCCCCGCCTCGCGATGCTCGTCGAGAGCATCGTCCGGCTGTCGCGCGGTGAACTGAGCAGCCGCATCGAACCCTCCAGTGCGCGGGACGAGGTCGACGCCGTGATCACCGGCGTGAACCTCCTGGCCGAGGAACTGGAGCAGGTCTACGAGCAGTTCGAGAAGCGAGTCGAGAGCCGCACGGCGATGCTGCGCCAGGCGCACCTCGACATGATGAAGATGGCGATGTCCGACGCCCTGACCGGCCTCGCGAACCGCGTCGCCCTCATGGACGGCATCGAGGAGGCACTCGCCCAGGCCGCCGCCACCGACGCCGAGCCGCCGGCACTCCTGCTCCTCGACCTCGACAGCTTCAAGAACGTCAACGACCGCTTCGGGCACGACGCGGGCGACCGCGTCCTCCGGGAAGTCGCCAACCGCCTCCTCGGGGTGGTCCGCGAGAGCGACCTCGTGGCACGACTCGGCGGCGACGAGTTCGCCATCCTGCTCCCGGGCGCCACCATGGAGATCGCCATGCAGGTCGCCCGCCGGGCACTCGACGCACTCGGGGAGCAGATCCGCCTCGACTCCCTGTACGTCCACTCCCGCGCGAGCATCGGGGTGCGGATCGGCGCCGCCGGCCAGACGGCGGACGAACTCCTCCTGGACGCGGACACCGCCATGTACGCCGCCAAGCGGGAGGGCCGCAGCATCATCAAGGTCTTCGAACCCGTGATGCTGTACTCCCGGCAACTCCGCAGCCAGATGGCCACGGAACTCCGGGACGCCATCAGCTCCGACCAGCTCGTCCTGCACTACCAGCCCGTCGTCGAACTCGCCACCAACCGGATCCTCGGCGTCGAGGTGCTCGTGCGGTGGCAGCATCCCCTCCGCGGGCTGATCCCCCCGGACACGTTCATCCCGCTCGCCGAGGAGATCGGCGTCATCCACGACCTGGACCGCTGGGTGATGTCCGCATCCCTGCAGCAGCTCGCGGCCTGGCGGAAGGACCTCCCGCTCGACGACGACTTCCAGCTGCGGGTCAACCTCTCCGCCGTCGAACTCAAGCAGCTCGACCTCGTCGACCACATCAGGGGACTGCTCCGGAAGCTCGAGGTCCCGGCCCACAGCCTCGTGGTGGAGATCACGGAGACGGCGATCGTGACGCGCGGAGAGGTGGAGATGTACTCCCTGCTGAGTCTGCAGCAGCTCGGCGTCGGGATCGAGATCGACGACTTCGGGACGGGCTACTCCTCCATCAGCTACCTCCGGGAACTGCCGGTCAGCATGGTCAAGGTGGACCGGTCGCTCCTCGTCGAGCTCAACACGAGGACCGGTCAGCTCGACTTCGTCGCAGCCATCCTGCAGCTCATCCGGGCAGCGGGTCTCGAAGCCGTCTTCGAAGGCATCGAGACCCGCGAGCAGGCCGACCAGCTCAGGGCACTGGGATGCGCCAGCGGGCAGGGCTACTACTTCAGCCGCCCGATGCCCGCGGACGAGGCGTCGACCCTGCTCGCCACCACGCGGCACCTGCGGGTGGGCGAGGGTGTCGACGACGCGGAGACGGCGTCGTCGGTCTGACTTCCCCGCGGTCCGACGGGATCCATGCACCCGTGAACGACCACGGCGTCCCTCCCGCACCCCTGACGGGGCGGGACGGACGCCGTCGTGTTCTCCCGAGGTTCAGACCAGGCGGGTGAGCCAGCCGTGCGTGTCCTCGACGACGCCGGTCTGGATGCCGAGCAGCTCGCTGCGGATGGACATGGTCACCTCGCCGGCGGGGGCGCCCTCGGCGCCGATGAACTCGTCGCCGTCACGCAGCCGGCCGATGGGCGTGATGACCGCGGCCGTGCCGCAGGCGAACACCTCGGTGATCTCGCCGCTCGCGACGCCGTCGCGCCACTCGTCCAGCGTGATCTTGCGCTCGCTGACCTCCAGTCCCCGGTCCCGGCCGAGCTGGATGATGGAGGACCGTGTGACGCCTTCGAGGATGGTGCCGGAGAGGGCCGGGGTGACGATCGACCCGTCACGGAACACGAAGAACACGTTCATGCCGCCGAGCTCCTCGACGGCGTTGTCGTTGAACTGGTCGAGGAAGAGCACCTGCTTGCAGCCGTGGGCCTCCGCCTCGAGCTGGGCCGCGAGCGAGGAGGCGTAGTTGCCGCCGGCCTTCGCCGCCCCGGTGCCTCCGCGTCCTGCCCGCGCATAGTTGCGGGACACCCAGATGTCCACCGGCCTCACCTCGCCGCCGAAGTAGTTCCCGGCGGGCGAGGCGATCACGCGGTAGGACACCTCGCGGGCGGGACGGACACCGAGGAACGCCTCCGTGGCGATCATGAACGGCCGGAGGTACAGGCTCTCGCCGTCGCCGGAGGGGATCCACTCCTGGTCGACCGCGACGAGCCGGCGCAGGGACTCGAGGAAGAGTTCCTCGGGCAGCTGGGGCAGCGCGAGGCGGATCGCCGAGCGGTTCAGGCGCGCCGCATTGGCGTCCGCGCGGAAGGTCCACACCGAGCCGTCCGCGTGGCGGTAAGCCTTCATGCCCTCGAAGATCTCCTGGCCATAGTGCAGGACGGCGGCCGCGGGGTCCAGGGCGATCGGCCCGTAGGGCTCCACGCGCGCATCGTGCCAGCCGCCGACGCCCGACTCGTCGACGCTGAAGTCGACGATCGCCGTGTGGTCGGTGAAGAAGTTGCCGAAGCCGGGGTTCGCCAGCACCGCCTCCCGCTCCTCGGCCGACGCCCGCTGCGTCGAGAGGTGCTGGGCGAAATGGGTATCCGTGGCTGTCATGGTTCCTCCGCGCTGGTACGGACTGTACGCGCGGCTCGGCCGCCGTCGTCCGTCGGTGGTCAGTGCTCCGGCACTGGGTTAATGATGTGTAACCACCTTAGGACACGGCCGCGGCAATAGCATCGCCGATCGCCGAGGTGCTCCGCGCACCCGAACGGGCAGCGATGTCCTCCTCGACCGCGCGTTCGATCCGTGCCGCGCGGTCCGGGAGGCCGAGATGGTGCAGGAGAAGTGCCGCGGAGAGGATCGCGGCGGTCGGGTCGGCCACCTGCCGGCCCGCGATGTCCGGCGCCGAGCCGTGCACGGGTTCGAACATGGACGGAGCCGTGCGGTCCATGTTCAGGTTCGCCGACGCCGCGAGGCCGATGCCGCCCGTCACGGCTGCCGCGAGGTCCGTCACGATGTCCCCGAAGAGGTTGTCGGTGACGATCACGTCGAAGCGCGACGGATCGGTCACGAGGAAGATCATCGCGGCGTCCACGTGCAGGTAGTCGTGGGTCACGTCCGGGAAGTCGGCGGCGACAGCCTCCACGGTGCGCTTCCACAGGTGCCCTGCGTACACGAGGACGTTGTGCTTGTGCACCAGGGTGAGCTTCTTCCTCCGTGCGGCGGCCCGCCGGAACGCATCCCGCACCACCCGCTCGACGCCGTGCGCGGTGTTGAGGGACACCTCCGTGGCCACCTCGTGCGGCGTGCCACCGCGCAGCGTCCCGCCGTTGCCGGTGTAGGGGCCCTCGGTCCCCTCCCGGACGACGACGAAATCGATCACCCCGGGATCCGCCAGGGGACTGGGCACGCCAGGGAACAGCCGTGAGGGGCGCAGGTTCACGAAGTGGTCCAGCGAGAAGCGGAGCTTCAGCAGGAGCTCGCGCTCGATCAGCCCCGACGGGATGCGGGTGTCGCCGGGGGCGGCGCCCACCGCTCCGAAGAGGATGGCATCATGCACCCTGAGCCGGTCGAGGGTGGCATCCGGCAGCGTCTCCCCCGTGGCCAGCCAGTGCTCGGCGCCGAGCGGGTACTCGGTGAGGAAGAGCTCGGCGGCGTCACCCACCGCCGCGAGCAGCACCTTGACAGCCTCGGCGGTCACTTCGGGCCCGATCCCGTCTCCCGGGATGACGGCGAGGTCGAGACGGCGGGATGCATCAGTCATGGTCCCAGCGTAGGAAAGCGTTCCGGGTGGCAACAATCCGTCCGCAGGGTGAGACGGCTCCACCCTGGGTCTGATGTGCGCGGCCGAGCGCCCCGCCTAGAGTGGGACTCCATGGACATCCACCTGCGGCTGGCGCGCTGGGTCCGCACGCATCCGCGAACCGTCGATGCCTGCCTGGTACTGGCGATCCTCCTCCTGTTCGTCCTGCCCTTCGCGGCGGACGGCATCGAGGGGTACACGCTGATCGTCGTCGTATCGGCGGCGCTGACCGTCCCGCTGGTATGGCGCCGCTCGCGCATCGTCCTCTCGGCCGGGCTCGTCGCCGGCGTCTCCGTGATGCAGCTGGTCACCGGGATCGAGCCGGTGGCGGCCCAGTTCGTCATCCTCATCACGCTCTTCACCCTCGCCGCCCACGGTCCCCGGTGGGCGAGCCTCGGGGGGCTGGGACTGGCCGTCGCCGGCACATCGATCGGCCTGGTGCGGTACGGCACCCTGATCGGACTCGGCCCCGGCCAACCGGTCCTCACCACCGTGCCGCTGTTCCTGATCCTGCTGTTCCTCGTGGAATCGCTCGTGCTGCTCGCCTGGACGCTGGGCGATCTGTCGCGCTCACGCCGCCTGACCTACCAGGCCCTCGAGGACAGGACGCGCCGGCTCGAGGTCGAGCGGCAGCAGGAACGGGACCTCGCCGCGGCGGACGAACGAAGCCATATCGCCCGCGAGATGCACGACATCGTGGCCCATTCCCTGTCCGTGATCATCACGCAGGCCGACGGTGCCCGGTACGCCAGTGCGCACTCCCCGGAGGTCGCCGTCCGGACCCTCGGGACCATCGCCGATACCGGGCGGGGCTCCCTCCGCGAGATGCGGCGGCTGCTCGGGGTGCTGCGCGGCGACGAGAGTGCATCCACCCGCCCCCTGCCGACGCTCGACGACGTCGACTCCCTCGTCCGGTCGGTGCGCCGGTCCGGGATCCGCGTCGCGTGCCGCCGCACGGGGACACCGCGCGGCGACCTGCCACCCGGAGCGGAACTGACCGCCTACCGCGTGGTCCAGGAAGCGCTCACCAACGTGCTCCGCCATGCAGGGGCGGCCACCACCGCCGACGTGGTGCTCGACCACGGTCCCCGGGGGCTCAGCATCACGGTCGACGACGACGGCCGGGGCGCCGCGGCGGATCCCGCCACCGCGGGTGCGGGCCAGGGGATCCTGGGGATGACGGAGCGCGTGCGGCTCTACGACGGTTCCGTAGCGGCTGCGCCCCGGACCGGCGGCGGCTACCGGGTGGAGGCCTTCATCCCCTACACCCGGACCTGAGACACTCCGGGCCGGAGACCGGCACCATCCCAGCACGGCGATCAGAGGAGACGACACAGAGCATGGACAGCATCACCGAGACCCCCGCCGGCGACCGCCTCGCGGCAGGGACGGCCGACGCCGCCGCACCGATCCGCGTCGCGATCGTCGACGACCAGCACCTCGTCCGCAGCGGCTTCGCCATGCTCATCAACTCCCAGCCCGACCTGCGGGTGGTGAGCGAGGCAGCGAACGGCGAGGCCGCGGTGAGGGCGCTCGCGAGCACGCGCGCCGACGTCGTCATGATGGACGTCCGGATGCCGGGCATGGACGGCATCGAGGCCACCCGGCGGATCCTCGCCGACCGCACCCCGTCGGCGGGTGCCGCGGCCGGCCCCCGCATCGTGGTGCTGACGACCTTCGACCTCGACGAGTACGCCCTGGCGGCGATCCACGCCGGGGCCAGCGGGTTCCTGCTGAAGGATGCACCGCCGGAGGAACTGCTCGAGGCGATCCGGACGGTGCACCGCGGGGACGCCGTGATAGCACCCTCGACGACGCGCCGGCTGCTCGACCACGTGGCACCGCTGCTGCGGCAGCCCTCCCCCGAGCAGCACGCCCACGCGGAGGCCGTGGCGCGGCTCACCGTCCGCGAGCGCGAGGTGTTCGGGCTCATCGCCCAGGGCCTGTCGAATCCGGAGATCGCCGCGAAGCTCTACCTCTCGGAGGCGACGGTGAAGACGCATGTGGGACACATCCTGGCCAAGCTCGAGGCGCGGGACCGGGTGCAGGCCGTCGTCATGGCGTACGAGACAGGCATCGTCCGGCCGTGACCGGCACGTCCGCACCCCGCCTTGGCCCGGGTGCGGACCGGGGGTGGAGACCGTGCGCGTCCGGCTCATCCCACGGGAGGAGACTCCGCCCCTCGATCCACGACCTGGCGGCGATCCGCCCGACGGCCGGCGTCCCTAGCGTGGAAGCATGACCTTATCGACGAATCTCCCCGGGGCGATCCCGGGCTCCTCGACGCCGCCCTCCGGCGCCGTCGCCGCGCGCGCCGTGTCCAAGAGCTACGGCCGGGGCGAGACCGCTGTCCACGCCCTCCGCGACGTCACCCTCGACTTCGAGCCGGAACACTTCACCGCCATCATGGGACCGTCCGGGTCCGGCAAGTCCACCCTCATGCACTGCCTGGCCGGACTGGACAGCATCGACACCGGCCGGCTCTGGATCGGGGGCACCGAGATCACCGGGCTCCCCGACGCCGCCCTGACGCGGCTCCGGCGCGAGCGCGTCGGCTTCGTCTTCCAGGCCTTCAACCTCGTTCCGACCCTCACCGCCGAGCAGAACATCACCCTGCCCGTCGCGCTGGCCGGCGGCACGGTGGACACGGCCTGGCTGCAGCAGATCTCGTCGTCACTGGGCCTCGGTGACCGCCTCACCCACCGTCCGCACGAGCTCTCCGGTGGCCAGCAGCAGCGGGTCGCCGTCGCCCGCGCCCTGCTGACCCGGCCAGATGTCATCTTCGGTGACGAACCCACCGGCAACCTCGACTCGGCCACGGGCGCCGAGGTGCTGTCCCTGCTCCGGCGGAGCTGCACCGAGATGGGCCAGAGCATCATCATGGTCACGCACGACCCCGTCGCGGCGTCCTACGCCGACCGCGTGGTCCTCATGAAGGACGGCGCACTGGTGGGCGAACTCGAGCAGTCCACCCCCGACGCCATTCTCGGCGCGCTCGCGGCGCTGGGGGGCTGACGTGCTGCAGGTAGCCCTCGCCCAGGTCCGGGTCCATGCCCGGCGCTTCCTCGCCGTCGGCCTCGCCGTGATGCTCGGCGTCGCGTTCCTCTCCGCGACCCTCATGGTGGGCGCGACGACGAAAGCCAGCCTCCAGGAGAGCATCGGTGCCTCCTACGCCGGCGCCGACCTCGTGGTGACCGCGCAGGACGGCGGCTCCGTTCCCACCGGGGTGGCAGCCGACCTCGCCGCCCTCCCCGGCGTGGACGCCGTCCACGGCCTCGAACGCGCCTACGGTCAGCTCAGCACGGGCTCCGACGACTCGCTCGCCGTCCTGACCACGACGGCCCCCTCGCGGCTCGAGACCGCGATCATGACCGCGGGGTCCTACCCGTCGGAACCCGGCCACGTGGCCCTGGACGAGGACTCGGCGGCCCGCCTCGACGTCGTCCCCGGCGACACCGTGGCGCTCGACGCCGGCGCTCCCGCCACCTCGCCGGGCAACGCACTGACCGTCACCGGTCTCACGGTGCCGAGTACGGACCCCGCCCTCGCCGGCGCGGTGCAGGTCCTCGCCTCCCCGACCGTGGTGCGGGAACTGAACGACGGCGAGACCCTGTACCGCAACGTGCAGCTCGCCCTGACGCCCGGGGCCGATCCGGCCGGGGTACGCGCCGCTGCCTCCTCGGCCGTCGCCGCCGCACCCGCGGACGAACGTGGCCCGCTGGTGGTCCGGACGGCGGCGGAGCAGACCGTCGCGGAGGTCGCCGAGTTCTCGAACGGCAGCGACGTGCTCACCGGGGTCCTGCTCGCCTTCGCGGCCGTAGCCGTCCTCGTCGCCGGGCTCGTCATCTCGAACACCTTCTCGGTCCTGGTGGCCCAGCGCACCCGCGAACTCGCCCTCCTGCGCTGCATCGGCGCCGAGCGGCGTCAGGTCCGCGCCTCGGTCCTCGCCGAGGCCGCGATCGTGGGCGCCGTGTCCTCGGTGCTCGGCGTGCTGCTGGCCGCGGGGGTCATGGGCGCGCTCGTGGCCCTGGCCCGGCAGACCGAGTACGGCTCCTTCGCGGTCCTCGCCGTGCCGGTGTCCGCCGTCGTCACCGGTATCACCGTGGGCGTGCTGATGACCCTCCTGGCCGCGCTCGTCCCGGCGCGGGCCGCCACACGCGTGGCCCCCCTCGCCGCACTCCGGCCGGTGGAACCGCCGGTCCTCGGGAGCGGCAGCGGCCGGGTCCGCCTGGTCGCGGGCCTCGTGGCCGTCCTCGTGGGCGGGGGCCTGCTGCTGCTGGGCGCGGTGTCCGTCGCCCTCGTCCCGGCCGTCGCGGGCGGCGCCGCCTCCTTCCTCGGCGTCATGCTCCTCGCACCCTTCTTCGTGCCCCGCTGTGTCGCCGCCGTCGGCAGGATCGCCCGACCGCTGGGCGTGCCCGGCACCCTCGCGTCGCTGAACGCGGTGCGCAACCCCGCCCGCACGACGGCGTCCTCGGCGGCCCTGATGATCGGCGTCACCCTCGTCACCATGATGATGGCTGGCGCCCAGAGCTCCCGGACGGCCCTGGAACGGGAACTGGCCGAGAACTACGCCGTCGACCTCGCGGTCTCGGTCCCCGGCACCGCAGCGGCGACCGATGCACCAGGAGGCGAGCCACCCCGCGTCGACGGACCGACGCTGCTGGAGGTGGACGGCGTGCGGACCGCCGTCGAGCTCACGCCCGTGATGCTCACGAGCACGCAGGACGGCGAGCAGGTGGTCTACGCCGTGGACCCCGCGGAGCTCGCCGGCGTCCTGCGCGCGGAGGGCGCCGCCCTGACCGACGGGGTGGTCCTCGCCCCCCAGACGTGGACGCACACCGACGTGACGCTCGAGGGGGGCGACGGCCCCACGACGCTCCCCGTCGCGTCCGTCGACGCCGACTACTTCCAGCCCCTGATCACCACCGACACGGCGGAACGCCTCGGCGGCACCCCGGACGGAGCCCTCTCCGCCTACCTGGACATGACCGGGGACCCCGCGGCGGACCGGGTGCCGGGGGCGACCCTCGAGGACCATCTGGGGACGACGTACTGGCTGAAACTCGACGACGCCGCCGATGCGGAGTCGGTGACGGACATCCAGGCGCGGATCGTGGATGCCACGGGCGTGTCCGAGTACCAGGTCACGGGGGCGGCGCTGGAACGGGTGGCGTACAACCAGGTCATCGACGTCCTGCTCCTGATCGTGACGGCACTGCTGGCCGTCGCGGTGCTCATCGCGCTGATCGGCGTCGCCAACACGCTCTCCCTGTCCGTGCTGGAGAGACGCCGGGAGAATTCGCTGCTGCGGGCGCTCGGCCTCACCCGGGGCCAGCTGCGTGGGATGCTCGCCGTCGAGGCCGTGCTCATGGCCGGTGTCGCGGCGCTGCTCGGGGCCGGTCTGGGCATCCTCTACGGCTGGCTCGGCGCGCAGTCCGCCCTGGGCGGGCTGGCCCCCGTCAGCCTCGCCGTTCCGGTCGGGCAGATCGCGGCGGTCCTCGCGGTGGCGGTCGGGGCGGGCCTGCTGGCCTCCGTGCTCCCGGCGCGCCGGGCGGCCCGCCTGTCACCGGTCGCCGGGCTGGCAACCGACTGACGCCCGTCGCGCCGTCCTCTCCGACTGCTCCCGTGCCACCTATATTGGGAGCAACGCAGTCGTGATCGGAGAGGACACCGTGGGGCAGGACGAAGCAGCAGGGAACGGCGGCGGGGCGCTCGCCGTCGTCGCCTCCGCGTCCGCCGAGGACGGCGCGGCCGTGCACCGGGTGCTCGCCGAGGGCGGGTGTCGGGTGAGGACCGTCGTCCCCGGGGCGTCCGTGCTCGACGAGATCCTCGAGGCCGCCCCGGACCTCCTGCTGGTCGACCTGCCCACGGCCCTCGCCCATGCGGACGCGCTGCCGGACGTCCTCACCCGGCACCCGGCGCTCGCGAGCCTGCCCGTGATCCTCCTCCTCCCCGAGGGCTGGACCGGGGAGATACCGGGAGCCGTCGGCAGATATGCCTCCGACGTCGTCTTCCCTCCCGTGCACCCCGCCGAGCTGCTGCACCGCGCCCACGCGGCGATCGCACGACGACGTCGGCGCCGGGCGCAGCGGGCGTCCGCCGCCCGGCTGCGGGAGGCCATGCGGGCCATCTCCGCCCGCATCCGCGCCACGAACGACCCGGCGGCCATGATCGATCACTTCCTTCCCGGCGTGGGACGCGCGCTCGGCGCACACCACGTGGCACTGCAGGTCTTCGACGACGAGCGCGTCGCCGCCCACGGCAGCAGCTGGACCGACCCCGCGGAGGGCACGCGGACGCCTCTGGCCGCACCCCGGCGCGAGCACGAGCAGGACGCACTCCCCCTTGCGCTGGCCCTCTGGGAGGACAGCGCGACCGGCACCTTCAGCACCGGTCCCGGGGCCGTGCCCGACGCCGGAGAGGTCCCGGTCCCAGGGTGGCTGCGGGAGGGCGACGCCGGGCGACGCACCGTGCACGGCGTCGTGGCGGCACTGGGCGAGGGAGACACACCGTTCGGCCTCCTGTGGATCATGCGCGAGGAGCAGCCGCAGGCCTTCTCCGGGGTGGAAGGTGCCCTGACCCAGCACGTGCTCGGGAATCTCGCGCACGGACTGATCCAGGCCCAGCTCATCTCGCGTCAGCAGCAGGCGGTCCGGAAGCTGCAGGCGCTCAACCAGGCCAAGAGCGACTTCGTCGGGACCGTGAACCACGAACTCCGCACCCCGCTCGCCTCGATCGCCGGGTACCTCGAGATGATCCTCGACGGCGTCGGCGGGGAACTGCCGCCGGAAGCGAGCACCATGCTGCAGGCCGTCGAGCGCAACACCGCCAAGCTCAGCGACCTGATCGAGAACATCTCCGCGCTCTCCTCCCGGGAATCCGAGGCGCCCGAGCACGGACCCGTGGACCTCGTGCACCTCCTCTCGGAGCTCGCCGCGCGTGCCGTCCTGCAGGCCTCCGCCGGCCGCGTCGTGCTCGAGTGCACGCTGCCGGATCATCCGGTGACGGTGTCCGGGGACCGCGGACAGCTCTCGGCGGCCCTGGCGATCGTGCTGTCCAACGCCGTCAAGTTCACGCGGGAGGGAGGCACCGTCTCGATCGGGCTGGCCCACGAACCGGACCACGGACGCGTGGTCGTCGTCGTGCGGGACACCGGTATCGGGATCCCTGCGGACGACGTGCCGCGCCTCTTCGACTCGTTCCACCGGGCTGCCAACGCGGACCGGGCGCTGCCCGGGGCCGGCGTCGGGCTCTCCGTCGCCAAGAAGACGTTCGAGGCGCACCGCGGGAGCATCACGGTCGAGTCCACCCTGGATGTCGGGACCGCCGTCGCCATCACGCTACCGCTGCTGGAACACGCTGCCGTAGGGTGAGGTGCTGATCATCCGATGGAAGGAACACCCATGACGAGCGCCACGAACGGCACCCCGGGAAGCCGGCTGGACCCCGAAACGCTCCTGCCCTACCTGGACCTCCACCTCGCCGGCGCCACGAACGGCGTCCGGCTGTTCAACGCGGCCCGGATCTCCTGGGCGAACACACCGCACGAGGCGGAGTTCACCCGGTTGCGCAAGGAGATCAGCGAGGAGCGCACCTTTCTGAAGAAACTCATCAAGGGCCTGGGACACCGTCCCAGCCGCCTCAAGATGGGCCTCGCGCACGTCGCGTCCGTGGTCGCCGAGTTCGATCCCCTGAACCCCCTGCGCCGCAAGGCGACCGCCGGGGCGCAGCTGGAACTCGAGGCCCTCCAGTCCCTGCTCAGGGGCAAGGAGGCGCTGTGGTCCACACTCCTCGCCCTGCCGCCGGACGCGACCGCCGGCCCCAGGCACCAGGGCTTCGACCGCACAGAACTCGAGCGCCTGCTGGTCGCGTCGAAGCAGCAGCAGGACACCGTGGGCCGCGTCATGACGGAGACCGCCCCGGCCCGCTTCCTGCTCCAGTAGACCCCTCGGGGCCGGCGGTCACGCCGTGACGGGCTCCTCGTACTTGGGGAACACCGGCGTCGGCGCGGGGAGGGGCGTCCCCGGTTCGATCCGCTCGTCCAGGGCGGTGAAGAGCCGGCGGGCGTCGTCGCTCGCGTCCCCCTGGCCGAGGGCCGTGAGGATCCGCGCGGCGCTGGTCGGCATGACCGGCTGGGCGAGGACGGCGACCACGCGGAGCACCTCCAGCGTCACGTAGAGCACGGTCGCCATGCGCTCCGGATCCGTCTTCCGCAGCACCCACGGCTGCTGGTCGGCGAAGTACGCGTTCGTCTCGCCGAGGACGGTCCACACGGCCTCGAGGGCGCGGGAGAACTCCTGCTTCCCGTACGCGGCACGGCTCGTGTCGAGCAGTGCGTGTGCCCTGTCGAGGATCGCCGTGTCGGCGGGGGCGAACTCCCCCGGCTGCGGCACGGCGCCCCCGCAGTTCTTCGCGACCATCGACAGCGACCGCTGCGCGAGGTTCCCGAAGTTGTTGGCGAGGTCGGAGTTCATGCGCCCCACCACGGCCTCGTGGCTGTAGGAGCCGTCCGCACCGAACGGCACCTCGCGGAGGAGGAAGAAGCGCACCTGGTCCAGGCCGTACTGGTCCACCCAGTCGGCCGGCGCCACGGTGTTGCCGAGCGACTTCGACATCTTCACGCCCTTGTTGTGCAGGAACCCGTGGATCATGACGCGCTTGGGGACCTCGAGCCCGGCGGACAGCAGGAAGGCCGGCCAGTAGATGGCGTGGAAGCGGGAGATGTCCTTGCCGATCACGTGGACGTCCGCGGGCCAGAACTTCCGGAAGCGCTCGGACGCGGTATCGGGGAAGCCGATGCCGGTCAGGTAGTTGGTGAGTGCGTCCACCCAGACGTACATGACGTGCCGGGGGTTGCCGGGCACCGGGACGCCCCAGTCGAAGGTGGTGCGGCTGATGGACAGGTCCTCGAGGCCGCGGCGCACGAAGGAGATGACCTCGTTGAAGCGGGACTGGGGCGCACCGAACTCGGGCTGCGCCTCGTAGAGGTCCAGCAGCTTCTGCTGGTAGGCCGAGAGCCGGAAGAAGTAGCTCTCCTCCTCGGTCCAGGTGACCTCGGTGTCGGTCTCCGTCGCATACCGCACGCCGTCCTCGCGGACCTCCGTCTCGTCCTCGCCCCAGAACGATTCGTCGCGCACCGAGTACCAGCCGGCGTACTTGTCGAGGTAGATGTCGCCGTTGGCCTCCATCCGCTTCCAGATCTCGGTCGCGGCGGCGTAGTGGTCCTCGTCCGTGGTGCGGATGAAGCGGTCGTAGGAGGTGCCGACGACGTCGTTCATGTCCCGGAACGCCTGCGCATTACGGGTGGCGAGCTCCCGGACCGGGACGCCCTCCTTGTCCGCGGACTGCTGCATCTTCAGCCCGTGCTCGTCGGTGCCCGTCAGGTACATGACGTCGTAGCCGTCGAGGCGCTTGAAACGGGCCATGGCGTCCACGGCGATCGTCTCGTAGGCGTGGCCGATGTGCGGCACGCCGTTGGGGTAGGAGATGGCCGTGGTGATGTAGAACGAGGGCTTCTCGTCGGCTGCGGGAGTCACCCTATGAAATTACCCCGCGCGGACCGCATTTGCCCAAGCGTGCAGCGCAGGTCAGCACCTCAGGCGGTCCCCACGGCGTCGAGCCCCAGCACCGCGTGGACCCCCCAGGTCTGGTTCGCGATCTGCGTGACCCGGAGGTCGACGACGGCACTCGCCAGGGCCAGCGCGGCTTTCCGTTCCAGCCCGTGCAGGTGCTGCAGCCAGGTGAGCATGGCACCGAGCGCCTCCGCCGTCGCCCGGTTGAGGTCCGCGTCGAAGCCGAAGGTGATCCGTGCGGTCGCCGTCACCGCATGGATGCCGGGGACGGGGGCGTCGCGGAGGACGTCGACGGTGACCGTCGTCGTCATGCCGCACTCGATGGCGGTGCCGCCCACCTCGCCGTCGCCCTGGGCGGCGTGCCCGTCGCCGAGGTGGAGAAGGGCGCCGGGCACCGTCACCGGGAGGAAGAGCGTGGATCCTGCCGTGAGTTCCCGGCAGTCGATGTTCCCGCCGCCCTCCGCGCGCGGCGGGGTGGTCGAGTGCTCGCCCGGCTCCGCCGGCGGCAGCCCCACCACGCCGAGGAAGGGCGCCAGCCGGACGACGTGCCCGTGCTGGTTGGTGCCGGTCCCGGCCACCCGGTCGAGGTCCCAGAGCAGCCACGCGGGCTCCGCCCCGTCGAGGCCGAGGCTCCGCGCGAAGGCGTCGTCCCGCCGACCGGCCACCGTGAAGCCCCAGTCCGCGGGCTCCAGCGCGTCGAAGCGCACCGCGAGGACGTCGCCGGGTACGGTCCCGGCGACGTCGATCGGCCCGGTGAGGGCGTGGCCGCGCCGGTCCGGGAAGCGGTAGGGCGTCACCGCCCCCGGCGTGGCCTGCCGCTCGAGGTGGCCGGACGCGTCGAGGGACTCGACGACCACGCGGTCGCCGGGTTCGATCCTCAGCACGGGCGGGGTGCCCCGCGACAGGACCTGCGTGGCGGTCGCCTGCGTCGCCGGGAGATGGTGGGTGGGCATGCTCGTCCTCTCGCGGGTGCCGGCACTCAGTCCTGCAGGTCCACTTCCCGCGCCACGGTGGCACCGATCTCGGTCCGGATGGCGTCCAGGACGTCCTGCGGCACCGCGCTGTCCACGGTGAGGAGGGACAACGCCTGGCCGCCCTCCTTGTTCCGGGCCACCTGCATGCCGGCGATGTTGATGTCCCGCTCGCCGAGGAGCCGGCCGAGGGCGCCGATCACGCCGGGGCGGTCGGTGTAGAGGAGCACGAGGAGGTGCTCGCTGATGGGGATCTCGAGGTCGTAGCCGTTGACGCCCACGAGCTTCTCCACCTGCTTCGGTCCCGTGAGCGTCCCGGCCACCGAGATCTGGCTGCCGTCGGACAGCGCCCCGCGGAGCCTGAGCACGTTGCGGTACTCCTCGGACTCGGGCGTGGTGATCAGGCGCGAGGTGATGCCGCGCTGCTCGGCCAGGATGGGCGCGTTGACGTAGGACACCTGCTCGGAGACGACGTCGGTGAAGACGCCCTTGAGGGCGGCCAGTTCCAGGGCCTTGACGTCGAGGGACGCGATCTCGCCCGCCACCTCGATGTCGATCTGCGTCAGGGAGGCGTGCGTGAGGGCCGTGAATATCCGGCCGAGCTTCTCCATGAGCGGGATGCCGGGCCGCACGGCCGGATCAATCACGCCGCCGGCCACGTTGACGGCGTCGGGCACGAGCTCCCCCGCGAGGGCGAGCCGCACCGATTTCGCCACGGAGATCCCGGCCTTCTCCTGGGCCTCCTCCGTCGACGCCCCGAGGTGGGGGGTCACCACGACGCTGTCGTGCGCGAAGAAGGGGAGGTCGGTGCTGGGCTCCCGGACGAAGACGTCGACGCCGGCGCCGGCGATCCGCCCCTGCTCCAGCGCGGTGTGGAGGGCCTCCTCGTCGACCAGCCCGCCCCGGGCCACGTTGACGACGTAGGCGGTGTCCTTCATGAGCGCGAAGGCGTCGGCGCCGAGCATCCCGACGGTCTCGGGGGTCTTGGGCATGTGGATGGTGACGAAGTCGGACTCGCGGAGCAGTTCCTCGAGGGACACGAGGCGCACCCCGAGCTGGGCGGCCCGGGCCGAGGTCACGTAGGGGTCGTAGGCGAGGATCTGCGTGCCGAAGCCCTGCAGGCGGGCCGCGACGAGGGCCCCGATCCGGCCGAGGCCGATGATGCCGATGTTCTTCTCGTAAAGTTCCGTGCCCGAGTACTTCGAGCGCTTCCACTCCCCCGCCTTGAGTGCCGCGCTGGCCTGCGGGATGTTCCGCGCGAGGCTGAGGATGTGGCCGACGGTCAGTTCGGCGGCGGAGATGATGTTCGACGTCGGGGCGTTCACGACCATGACGCCGGCCTGCGTGGCGGCCTTGATGTCCACGTTGTCCAGGCCCACCCCCGCGCGGGCGATGACCTTCAGCTTCGGCGCGGCCCGGATGGCTTCCTCGTCCATGCGGGTGGCCGAGCGGACGAGGACGGCGTCGACGTCGGCCAGCGCGCCGAGCAGCTGGGAGCGGTCGGCGCCGTCGGTGCTGCGGATCTCGAAGTCGGGGCCCAGCGCGTCGACGGTGGCGGGCGAGAGTTCTTCGGCGAGGAGGACGACGGGCTTGGTCACTGGGGGTTCCTTCGGGGTGGGCGGGAGTGCGGACGGGGCGGGACGGACCGTGCTCGGAGGCGGACACAGGTCCGGCAGGACACCTGCTCGTCGCTGAGCATCGAACACGTGTCCTGCCGGGACGGGGGCGGGCGGCGCTAGCGCGCTACGGAGCCCTCGGTGTAGTCGTCGTTCGTCTTGATCCACGAGAAGAGCTTGCGGAGCTCCCGGCCCGTGCTCTCGATCGGGTGGTCCTCGCCCTTCTTGCGGAGTGCGGTGAACTCGGGCGCACCGGCGTCCTGGTCGTCGATGAACCGCTTGGCGAAGGCACCGTTCTGGATGTCCGCGAGGACGGCCTTCATGTTCTCCTTCACCTCGGGCGTGATGACGCGGGGCCCGGAGACGTAGTCGCCGTACTCGGCGGTGTCGGAGACGCTCCAGCGCTGCTTGGCGATGCCGCCCTCGACCATGAGGTCGACGATGAGCTTGAGCTCGTGCAGCACCTCGAAGTACGCGACCTCCGGCTTGTAGCCGGCCTCGGTCAGCGTCTCGAACCCGTACTGGATGAGCTGCGAAGCGCCACCGCAGAGCACGGCCTGCTCGCCGAAGAGGTCCGTCTCGGTCTCCTCGGTGAACGTGGTCTCGATGACGCCCGCGCGGGTGCCGCCGATCGCCTTCGCGTAGGACAGCGCCAGGTCGCGGGCCTTGCCCGAGGCATCCTGCTCGACCGCGATGAGGTCGGGGACGCCGCGGCCGGCCTCGAACTCGCGGCGGACGATGTGCCCGGGGCCCTTGGGTGCCACGAGGGCGACGTCGACGTCTGCCGGCGGCTGGATGTAGCCGTAGCGGATGTTGAAGCCGTGCCCGAAGAACAGGGCGTCGCCGGCCTGCAGGTTCGGCGCGATCTCGTCCTTGTACACGTGCCGCTGCACCTGGTCCGGGGTGAGGACCATGATGAGGTCCGCCTCCGCGGTCGCCTCGGCCACGGAGAGCACCCGCAGGCCCTCGGCCTCGGCCTTCGCACGCGACGCCGAGCCCTCCTTCAGTCCGACGCGCACATCGACGCCGGAGTCCCGCAGGCTCAACGCGTGGGCGTGGCCCTGGCTGCCGTAGCCGATGACGGCCACGGTGCGGCCCTGGATGATCGAAAGATCTGCATCGTCGTCATAGAACATCTCGGTCACGGGTGTTTTCTCCTTGGGGTGGATGCTGCTGGAAAGGTCTGGTGGGTCGGGGGTCAGGCGCTGCGCAGCGCGCGGTCGCTCATCGACTTGGCGCCCCGGCCGATCGCGAGCGTGCCCGACTGCACGATCTCGCGGATACCGAACGGCTCGAGGACGGACAGGAGCGCCGCGAGCTTCTCGGCCGTGCCCGTCGCCTCGATGATCAGCGAGTCGATCGCCACGTCGACGACGGACGCGCGGAACAGGTCCGCGGCCTGGGTCACCTGGAGGCGCGTGGCGGCGTCGGCCCTGACCTTGATCAGGACGTGGTCGCGCTGCACGGACTGCTCGGTGGTCAGCTCGACGATCTTGATGACGTTGATGAGCTTGTTCAGCTGCTTGGTGACCTGCTCGAGGAGATCGCCCTCGGCTTCCACCACAACGGTGATGCGGGACATGCCCGCGACCTCGGTCGGTCCGACGGCGAGGGAGTTGATGTTGAACGCGCGCCGCGCGAACAGGCTGGCGACGCGGGTCAGGACGCCGGGGACGTCCTCGACGAGCACGGACAGGGTATGGCGTGCCATGGTCAGTCCTCCTGTTCCCAGGTCGGGGTCATGTTGCGGGCGATCTGGATGAGGTCGTTGCTGACGCCCGAGGGCACCATCGGCCACACCATGGAGTCGCGGCTGACCACGAAGTCGATGACGACGGGGCGGTCGTTGATCGCCAGCGCCTGCTCGATGGTGGCGTCGATGTCCTCGTCCCGCTCGCACCGCAGGCCCACGCAGCCGTACGCGTCGGCGAGCTTCACGAAGTCCGGCACGCGGACGGTGTCATGGCCCGTGTTGAGGTCGGTGTTGGAGTAGCGGCCCTCGTAGAAGAGGGTCTGCCACTGCCGGACCATGCCGAGCGAGGAGTTGTTGATGACCGCGACCTTGATGGGGATGTTGTTGATGACGCAGGTGGCCAGCTCCTGGTTGGTCATCTGGAAGCAGCCGTCGCCGTCGATGGCCCAGACCACGCGATCCGGATTGCCCACCTTGGCGCCCATGGCGGCCGGGACGGAGTAGCCCATGGTGCCGAGGCCGCCGGAGTTGAGCCAGGCGTGCGGGCGCTCGTACTGGATGAACTGTGCGGCCCACATCTGGTGCTGGCCGACGCCGGAGACGAAGACGCCCTCGGGTCCGGTCAGCTCGCCGATGCGCTTGATGACCTGCTGCGGGGCCGACAGGCCGTCGTCGGGCCGGGTGAAGCCCACCGGGTAGGTCTCGCGGAGGTGGTCGATGGTCCTCCACCAGGCGGAGATGTCCGGACGCTCCTGCGCCGCGAAGGACTCGCGGACGGCGGCGGTCAGTTCGGGGATGATCTCCTTCACCGAGCCGACGATCGGCACGTCGGCCGCGCGGTTCTTGGAGATCTCGGCCGGGTCGATGTCGGCGTGGATCACCTTCGCGTGCGGCGCGAAGCTCGCGAGCACGCCGGTCACGCGGTCGTCGAACCGCGCACCGAGCGTGATCAGCAGGTCCGCCTGCTGGAGCGCGGTGACGGCCGAGACCGAGCCGTGCATGCCCGGCATGCCGACGTGCTGCTGATGGGAGTCGGGGAAGACGCCGCGGGCCATGAGGGTGGTGACCACGGGCGCGCCGACGAGCTCGGCGAGCTCCCGCAGTTCCTGGGAGGCGTGCCCCTTGACCACGCCACCGCCCACGTAGAAGACGGGACGCTGCGATCCGCTGATCAGCCGTGCGGCCTCACGGACCTGCTTGGCGTGTCCGCGCAGCACGGGCCGGTAGCCGGGGATGTCGATCCGGGGCGGCCAGGAGAAGGTCATCGACGACTGCTGGGCGTCCTTGGCGATGTCCACGAGCACCGGGCCCGGGCGGCCGGTGGTGGCGATGTGGAACGCCTCGGCGAGCACGCGGGGGATGTCCTGGGCGTTGGTGACGAGGTAGGAGTGCTTGGTGATCGGCATGGTGATGCCGACGATGTCCGCCTCCTGGAAGGCGTCGGAGCCGATGAACGCGCTCGAGACCTGGCCGGTGATGGCCACCATGGGGACGGAGTCCATGTGCGCGTCCGCGATGGCGGTCACGAGATTGGTGGCACCCGGTCCCGAGGTCGCGATGCACACGCCGGGACGGCCGGTGACCATGGCGTAGCCCTGGGCCGCGTGGCCGGCTCCCTGCTCGTGCCGGACGAGGATGTGCCGGAGCTTCGTGGACGCCAGGAGGGGATCGTAGGTGGGGAGGATGGCTCCGCCGGGAAGGCCGAAGACGTCGTCGACGCCGAGTTCCTCGAGGGAGCGGACGATCGCCGCCGATCCGAGCATCTCGGTGGGGGCCACGACCCGGTTGGGGCCGCGGACGGAGCTCGCCGGAGCGACGGGCGCCGACTCGCGCGCGGGTGCTGCGGGAGGTGCTGGCCTTGCTGCCAACAGCGCTGGGCTGATGGGCGATCCCTTGGACATCTCAGACTTCCTTTGGAACGTTCGCTGCACTGCTGCAGCTGTGACTGCGGGCTTCCGCGCACTCTTCTGTATTGACGGGTTGTGTCAACAAAAAAACCCCTCAGCCTGGTGGGGCTCTACGAGGGGTTGCGCGTGACTGCAGTCGTCTACAAGACGGGCTTCAGGCCACGCGCTGCATAAGAATGACGACTACGGGTTCGGGCTGCATACCTGTAGTTTCCACGCCCCCGGGAAAGGGTGTCAACCGGACCCCTTCCCGTCTCACATTATGGACAAGCAGTCCAGTTAGTGGACATTAACCCCTGGGCCGGGGCCCACCGGGAGGTCGCGACTTCCCGGCGGGTGGGGCCTCAGCCGCAGTAGGCCCCTTCGGAGGCCGAGTGGACGAGCTTGGCGTACTTCGCCAGGACGCCCTTGGTGTAGCGGGCGGGAAGGGGCTCCCAGCCGATCCTGCGCTCCTCGAGCTCGGCGTCGTCGACCAGGAGGTCGAAGCTCTTCGCGGCGATGTCCACGCGGATGCGGTCGCCGTCGCGCACGAAGGCGATGGGTCCGCCGTCCACGGCCTCCGGCGCCACGTGCCCGATGCAGAGGCCCGTGGTGCCGCCGGAGAAGCGGCCGTCGGTCAGCAGCAGCACGTCCTTGCCCAGGCCGGCGCCCTTGATCGCGCCGGTGATGGCGAGCATCTCCCGCATGCCGGGGCCGCCCTTCGGGCCTTCGTAGCGGATGACGACGACGTCCCCTGCGTGGATCTGCCCGGCGTCGAGCGCGTCCAGGGCGCCCTGCTCGCGCTCGAACACGCGTGCCGTTCCCTCGAAGATGTCGGCGTCGAACCCGGCGCTCTTCACCACGGCGCCCTCAGGGGCCATGGACCCGTGCAGGATGGTGATACCGCCGGTCTTGTGCAGCGGGTTGTCGAGGGCCCGGAGGATCTTGCCGTCGAGATCCGGCGGATCGATGTCCGCGAGATTCTCCGCGAGCGTCTTGCCGGTAACGGTGAGGCAGTCGCCGTGCAGCAGTCCGGCGTCGAGCAGTGCCTTCATGATCACGGGGACGCCGCCCACCTTGTCGACGTCGAACATGACGTAGCGGCCGAACGGCTTGAGGTCGCCGAGGTGCGGGATCGTGTCGCCGATCCGGCTGAAGTCGTCGAGGCTCAGGTCCACCTCGGCCTCGCGGGCGATGGCGAGCAGGTGCAGGACGGCGTTCGTGGAGCCGCCGAAGGCCATGGTGACGGCGATGGCGTTCTCGAAGGCCTTCTTGGTCATGATGTCGCGCGCCGTGATGCCGAGACGCAGGAGGTTGACGACAGCCTCGCCGGACTTCTGAGCGAATGCGTCGCGTCGGCGATCGACGGAGGGAGGGGCAGCGGACCCGGGCAGTGACATTCCGAGGGCCTCGCCGATGCAGGCCATGGTGTTGGCGGTGTACATACCGCCGCACGCGCCTTCCCCGGGACAGACAGCGCGTTCGATACTGTCGAGGTCCTTCAGGCTCATCGTGCCTGCTGCACAGGCTCCCACGGCCTCGAAGGCGTCGATCAGGGTGACTTCCTTCTCGGTGCCGTCCTCGAGCTTGGCGAAGCCCGGCATGATGGTGCCCGCGTAGAGGAACACGGAGGCGAGGTCGAGGCGGGCGGCCGCCATGAGCATGCCCGGCAGGGACTTGTCGCAGCCGGCAAGGAGCACGGACCCGTCGATGCGCTCGGCCTGCATGACGGTCTCGACCGAGTCCGCGATGACCTCCCGGGAGACGAGGGAGAAGTGCATGCCCTCGTGTCCCATGGAGATGCCGTCGGAGACGGAGATGGTGCCGAACTGCATGGGGAACCCGCCCGCGGAGTGGACGCCTTCCTTGGCACCCTGGGCCAGACGGTTCAGGGAGAGATTGCAGGGGGTGATCTCGTTCCAGGAACTCGCGACGCCGACCTGCGGTTTCGCGAAGTCGTCGTCTCCCATGCCCACCGCACGAAGCATCCCGCGTGAGGGGGCCGCGTGGATGCCGTCGGTGACGATACGGCTTCTTGGCTTGATGTCTGGGGTGGTGTCCGCGCTCATAGGGGAGAGTCTAGGCCCGCGTCGCGGGCAGGTTTCGCCATGTGACCGGCCTGTTACAGCCGTCCGCGGGCCCGGTGGCGGCGGGCCCGCACGTGCGCGCCGTGCCTCGTCCGGCAGGCGTCCGCTCCGGTACAGTGTGGACTTCGCGGGCGAATCGACAGCCCGCCGGGCGCACCGCGAGCAGTCCCGTGAGGGGCCGAGTCCGACAGCCTCCTACCGCAATGGCCGTGATATGACCCCCGATGAGCCCTCCTCCAGCCGACCGCTCGACGGCGGGCAGGGCCTGAAGAACGCCCTGCGCAGGGTCTTCGACTCGCAGATCCCCAACTACGGCGATTACAACCTCGTGTTCGCGGTGCAGGCCGCCGCGCCCGGCGCCCGGACGGCCTACGTCGTGGGGTACCGGTGGAAGCCGGCCGAACTGATGATCGCCCCGGTGGACCTCGCCGGTATCACGGGCGCCGGCGTACCCGTCGAGGTCAACATGACCAACCTGGCGCACGCGCTGCAGTGGGACGAGGACGGCAGCTTCGAGGTGGGGACCAGCACCGGTCGGATCTTCCGGTTCGGCGTGACGGCGGCTCCCGTGCTCGACGTCGGCCCCGGCACGGCCCTGCTCCTCGCCCAGCACGACGACGTGACGGACTTCACATCCTTCATGGCGGCCTTCATCAGCATGGCCTGAGCGCCTGCCGGCACGCCGCAGGGCGGCAGGCCCGTCCTGTCCGTCAGGGGCGTCAGGTCCAGGGCCCGCGCCGCACGAGGTTGGCCGGTTCCGCACCCCGGCCGAGCAGCTCGACCTGCCGGCGGAGCAGCGCGAGGATCCGGGGCGGGAAGGCCCCGGTGTTGCCGCCGACGTGCGGGGTGATGATCACCCCCGGCGCGCTCCACAGCGGGTGCCCCGCGGGCAGCGGTTCCGGGTCGACGACGTCGAGCGCCGCCCGTAGCCGGCCCGCCAGCACCTCGCGGGTCAGCGCCGCGGTGTCGACGACGGCGCCGCGGGCGACGTTGACGACGAGTGCGCCGTCGGGCAGGGCCGCGAGCACCTCCGCCCCGATCAGCCCGCGTGTGGCGTCCGTGAGCGGCGTGATCACGATGACGACGTCGTGCTCCGGTGCGAGCCGGACGAGTTCGTCGCTGCCGTGGACGTGGCCCAGGGCGTCGTCGCGCGCCGAACTGCCGACGCGCGTGACGATCGCCTCGAACGTCTCGAGCCTCCGGCGGATCTCCTCGCCGATCCCGCCGACGCCCACCAGCAGGACCCGCCGGTCCGCGAGGCCCGGGTAGCGTGCGCTGTGCCAGCGACCCTCGGCCTGCTGCCGCACGGCGTCGTCGATCCCGCGCAACGACGCGAGGGCGAGGCCGACGGCGAGTTCGGCCGTGGCCGCCGCATGGACGCCGGCAGCCGTGGCGATGGCGACGCCGGGGCCGACGAGGTCCGCCACGCCGTCGTAGCCCGTGGACTGTGTCTGCACGATCTTGAGGTTCGGGGCGGCGTCGAGCGCCCCGTCGAGGTGCGCGCGGCCAGTGTACGGGAGGACGACGGCGTCGAGGTCGGCCGGGTCGCAGCCCTCGGGCGGCGTGTGGAAGTCCCAGAGCACGACGTCGACGCCCGGCGAGACGCCGGACAGGGCGTCCCGCAGATCGGCGGACGGGACGCTGAGGATGCGGACGGTAAGGGGCGCCGTGGCGGCGGGGGTCGTCATGGCGCCAGCCTAGCGCCGCCCCGGCGCCGGGATCCGCCGGACCCTCCGGTGCGGCATCGATCCCCCGGTTTCAGGTTTCGGGCAAAGTGCTGGTAGAGTTTCATGCTGTTGCGGATGACCCGGACGGCATGAGGAAGCCGGGAAAACGTTACGCACCTCTAGCTCAATTGGCAGAGCAATTGACTCTTAATCAATGGGTTTCGGGTTCAAGTCCCGAGGGGTGCACATCGAAGCCCCGCCCTTCAGGTCTCGCCGCCTGGGGGGCGGGGTTTCGTTTCTTTTAAGCGGCTCCCTCGTCCTCGTGGGGCAGCAACGGCCGGGCCTACGATGGACGCGTGAACGATATCCTCTCCTTCGCCGGGAGCTACTGGTGGCTGGTCTTCCCGCTCTCGGGTGTTTTCGCCATCTGGGGCAAGTCCTTCTCCGAGGCGACGGAGCGGCGGCACCAGCGCAAGATGGAGCTGTACCGGTTGAAGCATCCCGCCGGCCTTCCGGCGCCGCTCGAGGCCCCGACGCCCGCGGCGAGGAAGGCCGTCCCGACGAGGAGCCAGGGCGACCACGTACGGCGCATGCACGACGAGGTCGACCGCAAGTGGCTGGCCTACGAACTCGATGCCGCGAAGCTCATCGACTACCCGATGATGACCGACGTCCGCGAGCCGCTCACCGTGGCGTTCCTCCGGGCCAAGCGGGAGGCGGACTCGCTGCGGCCGGAGGACCCCGCCTCGATGACGCCCGAGGACCTCGCGGCGTACCGCTCCGCCGTCACCTCCTACGACGTCGCCTTCCAGATCGCCGAGACCGAGGCCCGGCGGGTCCGTGCCAGCGGATTCACCGCCGAGGAGCGGCAGCGGCTGGAGACGGCACGCCGGCTCGTGACCGTGGCCATCGACGACGCCGCCACGGCGGCGGAGCGCCAGACCGCCTACCGCCGCGCCCGCCGTGAGCTCGACGGCCTGATCGTGCTGCCGGACGCCACGGTCAGCTCACTGGAGGAGAAGGTCGCCGGGGCGATCGGACAGCGGCCGGAGCCCCCACCGCCCTGAGGTCCGTGGGGCCCTTCCCGGTTCCGCTCCCGGGGACGATAATCGGTCCGTCCAGCACAAGGGAGTGGCCGGCGAGCCACCCGACGAGAGGCGACCTCATGGCAGCGACGATCAACACGTATCTCAGCTTCAAGGACACGGCGAGGGAGGCCATGGCCTTCTACCAGTCCGTGTTCGGCGGCGAGCTCACCAGCAGCACCTTCGCGGACTACCAGGTGAGCGAGGATCCGGGAGAGCAGGACAAGATCATGCACTCCATGCTCACCACCCCGTCGGGGCAGGTCCTGATGGCGGCCGACACCCCCAACAGCATGGAATACACCGCTCCCGCCGGACACTCGCTGTCGATCAGCGGCGACGACGAGCAGGAGCTCCGCGGCTACTGGGACGCCCTCGCGGGCAGCGGCACCGAGGTGATGCCCCTCGCGCCGTCGCCCTGGGGCGGCAGCTTCGGCATGTGCGTGGACCGCTTCGGGATCAGCTGGATGGTGAACATCGCCGGGGCGTCCGGGAACGACGGCGCGCAGGCGGCGGGCCAGGGATCGGCACGGGAGACGGTACAGGGCTAGCCCCGTGAACCGGCCCGCATAGGCACAACCGGCGGCGGTGCCCCCGCAGGGACACCGCCGCCGGATCCGGCCTACCTGGACGCTTCCTTGTTCACGTCCGTCGGCGAGTCGTACTCGCGGTCGGGCAGGTTCCCGAGGGCGTCGAGGACCGTGTCCTCGGCCCCCTTGTCCTTCGCGTGCTTCACGAGGTCGTCCTTGGACGCCGGGTAGTCCATGCCGCCCAGGGCCTTCTGGATGTCGATCGGGCTCGGATCTGCCATGTGGTGCTCCTTCGGTTCGGGTGTATCCGGTCGGGTTGCTGGTGGTGCCTGCCGGTGCCGAAGCACCGTCACTGGTCCAGGATCTCCTGGGCAGCGTCTGTGTCACGGTGGACCACCGTGGTGGGGGCCTCCAGGTGCACGGCCCCGGAGGGGATGATGCCGGCGCCGCCGTAGCGCTCCATGACGCGCCACTGGGCGGCCACGTCCTCCCCTGCGTGCTCGGACGGCAATCGGTCCCAGAAGTCGAATCCGCCGCAGTCCACGAGGGCGCGGCGGTCGAAGAGCACGCAGCCGCCCACCCATGCGACACGGTAGAGCCGCCACTGGCCGGGCGGGATGGCGAGCTCGGCGGCGGCGTGGGCCAGGTTGGCCGCGTTGTGCAGCGGCCAGCGGTCGAAGCCGTCGGTCCCCGGGCGGACGCGCTCGGGCTGCACCTCGTTGTCCGGCCAGAGGACGAGCTCGCCCCGCTCGTGCGGCCGGGAGTCGTCGAGGTAGGACAGGCCCTGCACCGCGGAGCCCACGAACCCGCACCCGGTGGCCCGCAGCGCCCGGTTCATGCGGTCCAGCGCTCCGGGCTCGAGCCAGATGTCGTTGTCCAGGAAGAGGACGGACGGGGCCTCGGCCAGTCCCAGCAGGTAGCTCCGGTGCTCGGCGAGTCCCCGGCGCGGCAGATGGCGTTCCAGCCGGACCGGCCGGCCCTGCGCCTCGAGGACCCGCACCATCGCGCGGACGGCCGGCTGGTCGAGGGCGGCGGCCCCCTCGGTCTGGTCGCTGAGGATGACGCGGAACGCCGGCCCCGCCTGCGCGGCGAGGCCCGCGAGCGTCACCGCGAGTTCCGCGGGACGCCCGAACGAGGGGATCAGCACGTCCACCTCGGGCTCCTCCCCCGGAGGCTTCAGCGCCCACTCCCCCGACCACTGCGACGTCACGGCGCCTCACCCGCCGAGGGCGTGGCGCGGATCCGGCGGACCACCTCCGCGGTGGAGCGTTCGGGGACGTAGTCGAGGATGCTGACGCGTCCGCCGCAGGCCTCCACGGCGGGCGCTTCCTCCAGCATCTGCGCGGTGTAATCACCGCCCTTGGCGTAGACGTCGGGCTTCAGCAGTTCGATCAGCGGGACGAGGGTGTCCGTCGCGAAGACCGTGACGTAGTCGACGCAGCTGAGGGAGGCGATGACGCCCGCGCGGTCGGCGATCGGGTTGATGGGGCGGTCCGGACCCTTGAGCCGGCGCACGCCGTCGTCGTCGTTCAGGGCGACCACGAGGACGTCCCCGAGCTGCTTCGCCTGGTTGAGGTAGCGCGTGTGTCCGCGGTGGAGCACGTCGAAGCAGCCGTTCGTGAGGACGATCCGCTTGCCCGCGGCGCGGTCCGCCTCCACCTTCCGCAGCAGCTCGTCCGTGGCGAGGGCGGTGTCCGCGAACTGCTGCAGGTGGCCCGTCAGGTCCGCCGTCGTGCACACGGACGTGCCGGGACGGTGGACGACGACGTCCGCCGCGGCCTGCGCGAGGTCCAGGCTCGTCGTGAGGGGCAGTCCGGCGGCGCGGGCTGCGGTGAGGCTCGCCACGAACGTGTCCCCCGCACCGGAGGCCTGCCGCTCGGTGGCGGGCTTGGCATACGTGCGGTGCTCCTCGCCGTCCGGCCCGAGCAGGACCGTGCCGTCGCGGTCCAGCGTCACGACGACGTTCACCGCGTTGGTCGCCGTGAGCAGTTCGCTGCGGCGCGCCGCGACGGCGGCGGCGCGATCGGTCCGGGTATCCAGGCGCATGCCGAGGACCTGGGCGGTCTCCTGCGCGTTCGGGGTGACGATGTCCGGGTGCAGGGCGGACCACGCCGCGGTGTCGTGGGCGTCGACCACGACCACCGCACCGGGATCGAGGGTCGCGCGGCGCGCCAGGGCGGCACGGACCTCCCCGTCGAGCGCCCCCGAGCCGTAGTCGCAGACGATGATCGCGTCGGCGCCCGTCACGGCGTCGGGGATCCGCGCGGCCAGGGCGGCGATCGAGGCCGGAGGCAGTCCGTCAGAGGTGTCGTCGAGCCGCAGCATCACCTGGTCCCCGGCGAGGATGCGGTACTTGGTGGTGGTGGAGACGCGCGGGTCCTGGACGAGGTCGGTGGTGTCCACGCCCGCGTCCGCCAGGATGTCGCGCAGGCGGCGGCCGGCGTCGTCGTCCCCGATCAACCCGCACATCCGCACGCGGGCGCCGAGCGCCGCGAGGTTCACGGCCGTGTTCGCCGCACCCCCGGCGGCGTACTCGCGGCGCGCGATGTCGACCACCGGGGCGGGTGCCTCCCGGCAGAAGCGCTCGATGGTGCCGCTCCACCAGCCGTCCAGCATCGCGTCCCCTACCACGGTGACGGACGGAGCGCGATCGGCGATGGCAGCGGGCACCCAGGCCGCGAGCCCACGCACCTGCGCCAGATCCGCCGTGCCGTCCCGATCCGAGGGCGCGGCGTCGGCGGGGTGGCGCTGCAGGGCGTCGTCCATCAGCCCTCCTGCGGTGGAGCGCTGATGTGCACGACCTTCACGAGGGAGAACTCGTCCAGCAGTTCGGGGCCGTAGCCGAATCCCGCCCCGCTGATGCCGCGGGGCTGCGCGGAACCGCCCGGAGCGCCCCCGAACACCGCGTTGACCTTGACGGTGCCGACGGCGAGCCCGGCGATGGCCCGCTGGGCGTGGGCGATGCTCCCGGTCAGGACGGACGCGGCGAGCCCGTACGGGCCGGCGGCAGCGAGGCGCAGGGCGTCGTCGAAGCTGTCGACGACGGTCACCGGCGCCACCGGGCCGAAGGTCTCCTCCGTCATGACGGTCATGGTCCCGGTGCACTCCGAGAGCACCGTGGCCGGGTAGTGGGCACCCGGCCCGTCGGGTACGGCGCCGCCCTCGAGGCACACGGCGCCCTGCTCGAGGGCCTCGCCGACCTGCCCCTCGACGGCGTCCCGCATGCGGCGGTCCACGAGCGGGGGGAAGGACCCGCTCGCATTCCGGCTGCGGGCCTCGGCCGCGAGGGCGGCGAGGAACGGCTCCGCGATCGGCCTGCACACGTAGATCCGTTCCACCGAGGTGCAGATCTGCCCGGCGTTGGCGAAGGCGCCGAGTGCCGCCTGGCCGGCCGCCCACACCGGGTCGACGTCGGCGTCGACGATCAGGGGGTCTTTGCCGCCGTTCTCACGGATGACGTGGGCGTCGGTGAGGACCGCCGCCCGGGCGATCCTGGCGCCGGTGTCACTGGAGCCCACGTGCGCCACCACGTCGACATCCGTCTCCGTGGTGAGCTGCTGCCCCACCGCGGCGCCGCCCGTCAGGGTGACGAGGACGCCGTCCGGGAACGCCGGCTGGAGCAACCGGCCGAGGAGCTCGCCCACGTGCGGGCAGCGTTCGCTGGGCTTGTGGATCACCGTGTTGCCCGTGACGAGCGCCGCCCCGATCAGGCCGGCCGCCACCGCCACGGGGTCGTTCCAGGGTGTCAGGAGGACCGCGACGCCCCGCGGCTCGGCCACCGTGTAGTCGGTGGCCGTGACGGCCCCGCGCAGGCTGAGCCCGCGGTGGACGGGACCGAGTTCCGCGTACTGCTCGAGCGTGGAGATGGCCGCCTCGACGCCACCGAGCGCGTCCTCGGGCGGCTTGCCCGTCTCCCGGGTGTTGAGGTCGGCCAGTTCCCGGGCGCCGTCGCGCAGCGCCGCGGCCGCCCGCCGCAGGGCGGAGCCGCGCTCCGCCGGGCTCGTTGCCGCCCACTCCGGCTGCACGGACCGGGACAGGGCGACGGCGAGCGAGACCTGCTCCCGCACGGCGCAGGGCAGGGTGCCCACCGCGCTGCCGTCCCGGGGATCGACGATGGTGATGGACTCGTCGCCGAGCACGTCGGGCATCGTGGGTGTCTGGGAGTTGATGGGCATGGTGCTCCTCGAGGTCGAAGGCCGTAACGGCTGATCTACTCATCCCGTACCCGGCTTCCGCGCGTTCACACAGGCGGAGGGCCGCTTTCTCTCCTCCGTCCCGCAGCCATCAGCACGCTTAGCATATGGTGGCAGGAGGAGTGGGACCGGCCTTTTCCTTCGACGGGAAACAGCTGGACAGCGGTGGGTCGCAGGACTCGGCAGACGGACGGAGAGGACATCCATGCGGGACGGCACGACGGCGGATTTCGGCGGGCGGCAGGACACGGCGCGGGCGGTGGGCCCCGTGCTCGAACCGTTCCGGGACATCCGGCGGATCGCCGTCCTGCGCGGGGGCGGGCTCGGGGACCTCATGTTCGCGATGCCTGCGATCTCCGCCCTGGGGGCCCGCTACCCCGACGCCGTGATCACCCTGCTCGGCATGCCCGGCCACGCAGCCCTGCTCCAGGGCAGGCCGGGACCGGTGTCCTCGGTCGTGGAGCTGCCCGTCGCCCCCGGTGTCCGCCCCGGGGACGAGGATCCGGGAGCGGTGGACGCCTTCTTCGACGGGGTCCGGGGGTCCTTCGACCTCGCCGTCCAGCTGCACGGTGGCGGCCGCAACTCGAACCCGTTCCTCCTGCGGCTGGAGGCCCGCCACACGGTCGGCACCCGCACGCCGGACGCCGTGGCGCTGGAACGCACCATCCCCTACGTCTACTACCAGCACGAGGTGTTCCGTGCCCTCGAGGTCGTGGGGCTGGCCGGGGCCTCACCCCTCGGCCTGGAACCGCGGGTGACGGTCCTCCCGGAGGAGGTGGACCGGGCGGCGCAGCTGACCGGCGCGGGCGCCGTCGTCGCCCTGCATCCCGGCGCCACGGATCCGCGCCGCCGGTGGCCGCCGTCGTCGTTCGCGGAGGTCGCGGTGCGCGCGGCCGCAGACGGCTGCCAGGTGGTGGTGGTCGGGGACGCGACGGACGTGCCGGCGGCGGAGGAGATCGTCCGCCTGGCGCTCGCGCAGGATCCGGCGGCGGACGTCCGGTCGCTCGCGGGGCAGCTCTCGCTCGGTGAGCTGGCCGGCATGCTCCACCGCAGCGCCGTCCTGGTCGGCAACGACAGCGGGCCCCGGCACCTGGCACAGGCCGTCGGGACGCCCACGGTCGGCGTGTACTGGCTCGGCAACGTGATCAACGCGGGGGCCATCGGGCGGACCCTGCACCGCGTGCACTTCTCCTGGATGACTCATTGCCCGGTGTGCGGCGTGGACATCACCCAGGTGGGCTGGACGGCGGAACGCTGCGAGCACGATGACTCGATCGTCGCCACCGTCCAGCCCGGGGCCGTCTACGCGGACGTCGCCGAACTCAGGGCCACGAGCCTTCTTCTGCGTGGGCGATGACCATCTCGCGGATCTCGCAGCTCCTGGGCTGTGAGAGCGCGAAGAGGATCGCCTCGGCGACGCGCTCGGGATCGTTCAGGCGGGAGTCGTCCTGCGGCTTGTACTGCTCGTCGCGGTCGTCGAAGAAGCGCGTCTTCATGCCGCCGGGGATGATCGTCGTGACACCGATCTGCCCGGCGGTCTCCGCGGCGAGGGCCTGGGAGAAGCCCATGACCCCGAACTTCGAGGCGCAGTAGGCCGTCGCGTCGCCCACGGCCTTGATGCCGAGGGTCGAGGCGATGGTGACCACGCGGCCGTGGGTCTTCTTGAGGTACGGCAGGGCGGCGCGGGCGGTGGATGCCGTCCCCATCAGGTTCACGCCGATCACCTTCTCCCACTGGTCGGCGGGCACGGTGTCGAGCGCACCGCACCGGTCGATCCCGGCGGCCGTGACGACGGCGTCGAGCCCGTCCATCATCTCCGCGGCCTCACGGACCGCGGCCTCGACGGCCTCGCGGTCCGCGACGTCGACCTCGAAGGCCTTGACGCCGGTGACGCGGCTGATGTCGCGGTCAAGCACCACGGGGGTGCCGCCGGCGGCGAGGACGCCCTGGACGATGGCCGCGCCGAGACCGGAGCCTCCGCCGGTCACCAGGACGCGCCCCGGGTTGAAGCCGTTGCCGGTCGTGGTGGTCATGGTGTTCTCCGTCATGGTGTTCTCGGTCATGTGCGTTCCTTTCGTAGCTTGCATGGGGCCGGCCGGACGGGCCGGAAGATCTGTGTGGGTCAGCCGACGCGGGCGAGCGCGGCTGCCAGGGTGGTGGTGGAGCGTGCGGGGATGTAGGGGACGGTGACGGTCCTGCCGCCCCAGCTGCTCACGAGTGCGGCCTCGGGGAGGTCCTCGGCGGCGTAGTCACCGCCCTTGACCCAGATGTCGGGCTGCAGGCGGGAGATGGCGTTCTCCGGCGTCGACTCGGAGAACACCAGGACGGCGTCCACGCATCCGAGGGCCGAGAGCAGCTCCGCCCTGTCCTCCTGCTTGATGATGGGACGACTGTCCCCCTTGAGCCCGCGCACCGATTCGTCCGAGTTGAGGCAGACGATCAGGCAGTCGCCGAGCTGCCGTGCCGCGGCGAGGGTCCGCGCGTGCCCGGCATGCAGCAGGTCGAAGCATCCGCCGGTCGCGACGACGGTCCCCCCGGCCTCACGCGTCCGCCGTGCGACGGTCAGGGCGTCGAGCCCGTCGACCGGCAGATGCTGCGGCGCGTCCTCGCGCTGCCGGCCCAGCGCGCCGACACCCCCGGAGGCGAGGAAGTGCGCGGCGGCCTCGGTCGCCTGCTGGGCGGCCGCGTCGATCGGCGACCCCGCGGCGAGCCCGACGGCGAGCGCCGAGGCGAAGCGGTCACCGGCCCCGCAGGGATCGGGTGCGCTGACCCGGGGCGCGGGCACCACCTGCGGCAGGAGGCCCGCCGCGGCGACGAGGGCCCCGTGGTCGCCCATGGTGACGAGCACGGCCCTGCTCCCCCACGCGGCCAGCAGGACGTCGGCGGCTGCTGCCGCGGCCTGCGTCCCCGACCCCTGGACGTCGGCGAAGCGCAGGGCCTCCCCGAGGTTCGGCGTCACCGCGGCCACGCCCGGGACCGGCAGGGCGCCGGCGGGATGGGGATCCCACACCACCGGGATCGTCCGGGCGAGCATCCCGAGGCGCGCGCGCAGGTCCTCGTTGGCGAGCAGGCCGCGGCCGTAGTCCGCCGCGATGATCGCATCGGCCCCGTCGAGGGCGGCCAGCATCTCGTCCGTGGATCCCGGCACGGGAGGCGTCGCGCAGCCCTCGTCGAACCGGACGATCGCCTGGCCCGAGGCCCGGACCCTCGTCTTGACGGGGGTGGGCGCGCCGGAGGGGCCCGCGACGAGGGTCACGCCGTCGAGCTCGGCCCGCAGGAGTCCCGATGCCTCGTCGTCCGACAGGACGGTGACCAGGACGGCGTCGTGTCCGTCGGCGTGCAGCATGCGGGCCACGAGGCCCGCGCCGCCGGCGCGGCGCTGGACGTCGTCGACGTCGACGACGGGCACGGGCGCGTCCGGCGACAGCCGTCCGGCCCCGCCGGAGAGGTCCGTGTCGAGGAGGACGTCCCCGACCACCACGATCCTCATCGCTGCTCCTCCCGACGGCGGCGGTGCACCTCGGCGTCGAAGGCCCGGCAGATCGCGTGCAGCGCGATGAGGTGGCCCTCCTGGGCGTTGGCCGACTGCGCGTCCACCGCGACGAAGTCGTCGACGCACTCGGTGAGCGGGTTGGGTCCCGCCCCGGTGAGCGCCCAGGTGGTGATGCCCGCCGAACGGGCGGCCTCGACGGCGCGCAGCAGGTTGGGGCTCCTGCCGCTCGTGCTCAGGAGCACCAGGATGTCCCCCGCCCGGCCGTGAGCACTCACCTGACGGGCGTACAGGTGGTCGAACCCGTAGTCGTTGGCGATCGCCGTGACCGCGGAACTCTCCGCATGGAGGGAGATCGCCGAGAACGGCTCGCGCTCGCCGTCGAACCGGCCGACGAGTTCCGCCGTCAGGTGCTGGGCCTCTGCGGCGGAACCGCCGTTGCCGGCCGCGAGCAGCCGCCGGCCGGCCAGGAGCCGGTCCGCCATCTCCACGCCCCAGCCGGCCAGGGTGCCGGCGTTGAGCGCGAGGGATTCGAGGGCCGGTGTGACCGCCCGGAGGTGGTCCAGGACGAGTCGCCGCGAGTCCTCCTGCACGGTGTCCGGGACGAGGTTCGGACGGATGTCGGACTGGATGTCCGTGAGATGCGTGGTCACAGTGCCCTGCCTCCTGTGCTTTCGAGTCGACGCGCGGCACTACGCCGCGCGGTGGCCGGTTCTGCGGGTGCTGCGGCGGCGAGGGCCGCCTGGTAGGCCTTCTCCGTGTCGGCCGCGATGCGGCTCCACGAGTACCGTGCCTTGACGCGGCGGTAGCCGCTGGCGCCGAGCTCGCGGGCCCAGTCGGGCTGGCCCACGATGTCGGAGATCGCGGCGGCGATGGCCGCCGGATCCTGCGGCGGCACGTGCAGTCCGGTGGTGCCGTCCACCACGGTGTCGACGAGGCCGCCGACGGCCGCGGCGATCACCGGGACGCCGCACGCCATCGCTTCGAGCGGGACGATCCCGAACGGCTCGTACCAGGGGGCGCAGACCACCGCGTCGGCGCTGCGCAGCACCGCGGGCATCTCCACCCGCGACACCTGCCCGCGCAGCACCACGCGGTCGGCGACGCCGAGATCGACGGCGAGCGCGCGGAGGCGCTGCGCCTCCGGGTCGTCGTCGAGTCCGGTCGAGCTGCCGGCGCCGCCCACGATGTGGAGTTCGACGTCGTCGCGGCCCAGGTCGGCGAGTTCGCGCATCGCCCGGATGACGAGGTCCATGCCCTTGCGCGGGACGAGCCGTCCCACGCTCACGATGCGGTGCTCGCGTCCGCGGCCCTCCACCGGCCCGTGCGGCGTGAACAGCTCGACGTCGACGCCGCACGGGGCGATCGACACGCGGCTCCCCGGGACCCCCATGGCCTTGAGCTCGAACACCTCGTCCGAGCAGGTCGCGACGATGCGGTCGGCGCTGCGTCCCACCATGGCCTCGAGCATGAGCCGCTCGGACGGGCTGGTGTCCTCGGCGCCCTGGTGGCGGCGCTTCACCGTACCGAGGGCGTGGAAGGTCTGGATGACCTGCACGGGCCGGCCTGCGGCGCGCGACCGTCCGGCGGCATCGAGGGCGGCGAGCCCGGACATCCAGAAGTGCCCGTGCACGATGTCCGGCGGTTCCGGCCCCCAGTCCGCCATGATGCCTTCGGCCAGCTCGCCCATGTAGGGCAGCAGCAGGTCCTTCGGGACGTTCCGCACGGGGCCCGCGGTGATGTGCACGACCTCCAGGTGCGGATCGGTGCGCACCCGGTCCGGCAGGGCCGGGTCGTCGCGGCGCGTGTAGACCGTCACGTCGTGTCCCCGGCGTGCCAGCGCGAGGGACAGCTCGGCGACGTGGACGTTCTGCCCCCCGGCGTCGACACCCCCCAGCGCGGCGAGCGGACTCGCGTGCTCCGACACCATAGAAATCCTCACTGGGCTTTCCTCTCTGTTACCGCCAGGACGCGGTGCCGCGTGGGTTCCTGCTCCAGGATGTCGTCCCAGTCGGCCAGGAACCGGGCCAACCCGTACCGCGCCAGCACCGCCTCCCGTGCTGCCCGTCCCCGGGTCCGGGCCTCGTCGGGGTCGTCGATGAGCCGTGCCGCCATGCGGACGAGGTCGTCGACGCTCGTCGAGATCGCCCCCGCCTCGGGGGGCACCGCGCGTGCCGCCTCCGTGGTCGCCAGCGCGAGCACGGGGAGCCCCACGTGCATCGCTTCGAGGAGCGAGAGCCCGAGGGACGTCCAGCGCAGCGGGTGGACGTAGGCCCGGGACCGTCCCAGCCGTGCGTGCAGCTGCGCCATGGGCAGGTCGCCGCCGATGCGCAGCTCTCCGGGTGCGAGATCGAGGGCATCGGCGAGCCCATCGGTCCCCATCCCGAAGACCTCCAGGGGCGCGACGCCCGCGAAGCGCGGCAGCAGGTCGGTGCCGGTGATCCGGCCGCGGCGCACCGGCTCGTTGATGACGGCGGCGAGCTGCTCCAGCTCGCCCGTGTAGAGGTAGCCCGGGTCCACGATGCCGTGTTCGATCACGGTGGTGTCTGCACGGCCGTTGTCCCAGAAGAGGGCGTTGAAGTGCGTGACGTGGACGATCGGGATGGTGGTCTGGCCCGCCAGCGGATGGACCGTGCCGACGATGTCGCGGCGCGGTGTGTTGTGCTCGAGGAAGACCGCGGGGAGGTCGCAGCCCGGGGTGCGCCGCAGGAGCCGCTCGCACTCGGCGATCTCCGCGACCCTCTGCAGGACGACGACGTCGATGTCGGCGTCGGCGAGGTCATGAGGTGCCACTTCGATGACGGAGGCCGGCCAGTCGCGGCCCGCACGGCCGAGGCCCCAGGCTCCGCCGTCCGGCGTGGTCGGCAGCACATAGGTGTGCTCCCCCCGCACGAAGGCGTCGGTCCACCCTCCGTGCACGTGCCATAACAGGATCCTCATCGGTGTCCCCTCGTTGGTCGGCGGCCCTCGGTGCGGCCGATGCTGCGGCGTGAGCCGAGTGACGATATCCCGGAGCTGAGCCGGAGCACGGCGTCCATGACGTCCTCCGGGGAGACGCCGGACAGGCAGGGATGCCCCTGCACGGGGCAGACGCGGGCCCGGCTGAGCGCGCAGGCCGCGTCCTGGTCGCCGAGCAGTTCCACGGGCACACGGTAGGGCGCCCAGCGTACCGCCGGGACCACGGGCGAGAACAGGCAGACGACGGGCGTGCCGACGGCGGCCGCCAGGTGCGCCGGCCCGGTGTTGCCGGTGACGATGACGGACGCCCCGGCGATGACGGAGCCCAGCGTGGCGAGGTCCGTCCTGCCTCCGAGGTCCAGTGCCTCGGGGCCCGCGACCGTGGACGTCAGGTCGGTCTCGTTCGGCCCGCCGGTGACGACCACGCGGAAGCCCGCGGCGGTCAGGAGCTCGACGGCGGCCGCGTGGTGGAGCGGGGGCCAGGCGCGCGCGGGCACGGTGGCACCCGGGTGGACGACGACATAGGGTCCGCTACCGACGAGGCCGGAGGCGTCGGTGAGGCCCGTGACCTGCAGCCGGCCGTCGTCCTCCGGGGGCAGGGCGTAGCCCGCCGCCTCGGCGATGCCGAGCGCCCGTTCCGCTTCCGGCTGGTCCTCCGGGAAATCCTCGCCCGGCTTGAGCCGGACGTCGAGGAGCGATCCGGCGTAGTCGACGGACGCCCCCGCGATCCGGCGGACCCCGGCGAGCCGGAGCAGCAACGCGAGCGGCAGCGGCGACTGGTGGAACGAGGTCAGGAGCACGGCCTCGTCCACGGCGAGCGCCACCACGGCATCGTTCAGCTCGGTCATCAGCTGCGGCGTGGGCTCGGGGGCCGGGTCCACGATCCAGGGGGCGGACCAGGTGATGACGTCGACGACGCCGGGCAGCAGCCGCGCGGCGGCGGCGCCCTGCGGCCCGCACAGCATGACGACGTCGTTCGGGGAGTCCCCGTGGTCCCCCGCGGCGATGGCACGGACGGCGGGCCCGGCGAGGAGGACGTCGCCGGCGCTGTCCAGGCGGGCGACGAGGACCCGGCGCCTCACGGCGCCCCCGTCCACAGCGTGTCGACGGCCTCGGCGAGGGTCCGTGCGACGGCGGGAGCCGACCGGATCTCGTCCTCGAGCGTGACGCTCGTCGGGACGAGGACGGCCCGCGCACCCGCGGCGGCCGCGGCTCCCATGTCCGCCCCGATGTCCCCGATCACGGCGACGTCCCGGGCCTCGAGCCCCAGGCGGGAGCTGGCCGCCAGGACCATCCCCGGAGCGGGCTTGCGGCACGCGCAGCCGTCGTCGGACCCGTGGGGGCACAGTTCCCAGACGTCGAACGGTCCGAGCAGTTCCTCGACGCGGGCGTTGACGGCGTCCACCTGGTCACGGGTGATGAGTCCCCTCGCGATCCCCGACTGGTTGGTCACCACTCCCACCGGGATGCCGCGGGAGCGCAGGCCGTCGAGCACCTCGCGCGCCCCGGGCATGGGCCGGACGAGCGCGGGATCGCCGTTGTAGGGGACGTCCACGACGATCGTCCCGTCGCGGTCGAACAGGACAGCCCGGGGAGCTGTCCGCGTGGGTCCGGCCGAAGTATGCATACAGGCTTAGTTCCCGGACAGGAGCACTGCTAAACACTTTCCGTCGAACTTCTTCTCGGGAGGCGCTCTCGCATGCCCAGCGAGGTGCAGCACTCATCCTCTGGCAGGATCATTCCCATGACTCCCGAGGGCACCAGCACCACAGGCACGTCCGCTCGACCGTCCGGGCCCGATTCGGGGCCCGGTCCGCGGCCGGTGCCGGCCTCGACCCCCGCACCGGACGGGCGCCCCGAGATCCTGGCGCTGCGGGCCCTTAAGCTCGGGGACCTCCTCGTGGCGGTGCCCGCGCTGAAGGGGTTGCGGCGTGCCTTCCCGGAGCACCGCATCCTCTATGCCGCCCAGGAATGGCTCCGTCCGATCATTCCGCTCACGGACGCCGTCGACGACCTGCTGCCCACCCATGGTCTGGACGACCCCCTGCCCATCGAGCACGGCCGGATCGACCTCGCCGTGAACCTCCACGGGAGCGGCGGGGAGAGCCGGGGGCGTCTCGAGGAGATCGGCGCACGACGCCGGATGGGGCACCGCTCCCCGGGCTGGGACGGCCCCGAGTGGCGCACCGGCATCCTCGAGCGTGAGCGGTGGGCGTCGCTCATGACCTGGCACGGGGTCCCCGCCGACCCCCTGGACTGCAGGCTCCGTGTGCCCGAAGTCGGGAATCCGGCGCCGGGCGCGGTCGTCGTGCATGTCGGGGCCGCCTACGGGAGCCGGCTCTGGCCTGTGGAACGGTTCGCCGAGGTTGCACGCACCCTGGCCGCCGCCGGACACCGGGTGGTGTTCACGGGTAGCGCCAAGGAGCGTCCGCGCGCCCTCGCGGTCGCCGACGCCGCGGGCCTGCCGGAGGCTTCGGTCGCCGCCGGGGCCCTGCCGCTCGACGTCTTTGCGGGACTGGTGGCCGGCGCTTCCCTCGTGATCTCCGCGGACACGGGGGCGGCACATCTCGCCTCGGCCTATGCGCGGCCCTCCGTGGTGCTGTTCGGGCCCGCGCCGCCCTCGGAGTGGGGCCCGCCGCCCGGACCCCACACCGTCCTGACGGACGAATCGGTGCGGGTCGGTGAGACGTTCTCCGCCACACCGGATCCGGCCCTCCTCGCCGTCACCCTGGACCAGGTGCTGGCCGCGGCGGCGGACCACGGGATCTCCTAGGCGATACCGGACCGCACGGGGTGCTCGGCCTCGGCGACGGGGGCGCCCAGGAGCCTCTTCTGCAGCTTCACCAGGATGCGTGCCAGCGCCCGCGAGACCTGCATCTGGGACATACGGAGGTCGTCGCCGATGCCCTGCTGGGTCTGCTCCATGAAGTACCGGCGGTAGAGGAGTTCCTTCTCGCTGCCGCTCAGTTCGTTGACCGCACCGCGCAGGGAGATCAGGTCGTCGCTGCGCTCCGCGCCCCAGGTATCGCTCGCCAGGGTATCGGCCCACGTGCGCCCCTCGACGGGCGCGTCGAGCGACACCGGCCGGAGGCTCGACGAGCAGGCCTGCGCTTCGAGGACCCTGCCCTCGGGCCGGCCGAGCTCGAGCGCCAGCTCCCGGGCGGTGGGCTCCCGGCCGAGCCGCTGTGCCAGGGCGGGAGCCGTCCGGGCGATCTCCGTGCGGAGGTCCTGCACCTCCCGCGGCGGCCTGACGACCCAGCAGGAGTCACGGAGGTAGCGCTTGATCTCACCGCTGATGGTGGGGACGGCGAACGAGGCGAACGCGATGCCACGCGAAGGGTCGAATCGCTGCACTGCCTTGATCAGTCCCAGATAGGCGACCTGACGGATGTCGGCTGCTTCGGGGCCGCTGACCGCGAAGGACCGCGCGACCGATTCGGCGATGTCCAGGTGCCGCAGGGCGATGTCGTCCTGCAGGGCGGCTTTGAGGGGCCTGTCCCGAGGTGCAGGACCGGCCTGAGCATCCACGGCAGCTGCATCGGCGGAACGGCTCGGGCGCGCCAGGACGGTCGGCCGGGCTTCGGCGGTGGTCTGCATGCTGTTCTCCGATGGGCGCTGGACACTCACGTGTCTCAACCAAACATCAGCACGCTTAGTAAGCAAGGGTGCTCGGCAAGAAAAGCACAATCAGCCGGGGGTCTTCCCTTTTCCGCCGCGTGGAGGTACAGCACGGTGGTCCGTGCCGGCCGCCGCCGGGCATCGTCCCTTCCGATGGCTTCGGACCGTTGTCACGGCGGGTGCGTGGTGGCAGGATCACAGCGGGGTCACCCTGGGACCCCCGTGAAGTCATCGCACACGAGCGCATCGAGGAGTTGTTCATGAACTGGACGCTGGAGGTCGTGGTCGTGCCGGTGGCCGACATCGACCGCGCCAAGGCCTTCTATTCCGACAAGCTTGGCTTCGTGGTCGACCACGACATCACCATGGGTCCCGGCCACCGGCTCGTTCAGCTCACGCCGCCGGGCTCCGGCTGCTCGGTCGTGATCGGCGAGGGGGTCGTACCGCGGATGCCCCCTGGCTCCCTCCAGGGACTGCAGCTGGTCGTCCCGGACGTGGTCGAGGCGCACGCGCAGCTCGTGGAGCGCGGCGTCGACGTCGGCGATATCCAGGTGATGGGCGGTGACCCGGATGCGGTGCGGCAGGGCGGGACGGCCCTCGACAACGTCGGGTTCGTGTTCTTCAGCGACCCGGACGGCAACGGCTGGGCGGTGCAGCAGATCTCCGCGCGGGCCTGATGGGGCGTCAGGAGCCGCATGGAGGTGCCACTGACGGGTTCAGTGCAGCTCTGTCGAATTGCCCCCCTTCCCCGGTAGGGAATGCTCGCTGCTACGCCGGCGCCGCCGTCCGCATGCGGAGGGCCGGCGAAACGCTTCAGGGCGCTCCCATCAGAACCGCGGCCGATCGACGACCCACCTACGGGAATGCCTTCCCTCGCATGCTGAGGTCCTTGAACGCGACCACCTCACCGAAGAGTTCCTCTCCGGTGGGAACGAAGCCGAGCTTGAGGTAGAACCCTTCCGGACCATGCTCGCCTCGCTCCCACAGGACGGAGATGCGCTCCACGCCGCGGTCACGGGCCTCCTCTTCCAGGGCATTCACGGCGAACCGTCCCACGCCGCGTCCTTGAGCGGACGCGGCCACGCTGAGTCGCCAGATGCCGGCACGGAATGCTTCGAGTTCGTGGTCGGGATCGAAGTTACCCATGATGAAGCCCAGCACGTCGTCGCCGTCAACCACGACCCGTGGCCAGGCCGTGGGGTTCACGTAAGCTTCGGCGATCGATTGCACAACCGGTGCGACGAAGGCCTCCTGTTCGGGCCGGAGCGTGATGCCGACGGCCTTGCCGAGGTTCTCCGGAGTCAACGGCACAAGTTTCATGAACCGACGATAGGTGCAGTTGCGGTCACGTGCGGTCCTGATCGGCGAACAGGAACAGGTGCTTCAGACGATCCATACCGGGATAACGAGGCGTGCTGGACGAGGGCCTGCTGGACGTAGGGCGACAGAGCCGCCGTCATGACGGCGGCCAGGACCGCATGCCCCTGGTCGTTGGGGTGGAGTTGGCCTTCTTCGGGGTAGAGGTATGGGAGGTGGTCCTCACCGAAGATGCCCCGCTGTCCCTTGATGAATGGCAGTCCTGTTTCCTCGGCACATTCGCCGTGCAGATCGAAAACCCGCCGGCCTTTCGGTGGTTCCTGGAGCGTCGACGGCCAGTACGGTTCCACGACGAGGACCTGAGACTCGGGCAGGGCGTCCCGGAGCGTGGTCATGTCCTGGATCATCACGCGGCGGAGTTCGCTCTCCCGGTCAGGGATGCACTCGTAGTCGTTCTGCCCCAGAGCGACCAGAGCAATCTGCGGTTGAGCGTTGATGACCATCTGCAAGGGGTGCAATGGAAACGCGTCTGTGTCGCGCCGACGGATGAAGCCCAGGCCGTCCACGGAGAAATTGTGCTCCTCCAGATTCAGGCCGGCACAGGTGATGCTCGTCCAGCGCTTGCTCGGGTCCGAGATCCCCCGCCATCCTGTGCCGATACTGTCTCCGTAGATCCCCATTCTTGTAGTCATCGGCTCACGCTAGCAACGCACCGGGCCGATGCCCTGCCATCGCCGCGAGTGGCCGGCAGAGGATCCTTGACGATACCCGGCGGGTTCAGAACCGGAGATTCTCCGGAATCAGTTCTTCGGCACGATCCGTGATGTCGAAGAACAGGTTCATCACCGGGCCCAGGGGGTCTTCTACGGGGGCGCCGTCGAGCCACGCCTGCAGTCGGGAGGACAGGGCGGCGCCCGCTTGATCCCACCATTGGATTCGATCGGGAAGTATCACACCGACGCGGACGTAGTCCGCCGCTTGGTGGAGCACGGCCCACTCGATGGAGTCTCGCCTGACGTTCATCGAACCGCGGTCCCGGAGGTGCTCTTCGACTTCAGCGAAAAGAATCCAGTCACGCCACCCTCGGGAAAGTGTTGTGAGGTCAGGAACCGGAAGCAAGGTCATGGCCATCCTTCCAGATGCATTCCCGGCGATACGGTGCCACCCTGCCCGTACCGAGCCCGGCCCTCCCGCCGAGCGGTCGCCCGTCGGACGTTTCGCCGGTGGGTGCGACGATCGTTGTCGGGGATCGGTCGGGTGATTGCCCATGTGGCGGTCGAGGGTCGATCGGAACTGGGTTGTTGGTACGGGTCGGCTCGCTTCGAGGCGGCCGGGAGTGCGGCGTCCGGAGTTGCAAGAGGTCTCTGCCTCCCGGGCGAGGGGCTTTCATCAGGACACTGGGTCCCGCAGGCGGGTCAGCTGGGCACGGTAGGGACGGTGGCAGCGGGCCCGGCAGCGTTGGAGCCCTCGGCTGCGACACCCTCGCTCGAGGCCGCGCCCGCCGCCGTGTAGTTCCAGCGCGGCGCACCGAGTTCCCGGATGACGGTCTTCAGGTGGCTCCGCAGCTCCTCGGAGACCAGACCCCCGCCGGCCACCAGGGTGCGCTCGATGTCCTCGGAGGCCTCGAGGACCTGGCGCCCCGCGGGCGAGATCGAGACCATGTGGGAGCGCCGGTCCAGATCGTTCCGCACACGCGTGACATGGCCCCTGGATTCCAGCCGGGAGAGGGTCTTGCCCATCGTCTGCGCCTGCACACGCACGATCTGGGCGAGACTCGCCTGCGTCATTGCTCCCTGATCAGCGAGGACACCGAGGGCTATCACTCCGGCGTGGGTCACTCCGATGTCGACCAGACGCTCATTCCATGCGTGCTCGACCAGACGCGCCGCTGTCGTCAGCAGTCGACCGGTGGGCCATTGCTCCAGATCGGGCATAGAACCGTGCACTTCCTCTCGCTCACGAGACCGGCGGCCTCCATCGGCGTCGGACCTTCCATCTATGATAGCTAGGCTGGCTGCCCGATCTCTCCATTCCGGCCACCAGGGCCCCGGCCCTGCGGCGCGTCCCGCGACGCCGCCGTCCCATCGATTCTCAGGAGCATGCATGTCGCAACGACTGACCACGGGCGCTGGTGCCCCCGATTTCACGCTCAGGGATGCCTCGGGCCAGGACGTGACGCTGTCCTCCCTCAGGGGCACCAACGTCGTCGTGTACTTCTACCCGGCCGCCGCCACTCCGGGCTGCACCACCGAGGCCTGCGACTTCCGCGACAACCTGGCCTCGCTCGGCGCGGCCGGTTACAAGGTGCTGGGAATCTCCCCGGACCCGGTGGGTAAGCTGGCCGCCTTCTCCGAGAAGGAATCGCTCACCTTCCCCCTCCTCTCGGACGAGGACCACGCGGTCGCCGAAGCGTACGGGGCGTGGGGCGAGAAGAAGAACTACGGGAAGACCTACGAGGGCCTCATCCGCTCCACGGTGGTGGTGGACCCCGAGGGCAGGATCGCGATGGCCCAGTACAACGTGCGCGCCACCGGTCACGTCGCGAAGCTGCGGCGCGACCTCGGGATCGACCGGTAGGAAGCCTCCAGGAACCACGGACGCCGATCCATTGGCGTTACAGTGAAGGACATGGAATGCCCTCCGCGTGAGCGGCATCCCGAGCGCGAGTGGCGGAATTGGCAGACGCGCTGGATTTAGGTTCCAGTGTCTTCGGACGTAGGGGTTCAAGTCCCCTCTTGCGCACAGTAAAACGCCTAGTCAGAGGCACATTGGTCGGGTTGGTGTTGATGAAGTTGGCAAATGTGTTGATGAGGACCGTACTATTCCGGTCATGGCGAGCATCAAACACGAGGTTCGATCGGACGGGTCGACCCGCCACCAGGTGATGTGGCGGGACCCCGAGACGCGCAAGCAGCGCTCGCAATCCTTCGACGATCCGTCCGCCGCGGAGACGCTGAAAAACTTCCTCAACGCCAACGGGCAGAGCTTCGCGCTCGCTGCCGAGGCTGCGGCGGATCTCCGCTCGACGGCGCCGCGGGTGCGCGAGGTCGTGAAGGAGCACATCGACAACCTGACCGGCATCGAGGCCGGCACCCGGTTCCGATACCGGAAGCTCCTTGAGAATCACATCGACGTCCAGCTCGGCAGCATCCCCGTCGACCGGCTGAAGCGCTCGCAGGTGCTCGCTTGGTTCGAGGGCATGGCCTGTGGCGGACAAGACCCGGAAGAACATCCACGCCCTGCTCTCCGCCTCGCTGGAGACAGCCCTGCGCCGCCGCCTCGTGGCCGAGAACGTGGCCAAGGGCATCCGGGGCCCGAAGTCACCCGTCAGAACCCGTGAGCCAGTCTTCATAAGCAAGGCGCAGGTCGAGGTCCTCGCCGACACGATCGACCCGCGGTACTCGACGCTCATCCGCTTCTTCGCTGCCTCCGGGCTTCGCTACAGCGAGGCCACAGCCCTCCGCCGGCGGGACGTCCGCAAGCACGAGGACGGCCGCTACGTCGTCCACGTCACGCGGGCGTGGAAGAAGATCGAGAAGGGCTACGAGCTCGGCGGCCCGAAGAGCCCGAAGAGTCGCCGCACGGTGGCACTGCAGCGGTCGCTGACGCCAGCGGTCGCCGAGCAGCACCGAGGTCTCGGACCCGACGACCTCGTCTTTCAGAACACGAAGGGTGATCCACTGCGCTCCGACCTCTGCCGCCGCGTGCACTGGCTGCCCGCGATGCAGCTCCTGTTCGACAGGGAGGCCGAACGGTATTTTGACCAGGCACCCACCCCGCACGACCTGCGGCACACACACGCGAGCTGGCTGATCGCCGCAGGCGTCCCGCTGCCCGTCATCCAGGTACGGCTGGGGCACGAGACCATCACCACGACCGTGGGCACATACGGCCATCTTGCGATCGACGCGGACTCTAACGCCGCCGATCTCCTGGGATGACAAAGAGAAGGCCGCCACCCGCATGGGTGACGGCCTTTCTCGGCGACGACTACTTCTTGCTTCGGTTCAGCCTCTGAAGGAGGCTTTTGCGCTCGTACATCTTGCGCTTCCGGATGACCTGCGCTGCTCGTTCGTCTGAGCGGCGGTAGTAGGCGTCCGGATCCTTCAACAGTTCCTCAGCTCGATCGTCCCACTTCGGCGCGGGTACGTAGCTGATGCCTGCGTTGTAAGCATGTGCGGTCATTTTTCAGTCCTCCCGTTCGCCGGAATCGGGTTGTTGAGCACCATTGCGATTCCGGATGCCAGTAAAAGACCAACGCATCGGATGAGCACTTCGTCGTTGTCGTCGAGCTCCCCGACATCCGGTGCGTCTACTGTCAGCATGCCATAGATCTTTTTCTTCGTGCGTACCGGAACGCTGATAAAAGTCTGGTAGTCCCGCTCGCGCGTGGGGTCCCATCCGGGCAGTTTGCAGTCGGCTGTGTCGAGCACCGTGACCGACCGGTTGCCCGCCATGGTCTTAAAGATGTGGTCGCCAGAAGCTGTCCCCTTATGGAACTCCGTTTGGGGCTGCGTACCTCGTCCGGTGTGGATCTGCGGAATGAGCCGCTCCTTCAGCTTGTAGTGCTGGGGGTAGACCCGGTAGTAGGTCGCGCGTAGTCGGTTCTGGCCGGCGACATGCCGCGCCGTGACGATGGCAACGTTCACTAGCTCCCCCAGGTACTTGTTCTGAAGATGGCCGTTGCCCGCCTCGCTGACCTTCACCAAGGCGTGGAGGAGCGGCTCAAGACCGTCACCAAGCTGAGCCTGGAACTTGTCGAGAAGGGAGGCATCACGCTTCTCATCGAGGCTCTTGAAGAACGGAGCGGCCCCGGCCGCAATGATTGCGGCAAGCAACGCTAGGACGAACCAGAGCCAGTAGCTTGGATCCTGGCGGAACAGGTGCTGGAAGAAGAAGGAGGATATCCCTCCAGCGACAACGAAGATCGTCGTTCGCCAGTACAGCCAAAATTTAAGAAGGGACACGAGGGTCAACCCTAGTGGAGTGCATCACAGGAGTGCACCGAGCCGGGGGCCCTGCGCGCACGGCTCCCCCGCGCATCCCGGAGTCGGCGAACGAGCATTGGATTCCACGCCCGTGCGGCCTCGGTGTCGAGCAGCTGGTTCACGCGCTGGTAGAAGGCGGTCGCCGTCACGTTGAAGAGCTGCCCGATGTCATTCTCGCGGGCGCCTTGACACTTGTAGTTGAGGCTTGGGCACGAGACCATCACGACGATGGTCGACACATACGGGCATCTAGCGATCGATGCTGACTCGATGGCGGCCGATCTGCTCGGGCAAGAATGCACCCTAGGATCGGAGCATGAACTGGGGAGAAATAGCGTCGCGAGCTGACTGGGGATCCGTTCCAGAATGGTTCGGAGCAGCAGGAACGATTGCAGCAGTAGCCGTAGCCCTAGGGGCTAGCTGGAGCACACGCCGACAACTGCATGATGAACGAGAAGCCGCAGTGATTGAACGCAGGGAAGCGGCTGAGGACCGGAAACGGTTCCGCGCTCAGCATGATCGCGAGCTAGCGGCCGAGCGCCGTCATAGAGCAGGTCGCGTGTCTCTAACCAGTGAAGTCAGGTACCAAGATGAGCGCCGTGTCCTTTCTTGGAAAGTGCTCGTAGTGACCAACGGCGGAGAGGAACCGATCAGGAGCGTCAGCGTGCTCATTGTCGACACGAGCACGGGGCAGGAAGTTGGGGTCATTGAGCGGTGGCCGATGATTGCAGGTAACGGGACTGAGTCGACGGGTGCTACCGCGAGAAAGGAGCCAGGCCAGCACCGCGAAGTGGCCTTCACGGATAGCAACGGCGTGTCCTGGTTGCTCACAGAACACGGCGATCTCCGCGAAGCTGACCCCGATACGTCGCGCCCTCTCGTCCTATAACGCTTCGCGGTAGCACGCCAGCGGATCGCGCCGAGCCGAGTAAGCCTCCGCTCGAGGCCGGCGCGCATGTCGCGGAGCCGGCAGGCGAGCATGGGGTTCCAGGCGAGGGCCGCCTCGGTGTCGACGAGCTGGTTGACGCGCTGGTAGAACGCGGTGGCCGTCATGTTGAAGAGCTGGCCGATGTCGGTTTCGCGGGCGCCTAGGCACTTGTAGTGGGCAACGGCCATGGTCAGCATGTGCTGATCTCGTTCAGTCAAGGGACTTGAGGACCTACCGCCGTGTCAAGACTTGCACTGACTTGTTAGTCTGTTGATTTTGGGAGTCGGGTTGAGTAAACAGCCTGGCTCAAAGCTCGTCGGACGGCCCGCCATGAGCTCTGCAAACGAGCACCTGATCCCCCCTTCTGGGACTTCATACAATATCGAGCACTTAATTGGTTGCCCGACCGGCACCGTCGAGCAGTACTTTGCCGATGGCGTGCTCCGATGGTCGGACGAGCTGTACCGCATCCACGGCTACGAGCGCGGCGACATAGTTCCGACGCTCGATCTGGGCTTGTCCCACATCGAACCCGCCGACCGTGATGCCGCTCGCCACTTCTGGGAAGGTATCTCCAGAACGGGCGCGCCCATGTCGGTGTATACGTCCATCCGCGACGTCAATGGTCGAGTCCACAAGATCCTCATCTGCGGTGACAGCATCGTTGAGGGTGCCGAAGTTATCGGGCGGTGGGCCCTGGTCGTGGACCTCACGCGGTCGGTCTATGGCGATACGCAGCAGACCGCCAACGAAGCCGTCGCTGCGTCTGCGTTGCGCCGCGCAGTCATCGAGCAGGCCAAAGGCGTCCTCATGGGCCACGCGGGCCTGGACGCTGCGGAAGCCTTCGAATGGATCAGCTCATACAGCCAACGGACGCACCGTAAGGTCGTCGTCGTCGCGCAGGAGATAGTTGATCGCGCGGGGAAGCTAATCAGGGTAAACCAGCCTCAATCTCGCGACCAAGCCCTGCTGGACCTATTCCGCGCACTGTAAGTCGTGATCGGGGCGCCAGCGCTTGCTGATCCCCTCAAGCAGCCGGCGGTGGAAGGTGCCAGCCTCCCCCCTCTTGCGCACCATCACCACCACGCACCGGACCGGACCGACGCCGCATCCGCCCGCATCGTCGCAGGTCACGGCCCGGTCACGGAATCGGCCTGGGATACCTTCCCGAGAAATCCGACCCATCCACCTCTCCGGCACGCCCGAAGTACCTCCGAGACATCGACACGATGTGTTTCACACGACAGTCACAGACCGAGGCAGATGCCGGGTCGTAACTATGGAGGAATTTCATGCAGATCACCAAGCGTAGGAACCTGTCCATCCTGGGTATCGCGGCAGTCTCGATGTTCGGCCTCGCGGCCTGTGGCGGAGGCGACGAAGCAGCGTCCGGTTCGGACTCGAGCAGCATGGCCGAGGAGACCACCATGGCCAGTGAGTCCCCCTCGATGGAGGCCAGCATGAGCCCCTCCGCTGACGCCATGATGGACCCCGCAGCGAACCTCGTCGGCCCCGGTTGCGAGGGCTACGCCGCTGAAGTTCCCGAGGGCGACGGATCGGTGGCCGGCATGGCGCTCGATCCCGTGGCGACCGCCGCCGGCAACAACCCCCTCCTGACCCAGCTGACCGCTGCCGTCTCCGGCGGCATCAACCCCGAGGTAGACCTCGTGGACACCCTCAACGGCGGCGAGTTCACCGTCTTCGCACCGGTCGACGACGCCTTCGCGGCACTGCCGGCCGAGACCGTCGAGGGCCTGAAGACCGACACCGACGGCCTCAACAGCATCCTCACCTACCACGTGGTCCCGGGCAAGATCCAGCCGTCCGAGCTCGAGGGCACCATGCAGACCACGGTCCAGGGCGCGGAGCTGGAGGTCACCGGTTCGGGCGACGAACTCCAGGTCAACGGTGCCAACGTGATCTGCGGCGGCGTCCAGACCGCCAACGCCGTCGTGTACCTGATCGACACCGTCCTCACGCCCCCCGCCGGCTGAGGACTCCCCCGCCTCCCTGGCGCATCCCTCTAACATGTCCCAGGGATCACGGACGGGCCCTCGCACCCCTCGGGGTGAGGGGGCCCGTTCGTGTGTCCGGACCGGCCAGTCCCTGGGCGGGCCGGACAGGACCATCGCCTACACTGGGGCATTCCAGCCACCGGCCCATGACGGACCGGCCCCCTGCCCTTCGGAGACCGACGCCAGTGAACAACCCTGCCGCGCGCCGCACCAGCCACGCACGGGCGACCCACGGTGTGAAACGCGTCGCCGCTATGGCAGCCGCCCTCGTCTCAGCGGTATCGCTCGCCTCCTGCACGGTGGGCCAGGTTCCGTCCCCCGAACCCGTGACGACGACGTCGGCCCCGGCCTCGGACGCCGCCACGTTCACGTTCGGCACGGCCGCGCATCCCCGCACGCTGGACCCGGCGCTCGCGAACGACACCGAGTCCTACCGCGTGAGCCAGCAGATCCTCCAGGGACTCGTGGGCGTCGATCCGCTGACCTCCGAGCCGACGCCGCTCCTGGCGGAATCCTGGGACGAGTCGGACGACGGGCGGACCTACGAGTTCACCCTGCGCGACGACGTCGTCTTCCAGGACGGCGAGGCGTTCGACGCCGCCGCCGTGTGCGCCAATTTCGACCGCTGGTACACGCTCCCCGAGAGCGCGCGAGCCGCTACGAACCGGCTGCCCTTCGAGAACGTGTTCAAGGGATACTCCGACACCCCCGAGGTGAGCCTCTACGAGGACTGCACCGCGACCTCGGCGCACACCCTGGACCTCCAACTCACCTCCCGGATCACGGGGCTGATCCCGGCGCTCGCCACACCCGCCTTCGCCATGTCCTCGCCCGCCGCGCTCGAGGCCGGTGCTGCGGACGAGTTGACCGGGACACGGGACGGCGCCCCCATCTCCCGCTACGGCCAGGCGCCCGTCGGAACCGGACCGTTCCGACTCGTCTCCTGGGAGGAAGGGTATGTGGAGCTCGCGTTCTTCGACGACTACTGGGGTGAGCGCGGCGAGGTGGATCGCGTGGTCTTCACCACCATCGCGAACCCCGACTCCCGGGCGCGCGCCCTGACCTCGGGCCGGATCGACGGCTACGACTTCGTGTCCGTCGACAGCGCCGTCGACCTCGCCCGCAACGGTCTCCAGTTCCTGCAGCGCGATCCGTACTCCGTGCTCTACCTGGGCATGAACCAGGGCTTCCCCGGCGTCGACGACCCCCTGTTCCGCGAAGCCGTGGCGCACGCCATCGACAAGAGCGCCCTCATCGACGGCCGTTTCCTCAACGGGACGAAGCCGGCCCGTCAGTTCATCCCCGAGAAGCTCGGTGTGAGCAACGAGACGGTCGAGGATTACGGCTACGACGTCGAGCTCGCCAAGGACCTGCTCGAGCGCTCCGGGTACGACGGGCGCGAGCTGCCCTTCTACTATCCCCGCAACGTCTCCAGGGCCTACCTGCCCTCCCCCGAGAAGGCCTACGCGGAGCTGAGCCGGCAGCTGACCGAGGCCGGCTTCAACATCAAGCCGGTACCCGTCGACTGGAGCGAAGGCTACGTCGAGGCGGTCCAGCAGTCCGGGGACCGGGCGTTCCACCTGCTCGGATGGAGCGGCAGCTACCAGGACCCCGACAACTTCGTGGGTGCACTCTTCGGCATGTACTCGGAGGAGTTCGCCTATGAGGACCCGCAGCTGTTCAGCAAGATCAACCGGGCACGGGGACTGCCTGCGGGCGAGGACCGCACCGAGGCCTATGCGGACATCAGCGCGCAGGTCTCCGACCGGATCCCGGCCGTCCCGCTCGCGTTCCCGATCTCCGCGCTGGCGATGAGCCCGCGCGTGACGACCTACCCCGTGAGCCCCGTCATGAACGAGGTCTTCAACCGCATCGACCTGGCCGATGTCGAACCCCGGCCGACGCCGTCGGACTGAGCTGCCCGGCACGGCATCCCGGGGGCGGCCGCGACCTCAGGACGATTTAAGTTCGGTCACCACCAGACGCTAGTGTTTGTCTCCTAGTGACCTCGCGACTGGAGACTCCGTTGACCACAATCCATCAGGGCACGCCCGCCAAGACCACCGACGTCGTCCTGATCGGCGGCGGGATCATGAGCGCCACCCTCGGCGCGTTCCTCCGGCAACTGCAGCCCGAGTGGGACATCTCCCTCTTCGAACGGCTCGACGTCGCGGGCCTCGAGAGCTCCGACCCCTGGAACAACGCCGGCACCGGCCACTCGGCCCTCTGCGAGCTGAACTACTCCCCCGCGGGGAAGGACGGTTCCGTCGATCCGGCGAAGGCCGTGGCGATCAACGAGCAGTTCCAGGTCTCGCGCCAGTTCTGGTCGCACATGGTGTCCGAGGGGTTCATCGGCGACCCCCGCACCTTCATCAACCCGGTGCCTCACATGAGCTTCGTATGGGGCCAGGCCAACGCCGAGTACCTGCGCCGGCGCTACGAGGCACTCAGCCCGCAACCGCTGTTCAGCACCATGGAGCACAGCGAGGACCACGACACCATCGCGGGATGGACCCCCCTCGTGATGCAGGGCCGCAACCCCTCCCAGCCCGTCGCCGCCTCGCGCGTCGAAGGCGGCACCGACGTCGACTTCGGTGCCCTCACGCGCCACCTCACCACCTACCTCGAGGGAACCGGCGTCGACCTGCACTACGGATTCGATGTCCTCGACGTCGCTCGGGCGACCGACGGCCGCTGGGACGTGAAGGTCAGGAACAAGGCGACCGGCGAGACCAGCACCGTCACCACGAAGTTCGTCTTCATCGGCGCCGGCGGAGGCGCCCTGCACCTGCTGCAGCGCAGTGGCATTCCCGAGGGCCGCGGGTTCGCGGGCTTCCCGGTCTCCGGCCAGTTCCTGCGCTGCACCGATCCGGACCTCGTGGGCCGGCACAACGCGAAGGTCTACGGCCAGGCGTCGGTGGGTGCCCCGCCGATGTCCGTCCCGCACCTGGACACGCGCTTCGTTAAGAGCGAGCGCTCCCTGCTGTTCGGCCCCTACGCCGGTTTCTCCACCAAGTTCCTCAAGAGCGGTTCCTACCTGGACCTGCCGACGTCGATCCGCCCGTCGAACCTCGTGCCGATGCTCGCGGTCGCCAAGGACAACATGTCCCTGACGAAGTACCTCATCACGGAGGTCCTCAAGAACCGCGATGCCAAGAACGACGCCCTCACCGACTTCCTGCCGATGGCCGAGGGCGGAAGCTGGGAACTGATCTCCGCGGGCCAGCGTGTACAGGTCATCAAGAAGGCTCCCGGGAAGGGCGGCGTGCTGCAGTTCGGCACCGAGGTCATCACCTCCTCGGACGGCTCGGTCGGTGCGCTCCTCGGCGCCTCTCCCGGAGCGTCCACGGCGGCGCCGATCATGGTGGAACTGCTCAGGCGATGCTTCCCGGCCAAGATGTCCGGCTGGGAGCCGAAGCTCAAGGAGATGCTGCCCGGGTACGGCGTCAAGCTCAATGAGACTGCGTCCCTGGCAGCCGAGGTGCAGTCGATGACCGACCGGGTCCTCAAGCTCGCATAACGTCCGACGGAGCCAGCCGGCCGGTCGACCTCAGCATCAAAGGCAGGTTCCTTGTTCCGTCTGGCTCACTTCTCCCTGGGCAACAGGGCGCTGATCGCGCTGATCACCATCCTCGCTTCCGTCTTCGGCGTCATCACCCTCGGCTCCCTCAAGCAGGAACTCATCCCGTCCCTCGAGTTCCCGCAGATCACGGTCATCTCCGCGCTGCCCGGGGCGTCCCCGGAGTACCTCGACCAGCAGGTCGGCGGGCCGCTGGAGGCGGCGCTGAGCGGCGTCGAGGGCCTCGAGTCGTCGTCGTCCACCTCGCGCTCCGGCATCTCGACCGTCAGCCTCGTCTTCGTGTACGGCACGAACCTCGACCGGGCCCGGGCGCAGGTGGACCGCGCGATCTCCACGGTGCGCCCCACCCTGCCGGAGGACGTCGAGCCGCAGGCCCTCGCCGGCAGCATCAGCGACCTCCCGATCGTGTTCATGGCGGTCTCCTCCGACCAGTCGCTGAGCGAACTGAACGGCGACCTGGCCCGGTTGACCGTCCCCCGCCTGCAGAAGATCGACGGCGTGCGGACCGCCGACGTCTCCGGAGGATCCACCCAGCACGTCGCGATCCTTCCGCGCGAGGGTGCCCTCGCGGCCGCGGACCTGACGGTCGGCGACATCAGCAGCACCCTCGAGGACAACGGTGCCCTGTTCCCCGTCGGCAGCCTGGAGGAGGACCCGCGATCGCTGACCATCCAGGCGGGCAGCCGCATCGGGTCCCTCGAGGACATCGAGGCGCTCCCGGTGCTTCCCTCCTCGGACACCCCCTCCCCGGGTCCGGTCAGCACGATCGGCGACCTCGCCGACGTGGGCCTGGCCGACGACGAGCCCACCTCCGTCGCGCGTACCAACGGGATCGAGACGCTCGCACTGACGGTGACCAAGGTGCCCGACGGCGACACCGTGGAGATCTCCCAGCAGATCGTGGGCCTCGTTCCCGAGCTCGAGACCGAACTGGGCAACGCCGCGGACATCACCGTGGTCTTCGACCAGGCCCCGTTCATCGAACGCAGCATCGACGACCTCACCACCGAGGGGCTGCTGGGCCTCGGCTTCGCCGTGCTGATCATCCTCGTGTTCCTGCTCTCGGTCCGCTCCACCCTGGTCACCGCGATCTCGATCCCGCTGTCCCTGCTCATCACGTTCATCGGGCTGTACGTCGCGGGGTACTCCCTCAACCTGCTGACCCTCGGCGCCCTGACGATCGCAGTCGGGCGCGTGGTCGACGACTCGATCGTCGTCATCGAGAACATCAAGCGGCACCTCGGGTACGGGGAGGAGAAACGGGAGGCCATCCTCACGGCGGTGCGCGAGGTGGCCGGAGCCATCACCGCCTCGACGCTCACCACGGTGGCCGTCTTCGCTCCGATCGGCTTCGTCGGCGGCCTCGCCGGAGAGCTCTTCCGCCCCTTCGCCATCACCACCGGGATCGCCCTGCTGGCCTCCCTCGCCGTGTCCCTTACCATCATCCCGGTGCTCGCCTACTGGTTCCTGAGGCGCACACCCCCGGCACCCCACGAGGCCCGCCACGTCGCGGCCCCGGCCGCCTCCGCCGTTCCCTCCACCTCCCTGGCCGCCGCCACATCCCCCGCCTCCCGGGCGGAGCCGTACGATCGGCCGTCCCTCCTCCAGCGCGGTTACCTCCCGATCCTCACCGGCACCCAGCGCCACCCGGTGATCACCCTCATCAGCGGTGTGATCGTCCTGGGCGCCACGGCCGCCATGGTCCCGTTCCTGCCGACCAACCTGCTCGGCTCCTCGGGCCAGAACAGCTTCTCCATCACGCAGACCCTCGCCCCGGGCACCAGCCTGGCGACGACGGCGGAGACGGCGGCCCGGACGGAGGATACCCTCATGGACAACCCGGAGATCCGCGACGTGCAACTGACGGTCGGCAACGCCGACGGGGCATTCGCGGCGCAGTTCTCCGGCGGCGCCTCGGTGGCGACCTTCACCGTCATCACCGACCAGGACGCGGATCAGGAAGGCCTGCAGGAGTCCGTGCGCCAGGACCTCGAGGGCCTCGATGACGCGGGCACCATCTCCCTGTCCAGCCAGCAGGGCGGCTTCGGGACCTCCAGTACCATCGACATCGACATCACGGCGCCCGTCACCGCGGATCTGCAGGCCGCGGACCGCGCCGTCCTCGAGGGGCTCCAGGGGCTCGACGGCGCTGGCGAGATCACGAGCAACCTGGCGGCGGCCCAGCCGCAGGTCCAGATCGACGTGGACCGCACGGCGGCCGTCGAGGCGGGCCTGAGCGAAAGCCAGATCGCGGGCCTCCTCGGTGGCAGCATCAGCCCGGTCCCGGCCGGTTCGGTGCGCTTCGATACCGACGATTTCCCGGTGCTGATCGGCGAGGGGACCACGATCTCGAGCCTCGACCAGCTCCGGGACCTGCGGATCCCGACGGCGACGGGGCCGGTCCCCCTGACCGACGTGGCGTCCGTCGAGGAGGTCCAGGTGCCGCTGTCGGTGACGAGCTCCAACGGTGAGCGCACTGCCCGGATCTCGATCACGCCGTCCGGTGACGATCTCGGCACCCTGACGGGGGCGGTGGACGAGCGCCTGGCCGGCATCGACCTGCCACCCGGTGCCACCGCGACCATCGGCGGTGCCTCCAGCCAGCAGGCGGAATCGTTCGACCAGCTGTTCCTCGCGCTGTGGGCCGCCGTCGCCATCGTGTACGTGATCATGGTCGCGACGTTCAAGAGCCTCCTCCAGCCCCTGATCCTGCTCGTGTCCATCCCGTTCGCGGCCACCGGCGCCATCGCCCTGCTGCTGATCACCGGGACCCCCCTCGGACTGCCCTCCCTGATCGGCATGCTGATGCTCGTGGGCATCGTGGTCACGAACGCGATCGTGCTGATCGACCTCATCAACCAGTACCGCCTCCCCCACGACGGCCGACCGGGGATGCCCGTCGCCGACGCGATCCGCGAAGGCGCCCGTCAGCGCCTGCGGCCGATCCTCATGACCGCGCTGGCGACCATCTTCGCCCTGACGCCGCTGGCCCTCGGTCTGACGGGGAAGGGTGGCTTCATCTCGCAGCCCCTCGCCATCGTGGTGATCGGCGGACTCGTCTCCTCCACCGCGCTGACCCTCGTCCTGGTCCCTGTCCTGTACCGGCTCGTCGAGGGCCGGCGCGAGCAGCGGGCGCTGCGCCGGGAGGCCGCGGCCACCGCCTGACCGGTGGGCCGGCGGGAGGAGGACGGCGTAGACTCGATGCGTCCGTATCTAGTTGCCGGTGCCCCGGCAGGAGGCCCGAAACCGCCATGGCTGACCGCTTGCCCACCGCCGTCGACCCCGCCGACGAGCCCGCCGACGGCCCGGCGAGCGTCGGGGGCGCCGAGTCGACGGCTTCCGTCCGCCAGGCCTCGGAGACCTGGGAGTCGCTCTTCCGTGCGCAGGTGGGCATCATGCAGCGCATCCGGCAGGACCCCTCCTTCAAAGACCTGCCCATCCGCGAGTACGACGTCCTGTTCAACCTCAGCCGGTGCCCTACGGGCTGGACGCGCCTCAACGAGCTGAACCACCACCTCCTGATCAGCCAGCCCAGCCTCAGCCGCATGGTCGATCGGCTCGAGGCCAGGAACCTCGTGCGCAGGCGGCCTGCCGCGACCGATCACCGGGGCATCGAACTCGCGCTGACCGAGGAGGGCAGGGCGCTCCAGCGGCGGATCGGCTCGGGCCATGTGCAGCGTATCCGGGAGGTCCTCGCGCCCGTCCTGGACCCCGAGGAGATGGACCAGCTCAAGGCCCTCACGGACAAGATCAACGCCCGGCTGGGCGCCTGACACCGAACCCCGCGGACCCCGGGGCAGGATGCACGAACAGTAAGGACCAGGATGAACGACGACTTCACAGCGGACGCGATCGGCGATCTCACGGGCAGGCGCGCGGTCATCACCGGGGCCAACAGCGGGCTCGGTCTCCAGACCGCCGTCGGGCTCGCGAGGAAGGGCGCCGAGGTCATCCTCGCCTGCCGCAGCGAGCAGCGCGGGCGCGAGGCCGAGCAGCGGGTCCGCTCGATCACGGGCAGCGAGAGGGTCGAGCTGCGCCTCCTCGATCTCGCCAGCCAGCAGTCCATCCGCGAGTTCGCGGCCGGGCTCAGCGGTCCCGTGCACCTCCTCGTCAACAACGCCGGGGTGATGGCGACGCCGCGGTCCACGACGGCCGACGGCTTCGAACTGCAGTTCGGCACCAACCACCTCGGCCACTTCGCCCTGACGGGCCTGCTGCTGCCGAACCTGCGCGAGGCAGGGTCCTCCCGCGTCGTCACGCTCTCGAGCCTCGCCCACAAGCGGGGGCGCATCGACTTCGACGACCTGCAGTCCGAGCGCCGCTACCGCCGGTGGGCCGCCTACGGACAGAGCAAGATCGCCAATCTCTACTTCATGGTCGAGCTCGACCGGCGCGCCCGTGCCGCAGGCTGGGACCTCACGTCGGTGGCAGCGCATCCGGGCGGGGCCACCACGAACCTGACGGCCGGCATGAAGATGCCCGCGGTACTCGACGTGCTCTCGGGGTTCGTCGCACTGATGGGCCAGTCCGCCGCGGCCGGCGCGCTGCCCGTCCTCTACGCATCAACGGCTGCCGACGTCCGGGGCGGGGACTACTACGGGCCGTCCGGTTTCGGCGAGACCCGCGGCGCACCCCGCCTCGTCGCCCCTGTGCCCCGCGTGCTGGACCGCGACGTCGCGGTGCGCCTGTGGAACCGCAGCGCCGAGCTCACCGGGGTGGACTTCGGGGCCCTGCAGCCCGTCGACTGAGGACTCGCTGCGCGAGGAGATCAGCCGGTGGTGCCCGGGGCGATCCGGAGGGAGCGGAGCATCTCGCGGATGGTCGCGAAGTCCGGGGTGTCGTAGAAGGCCTGGGCCTCCCCGATCGTCCCGAAGGTGACCGTCTGCGGTCCGGTGTTCGCGGGCGCCTTCGGTGCCAGCACCTCGAGGTCGCCGAAGCTGACCCGGCCGAGGGCGTCGCCGCCCTCGACGGTGTTGGACAGCGTGCAGGCCAGACCGTCCGCGCCGCCGGCCTGATCGGTGATGCCGTAGGCCGCGAAGAACCGGAAGCCCGTGATGAGCCGGATCACGAAGCGCGGCTCGACATCCGCATCCGCGGATGCTTCACCCGTGAGTTCGAGCGGTTCGCTGCCGATGACGTAGTAGGGGGTCCGCTCCGCCTCGGGGCAGGGCGCCTCCGGCGTCTGGATGCCGGTGTGCAGCTCGGCGGTCGTCACGCCCTCCGGCGTGCGGACCGCATAGTGCAGCGAATCGGGGGCGTAGACCCCGGGTTCCGGCTCCAGGAGCTGCACCACCCACGCCTCGGGGAGCTCGAAGCTCAGAAGCCGCCCCGGATCGGTGAAGACCTTCCAGCCCTCGCGTGCCTCACGCAGGGGTGCCGCCGCGGCCTCGGCCGGTTCGGCCGTCGCGGTCACGGCGGTCGTCGCGGGCGACGACGGCGCGCCGCCGTCGCCCCCGGGGCCCGTACACGCGGTGGCCAGCATCAGCGTCAGAGCGGCAGCGGCGAGGGCCTGCGGCAGTCGCCCACCCGGCCCTCCGGACGGTCCGTGCTCCATGGCGTCCCTCCCTGGGTGTGGCTCGGTGCGGCCAGTCTAGGCTCCGGCGGGGCTGCCCGCGTGTGCCGCGCCGAGGGACCGGACGGCCTCCACGGCATCGACGACGGCGCGGGCCGCCTGGGCCAGATCGGCGGAGGACGTGTCCTGCGTCCAAGAGAGCCGCACGGCGCTCTGCGCCGTCTCGCCGTCCAGGCCGAGGGCCAGCAGGACGCCGGAGGGTTCGGAGGATCCCGCCGCGCACGCGGACCCGCTCGAGCAGACGACGCCGCGGCGCTCGAGTTCCAGGAGGATCGCCTCCCCGCTGACGCCGGGGAAGCAGAAGGAGGCGAGATTCGGGAGCCGGCGCACGGCGTCGCCCGTGAGGAGCGCCCCGGGCACATCGGCGAGTACCCGCGCGGTCAGGGCGTCGCGGGCGGTCGCCGACCGGTCGGCGGCACCGGGCAGGGCTGCCCGGGCGAGCTCCAGGGCGCGGGCGAGCCCCACCGCGCCGGCCACGTTCTCCGTACCCGACCTGCGCCCGCGCTCCTGGCCGCCGCCGTGGAGCACGGGTTCGCACGGCGTGCCGGAGCGCAGGTACAGCAGGCCGATGCCCTTGGGTGTGCCGAGCTTGTGCCCCGAGATGCTGAGCGCTGTGACGCCGAGGCGGTCGACGTCCAGGGGAAGCCATCCCGCCGCCTGCACGGCGTCGGTGTGGAAGGGTACGCCTGCGCGCCGGCAGACCTCCGCGAGGGCGGGGACGTCCTGGACGGTGCCCACCTCGTTGTTCGCATACATCACGGTGCACAGCGTGGTTCCCTCCTCGAGCGCGGCGGCAAGGTCCGACGGCGAGATCCGGCCAGCGGCGGACACGGGCAGCACCGTGATCCGGAAGCCGTGGAACTCCCGCAGGTAGGCCAGGACCTCCAGCACCGCCGGGTGTTCGATCGCGCTGGTGACGAGGTGCCGACCGCGCGGGGCGGCGAGCGCCATGCCCTTGAGGGCCAGGTTGTCCGCCTCCGTACCGCCCGAGGTGAAGATGATCTCCCCCGGCCTGCAGCCGAGCAGCGCGGCGATGCGGGACCGGGCGCGGGCGTAGTCCGACGCCGCGGCCTCGCCGTAGGTGTGGTGGCTCGAGGGGTTGCCGAACGTCGTGGTCAGCAGGGGCCACATCTCCTCGAGGACCTCACGCCGGGCGGGCGCGGTGGCAGCGGCGTCGAGGTAGATCATGACCGCCCTCCCGGGTCCATGATCGCCGCCCGCTGCGCGACGAAGTCCAGGCCCAGATCGAGGGACCGCACGCTGTGGGTGAGCGCTCCCGCGGAGATGATGTCGACGCCGGTGGCCGCGATCGCCCGTACCGTGTCGAGGCGGACGTTGCCGCTGGCTTCGACGAGCGCGCGGCCGCCGATCCGCCGCACGCCCTCGGCGAGGTCATCCAGCGTGAAGTTGTCGAGCATGACGGTGTCCACCCCGGCGGCGAGCACGGGCTCGATCTGGTCCAGGCGATCCACCTCCACCTCGACGTGCACGGTGTGCGGGAGCCTCGACCGCGCCGCGCGGAGCGCCTCGGTGAGGGCCTCCGGGCCGTCCACGGCGAGGAGCGCCAGGTGGTTGTCCTTGACCATGACGGCGTCGGACAGGCCCGAGCGGTGGTTCGAGCCACCCCCGCACCGGACGGCCCAGCGCTCCAGGACCCTGAGCCCCGGCGTCGTCTTGCGGGTGTCGGTGATGCGCGCGCGGGTGCCGGCGGCGGCATCGACGAAGGCGCGGGTCATCGTGGCGATCCCGCTGAGCCGCTGGGCGATGTTGAGGGCGGTCCTCTCGGCGGTGAGGATGCCGGCGGCCGGTCCCTCGATCTCCGCGATGGTGTCCCCCGCGGTGAAGGCGCTCCCGTCGGAGCGGGGGAACGCAACGCGGATCCGCGGATCGGTGAGGCGCATCGCGGCCTCGATGGCGGCCGTCCCGCAGAGGACGCCCGGCTCGCGGGCCGTAATGGTCGCCGTCGCCCGCTGGTCCGGGCCGATCAGGGCCTGGCAGGTGAGATCCCCCCACGGCGCGTCCTCGGCGAGGGCGGCGGCGACGACGGCGTCGATCAGGTGCTGCGGTGGCCGCACGGGCTCGACGGCGTCCTGCCGGACGGGTGGGACGGTGGCGGTCTCGGTCATGGGTGGGTTCCTTCGGTGGCTCGAACGTAGGACCGGCTCGGGGCGGGAGCCGGAGGGGCGGCATCGGGCTGGTCCGAGCGGTGGTGCGCCCCGCAGGACGCGGAGCGTCGGGACGCCGCGTGCACGAGCAGCCGCGCACACAGCAGCAGGTTGGCCAGCTCGGGGTCGGTGTCCGGACGGTAGGAGGCGAGGTGCTTGCGGGCGAGGTCGAGGCCGGTGCCCGTGCGCAGCACTCCCGCGTGGTCGGTCATGACGGCCTGCAGGTCGCCGCGCGTGAACGACTGCGTGGCCGTCTCCTCCGCCTCGAGGTCGAGGTGTTCCACGTCGAAGGACGGCGCCCTCCCTCCGCCGGCGGCCAGCGCGGCGGCACAGCGGGCACCGAACACCACTCCTTCGAGCAGGCTGTTGGAGGCGAGCCGGTTCGCGCCGTGCACTCCGGTGCGGGCCACCTCACCGACCGCGAAGAGGCCCGGGACCGACGTCCGCCCCGAGGTGTCCGTCCGCACGCCGCCCATCCAGTAGTGGGCGGCCGGCACCACCGGGACGGGCGCGGAGGACCAGTCGAAGCCGTGTTGCACGGTCAGGGCCGTGAGGGTGGGGAAGCGCCGGGTCAGGAACGCACGGCCGAGCGCCGTTGCGTCCAGGTAGACGCCGGTACGCCGACGCCCTTCCGGTGTGCCGTCGCCGGAGGCGTTGCGGGAGCGGCTCCCGACGAGGTGCTGCGCGATGCTGCGCGAGACGACGTCCCGCGGCGCGAGGTCTCCGTCCGGGTGGTAGTCGGCCATGAAGCGGTGACCGTCGGCGTCGACCAGGCGTGCCCCCTCGCCCCGGACCGCCTCCGAGATCAGCGGGTTGCCGGGGACGTCGAGGGAGGTGGGATGGAACTGGAAGAACTCGAGGTCCGTCACCGCGGCCCCGGCACGCCAGGCCAGTGCGACGCCGTCGCCCGTGGCGATCCGCGGGTTGGTGGTGGATTCGAAGAGCTGACCCGCCCCGCCGGTCGCAAGGACGACGGCGTCCGCCCGGAGGGTCCGCGCGACTCCGCCGTGGAGCACCTCGACGCCCGAGGCGCGCCGGTCGTCCTTGGAGGACGGGGCCGCCTCGCCGCCATCGCCGTCCTGGGTAGAACTGTCGTGCAGCAGCACGTGCGTCACGAGGGTGTCCTCGAGGACCTCGATGCCGGCGTCGCGGCGCACCGCGGCGGTGAGCGCCGCGACGAGCCCCGCCCCGGTGGCGTCGCCGCCGAGGTGCAGGACCCTCGGCGCGGAGTGGGCGGCTTCCCGGCCCCTGGCCGGCACCGCCGCGTCGGCCGGGGAGGCGTCGAAGACGACGCCCGCGGCCTGGAGGGCGGCGATCCCCTGTGCCGCCCCCTCGCAGAGCACGGCGGCGGCCTCGGGCTCGGCCAGGCCCGCACCCGCGGCCAGGGTGTCGGCGATGTGATCGGCGACGGAGTCGTGCGCGCCGGCGGCAGCCGCGTCCGGGACGACGGCGGCGATACCCCCCTGCGCGTACCGGGTGTTGCTCTCGGCGAGCGCCGTCTTGGAGACGAGGACCACCTCGCAGTGCGGCGCGAGCCTGCGCAGCACGAGTGCTGTCTGCAGTCCGGCGACGCCCGAGCCCACGATGACCGCGCGCTGCACGGCATCCGCCGTCATGGCCGGACCGCGAGCATCCGGTTCAGCGCGACGCGGGCCGGTTCGGCGACGGCGTCGGACACCGTGATGCGGTTGAGGACCCGGCCCTCCACGAGCCCCTCGAGCACCCAGGCCAGGTAGCCCGGGTGGATCCGGTACATCGTGGAACACGGGCAGATGACCGGGTCCAGGCAGAAGATGGTGTGCTGCGGGTACTGGGCGGCGAGGCGGTTTACCATGTTGATCTCGGTGCCGACGGCGAAGGTGCTGCCGGGTGCGGCGGCGTCGATCGCCTTGCGGATGTAGTCGGTGGATCCCGCCTCGTCGGCGGCGTCGACCACGGCCATGGGGCACTCGGGGTGCACGATCACGCGCACGCCGGGGTGGTCGGCGCGGGCCTTCTCGATCTGCGCCACGGTGAAGCGCCGATGCACCGAGCAGAAGCCGTGCCAGAGGATCACGCGGGAGTCCGTGAGCGTCTGCTCGTCCGTGCCGCCCCAGGGCTTGCGCGGGTTCCACAGGGGCATCTGCTCCAGCGGCACACCCATGGCCTTGGCGGTGTTGCGTCCGAGGTGCTGGTCCGGGAAGAACAGGACCCGCTGGCCCCGCTCGAACGCCCACTCCAGCACGGCGGCCGCGTTCGAGGAGGTGCACACGATCCCGCCGTTCTCCCCGCAGAAGCCTTTCAGGGCCGCCGAGGAGTTCATGTACGTCACGGGGATCACGGGCCGGCGGCCGTCGGCGTCCGGCGCGGAGCCGAGGAGCGCGGTGAGCTGGTCCCAGCACTCGGAGACGGAGTCGATGTCCGCCATGTCCGCCATCGAGCAGCCGGCGGCGAGATTGGGGAGGATGACGGCCTGCTCCGGCGTCGAGAGCATGTCCGCCGTCTCCGCCATGAAGTGCACCCCGCAGAAGATGATCGCCTCGGCCGCGGTGCGTTCCGTGGCGGCGCGGGCGAGCTGGTAGCTGTCGCCCACGAAGTCGGCGTACTGCACCACCTCGTCGCGCTGGTAGAAGTGGCCGAGGATGACGACGGACTCGCCGAGGGTATCCCGGGCCACGCGGATACGCCGGTCGAGGTCCTCGGCGGACGCCGTCCTGTACTCCTCGGGCAGCTCCCCCTGCCGGGGGGTCGCGGCCGGGGCGGTGTCGAACATGGACGCGCCCGGGCCGTAGTCGGGCAGGGGAAGGGCATCGAAGGCCCAGGGGTTCTGCGCGAGGTCCGGCGTGCAGGTCCCGGTGGCGCCGGCGGCCCCGGGGGCCCCGGCCTCTCCGCGGGTGATCAACTGGATGGCGGTGGTGACGGACATGGGGCTTCTCCCTGGGATGGGGCCGGCACGGCGGTCGGCAGCGGGGCTGGAGGTGGGGCCGACCTCGGGTACGACGTCGGGGGTGGGCTAGGACGCCGGCGCGGTCGGTGGCTCGGCGCCGGAGGTCGACGTCCCGGGAGCAGGCGCCCCGGAATGCGGTCCCGTGTAGCGGTAGAGGCGCGGCGGCCGGTTCCGGCCGCCCTGGAGGACCTCGTCCGTCGCGGCGATGTCCTGCGCCGATCGGAGCTGGCGCCGGAAGTTGGCCGGGTCGAGGTGTTTGCCGAGCACGGCCTCGTAGACGCCCCGCAGTTGCGCGAGGGTGAAGCGATCGCCGAGGAAGTGATAGGCGACGGACCCGTAGGTGACCTTTCCGCGCAGGCGCTCCAGGGCGTAGGCGACGATCTCGTCGTGATCGAAGGCGAGGCCCACCGCCTCGGCGGCGCGGAACCAGCGCACGTTCTCCGAGTCGCGGGCCAGATCCGCCTGATCGGGACGGACGAGGGCCCAGTACACGATGGACACGAGCCGTTGGGTGGCGGACCTGTCCAGCCCGCCGAAGGCGTAGAGCTGCTCGAGGTAGGTCGGATCGAGCGCCGTCGTGTCCCGCAGGTTCCGTGAGGCGGCGTCCTGCAGCGACTCCCGGGCGCCGAGCGGGCCGCCGGGCAGCGCCCACTTGCCGAGGTGCGGCTGCCTGATGCGGCGGACGAGCGGCAGCCAGATCTCCGACCGGCCCGATGAGGGGTCGGTGCGGAGCGCGAAGATCACGGTCGAGATGGCGAGGGCGGGAGCCTGGGACTGCCGCTCCGAGACGTTGGCCGAGCCGTACACGCCCGTCCTCCGTCCGCTGGATGAGTCCCACTTGTTAGGGTCAGAATGACTATAACTCACGCCGGACGATTCGACCAGCCTTCTCGTCCCGCCTCGGCCCTCGAAGGGGTGTCCCGCGACCTGCCCGATCCCGGCGCGCTTACGATGGAAGGCATGGACCACCATTCCGTACACCTCGTCGAAGGCGTCGACCCCCGCCTGTCCATCACGCGCAGCGATGCGGGTGAGCCACTCGAGCTGCCGCCGGTCCTGCTGCTGCACGGCTTCGGCTCCTCGTCCCGGCAGAACTGGGTGGACACGGGCTGGGTCCGCTTCCTGAACGACGCCGGGCGAAGCGTCATCATGGTGGATCTCCCCGCGCACGGGGACAGCGCGGCGCCGGAGGACGCGGGAGCCTACGCGCCGAGCCGCATGCGCGCGGACATCCTGCAGGCCCTCTTCGACGAGCGGGTCCTCCCCCTGCGCAGTGACGTGCCGGGGTCCGGCGTGGACGTCGTCGCCTACTCCCTCGGGTCGCGCCTGGCCTGGGAGTTCGGCGCCACCCAACCCGAGCTGGTCCGCAGGATGGTGCTCGGCGGGCCGGGCACCGCCGATCCGCTCGCGACGTTCGATCTTCCGGGGGCCGAACTCCACCTCGCGGGCGGGCCCGCCTCGCAGGACCCGACGACGGCGGACCTCCTGCGCATGGCGCAGGCCGGACCGCACAACGATCTCCCCTCGCTGCTCGCGATGGTCTCCGCCATCAAGACGGAGCCGTTCGACCCGCAGCGGGCCGTCCCGAAGATGCCCCTGCTCCTGGTCGCCGGAGACCAGGACGAGTACGCGGAGGGCATCACCGACCTCCGGGACTGGGCGCCCGATGCCCGCATCACGACACTGCCGGGCAGGGATCATTCCAACGCCATCACCGCCAGGCTCTTCAAGGATGCGGCGGTCGCTTTCCTGGCGTGACCCACTCCTGATCAAGGTTTGGTAAAGGGCATGGCAGTGCGGTATCTTCACCGAGCCCTCGCGTTATACTGACATTTGATCAGCACACTTAGGGTGCGCCGGCGATCGCCGACCATCACCACCAGCGGGAGGACACGCGTGACCGTTCTCCTCGGGGACCGATACCAGACCATGGACCTGCTGGGGGTCGGCGGCACGGCATCCGTATACCGCGCGGTGGACCGCAACCTCGGGCGCGACGTCGCCGTGAAGCTCTTCAACCCGACGACCTCCACCGACGACGACTACCGCCGCCAGCACACCGAGACGATCCTGCTCTCCACCCTGAACCACCCGGGTCTCGTGACCCTCCACGATGCAGGGATGCACGAGGACCACGAGGGTCGCACGGCCGGCTTCCTCGTCATGGAGCTCGTGGACGGCGAGGATCTCCGGCACCTGCTCAAGCGCGGCGCACTGCCCGCCGACGACGTCGCGCAGCTCGGGGCGGACCTCGCCGATGCGCTGGCGTACATCCATTCGGAGGGCGTCATCCATCGGGATGTGAAGCCCGCCAACATCCTCATGTTCCACAGCGGGGACAACGGGACGCGGCTGTACCCGAAACTGACCGATTTCGGCATCGCCCGCATGGTGGAGGCCACCACGGCGACGGCCGTCGGCGCGACGATCGGCACGGCGAACTACCTGAGCCCCGAGCAGGCCAAGGGCGACCCCCTGGACGAGCGGAGCGACATCTACTCGCTGGGCCTCGTGCTCCTCGAATGCCTGACCGGCGAGAAGTCGTTCCCCGGCCCGGTGGTCGAGGCCGCGCTGGCCCGGCTCCTGCGCAATCCCCACGTGCCCGATTCCCTCGAGCCGGAGTGGAGCGGACTCCTGCGCCGGATGACGGCGAGGGATCCGGCACTCCGACCCGACGCGCACGAGGTGGCCCTGCAGCTCCGCAGCCGTGACGAGGTCCCGGTCGACGCCCGGGCCATGGCGTCCGTCGCATCCGTGGCCCGCCTCGCCTCGCCGGTGGACGCCGGCGGGACCGACGACGGCGACCTCGTCACCGGCGGTGTCTTCACGGGGAACGTCCACATCCCCGATCCGCCCGCCCGCGCTCCCCGCATCAGCTGACCCCGGGCGTCGCCGGCCGGACAGCCGGTGTGCTCGTGGTCCTCACCGTGGAACGGCGCCCCCCCCCGCCGGTCGATCCGGTGGGGGGCGCAGTTTCACGGTGTCGTCGTACGATCGAGCCGGCTAGCGCCCCTCGCCCGCATCTTCCTCGGGCTCGAAGTTGCTGGCCTCGTCCGTGGAGCCGGCTGCCACCCCGTCCTCACTGACCGGGATAGTGCCCTCGGGGCCGGCGCCCTGTGATTCTGCGGCGTCGTCGCGCTCGGTGCCTTCGGTGCTCATGCGTCCTCCTGGATCTGGGTGTCCTACGATCCTATGCGTGACGCGCGGCGATTGTCAGCCTGCTGAGCATCGGGGCGGGCGCCTCAGGCCCGGCTGACGTGCCGCAGCGCGATGGCGGACACGGACCCGAGGACGAGCAGGACGGCCGCGGCGGCTGCCGGGACGACGACGGCGGCCGCAGCACCCCCGGTCTCGGCGAGGATCCCTGCCAGTCCGGACCCGACGGCGGTGCCGGCGACGATGCCGCTCGCGAGGAGCGTCATGACCGTGCCCAGGCGGTGGGCCGGTGCGACCGCGGAGCCGATGGAGAAGATGGTGACCATCGTGGGCCCCACGAAGAGCCCGAGGAACAGCAGGGCGACGAGCATGGCGGCGATCGAGGCGGGCAGGGCCAGGGCGGCCGCGGCGACCGTCATGGCCGCGGCCGAGGCCATCCACCGGGTCGTGTGGCGGAGGCGCTGCGGCCAGTAGGCGACGGACAGCGCGGCGACCGCCGAGGTCAGGCCCATGACCGCGTAGAGCAGGCCCGACGACTCGGTCGCTCCGAACTGGCCCGAGAAGGCTGTCAGGAAGGTCTGGGTGGAGCCGAAGAACGTGCCCACCGCCACCATGCCCGCCACGGGCAGCAGGACGAGGGCGAATCGGGGGGCCCCGGCCGCGGAGGGGCGGGCCGCGTGCGACGCAGCCCTCAGGCCACCGTCGGCGAGTGTGCCGGCGTCGTCGGCGAGGGTGCGGGCGTCCAGGGATCCCCGATCGCTGTAGACCACGGTCCGGTGCACGGCGAAGGCACTCACGAGGGTGATGGTGAGGGTCGCGGCCAGCGCGAGCGGGAGCCACGGGGCGATCAGGCTCGCGAGCAGCCCGACGAGGGCCGGCCCGAGCACGAAGGTCAGCTCGTCCGCCGTCCCTTCGTACGACAGCGCGGTGTCCAGGGCCGACCGGGGGCTCCGCCGGGTCATCGCCATCCAGCGGACCCTGGCGAGGGGACCGATCTGGGGGCAGGTGAAGCCGACGGCGAAGGCTGCCCCGAGGACGAGCGCCAGCGCGCCCCCCGTGAAGACCGCGCTGGTCAGCGTCACGATCAGGAGGGCCACGATCGCCGCCGTGTTGAGCAGGGCCGAGACGAGCAGGACGATCCGCTGCCCGCGTTTGTCCGCGAGGAGACCGAGCAGGGGTGCCCCGAGCGCGGAGCCGAGGCCGACGGCGCCGGCCGAGAAGCCACCCGCGGCATAGGAGCCGCTCGCCGTGGTGACGAGCGTCAGGGCGCCGACGGTGAGCATGGCCAGGGGAAGGCGTGCGAAGAGGCCGAGGACCAGGAAGGAGGTGCCAGCGAGGTGCGGGAGGACGCCGAACCTGCCGAGGCGGGACCGCTCGGGCCCGGGCGGCGGCGGGGTCGAAGGGGCGTCCTGGGACGGCGTGGGGTCCGGCGAGGCCGGTGAAGGAGTCTGGTACATGCGCTTTCCGGGTGCATCGAACGCGCATCGTCCCTCCTCCCGATGCGCCCGACCCGGTAACGCCCCGAGTTTACACGCTGGCTGGCTGCTCCACATAGCGGAGGACCGAGCCCTGCCTGCCCTTCACGACCTGCAGCTGCGCGCTCACCCGCTGCTTCAGCTCCGGCACGTGGCTGACCAGTCCCACCACGCGTCCGCCGCTCCGCAGTCCCTCGAGCGCATCCATGACCTGCTCGAGCGCCTGGTCGTCGAGGGAGCCGAAACCCTCGTCGACGAAGAGGGTCTCGATGTCGAGCCCCCCGGCCTCCTGCTGCACCACATCGGCCAGTCCGAGCGCGAGGGCGAGGGAGGCCATGAAGGACTCTCCTCCGGAGAGCGTCGAGGTGTCCCGCCGGTTCCCCGTCCAGCCGTCGATCACGTTCAGGCCGAGACCGGACCGCCGGTTGCCCGCGGTGGCGTCGCTGTGGACGAGCTGGTACCGGCCGTCCGACATCTGCAGCAGCCGCTCGGTGGCAGCGGCCGCCACCTGTTCGAGGCGTGAAGCGAGCACGTAAGTGGCGAGGGACATCTTGTAGAGGTTCTCCCCGCCGCCGCGCGCGGTGTCGGCCACCGCCGCGGCCAGGTGGGCCTCCTCGCGGAGCGGCGCGATGTCCTTCTCGAGGTCGGCGAGCTGCCCGGTGTACGACTCGAGCTGTACCACCGAGTGCCCGAGCACCTCGGCGCCGATGCCCGCCCGGTGCGCCCTCGCCCTCAGGTCGTCGGCCGTGGCGCCGGCGAGGCGCTCGTCGTCGTCGGTCGGCGCGAGGATCCCCTCCTGCTCCTCGCGGAGGGTGTCACGGACGGCGCCGTCGTCCTCCGCGGCATCGAGGCGGTGCCCGCGCTGCTCGTACTCCTTCAGCGTGGCCGCGAGGCTCGCGGAGCGCTCCTCCGGCAGGAGGGCGGTGCGCGCCTCCTCCGCCGCATCGAACGGTGTCCCCTGGAGGGCGTCCCGGAGCCGCAGGGCGTTCTCCTGCTGCGTGCCGGTGGCCCGGGCCAGCACGTCGAGGGTCTCCCGGACGCGGTCGAGGTCGTCGTGGGCGCGCTGGACGGCGTCGATCCGGGCGGCGAGCGACGGTGCGTCCGCCTGCAGCCCGGCGATCCGCTGGGACAGCTCGGCGTCCTGGTCCGTCAGGGACGATCGCCGGCTCTCGGCGGCGGCGCGCTCCTCGCGCAGCGCGTCCCGCAGCTCACCGATCCTGGCCTCCTCAGCGAGCGCCCGGCGCATCCGCTCCTCGACGGCGGCGCACTCAACCTCGGCGGCCTCGGCGCGCTGCAGTGTGGAGCGCGCTGCCCGTGTCGCTGCCGCGGCGTCCTCGGGGACGGCCTCGCCGCCGCGGGCGGCCAGCTGCGCCACCGCGAGCCGCTCGTGGTCCCGCACCTCGCGCGCCGTCTGCAGTGCCGCTTCCGCCTCGGCCTGCAGGCGCCGTGCGGCCTGTTCCTCGTCGAGGCTGATCCGCTCGCCCTCCGGCGACGGCACGGGGGCCGGGTGCTCCGTGCTCCCGCACACGGGGCACGCGTGGCCGTCCTCCAGCTGTTCGGCGAGTTCCTGCGCCGCCTGCTCGAGCCGGAGTTGCAGCTTGGCCAGCCACTCCTCCTTGAGCGTCAGGAACCGCTCCGAGGCCAGCACGTAGCCGGCCTCCGCTGCGGCCTGGCGCTTCGTCGCGGCACTGTACTGCTGCACCGTCTCCTCGGCGGCCACCGCGGCGGCGAGGCCCGTGCGGAGGTGGGCGAGCCCGTCGGCGGCCTCCCTCAGGGGGACGAGGCTCCCGGCGTCGTCGGTGCGCTGACGCTGCAATCGCGCGATGCCCTCGCGGGCGTCGTCCAGCCCGTCATCAAGGCGTCGGATCGTCGACCGGAGGGCTTCCAACCCCTCGCGGACGTCGAGCAGCCGCTGCTCGTCCGGCAGGGCCGCCCGCAGCACGGCCAGGACGGAGGAGGACGCCGTGCAGGCGCTCGTCAGGGCGTCACGTGAGACGCTGCCATCCCCCTCTCCCCCGGGGATCCCGGGTCCGACGTCGAGGTACTCGCCGGCCGTGTCGTTGTGTCGGAGGCGGTCGAGCGCTTCCGTGTGCCGGGCGCGCGCCTGCTCGACCAGCGATACCGCCTCGTCGTCGAGCCGGAGATGGGCGGCGAGCCCGCGGGCCTGGTCGTGGCGTCGCGCCAGGTCCGCCAGTTCGGCGATCTCCTCCGCCCGGCCGCGGTGCTCCTCGCGCTGCGCCCGGAGTTGCGCCAGCGCGTCGAAGCGGTGCCGCCGGTGCCTGAGCGTCGCCAACGCACCGTCGGCGAGTGCACTCTGCTCCGCGAGTTCCGTGGATTCGCGGGCGGCGGCGTCGCGGCGTCCGGAGAGCGCCAGGGACAGCGCCTGCAGGGTTGCGGCCCAGGCGTCCGGGGCATCGGGATCGGCGCCCACGTCCGCGGGTGCGAGATCGTGGCGTCCGGCCTCGTCGACGGCACGCTGGAACAGGTGCCGCTGCCGGCCCTCCTGCTCCGCGAGGCGTCGGGCGGTCCGCTGGTGCTCCTCGGCGAACAGCCTTTCGAGGTCCTCGAAGCGTGCGGTCGAGAAGAGCCGCTGCAGCAGTTCCCGGCGTGGTTTGGCGTCCGCCCGCAGGAAGGCCGCGAACTCGCCCTGCGGCAGCATCACCACCTTCGTGAACTGCTCCTTGTCCATCCCGAGCAGCGACTGCAGCTCGAGCCCGGCCTCGTCATTCCGCGCGGACTTCTGGACCCAGTCGCTGCCGATCCGCTCACTGAGCAGGGTGCGCGCCTGTTCGGTGGTCGTGCCGCTCCCGCGTCGCGACGGCCTGTCCCAGGCCGGTGACCGTTCGACCCTGAAGCGGCGATCCGAGACGGAGAACTCGAGGGAGACCTCCGGGGCGAGGGACTCGGCCGCGTGGTCGCTCCGGAGTCTCTTCGCCGCCTGGCGCGCCCCCGGGACGGAGCCGTACAGCGCGAAGCAGACCGCGTCGAGCACGCTCGACTTGCCCGCGCCCGTGGGCCCGTTGAGGAGGAACAGGCCCTGGGCCGAGAGGGCGTCGAAGTCGACGCTCTGCCGGTCGGCGAAGGGCCCGAAGGCCTGGATCTCGAGGTGATGAAGTCTCATGGGGTGGCCTACCGTTCGTGGGCGAGGCTCAGTGCGGCGTCGACGGTCGACCGGACGAGCGCCTGCTCCTCGGACGACGCCTTCCGGCCACGCACGTGCTCCAGGAAGCCGCAGCAGACCTCGGCGTCGTCCCGGGCCTCGGCGAGGCGCTGGCTGTACGTGCGGGTGTCGGCCTGCTCTCCACCGTCGGGCGCGAAGGCGAGGACGAGCGTGTCCGGGAACCGGGCGCGCAGGCGCTCCATGGCCCGCGCCGGCCGTTCGGGGTCGGTGAGTGTGATCTGGCAGTAGGCCTGCTCGGCCCAGGCGAGGTCGTCCCGGACCAGCAGGTCCTCGAGCCGCCCGCTGAGGACCGCGAGGTCGCGGGGCGCGGGCCACTCCACGGCCTGGATACCACCGATCCCGTCCGGGGTTACCTCGACGAGCCAGGCACCCTTGGCCTGGTTGGCCTCCGAGAAGGAATATGCGAGGGGGGACCCCGAGTAGCGCACGGTCTCCGAGAGTCTCTGCCGTCCGTGGAGGTGCCCCAGGGCGCTGTAGTCGAAGCCGTCGAAGAGGGAGAGCGGCACGGCTCCGAGACCGCCGATCGCCAGATCGCGTTCGCTGTCCGAGCCGGCACCCCCCGCGGCGAAGGTGTGGGCGAGGACGATCGAGACCGTGCGCCGCGCGGCCGATCGCTGGACCAGGTCCTCGCGGATGCGGTCGAGCGCCGCCGTGGTCACCGCCGTATGCGTGGGGGCCTCCGCCTGCAGGCTCTCCGCGACGACCCGCGGTTCGAGGTAGGGCACACCGTAGATCGCGAGGTCGGCCTCCCCGCCGAGAGGGAGGACGACGGGGACGGCGATGTCCTCGAGGCGCGTCCGCAGGTGGACCCCGCCGCGGGCGAGGATGCGCCCGCCGAACCCGAGCCTGGTCGCGGAGTCGTGGTTGCCGCTGCTGATGACCACCCGGGCACCGGCGATCGTCAGCCGGTCCAGCGCCTCGTCGAACAGTGCGACGACGTCCACCGCGGGCAGGGCCCGGTCGTAGACGTCCCCGGAGACCAGGACGACGTCGATGCCCTCCTCACGGACCGTCTTCTCCATGTTGTCCACGAAGATCCGCTGGGCGTCGAGGGTGCCGGTGCCGTGGAAGGACCGGCCCAGGTGCCAGTCGGACGTGTGAAGGATCTTCATGATTTTCACGCTACCGCTGTACGCCGACATTCCATGGATCAGCGCGCGGCGGGGCCGCGATCGGGTGGGGGTCCGGGCCCCGCCTCCTAGACTGGTCGGGTGATGACGAACAACACCGCCGCCGGCGGCGACACGGACTTCGGCACGGGCGACGCGCAGGCCGCCGGGGATGCACGACAGGGGGCCGCGGCCGCCTACGAGGACCGGGTGCTGGGGTGCCTCCTCGGGACGATGGCGGGTGACGCCTACGGCCTCCTGTACGCAGCGGGGGACGATCCGCTGCCCGCCCTGGTCGATCCCTCGGACCTGGCCGTCTCGGACGCCACCCACCTGACGCTGTACACCGTCGACGGGCTGACGGACGCGCTGGAGTGGGCGAACGACGGCGTCGCAGCCGACGAGACCGCCTGCCTGTGGCTCGCCTATCTGCGGTGGCTCACGCGCCAGGGAGAGCACCTCCCGCCCAGGGCGCCGGCAGCGCCCGCCCGGTGGCTCGACCGGCAGGAGGACATCCTCCCGGTGCACGAACCGGACGCCGACACCGTCCGGGCCCTCCTCACCGGCGAGATGGGGACCCGCGCACGGCCGCTGAACCCGGAGGCGGAGGGAGCGGGTGCGCTGATGCGTTCGGCACCCTTCGGCCTGGTGCCCCGCATCCCGGCCAGCCTGGTCGAGCGGCTGACCGTCGAGGCCGCCGCCCTCACGCACGGGTCCGCCGCCGCCCGGGCCACCGCGGCCCTGTACAGCGGGGTCATCCGCTCCCTCGCCATCGACGGCCTCACCCTCGAGGAGGCCGTCCTCGCCGAGCGCGGCGAGGAGCGCCACCTGGCGGAGGACACGGGGACGGATCCGGCACGTGCCGCCTCGGAGGGGGTCACCGCGCACCGATCCCCCGCCGAACGGACGGGGGCGGACGCGACGACGGCCGCCGCGACCCTCGAAACGGCCCTCCAGGCTGCTCGCGAGGGGGCGTCCGCGGCATCGCCCCGCGAACAGCTCGCTGCAGCGCTGGCACATGCGGCGGCCGCCGGCCGGCCCGACGCCTCACCCGTGGTCGCGGCCTCGCTCGTGGGCGGCATCGTCGGAGCACTGCACGGGACGATCGCGCTGCCTGACGCCTACCTGACCGCTCCCGGGGCGGCCGGCGTCGTCCGGTCCATGGCCAGGACCCTCCTGAAGGCGACCACCGGCTCCTGACCCGTCCCGTCCGCGGCCGCCGGATCCCAGCGGCCGGGGACGGCGGAGCGCTCTAGGCTTGGTCCCATGTGGAACCCTGTCCAGCTCCCTCCGCTCGCCGGCGAGCGCATCCTCGTCACGGGCGGCAACGCCGGTCTCGGCTACTTCGCCTGCGAGCAGCTGGCCGCCGCGGGCGCCCACGTGATCCTGGCGTCACGGAGCGCCGACAAGGCCGCGCGGGCCATGGACGCCATCCGCGGGCGGTATCCCGGCGCCGGTCTCTCCTTCCAGCCCCTCGACCTGGCGGATCTCGCGTCCGTCCGCACGGCCGCCGCGACGATCGCTGCCGGAGCGCCGCTGAGCGGCCTCCTCGCGAACGCAGGCGTGGTGGGGTCCGGGCGACGGCGGACGACGGCGGACGGCTTCGAACTCCAGTTCGGCACCAACCACCTCGGGCACTATGCGCTGATCGCCCGCCTCCTGCCGTCGCTGTCCGCCGCGGGCACGAGGATCGTGCACCTCGGCAGCATCAGCCACCGTTGGGCGCGGCTCACGCCGTCGTTCCTCCAGCCGTCGTCGTACAGCAGTGCGCGCGCCTACGCGACGTCGAAGCTCGCCGTCATGGCCTTCGGCTTCGAGCTCGCCCGGCGCCTCGACGCCACCGGCAGCCAGGCGACCAGCGTCGTCGCCCATCCGGGACTGGCCCTCGGCATGCTGACCCCGGACCGCCCCGGGGTCGCCGCGCACCGCTCCGCGCCCCGGTGGAGGCAGCGGGTCATGGAGCCGGTGGCGCAGGGGAAGGACGACGGCGCCTGGCCGCTGGTCCGCGCCACGATCGACCGTCAGATCCCGAACGGCGCCTACTGCGGTCCGGACGGCTGGTTCCAGCTCACGGGGCAGCCCGTCGTCGTGCCCGCGAAGCGGCACGCGCTGGAGCGCAACGCCGCGAGCCGGCTGATCGACCTGTCGGCCCGGCTGACCGGCGTCGACCTCCGCTTCTGACCGGAGGGTGGGCAGCCGGCGTCGCGGTCACTGGCTGTCGGCAGGCCAGCGTCCGCCGGTCATCTGCAGGAACTCCGCCTCGGACAGCACCTCGATCTCCTGGCCCCGCTCGTGCAGTTCGAGCACCCGCCGTGCCTTGCCGGTGACGCGGCCGTTGCGGAGGTCGGATGCCACGAAGCCGTCCCCGACCACGAGGACCGTGGTACGCCGGGTGACGGAACTCGCCGGCTGCGCTCCGAGGCGCGCCGCACGCTCCTTGGCCTGGGGGCGCGGGATGCCGAGATTGCCGGTGAAGACCACGGTCTGCCCGTACAGCGGGTGCCGCGGATCGGCCTGGGCGTTTGCGTGGGGGTTCTCCCCCTCCTCCGGCCAGCCGGACCAGCCCGTGGGCGACGTGCCGCGCTCGAGGGCCGTGCGCGTCGCCTTCGACAGCTCGTCGACGCCGGGCGCGTAGGGCTCGGCGCGCGAGAGCCGGAGGTTGTGGCGTTCGAGCACGCCCTCGACGGTCGGCGCGTCGTACCGGCGCGCGATGTCGATCATGATGCCGGCGCAGGCCCGGGCGTCCTCCACGGCGTCGTGATGGTTGAGCAGGGGCACCCCGGCCGCCTCCGCGACGAACGGTAGGGAGTAGGAGGGCAGCGAATAGCTCTTGCGGGAGAGCACCACGGTGCAGGCATAGTCCCACGCGGGACCCGACAGCGCGGAGACCTCGAGCGCCGACCGGATGACGCCGAGATCGAACGCCGCGTTGTGCGCGACCAGGACGTCGGAGCCGATGAAGCCCCCGATCTCGGGGAAGAGCTCGCCGAAGCGGGGGGCGTCCTCGACCATCGCCGAGGTGATGCCATGGATCGCGATGTTGCGGGAGTCGAAGTGGTCGTGGCCCACGGGCGGACGCATCAGCCAGGAGGCCTCCTCGACGACCCGGCCGTCCCTGACCTTGGTCAGGCCGACGGCGCACGGGGAGCCGCGGAAGCCATTCGCCGTCTCGAAGTCGATGGCCGTGAACGCGATTCCCACGGTCCCCAGTTTACCGCTGCCCCGGCGCCGACCGTTCACCCGAAGTTCACCGCAGCATCGGTGCCGTATCCCGGGGCGCGTTCCTATGCTGGACCATGGCCCGCACTGACAGTCAGCACCGGTGGTACCTCTTCGACTACGGCAACGTGATCTCCACGCCCCCGACACCCCAGGACTGGGACCTGCTCGCGGAGGCGGCCGGCGTCGACCACCTCCAGGACCAGGGCTCCGCCTACTGGCGGCACCGCTTCGCCTATGACGCCGGGTCCCTGACCTCCGACGAGTACTGGTCGCTCGTGTGCGGCAGCCGCGTCGGGTCCCTCCGTGCCGGCTGGCTCGACATCCTCGACGCGAACCAGTGGTCGCACCTGAATCTCGACACACTCGACGTCCTCGAGGACCTGGACGCGCGGGGCGACCGCCTGGCGGTGCTGTCCAATATGCCGGCGGCCATGGCCGCGCGGTTCGCGGGCGCATCGTGGACGAGGCTCTTCAGGCACAGCTTCTTCAGTTCGTCGCTGCGGCTGGTCAAGCCCGACCGCGCGATCTTCGACCACGTCCTCGCCGAACTCCGGGCCGGGCCGGAGCAGGTGACCTTCGTCGACGACTCGCCCGCGAACATCGCCACGGCGAAGGAATTGGGCATCCACGCGGTGCTGTTCGACCCGTCGGCGGACCTCTCGCGCCTGCTCACGGAGAGCCGCGCGGTCAGTGGTGCGTACCGGGAATGAGCAGGTCCCGGACGGCGTCGGCTCCCTGCACGTCGGCCACCCAGTCCGGTCGGACGAAGTCCTCCCGGGCGAGCAGGAGGTTCTGCTGCACATCGACCTCCCCGCGGCGGGCCTCCACGAGCGAGGTCCCGTTCGGGGCGTAACCGAGCCGCGTGGACACGCCCAGCGAGGCACCGTTCCAGGCCGCGGCCTCGGACACCGCGGAGGTCGCCCCGAGTGGTCGAAGGCGAACTGCAGCACGGCCGCCCGCATCTCGGTCCCGAGCCCCCGACCGTGGACGGACCGGGTGAGCCAGGAGCCGGAACCGACGCGCCGGAGCAGCGGGAAGGAGTGGGCGGTCAGGTCCTGGACGCCGATCACGCGGCCCTCGTGCAGCACCGCGAAGTTGATGGTCCAGGCGTCCGCCGAGACCCCCGCGCGGATCCGCCACTGGTGCTTCGCCGTCTCCGTGATCAGGACCTCCCGCGGCGCGTCCGTCCACGGGACGCTGAAGGGCATCTCCGCGGGGTCGTGGATGCCGGCAAGGACGGCGTCGACCAGCTCCGGCAGATGATCGTCGCGGACCGGGGTGAGCACCAGCCGCGGTGTCGTGAGCACGAGCCCGAACAGCGGCCAGACGCGGACCAGGGGGTCCGCGGCGGCACCGGCGGGCCCGCCGGTCACTGGATCCGCTTCTTCGCGCGGTGCTTGCGCACCTTGGAGACGACGAAGTAGACGGCGAACAGGACGACGGCGATGATCACGAGTTTCTGGAACGTGTCCGCGTACTGCTCGACGATGTGCCAGCTCTCGCCCAGGTAGAACCCGGCCATCACGAAGATGGTGTTCCAGATGAGGCTTCCGGCCGTGGTGAGGAGGAGGAACTTGCCGATCGGCATGCGTTCGATGCCCGCCGGTATGGACACGAGGCTCCGGAAGAGCGGGATCATGCGGCCGAAGAAGACGGCCCGGTAGCCGTGCCGGTCGAACCATGCCTCCACCTTGTCGACGTCCTCGAGGTCGATGAGCGGCACCCTGGACACGAGCCGCCGCATGCGGTCCCGGCCCAGCCACGCCCCGAGGGCGTACAGCGCGTAGGCGCCGACGACCGAGCCGATGGTGGTCCACAGGATCGCCTCGAACAGGGAGAAGTTGCCGCGGCTGGCGGTGAAGCCTGCCAGGGGCAGGATGACCTCGCTCGGCAGGGGCGGGAAGAGGTTCTCGAGGGCGATGGCCAGGCCGGCACCGGGCGCTCCGATGGTCTCCATCAGGTTCACCGCCCAGTCCGTGACGGCGCCGAGGGCCGAGCCGTCCGACGTCGTGGTCGCCGCTGCGACGTCGATCGTCTGGACTGTCTGGGTGATGCTCACGGTGTATCCGTCCCTCTCATGGTCCGTCCTGCGGGACGGTCGGCGTGCGGTGCTGGCAGGTGGTGCTGGCAGGTGGTGCTGGCAGGTGCGTCGGTCGACCGCTACTGCAGTGCGTCGACGAGGTGCGGCAGGAGCGCCCTGAACGCGATACCGCGGTGGCTGATCGCGTTCTTCTCCTCCGGGGCGAGTTCCGCGCACGTCCGGTCGAGTCCTTCGGGGACGAGGATGGGGTCGTAGCCGAACCCGCCCGCGCCACGCGGTGCGGTCAGGAGCGATCCCCGCAGCTCGCCGCGCTCGGTGTACCCGGCCGGCCCGCCGTCCGGGTGTGCGAGGGCCGCCGCGCAGACGAAGGCCGCGCCGCGCCGCTCCTGCGGGATGTCGGCGAGCTGCGCGAGGAGGAGGTCGAGGTTGGCGGCGTCGTCGCCGTGCCGGCCCGCCCACCGGGCGGAGAAGATGCCAGGGGCCCCGCCCAGGACGTCCACGGCCAGCCCCGAGTCGTCGGCGACGGCGAGGAGGCCGGTGGCCCGCGCGGTCTGCTCGGCCTTCAGCAGGGCGTTCTCCTCGAACGTGACACCGCTCTCGACGACGTCCGGGGCGCCGACGGCGGCGGCGTCGACGACCTGCGTGTCGACGTCGAGCCCGGGCACCTGCCCGCGGAGCAGCTCACGCAGTTCGCGCAGCTTGCCGGCGTTCCGGGTGGCGAGGACGAGCCGGGGCCGGGACGGCTCAGGCATCCTGCGAGTCCCGGAGGGTGTCGATCTGGATCTGCGTGAGCTGGGCCGTGCCCACCAGCGCGAGGTCGAGCAGGGCATCGAGTTCGGCGCGGTCGAAGGGCGCGCCCTCCGCGGTCCCCTGGACCTCGACGAAGGTACCCGACCCGGTGACGACGACGTTCATGTCCGTCTCGGCGCGCACGTCCTCGACGTAGGGCAGGTCGAGCATGGGGACGCCGTCGATGATGCCGACGCTCACGGCGGCGACGGTGTCCGTGAGCGGGGAGGCCGAGGCGGAGATGAGCTTCTTGTCCTTGGCGTACCGGATCGCGTCGGCGAGCGCGACATACGCTCCCGTGATCGCGGCCGTCCGCGTGCCGCCGTCGGCCTGCAGGACGTCGCAGTCGAGGACGATGGTGTTCTCGCCCAGCGCCTTCGTGTCGATGACGGAGCGCAGCGACCGTCCGATCAGCCGGGAGATCTCGTGCGTCCTGCCGCCGATCTTCCCCTTGACCGACTCGCGGTCGGAGCGCGTGTTGGTGGCGCGGGGAAGCATGGCGTACTCGGCGGTCACCCAGCCCTTCCCCTCCCCCTTGAGCCACCGCGGCACCCCGCTGGTCAGCGATGCCGTGCAGAGCACGCGGGTGTTGCCGAACTCGATGAGGGCCGATCCTTCGGCCTGCTTCGACCAGCCTCGCGTGATGGTGATGGTGCGCAGCTGATCGGGTGCCCGACCGTCCGCGCGGAGGACGGGGGCGGTGCTCCCGGGGGCAGGGACGGACGTCGGGTTCGCGGGGGTCATGGCTTCCAGTCTAGACGGGGACGCATGGGAGAACGCTGGCAGGGACGACCACCGCTCGTCACCGGGCGGGCCGGCGCCGTCCGTCAGACCGTGTAGGAGACACCGGCGACGGCGACGGCGAGGTGGCCGTCGTAGCTCTCGCGGGCCTCGCTCACGGCGACGTTGGCGTCGTTCCAGACCGGCAGGTGGGTCAGGAGGAGGCGCTTGGCCGACGCCCGGGTGGCGACGTCGCCCGCCCGCTTGCCCGTGAGGTGCACGCCGGAGATGCCGTCGTCGCGGCCTTCGTGGAATGCGGCCTCGCACAGGAAGATGTCCGCGTCGCGGGCGGCGTCCACCAGGCCGTCGCACGCGTCGGTGTCGCCGGAGTAGGTGATGACGCGCGTGCGGTCCACGCCGTCGGCATCGGCCTCGGCCACCTCGACGCGCAGCGCGTACGCCTCCTCGATGGGGTGGAGGACCTGGAACGGGGTGATCGTGAAGGGCCCTACCGTCACGGGGCCGCGGTCGGTCCAGGACTGGAAGTCGAAGTCCTCGTGCATGCCCGGGTCGGGGTCGAGTCCGTAGGCGCTGGCCATCCTGTCCGCCGTCGCCGCCGGTCCCCAGACGGGGATGCGGGGCAGCCCCCAGCCGGAGGGATCCCAGTGGACGGCGACGTGCAGGCCACACAGGTCCATGCAGTGGTCGGGGTGCAGGTGGGAGAGGAAGATGGCGTCGATCTCGCGGAGGTCCATGTGCCGCTGCAGTGCGCCGAGCGACCCGTTGCCGAGATCGAGGAGGATCCGCCAGGTGCGGCCCTGCCAGTGCGCGCTGAGCAGGTAGCAGGAGGCCGGTGACTGGGGGCCGGGGAAGGAGCCGCTGCACCCGACGATCGTGAGCTTCATGCCCGTGGGAACCCCGCGGCCGCGATCATCTCGGGCGTGATCCGCGCGAGGCTACCCGTCGGGTACTGCGCGGCCACGTGGTCCACGTGCTGCACGCTGAGCACCTCGGGGCCGAGGAAGCGGCGGGCGAGGACCTCGAATCCTGCGGCGTCGCCGGTCGCGATGAACCGATGCACGCCCGGTGCGGTGGTCTCGCGCTCGAGGCCGTGCAGGACGAGGGCGCGGTAGACGTCCTTGGCCGTCTCCTCGGCGCTCGAGACCAGGGTGACGGTGTCCCCCATGACGTAGGAGATGACGCCGGTCAGCAGCGGATAGTGGGTGCAGCCGAGCACGAGCGTGTCCACGCCCGCTGCCTTGAGGGGTCGGAGGTACTCCTCCGCCGTCCGCAGCAGGGCCTCACCGCCGGTGACACCGGCCTCCACGAACTCGACGAACGCAGGGCAGGCCACGGAGGTGATCTCCAGGTGCGGGGCGGCCGCGAAGGTGTCGTCGTAGGCGCGGGAGCCGACGGTCGCCGTCGTCCCGATGACGCCGATCCTGCCCGAGCGCGTGGCCGCGACGGCCCGGCGCACCGCGGGCTGGATGACCTCGATCACGGGGATGCCGTAGCGGGCCGTGTACCGCTCCCGCGCATCGCGGAGGACCGCCGCCGAGGCCGAGTTGCAGGCGATGACGAGCAGCTTGACGCCCGAGTCCACGAGTTCGTCCATCACCCCGAGCGCATGCGCGCGCACCCGGGCGATCGGCAGCGGGCCGTACGGGCCGTTGGCGGTGTCGCCGACGTACATGACGGACTCGTGGGGCAACTGGTCGATGACCGCTCGGGCGACCGTCAGTCCGCCGACGCCGGAGTCGAAGATCCCGATGGGCGCTTCGCTGCGGTCCGTGTTCGCTGGCTCTGGGCTCATGATCCTTCGACAATATGACGTGTCGCCGTTGAAAACTATTCGCCGATCCGTGGGTTCTGTCACAGCCCCTGTCCGACCGCACGCGGCCGGTCCGGTGGGCCGACGGGTCAGCGCTCCAGCTTCGCCGCTTTCAGCATCGCCTGCACGAGCGATTCCTGGAGCCACGTGATGAAGTTGTAGACGAGGGCGAGGTAGGACTCGACGTCGTCGACGTCCTTGGAGTCCGCGATGTCGTGGAGCCGTTCGGCGTCCTCCTCCGTCTCAATGCTCAACCGGTCCGCGAGGACCAGCCGGACGTCGTTGAGGGCCTGCGCGAGCAGGCGGGCCTGCTCCCCGGTGAGCGTCATGGGGCTGGACTCGAGGAGCAGCGCACTGCTGCGGAGGGCGCCGATCTTCTGCTCCCGCAGGGAGCGCTCCGTCAGGCGGCGGAAGGCGAGCGCTTCGTCGTCGTCGCCCCGCACGGCATCCGGCAGGAGGCGCCGGACGGCGGAATCCTCGGGGGCCGTGGCCTCGGCGTCGGCACCGGACATGCCGACCAGCGCCGCCAGCGGATCCTCGCTGGGAGCGGACTCGGGCTCGAGCATGGAGATGACGTCGTCGAGGAGGGCGCCGAGCAGGCGCGCCTCACCGGGCTCCAACGCTCCGGTGATGCCCCGGCGCGTCGATTTGAAGGGTTTCGCCATGGGGTCCGCCTACTCGCTTCCGGCTTTTTCGAAGGTGGCCCACAGCCCGTACGAGTGGAGGGCGACGGTGTCCTGCTCCACCTTCTCGCGGGTGCCCGAGACGACGGCGGAGCGGCCCTGCTCGTGCACTTCGAGCATGAGCGTGCGCGCCTTGGCCTCGCTGTAGCCGAAGTAGGACTGGAAGACGAAGCTCACATAGCTCATGAGGTTCACGGGGTCGTTCCACACCACCACGACCCAGGGCTGGTCGAGGTCGGTCTTCTCGGCCGTGCCCGTCTCTTCCCGGGTGTCGGTACCGGTTGCAAAGCCAACTGTCATGATCGCCATTCTAGGGCGGCTCGCCCGCGCGGGGTGGCCGGGTACTCTCTCGGCGGACGCCCGGCTATCGTTTTCAGGGTGACCGATGCCCTGACCACGAACCCGCCGGCCGCTGCCGGTCCCACACCGCCGGCGGTGACCGCGCCGAACAGTGCCCTGTTCACCGACCAGTACGAACTCACGATGCTGCAGGCCTCGCTGCACTCCGGGGCGGCCCACCGCCGCTCGGTGTTCGAGGCCTTCGCACGCCGCCTCCCCGCGGGCCGCCGCTACGGCGTCGTCGCGGGCACGGGGCGGCTGCTGGAGGCGCTGGCGGCCTTCAGGTTCGACGACGTGCAGCTCGCGTTCCTCAGCGACCACCGGATCGTCGACGACGCCACGCTCGCCTGGCTGGCCGGCTTCCGCTTCACCGGATCGATCTCCGGATACGCGGAGGGCGAGGCCTACTTCCCCAACTCCCCCATCCTGACGGTGGAGTCGACCTTCGCCGAGGCCTGCATCCTCGAAACGCTCATCCTGTCGATCCTGAACCATGACAGCGCCATCGCCTCGGCGGCCTCCCGCATGACGGGCGCCGCGGCAGGACGCCCCTGCATCGAGATGGGTTCGCGCCGCACGCACGAGGAATCCGCGGTGGCCGCGGCGCGCGCCGCGATCATCGGCGGCTTCGCCAGCACGTCCAACCTGGAGGCCGGCCGGCGGTACGGCGTCCCCACGGTGGGCACGGCCGCGCACTCCTTCACGCTCCTGCACGACTCCGAGCGGGCGGCCTTCGAGGCGCAGGTCGCCGCCCTCGGACGCAGCACCTCGCTCCTGGTGGACACGTACGACGTCGAACAGGGCGTCCGGACCGCCGTCGACGTGGCGGGGCCCGAGCTGGGCGCCGTCCGGCTGGACTCCGGCGACCTCGTGGCCCAGGCGCGGTGGGTGCGTGAACTCCTCGACGACCTCGGCAACCACCTCACGAAGATCGTCGTGACCTCCGACCTCGACGAGTTCGCCATCGGGCTGCTCGCCTCGGCGCCCGTCGACTCGTACGGCGTGGGTACGTCCCTCGTGACGGGCTCCGGCGCGCCGACCGCGGGCATGGTGTACAAACTCGTGAGCAGGCAGGACGACCACGGCACCTTCGTGTCCGTCGCGAAGGCGGCCAAGAACAAGGCGTCGGTCGGCGGACACAAGCGCGCGCTGCGCCGCCTCGACGAGCACGGCAGGGCGCAGGCCGAGATCGTGGGGATCGGCATCAGCCCCGGCGACGACGGCAACGACCGCCCACTGACGCAGCAGTTCGTCAGCGACGGCGTCGTGCTGCCCGGCTGGACCGGACCGGAGGCCGTCACCCGCGCCGCCGAGCGGCACCTGCGCTCCATCGCCGAACTGCCGGGAGCCGTCCGGCGGCTGCAGCGCGGCGAGCCCGTCATCCCCACCGAATACGAGGAGGCAGCATCATGACGCGCGCACTGATCATCGTGGACGTGCAGAACGACTTCTGTGAGGGCGGATCGCTCGCCGTCGTCGGGGGCGCGCAGGTGGCCGCCGACATCAGCGACCACATCGACGAGCACGCCGCACGGTACGACTACGTCGTCGCCACCCAGGACTGGCACATCGATCCGGGGACCCACTTCTCGGAGACGCCGGACTTCGTCGACTCCTGGCCCGTCCACTGCGTCGCGGACACCAAGGGCTCCGACTTCCACCCGGACCTCGACACCGAGAGCATCGACGCGGTGTTCCGCAAGGGTCGGTTCGAGGCCGCCTATTCCGGGTTCGAGGGCGTCAAGGCACCCGACGACGAGGTGCCGACCGGCGACCAGAAGCTCAGCGGGGCCGCCGTGGACAGCGATGAGGACCCGATGACCCTCGACGACTGGTTGCGGGACCACGACGTGGACGACGTCGTGGTCGTCGGCCTGGCGACGGACTACTGCGTCCGGGCGACAGCGCTGGACGCACTCCAGGCGGGCTACACGGTCACCGTGCAGGCCGGGCTCACGCGCGGCGTGCACGAGGACAGCTCCGAGGAGACCCTCGACGAGCTGGAGGCCGCGGGCGCCGAGCTGGTCCGCTAGGGCCTTCGCTCACTTCCTTACTTCTTCCCGATGAACCAGTCCTGCAGCTTCTGCAGGCGGCGCTGGAGCTGGTCCTCGTTGGCCTGCGCCACCGCGGGTCCCCCGCACTGGCGCCGCAGCTCCGTGTGGACCTGGCCGTGCGGCATCCCGGTGCGGGCCGCCCACGCCGAGACGTTCTTGGCGAGCAGGCCCCGCAGCTCCGTGAGCTGGCGGTGATCCACCACGAGCGGCTCGGCGGCGGGTGCTGCGGCCGGCCTGGACTTCCGGCGGACCTGCTGCTCCTGCTGGCGCTGGCGCAGCAGCTGGCCCACCTGGTCGGCGTCGAGCAGTCCGGGGATGCCCAGGAAGTCCTGCTCGTCCTCGCTGCCCATCTCGCCGCCGGTGCCGAACTCGCCGCCGTCGAAGAGGACGCGGTCGAAGGACGCCTGTGACTCGAGCGCCTCGAACTTCTGCTTGGTCAGGGAATCCGACGCCTTGTCCTCGCGGTTCGCGGCCTCCATGAGGGCGTCCTCGAGGCCGAACCCCTCGTCGTCCTTCTCCGGGCGGTCGAGCGCGTGGTCACGCTCGAGTTCGAGCTGGTTGGCCAGCGCCATGAGGTTCGGCACCGAGGGGAGGAAGATCGACGCCGTCTCCCCGCGCCGTCGCGCCCGGACGTACCGGCCGACGGCCTGGGCGAAGAACAGCGGGGTCGCCGTCGACGTCGCATAGACGCCCACCGCGAGACGCGGGACGTCGACGCCCTCGGACACCATGCGGACCGCGACCATCCAGCGCTTGTCCCCCGCGGAGAACTCCTCGATCTTCGAGGACGCCTTGGCGTCGTCGGACAGGATGACGGTCGGGGACTCCCCCGTGATCCGCTTGAGCTGGCCGGCGTAGGCGCGGGCGTCGTCGTGATCGGTGGCGATGACGAGGCCACCGGCGTCGTGCACGGTGCGCCGCACCTCGGTGAGGCGCTTGTCCGCGGCGGCGAGGACGGCGGGGATCCATTCGCCCGCCGGATTCAGTGCCGTCCGCCAGGCCTGGGCGGTGATGTCCTTCGTGACCGAGGCCTCACCGAGGGACGCCGCCATCTCCTCGCCCGCGCTCGTGCGCCAGCGCATCTGGCCCGAGTACGCCATGAACATGACGGGGCGCACCACGTGGTCCTTGAGGGCCTGGCCGTAGCCGTACGTGTAGTCGGCACGGGAGCGGCGGATGCCGTCGCGGTCCTCGGCGTACTCGACGAAGGGGATGGCCGCGGTGTCCGAGCGGAAGGGCGTCCCCGTGAGGGCGAGGCGGCGGGTCGCGGGCTCGAAGGCCTCACGGATGCCGTCGCCCCATGAGAGGGCGTCACCGCCGTGGTGGATCTCGTCGAGGATCACCAGGGTACGGGCGGCTTCCGTCTTGGCGCGGTGCAGCATGGGCTTGCTCGCGACCTGCGCGTAGGTCACGGCGACGCCGATGAACGCCCCGCCGTGACGTCCGTCGGCGTTCTTGAAGTTGGGGTCGATCGCGAGGCCCACCCGGGCTGCGGCGTCGGCCCACTGGCGCTTCAGGTGATCAGTGGGGGCGACGACCGTGACGCGGTTGACGATGCCCCGCTCCACGAGCTCGGTCGCCACGCGGAGCGCGAAGGTGGTCTTGCCGGCGCCGGGCGTGGCGACCGCGAGGAAATCGCTCGGGGATTCCTGGAAATACTTCTCCAGCGCTTCGCTCTGCCACTGGCGCAGCTTGGGGGCTGTCCCCCAGGCGGCGCGCTCCGGGTACGCGGGAGGCAGGGCTGCGCCGGCACCGAACAGGGTGTCATTACTCACGCCGGGACAGTACCTTCCATTGACTTTCTGGGGGAGAGACCGGGGCCGTCACCGGGTGACCGGGCCCCTCTCAGACCCGAAACTATACCTGCTGCCGTGAACACCCAGAGAGCCAGCCAGATCGCAACAAAGGTGGGGACGTGTCCCGGATCGGCGTCGTCGTGCAGGAGGGCGAAGAGGGCTCCCGCACCCGCCGTGCCCACCACCCCGCCGAGCTGGTCGGAGATCTGCAGGGCTGCCGAGTTGCGCCCCTGCTCGTTCGGCGCCGACAGTTTCAGCACCAGCACCGAGGTACTGGAGAGCGTCATGCCCATGGCGAAGCCCGACAGTCCCCACACCACGGCCAGCACCCACAGCGGCGCCTCCACCGCCGTGGCCAGAGCGAAGCCGCCGAGGCTCAGCGACAGGATGGAGGACCCGGCGACCAGCAGCCACTGGCGCGCGAAGGTCACGCGTGCCTGGACGAAGGACCCCGCGCTCCAGCCGAGCGCGCCGGCGCTCAGTGTCAGTCCTGCCGTTCCCGGGCTGATGTCGCGCGAGCTGACGAGCATGAGCGGGATGAAGGCCTCGGTGCCGAAGAACGCGACATTGACGAAGCCGCGCGTGGCGATGATGCTCGGCAACCCGCGCCCCAGGACCAGCGTGCCCTTCGGCAGCAGGGCGGGGAGCACGAGGAGGGCGACGACGACTCCCGCGGCCGCGAGGCTCACCAGCCCGACCACCGTCGCACCGCCGGGATCCTCGGTGTCCGCGAGATGGACCAGCGACCACTGCGCGGCGAAGACGCCGGAGGCCAGCGCGAGGCCACGCAGGGTGCGGGCCTTCGCCGATCCGGCGTCGGGGGCCTCGACCGGTCCCAGGTTCCTCGTCTTCGGCCAGACGATGACGACCGCGGCGAGCACGATCGGTACGACGCCGAGGAACACCCAGCGCCAGCCGAGGTGCTCGGTCACGAACCCGGCCACCACAGGACCGATCAGCGCGGGCAGCACCCACGCAGCCGCCAGCCAGCCGAAGACCACCGGCCGGGCCTTCTCCGGGAACGACCGCCCGATGACGACGTACACCGCGACGATCATGAATCCGCCGCCCAGCCCGGAGATGGCGCGGCCCACCGTCACGAGCCAGAAGGCGGGTGCGGCACCCGCGGCCAGCAGGCCGAGGACCATGAGGCCCAGCCCGACGGCGAGCGCAGGCCGGGGCCCCTTACGGTCACACCATGAGCCGGCGACGACCGTACCGAGCAGCGACGCCGTCAGGTACATCGAGAAGGCGAGGCCGTAGCTCGATTCCCCGGAGAGCTCACGCGCCACCGACGGCATGGCCGTCACCACGGCCATCGCCTCGAAGGCCGCGCACGTGATGATCGCCAGGATCCCGATGGTCAGGGGGCGCAGCTCGGGCGACATCGCCCCTCCGGTTGCACCCGTGGATGTATCCGCAGTCTTGCTCATGTCACCTCGGGTTCAGGTCGGGGCGCGTCCCGCCGCGAGTGATGGGGTACTCCCATCGGGGCGCACCAGTAGCGCCGACCATGGGCCGACGCCGAGTGGCGCGCCGAAGGTCCGCCGCTGTCAGTCCTTCGGCTTGTCGTTGCCGGGGCGGAGACCATTGTAGATCTCCTTGCACTCGGGGCAGACGGGGAACTTCTCGGGATCGCGTCCGGGGGTCCACACCTTGCCGCAGAGGGCGATCACGGGCTCGCCGGTGAAGGCCGACTCCATGATCTTCTCCTTGCGGACATAGTGCGCGAAGCGCTCTGCGTCGCCGGGCTCGACCTCCTGGCGGACTTCCTCACGCTCGATGGTCGCAGTCGAGCCACCGGTGCCGGGATCGCGTGGATCGTTTGCAAAGGGATCAGCAGGCATAGTCATGGAGCCAGTCTATCGCCCGTCCCCCGCGCCCTCGAGGCCCGGGGAGCACGCCCCGCATATCGGCGTCCGGAGTACGCCCGACCCCGGAATCGCATTGTCCGAGGGGCGCGACAATGGACTGGCGAGCGCCCGGATAATGTCGGTGGCGGGCGGGAGAATGTATTCATGAGGACGTCGACGGAACACGGGTTGGAACTCGATCGGATATCCGCTCGGATCACCGACCTGAGTGCCGAGAAAGCGCGGATCGACGCCGAACTCGCCGCGAGTACCGAAGAATTGCGGAAAGTCTTCGAGACGAAGATGATGGACCATTTCTGGCCCGGTCGGCCCGGACCGCACCGCACCAATCTCGCCGACACCACCACCGCCACGGAGATCGCCTGCCTGCTGCGCATCTCCGAACGCACCGCGCACCGTCTGGTCCAATACTCCGCCCTGCTGGTCAACTACCATCCCCGGACGCTCACCGCCCTCCGCGACGGTACGATCTCCTGGCCGCACGCCACCACACTCCTGCACGAATACCTCGGCCTGCCCCACCACGCCGCCGCCCGCCTCGAAGAGGCCCTGCTGCCCATCGCCGCGGACACCACCGTCTCCCGCCTGAGCTACCGGGCCCGCCGGCTCCGTACTCAGCTCCACCCCGAAGCCCTCGAGGAGCGCGCCCGCACCGCGGCCCAGGGACGGCGCGTGGACTTCGAACCCGCCGACGACGCCATGGCCTGGCTCCACGTCCACCTGCCGGCCACGGATGCCGCCGCCATCGATGCACGACTCACCTCCACGGCTCGCGCCCTCCAGGCCCCCACCGAACGCCGAACGCTCCCGCAGCTGCGCACCGACATCCTCACCGATCTCCTCCTCGGCGAGCCCGAACGCCAGGACGGCATACCCGGGCCCGATTCCGGCCCGGTGGCACCGGACGGATACCCGGTCCGGGCGCACATCAACGTCACCGTCCCGGTCCTGACCCTGCTCGGTGTCGACGACGCCCCCGCGGATCTGGAAGGCTACGGGCCCATTCCCGCCGACCTCGCCCGCCGGCTCGCCGCTCACGCACCCTCCTTCACCCGGCTCCTCACCCACCCCGAGACAGGGGCCGTCCTCAGCGTCGGACGCACCACGTACACCGTTCCCGCGGACCTGAAGAAGTGGTTGCGGGTCCGCGACCGCACGTGTCGACACCCGGGGTGCAGCGTCCCCGCGGCCCGCTGCGAACTGGACCACACCACCCCCTGGTCCCGCGGCGGACCCACCAGCCACGACAATCTCGCCCACCTCTGCCGCAAACACCACATGCTCAAGAGCGAAGGCCTCTGGCACTATGACCAGCCCGCGCCGGGCACCCTCGTCGCCACCTCACCTGCGGGCAGGACCTACGCCTGCGATCCCGAGCCTCCACCCTTCTGATTGGAACCACCACGTCGCAGGAGAACATCGGCGGGCTATCGGGTAGGAGCTTCGCAGCCGATTCCTCGGGGATTCTCGATGCAGTTCTCGCTCACGTTGTGCCCCTTGGTGCGCCAGATACTCATGAGGTGGGGCTCCGACACGACCGCCGCCTGACCGGCGACCGGCTGGAAGGGCCCTCCATCCACCGAGTAGTCACCGGCGAAGAAGGTCGTCAGCGTGAGCTGGAAATCACCGGTCTGCGTGTACTGGTGGCTCGTCGGCGTCTGGGTGTCGAAGGCAGCCCCGTCCACCGGGCCTCCCGGGGTGGTCGTCGTAGCGCTGGTCCCGTCGCCGTAGTTCCACTGGTAGGACACAGGGCGGGCCTTCAACACGATCGAGGCGTCCTGGAACTCGAAGGTGAACTCCTGCTCCCGCGCCTGCGCGTAGATGTTGGAGTGCGCATTCCTGAGCCCGAAGTTCGAGGGCTGCGACACGATGGTCGCTGCAAGGACGGGCTGCTTCTGGAACTCTTCGAGGGTGATCACGATCGGTATCTCCTCGGCGACCTCTGCTCCCTCGACCGGCGGTGCGGGAGGCTCTCCGGGATACATGCAGGACGACCTGCCGGTCGGCGTCCGAGTTGCCGGCTGTGCGTTGTTGTTCACCTCGATCCAGTTCACGAGGATGCCGTCGTCCTGGGCATCGCACTGGGCGTCCATGCGAGGGCAGGTCGCCGGATCCAGGGTACTCCCGGCGCCGGCAGTGCAGGCGCGGACGTAGGTGTAAGAGATCCCGTCGTCCTGAGGAAGCGCTACGGGCGTAGTGTCGAGTGCTGGCTTCTTTGCGGCCGGCTCACCCGCCCTGACAGTTTGTTTTCCTGACACAGCTGAGAACGACCCTTCCGATACAAACGCGCTGGGCGGATCTCTACGTTCCAAAGTGTTGGTAGTTGTAGGCACTGACTGCGCCTGAGCCAGCAAAAGAATGGTCAAACTCAAGCCGAGCGCACTCATCAGGTACCCTCAGGCTTCCCGTAGTCAAGAATTCTCCAGCCGTAACTCGAATGTGCCGCAAATATCACGTCGACAACCGGTTCCGGGGCTTTGTCAGTTCGAATAACTGTTCCATTGCTCTGATAGAAGGTAATATCAGATTGCTCATTAGTGACAAAAGCCTGTATAGAACCTTGGGTGTTGACGATGAAGTCAGTGCCGAAGTCGCTCATGGTGAAATTGCCACCACTAATATATTGGCCATCAGCGTAGATGCTCTGCACGATTTCAACGTACTTGTTGCAGGTGCGACACCCAGGATCAGTCACCGCCTCGAACGGCGCCCAATCATTCGTCTCGTAGCCGTAGGAGAACAGCTCGAGCCAGTACTCCGTGAAGGCCTCGAGCCCTTCGGCCGTGTTCTGGTCCGCGAGCGCCGGCTTCACTGGGACGGGGATGTTGGTGGCCGGACCGGCCGACGACGCCGGCGATGGTTCAGGTGCGGCCGAAGGGGTGGACGCCCCAGCGGTCGAGGGCGCAGCCGTTGACGGCGGCGGATCGGAAGTCGGTGCGGGCGAGGCGTCCGCACCGTTCTGGCAACCGGTCAGGAGCGCCAGCGCCACTGCTGCCCCGGCAAGGATCGGTGCTGCCCGTCGATGGCCCTCTGCACGCACAGGAAACACGCAACTCCCCCATCACTTCGCCGATCTCGCCGGAATGGGCCTCAGCATAGCCCGGAGCAGTCGGCGCCCAGAAGGTTATGCACAGCCGGGAGGGCAGCCGCGCTACTCGAGTCGAACCACCCTTGTCAGGCGGATCTGCTGGCCTTAGGGTGACCGTCGGCGTACGTCCGGACTGCCCGCCCGGGCCGCGGGAGCGCTCCGGGCAGGAGACCTGCGCGGCAGGTGGCCAAAGCTTCAGCGGTTCGCCGAGACCGCCAGCAGCAGTTCGGGAGCCCTGCGGTCGTACCATCGGCCTCCGGTCCGGATCCCGACCACCAGCAGGACTGCGCCGAGAACCACTCCGACCAGCAGGCTCAGCCACCCGAACAGTGCGTCCCCGGTCACGAAGTAGGCGATCGTCAGGGCGATCTCCGGCAGCGCCAGCAGCAGCATGACGATCCAGCCGATGAACTGCACGGCGAACATCAGGAAGTTCGTTCCCGGCGGTGTCTTGAAGGCGCTCTCCCCCGGGAGCGGAACGTTGTAGGTGTAGCGCGCGGACACGAGGCTCGACAGCCCGGTCCCAGTCAGTAGGAGACCGATCCCCAGGCCGAGCATCACCGGCAGGTCCTCGAGCCGTCCCATCATCAGCAGTGGACCCACGGTGAACACCAGGGTGGTCGGCACCGCGAACACCAGCAGTGCGAGCGCCCGGCCCAGACGATCGTCGCGTCCGCTGACCCCCGTCGAGAGGTGCAGGCTGAACGCCGTGTTGTCGTAGGAGATGTCGGCGGAGATGGACCAGGCCAGCAAGAATGCCGTGATCGGACCGAGGTACGCGAGGGCCCCGCCTCCACCGCCCGAGAAGAAGAGCAGCACGGCAATGAAGGGGATCACCACGAGCGAGGCGGAGTAGCGCGGATCCCGTAGCCAGTAGGTCAGGGCACGCGCGGCCACAGCACCCGCGGGCGTGGGCGGGAACCGGCCGAGCCACCCCAGGTTCCCACCCGCGCGCTTGGCCACGGCGTTGTACGGAGGAGTGACCAGCGCGTGGCTGAGGCTGCGGCTCCACAGCAGGAGGAACAGACCGAGCGTCCCGAGGCCGATCAGGAACCGGAGCGCAGCGATCCCGGCGTTGCCGGCGGCGACGTCGGCGGGCGCGGCCCACAGCGCACCCAGCGGCGTCCAGGCGAGGACGTCGGCCAGCGTGGCGGCGAAGCCGGGAGAGTTCTGGAACCCTGCCGTCACTCCCCCGATGATCGGCCCGAGGAAGATCAGCGGGATGAAGGCGACGATGCCGTTGATGTCCTTGAACCTGCGCGAGCCGGTCATGGAGGACACCGCCGTCGTCACCAGCCGTGAGGCGACCACACACAGCAGGACGGCGGCCAGCCCGCACACCAGGGCGGTCACCGCCGCGGCCGGATACCGGATCCAGGTGAACACCTGCGCCAGGGCGGCGACGAGGGTCACGACGCCCGGGATGCCCACGAGTCCACCGAGCACGAGCCCCGTGAGGAGCTGCCGCTGCGGGATGGCGAAGGTCACGAACCGTGCGGGGTCGAGCGTCATGTCGATACCGGTCGCTGCGATCGGGATCACGATCCAGCCGAGCACCACGGCGGATCCTCCGAGCACGAGGACGGTCCGGATGAACTCGGGGTCGGCTGCACCGAGGAACACGAGCCCGACCACGATCGTCCCCAGGACGCCGAGCCCGTACAGGCCGCCGAGGATCACGCCGACCAGCTGCGCGGTGCTCCGCTTGAGCGAGTTGCGCAGGAGGAGGAGCTTCAGCTTCAGGAGGTCCGCAACCACGACAGCCCCTCCGACGTGTTGCGTCCACCCACGAGTTCCACGAAGCGGTCCTCCAGCGTCGCGTCGCCGCGGACCTCGTCGATCGTCCCTGCGGCGAGGACGGTGCCCGCGGCGATGACGGCGACGTGGTCGCACATGCGCTGCACGAGGTCCATGACGTGGCTGGAGACGATGACCGACCCTCCGGACTCCACGTAGCCGGCCAGGATGTCGCGGATGTTCGCGGCCGAGACCGGATCCACGGACTCGAACGGCTCGTCGAGAACCAGCAGGCGGGGGGCGTGGATGAGGGCGGAGGCGAGCGCGATCTTCTTCGTCATGCCCGCCGAGTAGTCCACCACGAGCGTGCCGGCGTCGTTCGCGAGATCGAGCGCACGCAGCAGGTCGCCGGTCCGTTCGGCGACGGTCTCACGGTCCATGCCGCGCAGCAGTCCTGCGTAGGTGACCAGCTGCTCACCGGTCAGCCGGTCGAACAGCCGGACGCCGTCGGGCAGGATCCCCATGAGCTTCTTGGCTTCCAGCGGCCGGCCCCAGACGTCGACGCCGTGGACGAGCACCTGCCCGAAGTCGGGGCGGAGCAGACCCGTCGCCATCGAGAGTGTGGTGGTCTTGCCGGCACCGTTCGGCCCGACGAGCCCGTAGAAGGACCCCTGCGGGACCTCGAGGCTGACGCCGTCGACGGCGATCTTCTCGCCGAACCGCTTGGCCAGCCCGCGGATGCTGAGGGCGGCGCTGCCGGCTCGCCCCCCGGGTTCGTTCTCGACGGATGGCGACGGCGCAGGGGAACTCATGGCTCCACGCTAGCAACGCGCCGCTCCGCCGATCGTCATCCCAAAGGAGGAAAAGGGCGTCGTCAGTAGGACCCGGCACGCTCGTACTGCGGGGCGGGTGCCAGCTCGTGTCCGAGCTCGTGGGCAGCGCGCATCCACCAGTGCGGGTCGCGCAGGGCGGCCCGCGCGATGAGCACGACGTCGGCCCGCTCCCCGCGGATGATCTCCTCCGCCTGGCCCGCATCATCGATGAGGCCGACGGCGCCCGTCGGGACGCCGGAGGACCGCACCTCCTCGGCGAGTGACACCTGATAGCCCGGCCCCACGGGGATGGCGGCGGCCGGGACCGCACCGCCCGAGGACACGTCGACGAAGTCGACGCCCTCCTCGGCCGCCCGCTTCGCCAGCCGGGCGGAGGTGTCGCCGTCGAGCCCGCCCTCGGTCCAGTCCGACGCCGAGATGCGCAGCAGGAGCGGCATGCCCTCCGGGATGGCCCGGCGGACCGCCCGGACGACCTCGAGCGTGAGCCGGAACCGGGCCTCCTCCGAGCCGCCCCAGCCGTCGGTCCGCGTGTTGACCAGGGGTGAGAGGAACTGGTGCAGCAGGTAGCCGTGCGCGGCGTGGATCTCCATCGTGTCGAACCCCGCCTCCACGGCGAGCGACGCGGCGGCGCCGAAGTCGCGGATGACGTGCTGGATGTCCTCCTCCGTCATCGCGCGCGGCGCGGCGTACGCGCCGAACGCCTCGTCCGTGGGACCGAGGGTCTGCCAGCCGCCGTCGGCCTCCGGCACCGAGTCGCGCCTGCCGCTGAACGGCCAGTACGTCGAGGCCTTCCGGCCTGCATGGGCGAGCTGGACCGCGGTCTTCGTCCCGACGGCGCTGTGCTCGTGGATGAAGTCGTTGATCCGGCGCCACGCCTCGGCCTGCTCCCGCGTGTAGATACCGGCGTCGCGCGGGCTGATCATGCCCTCGGGGCTCACCGCGGCCGCCTCGGTGATGATGAGCGCCGCACCGCCGAGGGCGAACTGCCCGAGGTGCACGAGGTGCCAGTCGGTCGGCACGCCGGCGGCGCCGACGGGGTCGCACGAGTACTGGCACATCGCTGCGACCCAGCCGCGGTGCGGCAGCTCGAGGGATCGGAGCGTCAGCGGATCGAACAGGCCGGGCACGCCGGCCGGGGAAGCTGCGGGAGTCATCGTGGTCCTCTGGTGGAGAGTGGGTCGACGCCGGGGCGCCCGGCAGGGCGTCCGGGAGGGCGTCCGGGAGGGCGTCCGGGAGAAGCGCCTAGAACAGGGCTCGGGCCAGCGCGCTGCGCGCCTTCGTCACGCGCGGGTCCGTGACGCCGACGACGTCGAACAGTTCCAGCAGCCGCCTGCGGGCCGCTTCCCGGTCCTCGCCGGAGGTCCTGCCGATGAAGGCGATGACGCGGCCGAAGGCGTCCTCGACATGCCCGCCCGTCAGGTCCAGGTCGGCGACGGCCAACTGGGCCTCTAGGGCGTCGGGCTCGTCGGCCCCGCGCTGACGGACGCCGGCGGCGTCGAGGTCCTGGACGCGCTCCATGAGTTCCACCTGCGCGAGGCCGGCCTTCGCGTCGGCGTCGGCCGGCTGCTCCGCGAGGGCACGACGGTACGCGATCGCGGCCGCCCCGTAGTCGCCGCGCTCGATCGCATCGAACGCCTCCTGGTGAAGGGGCGGCAGCGGCGGCTCCTCCGCGCCGGCCGGTCCGGGCTGGGAGCCGTCGTTGAGCGTCCCGGTCACTCCGTTCGCCTCGGCGACCTTCATCAGCTCGTCGAGGTAGGCGCGGATCTGGGGGTCCGGGAGGACACCCTCGAAGAGGGGGACGGGCTGGCCCTTCACCACGGCGACGACGGTCGGCGCACCCTGGGCCTGGAAGGCCTGCGCGATCTGCGGCTGCGCTTGGAGGTCGACGTTGGCGAGCAGCATCCGCCCGTCGAACTCGACGGCGACGGCCTCGAGCACAGTGGTGACCTGGGTGGACTGGTCGCTGTAGGTGGCGCGGAGGTTCACGACCACGGGCACCTGCGACGAGAGCTGCACGAGCTGCGGGAAGGTCTGTTCCGTCACCTCGACGATGTACGGGCTCGGCGCGGCGGCCTGGCGTGCCGCGGCCGGCCGTGCGGCCGCATCCGCGCGTGCCTTGAGGGCGGAGAGGTCCACCGCTCCCCGCAGGTTCATGCTCGACGGCGGCATCCCGCCCCGCTGTGCTGGTGTGGACAATGCTCTGCCTTTCTGTGACTGCTACTGGTTGGAACCGGAGAGGACCGGGAAGGGCGCGGGTCAGCGGAGGGTGGCCGACAGCAACTGCTGGGCGGCACCGATGACCCGGATCCTATCCTCGCTGCCGGCGGGCGGTACGTACATCATCACGGCCTCGCCGTAGTTGACGTCGATGCCCTTCCCGCTCACGGCCTTCCCTGTCAGTGACTGGTACACCGTGCCCTTCAGGTCGATCGTGTCGCCGCGTGCCTTCGGGACGCTGGAGTAGGTGTGGGTGAGGTATCCGAAGACCATGGCCCCGCCGTCACCGGTCAGGAGCGCCTGCGTCTGGTCCTCCTGAGCCGCGTGCGTGAAGGTGATCCTCGCCGCCTTGTTGCCCGGATCCGCGACGACGTCGGCCTGGAACCCGGTGATCGCCTCGGCGAAGGAGTTCTCCTCGAACGTCTCCGCGTTCGGGCCGGAGGGCTTCGTGAGGAAGTCGGCGATGGACGCGACGGAGGCCTGCGGTGCGCTCGCCAGGACGCCGGCGTCGTCGAGGGGCACGGGTCCGGTGGCGCCCGGAGCCGGCGGCGAGGGGAACGTGCTGCCCGGCAGCATCTGCACGGCCGAGGTCAGCCGGTAGTTCTCCCGCGGCGCCTCCTGGACCAGCAGGAGTGCCTGCGGCACCGGGTTGTCCTCACCCTGCGTCAGGGCGACGATCGTCCGGGGCCACCCGGTACCCGTGGGGACCATGTCGAGCAGGAGCGGCGTCGCGGCGACGGGCACGGGCGCCGTGGCCTCCTTGTCCTTGGCGCCCACCGCGTAGGCGCCGGTGCGGAGCTCGAGGGCTGCGCCGTCGACCCGGGGGGCGAGGAGTTCCGCGTCGGCGGCCGCGTCGGCGTCGGTCACGGTGGACGCGACGGCTCCGAGGATGCGGTCGAGCTGGGCGTCGAGGACCACGGGAGGTCCGCTGGCCTCGCTGCCGGCCGACGGCGCCCCGTTGACGGCGGCCGCGGAGGACGGCGCGGGCGACGGCGTCGTCGTCGCCATCGAGGGAGCGATGCCCAGGAGCGACCCCGACCCCACGAGGCCTGAGACCAGAAGGGCCGCGCCGGGGGCGGCGATGCGGGAGGCTCCGCCGGGAGTGCCGGCAGCGGCGTGCCGGCGGGCGTAGGCGCGCGTTCCCTCGACGGGTGCGGGCCGATGCCCGTTCCCGGGTCGGCGGGGCGGGATCAGAAGGAGCGCGATGCCGAGCACGACGACGACTGCGCCGCCGATGATGAGCGGCAGGGCGAGGGGGGTGGACTGGTCGTTGGGAGTGGTGACGGACACCTGCGTGGGGGCGGGTGCGTCGCCGTCGGCCGCGAGCAGGATGGACCAGTCGCCTTCGATGGGCGCGTTCCAGCGGTAGGTCAGCGATCCGTCCCCGGATTCCTCCGCGATCCAGAGATCGCTGCCGCGCGGATCCGGTACCGAGTCCTCGCCCTCGGAGAATCCGGATTCCAGCGCCTCCTCGCCGGGCCCCGTAATACTCAGGTGCGCTGCGTCGCCCACCCACGCCTCCACGTCGGACGCACGCCCGACGGCGAGGGTGAAGGGACCCTCGGCCTCGACCGTCACCTCCACCGGGCCCTCGACGTCCGCTCGGGCGCCGGGCTCGATCACCGTGACCGGTCCGGCCTCGGCGTCCTGTGCGACGCCGGCGGTCACGGTCTCGGCAGGAGCCCAGACCGTCCGCTGTCCGATGCCGAGGAGCATCAGCAGGAGCCCTGCCACGATGATCGGTACTGCTGTCTTCACGCGCACTCGTTGCCTATCGTTGTCCGTGACGGCGGACCGCGTGGCCCCGTCCGCTCTGATTCCGCTCGGGTGGTGCCGCATGCCGCTGCGGCCCCACCCCGGAACAGTTCCTCAATGGTAACGACAATCGTCCGACCGATCCGGCCCCGCGCGAGCCCGGCGCACCCGGACCGTCGTTCGTCAAGAACCCGGCCGCCGGCACCCGGCTGTTAGGGTTTTCGCTAGTCCTCCCTCCCGCGGCCGGACACCGCGCACGTGAAAGCAGAGCCCTTCGTTGACAGACCCCCAGGACGTCCCGCTCGATCAGCCGCTCCCGCGGCCCGAGGCGTCCGCGAACGGCAGCGACGAACGGTCGACCGACGATCAGGCACGGCCGGCCACGCGGCCGTCGTCGGCGTGGCGCTCCCTCTTCACCCTCGCCCGGAACTCGTTCCCGTCCGCCCAGCCGCGCCCACGCTTCGAGTTCCCGCCGGACGTGGAGCCGTCCGAGGTGGCGGTAGACCATGAAGTGTCCCTGGCCGACGAGCGCCTGAAGTTCGGAGGCAACAACGCGCCCACCATGCGCGCGCACCCCATCCACTTCGGTTTCATGATGAGCGTCGGCGTCGGGCTCGCGCTGCTCGCCTTCTTCATCATCACGAATGTCGGCCAGCTCCTGGTCTGGATCGGAGCGGCGCTCTTCATCGCCCTCGGCCTGGACCCGATCGTCCGCTGGCTCGAGACGAAGTACGTCCCGAGGCCCGCCGGCATCGCCGTCTCGCTCCTGATCCTCATGGGCGTGGTGGTGGGGTTCTTCGCGCTGCTCATCCCGACGATCGTGAGCCAGACCTCGCAGATCGTCGACCGCGCGCCGGGTTACGCGGACAGCTTCCTGAACTCGGAGTTCTTCACCAGCGTCGACCGGCAGTTCCAGGTCCGCGAGCGCGTCAGCTCCGAGATCGACAAGTTCTTCGCCAACAGCGAGGCCGTGGGCGGGATCTTCGGCGGCGTCCTCGGGGTGGGGACGGTGATCGTCAACGGGCTCTTCGGAGCGCTCGTGATCCTGGTCCTCGCCCTCTACTTCCTCGCATCCCTGCCGGGCATGAAGAAGTGGGCCTACCGGCTGGCCCCCCGCTCCCGCCGGCCGCGCGTCGAGGTGCTCTCGGAGGAGATCACGCGCAGTGTGGGTCTCTACGTCATCGGCCAGGCATGCGTGGCGCTGCTCAATGCCACGTTCGCGTTCATCGTGATGTCGATCGCGGGTGTGCAGTTCTCCGTGCTGCTGACCTTCGTCGTCGTGCTCCTGGCCTTCATCCCGCTGATCGGTGCGGCCACCGCGGCCGTCCTCGTCTCCCTCATCGCCCTGACGGTGGGCTGGCAGACGGCCCTGCTGTTCGCGATCCCGTACGTCGCCTACCTGCAGTTCGAGGCGTACTTCATCTCCCCGCGGATCATGCACCGCGCGGTCGCGGTGCCCGGGGCGGTCGCGGTGATCGCGGTCATCGCGGGCGGCAGCCTCCTCGGCGTCCTCGGCGCCCTGATCGCCATCCCGACGGCGGCAGCGGTGATGCTGCTGCTCAAGGAGGTCTTCATCGCCCGCCAGGACCGGCTGTAGACCGGTCCGCCATGCGCGCGGGCCCGGTCAGCGCGTTGCCGGTGTGGACGGTGCGACGGCGGACGGGCCGGTCCACTGCGTGGGCAGCGGGAGGTCCACCTCGGGGCGCACGACGCCGACGATCTCGTTGAGGGCGCGCGCCGCGTACTTCTCCCCCACCCACAGGTGCTTCGCCCCGTCGATGCCGACGACCTCGGCCTGCGGCACGCGGGAGAACCGGGCGGCGGCAGCGTCGGGCACCAGGTAGTCGTCGAACTCCGGCACCAGGACCTTCAGGGGCAGGCCGCTGGCAGCCCAGGCGTCGAGGTCGGCGTCGCCCGCGCGGTGCAGCGGTGGCGACAGCAGGATGGCCCCCTCGACGAGTTCGGCCACCGGGTCCTGGGCGCCGTACTTCAGGCACAGCTCGGTGCCGAAGGACCAGCCCACGAGCCAGATGTGGTGCAGCCCCTGCGCCACCGCCCAGTCGACGGCCGCCTGCAGGTCCAGCCGCTCGCCGTCGCCGCCGTCGAACTGCCCGTCGCTGCACCCACGAGGGGAGCACGTGCCGCGCGTGTTGAAGCGCAGGACGGCGATGTCGGCGAGGGCGGGCAGCCGGAAGGACGCCTTCCTGTAGACGTGGGAGTCCATGAAGCCGCCGTGCGTGGGCAGCGGGTGGAGCGTCACGAGGGTGGCCTTCGGGGTACGGTCGCCGGCCGGCGCGGCGAACTCCCCCACGAGCGTCAGACCATCGGCAGTGTGCAGCTCGATGTCGCGCCGATCGGCGGGCAGGACGGTGGACGCGCGGATCTCGATCGGCTCGTCGGTGGTGGAGGTGTGGTCGGTGATGTCGCTCGCCATGCCCCCAGTCTAGGTCGGGGCGGACCGCCGCCCGGCGCGCGAGGGCTGGACGCGTGCGCGGTCAGTAGCGGAAACTGCGGGTCTGCCAGCACCGCACGTGCCAGTGGCGGCGCTCGGCCAGCGCGGTCTGCGGACCGAACAGCGAGTCCTCCCGCCAGACGACGAGATGCGCGATCCCCGGGAGGATGAACGAATGGCACCCGGGACAGGTGTAGGTCTTGGCGGCGTTCCGCTCCGTGATGCGGCGCACCGACCACTCGCCGTCGGGCGCGCTCTCACGGCTGGGGATGCCCGCACGGGCGCGCTCGAGGTCCAGTTCGGGCGGCGGGGTCCACTTGCTCCGCGCACCACCACCGGGTCGGCTGGGTCGGTTGGAACGGGGCACCGCTCCAGTCTGCCACCCGGCCCGGTGCTGAGGCGGTCCTACCGGGGACCGGTCCGCGAATCATGCGCTGCGCTCCCCGCCCGGTAGAGTCGTCCCCGTGCGTCTTGTCATTGCCCGCTGCTCCGTCGACTACATCGGCCGCCTCCGCGCCCATCTCCCGCTGGCCACCCGGCTCCTCATGGTGAAGTCGGACGGCTCCGTGCTGGTGCACTCCGACGGCGGCTCGTACAAGCCCCTGAACTGGATGAGCCCGCCGGCGAACCTCCGCGTGAGCGCGCCCGACGAGGCCGATCGCGCCGAGGGCATCACCGAGGTGTGGACGGTGCAGCACGCCAAGAGCGACGACCGGCTGGTCATCAACATCCGCGAGCACCTGCACGATTCCTCCCACGACCTGGGCGTCGACCCTGGGCTTGTCAAGGACGGTGTGGAGGCCGACCTGCAGCGCCTCCTCGCCGAGCAGATCGAGTTGCTCGGGGCAGGCTTCACGCTGATCCGGCGCGAGTACATGACGGCCATCGGTCCCGTGGACATCCTCGCCCGCGACGCCCAGGGCCGCACGGTGGCCATCGAGCTGAAGCGCCGGGGGGACATCGACGGCGTCGAGCAGCTCACCCGCTACCTCGAGCTGCTGAACCGCGACCCGCTCATGTCCCCCGTGCGGGGTGTGTTCGCGGCCCAGCAGATCAAGCCCCAGGCCCGCGTGCTCGCCACGGACCGCGGCATCGACTGCCTGACGCTGGACTACGACGCCATGCGCGGAGTCGACGACAGCGCGTCCCGGCTCTTCTAGGGCGGCCGCGCCCGGGCCCCTACACTCGGACCATGGCTCTCTCCAGCAGAACGCCCACCGCCCTGTCCGGCCGACTGGTGACCGGCGAGGGTATCGTCGACGACGGCGTCCTGCGATGGCAGGGCTCACGCATTACCGAGGCCGGGATGTCGCACGGCGGCGCACCCCCGGAGCAGCTGCCCGAGGGCTACCTCATCCTCCCGGGACTCATCGACCTGCACTGCCACGGCGCCGGCGGGGGCGATTTCACCTCGGGCTCGGACGCCGACATCGCAGGCGCCGCGGCCCACCTGCATCGCAGTGGTTCGACGACGGTGCTCGCGAGCACGTGCGCGGCGCCGCTGGTGGACCTCGAGGCCGCGTTCGGCAGGCTCGCGGGGGCCGCGGAGGCGGGGCTGATCGCCGGCATCCACGCCGAGGGTCCGTTCCTGTCGAAGAAGCGCCACGGCGCCCAGGATCCGGCCTTCCTGATCCTGCCCACGCAGGAGGACGTCGCGCGCCTCGTCACCGCGGGCCGAGGGCACCTCACCTCGATGACGTACGCCCCGGAGCTGCCGGGCTGCGACGTCCTGGTCTTCGAACTCGTGACCCACGGCGTGATCCCCTCGATCGGGCACACGGACAGTTCGACGGAGGAGACCTCGGACGCCCTGGACCTCATCAACGAGGAACTCGCCTCGACCGGTTTCGCGGGCTTCAGCGGACGCCCGACGGCGACGCACCTGTTCAACGCGATGCCCGTGATGCATCACCGCTCCCCGGGTCCGGTCCCCCTGCTCCTGCAGAGGGCGCGCGCCGGGGAGATCGCCGTCGAACTCATCGCCGACAACGTCCATCTCCACCCGGAGACGATCCGCATGGCCTTCACGATCGCGGGCTCCGAGAACATCTGCCTCGTCAGTGACTCGACCGCGGCAGCGGGCCGCACATCCGGTGAGTACCGCCTCGGTCGGGCCGCCATCACCGTCGTCGACGGCGCGGCCGTGCTGACGGCCACGGGTGTCCTGGCCGGCGGTGCCGGGAGCCTGCTGGACGTCGTCCGGTGCACGGTCGGAGCGGGGGTCGACGTCGTCGACGCGGTGCGCGCAGCGACCGCGGTGCCCGCGATGGTCCTGGGGCTCGGCGACGAGGTGGGCAGCCTCCACGTGGGGTTGCGCGCCGACGCGGTCGTGGTCTCGCCCGACCTCCAGCTCAAGGGCGTACTGCGCGACGGGACGTGGGTCAGGCCGATCGAGGACTGAGGCGGGCGCCTGCAGGATGACGCCGCCGGGGATCAGCGCCAGGTACCGATGCCGATGACGGGGCCGGCCTCGATCCAGGAGGAGAGGCCCGCGTACACGTCGTAGCGCATGGCGAGGTCGAACGGCTCGCCCTCGTGGGCCAGCTGGACGATGATGGCGCCGGGCTGGATCCGCACGCGTTCGGCTTCGGTGGGCGCACGCCAGCCCTCGACCTCGAGGGAGCTCCGGAGGAATCGGAACTTCGGGATGGGGCTCAGCGAGAGCAGGCTGAGCCACTCCAGGTGATTGTCCGTGTAACGACAAACCCCCACCCGCCATCCCTGGGGAGGGAGGCGGATGGAGGCATCGAATGTGCCGAGGGCACGATTGAGCTGGAACCGGCGGAGGAGGAATGCTCCGATCACGAGCACGAGCAGGCCGAAGGCGACCGCAAGGCAGATGAACGTCACACCCAGTGCCTCCATGCTGGAAGGCCTAGGCGGATTCCGGAGTCACCGAACCGCCGACCCTGGCGTTGTCCGCCACGATCACGACGCGGTTGGAATCGACCGAGAAGAATCCTCCGTCCACGCCGACCACCAGGCGCTCGCCGCTGACCGGTTCCACCGAAATCTCGCCGGCTTCAAGGATCGCGAGGATCGGTGCGTGACCGGGGAGGATCCCGATCTGTCCGTTCGCCGTGCGTGCGTTGACCTTGCGTGCCGCGCCCGACCACACGAAGTGGTCGGCCGCGACAACTTCGACCTCGAGTTCGCCCTGTGATGCCATGGGCGTTACTTACCGGTCTGCTGTTGGATCTTGGCCCACTGGCGCTCGACGTCATCGAGTCCGCCGATGTTGAAGAACGCCTGCTCCGCGATGTGGTCGAGGTCGCCGTTGCAGATCGCCGCGAAGCCCTCGATGGTGTCCTTGATGGAGACCGTCGAACCCTCGACGCCGGTGAACTGCTTGGCGGTGTAGGTGTTCTGCGAGAGGAACTGCTGGATGCGGCGCGCACGCGCGACGACGACCTTGTCCTCTTCGCTGAGCTCGTCGATGCCGAGGATCGCGATGATGTCCTGCAGTTCCTTGTTCTTCTGCAGGATCTGCTTCACGCGCACGGCCGTGTTGTAGTGGTCGTGGCCGATGTACTGCGGATCCAGGATGCGCGAGGTCGAGGCGAGCGGGTCCACGGCCGGGTACAGGCCACGGGACGCGATCTCACGGGAGAGCTCGGTGGTCGCATCGAGGTGCGCGAACGTGGTTGCCGGAGCCGGGTCGGTGTAGTCGTCGGCGGGGACGTAGATCGCCTGCATCGAGGTGATCGAGTGGCCCTTGGTCGAGGTGATGCGCTCCTGCAGGAGACCCATCTCGTCGGCCAGGTTCGGCTGGTAGCCCACGGCGGACGGCATACGGCCCAGCAGGGTCGACACCTCGGAACCCGCCTGCGTGAACCGGAAGATGTTGTCGATGAAGAGCAGCACGTCCTGGTTCTGCACATCGCGGAAGTACTCCGCCATGGTCAGGGCCGAGAGCGCCACGCGGAGACGCGTTCCGGGCGGCTCGTCCATCTGGCCGAAGACGAGCGCGGTGTCCTTGAGGACGCCCGCCTCCTCCATCTCGACCCAGAGGTCGTTGCCCTCACGGGTGCGCTCGCCCACGCCGGCGAACACCGAGGTGCCACCGAAGTTGCGGGCCACACGCGTGATCATCTCCTGGATGAGCACGGTCTTGCCGACACCGGCACCACCGAACAGGCCGATTTTCCCACCCTTGATGTACGGCGTCAGCAGGTCAATGACCTTGATGCCGGTCTCGAGCATCTCCGTCGAGCCCTCGAGGGAGGCGAAGCTCGGGGGCTTGCGGTGGATGGGCCAGCGCTCCGTGATCTGCAGCTCGGACTCGTCGACGTCGAGCGGCTTGCCCAGGACGTTGAAGATGTGTCCCTTGACGCCGTCGCCGACGGGCACCGAGATCGCCGCTCCGGTGTCCTGCACCACGGTCCCCCGGACGAGGCCGTCGGTGGCCTGCAGGGAGATGGCGCGCACGAGGTTGTCGCCGAGGTGCTGCGAGGTCTCGAAGGTGATCAGGCGGGTCTCACCGTTGAGAGTGATCTCGGTGGTGAGGGCGTTGTACATTGCGGGGATTGCGTCGGCCGGGAACTCGACGTCGACAACCGGGCCGATGACACGTGCAATACGGCCGGTGGCGCCGGGGGCAACTGAGTCCGTACCGTGTTCAACAGTCTGGGCAGTCATCTCTCTCACTTCATTTACGTAGATGGCGTGGAACTAAGTCTAGCTGTGCACCCGGCACCCTCGAGGGCCCGGATGGGGAGGTGCGTCAGGAGGCGCTCAATGCGTCCGCGCCGGCCACGATCTCCGAGAGTTCCTGGGTGATCTCGGCCTGGCGGGCCGTGTTGCGGAGGCGGGTGTACTTCTTGATCAGCTCCGTCGCGTTGTCGCCCGCGGACTTCATCGCCCGCTGGCGGGCGGCGAGTTCGCTCGCAGCCGCCTGCAGCATGGCGGCGAAGATGCGCGATTCGATGTAGCGCGGCAGGAGGGCGTCCAGGACCTGCTCCGGCTCCGGTTCGTACTCGTACAGCGGCAGGAGGTCACCCTCCTGAGTGACTTCCTCCTCCACGACCTCGAGCGGGAGCAGACGCATGACCGACGGCTCCTGCACGACCATGGAGCGGAACTTCGTGTAGACGACGTGGATCTCGTCCACGCCGCCGTCCTCGTAGTCCTTCAGGAATGCCGCGAGCAGCGCCTCGCCGACCTCGCGGGCCGTGGAGAACTCGGGAGCGTCGGTGGAACCCGTCCAGACCTTCTCGTAGTCGCGGCCACGGAAATCGAAGTAGACCTGGGACTTCCGGCCGACCAGGAAGGCCTGGATCTCCTTGCCCTCCGATCGGAGCGTCTCGAAAAGACCCTCCGCCTGCTTGAGCGCGCTGGCCGAGTACGACCCGGCGAGACCGCGGTCCGAGGTCATCACCAGGACGGCGGCACGTCGGACCTCGCCGTGCTCGGTGGTCAGCGGGTGGTCTATTTCAGACTGCGACGATACGGCCGAAACGGCACGCGTGATCGCGTTGGCGTACGGCAGTGCCGCCGCTACACGCGAACGTGCCTTGCCGATGCGAGAAGTCGCGATCAGCTCCATCGCCTTGAAGATCTTCCGCGTCGACGTGGTCGAGGCGATCTTCTGGCGGTAGACCCGGATCTGGGCTCCCATTGTTGTCCTTTCCTTCGCCCCCGCTACGGGAAGCGATCAGGCCAGGGTCCTGCCGACGGGAGGGGCTGTGCCCCTCCCGTCGTGCAGATCCTCTAGCGCTTCTGTCGAACGATCTTCTCCTGCTCGACCGAATCCGCGTCGATCGCCTGGAATTCCTCGTGACCTGCGCCGAAGCCGTCCGCCCCGGCACCGAAGAAGCCCTGCTTGAAGCCGGTGATCTGCGACTTCAGCTCCTCGGCGGTCGAATCCTCGAGCTTGCCCGTCTGGGCGAGCGTGGTGAGGATCTGCGACTTGTGCCCGAGGTGCTCCAGGAACTCCGTCTCGAAGCGGTTGATGTCCTCCACCGGGACATCGTCGAGGTGGCCGTTGGTCCCGGCCCAGATGGACACGACCTGCTGCTCGACCGGCATCGGCGAGTACTGGCCCTGCTTCAGCAGTTCCATCAGGCGTGCGCCGCGGGTCAGCTGCTGCCGTGACGCCGCATCCAGGTCCGAGGCGAACATGGCGAAAGCCTGCATGTCGCGGTACTGGGCGAGGTCCAGCTTCAACGTGCCCGAGACCTTCTTCATCGACTTCACCTGTGCGGCACCGCCCACGCGGGACACCGACACGCCGACGTCCACGGCGGGACGCTGGTTGGCGTTGAAGAGGTCCGACTGCAGGAAGATCTGGCCGTCGGTGATGGAGATGACGTTGGTCGGGATGTACGCCGAGACGTCGTTGGCCTTCGTCTCGACGAGCGGGAGGCCCGTCATCGAACCGGCACCGAGCTCGTCGGAGAGCTTGGCACAACGCTCCAGCAGGCGGGAGTGCAGGTAGAACACGTCGCCCGGGTAGGCTTCGCGTCCCGGCGGACGCCGCAGCAGGAGGGACACCGCACGGTAGGCCTCGGCCTGCTTCGATAGGTCGTCGAACACGATGAGGACGTGCTTGCCGCCGTACATCCAGTGCTGCCCGATGGCGGAACCGGCGTAGGGGGCGAGGTACTTGAAGCCCGCGGGGTCGGAGGCGGGAGACGCGACGATGGTCGTGTACTCCAGGGCGCCCTTGTCCTCGAGGGTCTGGCGGACGGCGGCGATGGTCGACGCCTTCTGGCCGATGGCCACGTAGATGCAGCGGACCTGCTTGTTCACGTCACCCGAAGCCCAGTTGGCCTTCTGGTTGATGATGGTGTCCACGGCGATCGCGGTCTTGCCGGTCTGGCGGTCGCCGATGATCAGCTGGCGCTGTCCACGGCCGATCGGGATCATCGCGTCGATGGCCTTGAGGCCGGTCTGCATGGGTTCGTGCACCGACTTGCGCTGCGTGACGCCAGGAGCCTGGGTCTCGAGGGCACGGCGTCCTTCGGCGACGATCTCACCGAGGTCGTCGATCGGCTGGCCCAGGGGGTCGACGACGCGACCGAGGAAGGCGTCACCGACGGGAACCGAGAGGATCTCGCCCGTCCGGTGTACTTCCTGGCCCTCTTCGATCCCGTTGTAGTCACCGAGCACGACGACACCGATTTCCCGGGTGTCGAGGTTCTGGGCGAGTCCGAGCGTGCCGTCCTCGAACCGCAGCAGCTCGTTGGCCATGACGGAGGGAAGACCCTCGACACGGGCAATGCCGTCACTGGCGGTGGTCACGCGGCCGACTTCGACGCGCTCCGCGTTTCCGGGCTCGTAGGACGCCGCAAAGTCGTTCAACGCACTACGGACGTCTTCGGCGTTGATGGTCAATTCGGCCATCTCAGTCCCTGCTCTCCTGTGTTGTGATCACCATGGGATGCGTGGCGACCGGTGTGTGATTCAGTGGGTGTGGCGCGGATCGGATAGGGCGCGAGCGCCCTATCCCGCCAGCTTGCGGCGCAGTTCGGACAGCCGCGTGATGACGGTCGAATCGACCATCTCGTCGCCCACGCTGACACGGACTCCGCCGATCAGTGTGGGGTCTACCTTGACGTTGACCTTGAGCTCGCGGCCGTACATCGCGTTGAGGCCGGACTCCAGCCGCTCGAGCTGGCTTGCCGTCAGCGGACGGGTGACGCTGACGTTGGCAATCCAGCGCTGCTGGCGCGCGGCGACCAGTTCGAGGAACCGTTCGACGAGGATCGCGGGCTTGAGTCCGCGCGGCGAGCGCACGGCCTGGCTGATGAGGAGCCTGCCCGCCGGCCCGGCCTGCGGCACGAGCTTCAGGCCGAGGACGACCTTCGACTCCGGGGTGGCCTGCGCATCCGAGAGCGCCCTCTGCAGGGCGTGGTTCGAGGCGACCACCTGGGTGAAGGAGTACAGCTCGTTCTCGAGCCGGTCCAGGCCCTCCACACCGCTTCCCTGCTCGGCCACCGCGATGACCACGGTCGCCGCGAGGGTCTCCAGGGCATCACCGATGTCGCGGGCGTTGGCCCACCGCTCGCTGACGAGGTCCCTGACCACGGCTGCGGCTTCGGACGAGACACGGCCGGCGATCAGCTGGTCGACGAGCACCGCCTTGTCCTTGCCGGTGCGGGACGGGTCGGTGAGCGCACGGCGCAGACCGGCGTTGGTGTCGAGGATCGACAGCACGCCGAACAGCTCTTCCGCGAGGCCGAGGGTTGCGCCCTGCAGTCGGGACTCCAGCCCTTCACGGACCGTTGCCAGGGACTGGCTCGATACTCCTGCCATTACTTCGCCGCACCTGCACTGTTCGAGACCGCACCCTGCGACGAAGTCTCGAGGTCGGCGAGGAAGCGGTCGATGACGCGGGAGGAACGGGCGTCGTCGGCGAGGGACTCCCCGACGATCCGGCTGGCCAGATCGGTCGCGAGCGTACCGACCTCGGTACGGAGCGAGACCACGGCGGCCTGGCGCTCGGCCTCGATCTGCACGTGGGCCTGCTCGGAGATGCGTGCCGACTCCGCGGCCGCCTTCTCCTTCAGGTCCGCGAGGATCTGCGCACCTTCGGCGCGCGCTTCCTCACGGATGCGGTTGGCCTCGGTGCGGGCATCCACAAGCTGCTGCTTGTACTCCTCCAGCGCCGCGTTGGCTTCCGCCTGGGCGGCTTCCGCCTTGGCGATACCACCCTCGATGGCAGCCGTTCGTTCTTCGAACGTCTTCTCGAATGCCGGCATGACGTACTTGATGACGATGAACATCAGCACGGCGAAGCCGGCCAGTGTCACGAGGAACTCCCACCAGTTCGGTGCGAGCGGGCTCGAGCCCTCCTCCGCCGCCATAATCGCTGCGTTAAGCATTTTTCACCCGTCTTTCTTCAGCTTGTCTTCGGTCGGTCAGGGCGGCCTTGTCAGGCGCCGATGACGAAGGCGAAGACGAGGCCCAGGATCGCGAGGGCTTCGGTCAGCGCGAGGCCGAGGAAGGCGATGGGCTGGAGGACACGCTGTGCCTCAGGCTGGCGAGCTACGCCATTGATGTAGGCCGCGAAGACGAGACCCACACCGACACCACCGCCGATTGCGGAGAGACCGTATCCAACGAGGTTGAGGCTACCCTGTACTTCCATTGTGTTCCTTTCAAGATGCCGCCTTGATGCGACAGGTTGTTTGGGATCATCCCCGACGGGGAAGACTTGTGTGAATCAGTGGGCGTCGGCGTTGAGCGCGCCTTCGATGTAGATCGCGGCCAGCAGCGTGAAGACGTAGGCCTGCAGGACCATGATCAGGGCCTCCAGCATGTACATCGCGACGGCGCCGAGGAGGACCAGGACGCTGGTGCCCTGCAGCAGGATGTTGCCCGTCATCACCATGTACTCGATGGCGGATCCCGCGAGGGTCACGATCAGGTGGCCGGCGAGCATCGTGGCGAACAGTCGCAGCGAGTGGGTGACCGGACGGACGATGAAGTTCGAGATGATCTCGATCGGCACGACGATCGGCAGGATGTACCAGGGGACGCCCGAGGGGACGACGGCCAGCTTGAAGTACCGCAGGCCGTGCTTCCGGATACCGATGCCTACCCAGAGGAGGTAGAAGATCGCCGCGATGGCGTAGGCACTGCCCGGGTGCGAGAAGGTGGGCAGCTGCAGGAACGGGATGGCCCCGAAGATGTTGTTCACCAGCACGAAGAAGAAGGCGGTGAAGAGCCAGGGGACGTACTTCATGAAGTCCCGGCCGCCGATGATGTCCTTGCCGATGGAGTTGCGGACGAAGCCGTACGCCGACTCACCGAGGAACTGCACCTTGCCGGGGACCATCTGGCGGCGTCGTGACGCGATCAGGAAGAAGGTGGCGATGATGACCACGGACAGGATGACCATGAGCATCTGCTTGCCGAAGCCGGGGTCGAACCAGACGCCGTAGGGGTCACCCCAGGGGAGGATGTCCCGGTAGTGGGTGTCCTCGATCGTCGGGGCTACGAATCCCTCTTCGGTAGTTGCGGCCGGGAGCGCAAGCGCGATCAACGCGTTTCCTCTCTGCAGTGTCCATCGTTGGGCAAGATCTGTTCGGCCGCAGCGTGACTGGTCCGACTCATGAAGTTATGGGGATTCACTACGGTTCTTCCTCGGCACCGGGCGTCGACCGGGATCCGCCGTGCGGATTCGGTGTGTGGTTCCGGGTGAGGTTGTGCATGTGGGAGAGATAGAAACCCCCTGCTGCACCTAAGAACGCTCCCGCCAGCACCAACCAGCGCGTGTCGAGGAGATTATCCAGCCCCCAGCCTATCAAACTCCATACCGCGATCCCGCCAATCATGTAGCTCAGGACGGCGATGCCGGCGTTGTAGCCGCCGTTGGAGAAACGGGCCTCGCCCGGCGCCGGACTGCCGTCGGCGGGGTCGTCGGGACCCGGGGAGACACCGCTCATATCAGGGTCCTTCCGGTGGCCGCGTGGCCGGGCGCGTCGCGGCCGTCCCGGGCTGGTCGTCGTAGAGGGGGGTGCGGAGCCGCGAGAACGCGACGACCTCGGCCACTTGCCAGACGATCACGGTCGCGAGGGCGCCCCAGAAGAACCACGTGCGCTCGAGCCAGTCCGGGGTGCCGAACAGGAACAGGACGGCGCCGAATCCGACGACCTTGATGGCGTAGGTGACGGCGAACAGTCCGAGCGCCCCGGACGGATTGGTCCTGCCCGTGAAGTGGCCGATCAGGAGGCTGATGCCGAAGAACACGATGACGAGGGCCGCGCCGAACAGTACGCTCAGGCCGGCGGTGGCTGAGGCGGCGACCAGCGCCGCGGCAGCAAGCAGGACCGCGGTCGCCGCGCCCCCGGCGGCACTCCACCCGAGGATGCGGAGCCAGGGACTCCGGGTGGGTCCCGACGCCGGGATGAGCGTGGCGTCGTCGGCTCCGGTGGCCGGGTTCTCCGGTCGTGGCACGTGCTGTCCGCTCTGTTGGCTGCGCCGTGGGCGCCCTGCTGGTCCCCGGTCGACGGCGTCGTGAGGGTTGGAGCCGGATGCGCGGGACCGCAGGTCACCGCGCCCGGCGCCTGAAATTCTACCCCACGGCGGGGTTCGCGCCCCGGCTCAGGCCCCCACCGCCGTCCGACGACGGGCGATGGCGCGGAAGATCCTCGGCGAGAAGAGGTACAGCGCGACCACGGCCGCGGCGAACAGCGAGGCGGACACCGCGAGGGGTGCGGCGGCGGTGGCGAGCACGAAGCCCGCGGCCCCGGTGAGCGCGGACAGGACACTCACGAGGAGTGCGACCTGCACGTGGGTGAGCCCGGTGTCGGTGAGCCTCTGGTACACGTGCTGACGGTGTGCGACGTAGAGACGCTCCCCGCGTCGTGCCCGGCGCAGGAACGTGGTGAACGTGTCGGCGAGATAGATGAGCACCGGCGAGAGGAGGTACTCGAGGTAGACGCCCGCGAGAAGCCCCGTGACCGCGATGGCCGCGATTGACGCTCCGAGCAGGTAGCTGCCGACGTCGCCCAGGAACACGAAACCCCGGCCGAGGTTCCAGGGCAGGAAGCCCGCGAAGGCGGCCGCGACCACGAGCCCCGCGACCGTCAGCCACAGCTGGTCGCTGAGGACCCCTGCCCACGAGTAGAAGAGGCCCACGACCACCCCGTGCATGCCGGAGATCCCGTTGATGCCGTCCATGAAGTTGGCCGCGTTGATGTAGGTGGCCACGGCGACGGCCCCGACCGGCACCCACCAGTAGCTGCTGTCCTCGATCGTCGTGGCGAGGACGATCGTACCGAGCGCACCGATCAGGAGCTGCGCGGCGGCGCGCACCCTGACGGACAGTCCCCTGAGGTCCTCGATCCAGCCGAGCGTCGCTGCGGCGGCCACCATGCCGATGACGACGAGCACGAGCGAGCGGTCGACGGCGACCAGGCGGATGGCGAGGGAGACGGCGAGGGCCACGAGGATCGCGATCGCGACGGCCATCCCCATGCCCCGGATCACGACGGTGCTGTGCGAGGAACGGCTGTTGGGGATGTCGACCACGCCCCACCGCCTCAGCAGGGGCTTCACGACGAAGGGCAGCGCGAGGGACAGTCCCAGGGCGACGAGCCCGACGATCACCAGCTGCGCGGTCATGCGGCGGGCCCCGCGGTGCCGGCGGTGGACGGTGCGGTGCGGGCGGAGTGCTCCACGGCGTCACCCAGGAGGACACCGATCTGCCCCCGCCCGAAGCCGCCCTCGGCCTTCCAGCGCTGGAGGCTCAGCGTCTCCGGATGCAGCGGCGCCACCGACGTGTGGGAGATCTTCGGGTGGAGGGGGCGGGAGTCGTTCTCACCGACGCCGATCAGGTCCTCGTGCATCTTCTCGCCGGGCCGCAGGCCCGTGAAGACGATGTCGATGTCCTTGCCGGACATCGCGATCATGCGCTGGGCGACGTCGAGGATCTTCACGGCCTCGCCCATGTCGAGGATGAGGACCTCCCCTCCCCTGCCGATCGCCCCCGCCTGGACGACGAGCTGGCAGGCCTCGGGGATGGTCATGAAGAAGCGCGTCACCTCGGGGTCGGTCACGGTGATCGGACCGCCGTTGCGGATCTGCTCGGTGAACAGCGGGAGCATGGACCCGCGGCTGCCGATCACGTTGCCGAAACGGACCGACACGTACCCCCTGCCCGTGTCCTCCGCATGCCACGAGGTGAGTTTCTCGGCGACGCGCTTGGAGTGCCCGAGGACGCTCGTGGGGTCCGCCGCCTTGTCCGTGGAGATGTTGACGAAGTTGGTCACGTCGACGGCGGCCGCGGCACGGAGGACGTTCAGCGAACCCTGGACGTTGGTCTTCCAGGCTTCCTCCGGATACTGCTCCAGCAGCGACACGTGCTTGAGGGCGGCCGCGTGGAAGACGACCTCGGGCTTGCGGTCCTCGAAGATGTTCAGCAGCGCGTCCGCGTCCCGGATGTCGGCGAGGACGGTGTCACGACCGGTCAGCAGGCCGCGCCCGGTGAGGGAGATCTGCGTGGACTGGAGGCCGGTCTCGTCGCGGTCGAGCATGATGAGCTCCGCCGGGGCGAAGGTCGCCAGCTGGCGGCACAGTTCGGAGCCGATCGACCCGCCGGCCCCGGTCACGAGCACGCGCTTCCCGGTCACGTACCCGGCGACCTCGTCCGGATGGATGTCCACGGGACGGCGACCGATGAGGTCCTCGACGGCGACCTCCCGGAAGTCCGCGATGGCGGCGCCGGCGGCGCCGAGCATGTCCCGCAGCGGTGGCAGGACGAGCACCCTGATGCCGAGCCCCGCGACGAGGTCGGAGACGCGGCGCACCTGCGCGGCCTCCACCTCCGCGAACGCGATGACCAGGACCGAGGCCTGCGTCCTCGCCGCAATGTCGCGCAGGTCGTCGACCCGCCCGAGGACCGGCACGGTGGAGAGCCGCAGGTGCTTCTTGGCAGGATCGTCGTCGATCAGGCCGACGGGGAAGTAGGGAGAGCCCGGGTCCTGCATCATGCGGCCCACGAGCGAGTTGCCGAGGAACCCCGCCCCGTAGATCAGCGTGCGCTGCGCGTCCTCGCCGGGCTTCGCCTTGCTCTCCACGTACATGCGCTTCAGGTAGCGGGTGGCGGCCAGGAACATGCACGCGAAGGGGAAGGCGATGATGCCGATGCTGCGCGGGACCTCGATCACCGTGAAGAACGCGACGCTGACCAGCACCAGGATGACGGCGACGAGCACCGCCACGATGACGAGCAGCTTCGCCTCGTGGAAGCTCCCGAAGCTGTACCTCCCCCGGTACAGCGCGAAGCTGAGCCCCACCACCAGCTGGGCGACGACGGCCACCGCGCAGAACGTGGCGATACCCGGGACGTTGATCTCCTTGACGAGGAGCTCGTAGCGGAGGATCAGCGCGAGGAGGATGGCCACGATCCAGGCCGCGGCGTCGAGCAGGTACTGCGACCACAGCCAGATCGCCGGTTTGTCGCCGGAGGAGGCTACGGCCGTGGAGCCGGGTGTCCGGGCGGAGGCCCGGCCTTCGTTGAGTCCCATGATTCCTAACGGTGTCATGCAGGCGTCCACCGCGTCACCGGGCGTGGCCGCGGCCCGGAAGCCCCGCACCCGTGGTGTGGGGACACGTCCGACCGGGGCTGGAACACGGTGTAATAGACTGCTATTACCCCAGAATACTAACTGCCCCACCTGTGCCAGGCCCGTTGCGCACTGTCAGGGCGCGGTCCGGAAGGAACAGGTTGCACGTCCCCGACGCCGGCTCGCCCCGTGTCTTCCTCGTGATCACGACGTTCAACCGGGCGGCCCTCCTGCGGGAGCTCCTCGACTCGATCGCGGCCCTCGAACCCGCGCCGGCCGGCGTGGTCGTGGTCGACAACGCCAGCACCGACGCCACCGGCGACGTCCTCGCCGATGCGCACCTCCCGGTCCCCCTCTTCGTGGAACGCCTGCCCGTGAACGTGGGCGGCTCGGGCGGGTTCGCGGCCGGCGTCGCGCGCGCCCTCGAGGAAGGAGCCGACTGGCTCTGGCTGATGGACGACGACGTCGTCGCCCTCCCCGACGCCCTCGCGTCCTTCGCGCCCTGGATGGGGCGGTACTCGTGCATCCACGGACGCCGCTACGACGCCGCCGGCCGGCCCTTCTTCTGGCAGCACGTCCTCGACGAGTTCACCGGCGTCCACTTCCCGGTGCGGGGCGACGTCTTCGCGGCGTCGCCGGTCTTCCACACCAATGTCGCGTGCTTCGAGGGCATGCTGGTCGCGGCCGACGTCGTCCGCGAGATCGGCCTGCCCGACGCCCGGTTCTTCCTCAACGGGGACGACCTCACGTACGGGTGGCTCGTCTCGCAGCGGTACCCGGTGGCGTACGTCGACGCCTTCGTCCTCCGGAAGACGCGCGCGCAGCGGCAGGTGGACCTCGGCGTCCGGCACCTGAACGAGTCGAGCGACCTGTCACGGTTCTGCGGCATGCGCAACCGCGGGTACCTCGCGCGGTACCTCCGGCTGCACGGCCGCTACCACCGGGTGGGGTTCGGCCTCGGGACGCTCCTGTCCGCCGGCAAGGAGCTCGTCCGCCTTCTCGCCGTCGAGCGCTCCGTCTCCGGCGCCTCCCAGGTGTGGCGCGGGTGGAGGGCCGCCCGGGTGATCCTGCGCGATCCCGACTGGCAGCCGGAACCGCCCCTGCGGGACCCGGCCGGCCGGACGGGCAGATCCTGATGCGCTGGCTGGTGCTCGGCGGTTCCGGCTTCGTCGGCTCCGCCGTGCTGCGGACCCTGCACGCGGCGGGCATCGACGCGCACGCGCTGCCGGCGCCACGGCTGGCGACGACCGCCGATGCGCCGCAGGCACTCCTCGCCGCCGCGGATGCCACGGACACCACCGGGCTGGAGGCCGCGATGGCAGGGTACGACGTCGTCGTGAACGCGGCCGGCCTCGCCACCCCCTCGGCGACCGGCGGGGCGGACCTGCTCGGCGCGAACGCCCTGCTGCCCGCCGTTCTCGCCCGGGCAGCGTCGGCCGCCGGCGCGCGGCGCCTCGTCCACCTCAGCAGCGCGGCAGTGCAGGGCCGGACGCCCCTGCTGGACGAGACCGGGACCGTGCGTCCCTTCTCGGCGTACTCGCGCAGCAAGGCGCTCGGCGAACAGGTCCTGGACCTCGTGGCGGCGCGGGAGCAGTCCCTGTCCGTCGTGACGGTGCGGGCCACCTCCGTGCAGGGCGAGGGGCGTCCGACGACGGCGGCCCTGGCGCGTCTCGCCCGCTCGAACCTCGCATCCGTGGCGTCCCCGGGCACCGCACGATCGCCGATCACCTCGGTGGACTCCCTCGCGGACCTGGTGCTGGCCCTCGGTGCCCACCCCGGGGCTCTTCCGGCGCGGGTCCTCCAGCCCTGGGAGGGACTCACCGTGCGGACCGTCCTCGAGGCGGCGGGCGGACACCCCCGGGTGCTACCGGCGGCGCTGTGCCGGGCGGCGGTCCGTGGCGGCTACGTGGTGTCGTCCCTGGTGCGCGGTCGCCTCGACGGGCATGTTCGCCGCGTCGAACTCATGTGGTTCGGTCAGGACCAGGTGCCCGGGTGGGCCGACGCGCAGGGCCTGACCCCCACGGCCCGGATCCGTCAGGTCCTCGCCGGCGCGGACCGTGCGGCGAAGGATGCCGGCGGGCTCTGACCTACTGCCCGGCGGCGGGCTCGGACCTACTGCCCGGCGTCCCCGCCTCCGGCCCGGCCGGGGTCCCGCCGTCGACCCCTACGACGCCGGGCACCACGTCCCGCAGCTGCTCGAGCGACACGGTGCCCTGCCGGACCACCCGGAGCACCTCCCCCGTCGTGTCGACGATGGTGGATCCCGTGCCTCCGGCGTCGGCCCGCGGCCCGGCGTCGAGGTAGACGGCCACCGACTCGGCGAGCTGCTCGGCGGCCTCTGCGGCTGTCGTAGCGGCCGGCCGGCCCGTCCGGTTCGCGGAGGACACCGCGAGCGGTCCCGTGAGCGTCAGCAGTTCGAGGGCGACGTCGTCGTCGGGCATGCGGAGCGCGACGGTCCCGAGGGTGTCGCCCAGGTCCCAGGTGAGTGACGGTTGTGCCAGGCAGATGAGGGTGAGGCCACCGGGCCAGAACGCCTCGGCGAGACGGCGGGCGTCGGGGTGGATCTCGGTCGCCAGGCCGTCGAGCGTCTGGATCCGCGGGATGAGCACCGGCGGTGGCATGTTCCGTCCGCGTCCCTTGGAGGCGAGCAGGGTGGCCACGGCCTGCGGCGAGAAGGCGTCCGCCCCGATGCCGTAGACGGTGTCGGTCGGCAGGACGATGCATTGCTTGAGCGCTACCGCGCGCTGGGCGGCCGCCAGCCCTTCGCTTCGCTGGGTGGGCTTGGAACAGTCGTAGCTCGTTGTCACCCGATCATCCTTTCACTGCTACCCGCGGCCATGCACATCGGCGCGTCCGCCGGCCGGCCGGCGGGCGATCAGGACGGGGGCGGCGGCCCGAAGCCGGTGCCGCGGAGCCCCGCGGAATACGCCGTGAACCACGCGCGCAGGCCGGTGAGGTCGCGCTGCGTGATGAAGTAGTAGGGGAAGCCGATGACGTCCGCCCCGAACCACCGGAGGTTGCGGTACTTGCGGGCGAGGTAGGCGCGGTTCCGGAAGTAGGAGAAGCGCTTGAAGTCGCCGTCGGGGATCACCGGGGTGATGAAGCCACCGAAGATCGGCTTCATCTCCGACCACGTGGCCGGGTGGCGCACCGCGACGGTCGCGAGCGTCCCGTACCTCAGGCCGGCCTTCCGCACGCGCGCCAGGAAGTCCACCTCGTCGCCGCGGATGAAGAACTTCATGTCCGGCAGGCCGATCTTCGAGAACACGTCCGCGCGGATCAGCGCGCCGTTGAAGAAGTGCACCATGTCGGGCAGATAGCCCCTGGACTCGAGCACGGCGCGGTCGTTGGTCAGCAGCCCGTTGATGCGGAAGTTGAAGGACAGCCGCGAGGGGTCCGACGTCGCGGCGACGAGCGGGCTCACGATGTCGAGGTCGTGTTCCAGCGCGGCCTCCAGCAGCTCGGCGAGGCAGCGCCCGTCCTCGGGGTGGCCGTCGTCGTCCATGAGCCAGATCCACTCCGCTCCGCTCGCGATGGCCGCGAGGATGGCGAACGCGAAGCCCCCTGCTCCGCCGAGGTTGGCCTCCGACCGCAGGTAGTGGATGGTGCCGCCGGCCGCCGTGGCGGCGTCGACGACGTCCGTCGCGGGCTTCGTCCCCGAGTCGACGAGGGCCACGGTCCCGATCGGCGCGGTCTGCTCCGCGAGGGACCGCAGGAGCTGTGCCAGCTCGTCGTGCCGGTCGTAGGTGACCGCTGCGACGGCGACCGTCGCCTGCGGGGCGGCGTCCGGCCGTCCGGGTGGGGTGTGCTCCGTCATCGGTGTGCCTCTCGGGGGGTGTCGGGGGATGTGCGGGCGGTCGTCGACACGGCACTCGTGGCGCGATCGCGGCCGCTGAGGTCCTGATGCGTGGTGATCGCGGTCCAGGCGCCCGTCCGCTCGAGGTAGGCGGCGACCCACGGCGCCTGCACCTCCGCGTGCTCCATCACGAAGTACCCGCCGGGCCTGAGCAGGCGGGCCGCGGACCGGGCAGCCGCGCGGGGCAGTTCCATGCCGTCCGCTCCCCCGCCGTACAGCGCCATCCGTGGATCGTGCTCGGCGACCTCCGGTTCGTTGGGAACGGCCTCCGCGGGGATGTAGGGCGGGTTGGAGACCACGACGTCGAAGGTCCCATCGTGCTCCGGCAGGGCGGTGGCGAGGTCGCCCTGCACCAGGTGGACCCCGAAGCGCGCGAGGTTCGGTCCCGCCCAGGCGAGTGCGAGGTCGCTGAGTTCGACGGCGTACACCTCGGCGCCGGGCACCTCGTCGGCGACGGCGGCGGCGATCGCCCCGGACCCCGTGCCGAGGTCGACGATCCTGGGCGCGGCGAGACCCAGCGCCCGATCGATCACGAGTTGCGCGACGGTCTCGGTCTCCGGCCGCGGGACGAAGACACCGGGCCCCACGGACAGGTCGACGCGGCGGAAATGGGCCACCCCCGTCAGGTGCTGCAGCGGCACGCGCCGGGCACGCTCGTCGACGAGGGCCTGGAAGCCTTCGGGGACGGGCGTGCCGATCAGGGCCAGGGCACGCACCCGACCGCGTGAGACTCCCAGCAGGTGGGCGGCCAGCAGCTCGGCGTCGACCCGCGGGCTGGGCACCCCCGCCGAGCGCAGCTGCCGTTCGGCGGCCCGCAGGGCCTCCTCCACGGCTACTCGTCCGCGCCGATGGCGTCCAGGCGGGCCTGCTCGTCCATCTCGATGGCCGACTGCACCACCGGTTCCAGGTCGCCGTTCATGACGGCGTCCAGGTTGTAGGCCTTGTAGCCGGTCCGGTGGTCGGCGATCCGGTTCTCCGGATAGTTGTACGTGCGGATGCGCTCCGAGCGGTCCATCGTCCGGATCTGCGACTTCCGGATGTCCGAGTTCGCGGCGTCGATCTTCTCCTGCTCGTGGGCGAGGATGCGTGAGCGGAGTACCCGCATGGCGGCCTCGCGGTTCTGCAGCTGGGACTTCTCGTTCTGCATCGCGACGACGATCCCGGTGGGGAGGTGCGTGATGCGAACGGCCGAGTCGGTGGTGTTCACGGACTGCCCGCCCGGGCCCGAGGACCGGTAGACGTCGATCTTGAGGTCGTTCTGGCTGATCTCCACCTCTTCGGGCTCGTCCACCTCGGGCAGCACGAGCACGCCCGCGGCCGATGTGTGGATGCGGCCCTGCGACTCGGTGACGGGTACGCGCTGGACGCGGTGCACCCCGCCCTCGAACTTGAGGCGGGCGTAGACGCCCTCCGCGGGGTCGTTCGAGGACCCCTTGATGGCCATCTGGACATCCTTGTAGCCGCCGAGATCCGACTCGTTGGCGGAGAGGAGCTCGGTCTTCCAGCCACGGGACTCGGCGTAGCGGGTGTACATGCGCAGCAGGTCGCCGGCGAACAGTGCGGCCTCGTCGCCGCCCTCACCGCCCTTGACCTCGATGATGACGTTGCGGCTGTCGTTCGGATCGCGCGGGATCAGGAGCCGGCGCAGCTTCTCCTGCGCTGTTGCGAGCTGCTCCTCGAGGACGGGGACCTCGGCCGCGAACTCGGGATCCTCGGACGCCATGCCGCGGGCCGCCTCGAGGTCGTCGTCGAGCGCGCTCCAGCGGTTGTGCGCGTCGACGATGCGCCCCAGCTCGGCGTATCGGCGTCCGAGCCTCCGGGCCAGCGCCTGGTCGGCGTGGACGGCCGGGTCGGCGAGCTGGTCCTGCAGCTCGGAGTGTTCGTCGAGCAGTCCCTGGATGGACTCAAACATCGGATGTACCTCTTTCGGCTTGTGCAGCCAGTCTACGAAGGTCGAGAAGGCAGAGAGGACCACGCGGCGGTGCTCCATCCGGCCGATCCTGCCGTCTCGACGCAGGATGCCGGTTAAAGGAGGAAGCCGTCCGGGACGAGCCGGCCAGGATATGGCCCGCTCGTCCCGGACGGCTGCCCGGTGCTAGTCGGAGTCCTTGGAGCCCAGGGTGGTCTTCTGGACCTGCATCAGGAACTCGACGTTGGACTGCGTCTCCCGGATCTTGTTGGTGAGCAGCTCCAGTGCCTGCTGGGTCTCGAGACCCGACAGCACGCGGCGCAGCTTCCACATGATCTTGACCTCGTCGGGCGAGAGCAGGTTCTCCTCGCGACGCGTGCCGGAGGCATTGACGTCGACGGCGGGGAAGATGCGCTTGTCGGCGAGGTTCCGCGAGAGGCGGAGCTCCATGTTGCCGGTGCCCTTGAACTCCTCGAAGATGACCTCGTCCATCTTGGACCCGGTCTCCACGAGGGCGGTCGCGAGGATGGTGAGCGAGCCACCGTTCTCGATGTTGCGCGCGGCGCCGAAGAAACGCTTCGGCGGGTACAGCGCCGCGGAGTCGACGCCACCGGAGAGGATACGGCCCGATGCCGGAGCGGCCAGGTTGTAGGCGCGGCCGAGGCGGGTCATGGAGTCGAGGAGGACGACGACGTCCATGCCCATCTCCACGAGGCGCTTGGCGCGCTCGATGGAGAGTTCGGCGACCGTGGTGTGGTCGTCGGCGGGGCGGTCGAACGTCGAGGCGATGACCTCTCCCTTGACCGTCCGCTGCATGTCCGTGACTTCTTCGGGACGCTCGTCGACCAGGACCATCATGAGGTGGACCTCAGGATTGTTGATCGTGATGGCGTTGGCGATCGCCTGCAGGATCAGGGTCTTGCCGGCCTTGGGCGGCGACACGATCAGGCCGCGCTGGCCCTTGCCGATCGGGGCCACGAGGTCGATCACGCGGGGACCGATCTTCTTCGGGTCCGTCTCGAGGCGCAGACGGTCGGAGGGGTAGAGCGGCACGAGCTTCGCGAACTCGACGCGGTCCTTCAGCTCCTCGGCAGGCTTGCCGTTGATGGAGGTGACGCGGACCAGGGCGTTGAACTTCTGGCGTGCGCTGGCCTGGGTCTCGCCCTCGCGGGGGGCGCGGATGGCGCCCACGACGGCGTCGCCCTTGCGGAGGTTGTGCTTCTTGACCTGGGCGAGCGAGACGTAGACGTCGTTCGGGCCCGGCAGGTAGCCGGAGGTGCGCACGAAGGCGTAGTTCTCGAGGACGTCGAGGATGCCCGCGACGGGCAGCAGGACGTCGTCGTCGGTGACCTCGACGTCGTCGACCTCGGGGTTCTGGTTCCGGCCACGACGGCGGTCGTTGCGCTCGTTGCGGTCGCGGAATCGGCTGTTGCGGTCCTCGGGGCCGTTACCCCCGTTGCGGTTCGCACGGTTGCGGCGGTTGCGCCCGCGACCCTCGTCCTCGTTGGAGCCGTTGCGGTTGTCACTGCGCTCGTTGCCGCTGCGGCCGCCGTCGTTCTGGCCGTCGTTGGTCGACTGGCTGGTCGACGGGCTGTTGAACTGGCTGCCCGACTGGCCGTTCGACTGGTTGCCGGACTGGTTGTTGGAGCCGTTGCCCGAACGGTCGTCGTCGCGACCGTTGCGGGAACGGCTGCGTCGCTCACCGCGGTCGCTGCGCGCGTCGCCCTGCTGCCCGGACGGGGACTCGGCCTGCGCCTCGCCCTGCCCGGCGTTCTGGGACTCGCCCTGCGAACCGTTCACGGACTCGTTCTGGCCCGACTGCGCGTCCGGGCGGTCCTCGCCGCGACGGTTGCGACGGTTGCGCTGGTTACGCCCGCCGTTCTCGCGGTCGCCGCGGTCCTGCTGCTCGGAGCCCGAGCCGTCCTCGGCGCCGTCCCGCGACGGGGCTTCGGCCTGGTCGGCGGCCTCGGTCGTCGGCACGGACACGACGCCGTCGCTGCCTGCTCGGCGGTTGCGGTTGCGGGTGCGGGGCTGGCGCTCGGCCGGGGCGGACTGCGCGTCCTGGTCCTGGCCGTCCTCTGCCCCGCCCGGGGTGCCCGCCGTGGCCGGGCGCTCGGCGTCGGCGCTGCGCTCGGTGCGGACGCTGGGGGCCTTCTGGCGGTCGGCGACCGCGGAGCCGCGCTGGTGGTCCGAGATCGCGGAGACGAGATCGCTCTTGCGCATCCTCGATCCACCGGTGATGCCGAGCTGACCGGCAAGCGCCTGCAGCTGGGCGAGCTTCAGGCCGGCAAGACCGCTGCTCTTGGAAGTTGTTGCGCCGGTTTCTTCAGCGTCTTGGGTGGCCACACCTGGTAACAGGTCAGTGGTTTCAGTCACGAAGGATCCTTCCCCCTCGTCGGGCGGCCACATGATCAGTGGTCCGCGGTGGTTTGCCCCGTGCCGCATATGAAGCAGGCGGGGGATCAGCCGAACCGGATGAGATCCGGCAGACCTGGGTGATGCTGGGAGCCTGAGAATGTCCCTGCGCGGGAGGTTGAGTCCATACGCTCCGGGATAGATCGGAGGCTACACCGTCAGGATGTGCTGCTGCTGATGGGACCTGCAGTGTTGCGGCGGTCCAGACAGGACGGCCGACTCAACAGAAGCACACGGTACTTCCCGAAACGTACTCTTCGAGATGCACAGTAGGTCGGCGTGACCGCCTCGCTACCCCTGGTGCCCTCTTATTTTAGCACCTTCCCGCTCCACTGCCAGCCGGAGGACCCGCCACGCCCCCGGCGTGTCGCCGGTATCGATCAGGCGTCGGAGTTCCCCCTCGGCGGCGTCGGCACCGGACTCCCCCACGGCGAGGGTCAGCACGCTGGGTCCCGCCCCGGAGATGGTGCTGGCGAACCCGGCGGCACGCAGTCCGCGCAGCAGGGTGGCACTCGGCAGCATGGCCGGGGCGCGGTAGTCCTGGTGGATCGCATCCTGCGTGGCGGGGAACAGCAGGGACGGATCGGTGCCGAGCGCGTGCACGATCAGGGCTGCCCGCCCGGCGTTGGCGGCGGCACTGGCGTGGGACACCGATGCCGGCAGCAGCGCCCGGGCGCTCTCGGTGGACAGCGCCCGGTCCGGAACCGCGAGGATCGGGATGACGTCCGGGTGCACCTCGACGCGCGTGCTGTGGAACGCCCGCCCGCTCTCCCAGGAGATCGCGAGGGCGCCCACCAGGGCGGGAGCCACGTTGTCCGGGTGTCCCTCGATCGAGGCCGCCCACTGCAGGAGGTGTGCGGCGTCCGTGCGTTCCCCGACCGGCAGCAGCGCGTTGCCTGCGAGGACCCCCGCGACGATCGCCGAGGCCGAGGACCCCATGCCCCTGCCGTGCGGGATCACGTTCACTGTGTCGAGTTCGAGCCCCGGAGCGCGGCGCCCCGCCCGGTGGAGGGTGCTGATCAGGGAGCGTGCCACGAGGTGGCTCCCGTCGAGCGGCAGGTCGCCGGCGCCCTCCCCGGTGGGTCGCACCGTCACCGAACCCGACGTCGTCGTGCGGACGCGCACGGTGTCGTAGAGCGAGAGAGCGAGTCCGAGCGCGTCGAAGCCCGGTCCGAGGTTCGCGCTCGTCGCGGGGACCCTGACCTCGACGTCCTGGCCGGCGTCGACGGTTGGGAGGTCGAGCACATCCTCCGGCAGGGGTGCCGCGTGCAGCATGTCAGTCCTCGAGTCCCAGCGCGGCGGCGACGCTCACGACGTCGAACTCCACCTTGGTGGGCTCCACGTCGGCGCCGTCGGCGGTCCGCAGCGCCCACTGGGGGTCCTTGAGGCCGTGGCCGGTGACGGTGATGACGATCGTCTTGCCCTCCGGGACGAGGCCCTCGGCGTGCTTCTTCAGCAGGCCGGCCACGCCCGCGGCGGACGCGGGCTCCACGAAGACGCCTTCGCGGGAGGACAGCCAGCGGTGGGCGTCCAGGATCTGGTCGTCGGTCACGGCCTCGATGAGTCCGCCGGACTCGTCACGTGCGGCGACCGCGAAGTCCCACGACGCCGGGTTGCCGATGCGGATGGCGGTCGCGATGGTGTCCGGCTCGGTGATGGGGTGCCCCTTGACGAGCGGTGAGGCGCCCTCCGCCTGGAAGCCCCACATGATCGGGGTGTGCGTGGCGACGGCGGGGAGCTCCCCGTGGTACATGGAGTCGTAGGGCGCGGCGTACTCCTTGTAGCCCTTCCAGTACGCGCTGATGTTGCCGGCGTTGCCCACGGGCATCAGGTGGTAGTCCGGGGCGTCGCCGAGGGTGTCGACGACCTCGAAGGCCGCCGTCTTCTGACCCTCGAGCCGCGCGGGGTTCACCGAGTTCACGAGGAACACCGGGTACGCCTCCGCGAGCTTCCGGGCGACGTCGAGGCAGTTGTCGAAGTTGCCGTTGACCTGCAGCAGCTGCGCGCCGTGGGCGATCGCCTGGCTCAGCTTGCCCATCGAGATCTTGCCGTCCGGCACGAGCACGGCGCACGTGATGCCGGCCTGCGTGGCGTAGGCGGCGGCCGAGGCGGAGGTGTTGCCCGTGGACGCGCAGACCACGGCCTTCGCCCCGGCGGCGACGGCGGCGGTCATCGCCATGGTCATGCCGCGGTCCTTGAAGGACCCCGTGGGGTTCATCCCCTCGACCTTGAGGTAGACGGTGGACCCCGTCAGCTCGCTCAGGTGCCGGGCGTGCACGAGCGGCGTGCCGCCTTCGCCGAGGGTGATGACCTCGGTGGCGTCGGTGACAGGCAGGCGTTCTGCGTATTCGCGGATGACTCCGCGCCACTGGTGGGCCACTTAGATTCCCTCTACTCGGAGCACGGATGAGACGGCGGTGATGACGTCGAGCGCGGCGACCTGCCGGACGGTCGCGGCGAGGGACGCCTCGGGCGCGCGGTGGGTGACGATGCGCAGCTCGGCGGTGGTGGCGCCGTCGGGCCCGCCCTGGTGGATGCGCTGGCGCATCGTCTCGATGGAGACGCCGTTCTCGGCGAAGATCTGGGCGATCCGGGCCAGGACGCCCGGCTGGTCCGCGACCTCGAGCCCGATGCAGTAGCTCGTGCGGACGGTGTCGATGCCGAGCGGCGGGACGTGCCCGGTGGTGGTCTCGGTGCGGCCCGGGCCGCCGAGCACCATGCGGCGGGCGGCACTGACGACGTCGCCCAGCACCGCCGAGGCCGTGGGGGTGCCGCCGGCGCCCTGGCCGTAGAACATCAGTTCCCCGGCGTTCTCCGCCTCGATGAACACGGCGTTGAAGGCACCGCGGACGGCGGCCAGCGGGTGGGAGCGCGGCAGGAGGGTGGGGTGGACGCGCACGCCGATCCCGGCCTCAGCGGCGTCGTCGGTGAGGATCTCCGCGATCGCCAGCAGCTTGATGACGTAGCCGTCCTCCGCCGCGGCCGCGATGTCGTCGGCCGTGACCGAGGTGATGCCCTCGCAGTGGACGTTGTCGAGGGCGAAGCGTGTGTGGAAGGACAGGGAGGCGAGGATCGCGGCCTTCGCGGCGGCGTCGTGGCCCTCGATGTCGGCCGTGGGATCCGCCTCGGCGTAGCCGAGGTCCTGGGCTGCCTTCAGCGCATCCGCGAACTGGGCTCCCGTGGAGTCCATCTGGTCGAGGATGTAGTTGGTGGTGCCGTTGACGATGCCGAGCACCCGGGTGATGCGGTCGCCGGAGAGGCTGTCCCGGATGGGCCGCAGGATCGGGATCGCACCGGCGACGGCGGCCTCGTAGGAGAGCTGGACGCCGGCGGCGTCGGCCTGCTCGTAGAGCTCGGGGCCGTCCTGCGCGAGGAGCGCCTTGTTGCCGCTGACCACCGTCGCCCCGTGCTCGATCGCGCGGAGGATCAGCGACTTGGCCGGCTCGATGCCACCCATGAGTTCGATGACGATGTCGGCGTCCTCGACGAGCTTCTCGGCGTCGAGCGTCAGGAGCCCGGCGGGCAGCCGGACGTCGCGCTCGGCGTCCAGGGTGCGGACGGCGACCCCGATGAGTTCGAGGGGCGCTCCGGCACGGCGGCCGAGGTTCTCCGCGTCCTCGAGCAGGATGCGGGCAACCTGCGAGCCGACGTTGCCGCAGCCGAGCAGGGCGACGCGGAGGGGCTGGCGGGAAGGCGTGGCTGGAGTGTTCATGCGGTCCGAGGGGCTCCTGGTTCCGGGGCGGGCAAGGCGGGGTCGTGCGGGGCCGGGTGACGCTGGACGTCCCTGCGGAACAGGTCCTCCTCGGTCTCGCCGCGCACGATCAGCCGGGCACGGCCGTCGGCCACCGCCACGACGGGCGGACGGGTCAGGTAGTTGTAGTTGCTCGAGAGCACCCAGCAATAGGCTCCGGTGCCCGGCACGGCGAGGAGGTCACCGGCACCGGTGTCCTCGGGGAGGTAGACGTCCCGCACCACAATGTCACCGCTCTCGCAGTGTTTCCCAACCACGCGGGAGAGCACGGGGTCCGCCTCGGGCGTCCGGGACGCGAGGACGGCCGAGTAATCCGCGCCGTAGAGCACCGGACGGGCGTTGTCGCTCATGCCGCCGTCCACCGACACATAGCGTCGCGGGTGCGTAACGGAGGCGTCCTGCAGCTCCCCGGAGCCGTGGGCCGCGGCGTCCACCCGGACGGTCTTCGTGGTGCCGGCGGTGTACAGCGTGAACGTCGTGGGGCCGACGATGGCGCGGCCCGGTTCGATCGAGATCCGGGGGACCTGCAGGCGCAGCTCGCGGCAGGTCGCGCCGACGACGGACGCCATGGCGCGGGCGATCTCCGCTGCCGGTCGCGGCTCGTCCTCCTCGGTGTAGGCGATGCCGTAGCCGCCGCCGAGATCGAGTTCGGTGAGCTCGACGCCGTGCCGGTCCCGGACCTCCGCGAGGAAGCCGAGCAGCCGCTGCGCCGCCAGTTCGAAGCCCTCGGGCTCGAAGATCTGGGACCCGATGTGGCAGTGCACACCGAGGAGGTTGATGCCCGGGTGGGCGAGGGCGTCCGCGACGGCGCGCGCGGCGGGCGACGAGGCGCCGTCGTCCTCTGGCGGGCGTCCTCCCCCGACCTGGCCCGGGCCCTGCTCGGTGGTCAGCGACAGGCCGAACTTCTGGTCCTCGTGCGCCGTGGCGATGAACTCGTGGGTGGAGGCGTGGACCCCCGGCGTCAGGCGGAGCATGACGTTGGCGCGGCGCCCGCGCTGCACGGCCAGGTCTCCCACGAGGGCGACCTCCTGCAGGCTGTCGACGACGATCCGGCCGAGGTCGGCGTCGATGGCGCGCGTGATCTCCGCCGCCGACTTGTTGTTCCCGTGCAGCCCGAGCCGGTGGCCGGGCATGCCGGCGCGGAGGGCGACGGCGAGCTCGCCGCCGGAGCAGGTGTCGAGCCCGAGTCCCTCCTCCCGCACCCAGTGGGCCACCTCGGTGCACAGGAAGGACTTGCCCGCGTAGAACACGTCCACCCCTCCGCACAGGTCGCGGAAGGCCTCGTTGAAGGCGTCGCGGAACGTGGCGGCACGCGAGCGGAAGTCGCGCTCGGACATGACGAACAGCGGGGTGCCGTAGTCCGCGGCGAGATCGGCCACGGAGACGCCGTCGACGCGCAGGACGCCGTCGTCGCCGCGCTCCACGTCCTCGGCCCACAGCTTCGGCTCCAGCCGGGCCTGGTGCTCAGGGAGCGACAGCCAGGCGGGCGCGAGCGGTGACGCTCCGTCCGGCGCGGTCATGCCGCTCACATCCTCTCCGGCGCGGAGACACCGAGGAGGTCGAGGCCGTTGGCCAGGACCTGCCGGGTGGCGTTGTTCAGCCAGAGGCGTGAGCGGTGGACGTCCTCGATCGGTGCGTCGCCGAGCGGCGCGACACGGCAGGCGTCGTACCAGCGGTGGTAGGTGCCGGCGATCACCTCGAGGTGGCGGGCCACGCGGTGCGGCTCCCGGAAAGTGGCGGCCTGAGCGACGACGCCGGGGAACTGGCCGAGCGCGGCCAACAGCTCACCCTCCGTGGGGTGGCTGAGCGACGCCGCGTCGAAGGAGCCGGTGTCCACTCCCGCCGAGACCGCGTTGCGGGCGACGGCGTGGGTCCTGGCGTGGGCGTACTGCACGTAGAACACGGGGTTCTCGTTGGTGTTCTTCCGCAGCAGCTCAGGATCGATGGACATGGCAGAGTCGGCCGGCGAGCGCCCCAGGGAGTACCGCAGCGCGTCCTTGCCCAGCCAGTCGAGCAGATCCCGCAATTCGATGATATTGCCGGCACGCTTGGAGAGCCGGGCGCCGTTCACCGACACCATCTGGCCGATCAGGACCTGGATGTTCTGTTCCATGTCGTCGCCGGCACAGGCTGCGATGGCCTTCAGGCGGCCGATGTAGCCGTGGTGGTCCGCCCCTAGGAGGTAGATCTTCTCGGGGAAACCACGGTCCTTCTTGGAAAGGTAGTAGGCGGCGTCGGAAGCGAAGTAGGTGGGTTCACCCTTGGCTCTGATGAGGACGCGGTCCTTGTCGTCACCGAAGTCGGTCGTACGGAGCCATACGGCGCCGTCCTCGTCGAAGACGTGTCCCTGTTCCCGCAGGCGGTCGACTGCCTGCTCCACGGCGCCGCCGTCGTGCAGCGCCGACTCCGAGAAGAACACGTCGAAGTGCACACCGAAGTCCGTCAGCGTCTCCTTGATGTCGGCCATCTGCGCTTCGTAGGCGAGGGCCCGCACGATCGGCAGCGCGGCGTCGTCGTCGAGGTCCGCCACGTCGGGGCGGGCGGCGAGCACCGTGCGGCCGAGATCGGCGATGTATTGGCCCGGGTAGCCGCCCTCGGGTGTCGGGCGGCCCTTGATGGTCGCGAGGACGGAGTCCGCGAAGTTGTTCATCTGCGTGCCGGCGTCGTTGATGTAGTACTCGGTGGTCACGTTCGCGCCGCTGGCCCGGAGGACGCGGGCGATGGAATCACCGAGGGCTGCCCAGCGTGTGTGGGCCAGGTGCAGCGGTCCGGTCGGATTCGCCGACACGAATTCCATGTTGACGGTGTGGCCCGCGAGCGCCTGGTTGGTCCCATAGGCAGGGCCCGCCTCGACGATCGTGCGGGCGAGCTCGCCCGCTGCTCCGGCGTCGAGCGTGATGTTGAGGAAGCCGGGGCCCGCGATCTCCACGCTCTTGACGCCCTCGATACCGGCGAGGCGCTCGCTGAGGATCTGGGCGAAGTCGCGGGGATTCATCCCCGCCTTCTTGCCGAGCTGCAGGGCGATGTTCGTCGCCCAGTCGCCGTGCTCACGATTCTTCGGCCGCTCGACCCGCACCTCCGAGGGAAGGTCGATGGTGAAGTCACCGGCCTCGACGGCGGCCTTCAGGCATGCGGAAATGGCGGCAGAGAGTTCTTCGGGAGTCACTCGTCCAGCATAGCGGCGCGGCCCCGGCCCCCCGGATTTTCGTGACGAGGGTCAAGCGCACGCGGAATCCACGGTTGAACCGTCCGCAGCGGCCACGGAAACGAATGGACGCATAGATCGTTGGGCTGACCACTGATGTTAGTTTCAGGTTCAATGATGTCGACGGTTCGGATGCCCGCTCCGTCCCGTCGCGGCACCCCGACAGGAGCACCCAGTGACCAGAACAGGCCTGACCCGAACGGCTACCCGCGCGGCAGCCGGCACGCCCGGCTTCCCCCGCCATAGGAGGGTCCTGACGGCGCTCGCCGCCGTGTCGATCCTCGGCGCTGCAGGCTGCGCCGGCGCCGACGCAGAAGAACCCGCCCCAGGAGCGCCGGCCTCCGGACAGCCGGCGGCCGACGCCCCGGCCGAGACGCCGGCTGCCGGCGGATCCACCGGCGAGGCCTACAGGGACGGCACCTACACCGGGACGGGCAGCTACCAGTCCCCCGCCGGGCAGGAGGAGGTGGGCGTGACGCTCACGCTCGAGGCCGACGTCGTCACCGCCGTCGAGGTGGAGCCGATGCCCGACAACCCCACCACCACCGAGTACCAGGGCCGTTTCGCGGGCGGCATCTCCGACGCCGTCGTCGGGAAGAAGCTGGACGAACTCTCCGTGGACAAGGTGGCCGGTTCGTCCCTGACGAGCGGCGGGTTCAACGACGCCCTGGGCAAGATCAAGAGCGAAGCGCAGCTCTAGGCGAGTCGGCGTGGCGGACTCCTTCGGCTTCGAGGCGATCGGCACCGGCTGGCGCGTGGACACCGGCGCTGCACTGGTGCCCGGCCAGCGGGCAGAGCTGCTACGCCTTGCCGGAGAGTACGACGCCCTCTACTCGCGGTTCCGCGCCGACTCCGGCGTCATGGCCCTGGCCGCTGCCGGCGGCTCGCTGCCCCTGCCTCCCCACGGCGCGGAACTCGGGCTCCTGCTGCGCTCGCTGTACGACCTCACGGACGGCGGCGTCTCGCCGCTCGTGGGTGACCCTCTCGCCGCGCTGGGCTACGACGCCGACTACTCGCTGACGCCCGCGAAGGACCCTGCCCCCTCCCGGGCCTGGGACGACGTCCTGACCTGGACGGACGACGGCGTCACGCTGCGCGAACCGGCGATCCTGGACGTCGGTGCCGCCGGCAAGGGACAGCTCGTCGACCTCATGCTGGAGTACCTGTGCGCCGAGGGTCACGGGGACGTCGTCGTCGATGCCAGCGGGGACATGCGCAGGGCGGGCGACGGAACCATCACCGTCGCCCTCGAGCACCCCTACGACCCGTCGTCGGCGATCGGTGCGGTTCGCCTGGGGACCGGCGCGCTGTGCGCGTCGGCGTCGAACCGCCGAGCCTGGGGCGATGGCCTGCACCACGTCCTGGACGCGAGGACCGGCAGGAGCGTGGACACCGTCGTCGCGACCTGGGTTCTCGCGGAGGATGCGATGACCGCCGACGGCCTGTGCACCGCCTTGTTCCTCACCGATCCCGCGGACCTCGCGGGATCGTTCGAGTTCGACTACGTCCTGATGTACTCGGACGGACGCGCCCGCTATTCCGCACCCCTCGCAGGAGCCCTGTTCTCATGACCGCAGCACTCGACGGCCTCCTGGGCCGCATCACCATGTACCGGCTGACGCTGACACTCCTGGCGATCCTGACCGTCGAAGCGCTGGTCCTCTCGCTGGCCGGCCTGCTGGCGTTCACCCCCGCCGAGATCGGCGGAACCCTGGTGGCTGCCGTGGGCGGCACGATCATCGGCACCCGCCTGATGGCGCTGATCCTCCGGCTCCGGCCCCACGGCGAGTCCTCGCTCATCACGGGACTCATCCTGTTCCTGATCATGTTCCCGTCGGGCACGGGAGCCGGACTCGGGGGCATCCTCGCCGCGGGCGTGGCGGCAGGAGCCTCGAAGTTCCTGCTGGCCGTCAGGGGACGCCATGTCTTCAATCCGGCGGCGACGGGGGCAGTTGTCGCCACCCTCCTCGGAGTGGGGGTTGCCGGGTGGTGGGTCGCGAACGCCTACATGCTCCCCGTTGTCGCGGTCGGCGGTGCGCTCCTGCTCCACCGGACGCGGAGGATGTCCATGGCGGCAGCATTCCTCGTGGTCACCGTCGGCATCCTGCTCTACGGCCTGGTGCAGAACGGCATGATGCCCGGAGCCGGCCTCCAGCTCATCCTGACCTCGTACCCTGTGCTGTTCCTGCTCGGCTTCATGATGACGGAGCCGCTGACCCTGCCGCCGCTCCGGTGGCAGCAGTGGCTCGTCGCCGCCGTCGTGGGCGTGGTGTTCGCCCTTCAGCTGTCCATCGGACCGGTGTTCCTCGGGCCCGAGTTCGCCCTCGTGCTCGGCAATGCCGTCGCGTTCGCCATGGGGCAGCGCCGGGGCGTGCGGCTGTCCCTTGCGGGTAGGCGGCAGTTGACTCCGACCAGCACGGAGCTGGTCTTCGCGACCCGGCGCCCCGTACGGTTCCGGGCCGGGCAGTACATGGAGCTGGACCTGCCGCATCGCGGGGTCGACGGCCGCGGCAGCCGCCGGGTCTTCAGCATCACCTCCGCGCCGCAGCGGCGCGATGCCGTGACGTTCGGCCTGCGGACCACGGAGGGGGGCAGCTCCTTCAAGAACGCCCTCCTCGACCTCCCGGACAACGCGCAGGTCACCGGGACGCTCGTCGGGGGCGACTTCCGCCTCCCCCGCGATCCGGCGGTCCCGGTCCTGCTGGTGGCCGGCGGTATCGGCGTGACGCCGTTCATCAGCCAGCTCCGTGACCTCGGCGAGCGCGGCGAGGAGCGCGACGTCGTGCTCGTCTATGCGGTCCGCAGCGAGCAGGAGATCGCCTTCCGCGACGAGCTGACCGGCCTGGGGACGCGCGTCGTGCTGTACATGCCGACGTCCGGTGATGCCCCGGCCCTGCCCGCGGGGTGGACCCTCGCGGGGGCCGAGCCGACGGCGGACAACCTCCTCGCGGCGGTGCCGGACCTGCCCCGCCGCAGGGTCCTCGTCTCGGGCTCCCCCGCCTTCATCGGACGCCTGCGTGCGGCGGTACGCACGGCGGGCGTCTCCCGTGTGACCACGGACGCCTTCCTGGGCTATTGAGCCGACGGTCGATCGGCAGCCCGGTTCGGGGCCTGTTCCGCACTCGCGATGCGGCATACTCTGGGCCTCACGGTGGTCGGTGAGGAAGAGGAGTGAGCGATGAAGATAGCCCTGACGAGTCTGTTCGTCGATGACCAGCGGGAGGCACTCGCCTTCTACACCGATGTGCTGGGCTTCGTGAAGCGCCAGGACATCCCTCTCGGCATCCATTCCTGGCTCACCGTGGTGTCCCCCGAATCGCCCGACGGACCCGAGCTGCTCCTGGAGCCGTCCAGCCACCCGGCGGTGAAGCCGTACCGGGACGCCCTTGTCCATGACGGCATCCCGCTGGCCCAGTTCGCGGTCGCGGACGTCGAGGCCGAGCACGCCCGACTGACCGGCCTGGGCGTGGTCTTCACCCAGCCGCCGCTCGACATCGGCGCCGCCGTCGTCGCGATCTTCGATGACACGTGCGGCAACCTCATCCAGCTCATGGAACCGAAGCCGGACGAGTGATCGCTCCCGACTCCGGTGCCGGGGTTCAATGCCTTCGGCGACCAAGGGGGCGCGGCGCGCGGTCCGTGCCGGCCGTCCTTGCCGCGTGCGCCCTCTCGGGATGTGGCTACGGGTCCGTCTCCTGCCCCAGCTGGGCGGGCTTTCCGACGCCGCAGGAGAAGTACGACGCCGCCGACCTCGTGATCGTCACGTCGTCGAGCACGCGCGACGGGACAGCGCGCATCTTCGGGGTCGATGCCCACGCGTACGAGGTCCGGGCGGACGAGGTCCTGAAGGGCCGGGTCGATGGAGGAAGCGTGCGTATCTCGTCGATGCCCGACTCCTGCAGCGGCACCGCGGAGTACCCGGACGGCGACCCCCTGGATACCTCCGATGCTCTGCTCGTGTTCGCCACCCGGCAGGACGGCGAGTGGTTCACGCTGACACCGCTCGACGGCACCCTTCCCTACACGCAGGAAGCGGTCGATGCCCTCGCCGGATAGGTCTCGTGGCGACGAAGGCACGTCGATCCCTCGGCGGGGCATCGGCGAGGTCGATCCGACCGTGCTCGTGCGACATGGCAAGCTGGCGGGATGGCTGACGCAGCGTGGCACCAGGCGATCGACCGCTTCTACGAGCAGGAGTTCGACGACGCCGATCCGCAGGGCTCGATCGCGAGGATGCGGGATCTCGTCTCGGTTCGGCCCGAGGGCGATGCAGAAGCACTTTTCGAGTTGGGCGGGGTCCACGATGCTCTCGGGCTCGAGAACGAGGCGATCCCGCTGTACCGGCGAGCCATCGGAGCAGGGCTGGAGGGCTCGAGCGCGCTGCGCGTCTCCATCCAGCTGGCGAGCACGCTGCGCAACACCGGCAACCCCGCCGAAGCCGTGGCGATCCTCGAATCGATGCCCGACGCCGGCGTCGATGAAGGCGCACGGCAGGCCTTCCTTGCCCTGGCACTGCATGACGCAGGCCGCCACGGGGACGCACTGAGGACAGCGCTCCTCGCCCTCATCCCCACCCTCGACGGTTACCGCAGGGCGCTCACCGACTACGCGGCTGAACTGCCGGGTACGGTCACGAAACGCTGAGGGAGCCGCACCCCTCGGGACGGCATCCGGTGCGTCACCTGTGCGAGAGTGGCGCCATGACTCTGGATGACGAGCTCGACCTGATCGTCGGGCGTCGGGACCGCGACAACATGCGGCCGACCATCGATGCGCTGCTCCCCCTCCACGCCGCATACCCCGAGGATGCGCGCGTACTCTACGAGGTCGGCGGGGCCTACGACACCGCCGGCCGGGAGGACCTCGCGCAGGGATTCTATGAGAAGGCTCTTGCTGCCGGGCTCGAGGGGGACCTGCTGCGCAGGTGCTACCTCCAGTACGGATCGACGCTCAGGAATCCGGGCGAGTACGGGACGTCGCTCGAGGTCCTCGGAACCGCGCGCGGATTGTTCCCCGACTCCCCTGCCCTGGCGGTCTTCGAAGCCATCAGTCTGCAGGCTGCGGGCCGGTCGAACGAATCCGTCGCGTCACTGCTCGATCTGGTGGTGGCCCACCTCGGCGCTTCCGATATCGGGCGTTACGAAGCGGCGATCAGCGGCAACGCGGCCTGCATCCGCTCGATGGAAGGGGCCGTGGAACACCTTCCACGAGCAGTGGACACGGACGAGCCCCTGGCCTGATGGACTCACGGCAGGGTCCCGGACCTCCGGAGCGCGAGCGACGTCACGGGACAACGACCACCTTGCCGAGCGCGCGCCCCTCGCCGACATGGGTGAGGGCCTGCGGTACCTCGCCGAGCGGGAAGGTGCGGTCGATGTGGATGTCGAGATCGCCGTCGATGCACTGCTGCGCGACGGGTTCGAAATGCGCTGGGCCCTGTCTGACAGCGAGGACGCCGAGCCGCCGCCCGGTGAGGAAGCCCGAAGCGGCTCCGACGGCGACGACCTGCAGGAGCGTTCCCACGGTTCCGCCCACGCAGAGATACCGGCCGCCGCGGGTCAGCGCCCTCCGGTAGGCGAACGCGGATCGCTGGGCGACGAGATCGAGCACCAGGTCGTAGGGCTCGAGTCTGGTGAAGTCCTGGCGGCGGTAGTCGATCACCTCGTCGGCCCCGAGGTTCCGCATGAAGTCGAGCTTGCCGGCGTTGTCCACACCTGTCACGTGTGCGCCCGAGAGCCTGGCGAGCTGGATCGCGAAGGATCCCGAGCCGCCGCCCGCCCCGTTGATCAGCACGCGCTGCCCGTGGTGCGCGCGGGCGGTTCCCTGGAGAGCGATCGAGCCTGCCTGCGGTAGCGTCGAAGCCTCCGCGAACGTCAGCTCGGCAGGCTTGTGGGAGAGCGCGGCGGCGGGGACCACTGCGTACTCGGCGAAGCCGCCCTTGAGTCCCAGATTGTCGCCGTACACCTCGTCGCCGACCCGGAACCGGGTGACGCCGGAGCCGACGGCGGTCACGCGTCCGGCGATGTCGGAGCCGAGCACCGGGCGGGCCGGGGCGCGCAGCCCGCCGAGCCGTGCGTACATCGGCTTGCCGCGAAGCCCCTCCCAGTCCGACAGATTGACCGACGTCGCAGCGACCTCGACGAGCACCTGATGTGCTCCGGGCGTCGGCATCGGGATATCGCTCAGCCTCAGCACGTCCGGTGGGCCGTAGCGCTCGTAGACGACGGCCTTCACGCGGCTCTACCCTCCAGGCAATACACGGAACCGACCATGCGCATCAGGATACTCACGCTGGAAGGAGGCGGATCGAGGGCACGGCCCTCCGGACCGAGCACCGCACCGAGGCTGAGCGTGGTCAGCGCCGCGAGGACGATCCCCACGAGCTCCCGGCCCTTGGGCGGAGCGCCGCCCGTCCTGAATCCCTCGGCGGGTGAGTGACCCCCGGTTCCCGGCAGATACCGGATGGTCAACGCCGTCAGCAGCCCACAGAGCACCAACCACGGAACAGGCCACCACGCAGGAGCGGGACCCCCGAGGAACTGATCCGGCAGCCCGACGAAGACGAACTGCTGGACCGCCGTGACCGAAGCGAGAAAGCCGTACGCAATGATCGAGATGGGAACACCCAGAACCGCTGCCAGAACGAGTGCAGCGATGTAGGCCCTGGACCGAATCACGGCAATCGGATCGATACCGGGCGGTGATACGGCCGTCCCGCTCATTCCCGGCAACCCGACACGCAGGCAGCCCACGTTCGCCCGGAAGGCGGACTCCCCGTGGACTGAGGCACCGAAGTACTCGACAGAACGATGTCGGTGCGCCCTTGCTCGCAGGTGGGCATCCCTTCTCCTTCCGCCGCCCACACGGTTGCCAAGCTATTGCTTTCGGTGCACGCGACCATCACCAGTTGCGGGTGAATCAGAACCGGACCCCCCGCCCGATGAAGGCACCGTCGCCGCGCTCGTCCTGTACTCCACACAGCCGAATACCTTCACACCTTCGCCGGCTCTGCCCTGGCAGACGCCGCGTTCCTTCGCTGCCCTGATCCCGTCGGCCCGCCGGCGGTACCGCCGTCGGGCGAACGTGAGGTCCGCGAGCCGTCATGGATCGTCCTCGGTCGGGGTTGTCTATCGCGGGCGGATCGGGTCTCCTAGGGTATGAAGCATGGACGACGTCGGCGGGTTGCGCGCGGACCGGGTGCGCCGCCGGCTGGGTGACACGCTCGCCCTCGATGGGGTTTCGCTCGCTGTCGAGCCCGGGCAGGTGCATGCCCTGGTCGGCCTCAATGGTGCGGGCAAGACCACTCTCCTGCGTGTGCTGCTCGGCATGCTCAGTGTTGACTCCGGATCGGTCACGCTCGGCGGTGTTGCGCTCTCCGGGGTCGAGCCCGCGGCATGGGCGGGGGTCGGGCACACTCTCGAGACGGCTTTTGCGTACCCGGAGCTCGATGTACGGCAGAATCTGGAGATCGCCGCGCGTCTTCGCCTCGTCGGGTCGGACCGGATCGACGGAATGGTCGAGTGGTCTCTGTCTGCCTTCGAACTCGGTGCGTATGCCGGGGTGGCCGCGCGGCGGCTCTCGCAGGGCAACCGGCAGCGGGTCGGGCTCGCGGCGGCGCTGCAGCACGCGCCGGGCACCGTCGTGCTCGACGAGCCGTCCAACGCGCTCGACCCCGCCGGCGTTCTCCTGCTGCGCGAGACCCTGCTGCGACGTCGCGATGATGGCGCCGCGATTCTCGTGTCCAGTCACCACCTCGACGAGGTCGCCCGGATCGCGGACCGCATCACGCTGATGAACAGGGGACGTGTCATCGGCAGCCTCGATCCCGACACCCTCGACCTCGAACGCTCCTTCTTCTCCGCGGTACACGCCGACGACGAGGCACGACGATGAAGTACCTCGGCGTCGCGTTCGCCGTCGAGGCGCGGAAGGCCGCGGCTTCCCAGGTCTTCCGTACGATCACGTGGCTGCTCCTGGCCGGCCTCGGCGTGCTGAGCGGCAGCCTCGTGCTGGCCGTGCAGGCCGGCAACGAGCAGGTCGCCGGGCAACTCGGACCGCTCGGCGCCCTCGACGGCTGGCCATTGCTCATCGGCGCGGTGATGCAGATTGCGGCCGCCGGAGGGCTGCTCGCATTCGGCGTCGCCGTGAGTTGGATCGTTGCACGTGAGTTCGCCGATGGAACGATCACCGGCCTCTTCGCACTCCCCATCCGCCGGTCGACCATCGCGGTCGCGAAACTCGCGGTGTTCCTCGTCTGGGCGGTGATGGTCGCGCTCGGGCTGACGGTGACGACGGGGCTGCTCGGAGTGCTGCTGGGATACGGGCTTCCTACGTACGAGAGCGGTTTCGCTTTGCTCCGGTTGTTTGTGCTGTCGGTGTTCACCGCGCTCTCGGCGGCGCCCGCGGGCTGGGCCGCGACGCGCGGTCGCGGGATCCTGCCGGGCATCGCGGCCACGATCGTGATCCTCGTGATCGCTCAGGTGGGCGTGCTGTCCGGCCTGGGTGGATGGGCACTGTTCGGGGCTCCCGCCTTGTGGGCGATGACGCCAGGAGCCGTGACGCCGATCCAGCTTCTACCGACACTGCTCGCCTCCGCGGCATTCGCCGGTGCAACCGCCGTCGCCTGGAACCGGCTGCAGCTCGACCGGTGACAGGAGGCTCGCGTGTGCGACGCAACGGGACATCCCCATCTCGTCGATGTCTTCCGTCTTCACCTATTTCCTGGTGTCGTGCTGCTCGGAAGCCGGCTGCCGCCTGGTCCGGAGGCGGGCACGGGTGGCGTCGAGGTGGTTCGTGATCGCGGCCGTCACCATCGGCATGTCAGGGTAGGGGAACGGGTGACCGGCGTCCTTCAGCCACAGGCCGCGGGCGGACGGGATGGCTGCGGCGAGGCGGTGGCCGTGCTCGATCGGCAGGAGCGCGTCGGCGTTGCCGTGTATCACGAGGGTGGGTGCCGTGATGCCGGCCAGCAGGTGGTATCGGGAGCGGGTGATGGCGACAGCTGCCTGGTGCTGCAGCAGTGCGCGGAGGTTGAGTCCGTGTCGTTCCCGCAGGTCGTAGAGGATGATCCTGGTCCACTCTTCCACGTCGACGGGTTCGTCTCCGCCGTGCGCGACCAGTCCCGTCAGGAGCTCCTTCACGCGATTCGTTTCCCCACCGAGCAAGCAGTATCGCAGCAGTGGGAACCCCGCAATCGCAGACCGGATCAGCGGCCAGGTCCGAGGTCCGGGCATCGAGGGGTCGGTCGGGTCCGCCGAGGTGGACATGAGGGTGAGGGAGCGGACACGCTCAGGGTGGGCGAGCGCGACCTCCTGGGCGACGAATCCTCCGAGGGATAGCCCGACGACGTGAATCCTATTGACGCGGAGCTCGTCGAGGACGGCGATCGCATCGTTCGCCATGTCGATCAAGGAGTACGGGTGCTTCCGGCTCCAGCCTGTCATCCAACTGGACGCGCCGGTGCCCCGGTGGTCGTACCGGACCACGCGGTACCCCGCCGCCGCCAGCCCGCGCAGGAACGCGGGCGGCCAGAACAGGGAGCCCACTCCGAGTGAGGAGTCGAGCAGTACGACACCCCTCTCCGCACCGACAGGAGGGAGGGACTCGTACCAGATCCGGACCCCGCCGGACCGGGCGTACCCCGATGTACCGCTGACGACTCCCGTCACGGGGCCGGCGCGGATGCGCGCAATCGTTCTCCCGGTGCCGGGCGGCAGGCGAGGCCCTCGCCACGTCAGAAGCGCCGCGAGTCCGGCAAGCCCCGACGCCGCCGATGCCAGCACCACCCGTCTCCTCATCGGCTCAGCATAGAAGACACCAGCAGGTATGCGGGCCGGCCGGATGGGTTTCTCTCAGGGATACCAAGGGCTGCCTTCGAACGGAGTTATCTGTCCTCCTCGTGTCCAGCTTCGAACAACAGCATCCGGATACGACCACTCGAATCCCGCACCTCGAAAGGATGCAGCACGGCCGGTCGAACCATCACCACTCCCCGTGTGAACCGCAGCGGTAAGCGACGTTTTCTTGTAGCGCACCAGGCTCGGGCGGTGCGCGGCATCGCCCCCACCGTCGCTTGCAAGCGGCTGCAGCTCGGTCGGTGACAGGAGGGCACGGTGGCGCGACACGCCACCATGCCGAGGATGTCATCCGATCACGTCACGTCGTCGAAGCGCGATCGTCGCCAGGACGACCAGGACTGTGCTCACCCCCCACAGGAGCACGAGCCCTGCCCAGTCGGTGCCGTCGGTGAGCGGCTGGTCGCGGTACGCCCAGGAGTACGGTGAGACCGCGCGAAGCCACTGTGCGTCTGTCACCTGGTTCGCTATCGCGTTTCCCACGTATGCAAGGACGGCGATGCCCGCGCCGGCACCTATGGCGAGGATCCGTCGGCCCGTGACGGCGCCGACGAGAAGGGCGAACCCGCCCGCCAGTGCTGCGAGTCCGACAAGCGCCGCGGAGGTGCCCACTGCATCGGGCGGGTCGATGGCGAGTTCGGCTGGTTCGATGAGCATGACCACGATCGCCGCGGCGAGCAGCCCGAGCCAGGCCAGTCGAACGATCACCGACAGTGCCGACTCGAGTGCGACCTGCGTGCGGCTGACCCCGTGCGCGAGCGTGAGCTCGAGCTGGCCCGACTCCTCGGCGCCGGCAATCGCCGACGACCCCCAGGACACCGCGGCGATGACCAGCAGCAGGAATCCGATGAGCCCGTAGAACGTGCTCTGCACGTACCCCGGACCTGACGCGATCTGCTCGTAGCCGAGCGTTTTCACGAGCTCGGGCGGGAGACTGTCGATGATCTGCTGCATCTCACCGTTGCCTCCGATGCTCGGAAACAGTGGCAGGTACAGCAGCAGCGCGGCTGCGACCCCAAGACTCCAGCCCAGGAGTGAACGCCACGAGTCACCGAGCGAACGACGGAAGACCGGCAGGATCCTAGACATGAGTCGCCTCCTCGACGCTGCCGGAACCGTAGAGCTGGAGCACCGACTCCTCGAGATCCGGTTCCTCGACCGTGAGGTCGACAACCCGGTGGCGGGCCAGCAGCTTCACGAACGGATCGATGTCGCCCTCGACTTTCGCCCCGAGGCGCGCGATCCCACCGCCTCCGTCACCGGTGACGGCTATGTCGCTCAGTCCGGGCAGTTTCTCGAGGTCCCCGCGCAGCAGTGCAAGGGAGGTCCCGTCGACGCCCGCCCGCACATGCCGGACGCTGCTGAGGCGCAGCGAGTCGACGCGACCCTGAGCGACGATCCTGCCACCACTGAGCACCGCGACCTCGTCGGCGGTCTGCTGGATCTCACTGAGCACGTGCGAACTGAGCAGAACCGTCTGACCCGCGTCGCGCGCCTCGCGCACCATTTCAAGGAAGGTTCGCTGCACGAGTGGGTCGAGCCCGCTCGTCGGCTCGTCGAGCACCAGCAGTTCAGGGTGGTGCATGAATGCCTGGATGAGTCCGAGTTTCTGCTTGTTGCCCTTCGAGAGCGCGCGGACCGGTCGGTCGAGGTTCACGCCGAGCCGATCGGCGAGCCTGTCGATCGTCCCTGGTGGAACCGGACCGCTGATCTCGGCGAGATGCCGAAGCAGTTGCCGGCCCCGGAGGCGTCCCTCGAGCCGCAGTTCCCCGGGGACATAGCCGATACGCCGCCGTAAGGCCGGGCCGCCCCCGCCGGGCGTGGTACCCAGGATCCTCGCGGTTCCGGACGTCGGCCGGATGATGTCGAGCAGGATACGCAGGGTCGTGGTCTTGCCGGCCCCATTCGGGCCGATCAGTCCGAACACCGCCCCTGGTGTCACGTCGAGATCGAGGCCATGGAGTGCTTGATGTGCGCCGTAGCGTTTGGTCAGTTCGAAGGTTTCGATAGCAGGGATCATCGCCCCGTGTTCCTTTCGTGCGAATGAAGTGGATGGAGTCAGGACCGGCGGGGGCGCGGCGGGTCCGGGTCCTGATTGGGGTCGTTCTCCCCTTTGTCGGAGCGAGGTCCACTCGTCCTCGTCAGTGCCTCGCGCGCGGCGACAAGCATCCGATCGTCGGAGTAGAGGCCGTGCGTGTAGAGGTCGAGTATCGGGATCGTCGATCGACGGATGCCTTCCTCGCTCAGTTGGTCGAGGCCGAGACCCCGCGTGACCTGCCGGCGCATCACCAGTGGGGCCAAGCCGTGCAGCGTGAGGTACAGCGCGAGGATGTCGCGGTCTTCGGGCTCCCGCATGATGCCTGCGGCGATTTGCTCGTCCAGCATCCGGGACGTACCGGTGAGCAGCGCGTCGAAAAGCTCATCCGCGGCGGTTGTTCCCGAGGACAGCATGCGGGCGAGGTAATCGATGAGCGGATGAAACCGATCAACATCGGCTAGCCAGCGAGCAATTGCCGAGGTCGCGTCTCGGGTCAGTTCGTCCTTCCGGCCGACGAACTCCTCCACCACGTAGCGGTCGCACGCCTGACGCAGTCCATCCTTCGAGCCGAAGTGATGCAGCACGAGCCCAGGGCTGACATCCGCCGCAGCGGCAATCGCACGAACAGTTGTTGTGCCGAAACCGTCGCGCCCGAAGAGAGCCACCGCAGCGTCACGTATCCGCGCGCGGGTGCTCAGATCTTCGGGTGCTGAACGCATGTTTAATATGCTAGACGCCTGTTCAGTTCACCACTACACCCTGGAACAATTTCTTGTCGTCCTCCTACAACGGGCCACTCCGTTCCTGAACGACCATCCGCGCAGAGATATTCGAAGTCACGTGTGCCCGACGTGGTTTCGATCGACGTCGTCTGCTCCGGCCGTCGAGTGGTTCGGGGAATCACTTTCGGGTACATCTCGCCGAAGCGCATGCGGACTTACCAGGTGAGGCCGTTTGAAGTCACTGTTGATCGGAGGGTTCGTGGAATCGGCCTATGCGTTGGGGTGAGCTCTTGGGGACGCGCTCGACGAGTCCGCGGGCTTCGAGGTCGACTTTGGTGTAGCGGACGTAGTTGGCGAGCCGTCCGTTGGGGAAAGCCGGATGGGACCCGAGTCTGGTTTGCCCTTCGTTGACGATGACCTGCAGCGGCACGGTGCCGTCGTCGGCGGCGAAGGCGTCGATCGTGGTCAGGATGACATCGACGAGCAGTTCGTACTGCTCGAGTGCGATGGTCCATCCGTCCAAGCCATCAGGCCGGGTCGCGTTGAACATCTGCACCCGCCCGCGTTTCCGGGCACGTTCATCTTCAGCCCATGCCCGTGGGGCAACGGCCGCCGAGTGTGGGTCAGCGGACATGCGGCGCCTCTACGAGGTCCTTGAGTTGCTGCAAGTCCTTCACGTGCAGCGGCCGGATCGAGCGGCGCAGCCACCTGTTCGCCAGGGGTTTCAGGATGCGCGGCACGGGAGGATCGACATCGAAGGCAAGCGCCACCCGGGTACGGGTCGGTGTCGCGGAATCGATATGGAAGTCGACGTTCGGGCTCACCCAGCGACCGCGGGGGCCCCTATTGCGCATCGTATTCCGGACGGCACCGGCGTCAGCGGAAACCAGGGTCTGGCGACCCTGTTCGACGCCCTTCTGGTCGGCGAAGACGATCTGGGAGCCGGGACTCGTCCCGTCACCGTCGACCCGGCAGGTGAACCCGGTGGCTTCGGGCCACGCCGACCATTGCATCAGGGTGTGCTGATCACGAAAGGCCTGATACACGACGTCCCTGGGTGCTTCGATCGTGATGGTCTCGGTCCACTTCATGAGATGCCTCTGAAAATAGTCAAGCGATTTGACTGTAATATACTCGAGCTAATGGACTTTGACACTCAGCATCCTTTGCTTCTGGCGTGCAGGGCGCTCGGAGCGGCATTCGACGCTCATGACGCACTCGTGGCCCAGCGATTGGGGGTATCGCGGACCGAGCTTCGGCTCCTCAACCGGTTGGAAGGAGGGTCGACCTCGCAGGTCGACCTCGCGCACCACCTGCACGTCACCCGCGCGGCGGTGACCACGATCGTTGATCGACTGGCTGCTGCAGGTTTGGTCGCCCGCGAGCCGTCACCGACGGATCGCAGGGTGAAACTGGTGACACTGACGCCGAAGGTCTGGCAGATACTGGGCCGGCACTATCGCCCTGCCGCCCAACGTGTCCTCGCGCTTACCGAAACGATGTCAGCCATCGACGCAGATCGTCTTACAGGCCACATCAAATCGATCACAGCTGCCCTCGGCTCCGGCTCCTGAGTAGATACATGCCGTCCGCCGGAGGATCCTCGCTCAGTGGATGGCGAGTTCGATAGCGAGTACTGCCAGTCCGAGCGCCGCCATGATGGCAAGGACCAGGATCTTGAGCCATGGCCTCACGCGCAGACGACGCACGGCGAACAGCGTGACCACGATCAGCGTGGCGACGAGCGCTACCGCTATCAGCCGGAGTGCGGGTGCCAGTTCGAGCACGCCAAAGGCGCTGAGCCCGAGGATCGCCATCGGTGCCAGAAGCACTCCCAGGGACCCGAAGCTGACATAGGTGAGGTGGGCGAGTTCGGCCCGGGATGGCAGGGAACTCTCCCGCACCATGTGTGCGGTTACATCTGCGACGAACACCGCCAGCAGCGTGCCCACGACGGTGAGCAGCAGCGTCAACGCGGCGCCGCCTACTGTGGCGTGTTCGGAGTCGCGTTCGAAGGCGATCGTCACGGCCAGGGTGGTGAACGTGACGTACACACGCTCCTTCAGAACCTCAGAGCGTTGCTGCGCGTCCGCGCCGGGCGGTCCGCTGAAGAGGACGGGAGCCACGTTCTGCTCCTAGAGTCGCTGCACCACAATCGGTGGTGTCTCACCTATGGGGAGGAAGTGCATCTGCCTGTGGGCCGCGATGCCGGCGGCAATACCGTCGGCATCGAGGTGCTGCCCGCCAGCATCACCTTCCCGCCGATGCCTTGCTATCGGCGTCCTTTCGAGCCAACGCCGCGTCGAGGACCCTGTACTCGGCTTCTTCTACCGCCCAATAGGCATACGTGATCGCGAATCTCGCGTCGTCCTCGGCGTCCTCTGCTGTTCGCTGCGCGGCCTTGACGTCGTGCTCTGCCTTCTTTGATCCGATGTCGCGACCGACGGATCGACGCGATGTCATCGTCCCAGCTTTTCTCTACGTCGCTCCACCACGCGGCGATTTTTCCCTGGTTCGCTTCGGCGGTCTCGCGCAGCCGGTCCGTGCCCTTCTGCAGCGAGTTCCGTGCGCTCCGGACGTCCTGCTGCAACTTCGCGTGCGCATCCTGCTCGGCGGCGGCAAAGCGGTCTTCAGCCTCTTTGGCTCTGGCCGCGAGCCTGCTCAGATCATCGGAGAGGGGCATGAGGATTTCCTTTCTCACTGTGGTGACTCCGATCGTGCGGTGACGGGAGATCGTTGTCTCCGAGACAGCGGCGCCCGTCCGAGAAAGCGAGTCCCACCGTCCTTCTACACTCACCCCTGGGCCTGTGCACGTTCAGGGCCGAAAGTCCTTCGAATCAGGTGTGCGCACTGAATCGTCGACGGGAGGCGCATCAAGAGAGGGTGATCACGCCGCGGCCGTTGCTCAGGATGCGGAACAGTACGATGCTGCCCCTGGGACGTCGTGTGACGGGAGGTTTTCGAGATTGTCTCTTGTCTGGTGCGGTCTACCAAGCAATAATTCAACCAACATGTTGGTGGACGAATCGGGAAGGAGGTGGGTGATGACGCACCGGCTGGCAGCCGCTATCGTCGCCGCGTCGCAAAGGTGGTGGGTGGTTGCTGTGACCGCCGCCGCGACGGCGGCCTCCCTGATCGTGCTGCAGGGTGTGGGTGCCCGGGTTGATCAATTCGTCGGATATCCGCCGTTCGACCTGCAGACCCCTCTGGGCGTCGAGTCGATCCTCGTACAGGCTCCGCTGTACGACGGGCCCGCACGGCAGGCCTACCTCTTGTTCCTTCTGGTCGACACGGTTTTCCCCCTGGCGGCTTCCTTGCTCCTCTGCCTCGTTCTGGCGCGGTCGCTGACGGTGTTGCAGCGGCTGCGGGGGCTCCCGTCGGTCAACAGGGTGGTGCTCATCCCGCTGGTCGGGGCGCTGTTCGACTGGACGGAGAACGTCTTTTTCGCCCTGGCGATCTGGAACCCGGAAGGCCTCGGGTCATGGGCCCTGATCGGGGTGGGAGCGAAAGCGGCGAAGGTCGCGCTGAGCGTCGTTCTCCTCTCCGGCCTGGTACTCGGCTTCGCGGTCCTCATGCTGACCTGGTCGACCGTGGCGCACCTGCGGACAAGCAGACCGGTGACCCGAACGCAGCGGATCGATCAACCTCCCGCCAGTGCATCTCCCCGTCCATCTCCGGGTTCCGACCCCGCGGCGGGAGCCTGAGATGGCACGGCCGACAAGCCTCAACAGTCCCTCCCGCGCGAAGTTGCTCACCGAGGCGGAGAAGTTGTTCGCTGCCCGCGGATTCTCATCGGTCAAGCTGCGGGACATCGCGGAGGCCTCGGGCCTGCATCACGCCTCGATCTACTACTACTTCCCGGGCGGCAAGGAACAGATCTATGTCGACGTGATGACAGCCAGCTTCCACGAACATCGCCGCGGACTCGAGGAAGCCGTCGCGACTGCTCCTTCCGGAGTCCGGGGCCCGCTCTACGCCGTGGCGGATTGGTTCACCTCCCACCCCCCGGTCGATGTGGCGAGAATGGCGTTGGCCGATTTCCCTGCCCTCCCTCCAGCCGCGGCGGACGAGCTCGCTGCGCTGGCGTACGACTCGCTGCGAGAACCTATCTCGGCCGCACTCGCGGCGGCGCGGGATGCGCAATCCGAGACGCTGTCGATCACGGACCTGAATCAGGCAGCGATGGCCCTGGTAGCCCTCGTGCAAAGCGTCCACTCCGTGCCGGCCCGGTACCTGCCATCCCCCGAAGTGAAAACGGAGCTCGGCCGCGGTTTCGTGGATATGCTTCTGGACGGCTGGATACGGAGGGAACAGAAGTGACTCCCGAAGAGCTGCCGTCGCCACCGGACCGGACTCCAGACCTCGACGACAACTTCTCGGACGGACTGTCCACGCGGTGGTGGGTCCCGCACTATCTGCCGCATTGGACGACGCCGGACCGATCCGAAGCCCGCTACCGCGTCACTCCGGAGGGTGTCGAGCTCAGGATCGAAGCCGATCAACGCGACTGGCGGCCCGAGGACGCGCCTCTGCGCGTCTCGAACCTCCAGACCGGCACCTATTCGGGTCCGGTCGGATCTCCGAACGGAACACACCGCCATCGCGATGACGAACTCCACGTTCGAACCCAGACCCCACAGCGACTGCTGTTCGCGCCCTCCAGCGGGCGCATCGACGTAACCGTCACGGCCAGCCGAGACGAGGGCTGCATGCTGGCGGCGTGGCTGGTCGGCACCGAGCATCTCTCTGCCGAGCATTCTGGAGAGATCTGCATATTCGAGATCGACGCTGAGACGATCGGCGAGACCACCATTGCTCGTTCCGGTATCAAGGCGCACCACGACTCCCGATTGGTCACGGACATCGCCGAGGTCGCCGTCCCCCTCGACGCCGCCGAGCCCCACACGTGGACCGTGATCTGGGGCAACAACGAAACGATCATCGGCTGTGAAGGCCGCGTTGTGCGGCGCCTGACCCAAGCGCCGACCTACCCGCTGCTCCTCATGATCGACCTCTTCGAAATCGGGCCCGCCTCAGGCCGCTACCCCAAGGCAGCAACCATCCACCACGTCCAGGCGTGGAACTTCAGCCGCACGTAGCTGCCTTCAGCACCATGGCCCGGTCAGTCGATGCGATCCACGACCCGCGCATGCACCTCGTCAGCGGGACGTCCGTCCCCGCCAAGGGGGCACCTCATCCGCTGATGGGTTCTGCGACTACTGCAAACTTGCCCTAAGCCCTTGTGAGCGTCGCGCAACTTCCTCGGGCACATCGGATACCTCGCTGGGTATGGCTTAGTGGTGTGCGGCGCTTCGGACCATCTCCGCGATGAGTGCGGGCTGCTCGAGGCTAGGCAGGTGTGCCACGTCAGGGAGGACGCGTCCTGCCCCCTGTCCAATGCGGCGTGCGGTCTCCTTGTAGAACGGCACGTCGCAGGGCGGATCGAGGTCACCCCAGGTGCACAGCACCGGCACGGTCACCTCGCCGAGTCGGGTCCAGGCATCGACACCGGCACTGCCGGCAGAATCGGGTGCAGCGGCCGCCAGGATCTTCCGGTTCATCGCCTCGAAGAGGGCACGGACATCTCCTGCGACGCGGCCTTCCGCGGCTCCTGGGCCGTCCAACCACAGGTGGGCAAGCGCCCGAATCCTGTCGTCGTCTGCCACGGTCGGGTCGTCTGCACGTGCCATGAGCGGGGCGGAGGAGTCGTCCGGTTCCCAGTCGAACGGGGTGTCCTCGTCGGTCATTCCTGATACCGCAGCGCCGATCAGCACGACTTCGCTGACGCGATCAGGATGCAGCAGCGCCATATCCAGCGCGACTGCCCCGCCCATCGAGTTGCCGACCAGAAGGGCCCGGTCCAGGGCGAGTTCGTCCATGACGTGAAGCAGGTCGTCCACGTGTGTGAATGACGATGAGTCCGCCGCTGCCGGGGTGTCTCCGTAGCCGCGTCTGTCATAGGCGATGAGATCGAGACCGTCGCCCTGCAGCGCGTCCGCCACCGTGGTCCAGGATCGCCGGTCGGCGACACCAGCGTGCAGAAGGACAACCGCAGGTCCCGGTGCTGACCACCGCGTCACAGCCAGCTGACTGCCATCCGAGGCCGTGACCATGAGTTGCTGAGCATTCATGGACCTGAACCTACTTCAAACACAAGACCATCCACAGAGTTCTTCGTCCTGACGGGGTGCCCACCAGCCGATCGGGAGCGCCACCACGATGCCGCGGATGGTTCCGGTGTCATGGCGGCCCACCTGATCGATCAGGGAGGGATGAAGAAGTAGCCGACAGCATTGATGAGACGAAGCGCGATGACGCTGACCGCGTATTCTTCGGCATGCGGACCACCGGGGTACGACGGAAAGGCACCGGCCGGTAACGGATGCGTTTGCGCACACCAATGCGTCGGCGTCGCCACATCCGATGAGAGCACCCAGGCCTACATCCGTGGTTCGCGACCATACAAGTCCGGGAGCATCGAATCATCACCGTTCGCACCGTCGTTCTGCCCGGCGGGCTGGTCAGCACCATGACCGGGACACCGTTGGAGTTGAACCGGGCGAGCATGTCGCCGAGCCCGTCCGTATGAGCCTCGGTGACCGCAGCCACGTCCTCCGTCGGATCGAGCGTCAGCAGGAGCATCCCGCGTCCTGCCGTAACTGCTCCGCGGCGGACTCGATCAGGTCAGGATCTCTTCCTCGTCGAAGGAGAAGTCCGACAACGTGACGGCCGCTGCGGGCCGCTCACCGAGTTCCGCGGCGAAGCCGGCTCGGACGACATCGCGTCACGAACCGATCGGTGAGTTCGTCCCGTCCGCGCTGTCCATGACGTAAACGACCTTGGAAGGATCGGGCCATTCCGACAGGAGACTTTCGACGAACTCGACGGTCTCCTGGTCGGACGCTTCTGCAGTCAGGTGATCCAACCGGCCGGCGGAAAGCTGCAGGAGGACCTGATGCGGCGCACCTTCCGGTCCGACGAATTGAGCGCGCACCGGGAAGACCTGGTCATGTGGTACTGCGCGCGGCACGTCGGCTGGGACTTCGAAGTACACGGTCGAGGTGAATTCGTCGGCCCAGTGGACCTCGTGCGCGACGGCCAGCTGCGCGCGGAGCTCGCGAACTCCCGCCGTTTCGGTCGCATCGAGCATGCCTTCGATGAGGCCTCGAATGCGCGGGTCCAGCGACCTCACCTGCTCAGGTTCATCGTCCAGCATCGCCATGAACTGCTCCCTCCTGGCTGCAGCACGGTCACCGAGGAAACCAGCGAAGGTGAATGCTGCGGTGCCTGCTGCCATCCACCGGCGCGGGTACCGCGTGCCGGCCCGCCGAAGTTTCTCCTCGAGACGGGCATCGATCACATCTCCGACATCAGCAAAGCGAAGGGCGGCGGCTGCTGCCGCAAGCCCCGCAAGTGCTCGCAACAGTGACCGCCTGCCACCGACCGTGACGCCGATGTACAGGCCGGTGACAGCAGCGGTCGCGACGTGGACAGCGCGGCGCTGCTGGTCGTCCAGCTTGGATGGATCGATGAGGGTAAGACTCCCCATGATCGCCGTCGATGTGATGCCGAAAACCGGTGACGCCGGATCGGTCAATAGGTGCTGCTTCGCATGAGTCACGAGTGGTCCTCCATCGATGAGATGATCCTTGTCTACCACGGAAGAACGAGACCGCTGTGGTGTTGATCGGCCCACGCACGCCTAAGTGTTGGCAGAGCCATCGGGCCAAGCGGGGTTCTCGGTGCAGACGGCGGGGTGGAGCTTGTTGCAGCCTGCCTGCGCTGCGCGCTGTTCCACCCGGGCGCAGAGCGCTGCCGGACCGGCGCCTCACAGGAGGCCTCCAACGGAACTGTTCAATGCATGAAGCCACTGCTGTCTCTGTCGCGGTCGTACTTCCCGCAGTGCCCGCAACGCCTGTAACGACTGCCGTCGTCGGTAGATTCGATGTGCCAGAGATGGCGCAGATTCAGTGTGCACAACACGTTTTGAAGCATGACCCTTCCTCTCGAGAGCACAATCGGCACGTACGCTACCTGAGCAGACCTCATGGGGATGACGGGCAGGGCGTGACGGCCGGCCAATGATCAGGTAGCCGGCCGTCAGAGGGACCCGCAAGCCACGGCTGGGCCGGCCATGACGCCCGGTCTCGTAGGGGCTAGGGAGATACCACATCGTCGTCGAAGACGGCCCTGGGCCGTTGCGGCAGATCGTCGATCAACTCGTTCAGCGCAAGGGCTACGAGGTTACGGTCCCCCACCGGAAGCGGATAGACGCCGTTGAGATAGGCATCGAGCTCGAAGGCCCGGACGTTGCCCCCGATGCTGAAGTAGTGCAGCCAGAGCTCCTGCACGGTCAGTTCCGCGGCGTCGGCGGCGAACCGTGCGCTGCGCTGTTGAGCCTGTGCGGTCATAGCCAGACCTGCTTACACGTGCGACCGGAAACGAAACGTGCCCGTGCTCCTTGAAACACCACTGAAGAACCGGAATATCTCCAGATGGACACTCAGTACCTCAAGTTTAGGCCTGGGCGGGAGGCGCCGGGGAAATACCAAGAGCCCTGCCTCTACGAGCAGCTCCGGATGATCAGCACTCACGCCAGACCACTCCTGAGAAGTAGGACCGGTGCGCCGACGGTTCAGCGCACCGCGTTCTTGACGAGGGCAATGATCGCCATCTCGGCCTCGTTGGTCAGCTCGTTCACTGCGTAGGAAGTGGGCCAGAGTCCGGAGTCATCGTCGAGGCGGGCCTCGGTCGAGAAGCCGAAGGTCGAGTACCGTTCGCTGTCGGTGTGCCCACTCCTGAAGAAACACACCACTTTCCCCTTGCGCGCGTAAGCGGGCTGACCGTACCAGAGCTTCGGTGACAGCTCGGGGGCATGGGTGGTGACGATGGCGTGGATGCGCTCCGCTGCGGCGCGGTCGGGCATCTCCATCCCAGCGATCTTCGACAACACCTCCAGCTCCTCGGCAGCTGCTTTACCACCGCGTGTTCGGCTTGCTTCTTTCCTGAGTTCGGCGGCACGCTCTGTCATGGCAGTCCGCTCCTCCTCCGAGAAACCACCCGAGTTGGTGCTGCTCTTGCTGGTATCCGCACTCATCAGTGTCACTTCCTTCTCGTGGCTGTCTGTACTTCCGACGCCGGCGGGTTGACGTTGCGGGCTGCTGTCCGGCGCTTGGGAACCCGAGCCCGGGCCTTTTGGTTCATGGTTCGGTGCCCTGAGTAGGTCTGATCGGTTCCAGCAGCGGGGCTGGTGGTCAGCTGGCGCGGGCGCGGTCTTCGCGTTTGCGTCCGGCGCGCGCGGCGAGGAACAGCAGGGACCCGACGATGATGTAGGCGACGGCGCCGAGCCAGACGATCCCGGTCTGCTGCGTGAGAAGTGCGATGCTGGCGATGATCGCGAGTACCGGCACGACCCGCGGGGCTGTGAAGTGGTCGTGGTCGACCTTGTCCTTCTTGAGGACGAGGACACTGACGTTGGCCGAGAGGAACACCAGGAGCAGTAACAGCACGGTCGTCTCGGCCAGTGTCGAGAGGTTTCCGGTGAGGGTCAGTGCGATGGTCAACGCGGCGACGACGACGATCGAGACCCATGGGGTGCGGCGTCCCGGCAGCACACGACCGAATGCGCGCGGGAGGAGTTCTGCTTCTGCCAGTCCGTAGCCGACGCGGCTGGCCATGACCATGAACAGCAGCGCACCGTTCGCGATGGCGATCAGGGCGATCAGGCTGAACAGTCCGAGCGGAATCCCCACCCCGCTGGCGGCGACGACGTCGAGCAGCGGGCCGGTGGATTCGGCGAGGTCGGCCGGGGGCAGGACGATGACCGCGCCGAGGGCGATGAGGAGATAGACGACGGCCGCGGTGCCGATGGCGCCGAAGAGGGCGCGAGGATAAGCCCTGGAGGGGTTACGGACCTCCTCAGCCATGTTGGCGGCTGCCTCGAAGCCGAGGAAGGAGAAGAACGCGACGATCGATGCGGCGAACGCGCCCTGGAGCGGTGGTACGTCCGGCGCGAACTCGAGCAGCCGGGATGGTTCACCGTTACCGCTGGCGAGCACGATGGCGGCAACGACGATGACGAGCACGAGGCCGGTCACCTCAATGATCGACGCGATGAGGTTCGCGGTGAGGGACTCCCGGACGCCGCGAAGATTGATCAAGGTCAACAGGATGATGAACACCACCGCTGCGGGAGCGGCCGGCACATCGATGAGCGCTGTCAGGTAGTCGCCGGCGAAGGCATTCGCGAGGGCAGCGGCCGTGGTGATGCCCGAGGCCATCATGAGGAAGCCCACGAGGAAAGACAGATAGGGAATGCCGAAGGCCCGGTCGACGTAGCGTGCGGCTCCTCCCGCGTGCGGGTACTTTGTGATGAGTTCCGCGTATGTCCCGGCAGTGAGCAGTGCTACGACCAGTGCGATAAGCAGCGGTATCCAGATCGCACCCCCGATGTCAGCCGCCATGGTGCCCACCAGGGTGTAGATGCCGGCACCGAGGGTGTCTCCCACGATGAACGCGAACAGCAGCGGGGCTCCGATCGCCCGCTTCAATCCACTTGGTGCACCTGATGTAGTCGTGCCGGGCTCGTTGGTCATCGCACTATTGGAGTCCGATTTCCCGCCCAACGCAACCGACTCGATGAATGCAGGACTCCGCGGACCTGCGATCCAGTTCGCTCGACGCCGGTGCTGCACGGCTCGAGATCCTCTTGCGGACAATCTTCACCATGGCCGCAGCACTGCCCACCGCCCGGATCACCTCGACCTAGCAGGAACTTACCGGTCCCGAATGGCTCGACCTCGACTTCGATCTCGAAGGCCAAGCGCACCACCCATTGGATGCAGCGCACCTGGACTCCCGGACGCATCCAATGCAGAACGACCACACCCGACCTCAATGTCACAGGCCCCGACCACGACAGATGTGTGGCGTCGGAATGTACTCGACCAAGTGGCGTTGCGACGTGCCCGACGCAACATGTCCAACCCCTTCATGCGTCCTTTTCGCACGCGTCTCCGATCGGAACTCTGCAGTGCACCCTGTCGATCTCGGGGGCGCTCGGTCCAGGACCGAGGTCGTGCTCGCTGTGCCCCTGCGTAGCTAGCTGGGCAAGGGCTCGACCGATGTGGAAATGTAGACGGCAGCCTGGGTCCGCCGCTGGAAGCCCAGTTTCGCCAGGATCGAGGACACATGGTTCTTGATGGTTTTCTCGGCCAGGAACAGTTCGCCGGCGATTTCCCGGTTGGACAGCCCCTTCCCGATCAGGGTCAGGATCTTCCTTTCCTGCGTCGTCAGGCGGGCGAGGCGGGCATCTTCCTCCGGTGGATCGTTCAGCCCGGCAATGATGCGCTCCTTCATGCCGGGCTCGAACAGGGACTCACCCGCGGCGGCCCGGAGGACTTTCCCGACCAGATCCGAGCCGAGAATCTCCTTCAGGATGTACCCCGCGGCACCGGCGAGTACCGCCCCGCGCACGGCCTGGCGATCGTCGTAACTGGTCAGAATGACGCAGGAGAGGGAAGGGTTGATGGAGCGCACATTCCGGCATACCTCGATCCCCGTTCCATCCGGGAGCCTCACATCCAGGATCGAGACGTCCGGTGACAGGGCCGGGATCCGGCGCGTGGCTTCCTCGGCGGAACCGGTTTCCCCGACAATCACACACCCCTCGGTCTCCAACAGTTCTCGCAGCCCCCGCCGCACCAGTTCGTGGTCATCGAGGAGGAATACCGTGACGTCCTTCACCTGCTGAGCCTTATCGCCTGCATCCGGGCCGCCTTTCACGCCATCCAAGTGGCTCTTCATGAATTCGTGATGACACCAAATGTCAGCTTCATCCCCTGCCAGCCGTGCCTGCTAGGGCCATACGTCCCTGAAAGGACGGGTGGATCCCAACGATCCATCGCCGCCTTCGACGGCTTCTTCGTGGGACTGATGACGGCTCATTGGTCGCCGTGGGAAACCTAGCGGGACTCCGCGGGTTCCGTGGGCTCCGCACCGTGTGGGGTTTCGTCCGGTGCTCCGACGGCCTCTTCGGGGAGCCGTCCGGTGAGGAACAGGGCGGCGGTCGCCAGCAGTGCGGCCAGAGCCAGTGCCACCCGCAGTGCTTCCAGCCGCGAGTCCGAGTTGACCGCCATGATGGCATCAGCGGCTTCCGGGTCGATGTCGGCGTTGTCCAGCGCTTCCTGGAGCTGCGTATCGGAGATGAACGGGATACCACTGGCCAGCTGGACCGATGCTTCCTCCTGCACCGAACTCGGAACCGCGGGATTATTCTGGATGCCGGCCATGAACGAGGTACTCAGGGTCGCGATGAGTACCGACCCGATCAGCGCGGTACCCAGGGAGGCCCCGAGGTTGGTGGCCGTATTCTGCAGCCCGCCGACCTCCGCGCTCTGGGAGTCCGGGACCGCCGAAACCGTGATGGCGCCCAGCTGCGACGACAGCGCCCCCAATCCGAAGCCCATCAGCAGCATCGGGATTGCGACGATGCCCGCATCCGCCCCTGGATCCATACCTCCCACGAGGATGAGAATGCCGACGATCATCAACATCAGACCCAGGCGGATGACACGGCGCGGGTTCGCACGGGGCCACACCTTCGGGATTCCTGCCGCGGCCAGAATCAGCGCCACGGACAGCGGGAAAATCCGGATCCCGGTCTCCAGAGCGCTCAGTTCCAACACCACCGACAGGAACAGCGGAATGGTGAAGAATACGCCGGCCTGCACGAGGAATTGAGCGAAGAATATACTGAGCCCCCCGGTGAGGCGCTCGTTCCGGAACAGTCCGGGGTCGATCAGCGGCTCGCCGCCCACTGCGGCAAGATGCGTTGTTCTCCGCAGGAACACATAAAGGACGAGCAGCCCGCCGATCATCAGCCACACCACAGGGGACAGACCCAGAACCGTCGGCGCGCCGGGCTTCGACTGCACCCATCCCCACTCACCCGAACGCAGCACGGCATAGACAACCATGGCCAGTCCCACGATCGACAATGCGGATCCTACGAAATCGAGCCGGACCTTGGCCGCAGGGACGTCCTCGACCTTGCGCAGAACCAGCAGGATCGCCAGGACGATGATCACCTCGCCGACGAAAACATAACGCCACGATGCGAACGTGGTCACGGCGCCACCGATGAGAGGACCTGCGGCGACCGCCATGGCCCCTGCAGCGGCCACCAGTCCGTATGCCCCGGCTCGGCGTTCCGGCGGGAAGTTGGCCGCGACGAGCGACACGATCGCGGGCATGATCAATGCAGCCCCTATACCCTCCAGAAGGGACCAGCCGACGAGCAGCACTCCCAGGTTCGGCGCAAGCGCCGTCGTCAGTGAACCTGCGGCATAGATGATCAGACCCAGCGCGAAAGCACGCCGACGGCCCATGATGGTCCCCACCTTGCCGCCGGTGATCATCAGCGACGCCATGACCAGGGTGTACAGGGTGATAGCGGTTTGGATGCCGGTGATCGTCGTCCCAAGGTCCGCGGCCACCGCGGCCATCGAGACGTTCATCACGGAACTGTCGAGAGTCATCAGGAACTGGCCGGACGCCAGGACGGCCAGAACAAGCCCGGAGCCGGCCCGTGACTTCTGCACACTCAACACGTGGCCTCCGCCTGCAGATCACTGACCGTGGCCTGGACGTCGGCGGCTTCATCCCGCAGGGAGGCGATCGCCTGACTCAGGGTGGCATCGTCGGGAACGGCCTCGACGGCTCGAACCAACTCATCCTTGGCCGTCCGCACAGCGCCCACCTGGTCCTCCGCGACGTCCTGACTCGCATCGATCAGGTCGCCGTAGGTTGTCACGACCTCATCCCGCGCCGCATCGAGCTGTTCCACGGTGACACCCGGCGTGAGTGTCTGTTTGAAAGCTGTCAGGGCTGCAGCAAAGTCGCTCGCTGCCGTGCACACCTCCGAGACGTTCTCCGGCGCCCTACTGCTGGCGCTTGTGCTGGGGATCGAGGTGCCGGGGGTCGACGTGCCGGGGGTCGACGTATTGCAGCCCGTGAGCACTGCGACAGCTACCCCGAGTGCGACGACTCCAGCAAGGCCCGGGCCTGATCTCGACATCGGAGGCTCCTTTGCAAATGCTTTCCCGGGACCGTCTCAGCCAGGCTGAAGGCCCCCGTTTTCTCAGTGTCGGGCGATCCGACAGGCCGCCGCAGTCACATCCTGTGTGCCGGTGCCGAGCGGCGCGTCACCCACCCGGGGTGACCCCACGCGGGCGCGGGGCTTGAAGACCTGACCTGGCAGTTCGGCGGGGCGGCCGTGAGGTTCCTACCGCGTGGCTGATGTAGGACTGTCGAAATGCCCACCCCGACGCCCGTCAGCATCGGTCCTACGGTGGAACTCCTGGACAATGAGGAGGGGCGCTGCCTAGGCAGCGCCCCTCCGTGTAGCTGGTGGTGCCGGCGGATCTACCCGCCGTTGACCCTACTGTGTGCGACGGCCCGTGCCGTCGGTGGTGTCGCCGACGTCGGTGCCGTCGGCGTCGAGGATCTCGATCTTTTCCTTGCGGACCTCTTCGGTGACGGTTTCCTGGGCGGTGACGGTTTCCTTGTCGAGGCGCACGCGCTCGACCGGAACGGCTTCCTTCTCGACCACGGGACGCTCGGCGTGGAGGACGACTTCGTGTTCCTCTTCGCTGATCGACGGGCCGTCGAGGGCGTCACCCCGGTTGGCGTCGGTGATGGGCTCACGCTCGATGCGAACCTCTTCGTGCGTGACGGGAACAGTCTTGGTGACGTTCTCCGTGACGACGTACTTGCGCAGACGGGCACGGCCGGCTTCGCGCCGCTCGGTACCCACGTGGAGCTGCTCCTCCGAGCGGGTCATCGCGTCATCGGTGGTGGGGCCGGAGGTGTCATGACCGACCGTGGTGCCCGAGCGGTCGTGACGCTCGTCGCCGGCCTGGTACCCCGCCTCGTAACCGGCAGTCCCTCTCGTGGTGCCCGAGGTGGTGTCACTGTCGAGGAAGTCGCCGCCGGACGTGCCCGTGGTCCCGGCAGGCGTACCGGTGGTGTGTCCGGAGAGGCCGTAGTGACGGTAGAGGCGGTTCTCTTCTTCGGGGCTGAGGTCTCCGTCGGATTCGATGCGGGGCGCGTCCTTGACCTGATCCTTCGTGTACCCGATGGTCACATCGTTGCCGTTGACGTTCGCTCCCTGCAGGGGCGCGAAGGACTCCGAGGTGCCGAACAGGCCGGTCTTGACGGTGACCCAGCTCGGGTCCTGCGTCTGGTCATCCAGGTACACCTGGCCCACCGATCCGATCTTGGATCCGTGGGAGTCCAGGACGTGGCCGCGGCCGGAGAGGATGGTGTCGATGTCGTTCTGCGTGATCATGAGATCTCCTTCCGGAGGACACCGGGAGTGATACCCGGCTTCCTCCGATCTACGTGAGGCAATGACTGATGTGGAACCGGACCCGTGCGGGGCCGGTCGATGTCGCTGGTCCTGCTGATGTGTTGCTGGGGCGGTGCCGGAGGCCGGTGTTAGTGGGTGATACCGGTCTGGTGGTCGATGCCGACCTGGTCGACCTTGCGGTGGAAGCGCATGCCGGCCTTTCCGCCGAGAATGGCCCCGATCAGGGGGACCAGGACGGCGATCGCGAGGGCGATGAGGCCGCTGGCGGTGAGCAGGCTGCCGTCGACGGGGATCTGCGGTGCGCCGCCGATGCTCGAGAGGACGTTGAACTGGTCGCCGGCGATGGCGGCGAGGATCGCGACGATGATCGCGATGATGATGCCCCATACCCACACGGCGACGCCCTGCTTCACACCGTCGAAGCGGGCCATGCGCCCGGCGACGTACCCGCCGCAGTAGTAGGCGACGAACAGGATGATCGCGAGGACGATCCCGCTGACGATGCCGAGGGTCTCCGCGTTCTGCGTAGCCTGGTTCGCGGCGTCCGAGGCGCCGCTGGTGTTCGCGGCCCCTACACCTGCACCGACTGCGGTGGCGAGCGCGCTGAGCAGGACGGTCAGTCCGATGGCGGTGAGCCAGCCGAAGAACGCCGAGCCCCACTTGATGCCGCCGAAGCGTTCCTTCTCCGCAGCGACGACGTCGTTCCTGCGGCTCTTGGGGGTACTCGCCCCGGAAGTGTTGTTCTCTGCCATGTCAGATCTTCTTTCGTCTCAGTCATACACGTGCCGCTTCGTGGGAACCTTCTCCGAACTGCGCCTCCGACATAGCGTCGGAGGGTCCGAAGTGGAAGGCCGCGGCAGCGCGCGGTTGATTGTTCGCCCGCCTTCAGGCGTTGAAAGAGCCTCGTCATAACTCCTTCGCAGAGGCAAGCCTCCACGTACACAACCTAAGCATACTGATAGTAAGGCTGCTTTGCTTCACAGGCTGAGCAACCTACTGGGGTCTTGACATCTGCAGGCATCACCATCGCTGTTGCTGCTACGCGCCGAAGGTCGATCAGGCCCTCGAGCTGTCGCTCGGACCGGAGCCGTATCTGCGTGCTCTTCTTCGTGCCACAGCTGCGTGCTGGAGCGACTGGAGGGCGGCGGGACACCGCCCTCCAGGAGGAGTCCGTCAGGCAGCGGTGATGATGAGGGCGGCGCTGTGGCCGCCGAATCCGAAGGCGTTGGTGATGGCAGCTTTCGAGGCTGCACATCCCGTCGTCATATTGATGATGTTCAGATGGATCTTCGGGTCGGGATTCTCGTAGTTGAGCGTGCCGGGAAGCTGTCCTGTCCGAAGGGCCTCGATGGCCACAATGGCGCCGAGCGTTCCGGCTCCTCCTAGCAGGTGACCGGTCAGGGACTTGGTCGAGGTGACAGGCACATCATTGCCGACCACCGCAGTGATCGCACCGGCTTCGACCAGGTCACCGATGGGGGTGGACGTGGCGTGCGCGTGGACGAAGTCGATATCCGACCCTGTCAGCCCTGCCATCGCAAGAGCTTTTTGCATGACCCGGTGTTGGATGGCTTGATCCGCGGCCACAATATCCCCTGCATCAGAGGTGACGGCGGCCCCTGCGATCCGCCCCAGGATCTCTGCTCCCCGCGCCCGGGCGAAGTCCTCCCGCTCGAGGACGACGACGCCGGCACCCTCGGCGATCACGAACCCGTTCCGGTCCCGATCAAAAGGCCGCGAAGCACCCGCCGGATCCCCTTCACTCGTGGACAGAGCCCGGAGCTGGGCGAAACCGCTGATCGCCAATTCGTTCACGCAGGCATCCACTCCCCCGGCCACGACGACGTCGACCGCCCCCGACATGATCATCTCGACGCCCTGGGCAATCGCTTCGGCCCCGGAGGCACAGGCACTCACCGGCGTCCGGGCGCCTCCCTGCGCGCCGATATCGATGGACACCCACGCCGACGGACCATTGGCCATGATCTGCGTCAACGTATGCGGAGACACTCGACGCGAGCCTTGGGCATCCAAGGTCCGGACCTGGGACAACACCGTACCCAGACCTCCGTAACCGGACCCGATGACCACGGCGAGCCTGTCCGGCTCGACGGCCGGCTTGCCGGCCTGGTGCCATGCCTCCCTTGATGCGACCAGTGCGAAATGCCCGCACCGATCCATCCGCCGATACTCCCTGGTGGAGAGCGATGCCGCGGGATCGGCAGCAACAAGACCGGCAACCCGTACCGGCAGCTCCTGCGCCCATGGCTGGTCCAGGACCGCGATGCCGGACCGACCCTCGATGAGGCTGTCCCAGGTTCGGGCGACCGTCTCTCCGACAGGAGTCATGGCCCCCATCCCTGTCACCACCACCCCGAGTGCATTCGCGACCATCAATCCGTCCTTCCACTGTTCCGATAAAGGTATCCCGCTCGCCCGCGACACTGCCCGTCAGCGGCTGGGACTCATCCCAGTACCTCACGAATACTTCCGCAATCCCATTGAACAGCCGCCTGAGGAACAGGATGCGTATCGGAGCTGGAGCGGTTCGTGGTGGGCGAATCCGATGAGGCCGTCCTTGGAGCAGTTGACCGAGCACCTGACTGAGCACCCGATGCATTTGTCGCCGCACTCCTTCACCCCGTGGCACGGATTCCTATACTGGGCCCATGATGATGTCGCTGATGTTCGGTGTGGTGGCTTCCAGTGCGCTGATCATCGGAGCAGTGATCGGGGTCCGGTTCGATCTGCCCAAACGGGTGCTGGCGATCCTTCTGTCCTTCGCGGCGGGGTCTCTCATCACCGCGCTGGCGTTCGAGCTGTTCGAGGACGCCTTCGAACAGGGCGGGATCTGGCGGGCAGCGCTTGGCCTGCTCGCGGGCGCCCTGGTCTTCACCGTTCTCAGCGCACTCCTCGACCGGTGGGCCCAGGCCGGTCCCGAACCGGAGGCCGCAGACGACTATCAGGGCAGCGCCAAACTGGACACCGACGCCGCGGCGACTGGGGAGACATCCTCCAAGGCATCGACGCGCGGCGCAGCAGGTCTCGCTCTTCTGGCCGCTGTCACACTCGACGGCGTGCCCGAGAATGTGGCGCTGGGCGTCGCCCTCGGCGGAGGAACCGGCGGACTGGCTCTGCTGGCCGCGATCTTCGTGTCCAACCTCCCCGAAGCTCTCGTAGGAGCATCATCCATGCGCGCCCAGGGCAGGTCGACGGGACGCATCCTCGGACTGTGGGGCGCCTGCGCGGTGTTGCTGGTCCTGGCCGTCGTGATCGGCGCCGGCCCCCTGTCCGGGGCAGACCCGGAAGCCATTTCCCTGCCCCTGGCCTTCGCCGCCGGCGCTGTGATCGCATCTCTGGCCGACACCCTCATGCCCGAAGCCTACGAGCACGGCGGACCCGCAGTTGCCATGAGCACCGCCGCCGGCTTCGTCCTCTCCTTCGTCCTCTCCCTCATCTGACCGCCGGCAGAGATCGCTCGAGATCGACTCCCGCAACGGCGCAGACCATCCCTCTCGGCAATCGGTGCAGCACCACTCCGCGTTCGACGTCGCCGCCCTCCTGGCGAGTGGCTTTGTCCTGACGGCCGGCGTCGTGTCACAGGGGCCCGACCACCCGATCATGTAAAAGATCCTTGACACATCCCCGAGGCAGGCATAGCTTGTGCGTGTCAATAATGTTTTACAAGGGAGTGGCCGTGTCAGCGCAGGAGAAGAACGCGTGGATTCTCGGAATGGTCGCGGTGCTCGGGTACGCGGTCTACCTCCGCCTGCTGCTCGGCAGCGGCTTCGGCGCACTGACGGAGCGCCCTTACGCGCCGATCATGCTCTGGACCATCGTGGGCGGGATCGTCGCCGGCATCGTGATCAACATCCTTGTCGGCATCGTCTCCGGTATGTTCCGACGGGATGCCGGGCGCGTCGACCAGCGGGACCGGCAGATCGCGCGATTCGGTGACCAGGTCGGCCAGTCGTTCGTCATCCTCGGCGCTGTCTCGGCGCTGTTGCTCGCGATGCTCGAGGCGGACTCCTTTTGGATCGCGAACGTCATCTACCTGGGGTTCGTGCTGTCCGCGGTCCTCGGATCGATCACCAAGGTCGTCGGCTACCGGCGGGGGCTGCCGGAATGGTGAAGCCCACCCGCGTCCGCAACAGGATCCGCGCCCTGCGCGCCACGCACGGCGAGATGACCCAGGCCGAGCTCGCAGACCGGATCGGCGTCACCCGCCAGACCGTGATCGCCATCGAGCAGGGCCGCTACTCCCCCACACTCGAGCTCGCGTTCCAGATCGCGCGAGTCTTCGGCGTCGGACTCGACGCCGTCTTCCAGTACCCGGACACCGACGAAGGAGCATCCACATGAGGGCGATCGTGCAGGACGAATACGGAGACGCGGACGTGCTGCGCCTCGAGGAGGTCGAGCGGCCGGAGCCCGGGCGCCACCAGGTCCTCATCCGCGTCCGCGCGGCGGGCGTCGATCCCAGTGTGTGGCACATCATGGCGGGCCGGCCCATCGGGGTGCGACCTGCCTTCGGCGTCCGCAGGCCGCGGCAGCGCACCCGCGGGGCGGATGTCGCGGGCATCGTCGAAGCGGTGGGCCCCGAGGTCACTCGGTTCGCCCCGGGCGACGAGGTCTTCGGCGTCGCATCCGGCAGCTTCGCCGACTTCGCGCTCGCCTCGTCGGAGAAAGGGCTGGCGCCCAAGCCTGCAGGGTTGAGCTTCGCCGAGGCGGCGGTCCTCCCGATCTCCGGCTGCACCGCGCTCCAGGGTCTCCGCAGGGGTGGCGTGGCAGCGGGCACGCGCGTGCTCGTGCTCGGCGCTTCGGGCGGCGTCGGATCATTCGCGGCACAGTTGGCGAAGGCGTCCGGCGCCCACGTCACGGGAGTAGCGAGCACAGGCAAGCTCGACTTCGTCCGCGGCCTCGGCGCTGACGAGGTGCTGGACTACACCCGGCAGGACCCGGTGGACGGCACACGCCGCTTCGACCTCATCCTCGACACCGGCGGCAACCGCCCGCTGCGGAAGCTGCGGCGGGCCCTCGCCCCCGATGGAACGCTCGTCCTCGTCGGCGGGGAGGGCGGCCGTGGACTGCTGGGCGGCTTCGAGCGGGCCATGGTCGGCGCACCGGCCCTGTCGCTCGTCACCCGTCAGAAACTCCGGGGTCTCATGGCCGTCACAAGCCGCGACGATCTCGCCGCCCTCACGGGGTTCGTCGAGGCGGGCCGGCTGCGCGCGCCGCTCGAGCGTACCTTTCCCCTGGAAGAGGCTCCGGACGCCATCCGCTACCTGCACGCCGGGAAGGTCCGCGGCAAGGTCGCCATCACACTCTGACCGCTGGCGCGGATCACCGTGGGGCGCCCCGGTCGCGGGCGGACACTTCCGCGGACCCGAGTGCCCGGCGCTCCGCTCCCCGCGCCGGCGTTTTCCCACACAAGCGCCACCTGCTAAGCTCGATGAGTCCCTAACGGGTACGGGAGTTCCCGTATCTGCCTTCGTAGCTCAGGGGATAGAGCGTCTGCCTCCGGAGCAGAAGGTCGTAGGTTCGAATCCTATCGAGGGCACATCCACCGCCGTCGGCCATCAGGCCGGCGGCGGTTCTGTTTTGGTAGGCTCCACAGGATGCGGGCCTCGGGGTGCGCACGGGCACCGACCGGCGGGGGGATCGTGGGGACAGCAGCCGGACCGCCGCGCGCCTCCGCCGCCCTGACCCTGGTCGTCCTGGTCCTCGTCGTCCTCGCCGCAGCCTTCGTCGGCGACTTCTCCGCCGATCCCGTGATGGACCCGGCGGTCAGCTCCCCCCGACAGCCGGAGTCCCCCGCCCCGACCGTGACGGTCACGGCCTCCTCCCTGCCCGACGGCGAGCGCATCGTCGTCGACGGAGGCACCCTGGCGGCGGTCACGCTTGTCCTCCTCATGCTCGCGCTGGCCCTCCTGACGCGGTTCCTGCTGCGCTTCCGCGGCCGGCACGGACCCGGCGGGGCTCCCCTGGAGCAGGCCGATCTCGACCACGCCGGCACCGTCGCCCTCGCATCGGTGACGCTGCCGGCGTGGGCGGCGACGTCGCATGCCGCGCTGGTGAGCGGCGGCGCCACCTCGGACACGATCATCCGGTGCTGGCTCGACCTCGAGCGCGTGTGCGCGGAGGCGGGCGCCGGCCGCACGCCCTCGCAGACGACGTCGGACTTCGCCTCCGCCCTGGCTGCCACCCTCGATGTCCCTCCCCTGCCGCTGACCACCCTCAACCACCTGTACCAGCGCGCCCGCTTCGGGCAGGCAGGCCGGAGTCGCTCCACCGATCCCCTGGGTCCCGCCGATCGGGACACGGCGGTGGCGAGCGTGGACGAGCTGACGCGGTCCCTGGCCGCACGCGCCCGGCACCCGGGGGTCCGGCCGTGAAGCGGTCCGCATGGGCCGTCACGGTCGTGCTCGTCGGCCTCGCGCTCGTCGCCGTCTGGTTCTTCGGGCTCGACGCCCGCCACGGCGTCGTCCTCGTCGGCGCAGCAGGCGCTGCGGGCATCGCGAACGGTGTCCTCGAGGCCGTCGATGTCCCGCGGATCGTCCTGGCGCGTCCGCCCGAGCCGGAGCGCGGCCTCGCGGACGTCCAGTCGCTCGAGTTCTCCCTCGCGTCGACGGACCCCGGGATGCGCGCGGTCCTCGAGGTTCACGGCCTTGCCCGCTCCGTGGCGGCGGCGCGGCCCGGCACGCCCCGCAGTGAAGGGCTCGATGCCTTCCTCGCTGAGGTCCGGCCGCCCGCGCTGACCCACCGCGAGCTCCGGGAGCTCGGCGCGGAACTGGAGCGCATCGTCCTCGCCCCGCAGACCGACCCGCCGATCCATCGCCTGGAGGCCCCATGACCGAGCCGAGCTCCTCCCCGTCGAGCGCCGCCGCGGACCCCGGCGCGGTCCTGACCGGCCCTGCCGACACACCGGGCGCGGATCGGCTCGATGCCGCTCGCGTGGGCCGCGAGGTCCTCGCCCGCGCGGGGACGGTCGTCGTCGGCGCCGAGGGCGCCCTGCGCCTGGCCCTCGCGGCCGTGCTCGCGGGTGGCCATGTCCTGTTCGAGGACCTGCCCGGCCTCGGGAAGACCCTTGCGGCCAAGACCCTCGCCCAGGCGTTGGGGCTCGACTTCCGGCGCCTGCAGTTCACGCCGGACCTCCTGCCCTCGGACGTGACCGGCTCGTCCATCTTCAACCCGGCCACCCGGGAGTTCGAGTTCAAGCCCGGCCCCATCTTCGCGGGCCTCTTCCTCGCCGACGAGATCAACAGGACGTCCCCGAAGACCCAGTCCGCGCTCCTCGAAGCCATGGCGGAGGCGCAGGTGTCCGCCGAAGGCACCACCCTGCCGCTCCGGCGCCCCTTCCACGTGTTCGCCACCTCCAACCCCATCGAGTTCGAGGGCACCTACCCGCTGCCCGAGGCGCAGCTGGACCGCTTCCTGGTCCGCCTGCGCTTCGGCTACCCCGGCCCCGGCGGCGAGCAGGACATCATCACGCGACGCATCGCGCGGCGGCAGGACGAGACGCGGGTGGCGAGCGTGACCACGGCCGAGGGACTGTTGCGCCTGCAGGCCGCCGTCGAATCCGTGGGCGTGGACGACGACGTCATCGACTACGCGGTCCGGCTCACCGCCGCGACGCGGAACCATCCGGCGGTCGAGGTGGGCGCATCCCCCCGCGGGTCGCAGGGGCTGGTCCTGCTCGGCCGCGCGCTCGCGGTCCTCGACGGCCGCACCTTCGTGCTGCCGGAGGACGTGAAGGAGGGCGCAGCGGCCGTCCTCGCGCACCGGCTGACGCTGACGCCGTCGGCCTGGGCGCAGGGCGTGGCGACGGAGAAGGTGGTGCGGGACGTGCTGGCCGAGGTGCCCACCCCGCCGACCGTGCCCCGTGGCTAGGGCCGCCGCCGTCCGGTCCCCCGTCTGGGCTCTCGCCGTCATCATCACGTTCGTCTGCGTGGTGGCGGGCCTGGTCTCCGGCCGCCCGGACACCGTGGCACTCGCGGCACCGCTCGCCTTCCTCGCGCTCGCCGGGCGCGCGGGGCCGCAACCCGGGAGCGCGTGCGAGGTGCGCATCGCCGCGGACCGGCGGACCGAGACCCGGGGCCCGCGCCTGCGCCTGCTGCTGGCCCCGAGGGACGCCGGCGGCACCCCGGACCCGGGACGCCTGGTCGTCACCACCCTGGCTGCCCCGGGGTACCCTCAGGACGCCGTCGTCCTGCTGGCCGGAGAGGAGTGCCCCCTGCTGGTGGACGCGCCGCCCTCCGGTGAGCAGGACGTCCTCGCCTACGGCGCCGCGAGTTTCGGTGCCGACCTCGCCCGGCCGTCCGCGTTCGTGGCCGCGCCACCGGTGCGCGTGGGCATCCTGCCGCCGATCGGCGCGACGCTCGCACGCCCGGTCTCCCGACGGCTGGTGGGCCTCGCCGGCACGCATCGCTCGGGACGCCCGGGCGACGGCGGCGAGCTGCGGTCCGTCGCTCCCCTGCAACCCGGAGACCAGTTGCGGAGGATCGACTGGCGTGCCACGGCCCGCCGGTCGGCCGACCAGGACCGGCTCATGGTGCGGCGCACCTTCGCGGACGCGGAGGCCTCGGTCGTCCTCGTCGTCGACCAGGCGCACGATCTGCCGTCCTCGACCGCCGACTGGTTCGCTGCGGCTCCTCCACGCCTGGCGGCCGGATCGCTGCACGTGGCACGGACGGCTGCCACGACGGTCGCGGCCTCCTACCTCTCCGTCGGTGACCGCGTGGGCGTCGATGACCTGTCCGGCACGCGGCGCGCCCTGCGCTCGGCAGCCGGAGCACGGCATCTCGAACAGATCCGGGTCCGGCTCGCGGGCACGGCGGTGGTGCCGCGGCGGCGGCGCCGGAGGGATCCCGTGCCGCCGCAGGGCGCCGTCGTCGTCGTGTTCTCCGCCTTCCTGGACGGCGAGCCGGCACGCCTGCTGCGGCTCTGGCACGCGCAGGGGCATGTGGTGGCGGGGGTCGACTGCATGCTGCCGCTCGACCGGACGGAGACGACGGCGGCGCAGGCCGAGGCGGTGCGGCTCACGCTCCTGCGGCGTCGCCTCCTGCTCGAGGACCTGCAGGGCGACGGCATCCCGGTGATCGCCGGGGCGACCGCCGACGCGCAGCCGGCCGCACGGCTCGCTCCACAGCCCGACCGGGCGGGCGGCCTCGGTGCGCCTTTCGGGCCGGACCTCGAGACCGGATTCCGGCTGCTGGCGCGCCGGGCCGGGCGGCGTACGGGCCAGGGGTCCGCCCGGAGGACGCCATGACCCTGCAACGGGGTGCCCGGACTCCGGGTTCGCCGGCCGTGCCCGACCGGCGGGGCCTCGTACCCCTGTGGGTGGTGCGCAGCGCGACCGCCCTCCTTGCCGTTCTCCTCGGCAGCATCGCCTGGAGCGGCTCCCTGTGGATCGTCCTGCCCGTCGTGGTGGCCGTGGGCGCGGCGGTACTCCCGTCGGTCGGCGTGGTGGCCCTGTCCCTGCTGCTGCTCGTCGTCGCCTACGCGGTGAACGTGCCCGCCGGGTCCCCGTGGCTCCTCGTGGTCGTCGCCGGGCTGCACGCCGTCTTCATCCTCTACCTCCTGCTCCTGCACCTGCCCCTGCGGGGATGGGTCAGCGTCGCGGCGCTCCGTCGGCTCGCCGTGTCCTTCCTCCGGATCCAGGCCGTGGCGCAGCCGGTGGCCGTCCTCGCCCTCCTGCTGGGCGATGCCGGATCCAGCCTGCCCGCGGTGCTGGCCGGTGTGGCGGCCCTGATCGCGTGGGCGGGATGGCTCATCCGGCGCCCGGGCCCCTGACACGCACCACAGCGGACCATCCGGGGAAGAGACCTGAATCAGGACAGCTCCCGTCCGCTTTCCGCCGTACCGTTGACCCATGATCGAGACCTCGGCGCGCCTGCTGCAGCTCCTCTCGCTCCTCCAGCTCCGGCGCGAGTGGACCGGACCCGCCCTCGCGCAGCGCATGGCGGTCACGGAGCGGACGGTCCGGCGGGACATCGGGAAGCTCCGCACGCTCGGCTACCCGATCAACGCCTCCCCCGGGGTAGCCGGCGGATACCAGCTCGGCGCCGGGGCCCAGCTGCCGCCCCTCCTGCTCGACGACGACGAGGCGCTCGCCGTCGCGATCGGCCTGACCGCGGTGACGGCCAGCCCGGTCTCCGGCGTGGGGGAAGCCTCGGTGCGCGCGCTCACCAAACTCGAACAGGTCCTGCCGCCCCGGCTGAGGCCCCGGTTCGCGGGACTGCGCTCGGCGGTGACGCGCATGGCCGCGGTGAGCACCCCGGTGGACCCGGAGATCCTGACCGCCCTCTCCGCGGCGATCACCGAGCGTCGCAGCGTCGCGTTCCGCTACGACCGGCACGACGGCGAGTCCTCCCGGCGCGTCGTCGAACCGTACCGGCTCGTGGACACCGGCCGGCGGTGGTACCTGGTGGCCTTCGACCGCACCCGGGAGGACTGGCGGACGTTCCGCGTGGACCGGTGCCGGAGCGTGCCGGTGGCACGGGACCGCTTCGTGCCGCGCCCGCTGCCCGCGCCCGACCTCGCGGTCTACGTGCAGGAGTCCATCACGCGCTCGCCCTTCTCCTACGATGCCGTGATCCGGTTCCACGCGCCGCTCGAGGAGCTGGCAGCGCACGTCCCGCCCAGCACGGGCACCCTCGAGGCCGACGGCGACCACCACACGCTCCTGAGGGCGGGCTTCGACTCCCTCGACTTCCCGCTGGCCTACCTGGCGAGCTGGGACATCGACTTCGAGGTCCTCGAACCGGCCGCGATGCGTGACCGCGCCGCCGTCGTCGCCGACCGGCTCCGCCGCGCAGGCGAGGCCACAGGGACGGCGGCGCCGGGCATGCTGCACGACGGCGGAGGGCCGGAGTCCGGCCCTCGGTGAACATCCCGCCTGCGGCCCGGTGCGAGGAACTAGACTGGCAGGCAACTATGCCACTGACTATTTCCTACCCCGCGGATCTTCCCGTCTCGGAACGCCGGGCCGACATCATGGCCGCCATCGCGGCCAACCAGGTCACCATCATCGCCGGCGAGACCGGGTCCGGGAAGACGACGCAGATCCCCAAGATGTGCCTCGAGCTCGGCCTGGCGGAGCACGGGCTGATCGGTCATACCCAGCCCCGGCGCCTCGCGGCCCGCACCGTCGCCGAGCGCATCGCCGAGGAGCTGCAGGTGCCGCTCGGCGAGGAGGTGGGCTACCAGGTCCGTTTCACCGGGTCGGTGGGCCGCCGGACGAAGATCAAGCTGATGACGGACGGCATCCTCCTCGCCGAGATCCAGCACGACAGGATGCTGCGCAAGTACAGCACGATCATCATCGACGAGGCCCACGAGCGCAGCCTCAACATCGACTTCATCCTCGGCTACCTCAAGCGGATCCTGCCCGAGCGCCCGGACCTGAAGGTCATCATCACCTCGGCGACCATCGACCCCGAGCGCTTCGCCGCACACTTCGCCGCCGATGCCGCCGTCGCGGACACCTCCCCCGCACCCATCATCGAGGTCTCGGGCCGCACGTACCCGGTCGAGATCCGCTACCGGCCCCTGGACCAGCCGCCGGGCGGGCTCGACGACGGCGAGGGCGGCGCGGACAGCGAGCTCGAGGAGGAACGCGATCCGCTCGACGCCGTCTGCGACGCGGTGGACGAGCTGTCCCTCGAAGCCCCCGGCGACGTCCTCGTGTTCTTCTCCGGCGAGCGCGAGATCCGCGACGCCGCCGACGCCCTCCGCGCACGCATCCAGTCCACCACCCGCCTGCGCGGCACGGAGGTCCTCCCCCTCTTCGCGAGGCTCTCCCTCGAGGAGCAGCACCGCGTCTTCCGCCCCACCGGCAGCCACCGCCGCATCATCCTCGCGACGAACGTCGCGGAGACCTCCCTCACCGTGCCCGGCATCAAGTACGTCGTCGACACCGGCACCGCACGCATCTCGCGCTACTCGCACCGCACCAAGGTGCAGCGGCTGCCGATCGAGCGTGTCTCCCAGGCCTCCGCGAACCAGCGGTCGGGCCGCAGCGGCCGGGTGTCCGACGGCATCGCCATCCGCCTCTACTCGGAGGAGGACTACGCGTCGCGGCGGCCGTTCACCGAGCCGGAGATCCTGCGGACCAGCCTCGCCGCGGTCATCCTGCAGATGGCGGCCATGGGCGTGACCCGCAGCCCCAAGGACATCGCGGAATTCCCGTTCGTCGAGCCCCCCGAGACCAAGGCGATCAACGACGGCGTCGCCCTGCTCCGTGAGCTCGGTGCGCTGAAGGACGACGGCGGCCTGTCCCCGGTGGGCCGCAAGCTCGCCCAGCTCCCCGTGGATCCCCGCCTCGGGCGCATGATCGTCGAGGCCGGGACGCGTGGCTCCGTCAAGGAGGTCATGGTGCTCGCCGCGGCGCTGACCATCCAGGACCCGCGGGAGCGGCCGTCGGCGGACCAGCCGGCCAGGCAGCAGCAGGCCGCGGAGAAGCACAAGCGTTTCGTGGACGAGAACTCGGACTTCACCGCCTACCTCAACCTGTGGCGGTACCTGCAGGAGAAGCAGGACGAACTCTCGTCCACGCAGTTCCGCAAACTGTGCCGCACCGAATTCATCAACTACCTGCGCGTGCGCGAGTGGCAGGACCTGTTCCAGCAGCTGCGCCAGCTCGCGAAGCCGCTCGGCATCACCCTGCCCGCTGGCCCCGTGGACCCCGTGGGACTCCATGAGCAGATCCACATCAGCCTGCTCGCGGGTCTGCTCGGCAACATCGGCCTCTACGACCAGCGCAAGCGGGAGTACTCCGGCGCACGCGGGACCCGCTTCGCCGTGTTCCCCGGGTCCGCGCTGTTCAAGAAGTCACCGGACTGGGTCATGGCCGCCGAACTCGTGGAGACCTCCCGGCTCTGGGCACGCGTCGTGGCGCGCATCGACCCCCTGTGGGCCGAGCAGGTGGCGCCGCACCTGGTGAAGCGCACGTACAGCGAACCGCACTGGTCCCGGAAGATGGGCTCGGTCATGGCGTACGAGAAGGTGACGCTCTACGGCGTGCCGATCGTGCCCCAACGCCGCATCAACTACGGGCGGATCGATCGGGAGGTGGCCCGCGAGCTGTTCATCCGGCACGCCCTCGTCGAAGGCGACTGGAAGACCCACCACACCTTCTTCAGTCGCAATCAGGCCCGCCTCGCCGAGGTGGAGGAACTCGAGAACCGGCTCCGACGGCGGGACCTGCGGGTCGACGACGAGACCCTGTTCGAGTTCTACGACCAGCGGATCGGCCCGGACGTCGTCTCCGAGCGGCACTTCGACTCCTGGTGGAAGCAGGCACGCCACGAGCAGCCCGACCTGCTCGACTTCGACCCGGAGCAGCTCCTCAGCGAGGACGCGGCGGAGCTCGACGAGACGGCCTTCCCCAGTACCTGGCACCAGGCGGGCTTCGAGCTGCCCCTGGCCTACGAGTTCTCACCCCTCACCCCGGGCGCGCACGACGGCGTGACCGTGACCATCCCCGTCCTGTTCCTGAACCAGCTGGACCCGAAGCCGTTCCGCTGGCAGATCCCCGGCCAGCGCGTGGAACTCGTCACCTCGCTCATCAAGTCGCTGCCGAAGCAGGTGCGGAAGAACTTCGTGCCCGCGCCGGACGTCGCCCGGAGCGCCGTCGCCGCCCTCGCGGCCGACTTCGATCCCGCGCAGGACGACCTCGAGGCGTCCCTCGAGCTCGCCCTGCGCCGCCTGCGGGGCCATGTCATCCCGCCCGGGTCGTGGACCTGGTCCGCGGTGCCGCCGCACCTGCTCATGATGTTCCGGATCGTCGACGCCGGCGGTCGCGTGCTCGACGAGTCCCGCGACCTGGAGGCGCTCAAGGAGGCCCTGGCACCGGCGGTCAGCCGCGCGATCGCGGAATCCCTCGGAGCGACGCCCGGGAGCACCCGCCCGGCGGGCGGTCCGCGCCGCGGGGGCCGCGGGAAGGCGTCCGCCGGTCCCGCCGGCCGGAACGGCACGCGGACCGAGCCGGCAGGCCGCGGCTCCGGGCGGACGCACGCAGCGGACACCGCGGCGGGCGGGCAGGCCGAGCAGGGCGCCGCCCTGCCCCACGGAGCGGTGGCCGTGGCGGAGGCGCCCGCGGTCGCCGAGCGGACGGGCGAGAGCACCTGGGTCTTCGGGGACATCGAGCGCGAGGTGTCCCGCACGGTCGCCGGGCACCGTGTCACGGGGTTCCCCGCCGTCGTCGACGAGGGAACCTCGGTGGGCCTGCGGGTGTTCCCGACCGCCGGCGAGCAGTCGACGGCGATGCGGGCCGGGATCATCCGGCTCCTGTCCCTGCGCATCCCGAGCCCGGCGAAGTACGTCCTGGAGCACCTCAGCAACACCGAGAAGCTCACCTTCAGCCAGAACCCGCACGGCAGTGTCGCCGAGCTCATCCGGGACTGCTCGCTCGCGGCGATCGACAAGCTCGTCCCGGAGCAGCTGCCCTGGACCGAGGAGGCGTTCAACCGGCTGTACGAGGAGGTCCGCGCGGAGCTCATCGACACGGTCTTCATCGTGACCGCGACAGTGGAGAAGGTGCTCGCCAGCAACCGGCGCATCCAGAAGCAGCTCAAGGGGACCACGAGCCTGGCACTGATCACGGCCCTGAACGACGTCCGGAGCCAGCTCGAGCACCTCGTGCGACCCGGCTTCGTCGCGGCCACGGGCTACGCCCAGCTGGCGCACCTCCCGCGCTATCTGCGGGCCGTCGAGGTGCGGCTCGAGAAGCTGCCGACCAACGTGCAGCGCGACGGCCTCGGGACGGCGGTCGTCCAGCGGCTCGAGGACGAGTACGACGACGCCGTCGCGTCCCTCGCTGCAGGACGGCACCGGCCGGCGTCCCTGGCCCGGGTCCGCTGGATGATCGAGGAACTGCGGGTGAGCCTGTTCGCGCAGGACCTCGGCACCGCCTACTCGGTGTCCGAGAAGCGTGTCAGGACGGCCCTCAACGAGGCCCTCGCCGAGACGCGCTGACCGCGACCCGCAGGGCGCCGTCCGGTGACGGAGCACCGGACGGCATCCGGTCGCCCCTGGCCCGGGCGGTGAGGTTCCGTGCCCTCTCGGCGACCGACGTCCGCGGATCGCCGGCCAGGCGCTCGAGCTGGGGGTCCAGCCACGCACGCAGGGCGGGATCGCCGGCGGACCAGGCGGACAGCGTCTCCATGGTGTTGATCAGCACGATCCAGTCGTGCTGCTGCTCCAGGTTGCGCTGGAGGATCACCGTGGCGCGGCGGCGCTGGTCCGGTGTCAGGTCCGGGGTGAGCCGCAGGAGCAGCTTCGCGAGCGTCCACTGTGCGGAGGGCTGGTCCAGCATGCCGACGTCGTCGATGAGCCGGTCCGCGAACGGGACCAGCCACTCGTGCCGCGCGGCCTCGAGGCGTTTGAGGGCGCTCGAGGTGCGCAGCCGCACCACCGGGTCGGTGCTGCCGTAGCACCCGAACAACTCCTCCAGCCGCGATCGGTCCGCCACCACGAGTTCCACGACCTCGACCGTGCGCCCCATCGAGTTGGGATGCCCGCCGGTCAACATGCTCTCGATAGCTTCCATGCACCGGCAACCTACCAGCGGGGAGCGGTTCGCGGTAGCGGCCGGCGGCCCGTTCAGGCGGGGACGGAGGCGGAGTGTCCGGCGTCGCGCAGCGCGCTCCGCAATGCCTCGGCACTGCGGTCCATCGCGGCGGGGTCCGGCGCGTGGTCCACGCGCCGGACGTCGAAATCCTCCGGTGACTGCGTCGGCCAGACATGCACGTGCAGGTGGGGCACCTCGTAGCCTTCGAGCAGGACCCCCACGCGCTTCGCGCCGAAGGCCGTCTCCTGCGCCCTGCCGATGGTCTGGGCGACGGCCATCACCCGGGTGAGGGTCTCCGGATCGGCCTCGAGCCAGTGCGCGATCTCCCGCCGCGGGACCACGAGTGTGTGCCCGGGGGTGATCGGGGCGATGGTGAGGAACGCGACGACGTCGTCGTCCTGCCACACGAAGCGTCCGGGGATCTCGCCGTCGATGATTCTGGTGAAGAGCGTGGCCATCGGTGGTCCTCCTGGGATTGCTGCCGGCGGGACGCCGCGGCGCCCCCGGCCGGCGGGCAGCGGGATGCCGCCACGCAGGGGCGGCGGCGCGGGTCGTCCTGGGGTCATGCCCCGACGCTACCGCGCCACCGTGCGGCGGGGCCACCACGGGCCCCGCCGCACGGTTCGTCCCGCACCCCGGGCGGCGTCAGGCACCCGTTGCGACGGGCAGTCCCTCGGTCGTCGACCACTGGGACCACGAGCCCGGGAACAGCGCCGCGTCGAAGCCGGCGATGTCCAGCGCGGCGATGGCATGCGCCGCGGTGATACCCGACCCGCAGTAGACGGCGGTGCGCCCGCGGCCGGCACCCAGGGCGCCGAAGCGGCGGCGGAGCTCCTCCGCGGACCGGAAGCGGCCGTCGTCGCCGAGGTTGTCGGCCGTCGGGGCGCTGACGGCTCCGGGGATATGCCCGGCCTGCGGATCGATCGGCTCGTGCTCCCCGCGGAAGCGTTCACCGGCGCGGGCGTCGAGGATCACGTCGCCGTGCGCGGGGTGGAGCAGGTCGGGGATGGAGACGACCGGCATGTGGCCCGAGGTGAGGCGGACGCTGCCCACGCAGTGCCGCTCCTCCCCGCCCTCGACGTCGCCCCCTGCCGCGCGCCAGGCCCCCAGGCTGCCGTCGAGGAGGCTGACCGACGCGAAGCCGGCGTCGCGCAGGAGCCACCAGAGGCGGGCCGCCGCAAGGTTCCCGGAGTCGTCGTAGACCACCACGGTGTCGCCGTCGTTGAGTCCCCATCGGCGGGCCGCCTCCTGGAGGGCCGCCGCGTCGGGAAGCGGGTGGCGCCCGAGCCCGGGACCGCCCGGGGCACACAGCTCCGTCTCCATGTCCACGTACACGGCGCCGGGTATGTGGGCTTCGCGGTAGTGTCCGTGGCCGTGGGGGTCACCCAGGGCCCAGCGCACATCCAGCAGGATGGTCTGCGCACCGGAGGTCATCCGGTCCCGCAGCTCCTGCACATCCATCAGAGTCTTCATCGAGATCTCCTGTCGGAACGTGTGACCGGACCGCGGGCTCACCGCGGCCGGTCCTGATGCAGGCCAGTCCACCACACCGGCATGCGCCCACCAAGGAACCCGCCCGGCGACCGGGGAGGGCGGGCCCGGGTCAGACGTCCGCGCCCTCGCGGACCGCGAGGTGCCGGAAGGACGTGCCGTACCGGGCTCCCAGGCGCGTGAGGTGGCCTTCGACGATGCCGAGCCCGGCCTCGTTGAGGAGGGCGTCGTGGATCTGGAACGCGCGGGGCGCCCGGACCGACGCCACGAAGTCCACGACCTCGGCGAGCTTCGACCACGGCGCGTGCACCGGGACCAGCAGGGTCCCGACGGCGATCCCGTGCGGCACGATCAGCGAGTCGCCCGGATGGTAGACGGATTCCTCGACGAGGAAGCCCACGTTGGCGATCACGGGGATCAGGGGGTGGATCAGGGCGTGCTGTCCGCCGAAGGTCCTGACCCGGAACCCGCCGGCCGTGAACTCCTCGCCGCCGGCCACGGGATGCACGCGCTCCTCCGCCGCAGCACCCAGACCCTCGACGACGGCGTCGACCACGGCCGGCGGCGCCCACAGTCCCATCGAGGGGTCAGCCGCGAGCACGGCGACCACGCGGTCGACGGCGACGTGGTCGGGGTGCTCATGTGTGATGAGGACGGCGGCGGCACCCTCGAGCGCCTCCTCGACCTCGGAGAAGGACCCTGGATCGACCACGAGCACGGAGCCGTCCTGCTCGAGCCTCACGCACGAATGGGTGTACTTGGTCAGCCGCATCGCCTCAGACTACCGCCGCCCGCGCTGATAATCTTGACTCTGATCCCGGGCACCCGAGCCCGCAGGAAGGGTAGGACATGACGCCTGAGGCGACCTCCGAGGCAGGACCGCGGACGGGGACGGCCGCGCCGTCAGCGCGACCCACACCGCCCGCACCGCCCACCCGCAGGGGATCCGAGCAGCGCGTCACGCGGCAGCGGCGTGCGGTGAGCGCCGCCCTCGACGCCCTCGACGACTTCGTGAGCACGCAGGAGCTCCACCGCGTGCTCCACGAGCGCGGCGAATCGGTCTCGCTCGCCACCGCCTACCGCATCCTCCAGTCCATGGCCGACGACGGCCTCGTGGACGTGCTGAGGAACGGCGACAACGAGGCGGTCTACCGGCGTTGCGCCGTGGAGCACCACCACCACCACCTCCTCTGCCGGAACTGCGGACGCGCCGTGGAGATCGAGGCGCCCGCCGTCGAGCAGTGGGCCGCCCGGATCGCGGCGGAGCACGGCTTCTCGGACGCCGCCCACACCGTCGAGATCCAGGGCCTGTGCCCGGAATGCACAGCGGCGAGGGACCGGCCCTGAGCCGTCCTCCCACGGTGCACAGCATCTCCCCTGCCCGCGCCACCGCAGTCCTGGCGCTGATCATGTCGGTGCGGGCGACTAGGCTGGTCCCGTGATGTCCCCCGACAGTTCCGTCCCCGCCGGGCCGGCCCCGGCCGGTGCCGGACGCGGTCGTGCCGCCTCGGCCGGCGACGCGGATCCCGTCCTCGATCTCGTGGACGCCGTGCGTCGCTACCGGGATGCCGAGAGTTCCATGCGGGGCCAGAGCAGGGAATCCATGCACCTCGGCAGGACCGACATGACAGCGCTGCGCTTGATGCTGCGTGCGCGCCAGGCGGGGCACCCGCTCAGTGCCGCTGCCCTCTCCCGTGAGCTCGGGATCTCCTCGGCCGCCACCACGGTGCTGGTCGACCGCCTCGAACAGAGCGGCCACGCCGAACGGCGCCGGAGCAGCACGGACGGGCGTGCGATCGAGGTGTGGCCGACGGCGACGACCGAGCAGGAGGTGCGGTCGACCATGGGCACCATGCACGAGCGGATGATGCAGATCGCCTCCGCACTCCCGCCCGGGGACTGCAGCACCATCCACCGCTTCCTCGACGCCCTCGGGCAGGCGATGACGGAGCTGGACTTCCCCGCGACCGGGACCGCTGGCCCGCCTGCCTGATCCGGGATCCCGCGAGGATCCGCAACCGACCATGTATCTAGGGAGATTGACTACTAGATGGTCTAGGATAAGGCCATGGATCCTTCGGACGCACGGCCGGGAGCGGGCTACTGGTACCCCCCGTCCGGCGGGGGTGCCACCCACCAGCCGGCGACCGGCGTCGACGTCCTCAATGCCCTTCGCGCCTACCGGACCGTGGAGAGCGGCCTTCGCCGGGAGCTCAGCCAGCGACTCGGCATCAACGAGACCGATCTCGGAGCGTTGCGCTACCTCCTCGGCGTCTGGCAGGAGGACGAGGGGGCCAGCCCCAAGGAGCTCGCGCTGGCCCTCGGGATCTCGAGTGCATCGACCACCCTCGTCATCGACCGGCTCGAGAAGGCCGGCTTCATCCGGCGTCGCCGCCACCCGGTCGACCGCCGCGCGGTGATCCTGGAACCCGGCGACAGGGCCACCGAGGAGTTCCGGTCCGCCTTCGACATCGAGAAGCGTGGTGTCCTCGCCGCCGCGAACGGCCTCACGGGCGAGGAGACCGAGACGGTCACCCGCTTCCTGCGGAGCATGGAACGAGCGATCGCGGACGCCGTCCAGCAGCCGGGTCACACCTCCGGCTCCTAGGCCTTCCCGCTTCCCGGGATCGTCCGTGCCGGGGCGTCCGCGCTCAGGCCGGGACGCCGGCGGCCATCCGCCGCGATCCGGTCGCATCCCCGGGCAGGCGCGATCTCCGCACCGAGCGGCGGGACCCGATCAGGCGGCACAGGAGGTAGATGGCGAACGAGATCGTCGTGACGTACGGGCTGATCGGGATGCGGCCGCCCAGCGCGAGCAGGATCCCTCCCACCACGGAGGTGCACGCGAACACCACGCTGAGCAGGACCACGACGCCGGGCGCGGACGAGACCTTCAGGGCAGCGGCGGCCGGCGTGATCAGCAGCGCGAGGACCAGCAGGGCACCGACCACCTGGATGGACAGGGCCACGGAGATCCCCAGCAGGACCATGAACAGGATCGAGAGGCCCCGGACCGGCACGCCGCGGGCCTCCGCGAGATCGGGATCCGCGCTCGCGAACGTGAGCGGGCGCCAGATCGCGGCCAGGGCGAGCATGACGACGACAGCGCACCCCACGAGCAGGTTCAGCTGCACGTCGTCGACCGAGACGATCTGCCCGGTCAGGAGGCCGAACTTGTTGGCGGCACGCCCCTCGTAGAGGGCGAGGAACAGGATGCCCAGGCCGAGGCCGAAGGGCATCACGACGCCGATGATCGAGTTCCGGTCACGGGCGCGGATTCCCATGAGTCCGAGGACGAGCGCGGCGAGGACGGAGCCGACGAGGGAACCGGCAACCACATTGGCCCCGACGAGCAGCGCGAACGCGGCCCCGGCGAAGGACAGTTCGGCGATGCCGTGCACCGCGAAGGCGAGGTCCCGCATCATGACGAAGATCCCGATCAGCCCGCCGAGGAGTCCGAGCACCGCCCCGGCGATGAGCGAGTTCCGGACCAGCGGCAGCAACTGGGCGTAGTTGTCGAACGTGAAGATGGCGTCGAAGACGTCCTGGAAGTCCATGGCCTAGGCGCTCTCGTGATGGTGGGTCGTGGCGTCCGGCAGACCGACGACGACGATCCTCCCGTTGCTGTGCAGTACCTCGACAGGGCTGTCGTAGAGGTCGGAGAGCACTTCGCTCGTCATGACCTCGGCGGGGCTGCCCACACGGAACTTCCCGTCCGCGAGGTACAGCACGCGGTCCACGTAGTCGATCACGGGGTTGATCTCGTGGGTCACGAACACCACGGCGCTGTTCTTCTCATGGCACTGCCTGTTGATGAGCGAGCTCACCGCCTGCTGATGGTGCAGGTCCAGCGACAGCAGGGGCTCGTCGCACAGGAGGACGGCCGGGTCCGTGGCGAGGGCCTGCGCGGCCCGCAGGCGCTGCTGCTCGCCTCCCGAGAGGAGGCCGACGGGCGCATCCGCATAGGAGTCGGCGCCGACGTCGTGCAGGAGCCGGTCCACCTGCTCGCGGTACCCGCGGCCCCTCAGGCGCAGTCCCCAGCGGTGGCCGTCCACTCCGAGGCCCACGAGGTCGCGGGCCCTCAGCGGCGTCTCGGCGGGAAAGGATTTCTGCTGCGGGATGTATCCGAGCGCCCGGCTGCCACGCGTGATCGGGCCGCCGTGGACGGTCGCCGTGCCGGAGTCGAGCGGCTGCAGACCCAGCAGGACCTTCAGGAAGCTCGTCTTGCCCGAGCCGTTGGGGCCCAGGACCGCGAAGAACTCACCGGGCATGATGTCGAGGTCCAGCCCCTCCCACAGGGTGCGGTCACCGAAGGACAGCGCCGCGTCCCGCAGGCTGATCGCCGGCCGGGCGTCCGTCCCGTCGGAGGAGGAGGACGCCGACCGGGGCACTGTCGAGGTCATGCGGAGCGGCTTCCAGTCTGTCGTGGTTCAGGAGTGGTTCCGGGTGGTGCAGGAGCGTGGTGCGGGTTCTTCAGGAGCCGAGGGCGGCTTCGATGCTGTCGGTGTTGCCCGCCATCCAGGACACGTAGTCCTCGCCGTCGGGCAGGGTCTCGGTGAACTCGACGACGGGCAGGCCCGCCTGGTCGGCGACGGAGCGGACGGCTTCCGTCTGTGCTCCCTCGGTCTGGCCATTGTAGGCAAGGAAGGCGAGGCTGCCACCCGAGACGAGGGCCTTCATCTCCTCGAGCGCCGCCACGGGGACGTCGGACTCCTCCTCGATCGCCTCGATGAAGTCCTCCGGTGTGACGTCCTCGAGCCCGGCCGCCTCCAGAAGGTACGCGGGGACGGGCTCCGTCACCGCGACCTGCGCGCGGTCGCTCCCGCGTGCCGACGCCAGTGCGGCCAGCCGGTCCTGGAGGGGCTGCAGATCCTCGATGAAGGCGTCGGCACGCTCGCGGTAGGCATCGGCGTTCGGCTCGTCGAGTCGGGCCAGCTCGTCCGCGATGGCGTCGGCGAGCGTCGCCATGGCGGGCAGGTCGTACCAGAGGTGCTCGTTGAAGGACCCGTGGCCGTGCTCCTCCTCGCCTGCATGCTCCTCGCCTGCATGCTCCCCTGCGCTGCCGGGCTCCTGGAGGCCGGACAACTCGACGGCGTTGAGCACCGTCTCGACGCCGGTCTCGTCCGCGAGGCGCCCGAGGAAGGTGTCATACCCTCCGCCGTTCTCGATGACGAGGTCCGCCTCCGAGACGGACAGCTTGTCCTGCACGGTCGGCTCGTACGAATGCGGGTCCTGGCTCAGGCTGTTCACCACCGAGGTGACCTCGACGTCGTCGCCGCCGACGGCCGCGGCGATACCGCCGTACACGTTGGTGGCGGTGACGACCGTGATCGCGCCCCCGCCGGCGTCCGCCTGCCCGTTCGCGGCATCGGACCCGCCGTCTCCGCAGGCGGCAAGACCGAGGGCCGAGACTGCCACCAGGGCAGGAAGAGCGAGACGGCGGGGAACTGGCATCGGGGAACCTCGATCAGACTAATGAGAATTGTTCAGGTTAGTGCTTCGAGCATAACCCAGACGCGAACCATTCGCATTTCACCGGACCGGTCAGGAGGTGACCGGCGCGTCGGGACCGCCGATGCCCTCCCCCGACCTCCGCGCGCCCTGGTTCTGCGTGGCGTCGCGGATCTCGCCGATGAGCTGTTCGATCACGTCCTCGAGGAAGAGCACGCCGCGCGTCGAGCCATCGGGCCCGAGGACGCGCGCCAGGTGCGACCCTGTCCGCTGCATCACGGTCAGGGCGTCCTCGATCTCGTCGTGCAGCGACAGGTTGGCCAGCGTGCGGACCTTGTTCTCCGTGATGGGCCTGCGGTACATGGCCTGCGGCATCGACATGATGTCCTTGAGGTGCATGTAGCCGGTGAGGTTGCCGTGTTCGTCCACCATGACGAACCGGGAGAACCCGGTCCGTCCGACCGCGCGCTCGAAGTCCTCCGGCGTCGCATCGGTGCGGACGGTGACGAGCCCACTGAGCGGCACCATCGTCGTCTCGGCCGTCTGCCCGGAGAACTCCAGCGCACCGGTGATGAGACCCGACTCGTCGTCCACGAGTCCACTCTTCGTGGACTCCTCGACGATCGACTGCACCTCCTCCAGCGTGTAGGTCGAGGACACCTCGTCCTTCGGCTCCACCCTGAGGGCGCGGAGGATATGGTTCGCGGCCCAGTTCAGCGAGGAGATCACCGGGTTGACCACCCGCGCGATCATCACGAGCGGCGGGGCCAGGAGGAGGGCAGCCTTGTCCGCGACCGAGACCGAGATGTTCTTCGGCACCATCTCGCCGAAGGTCACGTGCAGGAAGGTCACCAGGACCAGGGCGATCCCGAAGGCCAGCCCTCCGGCGAGGCCCTCGGGGATGCCGACGGCTTCCAGCGGCACCACGAGCAAATGGTGGATCGCGGGCTCCGCGACCTGCAGGATCAGGAGCGAGCAGACCGTGATGCCCAGCTGCGCGCAGGCGAGCATGAGGGAGACGTGCTCCATGGCCCAGATCGTGGTCTTCGCCCGCTTCGACCCCGTGTCCGCCAGGGGCTCGATCTGGCTGCGGCGCGCCGACATGATGGCGAATTCGGCGCCGACGAAGAACGCGTTGCCGGCCAGGAGGACGACGAGCCAGACGATTCCCGCCCAGTCGCTCATCGGTGGTCCTTCCGGTAGGCCGTGCTGCCGGCGAAGACGGGCCCGGTGGTCGATTCGGCACCCGAGGACCCCTGGGGCACGGGCTGGTGCTCGGGCACGACGGCGCTCTCGTCGTCGTGCTCAGGGGTGGGCGCGGGACGGAACTGGACGCGGTCGATGCGCCGTCCGTCCATGCGCTCCACGGTCAGCGTGCCCGCGGGGACCTCGACCGCGTCCCCGGGCGCTGCGACCCGGCCGAGCTCGGCCATAATGAACCCGGCCACGGTCTCGTAGCCTGCCTCGTCCGGCACCACGAGCCCGGGGATCTGCAGGGTGACCTCGTCGGGACGCATGAGACCGGGGAAGAACCAGTCCCCTGCAGCGCTCTGCAGGACGCCCAGTTTCAGTTTGTCGTGCTCGTCCGCGACCTCGCCCACGATCTCCTCGACCAGGTCCTCGAGCGTGGCGACACCGGCGGTGCCGCCGTACTCGTCGAGCACCACGGCCAGTTGGAGGTTCGCCTCGCGCAGTTCACTGAGGAGCGAATCGAGGTGCACCGTCTCGGGGACACGCAGGACGTCGGTCATGATGGTGCCGGCGGGCAGGTCCGCGCGCTTGTGGCGCGGTACCGCGACGGCCTTCTTGACGTGGACCACGCCGCGGATGTCGTCCGCGGAGTCGCCGATCAGCGGGAAGCGCGAGTAGCCGGTGCGGCGCGCGGCCTCGACGACGTCGGCCACGGACTGGTCCGAGTCGATCACCTCCATGCGGATGCGCGGGGTCATGACGTCGGCCGCCGTCCGCTCGGAGAAGCTGAAGGTGCGCGCCAGGAAGTTCGCGGTGCCCTGGTCCAGCGTGCCCATCTCGGCGGATCGACGCACGAGCGAGGAGAGCTCCGACGGCGTCCGCGCGCCGGAGATCTCCTCCTTCGCCTCGAGTCCGAAGATGTTGAGGATGCGGTTGGAGAACCCGTTCAGCACGAGGATGGCGGGCTTGAAGACGGCAGTGAACATCAGTTGCGGGCGGGCCAGGGCACGGCCCACCCGGAAGGGCAGCGCGATGGAGAGGTTCTTGGGGACCAGCTCGCCGATGAGCATCGACAGCAGGGTCGCCAGGACCATCGCGATGATGAGCGAGGCGGACCCGACGACGGCCTCCGAGAGGCCGAGCGCGGAGAGCGGCGTCTCGAGGAGCTTGCCGACGGAGGGTTCCATGACGTAGCCGGTCAGCAGCGTGGTCAGCGTGATGCCCAGCTGGCAGCTGGAGAGCTGGGTCGAGAGCGACTTGAGGCAGCGCAGCAGGGGTGCGGCCTTCGTGTCCCCCTCGTCCACGGCGCGCTGGACGTACGTCTGGTCGAGGGCCACGAGGGCGAACTCGACGGCCACGAAGAAACCCGTACCCAGCACGAGCAGGAGGCCGGCAGCCAGGTAGATCCACTCCACCGCTACTTCCCCTCCCCGATCAGGTCCGGGCGGGAGAGCAGCGGTCCGCGTTTAAGGGGGTCCGCGGTGTCCGACGGGGCAGGCAGCGCACCCTGGTCGGAATCGGCGTCCACGGCTCGTCCGGGGTCCCCGGGCAGCGGGTGGGCAAGGGAGGAGGGTGCGCCGGCGTCGAGCCGGCCCCTGGGAGGACTGTCCATAAGACTCCCAGTTTACGTGCCGGGCCCCCGTCCGGCGGACGCAATCCGCGCGGCACCCCCGGCTTCTTCGCTCACAGCGCAACGGGGGTCCGGGCGCCGCGGCATCGGCGCCCGGACCCGCCCCTACCAGCTCTGCGGGAGCGGGCGCCCCTCCTCGTAGCCGGCGGCGGACTGCACGCCGACCACCGCGCGGTCACGGAACTCGGCCAGCGTGGCCGCCCCGGCGTAGGTCATCGAACTGCGGACGCCGGCGGTGATCATGTCCAGGAGGTCCTCGACGCCCGGCCGTGCCGGGTCGAGGTACATCTTCGAGGTGGAGATCCCCTCCTCGAACAGTCCCTTGCGGGCTCGCGCGAAGACGTCGTCGCTCCGGGTCCGGTTCTGCACGGCCCGGGCGGAGGCCATCCCGAAGCTCTCCTTGTACCGGCGCCCGCTGCTGTCGGTCTGCAGGTCGCCCGGGCTCTCGTAGGTCCCGGCGAACCAGGAGCCGATCATCACCTGGCTCGCGCCTGCGGCGAGGGCGAGGGCGACGTCACGCGGGTACCGCACGCCGCCGTCGGCCCACACATGGGCGCCGAGCTCGGCGGCCGCCTGGGCACACTCGTGGACGGCGGAGAATTGCGGGCGGCCGACCGCCGTCATCATGCGCGTGGTGCACATGGCACCCGGACCCACGCCCACCTTGACGATCGAGGCCCCGGCGGCGACGAGGTCGCGCACTCCCTCGGCGCTGACGACGTTCCCGGCGACGATCGGCACCGTCGGGTCCAGGCCGCGCACGACGGCGAGCGCGTCGAGCATCTTCCGCTGGTGGCCGTGGGCGGTGTCGACGACCAGGACGTCGACACCGGCGTCGAGCAGTGCTGCCGCCTTCGCCCCGACATCACCGTTGATGCCGACGGCGGCCGCCACGCTCAGCCTGCCCGCGGCGTCGAGCGCGGGCTCGTAGATGGTGGAGCGCAGCGCCCCGGTCCGGGTGATGACGCCCTGGAGCACGCCGTCGCGCACCACCGGCGCCAGGGAGACGCGGGACCCGTCGAGGTCCTCGAAGGCCTTCTGCAGCGCGACCGCCGGATCGGCGTCGAACATCGACGCCTCGAAGGCGGCGGGCGCCGGGCGCATCACCGACTCCAGCGAGGCGAAGCGGTCCACCCCCTCGCAGTCGTCCGCGTCGACCACGCCGACGCAGGCACCGGCGTCGTCCGTGACGAGGACCGCCCCGTGCGCGCGCTTGTGCATGAGGTGCAACGCATCCACCACGGTGTTGCCGGGCTGCAGCTGCAGCGGTGTCTCGAAGACGGGATGGCGTTCCTTGACCCACGAGGTGACCTCGGAGATGACCTCCACGGGGACGTCCTGCGGCAGGACGCCGATGCCGCCGCGCCGCGCGATGGTCTCGACCATGCGCCGCCCGGTCACCGCCGTCATGTTGGCGACGACGAGCGGGATCGTGGTGCCCGTGCCGTCGTCCGAGGACAGATCGACGTCGAAGCGGGAGATGACCTCGGACGTGGAGGGCACGAGGAACACATCGGAGTAGGTGAGGTCGGTGGTGGGCGGATTGATGAAGCGCATGGTTCTCCTTGATAGACAGCCGCAAAGAGTCTAGTGCGTCCCGGCCCTGCTGATTGGATTGTTCGTTCCTCCTGTCACTACACTTGGACAGGGTCCAGACACGGCGTCGCGCCGATCCTGCCGACCGCACCGCGCTCAGGGCAACTTACGGAAGAGGCGTATACCAAGTGCCAGAACAGACCAGCCACCGTCTACCTGAAGAATTCGGCGGGAACGAGTGGCTTGTTGACGAGCTCTACGAGCAGTTCAAGCGGGACCGCCACTCGGTGGACCGCAAGTGGTGGGAGCTCTTCGACTCGTTCGACGCCGAGGGTGCGCCGTCGGGGAACGGCCGCAGCGGCGCGGACGCCCCGGCAGACAGGGCGACGCCGCCCGCCGTCACGAAGCCCGCCGCCCCGGCACCGGCCAGCCCGCCGTCGGCCTCCCCGTCGGCAGCGAATCCCTCCACGCGGGAACTGCCGGTCGTGAAGACCGAGACCGCGGCGCCGAAGGCCTCCGGCGAATCGCCTGCGAGCACCCAGCAGAGCGGCAAGCCTCCCGTCGCCAACGAGCCGGCGAAGAAGCCGGACTCCTCGCGCGAGGACAAGCCCGCAGCAAAGCCCATCCCCGCACAGCTTCCCGCCTCGGACCGGAACCCCGAAATGGATGAGAACAAGGTCAGCGTGCTGCGCGGCCCCGCGAAGGCGATCTCCACCAACATGGAGGCGAGCCTCAGCGTACCGACGGCGACGAGCGTCCGCGCCATCCCCGCGAAGCTGCTCATCGACAACCGTGTGGTCATCAACAGCAACCTCGCCCGCGCCCGCGGCGGCAAGGTGTCCTTCACCCACCTGATCGGGTACGCCATCATCCGCGCGCTCGCCCAGTTCCCTTCCCAGAACGTCTACTACGACGTCGTCGACGGCAAGCCGTCCGCGGTGCAGCCCGCCCACGTGAACTTCGGCCTGGCCATCGACATGCCGAAGCCGGACGGCACGCGGTCGCTCGTGGTGCCGAACATCAAGAAGGCCGAGACCATGAACTTCTCGGAGTTCTGGCACGCGTACGAGGACCTCGTGAAGAAGGCCCGCGCCGGCAAGCTCGGCGCCGACGACTACGCGGGCACCACGGTGTCCCTGACCAACCCGGGCGGCATCGGCACGGTGCACTCGGTGCCGCGCCTGTCCAAGGGTCAGGCCTGCATCATCGGCGCGGGCGCCCTCGAGTACCCCGCCGAGTTCCAGGGCTCCAGCGAGAAGACGCTCGCGAAGCACGCGATCAGCAAGACCATCACCCTGACCTCTACCTACGACCACCGCGTGATCCAGGGCGCCGGCAGCGGCGAGTTCCTGCGCATCATCCACCAGCTGCTGCTGGGTGAGCAGAACTTCTACGACGAGATCTTCGAGTCGCTGCGCATCCCCTACGAGCCCGTGCGCTGGAGCGCGGACATCCAGGTCGATCCGATGGACCAGATCAACAAGGTCGCCCGGATCCAGCAGCTCATCCATGCGTACCGCGTGCGCGGGCACCTCATGGCGGACACCAATCCGCTCGAGTACGTCCAGCGCAAGCACGCCGACCTCGACATCCGCACGCACGGCCTGACCCTGTGGGACCTCGACCGCGAATGGCCGACGGGCGGCTTCGGCGGTCAGCCGTCGCTCAAGTTCCGGGACATGCTCGGGGTGCTCCGCGACGCCTACTGCCGCACCACCGGCATCGAGTACATGCACCTGCAGGACCCCGAAGAGCGCCAGTGGTTCCAGGACGAGCTGGAGCACCCTTACTCCAAGCCCAGCCGCGAGGAGCAGCTGCGCATCCTGCACAAGCTGAACTCCGCGGAGGCGTTCGAGACGTTCCTGCAGACCAAGTTCGTCGGCCAGAAACGCTTCTCCCTCGAAGGCGGCGAGTCCCTGATCCCGCTGCTCGACGCCGTCATCTCCGGCGCGGCCGACGACGGACTCGACGAGGTCGCCATCGGCATGGCGCACCGCGGGCGGCTCAACGTCCTCACCAACATCGCCGGCAAGACCTATGCCCAGGTCTTCCGCGAGTTCGAGGGGACCCAGGACCCGCGCTCGGTCCAGGGCTCGGGCGACGTGAAGTACCACCTCGGCACCGAGGGGACGTTCACCTCCGACGCCGGCAACGAGACGAAGGTCTACCTCGCTGCGAACCCGTCCCACCTCGAGGCAGTGGACCCCGTGCTCGAGGGCATCGTCCGCGCCAAGCAGGACCTGCTGGACCAGGGTGAGACGTTCCCCGTCCTGCCGATCCTCATCCACGGCGACGCGGCCTTCGCGGGCCAGGGTGTGGTGGCGGAGACCCTCAACCTCTCCCAGCTGCGCGGCTACCGCACCGGCGGCACCATCCACGTCATCGTGAACAACCAGGTCGGCTTCACCACGAGCCCGACGTCGTCGCGCTCCTCGGTGTACTCCACCGACGTCGCGAAGATGGTCCAGGCACCCATCTTCCACGTCAACGGCGACGACCCCGAGGCCGTGGTCCGCGTGGCCCAGCTGGCGTACCAGTTCCGCCAGAGGTTCAACAAGGACGTCGTCATCGACATGGTCTGCTACCGCCGTCGCGGCCACAACGAGGGCGACGATCCCTCGATGACGCAGCCCATGATGTACAACCTGATTGAGGCCAAGCGTTCCGTCCGGAAGCTGTACACCGAGGCGCTGATCGGTCGCGGGGACATCACGCAGGAGGAAGCCGAACAGGCACTGCGCGACTACCAGGAGCGCCTCGAGCGCGTCTTCGCCGAGACCCATGCGGCGCAGACCTCCCCGATCCCGGTCATCGCCAAGGACCCGCAGGCGGTCTCGGACCTGGAACGGCCCTACGCGCAGCAGTCCGACAGCGAGGCTGCAGCCGCCCCTCAGACGGCGATCAGCACGGAGACGCTGGCGCACATCGGAGCGGCGCACACCGCGATCCCGGAGGGCTTCACGGTCCACCCGAAGCTCAAGGCACTGCTCGACAAGCGCGAGCAGATGTCCCGCGAAGGCGGGATCGACTGGGGTTTCGGCGAGATCGCGGCCTTCGGCTCCCTCCTTATGGAGGGCGTCCCCGTCCGGCTCGCGGGCCAGGACTCCCGCCGTGGCACCTTCGTGCAGCGGCACGCCGTCTTCCACGACCGCGCCACCGGGCACGAGTGGCTGCCGCTCGACGACCTCAGCGAGAACCAGGCCAAGTTCTGGATCTACGACTCCCTGCTGAGCGAATACGCGGCCATGGGCTTCGAGTACGGCTACTCGGTGGAGCGTCCCGACGCCCTCGTGATCTGGGAAGCGCAGTTCGGTGACTTCGTCAACGGCGCGCAGACCATCATCGACGAGTTCATCAGTTCCGCGGAGCAGAAGTGGGGACAGCGGTCCTCGCTCGTCCTGATGCTGCCCCACGGCTACGAGGGCCAGGGCCCCGACCACTCGTCCGCGCGCATCGAACGCTTCCTGCAGATGTGCGCCGAGGAGAACATGGTCGTCGCGAACCCGAGCAACGCCGCCTCGCACTTCCACCTGCTGCGCCGGCACGCCTACACGCGTCCGAGGAAGCCGCTGATCATCTTCACCCCGAAGCAGCTCCTCCGCCTCAAGGCGGCCGCGAGTTCGGTGGAGGACTTCACGCAGGGCACCTTCCGGCCCGTCATCCCCGACACGCTCGAGACACCAGGGAAGGACGTCGAGCGGGTCATCCTCGTCTCCGGCCGGCTCTACTACGACCTGCTGGCCTCGCGCCAGAAGCTCGACGACGGCAGGACGGCCATCGTGCGCGTGGAGCAGCTCTACCCGCTGCCGGTGGAGGAGATCAGGGCCGCACTGGACACCTACCCCGGGGCGGAGCTCGTATGGGCCCAGGACGAGCCGGCCAACCAGGGACCGTGGCCCTTCATCGGGCTCAACCTCCCCCAGGAGCTCGACCGGCCCCTCCGGCTCGCGTCGCGCCCCGCCTCGGCCTCCACGGCGACGGGTTCGGCGAAGAACCACGCCAAGGAGCAGGAACTCCTGATCAAGCTGGCGTTCGGCCGGCAATAGTAAGCCATCAGTATGATGTCGGGTGGGGCTCCGGTCCCACCCGATGTCTTTAAGGGCCTGTCAGCGGCATGCCCGGGCAGCCATGCACTTTTCGACGAGTACACCGAGGAACCAGTGGAACAACGCAGAATCCGGCTAGCAGCAGTGGGCGACGAACTCCTCGCAGGGCTCGGTGATCCGAGGGCTCTCGGCTGGCTCGGTCGCGTGATGGCGCGGACCCGACCCGACAACGTGTCCGTCGAGGCGTACAGCCTGGCCGCTCCCGGTGAGGGCACCGAGGCCCTGGCGAACCGCTGGCTGCAGGAGGCGGGGCGCCGCTTCGCCGACGGCTACGACAACCGCCTGGTGATCGGGCTGTCGGACCGCGACCTGGACCTGGAGCTGTCCACCGCGAGGAGCCGCCTCAATCTCGCGAACATCCTCGACGGCGCCTCGCAGTCGAGCGTCAAGGCACTCGTCGTCGGACCTCCCCCCGGGCTCGACCCCGAACGGAACCGCCGCCTGGCCGATCTCTCCGCCGCCTTCGGTGACGTGACCACGCGCCGCAAGCACGTCTTCGTCGACACCTTCAGCCCCCTGCTCGCCCACGAGCAGTGGCGCCATGACCTCGCGTCCAACGGCGGGACGCCGGGCCAGGCCGGCTATGGCCTGATGGCCTGGCTCGTGCTGCACCGCGGGTGGTTCCAGTGGCTGGAAGTGCCCGCGCCAGAGTAAGGCATCCACGAGCTGGAGGGCCCCGGGGACACGCTGTCCGCGGGGCCTTTCTCATTGCTCAGACGCCTTATGTTTCGCCGGGGTAACAAATGGGTTATCAGTGACTTACTGAGTGTCCGAAGGCAACGATCCTTCGCTATGCTGACCGAGTGTGATTGCCGTCACGGCGGCAATCCGCCTCGTGGGACATTGCTGCGTCCCTCGCGCCCAGCACAGTAAGGACTATCGAATGCGTAATAAGCGCACACTGACGCTCGCCGCACTGTCCATCGGAGCGCTCGCCCTGAGTGCCTGTGGATCGGCGGGCGGGACCGCCGCGGCCCCGGCCTCGGAAAGTGCCGAGGAGAACCTGGCCACGACGATCAACGTCGCGATCAGCCAGGCTCCGACCGGCTACAACGGCAATACGGCCGCCACGAACTCCGTCTACAACACCTACGTGGACAACCTGACCTCGGGCGGGTTCGCTGCCTTCACGGCGGCAGGGGAGCTCGAGGCCAACCCGGACTTCGGCTCGTACGAGAAGGTCAGCGATGACCCGCTCACCGTCAAATACACCATCAACGAAGATGCTGTGTGGTCCGACGGCGTGCCGATCGACTACGACGACGTCCTGCTCACCTGGGCAGCCCTGTCGGGCACGCACCCCACCGGTGAGAAGGATCCCGAGACGGGCGCCGAGTCGGACCTCTTCCAGGCCGCTTCCACCAACGGCTTCGCCCTGATGGACATGATCGAGGGCGAGCCGGGCGACAAGGAGTTCGAGGTCGTCTTCTCGGAGCCCTACGCCGACTGGGAAGCCCTCCTCACGCCGGGTACCCTCATGCCCGCGCACATCGCCGCCGAGCAGGGCGGGCTGTCCCCTGAGGGCGACGGCGCCGAGCTCGTCGAAGCCGTCAAGGCGACCGACATCGCAGCACTCACGCCCGTCGCCGAGTTCTGGAACACCGGCTGGGACTACGAGGTGGACCTGCCGACCCTGCCGGACACCGCGCTGCTCCCCTCGTCCGGCCCGTACAAGCTGGACAACGCGACCAACGGCACCCTGACGCTCGTGAAGAACGACCAGTACTGGGGTGAGGAGCGGGCCGGCCAGACGGACATGATCGTCTTCAAGACCGTCGTCGACGAAGAGGCCGTCCAGGCCCTCCAGAACGGCGACGTCGACGTGATCGACCCCTCCAGCCCCACGGTCGACACCAAGGCCGCCCTCGAGCAGATCGGCGAGACCGTCACGGTCGACACCGGCACCTCACTGACCTTCTCGCACATCGACCTCGACCAGCGTCCCGGCGCCGTCTTCGAGGACCTCAAGGTCCGTCAGGCCTTCAACGCCTGCACGCCCCGCGCGGACATGGTCGACAAGTTCGTGACGCCGATCGATCCCGAGGGAACGGTCATGAACCTGCGCGAGTACCAGCCCGGACAGCCCGACTACGACACGGTCCTCGACGGCGCTCCCGCCGCCCAGGGTGACGGTGCCGCGGACATCGAGGGCGCCAAGGCCCTGCTCGCCGAGGCCGGCAAGACCGAGCCCGTCAAGGTCTCGCTGATGTACGCGTCCACCAGCCAGCTGCGCGCCGACATGGTGGCACTGGTCAAGGACTCCTGCGACAAGGCAGGGTTCGAGATCATCCCGCAGCCCGAGGCCGAGTGGAGCGCCAAGCTCTCGCAGCCCGGCGCCTGGGACGCAGTGCTCTTCGGCTGGGCCGGTTCCGGCCTCGTCGCCTCCGGTGAGTCGATCTACGTCTCGGGTGGCGAGCAGAACTTCGGCGGCTACGCCGACGAGGAGGTCGACCGCCTCTGGAGCGAGATCGTCACGAACACGGACGAAGAGCAGGTCGTGCCCCTGAAGACCGAGCTCGAACAGCGTCTCGCCGAGACGCAGTACAACGTGGTGCTCTACGCGAACGCCGACATCATCGGGTCCTCCTCGAAGCTCGAGGGCGTCGAGATGAACCCGACGCAGACCGGTATCACCTGGAACGCCTACAGCTGGACGAAGCAGAACTGATTGCAGCCTTCCGCTGACGCATGAGGACGGGCAGGCCCGCGGGCCTGCCCGTCCCTGTGCCCGGCACCGCTACAGCCTGCACCGTTCCCAAGGAGCCCCCACGTGTTCTACTTCATCGCCAAACGAACGATCATCTCGTTCTTCATCATGCTTGCAGCCACCACGCTGATGTACTTCCTCACCATCTCGTCGGGTGATCCCTTCGAGGACCTCGGGGAGACCAGCGGCCCGGAGAAGGCCGCCACCATCGCCGCCCGCACAGCGGCCATGAACCTGGATGTCCCTCCCATCCCCCGCTACTTCCTCTGGTTGCAGGAGGTCGGCCACTGCCTCGTCCCCGGCGGAGTGAGCTGCACCCTCGGCATGGACCGCTCCGGTGCCGCAGTCCTCCCCCAGCTCGAGAACGCGATGGGCTCGACGCTGCGCCTCGTCGTCGTGGCGACCGTCCTCGCCCTCGTGCTCGGCGTGATCGTCGGGATCGTGACGGCGATCCGCCAGTACAGCGTCTTCGACTACTCGATCACCTTCATCTCCTTCCTGCTGTTCTCGCTGCCCCTGTTCTGGCTCTCCACGCTCCTCAAGCAGTATCTTGCGATCGACCTCAACACGTGGCTGGCCAATCCGCAGTTCTCCTATCTCACGATCGCCCTGATCGGGGTGATCGCCGGCGTCATCTGGGCGGTGGTCGTCGGTGGCGACCGGAGGCGGCGCCTGGCCACCTTCGGCATCGCTGCCGCGGCCACCGCCGTCGCGCTCTACCTCCTCCTCGTCACCGGCTGGTTCGTCAGCCCGGGACTCGGCGTCGTCGGGATGCTGGTCTCCGCCGCGGGCATCGCCGTCCTGTGGACGGCCCTCCTCGCCGGCTTCCGCCGTCGGCGCGTCCTGAACGCCGCCCTCGCGGCCGCCGGCGTCAGCTTCCTCGGCTACCTCGTCTCGCTCCTCATCCTCGATGATCCGACCTGGTTCGTCGTGCTGGCGCTCGTGATCGTCACGGCGGTGCTCGCCTACGTCGTCGCCGGGGTCGTCGGGGGCCCGTTCCGCGCCCAGGCCGCGAAGATCGGCGCCGTCATCGCGGTGTCGGTGAGCCTGCTGATCCTGCTGGACCGTCTCCTGCAGGCCTACCCGACCCTGTCCGCCAAGGCGGGAGGACGGCCCATCCCCACCACCGGCTCGCAGTCCGCCAACCTGGCGGGAACGTTCTGGGAGATCAACCTCGACTACGCGCTGCACCTGATCCTGCCGACGATCGCGCTGACGCTCATCTCGTTCGCCACCTACACCCGGTACACCAGGGCCAGCCAGCTCGACGTCATGAACCAGGACTACATCCGCACCGCACGGGCCAAGGGCCTCAGCGAGCGCACCGTCCTCGTCAAGCACGCGTTCCGCAACGCGATGATCCCGATCACCACCCTGATGGCGTTCGACTTCGCCGGTGTCCTCGGCGGCGCCGTCATCACGGAGCAGGTCTTCGGCTGGAACGGCATGGGCAAGATGTTCATCGACGGCATCAACCACGTGGATCCCGGGCCGGTCATGGCCTTCTTCCTCGTCGTCGGCACCGCGGCCGTACTGTTCAACATGCTCGCCGACATCGCCTACGCGTTCCTCGACCCGCGCATCACCCTGAGCTAGGACCCGATCATGAGCAATCACCAGAACCCGCGGGACGATTCCCGCCCGTCGGTCGAATTGTCCGAGATGACCCTGCAGAGCCAGGATACGGACATCGCCACGGCCATCCCCACCCGCGAGCAGACCGACCGCATCCGGACCACGGAGGCCAAGAGCCAGGGGCGCCTCATCCGGGAACGGTTCTTCCGGCACAAGGGCGCCCTCGCCGGCATCGCGCTCCTCACGCTGATCTTCCTCCTCGCGTTCACCTCGATCGGCTTCGCGGGCATCCCCGGCTGGTGGGACAAGGACTACGACGTCCTCGCTGACCGGTTCAACGAAGGCAAGCCCACCCTGACGCTGTGGCCGTTCAGCCTGGGCGAGCACCCGTTCGGCCAGGACGTGCTGGGCCGCGACTACTTCGCCCTGACGATGCGCGGCATCCAGACCTCGCTGATCATCGCGTTCGTCGTCGGCATCGTGGCCATGGTCATCGGCACCACGGTCGGCGCCGTCGCCGGCTACTTCCGCGGCTGGACCGAGGCCTTCCTCATGCGCATCACCGACGTCGTCATCACCATCCCGACCGTCGTCATCGCGGCCGCGGTCGCGGGCATCGTCGCCGAATACGGCATCATCCCCTTCGCCGTCTTCCTCGGCCTCGTGACCTGGACCGGCCTCGCGCGCCTGGTCCGCGGCGAGTTCCTGTCCCTGCGCGAGAAGGAGTTCGTCGAGTCCGCGAAGTCGGTCGGCGCCAGTTCCGCCCGCATCATCTTCCGCCACATCCTGCCCAACACGGTCGGCGTGATCATCGTCTCCACGACGCTCGCCATCTCCGGGGCCATCCTCCTCGAGACCGCCCTGAGCTACCTCGGCCTCGGCGTCACGGCCCCCGACACCTCCCTCGGCAAGGCCATCAACGACAACCGCTCGGCGCTCACCGTCCGGCCGTGGCTGTTCCTGTGGCCCGGCGCCTTCATCATCGGCATCGCCCTCGCCGTCAACTTCATCGGTGACGGCCTGCGCGACGCATTCGATCCCAAGCAGACAAGGGTGAAGCAGTAATGAGTTCCAGTACCGTCACCATCTCGGACGAGCAGGCATCCCCCGTCGACGGACCGATCCTCGCCGTCCAGGGCCTCGGCGTCGAGTTCAACGTCGACAACGAGTGGGTCATGGCCGCCGAGGACGTCTCCTACGAGATCCACCCCGGCGAGATCCTCGCGATCGTCGGCGAATCCGGCTCGGGCAAGAGCATGTCCTCCATGGCCCTGCTCGGGCTCCTCCCCCGCAACGGGCGCTCGCACGGCAGCGCGAAGATGCTCGGCAAGGAACTCATCGGCGCCTCGCAGGGCACGCTCCGGCGGGTCCGCGGCAACGAGATCGCGATGATCTTCCAGGAGCCCATGACCGCCCTCAACCCGGTGCTGACCGTCGGCGAGCAGATCCGCGAAGCCGTCGAGCAGCACACCGAGCTCTCCCCCACGCAGGCGAAGAAGCGGTCCATCGAGCTCCTGCGCATGGTGGAGATCCCGGAGCCGGAGCGCCGCTACGACAACTTCCCGCACCAGTTCTCGGGTGGCCAGCGGCAACGCGCCATGATCGCCATCGCCCTGGCCAACGACCCGATGCTGCTCATCGCGGACGAGCCGACGACGGCGCTGGACGTCACCGTCCAGGCCGAGGTCCTGGACCTCCTGCGCAAGCTCAACAAGCGGCTCAACAGCGCCGTGCTCCTGATCACCCACGACATGGGGGTCGTCGCCGACCTCGCGGACCGCGTCGTCGTCATGGAGCGCGGGCGGATCGTCGAGGCTGCGCCGACGGCGCAACTGTTCGCGGCCCCGGCCGAGGCCTACACCAAGCAGCTCCTCGGGTCCGTGCCCCACCTGGGCTCGAAGGTGGGCGGCGTCCTCACGGACGTCGAGGTGGTCGACGGGCACCTGAGCATCCACGAGGAGTACGCCGCGGCGACCCTGCGCGCGCGCGAATCCCACACCGCGTCCGGCGTCGTCCCGGCGCTCGAACTCACGGACGTCGACATCGAGTACCCCGGGCGCTTCCGCCAGCCGCCCTTCAAGGCGGTCTCGGGTGTCTCCCTCACCATCAACCCGGGCGAGGTCATGGGGCTCGTCGGGGAGTCGGGCTCGGGCAAGTCCACGATCGCGCGCGCCGTCACCGGCCTGATCAGGACCTCCGGGGGCCGGGTGCGGATCGGCGGCACGGACATCACGGAGCTCAGCGCCCGCCAGCTCCTGCCGCTGCGCAAGCGCTTCGCGATCGTGTTCCAGGATCCCGCGGCGTCCCTCAACCCGCGGATGTCGATCGGTGAGAGCATCGGCGAGCCGCTGTTCCTGCACGAGAAGCTGAACCGCGCGGACCTGGACAAGCGGGTCGCGTCGCTGCTGGAGGACGTCCAGCTGCCGGTCGCCTTCCGCAACCGGTACCCGCACGAGCTCTCGGGCGGCCAGCGCCAGCGCGTCGGGATCGCCCGCGCGCTGTCGCTCCAGCCCGACCTCCTCGTCGCGGACGAGCCGACGTCGGCCCTCGACGTCTCCGTGCAGGCGAAGGTCCTCGACCTGCTGCAGGAGCTCCAGCGCGAGCGGGGCTTCGCGTGCCTCTTCGTCAGCCACGACCTCGCGGTCGTCGAACTGCTCGCGAGCCACATCGCGGTGCTCAACAAGGGCGTACTCGTGGAGCAGGGCAGCACGGAGCAGATCCTGAAATATCCCCGTGACCCGTACACGCGCCGGCTGCTCGCGGCGGCGCCCGTGCCGGACCCGACGGAGCAGTCGCTGCGGCGCCGGCAGCGCTCGGCGATCCTGGCGGCAGGCGTGGCCGAGTAGCAGTCCCCGCACGACGACGAAGGACCCCTCCAAGCGGAGGGGTCCTTCGTCGTCGTGCGGGAGTCCCGCTCAGTGGCGGAAGACGATCTTCCCGAACAGGTCGCCGTCGAGCATCCGCTGGAACCCCTCGGCGGCGTCGTCGAGCGGGAGCACGGCGTCGATGACGGGCCGCACCCCGGTGGCCACCAGGAAACGCGTCAACCGGACGAGCTCGTCCCGTGTCCCCATGGTGGAGCCCAGCACGCGCAGCTGCAGGAAGAACACGCGGTTGAGGTCCGCCGAGGGGGCCGGGCCGCTCGTCGCGCCGCACGTGACCACGGTGCCGCCCGGTACGAGGGACTTCAGGGAGTGGGCCCACGTGGCCTCCCCCACGGAATCGAAGACGACGTCGACGCGCTCCGGCAGGCGGGCTCCGGCATCGAACGCCTGCTCGGCCCCGAGGTCGAGGGCCCGTTGCCGCTTCTGCCCGCTGCGGCTCGTCGCCCACACCCGGAAGCCGGCCGCGGAGGCGAGCGCGATCAGGGCCGAGGCGACCCCGCCTCCCGATCCCTGGACGAGCACCGTCGAGCCGGGGGCCGCGGGCGAGACCGTGAACAGCATGCGGTACGCCGTCAGCCACGCGGTGGGCAGGCAGGCCGCCTCCTCGAAGGACAGTTCCGCCGGCTTGGGCACCAGATTGCGCTCGGGGACCCAGACGTAGTCGGCCATCGTGCCGGGATGGCGCTCGGACAGGAGGGAGCGCTTCGGGTCGAGGGTTTCGTCACCGCGCCAGCCCTCCGAGGAGACGACGCCGTGCACGATCACCTCGTTGCCGTCGTCATCGATCCCCGCCGCGTCGCAGCCGAGGATCATCGGCAGGCTGTCCTCCCGCAGGCCGACGCCCTTCAGCGACCACAGATCGTGGTGGTTCAGGCAGGAGGCAACGACCCTCACCCGGACGAAGCCGTCCGGCGCAGCGGGGATGTCGAAGTCCCCGACGGTGAGGCCGGCGAGAGGGGTGTCCGCGGACTGGGTTGCGGCGTAGGCGGCGCGCATACACAAGCTCCTTCGATCATGGATGGTCCCCCAATCCTAGGCGGCGGGCTGTTTAGGCGACGCCCCTCGCCGTGTGGGAGACTTGGGTGCAGTTCTGCACGACTACAGAGCCTGAAGAAGAAGGAGGCAGCCATGAGCAAGCGAGCACGCAAGCGTCGCGACCGGAAGCGTGGTGGCGCGAACCACGGTAAGCGCCCCAACACCTGAGTCCAGGCGTACGAGGCGTCCTCCGACACCGGAGGACGCAGACACAGAACCTCCGGTCCCTGAAGGGGCCGGAGGTTTTGTCTTGATCGGGTGAACCGGGTTCTGTGTCTCCCGGGTCGTCAGTGGTCCACGGTCTTGAGGTGGCTGATCCGGTCGAGGATGCTCGCCTTCAGGGTCGAGGGCGCCACCTCGGTGCAGGATCGCTTCACGACGGACCGGATGACGCACTCGAGGTCGTGCTCCTCGGCGCACTGTGGGCAGTCGTTGAGGTGATCCTTGATCTCGACGAGGTCCTGGTGGGACAGCGCACCGTCCAGGTACTCGTACAGACGTTCGATCCTCGCATCGGCGCAGTCGCCCATGCTCCCGCAATCGCTCATTTCTCCATCTCCTGTTCCTTACCCTTCGCGCCCGCTGCGACCTTGGCCTTCGCGCCAGCAGCGGTGCTGGCGCCCAGCCCGCGATCACGCGCGTACTCCGCGAGATGCTCGCGGAGCAGCTTGCGGCCGCGGTGCAGCCGGGACATGACGGTCCCGATGGGCGTGTTCATGATTTCTGAGATCTCCTTGTACGCGAAGCCCTCGACGTCCGAGAAGTACACCGCGAGCCTGAATTCCTCGGGGATGGCCTGAAGCGCGTCCTTCACATCCGAATCGGGCAGGTGGTCGAGCGCCTCCACCTCGGCCGAGCGGAGCCCGAGGGAGGTGTGCTCGGCAGCCTTGGCCAGCTGCCAGTCCTCGATGGTGTCCGAGTGCGACTGGAGGGGTTCGCGCTGCCTCTTCCGATACAGGTTGATGTAGGTATTGGTGAGGATGCGGTACAGCCACGCCTTCAGGTTGGTGCCCGGCTTGTACTGGTGGAAGGCCGAGAACGCCTTGGTGTAGGCCTCCTGCACCAGATCCTCCGCATCGCTGGGATTGCGGGCCATGCGCATGGCGGCCGAGTAGAGCTGGTCGACGTACTGCATCGCATCACGCTCGAAGCGTGCCTTGCGGTCGGCTTCCGACTCCGTCGACACGTCCAACTGTGCATCTTCGGCCTGGTTGCTGCCTGCGGGGGCTGTGGTATTCATCGAGCCAAAGTCTACGCGTTCCCGCCGTTGCGACACCGTGGTGTCGACCCGCCCGGGAGACGTCGACAACTGGAAATCCGGTCTTTCGACCGTCGCGGTGCACGCACCTGTCATCCCGAATCCCTTCTCCCGTTTCCATGTCCGTTACGCCTGTTCCAACCCCTCCCCGCGTCCCCTTATTCCTGTCCCCGCACCCGCCGTGCGCGGACCGTCCCCTCCCGGCCGCGCCGCAACCCCACGCGCTCGCGGGCTCGCGGATCGTCCCCGGTGGTGGGGCATGCAAAACTAGGACCAGCGTGCTTCGTACCCGAGAAACCGATGCCCGGCCGACCCGCCGGCAACCAGGAGGCAGTTATGACCCTTGTCCGCGTAGTAGCCCGACCCTTGATCGCCAGCAGCTTCGTCGTGAGCGGCGTCGATCGACTCCGTACGGCGGGTGCCACGGCACCGCAGCTCAAGCCGGTCCTCACCGGCGTGGCGAAGATCGTCCCCTCGGCCGGCGCGATCACCGGCAACGAGAAGCTCGTGGGTCAGGTCCTCGGTGCCACGCAGGTCGGCGCGGCCATCCTCCTGGGTATCGGCCGGTTCTCCCGGGTGGCGGCGCTGCTGCTGACGGTCACCACCACGGTGAACGCGCTCGTCGACTACCGCTCGGCCGATGCATCGAGCCCCGAGGGCAAGAAGGCCCGCCGCTCGCAGCTGCTCAAGAACCTCTCGCTGATCGGCGCCGTCCTGCTCGCCGCCGTCGACACCAACGGACGCCCCGGCATCGCCTGGCGCGCCGAGCACCTCGCGACGGATGCCAGGAAGCAGCTGAAGAAGGCCGACAAGGCCGTCCGCAAGACCGCGTCCGACGTCGTCGGTTCCTAGGCTCCATGGCAGCGTCATCAGGCGGGGTGCCCCACCGGACCGGATGGAGGGCGCCCCGCCTGACCCGGCCGGTCGACGCCGACATCTCGGTTCCCGGTTCCAAGTCCCTCACCAACCGCTATCTCGTCCTCGCCGCCCTGGCGGACGGCCCCTGCCGCCTGCGCCGGCCCCTGCACTCACGTGACTCGGCCCTCATGATCGCCGCACTGCGGGCGCTCGGCGCCGTCATCGAGGAGGTCCCCGGCGACGGCGACTTCGGCCCGGACCTCCGGGTGATCCCCCTGCGGAGCGGCGGGCCGGCCTCCCGCGCCGTGGACTGCGGCCTCGCGGGCACCGTCATGCGCTTCGTGCCCCCGCTGGCCGGCCTGGTGTCCGGCACCACCACGTTCGACGGCGATCCGCACGCGCGCCGCCGCCCCATGGGCAGCATCATCGACGCCCTCCGGGGCCTCGGCCTCAGGATCGACGACGGCGGGGCCGGATCCCTCCCTTTCTCGGTGGAGGGTGAGGGCCGGGTGCGCGGCGGGCGCCTGGTCATCGACGCCTCCGCGTCCTCGCAGTTCGTGTCGGCGCTGCTGCTCGCCGGCGCGCGTTTCACGGACGGGCTGCACCTCGAGCACGTGGGCAAGCCCGTGCCCAGCCTCGACCACGTCCGCATGACCGTCGAGACCCTGCGGGCGGTCGGCGTGGCCGTCGACGACTCCGTGCCGAACCACTGGCGCGTCTCCCCCGGGCCGATCACCGCGTTCGACGCCGCCGTGGAACCCGACCTCTCCAACGCCGGCCCCTTCCTCGCAGCCGCCGTCGTCACGGGCGGCACCGTCCGTGTGCGGAACTGGCCCGAGGGCACCACGCAGGTCGGCGACGCCTGGCGGCGCATCCTGCCGCTGATGGGCGCCACGGCGGACCTCGACGGCGGGGTCCTCACCGTCACCGGCGGGGCGTCGGTCGACGGCGGGACCTTCGCCGACACCTCGGAGCTCGCCCCCACCGTCGCCGCGCTCTGCGCCCTGGCCACGACGCCGTCGACCCTCACCGGCATCGCGCACCTGCGCGGGCACGAGACCGACCGGCTCGCTGCGCTCGTCGCGGAGATCAACGGGCTCGGCGGGGACGCGGAGGAGACGGCCGACGGCCTCGTCATCCGCCCGGCACCGCTCCACGGCGGTCTCTTCAGCACGTACGACGACCATCGGATGGCCACCGCGGGCGCGATCATCGGACTCGCCGTGGACGGCGTGGACGTCGAGAACATCGGCACCACGGCCAAGACCATGCCGGAGTTCCCCGATCTCTGGACCGCCCTCGCGCGCACGGCGGGCGAGCCGGGATCCGACGGCGCGCCGCTCTCCACCGCACCCGTGGCCAGGGCATGAGCGAGACCGGCAACCGCCGCGGATCGCGGGCCTGGGACGAGTCCGACGTCCGCATCCGCCCCAACAAGAAGGGGACCCGTCCGCGGACCAAGAACCGCCCCGCCTACGAGGACGCCGAGACGGGCCGCGTCGTGACGGTCGACCGCGGACGCTACACCACCGTGGTCGACGAGGGCACGGCCGGCGAGCGGACGGTCATCGCCGCGCGGGCCCGCGAACTACGCCGCAACGCCGTCGTCGCCGGTGACCTCGTGGCCCTCGTCGGTGATCTGTCGGGCGGCCCCGACTCCCTCGCGCGGCTCGTGCGCATCGAGGAACGGACGACGGTCCTGCGCAGGAGCGCGGACGACACCGACCCGGTGGAGCGCGTGGTGGTCGCCAACGCGGACCAACTCGTGATCGTGGTCGCGGCCGCCAACCCCGAGCCGAGGACGGGCTTCATCGACCGGGCGCTCGTCGCCGCCTACGACGCCGGTATCGAACCCCTGCTGTGCATCACCAAGGCCGACCTCCGCGACCCCGCGCCCCTGCTCGCCAACTACGAACACCTGGACCTCCGCGTGATCATCAGCCGGACGGACGACAGCACAGGCATCGAGGCCACCTCCGACGACGGCGAGTCCGCGCACCTGTCCTCCACCGCCGTCGACGCCCTGAGGGAGGAGCTCGACGGACAGGTGAGCGTGCTGCTCGGCCACTCCGGCGTCGGCAAGTCCACCATGGTCAACGCCCTGACGGGTTCCACACGCGCGACGGGCGGCGTGAACGCGGTGACCGGCAGGGGGCGGCACACGTCCTCCTCCGCGCTCGCGCTGAAAGCCGCGGATGCCGCGCCCGGCACCTGGATCATCGACACCCCCGGCATCCGGTCCTTCGGGCTCGCGCACGTGGAGGCCGACAGGATCCTCAAGGCGTTCCCCGACCTCGACCCCGGGACCGAGCGCTGCGAGCGTGGCTGCCGGCACGACGACCACGCCGTCGGATGCGGACTGGACAGCTACGTGGCTGAAGGCCTCGCCGGCGACTCCGGGCCCGTGCGCCTGGCCTCGCTGCGGCGCCTGCTCAGCGCCGGGACGGCCGAGGCGCGAGGCAGCTCACACGACGCCAAGGAACTCGGACACCAGTGATCGGCCCGATCACTGGTAGGCTCGATCCTGTTGTTGTTTGCGCATTACATCTCTAAGCCTTGACCCTCCACCTGGAGTTCGACAGCTTTTTTGATAAGCGGGTAACGAACTGCACGATGAGCCCCGAACGTCGGGACGCTCTCACATGGTAAGGAAATCTCAATGGCTACTGGCACAGTGAAATGGTTTAACGCCGAAAAGGGCTTCGGCTTCATCGCTCCCGAGGACGGCGGCGCTGACGTGTTCGCCCACTTCTCCGCGATCAACTCGAACGGCTACCGTTCCCTCGAAGAGAACCAGAAGGTCAACTTCGAGACCACCCAGGGTCCCAAGGGTCCCCAGGCCGAGAACATCACCGTTCTCTGATTCCTCCGACACCGCCTGGCGGTGACGGTCAGAAAGCCACCGCGCGGCGCGAGCCCCCGGTGGCTTTCTGCTGTTCCGGGCCACTCCTCGCGCCCCGCACGGGATGCGCCCACCGAGACGATAGGTTGAACGGTATGAGTTTCACGCAGGGCTACAACGACGACCTCCGCCTCGCCCACATCATGGCCGATTCGGTGGACGACCAGACCATGTCGCGCTTCAAGGCGCTCGACCTGCGGGTGGAGACCAAGCCGGACCTCACGCCGGTGACGGACGCCGACAAGAGCGCGGAGGAGGCCATCCGCGGGCAGCTCTCCCGGGCACGGCCCCGGGATGCGATCCTCGGCGAGGAGTTCGGCAGCACCGGGTCCGGTTCGCGCCGCTGGGTCATCGACCCGATCGACGGCACCAAGAACTTCGTACGCGGCGTCCCGGTCTGGGCCACGCTCATCTCGCTCATCGACGACGGCAAGCCCGTCGTCGGCCTCGTCAGCGCTCCCGCACTGGGCAAGCGCTGGTGGGCGGCCCAGGGCACCGGCGCCTACACCGGGAAGTCCCTCGCCGCCGCACAGCGCCTCCGGGTCTCCAACGTCTCCCGCCTCGAGGACGCCTCGCTGTCCTACTCCAGCCTCTCCGGCTGGCGCGAACGCGGGACGCTCGCCGAATTCGTGAACCTTACCGACCGGGTCTGGCGCACGCGTGCCTACGGTGACTTCTGGTCCTACTGCCTCGTGGCGGAGGGAGCGGTGGACATCGCCTGCGAACCCGACCTGAACCTGTACGACATGGCGGCGCTCGTGCCGATCGTCACCGAGGCCGGGGGTCGCTTCACCTCCCTCGACGGCGAGGACGGACCTCACGGCGGCAACGCCCTCGCGACCAACGGCACCCTGCACAGCGAGGTGCTGCGGACCCTCAACCCCGATGTGGATGACCTGCTCTAGCAGCACGCGCAGCGCGGCGGGCGCGCCGTGGTGAAGGGCGGGCCGCGGCTCGGGGAGGAACGCCGGAGGGATCTCGCCGCCGCCTACCTGTCCGGAGCCGGTCGCTACGATCGCGTACGCCCCGGCTACCCCGAGGCCGCCGCCGACTGGATCATCCCCGCAGGCGCTCGCCGCGCAGCCGACCTCGGCGCCGGGACCGGCCTCTTCACGGAACTGCTCGTGGAGCGCGGAGTCGCGGTGACGGCGGTGGATCCCTCCGAGGACATGCTGGCCGTCCTCGGAGACAGGCTGCCCGGGGTCCCCGCCGTCCGGGGCACGGCGGAGGAGACCCACCTCCCGGAGGCCTCCCTGGATCTGCTCACCCTGGCGCAGGCGTGGCACTGGTGCGACCACACCGCCACGGTCCGGGAGGCAGCACGGATCCTGAAGCCGGCGGGCCGGCTCGCCCTCCTCTGGAACCAGCTCGACGTCTCGGTCCCGTGGGTGCACCGGCTGTCCCGCATCATGCACGCCGGTGACGTGTTCTCGCCCTCCTACCGCCCCGTGTTCGGGGCCGCCTTCGACGCCCCGGAGGACCTGGTGGTGCACTGGACCCAGGAACTGGACGTCCCCGGCATCCTCGACCTTGCGCGGTCCCGCAGCTACTACCAGCGGGCGGCGCCTGCGCTGCAGGGCCGCGTCGAAGCGAATCTCCGGTGGTACCTCACCGATTACCTCGCCTTCGCCGGGACGGCGTCCCTCCGCCTGCCCTATTACACCCACGCCTGGCGTACCTCCCTGCGAACGGCCTAGATTTCGGCATGCCTAAACGGTAGGTTTAGGCATGCCTCAAAACCGGTGGTGGACGTCCTGCCGGGCCACGGTGCTCCAGTGCCTGGTCCTCGCCGTCCTGGTCACCGGGTGCGCCCGTCAGGCCCCGCCGTCCTCCGCCCCCGACGACCGCCCGCGCGTCCTGACGACCTTCTCGGTCCTCGCCGACCTCGTCGACACCGTGGGCGGCGGGCACGTCCGCGTCGAGTCGATCACCAAGGTGGGAGCGGAGATCCACGGGTACGAACCCACGCCGTCCGACCTCGTGCGGGCCCAGGACGCAGACCTCGTCGTCGACAACGGGCTGGGGCTGGAGCGCTGGTTCGAGCGGTTCCTGAACTCCGTCGACGCGCCCCATGTGGTCCTGTCCGACGGCGTCGAACCCGTCGACATCCGCACCGGCGACTACCGCGGACGGGCGAACCCCCACGCGTGGATGTCCCCCGTCGCCGCACAGACCTACGTGGACAACACCGTCGCGGCCCTCTCCGAACTCGCCCCGGAGCATGCCGCCGACTTCGAGGCGAACGGCCGGCAGCTCAAGGCCGAGCTCGCGGCCCTGCTGGCCGACTTCCGCGAGGACCTGGCGGACGTCGACGCCGCGGCACTCGTGACCTGCGAGGGGGCCTTCTCCTATCTCGCGCGCGACGCCGGGATCCAGGAGGCGTTCATCTGGCCGGTCAACGCCGACTCCGAGGGGACGCCACGGCAGATCCGCGGTGTCATCACGTTCGTCGAGGAGAACCGCGTGCCGACGCTCTTCTGCGAATCCACGGTCAACCCCTCCGCCCAGGAACAGGTGGCCCTCGCCACCGGCGCCCGGCTGGGCGGAACGCTGTACGTCGACTCGCTGTCCGGACCCGAGGGGCCGGTGCCGACGTTCCTGGACCTCATCCGCTACGACCTGGACACCATCGCGGAAGGACTCACACGATGACCACCCCCCGGGAGGCAGAGCCCGTGCCTGTCATCGACGTACGGCACCTCACCGTCCGCTACGACGACGTGCTGGCCCTGGACGATGTCAGCGTGCACCTCGCGCCCGGGAGGATCTGCGGGCTCATCGGCGTCAACGGGTCCGGGAAGTCGACGCTCTTCACCTCCCTCATGGGTCTCCTCACGCCCCAGGCGGGGTCCGTGAAGCTCTTCGGGAGCTCCATCGCCCGGGCGAGGAAGAACGGGCTCGTCGCCTACATGCCGCAGGCGGAGGGCGTCGACTGGACCTTCCCGGTGTCGGTGTCGGATGTCGTGGGCATGGGCCTGTACGGGCGGCTCGGGACGGCACGCCGGCTGCGGGCGGCCGACAGGGCGGCCGTCGACGACGCACTGGAGCGCGTCGGGCTGTCGGAACTGAGGAAGCGCCAGATCGGGCAGTTGTCGGGCGGGCAGCGCAAACGCGTGTTCATTGCGCGGAGCATCGCCCAGGACGCCCGGCTCCTGCTCCTCGACGAGCCGTTCGCGGGGGTCGACCAGTCGAGCGAGCACACCATGACCGCACTCCTGAAGGCGTTGCGGGACGAGGGGCGGTCGGTGCTCGTGTCCACGCACGACCTCGCGGGGGTGCCGGACCTCTGCGACGAAGCCGTCCTCCTGCACCAGCGGGTCCTGGCGCAGGGCGAGCCGTCGCGGGTCCTGACCCACGGAAACCTCGCCCTCGCCTTCGGCCCCCTGCCCGCCGGTATCCCCTCCGCCTCCCCCGGTGCGGCTCCCTCCTCACCGAAGGGAGCGTCCTGACATGGACGTCCTCGCGTTCCTCCTCGAACCGCTCCAGTACGGCTTCCTCACGAGGGCCCTCGCCGTCACCGTCGCAGCGGCCGTCGTCGCCGCGGTGCTCTCCTGCTGGCTCATCCTCATGGGGTGGTCCCTGATGGGGGACGCCGTGTCGCACGCCGTCCTGCCCGGCGTCGCCCTCGCCTACATCCTCGGCATCCCCTTCTCCATCGGAGCGTTCGTGTTCGGCGTCGGGGCCGTGGCTCTGATCGGGCTCGTCCGGTCCACCACCAAGCTGAAGGCCGACACCGTGATCGGTGTGGTCTTCACCGGCCTCTTCGCCGCCGGTCTGGCCATCGTCTCGGCCACGCCGTCGCAGATCGACCTCATGCACATCCTGTTCGGCAACGTCCTCGGGGTGTCCGCGGGCGATGTCCGGCAGGTGCTGATCCTCGGCGCGGTGACCCTCACCGTCCTCCTCGTGAAGCGGCGCGACCTCACCCTGCTGGCCTTCGACCGCACGCACGCCCACGTGATCGGCCTGAACACCCGGTTCCTGTCCGCGCTCCTCCTCGGCCTGCTCGCGCTGACCGTCGTCGTCGGCCTCCAGGCCGTGGGCATCATCCTCGTCGTGGCCATGCTGATCACGCCCGGCGCCACGGCGTTCCTCCTCTCCCGCAGTTTCGACCGCATGCTGGTGATCGCCGTCGTGCTGACCGTGGCCGCGTCCGTGGCCGGCATCTACGCCAGCTACTACCTCGACATCTCCACCGGTGCCGCGGTCGTGCTGTGCCAGGCCCTCGTGTTCGCCGTCGTCTACCTCGTGGGCCGGCCGGACGGCATGCTCTGGCGGGCACGACGACGACGCAGGACGGTCGCCCCGTCCAGCACGCCCGCCGCGACGTCGCTGCGGGACGCCTGATGACGGGCCGCAGGGGAGCCGTGCTCAGCATCGAATCGACGAGCGTGCAGGACTACGTGAAGGCCATCTACGCCTTCACGGAATGGCAGGCGGAGCCGATCACCGCCACGCACCTGGCCGTCCGCCTCACCGTCGCGAACTCGTCCGTCACCGGGATGGTGGGCAAGCTGGTGGGCCTGGGCCTGGCCGAGCACCGCAAGTACGGGCCCATCGGCCTCACGCCGTCGGGCCGGGCACTCGCCCTCGCGATGGTCCGCCGCCACCGGCTCATCGAGGCCTTCCTCGTCACGGAGCTCGGCTACGGCTGGGACGAGGTGCACGACGAGGCGGAGTTGCTCGAGCACACGGTCTCGGATGCCTTCGTGGAGCGCCTCGACCACAAACTGGGCCGGCCCACGCGCGACCCGCACGGTGATCCGATCCCGGGGGCGGACGGCCGCGTCCACTACCCTCCGGCGCACCGGCTCGACAACCTGGACGAAGGCCACCTCGGCAGGCTCGCACGGGTCAGCGACGACGACCCCGAGGTGCTACGCCTCCTCGACCGGCACGGCGTCGCCCTCGACGCCGTCCTCCTCGTGGCCCGCCGCGGCCCCGGGCCGTCGATCGAGCTGCGCCTCGGTGCAGACCCCTCGGCGCCCAGCCTCTCCGCGGACGGCGCCCTCGCGCGGTCGCTGTGGATCGAGAGCACCGTCCCGCACGAGGACTGCACGATCGACGCCGCGTCACGACGGCGTGGCGTCTCCTCCTAGACTGGTCGGGACCCGCCTTGCCCCGCGCCCTGCCAGCTGAACGGAGTGCCCCGATGACCACACTCGGACTCGAAGAGGAGTACCTGCTCCTCGACCCGCGGTCGGGGCTGCCCGCCCATCACGCCGCCGAGGTGGAGGGCATGCTCGAATCCCATCCGGAGGTCGACTCGGACGAGATCCAGCGGGAGTTGCTCTCGTGCCAGATCGAGACGGCCACCCCGGTCTGCTCGACCCTGACCGAGGCCGAGGAGTCGCTGCTGAACTTCAGGAGGAAGTTCGCGGACGCTGCCGCCCGGACGGGGAGTATCGGCGCGGCCACCGGCACGGCACCACGGATCCCCCAGGCGTATCCGGAGCTCACCGACAAGCAGCGCTACGAGGACCTCCGGGCCAGCGCGCCCGGCATCGTGGGCGACCAGTTCGTCAACGGCCTGCACGTGCACGTGGGCGTACCGGATCCCGAGCAGGGCGTGCAGGCGCTCAACCGGATCCGGCCCTGGATCCCCCTGCTGGCCGCCCTGAGCGTGAATTCGCCGTACTGGCTGGGCCGCGACAGCGGGTTCGCCAGCTGGCGGGTCATCCACTATCGCCGCTGGGCCGTCCAGGGAATCGCCCCGTACTTCGCCGACGCCGCCGACTACGAACGCCGGATCACCCGCCTGGCCGCCACGGGTGCGATCCTCGACCGCGGTGTCCTCACCTGGGTCGCACGGCTCTCCGACCACTACCCCACGCTGGAACTCAGGGCGTGCGACGTCCAGCTCGAGGCCCGGGACTCGGTGCTGCTCGGCGCCCTGACGCGCGCGCTCGTCGTCACGGAACTCCGGGCGGCCGAGGCCGATACCGCTCCCCTCGTCCCGGATCCGGAGCTGCTGGACGCAGCCCTCTGGCAGGCCGCACGCGACGGCATGGGGCGCCACCTCGTGGACCTCGCCACGGCCGAGCCCGTGCCCGCGGAGCGGCACCTCGCGGCCTTCCTCGAACACATCGGCCCCGCCCTCGAGGACGAGGGCGACACGGACTGGGTCAAGGCAAGCATCGAGACCATCGCCGAACGAGGCACCGGCGCGCAGCGCCAGCGCCGCGCCATGCACGACGGCGGCATCGACTCGCTGCTGTCTCTCCTCGGACGGACTCTCACCGAGGGCGCGTAGGGGCGTCAGGCGGGCGGTGCGAAGGGATCAGGGAAGGCCGGGGTCGGCTCACCGCTGATCGCCGGCCGGTTCGAGTACGGCTGATGTCCGTGCTCGTCCTTCACCCCGTAGGCGCGGGCCACTTCCGCGGCGACCAGCGGCAGGCCCGTGAGACGGAGAACGTGCGGGTCGGCGGCCAGTGCCACGACGGCCCGACCGACGAAGAGGGGCGTCTCGCGGTTCGTCTCGTGCTCGAAATGCTCGATGTTCGCAAGTACGCCTTCCGTGAGGACGAGCCCCGGATAGAGGGACACCGACGTGATCCCGTGCTGTTCGAGGTCCACGGCCATATCCGCCGCGAGGCGGTCGATGGCCGCGTGCGCAACCCCGTAGGGCACGGGCGGCACGAAGACCTGGCCGGCGAAGGAGGAGAGGGTGACGATCAGCCCCGTACCGGCTTCGATCAGGAGTGGTGCGGCGAACGACGACGCCACGTAGTGCGCCCGCAGCCCTGTGCGGTGCATCGAATCCCACAAGGACAGGGGCTGCTGCCAGAACGGACCGGGATTGAACTCGCTGCCGTCGGTGAACCGCTCATAGCCACCCCAGGCGCTGTTGACCAGCACATCGAGGCGTCCCTGCTCGGCGTCGATGCGGGCGAGCGCGGCCTCCACCTGACTGTCGTCACTCACGTCGAGTCTCAGCGGGATCCCCGTGCCGCCCGACTCCGTGACCAGCCTCGCGGTGTCGTGGATGGTTCCCGGCATCCGCGAGGGCGCTGTTCCTTCGGTGGTCGTCCGGCCGCCGACGTAGACGGTGGCTCCTGCCTCGCCGAACGCCCGTGCGATACCCCGGCCCACGCCACGGCTGCCCCCGGTGACGAAGACGACCTGCGGTCTGGGGATGGTCATGGGGCCGAGGGCCTGGAGCGCCGATGCATCGCGCCAGTATGCCCCACGGTCCGGGCCGTCACCAAGACCCCGACCGCTCCGGCAGTCAGTGTCCGTCACGGGTCGGGGCCGCCCGGGACCCGCTAGGCGCCGACCGCGCGGAACTCGATCAGCATGCTCTGTTCGGGGAGCAGGACGGGCGCCTGCAGACCGGCCTGCGCCAGGGCGCGGCCGGACAGGCGCACCGGGTCCCCGTCGAGTGCCCGCTGCAGCCAGGCCAGCGGCGACTGTCCGTTGCCCGGATGCCCCTCCTCCGGTACCGCGGGACGCACCTCGTACAGCGCGTCGGGGTCGAGGCCCGGGAAGGTCACGGGACCGGGCGGGTAGCTCGCGCTCGACGCCGTGAGCGAGTAACCGAACAGGGCGCGGCGCCGGTCCTCGGACACGATGCCCCGCAGGTCCATCGCGGGGTCCGGACACTCGGCGTGCACCACCCTCCCCCGGTGCAGGTCGTCGCGCCAGGACCGGTGGAGGGCCACATAGCGGCCGAGGACCCCGTACTCCGCCTCCGTCAGGTCCGAGATGTCCCACTCGATGCCGAAGTGGCCGAAGATCGCGGTGGCGGCCCGGAACGGCAGGGTGTGGGCGCGGCCCGTCGAATGCGAGACGGGGCCGCCGATGTGCATGCCCAGCAGTTCGGGCGGCACGACGAGACCCGTGTACTTCTGGTTCACGAGCCGTTCGATCGGGTCGATGCAGTCGCTCGTCCAGATGCGGTCCGTCCGTGCGAGGATCCCGAGGTCCACGCGTGCACCGCCCGAGGCGCAGCTCTCGATCTCGAGCCCCGGATGCCGGCGCCGCAGTTCGTCGAGCAGCCGGTAGAGCGCCTCGACGTGCCGGTGGACGGCGGCCCGGCCCGTCCTCGCATCCGCGGCCTCGAGCAGGTCCCTGTTGTGGTCCCACTTGACGTAGGCGATGTCGTTGGTCGTCAGGATGTCGTCGAGGCGTTCGAGGATGTAGGCGTAGGCGTCCGGATTGCCCAGGTTCAGTACCTGCTGCTGGCGGCCCGGAAGTGGCAGGCGGCCTTCCGCCTGCAGGATCCAGTCCGGGTGGGCGCGCGCGAGGTCCGAGTCGGCGTTGACCATCTCGGGTTCGAACCACAGGCCGAACTCCATCCCGAGGTTCCGCACGTGATCGATGATCGGAGCGAGTCCGTCGGGCCAGACGGTCTCGTCCACATACCAGTCGCCGAGGCTGGAGGTGTCGTCGCGCCGCCCACGGAACCAGCCGTCGTCGAGCACGAACCGTTCGACGCCGAGGGACGCCGCGCGGTCCGCGAGGGCCAGCAGGCGCGGGAGGTCCAGCGCGAAGTAGACCGCCTCCCACGTGTTCAGTGTGACCGGGCGGGGGCGCTGCGGGTGGGAGTCACGGGCCCGGAGGTGTCGGTGGAACCGGCCGGACAGCTCGTTCAGGCCGTGCCCCCAGGAGCCGACGGCGGGCGGGGTGGAGTAGCTCTCCCCCGGCGCCAGGACGACCTCGCGGGGGGACAGCACCTCGCCTGCCGAGAGGAACACCGAGCCTGCGGGGGTCCTCTCCGCGAGCACCTGCTGGTTGCCGCTCCATGCCAGGTGGATGCCCTGGACGAGGCCGTGCTCGAACCCGAAGCCGCGGGTACCCGCGGCGAGGAGGACCGTGGCGTCCGCTCCCGGCCTGCCGCGCCTGCTCGTCCGCGAGTAGGTGCCGGTGGTCAGGTCGTGGCGCTGCGGCGACCGTTCGCGCAGGTGCCGCCCGGTCGTGTCCAGGATCTCCGCCGCCGTGTGGTGCAGCGGGAAGAACAGATTGAGCGCGCGCACCTCGTAGTCGTCGTCGCCCGTGTTGGTGAGCTCCAGAGCCTGCGTGAACAGGCCCGACGCCGTGAGGCCGAGGCGGGCGCGCACGGCGAGTCCCGCGTCGTCGTCGCATGCCTCGACGAGTGCGCCGCCGGCTTCCCGCTCCATCGAGGTCACGGTGAACCGCGGGTAGAGCTGGGCGCCCGCGCGGTCGCCCACCAGTCCGGGGGTCCCCTGCCAGCCGGCGGACTCGAGGGGCAGGAGCGTCAGGAGGGCCGGGACGTCGATGCCGCCGGACACACGCTGCGGCTGGTGCGCTGCGGTGATCCCCCGCAGTTCGTCGAGGCCGACGTCGCCGAGGGCCGGACCCCAGTAGGCGATCGTCGGCATGCCGTGCGGATGCGGATCGAGCACCACGCTGGTGCCGCCGCGCGAGAGATGGAGGGGTTCGGAGGTCATTGGTTATTTTTACCGTGTAAATAACCCCCCGGACAAAATACCTACCGTGCGCGCGTGTCCCGCCGGAGCAGGCCGACGATCAGGCAGAGGAGACCGAGCAGGAGGGGGACGAGGGTGTACAGCGTGTGCGTCCCGCCGAAGTAGCTCATGGCGAAGATGTACACGAAGGTGCTCCCCACGAGGATCCAGCCGAGCACGATCAAGGCACGTCCCCGGCGGGGCGGCGGTAGTGGAGGGAGCCACGACGGCGTCCTGTCGGTCCAGCTCATGGCCCCAGTGTAGTTCCCGGAACGGCCCTCCCCATGGGCGATCGATCAGTAGGACGGCGCCGCCGGGATCGACAGGTAGTGCTCGAGTGTCGGCAGCCTGTGGGCACGCATCTCCGAGGAGATCGTGGTGCCGACGTAACGCAGGTGCCAGGGCTCGTACGCGTACCCGGTGGTCGAGGTCCGGCCCTGGGGGTAGCGGATGATGAATCCGTACCGCCACGCGTTCTGCGCGGCCCAGGCCCCCGCCGGCGTGCCCGCGAAGCATTCCTGCAGACCGCACGATCCATTGCGGTTCCCGATGTCGATGGCGAGGCCTGTCTGGTGTTCGCTGTAGCCAGGACGCGCCGAGATGAGGTCTGCCCTCGCCTGCCCGTACCGGTTGACGTAGGAGGCGTAGAGGGAGGCCTGCGTAGCGAACGACCGGTATCCGCTGACCGGCACCATGGCGACACCCGCGGCCCTCGCATCGGCGAGCAGCCGGGTGAATTGCTGCGCCGCGTCGCTGCGCAGCAATGGGCCCCCCACGTTCACCAGCGGGCCCGGGGTATAGCCGGCGGGATTCAGCATGCGTCGCTTGTTGACGACGACCACCGACGATGCGGCGACGTCGATGTCACGGCTCAGCACGGTTCCACCCCTGGCGGTCCAGGTGATGACGCCACGCTGGTATCGCTGCTTGCAGGCTCCCGCGCTGCAGGATTCGTCGGAGATCGGATAGCCCAGGGCGCCGTTCTCGAAGTTGGTGGAGGCCCACCGGGCCCTGATGGCCCCGACCGAGATCCTTGCTCCCGTGGTCGGGGACCAGATGATCGAACCGCCCTGGTAGTTCTGGTAGCAGCCGCCGCCGCGCAGGCCGCACACCTCGGGCCCGGTGGGGTACCCGAAGCGGCCGTTCTGGGAGCCATAGGCCCGCCAGGTCTGACCGATGGCGCCGTACGAAGGCTGTGCCCCGGTGGCCGGCGACCAGACGATGACGCCGCGCTGATAATTCCGCTGGCACCCTCCGTTGCGGAGTCCACAGAACTCGGCACCCGTAGGGGGGCCGAGGCGCCCGCCGGCGCCGCCGAGTTGCGCGTGCCGCGCGTCGATCGCCGTCCCGGCGTGGCTCGACGGCGCTGTGGCGAGGCTTCCAGCGGTCATCAGGGCGCAGCACAGGGCGATCAGCAGATGCACGAGCATGCGGTTCACTCTGTCCCCCGGACGTCGGCGTGGCTCAACGGTAGACGCGCCGATAGCGCCGGACAAGAGTCGGCCGGCCGGAGGAACGACGAAGCGCCCTGCCGGAGACCGGCAGGGCGCTTCGTCGTGGAGCTGTGGAGATGGCGGGAATTGAACCCGCGTCCGATGCAGTGTAGTCAGGGCTTCTCCGGGCGCAGTTCGCGTCGGTTTTTCTCGGCTCCAGTCATCGTGCGAACGAGTGACTGCCGAGCCCAGTTGTATAAGAGTCCCCCCGGTCCCTACAACGAGGACCGGGAGCAGTGGCCCTCTAAATGACGCCAGTATCCGGGGCGAGAGCAAACCCGGGCTGACGGACTAGCTAGGCTGCTTAGGCAGCGAGAGCGAAGTCAGTGCGCTTTTGTTCGGCACTTATTGTTTTACAAGGAGCGTTTACGAGATGACCCTGTGTCCTCGGCCCGCTTCCCCTGTCGCGACTAACATCGTCGAAACCTGTCATCCCCATGTTCAGTTATCAAGGTGCTCAGGCGTCAGATGATTCCTGAGCGTGATTCCTGCGCTGCCCGGCCCACCGGCCGTCCAGTTCCTCCACTCTACCGCACCCGCATGGTCTGCCGGCAGGGCTTCGCCGCAGGTGAACGAGGCCGGGTCATTGCCCCAGGGTGACCCCCAGGATGACGACGGGCGACTGCCAGAGGCGCACGATCACGAAGGCGAGGGTGACGAAGGCGATGCCGAGGGCGGCCAGCGCGGTGGTTGCCGCCTGCTTGCGCCGGAAACCCCACCAGAAGATGGCTGCGTTCATCACCACCAGGACGGGCGAGACCCAGACGAGGACCTGCGCGAAGTAGACGTAGACGAGGAAGACGAACGGGATCAGGGAGAGGATGCCGACCGGCACCACGATCAGCAGCAGGACCAGGTCCACCAGGGCGCCGAGCGTCACCCACCAGGGCCGCCTGTACCGCAGCTCCGACGGCTCGGGTCCGTCGTCCTCCTGGGTCTCCCAGAAGACATCGCTCATGCGCCGAGGTTCTTCTCGCGCATGGCGCGCAGCGCTTCCCGGTTGTCCTGCTTCTCGCGCAGGGTCTGCCGCTTGTCGTAGTCGCGCTTGCCCCGGGCGACGGCGATCTCCACCTTGGCCCTGCCGTTGAGGAAGTAGAGCTGCAGCGGGACGAGGGTGAAGCCGGACTCGCGGATCTTCTGGGAGATCTTGGTGAGTTCCTCGCGGTGCAGCAGCAGCTTCCTGCGGCGACGCGCGGCGTGGTTGGTCCAGCTGCCCTGCGAGTACTCGGAGATGTGGATGCCCTCGAGCCAGAGCTCGTCGTTGTAGAAGACCGCATAGCCGTCGACGAGGGAGGCGCGTCCGGCACGCAGGGACTTCACCTCGGTGCCCATCAGGGCGAGCCCGGCCTCGTAGGTGTCGAGCACGGCATAGTCGTGGAAGGCCTTCCGATTGGTGGCCACCACTTTCCGGCCACTTTCCTTCGGCACGGCGATACTCCTTCTCGCGACACTGCTGCGGACGGCGGCCCGCGGGTGGGCAGTGCCTTCCATCCTACGACCCGAGCAGGCCCAGCGGGTCCACGAGCGTACCGTTCAGCATCGTCTCGAAGTGGAGGTGGCAGCCCTGGGAGTTCCCCGTGGTGCCGGTGTGGCCGATCAGCTGGCCTGCGCTGACGCGCTGCCCGACCGAGACCACGTAGCTCGTGAGGTGGTAGTAGTTCGTCGCGAGCGCGTTCCCGCCGATCACGCCGTGGTTGAGGACGATCCGGTTGCCCGCACCGGGCAGGACGTTCGAGTCCGCGTACCAGACCTCGCCGGCGGCGGGCGCGTACAGGGGCGTGCCGCAGCCCACCCCGTAGTCGATGCCCGTGTGCACGTAGCCGCCCGTGCCATTGAAGTCGATGGTTCCCACCGGCGTCGGGCGCCACCCGAAGCCGGACGAGATCGGGGCGCCGACCGGCGACCTCAGGCCGAACGCGGTGGGGTTCGACGGCGCGGGAGCGGGCGGGTCCGGGATGACGGGGACGACGGGCGCGACAGGAGCGACCGCCTTGGGCTGTACGGGAGCGGGCGCGGGCCTGTTCGCGGCGGCCGCCTCGGCTGCACGGCGAGCCGTCTCGGCAGCTGCGAGAGCTTCGGCCTCGGCTTTCCGGCGGGCCTCCTCGGCGGCGGCCGCCGCCTCCGCCTCGGCGCGGAGGCGATCCTGCTCCGCCTTCTGGCGGGCCTGCTCGGCCTTCTGGCGGGCCTCCTCGGCCTTGCGCGCCTCCTCGAGCTGACGGCGCTGGCGCTCGGCGATGTCCGCGTTGACCTGCTGCTGGGCCTTCTCGACGCTTGCGAGCTTCGCCTCGATGACGGGCTTCTGTTCCTGGAGTTTCGCGGACAGGGCGGAGGTGTCCGCCACGAGCCGGTCCACCTTGGCCTTCTCCCCCGCCGCGGCGTCCCGTGCCGACTGTTCTGCGGCGAGTGCGTCGTCCGCCTTCTCCTTGAGTCTCGCGATCTCGGCCTCGACGGCGATCAGGCGTGCCTGGCTGTTCGCGTTCGTCGCGTTCTGCTCGGACAGCCGGGCCATTGCGGCGTTCTGGCTGCGCAGGGCCTGGTCCACCATGTCCATCGACCGGGTGAAGTCCTCGACGCCGTCGGCACCCAGGAGCAGCGACACGTTGGTGGGGACGCCGCCGTTCTTGTAGGCCTCCGTGGCGATCTGGCCGATCACCTCGCGAGTCTCGTCCATCTCCTGCCGGTCGGCGCGGAGCTCCTCGGTGATCTTCGTCTTCGTCTCCTGCGCCAGGTCGACGCGCACCGCGAGGGCTCCGACGTCGTCCGCCGCCGTCTCGACCCGGCCCTGGGCCTCAGCCAGGGACTGCTGCGCTGCGGGGAGCTGGCCCTGGTAGGTCCTCAGCGCACCGATGGTCTCGGCGATGTCCGCGTCGAGGTACTCCATGGACCGCTGCACCTCTGCCACCTCGTTCTCGAGGGCACTCTTGCGGTCCTCGAGCTCATCCGCGACCACCGGGGTACCGAAGCCGAGGGCGAGGGCCGCGACGAGTGCGATCGATGTCCCTGCGGTGGCGCGGACAAGATAGGTCCGCCTGTCCTGCCGTGGTCGCCACGATGATCCTGGCGGGCGCACGGGTCCCCTGGCGCTGGGCGTCATCGCTGTCAGACCTTTACGTATCGTCGGAGGGTGAGCAGGGATGAGATCCCTGCGAGGAGGGCTCCGAGCAGGATGAGCACCGGAACCAGGAGCAGGACCTGCTGGGAGGAGATGAACGCCGTCTGCGGGAAGGTGTTCACGAGCCAGCCGTCGATCAGGAAGCGGGAGGCCCCCCACAGCGTCGCCGACGCGAGGACGGCCCCGATCACGGCGGCGATGACGCCCTCGAGGATGAACGGCAGCTGGATGATCGCCTTGGACGCGCCGACGAGGCGCATGATGCCCGTCTCACGGCGGCGGCTGAAGGCCGAGAGCCGGATGGTCGTGGCGATCAGCAGGATCGCGCAGAACGTCATGATGCCGGCGATCGCGAGCGCGACGACGGACGCCCAGTTCATGTAGCGGAAGATCGCCTCCAGGAAGTCCCGCTGGTCGCTGACCGCATCCACGCCCGGTTCGGAGGAGAAGGCCTCGTCGATGACCTCGTACTTCTCGGCGTCGACGAGGCTGACCCGGAAGGACTCGGGCAGCTGCTCCGCGGTGACGGAGTCGACGATCGGCGAGTTGGCGAACTGGTCGCGGAAGTGGACGAGTGCCTCCTCCTGCGTCTCGTGGGTGACGGTGTCGACGTACGGGGCGAACTGATCGGATTCGAGCCGGGCCTCGATGGCTGCACGCTGGTCCTCCGTGACCGGTCCGGCAGCGCAGCTCGCCTCGGAGGAGTTGTCCACGCAGAGGTAGATGGTGACCTGGACGCGGTCGTACCAGTACCCCTTCATCTGGTTGATCTGCAGCTGGAACAGGCCCGCCGCACCCACGAAGGTCAGCGAGATGAAGGTCACCAGGATCACCGAGGTGACCATCGACAGGTTGCGGCGGATGCCCGAGCCGATCTCGGACAGGATGAAGGCGACCCTCATCCGGCCATCGCTTCGGGGCGGGCCGCGTAGATGCCCTGGGCGTCGTCGCGCACCACGGACCCGCCGCGGAGTTCCACGACGCGCTTGCGCATCGTGTTGACGATGTCGTCGTCGTGCGTGGCCATGACCACCGTGGTGCCGTTCTGGTTGATCGTGTCGAGGATCTTCATGATGCCCATGGAGGTGGTCGGGTCGAGGTTCCCGGTGGGCTCGTCGGCGAGGAGGATACCGGGACGGTTGACGATCGCGCGCGCGATCGCGACGCGCTGCTGCTCGCCGCCGGACAGCTCGTGCGGCATCCGGTTGTCCTTGCCCTCGAGGCCCACGGTGGCGAGGACGTCCGGCACGGTCTCGCGGATGACGGCCCGGCTCCTGCCGATGACCTGCATCGCGAAGGCGACGTTCGCGAAGACCGTCTTGTTGGGGAGGAGGCGGAAGTCCTGGAAGACGACGCCGATGCCCCGGCGCAGGCGGGGCACGCGCCAGCTGGGGATGTTCGCGACGTTCTGGCCGGCCACGTAGACCGCGCCCCGCGAGGCCCGGTCCTCCTTGAGCACCAGACGGATGAACGTCGACTTGCCGGAGCCCGAGGCGCCCACGAGGAAGACGAACTCGCCGCGGTCGATGTCGAGGGAGACGGCATCGAGGGCGGGCTGCGACGTGGGGTCGTAGGTCTTCGTGACGTCGTCGAATCTGATCATGATCACTCTGCGCCCGTGGATCGCCGGGGCACGGGCATTGGCTCGGGGAAGGAAGCGCCGGCTCCTCGACTATAACGACTTGTCGAGAAACGCCCTTTACCTCTGCGGTGTGTCGCGGGCAAGAGCTCGAGCAGAAAACAAGTGGTTTGCGCCGGAAGACGCGTAGCCCTACCCGGCGTCGTTGCGGTTGTTCGTGCGCCAGCGGATGCCGGCATCGATGAAGTCGTCGATCTCGCCGTCGAACACCGACGACGTGTTGCCGACCTCGTGATTGGTGCGGAGGTCCTTGACCATCTGGTACGGATTGAGCACGTAGGAGCGCATCTGGTCACCCCAGGAGGCCTTGACGTCGCCCGCGAACGCCTTCTTCTCGGCGTCCTCCTGCTCCTTCTTGAGCAGCAGCAGCCGTGACTGGAGCACCCGCATGGCTGCGGCGCGGTTCTGGATCTGCGACTTCTCGTTCTGCATGGAGACGACGACCCCCGTGGGCAGGTGCGTCAGGCGGACCGCCGAGTCCGTCGTGTTCACCGACTGGCCGCCGGGTCCCGACGACCGGAAGACGTCGACGCGGATCTCGTTGTCCGGAACCTCGATGACGTCCGTACCCTCGATCAGCGGGATGACCTCGACCGCGGCGAAGGAGGTCTGGCGGCGGCCCTGGTTGTCGAAGGGGCTGATGCGGACGAGGCGGTGCGTCCCGGCTTCCACGGACAGCGTGCCGAAGGCGTAGGGGGCCTTGACCTCGAAGGTCGCGGACTTGAGGCCCGCCTCCTCCGCATAGGAGGTGTCGAGGACCTGCGTGGGGTAGCCGTGGCGTTCGGCCCACCGCAGGTACATGCGCAGGAGCATCTCGGCGAAGTCGGCGGCGTCCACACCCCCGGCGCCGGAGCGGATGGTGACGACGGCCTCGCGCTCGTCCCACTCCCCGGCCAGCAGCGTGACGATCTCGAGGTCGTCGAGGGATCTGCCGAGGGAGACGAGCTCCCTCTCGGCCTCGGCCAGGGTGTCCTCGTCGCTCTCGTCCTGCGCGAGTCCCACGAGGACCTCGAGGTCGTCGATCCGGCTCTCGAGGGTCTCGAGGCGCTCGAGGGCGGACTGCCGGTGCGACAGCTTCGAGGTCACCTTCTGGCCCGCGGCGGGATCGTCCCAGAGGTCGGGGGCTCCCGCTTCCTCGCTCAGCTCCTCGATGTCCTTGCGGATTCCCTCGACGTCGGAGACCTGCTCGATGGACTGGTACTTGGCGCGGAGGGCGCGGATCTCTGCGGGAAAATCAGTGGTTGCCATGGTCCTTCCAGCCTACGTCATGGGCTCTCCCGCCCGTCTATCGGACCAGCTCGGCCCGTGCATCGGCCTGCGCGACGATCGGGATGCCCGCGGGCACCAGGAAGTTCACGATGGGTGGGCGTACGACGGCGGTGAGCACGACCCGCGCGGTCCGCCCGTCCTCCGCGCCGGAGGACGGGTCGACGGCCAACTGCTCGAACCGCGCCGCTGCCCCGGTGGCGGCGAGGTAACCGGCCGCCGACTCCTCCACGCCGGAATCCTGCAGGGCCGGAAGGGGCGGCATGGGGTCCCCTCCGCCGACTCCGACGTCGATGCTGTAGCTGTCGGCGGCAGCGAGTGCCGCACCGTCCGCCACCGACAGCAGCTTCTTGTGCTCGATGTAGACGGCCGACACCGCGAGGACGACGGTGACGACGAGGAGGCAGACGAGAAGGTAGCCGATGACCAGGACACCGATCTGCCCCTCCTCCGAGCGGTCGGCCGTCGAGTCTGCACCGCCTGTGCGCCTCGTCACCCGAAGCGCTCGACGATCTGGGTGGAGGTGGCGTCCACGGTGGCGGCCGAGGGGTGGGTCCCGGCGATCGCGGGGACCAGCGGAGGGGGGACGTCGAGGCGGACGACGACGGTCACGGTCGTCCCCGGCGCGAGGCATCGACCGCTGCAGGCGATGTCCACCGCGGCCTGCTCCGGCCCGAAGCCGAAGTCCGCGAGCGCGATGCGGGCCGCCTCTCGCGCCCGTGCGTCGGCTTCCTGGGGCGACGCGGCATCCACGTACACCTTCGCTGCCTGGTCGGCCGCCCCGACGACGGCGAAGGAGCCACCCTGGAGCTGCCCGACCGTCAGGACAAGGTAGACGACCGGCACGAGGAGCAGGACCCCCAGGAACACGAACTCCACGACGGCGCTCCCGCGCTCCGCCCCGAACCGCGGGCGTCTTGGGGACAGGTGTCCCGGGCTCGGACGGCCTGCCGCCGGGACAGCGCAGGCCCGTGGCCCTGCGCGCTCTCCGGACCGTCCGGGGTTGCACTCAGGACGGGAGCGCTGCATGGCCGCGCACCTCCATGATTCCTGCCGGTCCGATCAGTCCGATGACGGGCAGCGGAGCGCGGACGACCACTTCGAGGGTCCTCACGCCGCCGACCGTGCTCTCACCGACCGAGACGTCGGACCCGTAGGAATCCGCGAGTGACCCGCGGATCAGGTCCTCCGCGCGTCCGACGGCGTCCTGCGGGGAGCGGTCCGCGAGCGTGCCGTACCGTGCTCCCGAGGCGGCGGCGTCGATGAGCGTGTTCCGGACGTGCAGGACGAGCGTCAGCTGGAGGATCGCGATGAAGACGACCGTCAGCAGGCCCCCGATCAGGGCGAAGTCGACGACGGCGGCACCACGCTCCGGGTCCTTCCGAGCGGTGCGTGGAACGACCAGCGCGAGGGCCATGGCCTAGGGCGATACCTGGTCGATCGCCTGGTTGAACAAGCCCTTCAGGGCGGGCCCGGCGATCGCCAGCAGGGCGGCGACGAGGACCGCCGACATCAGCGTGATCATCACCCAGCCCGGCACATCCCCCCGTTCCCGGTCCCCGGCTCCGGCCAGCAGGGCTGCGATGGCGCCGAGGAGGAGTTGGGCGAGGCGTGAGGCTCCGGTCAGGATCTTCATGGCGTTCCCCTTTCAGTCGTCGTCGTTGTGGTGTCAGAAACCGAGGTTGATCAGGGCGATGCCAGGGTAGACAGCGAAGAGGACGGTCAGCGGAAGGACACCGAACACCAGCGGCACCATCATCGCGATCTCCTTCTTCCCGGCGGACTCCATCAGTTCGCGCTTCGCCAGGTCGCGGACGTCCTGCGCCTGCGCGCGGAGCACGTCCGCCAGCGGCGTCCCGCGCTGCACCGCCACGGTGATGCCGTCGACGAAGCGCGCGAGCGGCGCGAGGCGGGTGCGGTGCGAGAACTCCTGCAGCGCCTCCACGAGCGGCTTGCCCGCCCTCGTCGCGGCGAGCACGAGGGCGAACTCGCCGGCCAGCTCCCCGGTGGCAGTCCTGCAGATGCGCTCGAGCGCGCCCGTGGTGCTCTCCCCCGCCGAGACAGCCAGGGCCATGAGCTCGGCGAGGCTGGGGAACTCGGCGAGCATGCGTGCCTCGCGTCTCCTGATCTCGGACGAGAGGACGTAGTCGCGGCCGACGAATCCCAGAACGGCGCCGGCGAGGACGATCACGACGGCGAGCGGTACGTTGACCGATCCCGAGGCCGCCAGGAGCACCATGATCAGGGTCGATGCGGCGAGGCCGCCCGCAGCACAGAGCAGCTGCTGAGCCCGGAAGTCCGCGGCGGTCTGCGCCCGGCCGGCCTGGGCGAGCCTGCGCGCAAGGGTCGCGGCTGCCGGGTTGAAGCGGTGCGACCACGCGACGGCGTCGGCGAGCAGGGGGCGGAGGATCCGCTCTAGCGGCCCGAAGGGTGTGGCGTTGCCCGGCGCGTCTGCGAGCAGCCTGGACCGGAGGTCCACCGCGCGCAGTTGGGGTGCGATGCGCTGTGTCAGGGTTGTGGCGCGCATGGCCGGCAGGCGGACGAGGACCAGCCACAGACCCGCTCCGAGCAGGAGACCGCAGAGCGCCGCCAGCGCAAGGGTCGGCGTCATCGGAGCACCCGCTCGTCCTCGGGCAGCGCACCGATCCGGAGCATGACGCGGTAGCAGACCGCGGACACGAGGAGCCCTCCCAGCAGCACGACCGCGCCACCTGCCGTGTTGTAGGCACGCACGGCCTCCGGACGGGTGGACAGGAGCATGAGGACGAACCACGGTGCCGCGACGGCCAGGCGCGCAGCGTTGATCGTCCAGGACTGCCGCGCCTCCAGTTCGCTACGGGTGCGGGCGGCGTCCCGCAGGAATTCGGACAACGTGCCCAGGAGGCGGCCGAGGTCCGACCCGCCCACCTCCCTGGTCATGCGGAGTGCCTCGACGATGCGGTCCGCGACCGGGTCCGCCAGCCGCTCCTTGAGCCGGTTGAGCGCGTCGTCGAACCGTCCGCCCGCGCGGTAGTCGGAGCCGAAGGCGCGGAAGGCCGCCCTCAGTTCGACGGGCCCCTTCTCTCCCAGCTGGATGAGGGCCTCGGGAAGCGAAAGCCCTGCGCGGATGGCCGACCGAAGGTGGTCCACGACGTCGGGCCACAGCTCGCGCAGCGAAGCGGTGCGCTTCGTCGCACGCCATTTCACGATCGAGAACGGCAGGAATCCACCGAACAGGGCGAAGCACAGCGCGATCGGTGCCGAGCCGGTCACCACGAACCCGATGAGCAGCACGATCAGTCCCGTGGCGGCGCAGGTGGCGAGCAGCCCGCGGGCCGAGACACGCTCGATCCCTGCACGCAGGAGGAGGTCCTCGAGTGGATACCGGCGCGCGGGGGCCCGACGGTCGCGCGCGGGCCGCTCCCAGCACGACCACCAGATCAGGAACAGGCCGACGCCGAGGCCCGCCCCTGCCGCCGTGTTCACGCCCGCACGCCCAGGACGGCCGAGACGTCGACGCCCGCGGCCGCGAACTTCTCCTCGGCGGGCATGCCGGTGGCCGTCAGCTCCAGGCTTCCGTCGATCCGTGTGAAGACCGGGGAGGACTCGATGACCCCGTTCTCCACCCGTCGTCCAAGGGCCATTATCTCGGTGACCCGGCGCTGACCGCCGGGCAGCCGTGCGCAATGCACCACGAGGTCGATGCAGGAGGCGACGGTCGGCACCACGAAACTGCTCGAGATGTTCTCCCCCGCCAGGAGCGGCAGCGTGCAGATCTTGGTGATGGCGTCATGCGCACTGTTGGCATGGACGCTGCACATCCCGGGCAGGCCGCTGTTGAGGGCGATGAGCATGTCCAGGCTCTCGGCCTCGCGCACCTCGCCGACGATCAGCCGATCGGGGCGCATCCGGAGGGCCTCCTTCACGAGGCGCCGCAGGGGTATCTCGCCGTGTCCTTCGAGGTTGGGCTGGCGACACTGCAGGCCGACGACGTCCCGCAGCGGCAGCTGCAGTTCGAAGATCTCCTCGACGGTGATGACCCTCTCCCGTGGGCCGATGGATGCCCCCAGACAGTTCAGCATCGTCGTCTTGCCTGCCTGGGTCGCCCCGGAGACCAGGATGTTCAGGCCACTGGCGACAGCTGCTCCGAGGAATCGCGCCGCCTGGGGAGACAGCGTCCCCAGCTCCACGAGGTGCTCGAGCCTCGAAGCACGCGCGACGAACTTCCGGATGTTCACGGACCAGTGGTTGCGGGTCACATCCGGGATTACGACGTGCAGCCTGGAACCGTCGGGCAGAGAGGCGTCGACGAACGGCGAGGACAGGTCGAGCCGCCGCCCGGAGGACTTCAGCATCTTCTCGACGAGGTCCCGGACCTGCTGGTCGGTCAGCGACAGCGCCGTGAGCTCCGACTCCCCGTCCCGTGCGATATAGATCTCCGCGGGCGCATTGATCCAGATCTCCTCGATGGTCGGATCGTCGAGCAGGGGCTGGAGGGCACCGAACCCGGCGACGGCGTCGTAGATCTGCTTGCGCGCGGCGTCCAGCCGCCCGAGCGGCGGGAGGACCCCGAGCACCGAACGCTCCTCGTAGTCGGCGACGGCGTCGTGCACGAGGAGTTGCACCTCGCCGACCTGGCGGGCGGGGTCGAGGCCGCGCCGGCGGATGAGTTCGCGCACCTCACCCTCGACCAAGCGAACAGCATCCATTGATGTCCCCCATATGTCCACCCACCGACGTCTCTCCGCCGTTCGGGCGCGGAATTGCTTCCGCCGCCTTCACCCTACTGAACAGGAGCCTGCCCGAATAGAGCGTGCTAGGCATGTGCATAAATCCCAGGACGAGATGACAATCACGGCAACGGGCACCGCGCAAGAGCGACACGCCAGCGCGGATACGGACATAAGCGCAGGTTTTGCCTAAGATTCCACTTTCACTTCCGAAACGTTAGTCACGTTCGTAACAGAACTGTAGTCTGCACGGGAATTCAATCAGCTGGCTGACGCCCGGAATCTGCTGGAGAAACCCGTGACTTTGCCCTTCCCCGCCCGACTTTTGAGCGCAGCCCTGCTGTCCTTCGGACTTCTGGGCAGCGCCGTCCCCGCTGTAGCAACCGACACGGTGACCGCCCCGTCGCCGTCGGCGACAGCGACTCCTGTCGCCCCATCGACCACCCCAGCTGCCCCGACCGCTGGGCCGACCCCTCCGGCGACGGCCCCCACGCCGAGTGCAGCTCCGGCGCCGGCTGCGACGGTCGCGCCCACTCCTCCGGCCCCCATCAAGGAAGCCCCGCCGGTGAAGCAGCCCGCGGCGCAGGATGAAGTGACCTCGTTCGTGCCGGATCTAAACTGGAATCCGCTCGACGAGCCGGGCTCGAACGCCCGCTACGGGGAGCACTACGCGGAACCGGTCACCCCGCTGAAGGCGGGGTCCCCGCTGAACCTCGATGGGAGCGCCGGGACGGCGGCGATCGCCCCCCGTACCGGAGCCTTCAAGGTCACGCTGGTCACCGTGCAACTGTCGGGGAAGACAGTTGCCGACACCAATGCGATCAACATGACGGCTGCGCGCAACTCGATCACGAGTGCCAACGCGTATTGGAACTCGGCCTCTGCCGGGCGGCTTTCGATGACGAAGGTCAACGAATTCCGGCACGTCTCTAAGGCGAAGATCACGGACTCCTACGGCACGATCATGGCAACGGTCACGAAGGAACTGAACTGGCAGTACCGGGCCTATGAAGCCCTGGTGATTTTCGTCCCCCACGCGGACCTCAACTACAACGGGTCCTGGGGGATCTTGGGCGGTGGCTTCACGGACAGTGCCACCAGCGGTCGCGTCATCATGCCCTACCCCTCCGCACTCACGAACAACGTCGTGACGCACGAGTTCGGCCACGTGCTCGGCCTGCACCACGCGAACCAGTTGGTCTGCAACACCGGAAAGACCGACGTCGCTCGCTCCGGGGGTTCTTGGGCCGATAGCGCCTGCTGGAGCTATGAGTACGGTGACACCTCGGATCTGATGGGTTTTGCACAGACGAGTTCCCCCGCCATCAACTCCTTCCTGTGGGATTTCGGTGGATTCGGTCGCGGCGACGAGATCCGCAACATCGGGGTGCCGACGGGCGCCGGGACCCACACCCTGAGGCCATGGGCCGGAAGCGCGTCCAACCGTGCACTGAAGTTCACCGATCCAGACAGTGGCGAAATCTACTATTTGGAGTACCGCGCCGCCGTGGGCTATGACGGCGTCTCAGCCGTCAATGGCAATCGCGGGATCAAAGTCATCAAACAGGACTATCTAGGCTGGAACGGCAATGCCTCGGTCGTCCTGAGCCCGAACAGCCGCAACTACGGATACGGCAACGGGGCCCTTACGTGGCAGGCCGGCCAGACGTTCACGACCTTTTCCGGCACCAAAGTGAAGATCAACTCCCTTAGTGGCGACTTTGCGTCCGTGACCGTCACTCCGGCGGTGAAGATGTCGGCGATCGAGGCGACCTGGCGCAGCATGGGCGGCGACAACTCATCCTTCGGCCGCGCCGTGACCAAGGAGACCTGCGGCACCACCGTCTGCTCCCAGGACTTCGCCAATGGACGCTTCTACTGGACCGCCAGCACCGGGGCCAACGGTGTGCTCTACCGAGGCATCCACGCCCGCTGGCAGCAGCTCGGCGCCCAGAACGGACGCCTGGGCTACCCCACCACCAACGAAACCTGCGGCACCGCCGTCTGCGCTCAGGCCTTCCAGGGTGGACGCATCGTCTACAGCCCCGCCGGCACCTACGCCGTCTACAACTCCGGCATCGGAGCCAAATGGCGCCAGCAAGGCAACGAAGCAGGACGCCTGTCCTACCCAGTCGAAGAAGAGAACTGCACCGGCAACGCCTGCAAGCAGACCTTCGCCAACGGCACCATCCACTGGACCGCCGCCTCGGGCCCCTGGCCCGTCTACAAAAACGCCATCACCGCCATCTGGACCCGCAACGGAGCACAGAACGGACGCTTCGGCTACCCCACCTCCGACGAGAAATGCGGCAGCACCGCCTGCTGGCAGGAATTTCAGGGCGGCCAACTCTCCTGGACAGCAGCCCGCGGCACCATCGCGGTCCACCCCTCCGGCATCAGCGCCACCTGGCGTCACCACGGCGGACAGACCGGCATCTTCGGACACCCCGTCGTCCCCGAATCCTGCACCGCCACCCAGTGCTGGCAAGCCTTCAGCAACGGACAGATCACCTGGGACGCCGGCAAGGGCTACACCCTCCTCACCTACCGCAACTAGCCCCCACACCCGCCGTCCGACCCGTCATCGATATCGATAACGGGGTCGGAAGCGGCATCGAGGCAAGGAATTGATAATGACACTTCAGAAAAAGCTCGCCACGCTGGCGGGCCTCGCCCTGCTCGTCCCCCTGATTGTGATGCCCGCAGGCGCAAGCCTTGCATCCGATCGAGTGGCCCCAACCTCTCCGCCTACCGCGCATCCCTCCCCACAGGCCACGGCGTCCACTGATCCTGGTGGGATTCCCGCAGCGGAGTCGCCAGAGGCTGCCAGAACTACTGAACCCCAGGTCGTCCTGGCACCGGCACGGGTAATTCCCGAGACTTCGACGGGCGAGTCGGAGTCGGACATCGCCGCAATCGAACAAAAACTCGACGAACCGGGCACCCCGACCGCCGAGGAGTCCAAGCAGATGGCCGGGACGCTGTTCGAGGAAACCGGCGGGAAGCATCCGGCCGGCGCAAGCCTTGGCCAGGGTCTGTCGCGCCTGATCGAGAACGGCGATCCACAGGCGCCCACTAAGGAGGAACTCCTGTCCGCCGTCGAGCTCGTCGACTCCGACATCAGCTCCCAAGCTCTGCCCGCAGCTCCGGTCGGGATAGTCCGGCCGACGGCCGATCGGTGGCTCCCACCCTATGGGGTCCACGGTATGGACGTAAGTTCACACCAACCCACGGTCGACTGGTCCTACCAGCGCGCGCTGGGCTCACGATTCGCTTACGTCAAGGCCTCCGAGGGCGATTACTATACGAGTCCACTCTTCGGACAGCAGTACAACGGATCCGGTTCCGCGGGGATGCTGCGCGGGGCCTATCATTTCGCGATCCCGTCGCAGAGTTCGGGTTCGGCCCAGGCGCGATACTTCGTAGCCCGCGGTGGGGGCTGGACCGCTGACGGCAACACCCTGCCGCCTTTGCTGGACATTGAGTACAACCCGTACAAGGCCGACATCCTCCCCTCGGGCCGGGGCAACGTCTGCTACGGGATGAGCGCCGCACAAATGGTCTCGTGGATCCGTGATTTTTCCAACACAATGGTCGGCCTCACGGGACGCGTCCCGATGATCTACTCAACGACCGACTGGTGGGCCTCCTGCACCGGCAACAGCGCCGCGTTCGGGGACCACCCCCTTCACATAGCCGCCTACAACAACTCCGGGCCCGGGACACTGCCGGCAGGATGGCAGAACTTCACGGTGTGGCAGCACGACGACGCCGGACCGTTCGCCGGTGACTCGAACGTCTTCAACGGCTCCTTCGAACAACTGAGGACATTTGCACGGAACGGAGCTGCGGCGGTGAAGATGTCGGCGATCGAGGCGACCTGGCGCAGCATGGGCGGCGACAACTCATCCTTCGGCCGCGCCGTGACCAAGGAGACCTGCGGCACCACCGTCTGCTCCCAGGACTTCGCCAATGGACGCTTCTACTGGACCGCCAGCACCGGGGCCAACGGTGTGCTCTACCGAGGCATCCACGCCCGCTGGCAGCAGCTCGGCGCCCAGAACGGACGCCTGGGCTACCCCACCACCAACGAAACCTGCGGCACCGCCGTCTGCGCTCAGGCCTTCCAGGGTGGACGCATCGTCTACAGCCCCGCCGGCACCTACGCCGTCTACAACTCCGGCATCGGAGCCAAATGGCGCCAGCAAGGCAACGAAGCAGGACGCCTGTCCTACCCAGTCGAAGAAGAGAACTGCACCGGCAACGCCTGCAAGCAGACCTTCGCCAACGGCACCATCCACTGGACCGCCGCCTCGGGCCCCTGGCCCGTCTACAAAAACGCCATCACCGCCATCTGGACCCGCAACGGAGCACAGAACGGACGCTTCGGCTACCCCACCTCCGACGAGAAATGCGGCAGCACCGCCTGCTGGCAGGAATTTCAGGGCGGCCAACTCTCCTGGACAGCAGCCCGCGGCACCATCGCGGTCCACCCCTCCGGCATCAGCGCCACCTGGCGTCACCACGGCGGACAGACCGGCATCTTCGGACACCCCGTCGTCCCCGAATCCTGCACCGCCACCCAGTGCTGGCAAGCCTTCAGCAACGGACAGATCACCTGGGACGCCGGCAAGGGCTACACCCTCCTCACCTACCGCAACTAGCCCCCACACCCGCGTACTCTAGTGGAGGCGATTCACGCGCCCGGTCCTGCTGGACCGGGCGCGTGCCATTTCACCCGTACTAGTGGAAGTCCTCATGAAACTCGATATTTTCGTCCCGTTCTGGGGCGATCCTCAGCTCCTCTTCGAGACCGTACAGAGCGTGCTCGCACAGTCGAGCCCGAGCTGGACCCTTACCGTGGTCGACGACTGCTACCCCGACGCGAGTGTCGGTGCATACTTCGACGCCATTACCGACCCGCGGGTGACCTACGTCCGCAACGAGCGCAATCAGGGCATCACCGAAAACTACCGTAGGTGCGTCTCCCTGGCGACGGAGGAACTCGTGGTCCTCCTCGGATGCGATGATGTACTTCTCCCCAACTACGTCGACGTCGTCCTCGACACGCACGCACACTTCCCGGGGGCAGGCATCATCCAGCCCGGGGTGCAGATCATCGATGAGCAGGGCACGGTCATCAGCCCACTGGTTGATAAGGTGAAGAAGTACGCCACCGCACCGAGGACCTCGACCGCCACGGAGCTGTCGGGTGAAAAACTCGTCACCGGGCTCCTGCACGGGAACTGGCTCTACTGGCCCTCCCTGGTGTTCCGCCGGGAGGAGCTACTTACGGTCGACTTCCGCGACGGGTTCCCGATCGTGCAGGACCTCGCACTCGTCGTCGATCTGGCCCTCGCCGGCACGTCTTTGGTGTACGCTCCGACGCTCTGCTTCTCCTACCGGAGGCATTCCCAAAGCGCATCCGCGGCGACCCTGCTCGACGGCTCCCGCTTTCAAGGTGACCGGGACTACGCTGTGATCGCGGCCGGACTCATGCACGACAAGGGGTGGTGGAGGGCCGAGCGTGCGGCGCGCACGCGCTGGACGTCAAGGGCACATGCTCTCTCCCTCCTCCCGCAGGCCGTGCGCTCGCCCGACGTTGAAGCACTGAAGCTCCTCCTCAGGCACGCGCTCCGGTAGGGCAAGGACGGCGACTGACCGTCTACACGTGGTCCAGGTGGTGCGGCAGCAACGACCCGACGACCCCGGATCGAGTTGCTCAGCGAACGGCAGGAGAAACGGGCGACGTCGTCTTTTCTGGTTCGTTCGTGCGACCGCCCCTCCGCACGCGCCTCATGACGGGGCGTTCCACGAGGAGCCAGCTGGCCAACGCGAGGATGGCAGTACCGACGACGGCAAGAACGTTGTATCCGACGAGTCCGATCTTGTGCAGCCCGTACACGGCCAGCAACTGCTGCACGGGCCAGGCATAGATGTAGAAGCCGTAGGAAATGTCGTGGCGTTTGATCAGCTTGGGCGACGGAAGGATGGTCGAGAACCATAACAGGAAGTAGGCGATGAAGGGTGATGCGAGCTGGCCGCCCCACGTCGGGATGACGGCGATCAGGGCAACCACGACGACGCCCGACAGGATGCCCGGAATCCAGTGGAAGCCGATCCGTCGGCTGAGAAGCTGGATGATGCAGCCCCCGAGGAAGAACGGCAGGAGTCGCAGCAGCAGGGCGAAGCCCGGATCACTCAGGTAGGGGCCGAGGAGCTCGAGATTGGCGTAGCCGGCGACGCTTGCAACGAACAGCAGCAGCACGGGCCAGATGGAACGCCGGACGATGGGCAGCATCGCGGCCACACCGATGAGCAGGTAGCACTGGAACTCGTAGTAGAGGGTCCACAGTGATCCGTTCCAGGATCCAGCGAACGGCACCTCTGCAGGGGTAAAGGCGACATCGAACGCCCGCATCTCGAGGAAGACATTGATGAAGAGGAACCGCGCGGGCGTGGTCTCCGTGGTCAGGTAGCCGGCCAGGCTGCCGTTCTGGGCCAGGAACCCCAGAGGTGCGAAGAAAAGGACGGTCACTACCAGGCACACGATGAAGGCTGGGTAAATACGCGCGATGCGGTGCATGAGGTACGTGCCGAAACCGTTGGAGAAGCGGCTCGCCGTGATGAGGAAGCCGCTGACGGTGAAGAAGCCCGCGACGGCCCAGCCGCCCGCGTTCTCCCCCGCGATGTCCGGCCCAGTTCCCTCTCCTGCGAGGTGGAAGCTGTGGGCGTAGAGGACTGCGGAGGCGAGGACGAGCCGGATCAGGTTGAGCGAGTTGCGCCTGGGGTCTAGCATCCGACCGAAGGCCAGGCCCTCCCCGCGGGCGGTGGCCCGCGTCCCTAACTCTCTTGCCACGGTTTGCCCGTCTCATCCAACGCGATCCGGCGGGAGAGCTTTGTGAGCGACAGTTGCAACTCCCGGAAGCGCTGGTACGTCGTCGACATGAAGACGAGGAAGGACACGATCAGCGCGTAGAGTACCAGGTCGGTGCCACGACCCACGCCGAAGAAGTTCGCGACTGCCGTGAGCAGGTCAGGCACGAAGATCGACAGCACCGCCAGGGCGGCGAAGATCACGAGGAGGATGCGGCGGATCGCGAGATGACGGGCATTTGCACCCCCGCGCATGAGCACGAGGGAGACGAGGGTCACCGCGATGACCAGGACGAGTTGGACGACTATGAGCACGGAAGACCTAGCGTGTTATTTGAACAGGAGTTCGGCGAGGATGTTGACCGAGTTGAGGAGGGATTGGCCCTTGGCCTTCGAGTACTCCGTGTAGATGATCTCCACGGGGTGCTCCGTGTAGCGGACCTCCATGCGGGCCAACTGGTAGACGAGTTCGGAGGCGTGCGCCATCCTGTTCTGCGTCAGGTGAATGGAGGACGCCACCTTGCGGTCCAGGACCCGAAGACCGTTGTGGGCATCGCTCAGTGCGAGACCGGTAGCCATTCGGATCTGGAGGGCGGCGGTCCTGAGGACGAGGCGCTTCAGGGGCGTCATCTTGGTCCTGTCATCCAGGAAGCGTGACCCCAGCACCACCTCCGACTCGCCGCTCCTGATGCGCTGAACCATGTCGTAGGCGTCGGGCACACGGTGCTGGCCGTCCGCGTCGAACGTCACGATGGTGTCCATGACGGGGTCCTGAAGCGCGAACTCGATCCCGGTCTGTAGGGCAGCTCCCTGCCCGAGGTTGATGGGATGCTGAACGACCACGGCGCCAGCGGCCCGGGCCACTTCCTGCGAGCCATCGGTGCTGCCATCGTCGATGCAGACCACGTTGGGGAAAACGGGGAGCAGATCCGCGATGACCGAGCCTACGACCGTTGCCTCGTTGTACATCGGTATCACTATCCACGTCCGTTTCACGGACCCAGTATCCCACACAGGCACGCGCCGCCCCGTCAGCGGCACCGGGCGCGCACGGCCTCCGGCTCCGACTAGACCGACGCCAGCCGGGCGCGCACTACGCGTTCTCGCCGTCGCGCCTCCGCGATCAGGCGGACGAACATAACCCGCGCTTTCAGGATCTTGGAGAGCGATCGCCAACCTTCCGGGGTGGCATTCCCGCCATGGATTCGGCGGGCGAGGGTGGGCTCGTCCAGGTGCGCCAGATCTCCCGCAACGTTCGCGCTGATGGCCAGCCAGAGGTCGTGCGATTCCCGCACGTAGGGCGGAATCGGAACGAACCGGGGCACGGCGTCGCGGCGAATCGCCATGCCGCATCCGAAGTACGGCCGGTACCCGACGAGGATGCCCACCAGGTTGCGGAGGTGGTGGGCGGAGTCGCCGGACCTCAGGAGCGGACCCGTCCTCGGACGGCCACCGAGGAGGGTGTAGTTGGTCGCCACCACCGAGGCGTTACCCAGTGCGGCGAGCATGCGATCCAACCGTCCCGGAAGCCAGACATCGTCCTGGTCCGCAAGGAAGACGTACTGGCCCCGGCTCGCTTGCACCGCCGTCTCGAAGGCTCGGACGTAGCCCCGGTTGGTGGCGCCGGTGATCACCCGGATCCGCGGGTCACCGAAGGCCGCGACGATCTCGGCGGAGCGGTCGGGAGACGCGTCATCGACGACGACCAGCTCATCGTCGGCGCCCAACTGGTCCAAGATGGACGCGACCTGCTCCCCGATATAGTCCTCGCCCTTGTACGCAGCCATGCAGACGCTCACCCTCACGACCGTGTCCTCGCCCCTGTGCACTATGGATTTCCCTTCGCGGCTGACTGTCCTGACAGTTGAGTTCCTTCGATCGAGCGGCGAAGGACCAGCCCGTGGAACAGGACGCCTGCCACGGGACCTATGAGCAGTGCCAACGCAGCACGTGCCTCGATGGAGACCGGGAGGAAGAGGAGTGATACCGAGATAAGGACGGCAACGATCCAGCCCAGTGAGAACGCACGGTGATGATTGAAGGAGAGACACAGGGCGCCGCTGATGGTCAGCAAAGCGAGCATCCCGGCATCGAAGGTAAGCCATCCGAGGATCAGCCCATCCACCCGGTAGGAGGGCCCGAGCATCACGTTCATGAGCCAAGGGCCCACAGCGGCCGCCGCAGCAGCCCCGACGGTGCTGATAATCAGTATCACGCCCCCGATGGGTACGGCCGCACGCAGGCCCCTCTCGCTGTTCGCCATGAAGTACGTGATCGCCACTCCTTGATAGGCGTTCAACGGGATCATGATTGGAGCCCGTGTCAGTGAGATCGCCAGGATCAGCGCGGCGGAGTCGAGGTATTCCGGAGTGGTGGAGGTGAGGCGCAGAAGCACTGGGAAGCCGACCACGAGTACTGCGCTCGACGCGGCAGCGATGCAGGCGAGGGCTGTGGTCCTGGTCAGGGCGCTCGCTCCGATATCGGGGCGGACGCTCCACGCTCGACGCACGATGCCGCGAGAGAGGAGGAGCAGCCAGGCGATGGACCCCAGAGCTGTTGCGATGGCGATGCCGGCGAGGTTCGCGCCCACGATCACGACTGCCAGAACCGCAATCACGCGGATCAGTGATTCGAACCCGATGACCGTTGCGTATGACGGCCATTGCTTCAGTCCCGCCAGAATGCCGGTCAGCACGGCGTGCCCTGAGTAAGCCGCGACGGTCGCGGCCAGAAGGGGGACGAAGAGCCCGGCATACGTTCCGAACACCGAGGGGCCCCACCAGGGACCGGACAGGAGGATGAGCGCCCCTGCCGCGACGCCGATCGTCAGGCTGAAGAGGCCGAGCCGGGGGCGTCGACCCACGGCGGAACGCTCTGCCGCCGACCCTGCCGCGCGGGTCGCTTCGGTTGAGATACCGCTCATCACCCCGAAGGCCGTGAACAGCACGGCCCAGAAGGTCAGGAACTCGGCATTCTGTTCCTGATCGAGGGAACGAGCTGCGAGAACGAGGACGAGGTACCCCACACCGGCGGATCCAGCGGAGACGAACCCTACCGAAGCCGCTGCTCCCTTGGAGATCGTGGAAGTTCTCCGCTCCGAGTCGGCGACCCCGTGCGATCGGTCCCTCTTGCGGATGGTCCACCCCTCTGCGGTTGTGTCGTCGGACAGCGGCACTGCCCGTCCCCTCGACATGCTCGTGTAATGGGGACGCGAGTCCGATTCTAGCTGCCGGGCCGGCCGAGGTGAGGCGGTAGACCTCGGGAGGAGTATCAGGTGCCGGTCGACCGGCCTCGTCCGGGGAACCGGGCTGGGCCGGGCACCCGATGAGCCGGGCCGTCCGCAGGTCGATCGCTCCATCCCGGGACGTGGACACCCGGCCGCGCCGGTTTTGTCAAGTCAATCGCGTGCGCCATGATGGACCAATGCGTGGAATCATTCTGGCCGGGGGAACCGGGTCTCGACTGCACCCGATCACCCTCGGCATCAGCAAGCAGCTCGTGCCCGTCTACGACAAGCCGATGATCTACTACCCGCTCTCCACGCTGATCCTGGCCGGCATCAGGGACATCCTTATCATCACCACGCCCTACGACGCCGATCAGTTCAAGCGCCTGCTCGGTGACGGTTCGCAGTTCGGCGTCCTCTTGACTTACGTGCAGCAGCCCTCCCCCGACGGGCTCGCGCAGGCGTTCATCCTCGGAGCGGACCACATCGGCGACGAGAGCGTCGCCCTGGTCCTCGGCGACAACATCTTCTACGGCCAGGGCATGGGCACACAGCTTCGCCGCTTCCAGTCCATCGAGGGCGCCTCCGTGTTCGGCTACTGGGTCTCCGACCCTCGCGCCTACGGGGTCGTCGAGTTCGACGACCAGGGCAGGGCGCTCTCCCTCGAGGAGAAGCCGTTGGTACCCAAGAGCAACTACGCGGTCCCCGGCCTGTACTTCTACGACAACGACGTTGTCGAGATCGCCAGGAACCTCAAACCCTCGCCCCGGGGCGAGCTGGAAATCACCGACGTTAACCAGACCTACCTCGACCGCGGGAGGCTCACCGTGGAGGTCCTTCCCCGAGGGACTGCTTGGCTGGACACCGGGACCTTCGACTCCCTCAACGACGCGTCGAACTACGTGCGGACCATCGAACACCGTCAGGGACTCAAGATCGGGTCTCCGGAGGAGATTGCCTGGCGCCTGGGTTTCCTCAGCGACGACGAACTCCGCGAGCGCGCGGAACCGTTGGTCAAAGGCGGATACGGTGCCTACCTCCTCGGCCTGCTCGAACCCTCCGCCTGACCGTGAGTTGGTGGCAACTCGGACCCTCGCTCGCCGCGGCCGTCCTCCTCCTCTTCGGGCCCGGACTGCTGATCGGCGCATCCATCGGATTGCGCCGGCTCAGCCTGCTGGCCTCCGCGCCCGCGCTCGGGACGACGCTGATCTCTCTCTGGGCCCTTGCGACGGGAGCGTTAGGGTATTCCTACTCGCCGATCGGACTGCTACTCGCCGCCGCCGTCGTGTCGATGCTTGCCCTCGCGGTGAGGGCCGCAGTGCGGCTCCTTCGTCCATCACCCCCGCGATCCGAGGCTCGACGCACCATCGGCGCGGTCCTCGTCGCCGACCTCACGACTCTCTGGCCCGCCGTGGCGGGAACGGCGGTCGCCGCCGCGCTGATCGGATGGCGCCTGAAGGTCGCGCTGGACCGCCCCGAGAACATATCGCAGACCTACGACAACATCTTCCATCTCAATGCCGTGCAGTACGGTATCGAGACCGGGGACGCCTCCTCCCTCACCATCACGCGCTTCCTGAGTGATATCGACGTACCCTCCTTCTACCCTGCGGCCTGGCACGACACCGTCATCAGCGTGGCCCACCTGGGAGGCGGCTCCGTACCCTTTTCCGTCAATGCAACCAACATTGTCCTCGCAGCAATCGTCTGGCCCTTGGGAAGCATCTTCCTCACCCGCCAGGTGTTCGGCGCGAAGGCCCGTGTCGCACTCTGGACCGGTCTCCTCAGTGCGGCCTTCCCCGCGTTCCCCCTCCTGATGCTGGACTTCGGGGTCCTCTACCCATACATGATGTCCCTAGTGCTCCTGCCCATCGCGCTCGGTCTCCTCGTCGGGGCGCTCCGCGCCGCCCGCGACGGGGACCAGGGACCGGCGCCCGCCTGGGCCGCGCTGCTCCTGATGCTTCCAGGACTGGGACTGGCCCATCCGAGCACCGTGCTGTCGTTCCTGCTGCTCGCCACGCCGCTACTGGTCTACGTGGCGGTCCACCGCTTCCGACGACTGTCGCGCGCGGGTGGGACCGTGATCGGCTACATCTGGCCCGTCGTGGCGTTCCTACTGTTCTTGGAGGTGCTGCGCCGGCTGTGGATCGGCGTGCGGCCCCTCCCCGAGGCCTCGCGCTGGGAAGCCCGGGCGACACAGGCGCAGGCCCTCGGCGAGGCCCTCGCCGCAGCACCCCTCGAACGGCCGGTGGCCTGGGTGGTCTTCGGCCTGACACTCGGTGGCTTCTTCGTCCTCCTTCGCCGCGGCCCGGCCTGGCTTGCCGTCTCCTTCGGACTCGCTACGGCGCTCTACGTGGTCGCCAACGGGACGGTCTTCGGCGAGTTCCGGTCCTTTGTGACGGGCGTCTGGTACAACGACCCGTACAGGCTGGCTGCCCTGCTGCCGATCGCCGCCGTACCGCTGACCGTCGCGTCGATGCTGGCCGTGCATGCCTGGTTCGACCATCGAGTCGCTCGCCCCATCGCGTCGAAGCGGAACCCGAGCATTCACCTCGCCACCGCCGGCATCGTGGCCGCCCTCCTTGCTTGGTCGTCGCAGGGCGAGGCGATGGACGTCGCCACGGCGAGTGCCCACGACCAATACAGGCTCACCGACGAGGCCGCGCTGCTCTCCGCCGACGAACGCACCCTGCTGGACAGGGTGGACGGCATCGTTCCCGAGGGCGAGACGGTGGTGGGCAGCCCGTGGACCGGGGCGTCACTGGTCTACCCCCTGGCCGATCGCGAATCGATCACGCCGTACGTCTTTGGCGGGCGCAACGGGAACGTCAACCTGATCCTGGAGCAGCTGTCCGATGTCACCCGCGACCCGTCAGTGTGCGAGGCCGTCGAGAGCGAACGGAGCTACTGGGTCCTGGACTTCGGCCTCCGGGAGGTACATGACGGCTCACATCCGAGCCCCGGCTTGCTCGACCTGATGCAGAACCCCGGCGTGGAGCTTGTCTCCAGGGCCGGCGAGGCCCGTCTCTACGAAATCACCGCCTGCGACCGCTGAAAGCCGGCGCGTCCATCGTCGCGCAACGTCGCGGCGTGCCCCTCTGCCGGCTGTGCGAGCTGTGACCCTGAAGCAGACCTGCTCGATCGACCACGACTCGTGCACGACTGCCGAAGGAGTCGCGACTCGCGCACGACTGCCGAAGCAGTCGCGACCGAGTACGAGCTCCGCCGACGTCTTCGATCGTCGACGGATGAGCCGCAGTCCCGGGCACCCGCGCGGAGCCCGGGCATCGCATCGACGGCCGCCCGACGTGACCTCAGGCGGGAAGGACGTTGCCCTGCTCGTCGATCCATTCCGCAAGCCTCACGATTCCCTGCTTCAGCATATATTGCGGGGTCCAGTCCAGAACCTCGCGGGCCACGCTGACATCGGACCACGCGTGGCGGACATCTCCCTGGCGGTACTGGCCCGTGACGTGCGGCTCCGGTGCGCCGTAGTACGCGGCAATGATGCGGGCCGCGGTGCCAATGGTCTGGAACTCACCGGATCCGATGTCGATCGGGGTGTCACTCACCCCTTGCGCGGTCGCGGCGGCCATCAGTGCGGACGCGACATCGTCGATCAGGATGAAGTCGCGGCGCACGTTGCCGTCCTCGTAGAGCGGGATCGACGTGCCGCTCTTGGCCATGCGGCAAAACAGCGACATGATGCCCGTGTACGGGTTGATCAGGGACTGCCCCGGACCGTAGACGTTCTGGAGCCGCAGGATCGCGGCCTCGACTCCGTGGGCTTTCGACCAGGTGGATACGATGTTCTCCTGCGCGAGCTTAGTGGCGCCGTAGACGCTCACGGGAGCAGGGGACACGGATGCCGCGTGCATCACGGTCGGTTCGGCGTCCTCGAAGTCCCACTGTCCGAGGTCCAGCATCGCGCTGGTGCGCTGACCCGGGTAGAAGAGCCGATCGGAATCTCCTCGCTGCCAGGCGCCCTCGCCATAGACTGCCCGGCTGCTCGAAAGGACGATGCGCCGGGGCATCGCACTGTGCCGGCTGAAGCCGTCCAGCATTTGCGACGTTCCCACCACGTTCGTCATCGCATGGCGGGTCGATTCACTGAGCGACTGTCCTGTGCCGGTCTCAGCAGCCAGGTGCACGACGACGTCCGGCCGCAGATCCGCGAGCAGGCCGTCCCAAGTCGCCGCTTCGGTGATATCACCGCGGACGAGCTCGACCCCCGCATCCAATTCCAACGGCCGCTCACCCGTCTCGTGGATCTGGGGGTGCAAGTTGTCCACGGCGACGACTCGCCCGAAGGTGGACACTAGCGAGCCAGACATCGCAGTACCGATGAAACCGGCCCCGCCGGTGACAAGGACGGTCGAGTCGGAGAATGCAGTGGCGTTCATTAGTAGACCTTTCAGAGAATTCGCCGTGGGCGGCGACGGCGTGCTTGAGCCGTGGCAGTGCGGACGCAGTGGGCTGTACGAGAAGGAGAACTGCTAGCCGTCCTGCCTCAGGCGCTTGACAACATCCTTCACGGGCCCGTCCATCATGATCTTCCCGTGGTCGAGCAGCACCCCTCGTTCGCAGATCTTCGCGACCATGTCCAGATCGTGGCTGACGACGACGAGCGTCTTCCCCTCGGCCGCCAGTTCCCTGATCTTCGCCAGGCACTTCTTCTGGAACGGTTCGTCACCCACGGCCAGGATCTCGTCGATGAGGAACACTTCGGGGTTTGTGTGCACGGCCACCGCGAACGCCAGCCGGAGATACATGCCCGAGGAGTAGAACTTGACCTCGGTGTCGATGAACTGGCCGATCTCCGAGAAGGCGACGATCGAGTCGAACTTCGCGTCGATCTCGTCCTTGTCCATCCCGAGGATGGCCCCGTTGAGGTAGACGTTGTCCTTGCCGCTGAGATCGGGGTGGAAACCCGCGCCCACCTCGATGAGACCCGCCACCCTGCCCCGCGTGCGGACGCGGCCCGTATCCGGCCGCATCACCCCGGAGATGTGCTTGAGCAAGGTCGACTTGCCGGACCCGTTGAAGCCGAGGAGGGCCACCGTCTCCCCCTGCTCGATGGTCAGGGACACGTCGGTGAGGGCATGGAATCGTTCCGACAGGTCGCCCTTACGACCCTTGACCAGCCACACGAACGCCTCTTTCATCGACCGCGTATGGCGCAGCACGAACTGCTTGTTGACGTTGGTGATCTCGATGGCGGTACTCATGTCACAGCTCCTGGGCGAAGCGGCCCTCGAGCCGCCGGAAGACCAACTGGCCGATGACGAGCGTCAGGGCGGACGAGACGAGCGCGATCGGGATCCAGAGGGACAGCAGATTCGGTGGGACGGCCTCTGCCCGCTCGGTCGTGGGCAGCCAGAAGGCGAAGTGGAACGTCTCCACGGCCACGGTGATCGGGTTCAGTTGATAGATCAGGAAGAAGAGGTCCCCCATCTTCTCCCGGACGAGTGTCCACGGATAGAGCACCGGGGAAGCCCACGTGGCGACCATGAGGAGCATGTCCACGAGATTCTCGGCGTCCCTGAAGTAGACGTTCACGGCGCCGAAGAGCAGACCCAGCCCCACGGCGAACATGGTGATGATGAGGAACCCTGCGCAGGCCGCGGCCAGCTGGAGCACCGTGGGACGCCAGCCCGCGAAGAGGCAGGCGGCAAGCAGAATGGCGATCTGCGGCACGAAGTGGACGGCGGACACCCAGGTCGAGGCGATCGGGAACAGTTCCCGTGGAAGGTAGATCTTCTTGATCAACCCCCCGTTCGAGACGATGGCCCGCGATGCGTTACCGAGAGCCTCGTTGAAATAGTTGATCAGGACGATGCCCGAGAACAGGTAGATCGCGTAATTGGGCAAGCCGGCGGGATTCCGCTCGCTCTGTTCGAGACCCAGGAACACCCCGAGCGCCACGTAGAACACGACGAACTGCACGCCGGGCTTGACGTAGGACCACAGCAGCCCCAGGACGGAGCCCCGATAGCGCACGCGGAGCTCTTTCTGGACCAGCAGCTTCAACAGGTAGCGCGACCGGACGACGTCGCGAAGACCGCGGCCGTGACCCGGCACCACCAGGCCGGCGTCGGACCCTTCTCCGGACGCCTGCCGGTCGACGAGACTGCTCACGTCGCCGACTTCCCCGTGCCTTCAGCCGGGTGGGCGTTCTCGAACGTCTCGGCCCAGGCGGACTGCGACGTGAAGTCGGGGAGGGCGCGCTGGTAGTCCTCGGCGAGGTCGTCCCACCGCGCGAGCAGTCGCTGGTGCAGCACGATACTGCGCTTCAGCATCGACTGGAACTGTTCTGGGTTCCGCTTGTACCAGGACGCGCCCGATCCATCTGCGGAGGACACGAGTGCGGAGTCCAGCTGCGACAGACGCCACCACCGCGCGTCCATGGCCGGGACATTCGCCTCCGGGCGGAGGCTGGCTTCCGGGCGGGCCGCACGCAACTGACGGAGCGCTCCGGACCCCGCCTTCATGAGGGCGTTCTTCAGCGTCCTCGGCGGCGCGGGCTTGATTCCCCGCTTGGGGGGCTTGACCCTCTTCACGTCCGGGAACTCGGCGATGTTCTTGGTGACGCGCGAATCGTCGAACTCCGCGCGGCGCTTGCGGATCTCCGGAAGCTTCGCGCCGATCGTGGCATGAAGATGGTCCGGCCCGTCCAGGAGGTCCTCGAGCGCGTTCAGGCGGAGCTCGACCGCCGAGTACTGCATGGACAGCAGATGGCGGACGTCCACCATGAAGCTCTCCTTCGGCATGCGGCCGCCGCGCTTGTAGGGAGAGTAGAGCATGGCCGCCAGCCATCGGTTCCGCTGGTGGTAGTAGGCCTGCCAGTCGATCGTGTCGTCCTTCTCCGTCCAGGGCATGTGCCAGACGGCCGCTCCGGGGAGGGAGACGGTCCGGTAGCCGTGCGCCCTGGCACGGATGCCGTACTCGGCGTCGTCCCACTTGATGAAGACGGGGAGGGCGAGGCCGATCTCGCGGATGACACTCGTCGGGATGAGGCACATCCACCAGCCGTTGAAATCGACGTCGACTCGGCGATGCATCCACGGGGTGGTCCGCAGGTTGCTGGAGGAGAAGTCGTGGGCTTCCCGCGTGGTCGACACGGGGCCCCAGAAGTAGCGGTACTCGTTGATCTCCTCGCCGAAGCTGTGGAGGACGGCACGCTCGTAGAGGTTGAACATGTGGCCGCCGACGATGGTCGGCTTGCGGGTGAAGTCGGCGAAGTTCGCGGCGCGGAGGATGCCCTCCGTCTCGACCAGCACGTCGTCGTCGAGCAGGATGACGTACTTGCTGCGGCCGTCGTTGACCGTTTCGTGCATGCCACGGGCGAAGCCGCCCGACCCTCCCAGGTTCCCCTGCTCGACGAGCGCGAACTTGTCCCCGAGACGGGCGGCCGCCTCGTCGTAGCCGTCCTGGTCCCTGACCTTCTGGGTCCCCTGGTCGGTGATGATCAGTCGATCGAGGACACGCAGGAGCTCCTCCGACTCGGCGAAGGTGGACAGGTGCCGCACGCAGTAGTCAGGTCGATTGAAGGTCGTAACCGCAACGGACACGGTCCCCTCCTCGAACCCTTCGGGTTCGGGCACGGCCCATTCGGCACGCTCGAGCGTCACGTCGGTGTCCAGTGCGACGAGGTCGAACCAGTACCAGCCCCCGTCTCCGAAGGCGGCGATGGGGAGGTCCACCTCCGCCGGCGTCCCGGCGTCGACGTTCACGCTCTGGACCCGGTTGGCCGTACCTCGGGCGGTGGACCGGTAGATGACGACCGTCGCCTCGGCGTCGACCTCCACGGTGAGCCGTACCTGCGAGACGTCCGTGTGGGCGCGCCAGTAGCTCGCCGGGAAGGCGTTGAAGTACGTGCCGAGGGACACGCGGCGGTAGGCGGGGAGCCGCAGGCTGCGTCGGTCGACGACGGAATCGGAGCGCTGGGCCCTGTGCTGCCCGACGACCGCCGTCGTTCCCGCCCCCGACCTCTCGGTGCGGTGCTGGTCGTCGACGACACGCTGCGCGGCGTTGAAGTCCACGTACAGCGGGAGCGTGTCGGTGTCTCCGTCGGTGGGGAAGACGACACGGTGGATGGTCTTCCACCGCACACCCGTGCCCTCGTCCGTCGCCTCGCTGATGATGTTGGAAACCATGCTCATGCGTCCACGCCTCCGCTTTCAAGCTTTGCCCCGGATGTGAAATGGGGGGTGATCTTATTGTCGAACATGCTCAGCGCCGAGCCGATGGCCATGTGCATGTCGAGGTACTTGTAGGTGCCGAGGCGTCCGCCGAACAGCACGGACTTCTCGCCCTTCGCCAGGTCACGGTAGGCGAGCATCTTCGCGCGGTCGTCGGAGGTGTTGATCGGGTAGTACGGTTCGTCACCCTTCTCCGCGAAGCGCGAGTACTCCCGCATGATGACCGTCGCGTCCTTGGTGTAGTCGCGTTCCGGGTGGAAGTGGCGGAACTCGTGGATGCGGGTGAACGGGGAGTTCTCGTCGGGGTAGTTCATCACCGAGCATCCCTGGAAGTCCTCGACCGGGAGCACTTCCTCCTCCAGATCGATGGTCCGCCAGGAGAGATCCCCCTCCGCGAAGTCGAAGTACCGGTCCACGGGGCCGGTGTAGATGACCGGGACCTGGCCGAGCGTCGACGAGCGTGAGTACTCGTGCCCTTCGTCGAAGAAGTCGGTGTCGAGGTGGACGTCGATGTTCGGGTGGTCCGCCATCCGCTCGATCCAGGCCGTGTAGCCGTTGACCGGGAGTCCCTCGTACTTGTCGTTGAAGTACCGGTTGTCGTAGGTGTACCGGACGGGGAGCCGCGAGATGATCTCCGCCGGCAGGTCCTTGGGGTCGGTCTGCCACTGCTTGCCCGTGTAGTGCTTGATGAAGGCCTCGTACAGCGGGCGCCCGATCAGCTGGATGCCCTTGTCGTTGAGGTTCTGGGGGTCCGTCCCCGCGAGCTCCCCCGCCTGCTCCTGGATCAGCGCCCGCGCCTCCGCGGGGCCGAGGGCCGAGCGGAAGAACTGGTTGATGGTGCCGAGGTTGATCGGCATGGGATACACCTCGCCCTTGTGGCGGGTGTACACCTTGTGCACGTAGTTGGTGAACTCCGTGAAGTTGTGGACGTAGTCCCACACGCGCTCGTTCGACGTGTGGAAGAGGTGTGCTCCGTACCGGTGGACCTCGATCCCGGTGCGGGCCTCGTTCTCGCTGTACGCATTGCCCCCGATGTGGTGACGACGGTCGAGCACAGCCACCTTGAGGCCCAGCTGGGTGGCCGCTCTTTCCGCAATGGTCAGGCCGAAAAAGCCCGACCCGACGACAACGAGGTCAACGTTCACAAGTGCTCCTGAGTTGATTCCGACAACAAACATGCCCGCTCAAGGCTACCCGAACTCAGGCGCGTGCCTTCGTGAAGGACGTGTTGCCGACCGATGAGCCGACCCTCAACCGGGTCACAGCTGGACAGTTTCGTCAAACCTTTGCCGAAACACGGGCAGCATGGACCGGAGGTATGTGGCAGTGACGTGGTTGTCGTCGATGTACACCAGAACGTTTCCAATGACGGCGGGACAGGTGTCAGCACGACAGAGGTAGTCAGTGAAGTCGAGGAACTTCAGCCCCGGCGCCTGACGCAGTAGCTCATCGACCGGCGGAGTATCGCTGATGGTCAACGACCGTACCGGGTTACATTCCGGACTGTCGGCACCTAACGTCTCGACGCACCGCACCCTATTCGTCTGGTAGCGCGGGTTGTCCCGAACCGCTACGACTTCGATGCCTCTACCAACTAGCATCGCCGCTGCCTCGGCGAATCCCCCGGGCAGGACGTCCTGCGGGTCGTCGCTGCGAGCGATCGTACCGACCGTATACACCGCATCCGGGTCCTGCTCCACCACATAGCCGGTAGCAGCATCGTTCCACTGTTCGCACTCGGGCGACCGGCCCTCTGGCCCTGTCCCATACTTGCACCCTCCTAAAAGAAGAAAGGTCAGTTTCCAGTCACGTTCCTTCGCCATTTCGGCGAGCGGGACAGACCACTGCTGCGAGTGTGAATCGCCGACGACGATGATCTCTCGGGTCGGCGTACCCTTCGGCTCGATGACGACACAGGCGCTTTGGAGAAGCTTTTCCTCCGGTTCGTCATCGCCCGCACAGGGATCGTCCAATTGCAGGAACTCCTGCCTCAATTCGGTCGTTGCGGGGATGAGTGGAACGTCCTGCGGGACTGCCTTCGCAAAGGCAGGGTCCAGGACTAGAGCCCCCGGATTGTTCGTGTCGGCCTGTGCCGCAATCCGCTCGACCTGCAGGCGCAGGCCCTGTTGCCACACGGTCAGGGGTGCCGCGACCAGCGCGACGCACAGCGCCAAAACGACGACGGCGCGACGACGTCGCTTGTCCGCCCAGGCGAGCGCCCGGAGCGGACGCTCGACGAAGCGCATCGTCAGGTAGGCGAGCACGAGCGACACGGCGATGATGATGAAACCGCCCAGGATCCCCGGTGAGGGCCGGTCCTGCCAGATCAGGGCGAGCACCAGGACGGGCCAGTGCCAGAGGTACAGGGCGTAGGAGAGGTCTCCTACCCGGACCAGGGGCCTGGCCGAGAGGAAGCGGTCGGCTCCGATCGCACTGCCGGTCTGGCCTGCGACGATCACCAGCGCCGCGGCCAGCAGCGGCCACAGGGCGACATACCCGGGGAACTGGCCCTGGACGTCGAGGATGAAGCCGCCGCTGAGCATCGCGACGACGCCCACCCAGCCCGCGAGGATGCGCAGGGCGCGCGGCAGTCGGATGAAGGGAAGGGCCAGGGCCAGGAGGGTCCCGAGGGCGAACTCCCAGAGGCGGGCACGGGTGTCGAAGTAGGCGTAGGCCTGATTCGTGTACGTCTCCCAGATCGAGAACCCGAGCGAGGCGACGAACAGGACCCCGAACACGAGCAGGACGACGCCGCGCACCCTGAGCCGGAACCGGCGGGCCAGCAGCGCACTGGCGAGGAACAGCAGGGGCCACAGGATGAACACCTGGCCCTGGACCGAGAGGGACCAGAAGTGCTGGAGGGGGCTGGCGAGGCTGTGGTCGTCCGCGTAGTAGTCGACCGCGTTCGAGGCCAGGACCCAGTTCTGAACGTAGAAGAGGGATGCCCAGGACTGCTGGATGATGTCGGGCCACCGTGACTGCGGAACGAGGACGTAGCTCGCTCCGAGGACCCCGACGATGACGACGACGACCGCCGGCAGCAGCCGCTTGAACTGGTGCAGCCAGTGCCGCGCCAGGTCGAGGGGCTTCCCCGACTCGACCCTCCGCAGGAAGGACAGGGACAGGAGGAAGGCGGAGATCAGCAGGAAGATGTCGACGCCGCCCGAGACCCGGCCGAACCAGATGTGGTAGGTCACCACCATCAGCACGGCGAGCGCCCGCAGGCCCTGCACCTCCGGACGGAAGCCGCGGTCGGAGCCGGCCCCACTCCGGGGAGCAGCGGTCGGACTCGCCTCAGCGACAGCCATGGAGGTTCTTCTCGGTAGACACGATGAACGATTGTACCGGGGCAACCCGTGTCGTCCCGGCAGGCCGCGCTGGGTGGGGCTCGGAGTCGCGGAGCGCGAGTACCCCGGCCTGCGCCGGGAGCGGTTGTCCACAGTGGGAGGGCCCTGATCGGGGCCCGCCCGATCAGGGCCCTAACCTCGGGAGGAGTTCCCGTCCCAGGAGGTTCCCGATGGATCTGCACGTCACGCTCGTGGGCGCTCCCGGGACAGCGTTCGCGGTCCGGGAGATGGTCGTCGACACCGATGCCCTCCGCACCGGCGCCGCCCTGGCGGAGCGGCTCGGGTCGTCCGGGTACCCGGGGCCCTTCACAGTGGACGGACGACCGCTGGCCGCCCTCCGCCCCCACTCCGGCGACTTTCCGCAGGGTGCCGTCATCGTGTGCGGCGCACCGCCGGGTCCCCCCGCCCCGGCATCGCTCCCCCACCTCGCGTTCGTCGTCCACACCGGCCCGGACGCCGGCCAGGTCATCCCCCTGACACGTGGCAGGTACGTCATCGGACGCGCGGCCGCCGAGATCGCCATCGCCGATCCGGCCCTCTCCCGGCATCATGCCGTGCTCACGGTGACGGAGGACGCCATCATCCTCGAGGACCTCGGGTCGGCGAACGGGACCTTCGTCGACGAGGCCAGGATCACGACGGCGGACATCACCAGCGCGGCGGACCTGCAGGTCGGAGGGAGCCGGTGCAGGATCGAGCTGATCGATGATCCGGGATGGACGGCGGGAGACCCCCGGGACGTCCTCGAGCCCCTGCCCGTCATCGCGGAGCTGCCGGGCAGGCCGTCGCGCATCCTGATCCTGACAGCGGTCCTGCCACTCGCCCTCGGGGTCGTCCTCGCGCTGGCCACCGGCATGTGGTTCTTCCTCGCCTTCAGTGCACTCTCCGCCGTGACGGGGCTCGTGCCGTTGATGACGTATCGCCGGAAGGCGGCCGTCTTCGACGACGAGGTACGCGACGCCGCCGGACGGGACCGCGCGAGGCGCGAAAGCGCGACACCCGATCCCGGTCAGACGGGGCTCGACGCCGTCCGTGCGTCCCGCCGTCCGCCGTCGGGGGCGAGCGGCGCCGCGAGGCCGGAACCGGATCTCGTCCTGCTGCGGCTCGGCAGGGCGGACCAGCCGGCGAACCTGACCGCCCGGCGTCCGGATCCGCCCTTCACGCCCCCGATGCTGGAGGCCGTCCCGCTCCTCCTCCCGTGCTCGAGGGCCGCGGACGCCGGTGGTACCCCCTGCGCCGGTCCCTTCACGATCACCGGTGACGCCGGGAGGGTGCAGGGCGTCCTGCGGGCCCTCCTGCTCCAGACCGCCCACCCCCGGTCGGCGGCCCCGGCCGTCGTGTGCTGGGGGTCGGCCCGCGACCTCCCGCACCACGCCCGCTTCCTGCCGAACGTGCACCTCACGCATGACCGGGGCGTCCTTGCCTCGCTCGCGGCACAGGCCTTGCTGCTGCTGGTGTTCCAGCTCTCCGAGGACCTGCCCGCGCTCGCCGGCGCCGCGAGGGTCATCGTCATCCGCTTCACGGCCGGATCACGATCGGACCGACCCCTCCCCGGACGCGACGGGGGGCACGGGGGGCAGGGAATGACGCTGACGGCGGGGACCGCGTGGGTCCGTCTGGGCAGCCGCGACCACGAGGTGCGTCCTGACGGGGTCTCGGCGCGGACGTTCGAGCGGACCGCCCGGGCACTGGCCCGCGCGGCGGCGCTGGATCCGGCACCGCCCGCCGCCGGTCGGAGGACGCGGGCCGATACGGCCCTGCCGGTGGCCGACTCCCTCTGGTCGGAGGACCTGAGGCCGGACACGCTCGCACCGGCGGTCGCCGACCGATGGTCGGCGTCCGACGGCGAGCACGCCACGGCCCGGGTGGGCAGGTCCGGGAGCGGTCCGCTGTCGATCGATCTCGTGAAGGACGGTCCGCACCTGCTGGTCGCCGGCACCACCGGTTCCGGGAAGTCGGAATTCCTGAGGACCCTCGTGCTCGCACTCGCCCTCGATCAGCCGCCCCGGCACCTCACGCTGCTCCTGGTCGACTACAAGGGCGGTTCCGGCCTCGGACCGCTGGCGTCCCTGCCGCACTGTGTGGGCAGTCTGACCGACCTGTCGTCCGAATCCACGGGGCGGGCCCTGACATCGCTGCGAGCGGAACTGCTCCGGCGGGAACGCCTGTGCTCCGTGCACGACGCCCAGGACCTGGATGCACTTCGCCGCGTCGCACCAGCCTCCTGCCCTCCGCGCCTGGTGATCGTGATCGACGAGTTCAGGATGCTGAGCGACGACGTCCCGACCGCGATCCCCGATCTCATGAGGATCGCCTCGCTCGGCCGGTCACTCGGCGTGCACCTGGTCCTGGCCACGCAGAGAGCCCAGGGTGCCGTGACCCCGGACCTGAGGGCGAACATCACCTCGTCCGTGCTCCTCAGGGTCCAGACCCCGATGGAGTCGCAGGACCTCCTCGGGACGTCGGCCGCCGCCGACCTACCCGTCGACACCCCCGGGCGGGCCTTCCTGCGCCGAGGGTCGGAGGCCCCCATCGCCTTCCAGGTCGCGTCGTCCTCGGTGGTGCCCGCGGTGGACCGCACCGCGGGCCTGCAGGACGTCGCCGGCCACATCGGCGGCCCGTCAGCGGGTCCCGCCCGGGTGGCAGCACCTGACGCCGAGGAGGAGGCCCGGCAGCAGCCCTCCTCCCGCGTGCTCGATCGGGCGGTCGATGCCCTGCGGTCCGCTGCCGCCGGGGACGCCGCTCCCCCGCCCCGCCGGCCCGTCCTGCCGCCCCTGCCCGCCGCGCTCACCTCGACGGCGTGCGACGCCTTCCCGCCCGCCACGGCGGAGGGCGACACCGCTGCCTCCGGTCCGGGCGGCGCCGGGGTTGCCCTCGGCGTCGCCGACTTCCCGGACCGCCAGGACCAGCGGCTCCTGCTCTGGCGGCCGCAGCACCACTCCCACCTCGCCTTCATCGGACTCCCGGGCAGCGGCACGACACAGGCCCTCGCGGCGGTCGCCGGGCGCCTGCCGGTCGTCGATCCCGATGTCCACCTGTATCTCCTCGACGGTGACGGCAGCCTGGTCGGCTGCTCGGCGAACCCGCAGGTGGGCGCCTACGTCCGCTCGGACGAGACCAGGCGTGCCGGCCGCGTCCTCGAGAGGCTCGCGGGTCTCTCGGGCCGTGGGCCGGAGGACGGTCCGGGGATCGTCCTCGTGGTCACCGGCTGGGGGCGGTGGAGCAGCCAGTTCCGCCAGGGCCGCGTCGCTCGGGCGGAGGAGGACCTGCACTCGCTCGTCCGGGATGGTTCCGCGCGCGGCGTCACGGTCTGCATCGGCGGGGACCGGGACCTGACGACGGCACGGTTCTTCGCCCTCCTCCCGAATCGCGTCTACGTCCCGCTGGGCGCCCAGCCGGAGACGACCATGGCCTGGCCGAAGATGCCACCCGTGGATGCCGTTGCGGGCCGGGGGTTCGCGCAGGGCCGTATCACCGGCACCTGGGGTGACGGCACTTGCCAGCTCGTGCAGGACGGCACCCGGCCCGACCAGCTCCCGCCTCCCCCTGCCGAGGCGCCGTTCCCCGTCCATGCGCTACCGTCCACCGTCGAGGTGGCCCGGCTTCACCGGCGATCCGGGGTGGGACCGCGGCGGGGGTCGATCGATCTTCCCGTGGGTCTGTGCGGGGACGACCTCCATCCCTACGCGATCAGCCTCCGGCCCGGCGAGGTCTTCCTCGTGCTGGGCCACCCGAAGACGGGACGCACCACCGCGATCCGGGTGCTCAGGGATTCAGCGTCCCGGCTCCGGCCGCGTCCTGCCGTCTTCGCGCCACCGAACGGCGGGGCGAGCGCGGAGTCGCCGGGCTACTGGCGGGACCTCGCCGAACGCGGCGCCGGACCGTCGGCGAAGGACTGCCTCCTGCTCGTCGACGATGCCGACCAGCTTCCCGCCGACGTCCATCAGTCGCTCGCAGGGCTCATCGCACAGGGCGCTGCCGCGGTCCTCACCGTCGTGCCGGGTCCGTCCCTGGTGGTGCGGGCCCCTCTGGCCGTCCACGTGCGCGGACTCGGGCGGGGACTCGTGCTGTCCCCGCGGTCACCGGGCGACGGCGACTTCCTCGGGGTCCGCCTCGAACCGGAGGGATCCCCGCCCCCGGGCCGCGGATTCGCCTGCGACCCGTCGGGCACCGTCGAGGTCCAGGTGGCGCAGGGACCGCTCGACGAGGACCAGGAGGACCTCCCGGGAGCGGAACCCCACCGTCCCCCGGCGTGACCTACAGCGTTCTTCCCGGCCCCGTCACCCGGGTCGTGAAATCGACGACGGGCTTCGAGAAGAGGGAGAGGATCACCGCCGCGGCCGGCGCGATGAGGAGGAGAGCGATGAGCGGATTCCCGGCCGTGAAGAACGGGAAGGCCAGGATCACCAGGAACAGTTGGAGCACGAGGGAGGGCGACCGTGGCCAGCGGAAACCGGCCGCCAGTTTCCCGGCCATGGCCACCAGGCCCGCGGCGATCAGCAGGAGCAGCACGGTCATGAAGACCGATCCCCCGACGGAGATCGGGTCCATCCCGAAGATCGACAGGAAGAAACCGACCGACAGGGCCAGGAGCGCGATCGCCTCGAGCACCAGGACGGCGGCGATCAGGACGACGCCGGGCGGTCGGGGAGCCCGCTGCGGGGCTGGATCGGTGGACACTCTCGAACCCTACCCGACCCACCGACGACCGCCGGAGACGCCCCTAGCAGGCATCGCTGTGACAAACCACTCATCCGTCCGTCCAATTAGACCCGTCAAGCCCTTGTTTACCTGTTGGTTACGTGACAGCGTTAACCCAGTTGAATCCCGGGGGCCGAAATCGGCCCCTTTACTATGAGCCCCCTCGTGAATGTTTTCACAAACGCACGATGTGTGAGGCTGAAGGAGAATGTGATCACCATGGATTGGCGTAGTCGCGCGGCCTGTCTGGACAAGGACCCGGAACTGTTCTTCCCGGTCGGCAACACCGGACCGGCGCTCCTCCAGATCGAGGAAGCGAAAAGCGTCTGCCGCCGCTGCCAGGTGCAGGACACCTGCCTGCAGTGGGCCATCGAATCCGGGCAGGATGCCGGAGTGTGGGGCGGGCTGAGTGAGGACGAGCGCCGGGCGCTCAAGCGCAGGGCTGCAAGGGCCCGCCGCGCTTCATAAGGGCTCCGGACCGATTCCTCGGTCCGGCGCCGACGGTACCCTGCCCTGCGCATGTGCCGTCGATCGACGAAGGGCCGCCCAGTGGGCGGCCCTTCGTCGTCCGGGTCCCGCTGTGCGGGACCCGTCGTGAACCGGTCCGCCTAGGATCCCTGGTTGAGGCGCAGTCCCAGCTCCAGGGCGACCGACGTACCGCCGCCCGGACGCGTGCTCCACGTGATCGTCCCGTCGAGTTCGCTGGTGACCAGGGTCCTGACGATCTGCAGGCCCAGGCCTTCCGCGTGCCCGCCGACCGGCAGGCCGACGCCGTCGTCCTCGATGGTGACCCGGAGGATCTCCGCGCCGTCCTCCTCCGTCCTCCGGTTCGCCCTGAGCCACACCGTCCCGGCCCGGCCGGAGAGGCCGTGTTCGACGGCATTGGTGACGAGCTCGTTGATCACCAGGGCCAGCGGGGTCGCGAGGTCGCTCGGGAGCTCCCCGAAATCCCCGCTCCGTTCGGTCCGGACCGCCTGGGACGGTGATGCCACCTCGGCGGACAGTCGGAACTGGCGGGAGATGAGTTCGTCGAAGTCGACGCTCTGGGCGAGGCCCTGGGACAGCGTCTCGTGCACCAGCGCGATCGTGGACACGCGGCGCATGGCCTGCTCGAGGCCGAGCTTCCCCTCCTCGCTGACCATCCTGCGGGACTGCATCCGCAGCAGCGCGGCCACGGTCTGCAGGTTGTTCTTCACGCGGTGGTGGATCTCGCGGATGGTCGCGTCCTTCGACACGAGTTCCATCTCGCGGCGCCGGAGCTCCGAGACGTCCCTGCACAGGACGAGGGCCCCGAAGCGTTCCTTCTCGTCCCGTAGCGGAATGGCCCGCAGGGACAGGCTGACGCCGCGGGATTCGATCTCCGTACGCCACGGCATCCGTCCGGTCACCACCAGGGGCAGCGTCTCGTCGACCATGCGCCGGTCCTTCAGCAGGCCCGTGGTGATCTCGGCGAGCGGGCGGCCCTCGAGGGTCTCCACGTCGCCGAGGCGCCGGAAGGCCGACACCCCGTTGGGGCTCGCGTACTGGACGATGCCGTCGACGTCGAGCCTGATCAGCCCGTCCCCCACCCGGGGTGCGCCCCGGCGGGACCCCGTCGGCGTGGCGAAGTCGGGCCACAGCCCGAGCGTACCCATGCGCAGGAGGTCGTACGCGCACTGGCGGTAGGTCAGTTCGAGCCGCGAGGGCATCCTCGAACTGGACAGGTCCATGTGGGTCGTCACGACCGCGAGGGTGCGGCCGTTGCGCACCATGGGGACGGCCTCGACCCGCATCGCCATCTCGGTGGTCCAGTTGGTCTCACCCGAGCGTTCGATCTTCTGGGACGACCAGGCGACGTCGACGAGCGGATGGAGATCCGCACGGATCCGCTCCCCCACGAAGTCGCTGTGGAAGACGGTGTGCGACGTCGACGGCCGGGCATGCGCCAGTGCGACGTACCCGCCGCCCTCCAACGGGAACCACAGGGCGAGGTCGGCGAAGGCGAGGTCGGCGACCATCTGCCAGTCCCCGACCAGGAGGTGCAGCCACTCGGCGTCGCCGGGCTCGAACCCGGCGAACTCGCGGATCGGATCAGTGAAGATAGCCATGAAGTCTCTCTGTTGCTCGGGCCGGGGCGGCAGGACCGACGGCGTCGCCGGACGGGCTGCGTACGCGCCGGGAACCCGCCACGATGGGCCTGACGGACGCAGGACCTCCGGCGAGGATGCCGGGGTCCAGTCTGTCACTCCCGACCGGACGCGCCCACCGGACGCGACCGTCAGCGGACGCGCCCGCCGGCCACGGCCGTCAGCGGACGATCGAGCGGAGGAGCCGCAGCGCGACCGACAGGGACGAGATGTCGTCCTGTTCGAGCATGTTCACCTCGGCGAACATGTTGCTGGCCCGCTCGAGCTGGTCCTCGTTCTGGTCCTGCCACGCCTGCAACCGTTCCCCCGCGTCGCGGTCCTGCATGTCCTGGGACGCGCGCATGACCGCCACCGTGATGTCCGCGGCGGTGGAGTAGAGGTCGTCCCGCAACGCCGCCCGTGCGAGAGCCTGCCACCGGTCCGTCCGGGGCAGTTTCGTGATCCGCTCCAGCAGGTTGTCGACCTCGAAGCGGTCGTAGACCGCGTAGTAGACGCGGGCGATGTTCTCCACGGGCTCGTCGATCCTGCGCGTGGAGTGCGCGACGTCGAGCAGGGCGAAGGACTCGAACTGCTCGGCCCAGTGCCGGCCGAGCTCGTCGGGCAGGTGCCACTCCGCCGCCCTCGCCCGCCAGCTGCGGGCCCGCTCCAGGTCACCACCGCGCAGGTACTCGCAGAGGTGCAGACGGAACGGGGCGATCAGCGGCTTGAACGCGTCGATGCTCTGATCGACCGAGATGCCCGGCTCGACGTGGTTGACGAACCAGCGCACGGCACGATCCAGGAGCCTCCGCAGGTCGAGGTGCACGGTGCACCAGTGGTCCGTGGGGAAGTCCGCCGGCAACGCCGCGAGCGCGTCCACGGTCTCGTCCAGCGAGTAGATCTCGCGCAGGGCCACGAAGGCGCGGGCGATCACCGGCTCGGCGACGGAGGTCTCCTCCATCACCCGGAAGGCGAACGTGATCCCGCCCATGTTGATGATGTCGTTGGCGACGACGGTCGAGATGATCTCCCGGCGCAGGGGGTGGGTGTCGAGCAGGTCGTCGAACCGCTCCACGAGCTGGCGGGGGAAGTAGCGCCGCAGCGTGCCGCTGAAGTACGGGTCGTCGGCAAGGGTGCTGGCCGAGAGCACCCTGGTGAGCTCGATCTTGGCGTAGGCCGCGAGGACCGAGAGTTCCGGCGAGGTGAGGCCCTGGCCCGCGTCGATCCGCTTGCGCAGCTCCGCCGAGCTCGGCAGCGCCTCGAGGTCCCGGTCGAGATCGACCGTCTTCTCCAGCCAGTCCATCATGCGCTCGTAGCTCGGGCCCCATTCGACGACCCGCTGGCGGTCGTTGAGCAGCAGCACGTTCTGGTCGATGTTGTCCTGCAGGACCAGCCGGCCGACCTCGTCCGTCATGGACTGCAGGAATTCCGCGCGTTCCTCCGGCTGCAGGCGCCCTGCCCGCACCATCCGGTCGACGAAGATCTTGATGTTGACCTCGTGGTCCGAGCAGTCCACGCCGGCGCTGTTGTCGATGGCATCGGTGTTGAGGACGACCCCGGACTGCGCGGCCTCGATGCGTCCCCGCTGGGTCATCCCGAGGTTCCCGCCCTCGCCCACGACGCGCGCCCGCAGTTCACTGCCGTTCACACGGATCGCATCGTTGGCGCGGTCGCCGACATCGGCGTTCGTCTCGTCGGAGGCCTTCACGTAGGTCCCGATCCCGCCGTTGTAGAGCAGGTCCGCGGGGGCCCGGAGGATGGCGCGCAGGAGTTCGGGTGGACTCAGCCGCGTGACCCCGGCGTCGAGGCCCAGGGCTTCCCTCACCTGCGGCGAGACGGGGACGGACTTGGCCTGCCGCGGGTACACGCCGCCGCCGGCGCTGATGAGGGTGGTGTCGTAGTCCTCCCAGCTCGATCGGGGGAGCTCGAAGAGGCGCCGCCGCTCGGCGAAGGACGCCGCCGCGTCCGGGTCCGGGTCGAGGAAGATGTGGCGGTGGTCGAAGGCCGCCAGGAGCCGGATGTGCTCGGAGAGGAGCATCCCGTTCCCGAAGACGTCGCCACTCATGTCGCCCACGCCGACGACGGTGAAGTCGTCGGTCTGCGTGTCGACGTCGAACTCGCTGAAGTGCCGTTTCACGGACTCCCAGGCGCCGCGCGCGGTGATGCCCATCGCCTTGTGGTCGTAGCCCACCGACCCGCCGGAGGCGAAGGCGTCACCGAGCCAGAAGTCGTACTCGGCGGACAGCTCGTTGGCGATGTCCGAGAAGGACGCCGTGCCCTTGTCCGCGGCGACCACCAGGTAGGTGTCGTCGTCGTCGTGCCGGACCACGCGGGGCGGCGGTGCCACCGTCTCGGTGGTGCCGTTCGTGATGACGTTGTCGGTGATGTCGAGCAGGCCGCGGATGAAGGTGCGGTAGCTGGCCTGGCCCTCGCTGAGCCAGGCCTGACGGTCGAGCGAGGGGTCGGGCAGCTGCTTGGCGAAGAAGCCGCCCTTGGCGCCGGTCGGCACGATCACCGCGTTCTTCACGGTCTGGGCCTTGACGAGGCCGAGCACCTCGGTCCGGAAGTCCTCGCGCCGGTCCGACCAGCGCAGGCCGCCGCGGGCCACCTTGCCGAAGCGCAGGTGCACTCCCTCGACCTGCGGGGAGTAGACCCAGATCTCGAACCTGGGCCGCGGGAACGGGGCACCGTTGATGCGGGACGTGTCGAACTTCAGGCTGACGTGGCGCTTGTCCTGGAAGTAGTTGGTCCGCAGCGTCGCCTCGATGAGGTTCGCGAAGGTCCGGAGGACGCGGTCCGCGTCGAGGGTCGGGACCTGTTCCAGGCCCTCCTCGAGCGTGGTCCGGGCGGCGTCGGTCGCCGCATCGCGGTCGCCCGGGAGGTCCGGATCGAAGCGTGCGGTGAACAGCGCCACGAGGGCCCGGGTCACGGCCGGGTTGCGGAGCAGGGTGTCGGCGACGAACCCGTACGAGTTGGTGTTGCCCATCTGGCGCATGTACTTGGCGTAGGCGCGGAGGATCACGACCTGGCGCCACCCGAGTTCCTCGCGGAGTACGAGCCGGTCGAACTGATCCGACTCGCTGTCGCCCGTCACGGCCGCCCGGAAGGCGTCGCGGAGCAGTGACGCGGTGGCAAGCGGCGAGATGCCGGTCGGGAACCTCAACCCGAGGTCGTACAGGAAGAACGAGCGGTCGTCCGAGCGGGTGATCTCGAAGGGCCGCTCGTCCAGCACCTCGAGGCCGAGGTTGTGGAAGTAGGGCAGGATCTGCGTGAGACTCTTCGCCCCGGTCAGGTAGAGCTTCAGACGAGCGTCCTCGGCGTTTTGTCGCTGCGGCACGTACACGTGGAGCTGCGGAGCCCCGTCGCCGGCCTCGGCCAGCCGCTCGAACCGGGCGATGTCCTCGAGGGCATCCTCGACCTCGTAGTCGACGCGGTAGCTGGGAGGGAAGGACTCCGCCCACAGCGTCGCGAGGCGCTGCGCGGTGTCCTGCTCGAAGCGCTGCTGGGCGACCTCGACCACTCCCTCGGGCCAGGAGCGGGCCGCCCGGACGAGGCGGTCCTCGAGCTCGGCGGCGTCGATGGCGGGGATCTCGGCTCCCCGCTGCAGCCTGATCCGGAAGAACAACCGGGCGAGCGCGGACTCGCTCATCCGTGCCTCGAAGTCGATGGACTCGGCGTTGAGCGCGGTGCGCAGCTCGCCCTCGATGCGCTGCCGGACGCTGGTCGTGTAGCGGTCGCGGGGGAGGTAGACGAGCGCGGACATGAAACGGCCGTACACATCGGGCCGCAGGAAGAGCCGCGTGCGCCGTCGCTCCTGCAGGCGCAGGATCCCGAGCGCCGTGGACACCAGGTCCGCGACGTCGATCTGGAACAGCTCGTCACGCGGGTAGGTCTCGAGGATGGACAGGAGGTCCTTGCCCGAATGCGAGTCCGAGGGGAAGCCGCAGCGGCGCAGCACCTCGGCGACCTTGTCGCGGACCAGGGGCACGTTGCGCACCGAACCGGTGTAGGCGCTGGTCGCGAACAGGCCGATGAAGCGGCGCTCGCCGTCGACGTTGCCCTGGGCGTCGAAGCTCTTGATGCCGATGTAGTCCAGGTACGCGGCGCGGTGCACGGTCGATCGCGAGTTCGCCTTCGTGATCACCAGGACCCGGCGTTCGCGAGCCTTCGCGCGTCCCGCCTGGGTGAGCTGCTGCAGGTGCCTGCCGCCGCTGCCGTGCCGGAGCAGTCCGAGGCCGCTGCCCTCCCGGACGAGGAGCGCATCGGCACCGTCCTCGTCCGTCACGAGGTCGTACTCCTTGTAGCCGAGGAACGTGAAGTTGCCGTTGTCGAGCCACTGGAGGAGCTCCTGCGCCTGGCGCAGATCGGGGAGCTGCTCGGCGCCGGCGACCGACCCGAGCGATGCCTCGACGGAGCGCACCGTGCTCCGCATGGCGGGCCAGTCCTCCACCGCTGCACGCACATCGCCCAGCACCCGGTGGAGGCCGTCGATGACCGATTCCTTCGTCGCGGCGTCGGCCAGTCGCGCGACCTCCACGGAGATCCACGATTCGATGTGCGTGGTGCGTCCGTCCAGACCGACGAGCTCGCCGATGTCCGGCAGGGCCGCGGTGTCCCCACTCGATGCCCCGGCCGTCGAGGGGACACGCTTGAGTGCCGTGAGGGCGTGGGTCTCGTCCTCGCGCACCGCGAGGAAGGTGGGATGCACCACCAGCCGGATGGCAGCGTTCTGCCGGACGAGCTCGGCCGTGACCGAGTCGACGAGGAATGGCATGTCGTCGGTGACGATCATGACGACGCTCGAGGTGCCCTGATCCATGACGCCGACGGCGGCCGTTCCCGGCCCACGGGATTCGGCGAGGTCGCGGTGGGCGAACGCCCGCTGGTGGAGATCGGTGGGGAGGTACCCGACGGCGTCCTCGCGCGCGAGATGCTCGAAGTAGTGCTCTACGAAATCCTCCCGTGACGTGTCCGAGCTTGACTGATCCGTTGTCCTGGATCCAGACGACATGGGAAGGGCCTCCGTAACGAAATGAAAGGCCGCTCCGTTGCGACCTCTTACCGTGGAAGCCTAGCGGGGATACCCGGAAACTTCACGTTGCGCGGCCGCCCTCCGGGCCGGCGGCGCCGCGCCTCCCCGGCGGCGGGGACGTCGGCGAGGTCGGCGATCGCAAGCCTGAGCGGGGAGCCCGGCGCCGTCTCGAGCAGGGCCGTCCCGGCGAGCAGCGCCCGGTCCGCCGCCGCATGGTCCATGGGCAGGAAGGCGGAGATCCCGACGGTCGGCCCGAAGCGCTCCCAGGCCTCCCGCAGCTGCGTCTCCGGAGCTCGGCCCACCGCTGCCGCCCGCACCTTGTTGAACACCACGCGGGGTGTCGCCGTCGGGACGGCATCGCCGAGTTCCGCGAGCGCCTTCACCAGGCGCGGCACGCCGATGGTGTCCGCCGCACCGACCGCGACGACCGTGTCCGCGACCTCCAGGCAGCGCAGCGCGGCCCCGTTGCGGCGCGGCGCGAGCGTGTCGAAGCTGAGCTCCTCGTCGGCCTCGAGGCAGAAGCCGCAGTCGATGACGGTCACCTCCGCCAGGGAGCGTCCGGCCTCGAGGACCTTGCCGAGGGCCGCGGGCCGCAGTTCGGGCCACCGGTCCGGGCGGGTGATGCCGGTCAGCACGCGCAGGCGTCCGCCCCTCACCGCGACGCTCACCGCGATCCGGCCGAGCGCCGTGCCGTCGAAGCGCCCCTGGTCGGCGATACGGCAGGCCTGCGCGAGCCCGGCCGACTCGTCGAGCAGTCCGAGGGACGCGCCGATGCTCGCTCCGTACGTGTCGGCGTCGATCAGCAGGACCGAGCTGCCCGCCGCGGCGAGTTCCGCGGCCAGATTGAGGGCCACGGTGGTGCGCCCCGGGGCGCCCGGCGGCCCCCAGACGGCGACGATGCGCCCGGTGCCGGGCTCCGCCGCCACCTGGACGGGCTGCACCGCCGCGGCGTCCGGCAGGCCCAGCGGATCGGCATAGGCGAGGGAACCCTGCGGGCGGGCGGGATCGGCCTCGAACCGTCCCACGGCCCGGGCGACGGCCGCCGCGAGCGCTGCGGGCTCCACGGTCGCCTCGACGTACTCGACTCCGTCGACGCCAGGACTGCCGGTTCCCGGCAGGTGGTCGCAGAGCGCGACGACGACGACCCCGGTGAAACGCAGGCGGTCGACGAGGGATGCGGTGAGCTCGGCGGCACCGGGCGCGATGATCACCGCACGCGCGAGGCCGCTCTGGCACGCGGCGACGAGCTCGGTGAGTTCCGCGCAGCGACGCACGACGGTCACGGGCCCGCGCAGCTGTTCCAGCCCGGGCACGTAGGCACTCGCCTCCGCTCCGAGGGTGATGACCGGGATGCTCACGAACCGGCCCCCGGGTTCAGGACGACGGCGATCCGGGCCTCGTTCGACAGCGCGCCCAGCAGTTCGGGCATCGCGTCGTCCCCCACGAGGACCTGGACGAGCGTGGAGGAACTCGCTCCGAGGGCGGACTCCCCGACCGTCAGCTCCGCCACCTCCGCGGCTTCGAGGAGCAGCCGCGGTTCCTCGTAGGAATTCGTGTCGCTCCGGAGGGAGACCCAGACGTCCACCCTGTCCCCCGCCGCGGTTCCGCTCGGCAGCGGGTCCTCGACCGTGAGCCCGACCGGCTTGCGATCGAGCGCGTCGGCACTGCCGATCGCGGCAGCGGGGACGAGTTCTCCCTGCGTGACGAGCCGTGTGGCCACCGCCCCGTCGGGAATGCCCCCGGCGACGGGCAGGTAGGCGCCGGACGAGTCGCCCAGACGGACCGGCACGGCCACCAGGTCCTCCTCCGTCAGCTTCGATCCCACCGCGATGTCCTCGCGGGCGGAGTAGACCTGCGTCGTCGTGTTCTGGCTGTCCAGGAGCGCGATCACCCCGGCGGTGGACGTGAGGACCAGGAGGAGTCCGATCAGCAGCCTCGGATCCCTCCAGGACGGCTTCCGCAGCCGTGGAGCCTCGCCCGGCAATTGCACGGCACGCGCGTCGGTACTCACTGTCGTCCCCCACTCGACCGGTGGGGCCCTGATCGGGCCCCACTCCCCGCAAGTCATTGTTGTGCACGACAGTCCCCAAGGGAACCGGTGGACCATACCCGGGGTCGACGTGTGGAGAACTACGGCGATCGCGCTCAGCGGTGGCAGACTGGATGCACACCCCGAACGAGAAGGGAAGGCGGATCCGTGGTCGAGCGGCGTTTCCTCACCCTCGCCGACGTGGGCGAGGTGCTCAACATCAGTTCCTCCCAGACGTACGCCCTCGTACGATCGGGGGAGCTGCCGGCGATCCAGGTCGGCGGCCGGGGTCAGTGGCGCGTCGAGACGCGGGTCCTCGAGGAGTACATCGCCAGAGCGTACGAGAAGACGGCGTCAGCGCTGAGGAGCGATGCCGGGAGCGTCCCGCCGGCCTGATCGCTCCCGTGAGGCCCCGCTGGTTGCGGGACGGACGGCGTCGTGATCAGTCCGCCGTTGCGACCGCATCGACGGCGTCGATGGATGCGAAAGGGACCGTCAGGACCTCCCTCCCCTGCGCGGGGTGCCTGTCGCGGTCCGGCCCGGCGGTCCCGACGTCGATGAAGTCGGCACCGACCCTGTGGATGATCCCCGTGTATCCGGCCGAGGGCGACACGGTCCAGAGCGTCACCTGCGCCCGGTCGCGGGACAGTCCCCGCAGGGCCGAGCCCAGTCCCAGTCGGGCGCCGACACCCGACAGCGGCTGGCCGGCGCCGCGTCCCATCCCCCGGAGCAGGTGCAGGGACGCCAGCGGCACGATCACGGACCGGCCCTCCACCGCGACGGCGATCCACTCCGACCCCACGTTCGTGAGGGTTCCCTCGAGCGTCCGGCCGCCGCGCGTGGAGATCCCGAGCGGTCGGCCCGTCTGGCCGAGCAGCCTCCGCGCGAGGGTCAGCCGCGACTGCTCCGAGCGTGTGCGCTCCCTGATCTCACTCTCCTGGACGGTGTCCGCCATGGCCTGGAGCTGCGACTCGAGGTCGTCGAAGAGGGCATCCCAGCGCATCCGCCCAACCTAGGACCACTCGGGTCCGGCGTCAATCGGAACTATCCACAGTTCAATTCTCCGAGTATGGACAAACTGCATCAAACTCCATCAAACTAAGTCACTTGATGAGGAGCGATGCCATGCGGACGTCGGACACAATCCAGGCCGGGATGATCCTCGGGTGCGGGATCGCCTGCTCAGGGGCAGGGGCCGTCCTGCTCGTCGGCGGGCCGGCGCCAGGCGGACCGGACCTGGAGGGCGTCCTCGGCGCGGCACTCTCGGGGATCGGACTCGCCGTCGTCGGCGTGTGGGTCCTCCTGTTCGTCGTGGCGGTGCTCGCGGAACTGCTGAAGCGACGCGGCCCGTCCGCGATGGCGGCTCTCGCCTCCCGGTGCGCCCCCGCGATGATGCGACGCCTCGCCGCCGCACTCCTCGGCGCCAACCTCCTCGCCGTCCCGGCCGTGGCGCCCGCCGCCGCGGGCGGATCGGAGCATGTCCTGACGGCGACCGCCGCCCGCTCATCCGCCCAGGCCGCCCACGGCGGCTTGTCCCCGGTCGATGCAGGGCCGGCGGACCGGGTGCCCCCCATGGGATCGTCCGACGCAGGCCGGCAGAACCCACGGCACGGGGCGGAGCCACCCGCACCCGCTACGCCTTCGGGGTCTCCCGACGCCGCGCCCGCGCCCGTGTCACCGGCGTGGGAACCGCTGCCGATGCAGGTGGATGGCGGGCCACTGCTGCGCGGGGAGAGCCGCACCGTCGTCGGCGGGGAGGAGGTCGTCGTCGCGCCGGGTGATTCCCTGTGGTCGATCGTCGCCGCCCGGCTCGGACCGCTGGCGACCGCCTCGGACATCGCCGAGGCATGGCCCCTCTGGTACGCCACCAACCGCGCCGTCGTCGGGGACGATCCGTCGCTCCTCCTCCCGGGCACGGTCCTGCAGGCGCCCACCGGATCGTGATCCGGTGACCGAACCACCAGCCAGTCCACGAAGGGAACCAGCATGAACGCCGTCACCCACCTCCGTCCCGCCGCTCCCCGGCTCGCCGAGGCGAGCGGGGCACCGCGGCCCCTGCTCGCGGCCCCTCCCCGTCCAGCCGACGCGCGGGCCACGATGATTCCGCTCAGGTCACCGGCGGAACCGGTCAGCGGGCCCGGGTCCACCCCCGGACCGCTGCGGGACGAGGACGCCGCCGGCCGTGCTGGGCCGGAGGTCGAGTATCGGATCGCCGGGATCGCCCGGTCCGTCTGCCAGGGCGCACTCGAGGTGCTGGGCGGATCACGCCCCCTGCAGCAGATGGCCCGCTGGCTCGACGCCGAGAACTACGAACGACTCCAGTTGCGCGCCAACCTGGTGCGCTGCATCGACGCTCGTCCGCCCGGTCGCAGCGCGGCTGTCCCGGAAAGCACCCACCGGTGCGTCGTGGTCCGATCCGCCCGCGTCTGCCCCGTGAGCCCGGGCGTGTACGAGGCCGCGGTGGTCGCCTTCGACCGCAAACGCGTCCGCGCCGTCGCTCTTCGGATAGAGCAACGGCGCGGAGCGTGGCGGGTCACCGCCCTCGAGATCGGCTGACTACCTCTTCTTGTTCTTCCTGCCGCCCGACGGCGCGGCCTGCGCCCGGTTCCGCTCCACGTGCACCTCGGCCTCGCCCTGCGCGTTGGGCGCGATGAAGTTGAGTGTGGCAGGCTTGGCCGGCGCTTCGAGGCCGGCGGCCTTGATCGTCGGCGCCTGGACCACGCCGCGGCCGTCCGTGACTCCCGGGAGACCGGTCTGGACCGGAGCGGAAACCTCCACCTCGAGGTTGAACAGGTAGCCGATGCTCTCCTCGCGGATCGACTCCATCATCGCCTGGAAGAGGATGAAACCCTCGCGCTGGTACTCGACCAGCGGATCCCTCTGCGCCATCGCGCGGAGGCCGATGCCCTCCTTGAGGTAATCCATCTCGTAGAGGTGTTCCTGCCACTTCCGCCCGATGACCGAGAGCACCACGCGACGCTCCAGTTCGCGCACCGTCTGCTCCCCGAGGGACTCCTCGCGGGCCTGGTAGGCCAGCTTCGCGTCGGAGAGGATCTCGTCGTGCAGGAAGTCGCGGGTGAGCTTCGACTTCCCGCCCGCCTCCTCGATGACCTCGTCGGCCGTCAGGGTGATCGGGTACAGCGTCCTGAGGTTCGTCCACAGCATGTCGTAGTCCCAGTCGTCGCCGTGGCCCTGCGCCGTCGCCTCGTCGACCATCGCCGTGATGACGTCCTCCAGGAAGAACTGCACTTTCTCCTTGAGGTCGTCGCCCTCGAGGATCCTCCGGCGGTCGCCGTAGATCGCCTCGCGCTGGCGGTTGAGCACGTCGTCGTACTTCAGGACGTTCTTGCGCTGCTCGGCGTTGCGCCCTTCGACCTGACCCTGGGCGCTCTCGATCGCCTTCGACACCATCTTCGACTCCAGCGCGACGTCGTCGGGCATGGTCGCGCTGTTCATGATCCGCTCGGCGCCGCCCGAGTTGAACAGGCGCATGAGGTCGTCGGTCAGGGACAGGTAGAAACGGGACCGTCCGGGATCGCCCTGGCGGCCGGAGCGGCCGCGCAGCTGGTTGTCGATGCGCCGCGACTCGTGGCGCTCCGTCCCGAGCACGTACAGGCCGCCGATGTCACGGACCTCCTCCTGCTCCGCCCTGACCGCTTCCTTGGCGGCCTCGAGGGCCTCGGGCCACCGGGTCTCGTACTCCTCCGGGTTGTCCGCCGGGTCGAGCCCCATCTTCTCGAGCGCCGCGACGGCGTTGAACTCCGCGTTGCCGCCGAGCATGATGTCGGTGCCACGACCTGCCATGTTGGTGGCGACGGTGACGGCGCCCTTGCGGCCGGCCTGCGCGATGATCGCGGCTTCCCGTGCGTGGTTCTTCGCGTTCAGGACCTCGTGGCGGACGCCCGCCTTCGCGAGCTGCTTCGACAGGTACTCGCTCTTCTCGACACTCGTCGTGCCGACGAGGACGGGCTGCCCCGTCTCGTGGCGCTCCACGATGTCCTTGACGACGGCGTCGAACTTCGCGACCTCGTTCTTGTAGATGAGGTCGGAGAGGTCCTTGCGCGCCATCTCCCTGTTCGTGGGGATCGGGACGACGCCGAGCTTGTAGGTCGACATGAACTCGGCGGCCTCCGTCTCGGCGGTGCCCGTCATGCCCGAGAGCTTGTCGTAGAGGCGGAAGTAGTTCTGCAGCGTGACGGTGGCGAGGGTCTGGTTCTCCGCCTTGATCTCCACGCCCTCCTTCGCCTCGATCGCCTGGTGCATGCCCTCGTTGTAGCGCCGACCGGCGAGGATGCGTCCCGTGTGCTCGTCGACGATCATGACCTCGCCGTTGAGGACCACGTAGTCCTTGTCCCGCTTGAAGAGTTCCTTGGCCTTGATGGCGTTGTTCAGGAATCCGATGAGCGGCGTGTTGGCCGACTCGTACAGGTTGGAGATGCCGAGGTAGTCCTCGACCTTCTCGATGCCGTCCTCGAGGACGCCCACCGTGCGCTTCTTCTCGTCCACCTCGTAGTCGGCGTCGACCGTGAGCTTCTGGACGACCTTCGCGAACTCGTTGTACCAGCGGTTCACGTCACCCGATGCCTGGCCGCTGATGATGAGCGGGGTACGCGCCTCGTCGATGAGGATCGAGTCGACCTCGTCCACGATCGCGAAGCTGTGGCCGCGCTGCACGAGCTCCGCGGCGCTCCAGGCCATGTTGTCGCGCAGGTAGTCGAAGCCGAACTCGTTGTTCGTGCCGTACGTGATGTCCGCGGCGTACTGCTCGCGGCGTGTCGCGGGGTCCTGCTTCGAGAGGATGCAGCCGCTCGTCAGCCCGAGGAACCGGTAGACGCGGCCCATCAGGTCCGACTGGTACTCGGCCAGGTAGTCGTTGACGGTGACGACGTGCACGCCCTTGCCGCTCAGGGCGTTGAGGTAGGCGGGCGCGGTGGCGACGAGGGTCTTGCCCTCGCCGGTCTTCATCTCGGCGATGTTCCCCAGGTGGAGGGCTGCGCCGCCCATCAGCTGGACGTCGAAGTGGCGCAGGCCGAGCGTGCGGCTCGACGCCTCACGGACGGCGGCGAAGGCCTCGGGAAGGAGGTCGTCGAGGGTCGCGCCGTCGGCGAGGCGCTTCTTCAGCCGGTCGGTCTCCCCGCGCAGCTCTGCGTCGGACATCTCGCGGAATTCGTCCTCGAGGACGTTGATCGCGTCAGCGTAGTTCCGGAGTCGCTTCAGTGTCTTCTTATCGCCGGTGCGTAGAACTCGTTCAAGAAGTGATGGCACTGGTATTTGCTCCCAATCTGATGCTGCCCAAAGATGGCGTCTCTAGTCTACGGGAGAGACGTTCGGCCCCCCGGTTCAGTTCCCCTGCGGCACGCCGCAGCGACTCGGAACTGCGTGTCCGCTCACAGTAGCCTGCCGACCTGCCCGGACAGCGCGGATGCCAGGTCGCCACGGTCCTCGACGACGACGTCGTCGAGCTCCAGCCACCGCGCCAGCAGGCGCAGCTCGTCGGCGAGGTGGACCGCGGTGTCGGCGGGAGCGCCGGGCTGCGCATGACCGGCGCGCACCAGCAACCGCCCGGACGCGCGGTCCGCCTTGAGATCCACCCGCGCGACGAAGGAGTCGCGCAGCAGGAAGGGCAGCACGTAGTACCCGTGGGTGCGCCGTGCGGCGGGCGTGTAGATCCCGATGCGGTAGTGGAAGTCGAAGAGCCGGTGGAGCCGGTCCCGCTCGAAGACCAGCGAGTCGAAGGGACTGAGGAGCGCCCTCCCCCGTGCCTGGCGCGGGCGGGCCGCCGCGGGGTGCAGGTACCACGGCTCCACCCCTGCGTCGACGGTCACGATCTCCAGCGCCCCGGCGCCCACCAGGGCATCGAGGACGGATCGCGTCTCCCGGACGGGGGTGCGGAAGTAGTCCGCGACGGACCGCGCGGACGCGACGCCGAGCGCTCCCGCGGCCCGCTCGGCCAGCACCGCGAGGGACTCCGTCCGGTCCGGGGAGGCGACGGCGAGGGCGGCGTCGGGCAGCACGCGCGCGATGGGGGCGTACAGGCGTTCGAACTGGTCCGTCCGCCCGGCGGAGCCGATCTCGCCGCGGGCGAAGAGATCCTCGAGCACGCGCTTCGCGGCGGTCCACCGCCACCCCCAACCGTCGGCGGGGCGTGCGTCGTCCCCGCCGAGCAGCCGCTGGACGCTCGACCCGGTGAGCGGCGTCCCCCTGCCGAGGAGATCGAGGACCGCGGATTCGAGGGACTCGCGCTGGGCGGCAGGGACGCTGTCCGCCCCCATCCACGTCCGGCGTTGCCATGCCTTCAGGTGGGGGAACAGCTCGGGGGGCACGAGGCTCGCCTCATGGGCCCAGTATTCGACGAGCCTGCGCGGGGAGCGGGAGTGGAGGGCATCGAGCCCGGCGCGGTCGTACGAGCCGAGGCGCGAGAACAGGGGCAGGTAATGGGATCGGGTGAGGACGTTCACCGAATCGATCTGGATGACCTGCAGTCGCCGTGCGGCGGCCGCGACGGCGCGCGGGGACGAAGGCTTCTCGAGGCGTGGGCGATGCAGTCCCTGGGCGGCGAGGGCGATCCGCCGTGCCTGGGCGAGGGTGAGGTTCGGCATGGGCTCCTGCACGGAACTGCCTCCGCGCTGGGCGCGGAGGCAGTTCCGTGGACGTCGGTGAAGAACACGGCCGGCAGGGGCGGGCCGTGGTGGTGACCTCTAGGCGGAGGCGGCCTCCCTGGCACGGTAGGCCAGGAGCTCCTCGGTCCCTTCGGCGCCGTTCGAGTCGAGGGTGATGACTCCGTAGGTCCATGCCTGGCGCCGGTACACCACGGAGGGGGCCCCGGTTGCGGAGTCGACGAACAGGTAGAAGTCATGCCCGACGAGTTCCATGCTGTCGACGGCGTCGTCCAGGGTCATGGGGACGCCGGAGAAGACCTTGCGGCGGATCAGGACCGGTGAGTCACCCGCGGGCACGTCGTCCGGCGAGGCGTAGGCGTCGGCGTCGTCCGGCTGCGGGGCGGGCTCCTGGGGTGTCGAGGCGCTGGCCGCCGCCTCGAGGTAGAGGGGCTGCGCAGGATCGGCGGGTTCGAGATCGGCCGTGGCGACGCGGACGGCCACCGGGGTGTGGCGGCCGTGGTGGACCTTGCGACGGTCCCGGGCGCGGCGCAGGCGCTCGAGGAGTTTCCCGTAGGCCAGGTCGAAGGCTGCGAACTTGTCGGCCGCTGACGCTTCCGCCCGGACGACCGGGCCCCTGCAGATCACCGTCAGCTCGACGGTGAGAGAGGTATCCGCCATGCGGGCACTGGGCTCCTTGGTGATCTTCGCATCGACGCGCTGTACCTTGTCGCCGAGTTGCTCTATCTTGTCGATCTTCTCCGTCGCGTACTCACGGAAACGGTCCGATACCGCCAGGTTCCGACCATTGATCACGAATTCCATGGTGCCCTCCACATCACTTGGTGATACGACGGCGGCCGAGGCGTATCCGCAGAGCCGCCACCGACGGGTACGTATCGTCACTGTGTTGTACCCGTACTTCACGGTAGTTCACCCCCCTCCTTTATTCATCCCTCGCCACTCCGAAAGTTCCGGTACTTCGCCCGGGCCGGCCTGTGCAGTGTCGCGGCCGTCCGCTCACCCGGTGCCCGTCCCGGCCGCCGTGCCGAGGCGGGCACCGGCGGGCGAGGACGTGGCAGCGATGACGACGCCGCCCAGCACCCGCGCCCCGCCGCCCCGGAGGACGCGGTGCAGCTCGCCGATCGTCGCCCCGGTGGTGAGGACGTCGTCGACGATGATGCAGTCGCGGTCCGCGAGCAGCGCCCGCGCGTGCCTGCCGGCGCGCATGGACCGCAGGACGTTGGCGCGGCGCCGACGACGTCCCAGACCCTTCTGCCCGCCGCCCGGCCCGGACAGCGCGGCCAGACCGTCCCGAAGGACACCTTCGACCCCTCCCCGCATCAGGGCGCCGCTCAGGCGTGCCGCCGGCGACACCTGGCGGGCCCCCGCGACGAGCCTCGTACCGGCCGGGAGCCCGCCTCTCCGCTCCAGGCGGGACAGCAGCAGCATGAGCGGGTCATAGCCGCGCCGCCGTTGCGACGAGGCACGGCCGGGCACCGGGACGAGCAGGACCTGACGTGCCGGTCCCGGGCCGTCCGGGGACCGGCACAGGTGCGTCACGGCCTCGTGCAGCGCACCGGCCAGGGCCGCTTCCACCGGCGCCGCGAGGTCCACGTGCCCGTGATTCTTGTAGGCGAGCAGGACACCCGACACGGCGCGTCCGTAGCGCCCGGCGGCGACGACGGGGAGCGGGCCGTAGGCGTCGGTGCGGTCGCCGGATCCGGCCGCCCCGGCCGCGTCGAGGGCGACGTCGGGCAGGGATTCCGCTCCTGCTTCCGCACGGAACGGCCGCGAGGTCGCACGCCGGAAGACCGCGCTGCATCCCGGGCAGAGGGACGTGTCCCACTGGCCGCAGATCACGCAGGACGACGGCAGGACGATCGCCGCGAAGGCGGTGAGCGCATCCGCCGCACGCCGGTAGGACCGCCCGAGGAGGATCCGGTCCAGGACGGACGAGGGGTCGAGGATGTTCATCCCCGCAGTCCATAGGAAGGGACGCGCACGCGGGGCCGGGCAGCCCCTATGTGGATGTCCCTACCCCGGGAAGGCCGGGTCCGTCACGGCGACCTGCTCGTCCACCCAGCTGCCGCCGATGCGCCGGTACAGGGTGGAGCCGGCCTCGGCGTAGAACGTGTCCTCCGCGTCGGAGCCCGCGCTGAGGCCGAGGACCCCGTCGAGCGCCGCCATCGACTCGCGCTCGCCGTCGAGGCGCAGGATCACCGGGGTGGCCTCCTCGCCCGCCCCGACGGACGATGCGACGATCACGCTCTGGCCGGCCCACGTCGCCGTGTCGATCGACCCGTCCGTCGGCAGCGTGAGCGGCGTCGTGAGCGTCTGCGGAGCACCCTCGGTGGAGCGCGTGATGCCCGCCAGCAGGACTTCGCCCTCCCCACCGCGATCCGTGACGATCAGTGCGCGCGATCCGTCGCGGGCGATGCGGAGTTCCCTGACGCTCCGGTCGCCCAGCCAGCCGGCGGCGAGGACCGCGGCATTCGCCTCCGTGCCGCCCGGCGGGACGGCGAGCACCTCGCTCCGACCCTCGACCGAGCGGGTGGTCCAGATCCAGTTGTCGGGATCGAACGAGGGCTTGGTGAGCGCACTGCCCCGGAGGACGGGGCGCGCCTCGCTGCCCGGCGCCGTGACGTAGAGGGTCTCCCGATCGGGGTCGAGGAAGGAGTAGGCGCTGCCCGAGACGGAGGTGGCAGGGTCCCGCGGTTCGAGTGATCCCACGGATTCCAGTCCCTCGATCTCGGTGACGGCACCGTTGCGGACCCGCACCAGCTCACCCTGCGCGACCGCCACCTGCTCGCCGCCGACGTCGGGCGTCAGATCCGGCTTCACGAGCTCAGGCGCCGGCGGTCCCAGCTCGATGGGCTGGTCGCTGGTCATCTCCACTGTGGTGACGTCGTTCAGGTCGAGCAGATTGACCTGGAGCTGCTGGTTCATCTGCTGCAGCCTGAGGTTGGTCGCGTTCTCGAGGATCTCCGGCGAGAGTTCGACCGACGCCGTACCGGAGGTGATCGGCACCGAATCACGGGCGAGCGTCACACCCTCGGGAAAGGCGCTGGTGACCGACCCCTGCAGGTAGGGCGCAGGACCTGCGAGCATCGCGCTGACGATCCGCGCGGTCACCCCCGTGCGCCGGACGAACCAGCGGGCATCGGGCACCCAGTAGCGGTAGTTGCTGCTGTAGAAGTACAGGCTGTGCGAGATCAGGAGGTCGCGGGCGCTGCTCTGGGCGAGCATGATGCCGTCCGGGATCTCGTCGATCCGCCATTCGCCGTCGAGCTGGACCATCCGCACGCCCAGGGTCTCCGTCGCGGGGACGACCGTGTTGGTGCGCACCCCGCGGGCATCGACGGTCCCCGCGGTCTCGAGCTGGATCTGGTAGACGCCCTCGGCCTCGCGCTTCTCGACGCGCGGATCCGACCGGAACAGGACGATCCGCTCCTCGGGCTGCCACGTCGCGCGAAGGTCCGGGCTCAGGAACTGCCGTGCCACGCTGTAGCCGTCACTCGCGCCCGTCCCCGCGGTGATGAAGTCGCGGAGGATCTGCTCGGGCGTCGCTCCGGGCGCGGGGCCCTCGGGGTCGAACACCGGCGCGACGGCGTCCGGTTCGCCGTCGGACGCCTCGATCACCCCCACCGGCCCCGTGGTCGGAATGGCCGAGCACCCCGTGAGGACGAGGAGACAGGCGAGGAGCAGCACGGCGAGCCGGGCGCCACAGGCGCGGACCTCGGCGCGAGCGCGGGTGTGGTGCCCCTGCCGGACTGCCATGGCGTGATCTCCCACTACTCTCCCTCGCTCCGTCCGAGTGTGCGTTCCGGCTCGCGTCCGCCGACCGGCGGCAGGGTCGGCGGCGGCAGGGCCAGCGGAGAGGACGTCAGCTCGGTCCCCTGGGTCCGGGGCAGCGTCAGGCGGAAGCACGCTCCCTCCCCCGGCCTGCCCCAAGCCTCGAGCCAGGCGTTGTGCAGGTGGGCGTCCTCCATGGCGATCGAGAGTCCGAGTCCGCTGCCCCCTGTCGTACGGGCCCGGGCGGGGTCGGCCCGCCAGAAGCGGTCGAACGCACGCGAGGCCTGCAGCGTCGTCATGCCGATGCCGTGGTCCCGGACCGCGACGGCGACCGCCTCGGGACTGGACGCGATGTGGATCTCCATGGGCTTCGCCTCACCGTGCTCGAGGGCGTTGACGATCAGGTTGCGCAGGATGCGGTCGATCCGGCGCGCGTCCGCATCCACGATGCACCGCGTCTCCTGCGACACGATCGTGACGTCCGATCCGAGGCGCTCCGCCAGGGGTCCCGCCCCCTCGATCGCGTGCTGGACGAGCTGGACGATGTCGACCGATTCCGCCTCGAGGACGGCGGCGCCGGCGTCGAACCGGGAGATCTCGAGCAGGTCCGCGAGCAGCGCCTGGAACCGCTCCACCTGGTCGAACAGGATCTCGGCGGACCGCTTGTTGACCGGGTTGAACTCCGCGCGCGCGTCGTGCAGGACCTCCGCGGCCATCCGGACCGTGGTGAGCGGTGTGCGCAGCTCGTGGGAGACGTCGGACACGAAACGCTGCTGCATCTGCGACAACTGGGCCAGCTGTGTGATCTGGTCCTGCAGGCTCCCGGCCATATGGTTGAAGGAGACGCCGAGCCTGGCCACCTCGTCCTCCCCGCTGACCTCCATGCGCTCCTGCAGCTGCCCCGCGGCGAGCTTCTCGGACACGGACGCCGCATGACTCACCGGCCGGACGACGCTCCGCGTCACGTACCAGGCGATCGCGCCGATGACGAGCAGGAGCAGGACGCCGGCCAGCCACAGCACCCGGTGGATGTCGTCGAGGGTGGACTGCATGGCCGACAGGTCGTAGTAGACGTACAGCGCGTACGAGGCCTGGTCCGGGGGGAGCTGCACCTGGGTCCCGAACGCGATCCCGGGCGCGTCGGTCGCACCGCTCTCGGTGACCGGGATCTGCATGGGGGCCCAGTGGATGTCGGGGCCGTCCGCGACGGCCTCCTGGAGGTCCTGCGGGAGCATGCCGGCCGTCACGCCGTTCTGGCTGACGGTCGTCGGGATGAGGACGTCGCCCGAGATCGGTACCAGGATCGCATGCCGGGGCGCGTCGGTGTCCAGGCTGACGAGTGCCTCGACGGAGTCCAGGACGAGGCGGCTGGTGGTGTCCCTGTCGGTCGCCGAGGACTCCTTGAAGACCGCCTTCGACCGGGTCAGCTCCTCGGTGGCCTCGGCGCTGAACTGGTCGAAGCGCTGGTCGTAAAGGGCGCCGGCGATCTGGTTGGAGAGGAACCCGCCGACGGCGACGAAGGAGACCGAGGTGAGCAGCATCGTGGCGACGACGGTCCTGAACTGGAGGGAACGCCGCCAGCGCTGCGCCACCGACTGCAGCATCGAGTGGCCGCGGACCGATGCGGTGTGCAGCCGAGCGGCGACGGGACCGGGCTCGCGGGGCTTCCCGTCCCCGGACGGGGTGTCCCCCGCCGTAGCCACGTCGGTGCCGCCGGGGTCCGCGGCGCCTGCGGCGGCGTCCGCGGCGCCTGCGGCGGGAGCTGCACGCACCGCCGTCGCGGGAGTCACGGGGCCGGCCCCGGGGACGGAGCCGCCCGGAGCGGGCCCTGGGGCCCGGGTGTCGGCAGGAGGAAGGCGGGAGCCGGGGGAGTGGCTGTCCGCGCTCCCCCCATCAGCCCTGTCCGGCCTTGTATCCGACACCACGCACCGTCAGGACGATCTCGGGCGCCTCGGGATCGCGCTCGATCTTGGAGCGGAGCCGTTGCACATGGACGTTGACGAGCCGCGTGTCGGCTGCGTGGCGGTACCCCCACACCTGTTCGAGGAGGAGTTCGCGCGTGAAGACCTGCCACGGCTTCCGGGCGAGGGCCACCAGCAGGTCGAACTCGAGCGGGGTCAGCGAGACCCGCTGTCCCGCGCGCGCCACCTCGTGCCCGGCGACGTCGATGGTCACGTCGCCGATCCGCAGCGTCTCGGGTGCCTTGGATTCGGCGGGCCGCAGGCGGGCACGGACGCGCGCCACGAGTTCGGCCGGCTTGAACGGCTTGGGGACGTAGTCGTCGGCCCCCGATTCCAGGCCCCGCACGACGTCGGAGGTGTCCGCCTTCGCGGTCAGCATGACGATGGGGAGGTCGGACTCCGCCCGGATCTGGCGGCACACCTCGATCCCGTCCATCCCCGGGAGCATGAGGTCCAGCAGCACCAGATCGGGATGCGTCGAGCGGAACACTCCGAGCGCCGCTGCTCCGTCGGCGCAGAACACGGGGTCGAAGCCGTCGTTGCGCAGGACGATGCCGATCATTTCGGACAGGGCCTCGTCGTCGTCGATGACCAGTATGCGTGCCTTCATACCCCCCATAGTGGCGTATCGACCCCGCAAAGTCCCATCCGCCACAGGGTGCGGGATGTCGCGTCGGAAACGATGCTGCGCGGCTGCCTCGAATGGGCGTCGGCCTCACTATGATGCAGGAGGGGGCCGCTGGCCGCATGCCCCCGGCGAGCATCGACCGAGGGGACGCGATGAAGGATCAGGCGGAGGGTCAGCCGGACGGCGGCCGGTCGGGCGACGGACCGCTGCCGGACCGGTCACCCGACCGGACGCCCCCTCAGCCGCAAAACGAGCCACAGGACCAGGCGCAGCAGCGGCCCGCCCCGTGGCAGGCACCGACTCCCGGCGATCCACCCTGGCAGGCCCCCGGCCGGCACACTCCCGTCACCCCCTCCTGGGGGACGCAGCAGGCCGGCCCCACCGCGCCGGCCGACCCGTGGGGGCGTCCCCCGGGCCCATCGCCCGCGGGCGGCCGCGGATACCAGGGTCCGCCCCCGGGCAGCGGGTTCCTCCCCGCCCACCCCGGACCTCCGGCGGGCAGCCAGGGCTGGGGCAACGCCTACCCGCCGCAGGGGCCGTGGCAGGGCGGCCCCGGCTTCGCTCGGGCCCCCGGCTATCAGGCGCCGCCGAAGCCGGGGGTCATCCCGCTGCGGCCCCTCGGGCTCGGTGAGATCCTCGACGGCGCGTTCCAGGCCTGCCGGAAGAACCCCCTGGCGACCTTCGGCATCGCCATCCTCCTGCAGGCCGTCGTCGCGCTCGTGACGGTGCTCCTGCTCGGCAATGTCCTGTCCTCCCTAGAGGTCTTCGAATCCGCGAATCCGACGCCGGACAGCCTCGTCGGCGCCTTCGCGGGCCTCGGCGTCTTCGCGGCGGTCGCCGGGGTGGTGTCCGCGGTGGCGCTGCTCGTGCTGCAGGGAATCCTCGTGATCCCGATCGCCCGCGCCGTCATCAACCAGACGACGACCTTCGGCCAGGCCTGGCGGCTCGCCCGCCGGCGCATCCTCCCGCTGCTCGCCTTCGGCCTGCTGGCCTTCGCCGCGGGGCTCGCAGGGCTCGCCGTCCTCGTGGGCATCTCGGCGCTCGCGATCCTCGGGCTCGAGGAATACTCGGCCCTCGTCATCGTCCCCCTCGTGCTCGGCGCGCTGGCGGCCCTGGTATGGGTGAGCACCAAGCTCGTCGTCGCCCCTGCTGCGCTGATGCTGGAAGGCGTGGGACCCTGGACCGCCGTCCGGCGCTCGTGGCAGCTGACCCGGGGCAACTGGTGGCGGACCTTCGGCATCGTGCTCCTGACGACCATCATCGTCTCGATCATCACCTCCGTCATCTCGGCGCCCCTCTCGTTCGCGGTGACGCTCTTCTTCGGCTTCAGCACCAGTGCGTCCGCCACACCGGACGCGATGGAATCCCTGCCGGTCCTCGCCGCCTCCCAGGCCATCGCGGCCCTGTTCACCGCGGTCGGCTACGCCTTCCAGGCGGGGGTCACCTCGCTGCTGTACGTCGACCTCCGCATGCGCCGGGAAGGCTTCGACGTCGTCCTCATGCGGGACCACGAGCAGGCCGGTCCGGGCAGGACGGACATCCTGCCCGGCGGCACCACCTCCTTCGGCCACCAGCCGGACGGACCGGCCTGATGCCCGACGGCGCCACGACCGGCCCCCGCCCCGGGGCGCGCGCATGAGCGGTGGGACCCGCTCCCTCCTCACCCCTGACACGGACGAGGCGCGGCGCCTGCTCGAGGAGGAACTGGCCAGACCCTCCTACGTCGAGGCGCAGCCGGGCATCGTCGAACGCCTTCTCGCCGAGGTCCTGCGCGGCCTCGGGCGGCTCCTCGACGGGATGGGCGGACTCGCGCCGGGACCGGGCACCCTCGTGCTGGCCCTCGGTGCGGTGCTCCTCGTCGTCGTGGCCGTCGTGCTCATCAGGCCACGGCTGAACGCGCGCGGCGGGAAACAGGAGTCCGCCGTGTTCGACGACGGCGCGACGCGCTCCGCCGCCCACCACCGCGCCAGGGCCGCCTCCCTCGCCGCCGACCGGGACTGGAACGGGGCCGTCGCCGAAGTGCTGCGGGCCGTCATCCGGTCCGCCGAGGAACGCCTCGTGGTCGCCGACCAGCCCGGACGGACGGCCACGGAGGCCGCCGCCCAGCTCGGCGGCGTCTTCCCGCCGCTGTCCACCGACGTCGCCTGGCTGGCCGACGTCTTCAACGAGACCCACTACGGCAGCGGCACCGCGTCCGAGGCCGTGTACCGGCGCGCAGCCGCGCTCGACGCGCGCCTCTCCGCGGAACGCCCCACCCCGTCCGCGGGCATGACCGTGCCGGCGGCACCCCGGTGATCCGCGGGCAGCGGATCTCCTCCCCGGACCATCCCGCGGGCAGCTCCCGCGACGCCGGCCCTCCGGACGACCGCGGACCCACACCGGCCGGGCAGGCGACGGGACACGAGATCATGGGCGACGGCGGGAGCGCGCTGACGACGGCCCGCGCGAGGCTCCGCCGTTCCCTCCCCCTGATCCTCGGCGCCGTCGTCCTGGCCCTGATCCTCCTGATCAACCTCCTCGCCGGTCAGGAGGAGGACACCCGCCCGCTGTCCCCGGGCAATGCGGCGCCGGCGGGCGCCCGTGCGGTCGCGGAGGTCCTCGCGTCCGAAGGCGTCGACGTCGTCCGGGCCGACTCCTACGACGAGGCGGTCGCCGCCCTCGAGGAGGGGCCCGCGACACTGTTCCTCAACGACGCGCAGCAGTACCTCAGCGCCGGCCAGGTGGGAGACCTGGCCGCCCTGGCGGACCGCGCGGTCCTCGCCGCCCCGGCAGGGCGCCAGCTGACCGCCCTCGACGACGACTTCGCGCAGGTCGGCGCCGCGCCCCTCGACCTGTCCGGTGACGTCCCGGCCCTGTCCGCCGACTGCCCCGACCCGGACGCCACCGCGGCCGGTACACTCACCGCGACGGGGACCGCCTACACCGGCGCGGTCGAGTGCTTCCCCGTCGCCGTCGGGGACGCGACGGGCGGCCTGTACACCACGAGCGACGACGGGTCGATGGCCGTCCTGGGCGCCCCGTCGATCCTGTCCAACGAGGCCGTCACGGAGGACGGCAACGCGGCCCTCGCCCTGCGCGCGCTGGGGTCCTCCCCCACGCTCGTCTGGTACGAACCCACGGGGGCGGACGTCGTCTCCACCGGCGAGGGCATCGATCCGAGGACGCTCCTCCCGCCCTGGGTGGATCCCCTGCTCGTCTGGCTCCTCGTGTGCGCTGTCCTCGCCGTGCTGTGGCGCGGACGGCGCGTGGGCCCCCTCGCGTCCGAGCCGCTGCCCGTCGTCGTCCGTGCGGCGGAGACGGCGGAGGGCAGGGCCCGCCTCTACCAGGACTCCCGGTCCGTGGGTCACGCAGCAGCGACCCTGCGCGCGGCGACCCTGGCACGGCTGGCCCGCCGCCTCCGCGTGGACCGGTCCGCCTCCGCCGCGGAGGTCATCGACGCCGCCTCCCGCCACAGCGGCCGGCCGCGGACGGAACTCGAGCAGCGACTGCGGTACGTCCCGACCACCAACCACCAGCTTGTGCTGTGGGCACAGGACATCCTCGACCTCGAGAAGGAGATCACGCCGTCATGAACCAGACCCGACGCTGGCAGGAAGAGCAGGAAGCCGACCTGTCGGACCAGGCAGACCGGGCCGCCGTCGACGGCGCCTCGGCGCGGGACGCCCTGCTCCGGGTGCGCGCCGAGGTGGGCAAGTCGATCGTGGGCCAGGACGCGGCCGTCACGGGCCTCCTCATCGGGCTCCTCGCCGACGGGCACGTGCTCCTGGAGGGCGTCCCGGGTGTCGCCAAGACCCTGCTGGTCAGGACCCTCGCCACCGCCCTGGACCTCGACACGAAGCGTGTCCAGTTCACCCCGGACCTGATGCCGGGTGACATCACGGGCTCGCTCATCTACGAGTCGAAGACCTCCGAGTTCACCTTCCGCGAGGGGCCGGTGTTCACGAACATCCTGCTCGCCGACGAGATCAACCGCACGCCGCCCAAGACCCAGGCGTCGCTGCTCGAGGCTATGGAGGAGCGGCAGGTCTCCGTCGACGGCGTGTCGCGGCGCCTGCCGACGCCGTTCGTCGTCGCCGCCACGCAGAACCCCGTCGAGTACGAGGGCACCTATCCCCTGCCGGAGGCCCAGCTCGACCGCTTCCTGCTGAAGCTCACCCTCCCGCTCCCCGGGCGCGAGGACGAGATCGAGGTGATCCGTCGGCACAGCGTGGGGTTCGATCCCCGCAACCTGGGTGCGGCCGGGGTGCGGGCCGTCGCGGGTGCGGCGGACATCGACCGGGCGCGGGCCGCGGTGTCCCGCGTCGCGATCGCCCCCGAGGTCCTCGCCTACATCGTCGACCTGGTCCGCGCCACACGATCCTCCCCGTCCTTCCAGCTCGGCGTCTCGCCGCGCGGCGCCACCGCCCTGCTCAACACCTCGCGGGCCTGGGCGTGGCTCTCGGGCCGCTCCTTCGTGACACCCGACGACGTCAAGGCCCTCACCCTGCCCGCCCTCCGTCACCGGGTCGCCCTGCGGCCGGAGGCGCAGATGGACGGCGTCGGCGTGGACGACGTGCTGGGCAGCATCCTCGGCTCCGTCCCCGTCCCGCGGTAGCCCCACCACCCCGCCCGAACCGGGCACGCGCCGCCGCACCCGGCGTCCGAGAGGAGTCCTTCCCATGGTCATCACCGGCCGCCTGGTCCTGCTGGTACTGCTCGGCGTCGTCCCCGTCATCGTGTACCCGGGGGCGACGTCGATCCTGCTGTGGGCCCTGCTCCTCGCGGTGGCCGTCGGCCTCGACCTCGCCCTGGCCGCGTCTCCCCGACGTGTGGGCATCCGCCGGACCCTGCCGGACAGCGTGCGGCTGGGCGAACAGTGCACCAGCGTCGTGGTCCTGCGGAACGACACCTCCCGCACCCTCCGCGCCACGGTGCGCGAGGCGTGGCAGCCCTCCGCGGGTGCCGTGGACCCGGAACAGTCCGTCGCCGTACCCTCCGGCGAGGCCCGGCGCCTGACGCTCCTCCTCCGCCCGACGCGCCGCGGCATCCTCCGCGTGGAGACGGTCACGGTGCGGAGCGCCGGGCCCCTCGGGATGGCCGCGCGGCAGGTCACCGTGCCGGCGCCGGGCGTCCTGCGGGTGCTGCCGCCCTTCGACTCCAAGCGGCACCTCCCGTCCAAACTGCGCCGCCTGCGCGAACTCGACGGTCGGGCCGCCGTCCAGATCCGGGGCGCGGGCACCGAGTTCGACTCCCTGCGGGACTACGTGAGGGGCGACGACGTCCGATCGATCGACTGGCGCGCCACCGCGCGTCGCCGCGACACCGTGGTCAGGACCTGGCGCCCCGAACGGGACCGCAGCGTCGTCGTCGTGCTGGACACCTCCCGCACCTCCGCGGCGAGGGTCCTCGACGAGCCCCGGCTGGACACCGGTATCGAAGCCGCGCTGCTGCTGTCCGTGCTGGCCGAGCGCGGCGGCGACAAGGTGCACTTCCTGGCCTACGACCGCAGGCTCCGCGCCCGCGTCGACTCGACGGCCAAGGGAAACCTGCTGGCCTCCCTCGTGACCGCCATGGCCCCGCTCGACGCGGAACTGATCGAGGCGGACTGGTCCCGCCTCCCCGCCCAGGTGCGTGCCGTCTCCCCTCACCGCTCCCTCGTCGTCCTGCTCACCTCGCTCGACGCCGGGGCCGTGGAGGAGGGCCTGCTGCCCGCGCTGCCGGGCCTGACCGAACGCCACGTCGTCGTCGTCGCGTCGGTGCGCGATCCGCGGCTCGGGGAGATGAGTGCGGACCGCTCGACGGCGGCCGCGACGTTCCGGGCCGCGGCCGCCGAGCGCTCCCTGCTGGACCGCGGCGCGGTGGCGCAGCAGATCCGGCTGCTCGGAGCGGAGGTCGTGGACGCGACACCCGCGGACCTCCCGCCGCTCCTCGCCGACACCTACATCAGGCTCAAGGCCACCGGGCGCCTCTGACGGGGCGTCGGCGGGTCCGTCGGGTGAGGCTCACGGCGCACACCGGTTCCCGCTCAGGAACCGGGGATGCGGGTGAACCTCGCGTCCGCCGGCGTGGTTGACTGGGTGTCCGGGCGACGGAAGCGGACGGACATGACCTCGATCTACCAGCAGGCGATGGGCAGCGACTTCGGCCGCCTGCAGCCGGAACTGCGCGACTACTTCGGCCTGCATGCGGAGAGCGGACTGTCCGGTCACGGGCGCGGGGTCTTCGACGTCGCCGGGTGCCCGGCGTGGTTCGCACGCCCCGCCTTCCGCCTCACGGCCCTCGAGAACGCGTTCTTCCCCGAGTACGACAGCGACGTCCCGTTCACCATCCGCAACTACCCGCATACCGACCCGTTCGGGCGGCCGGCGCTCACGGCACGCCGTGAGCTGGACTTCGGGACCGCCCTGCGGGTGTTCGAGGACACGACGTCCCTGCGCGACGGCGTCCTCACCGACTACGTGGGCCGCCACCGGCGCATGGCGACGCTCCTCACCTGCTCCGCCACCGACGACGGCCGCATCCGGATGGTCTCCTCACGGACGCGCCTGTTCGCGGGCCTCCGCCTGCCGCTCCCCGATGCGCTCGGCGCGCTCGCCTACGTGGAGCAGTGGTGGGACGACGACGCCGGCCGGTTCAGGATCAGTACGCGGGTCGTCCACCGCCAGTTGGGGACCCTGCTCGTCTATGCGGGGAGCTTCGACTACGTCCTGGAGGAGTTCGACGGCGTCCTGCCCGCCGAGGTCCGGCCGCGGCGCTGGGAAGAGCGCGTCTGACCGGTGCGGCGCCCTGCGCGGGTCACCCCTCGGCGCGGACCTGGTCCAGGGCGTCAGCGGCCTGGGCGAGCCGGGTGAGGGCCTGTGTCGCGCCGGTCGGGGTGAGCGTGTCGAGGCCCGGCAGGGCGGTGACCGTGAGCGAGGCGAGCGCCGCCACGGGAAGTCCGACGCGGCGCCAGGCGGCGAGCACCGATTCCACCAGGACCCTGACCTGCGGGAGCCCGGTCCGTCCGTCGAGGATCGCGAGCCAGAGCCGGCGCCCGGACTCGATGTCCCCGGCGAGGTCCTCCCACCCGCGGTCGGAGATGCGCACGAGGTCCAGGGACAGGGTGTGGGCCGCACTGGACCGTGCGGCGTCGACGGCCACGTCGCCGTGCCCCGGCGCCAGCACCGTTCCCGAGCCTCCGGCGGCGACGACAGATGCCGTCACGAGGTCCCATGCCTCGGTGGCTTCGCGGCGATCCAGCGCCCGGAGGGTGCGGTAGCCGCTCGCGGTGGGCACCCTGCCCGTGAGGACGTCGTCGGCGTCGGGTTCGTCGAACTGCACCACCACCTCGGCCCCCCGGGCCACCGCCGACACCCGACGGACGAGGTCCGCGGTGCCGGCGGCCAGCGATTCGTAGAGCTCCCGCCGCGCGCCGGAGTCGATCAGGACGCGCTCGCCGCCGTGCAGGTGGGCGCCGGCCGCCAGCGACAGCGGTCCGTGGAGGTGCAGCTTGACGCGCGGCGCAGGGCTCTCCTCGGCGCCGGCGATGTCCCCGAGGGCGTTGATGTCGGAGGACAGGGCCGATTCGGCGCGGCGCTGGTCCTTGCCCGGCCGCTGGACCAGGCGCCAGCCGTGCGGCTGGAGATCGAAGGGCAGGTCGACGAGCACACCGAGCGTCCGCCCGACGGCATCGCTCCCGGGTCCCCGCGCCGGCAGGGACGGCAGGAAGGGGAGGTTCGCTCCCCCGAACTCGCCCCGCACGGCACGATTCGCCTCGTGCGGGTCCGTTCCCGGCCAGTCGCCGGGTGCGGTCGCCCCGACGGCGGGTTCCAGCGTCCCGTCAGGCATGCGGGCCGTGCGTCCCGGGCCCGGCGGGAGCCTCCGCTGAAGGTCCGGCAGGGTTCTCGGGCGCCCGACCGGCTGTGTCGGCCGCGGGCCGGCGGTTCTCCGAGATGGCCTGATGGTGGCGGATCACCTCGGAGATGATGAAGTTGAGGAACTTTTCGGCGAACGCCGGGTCGAGCTGTGCCTCTTCCGCGAGCATGCGGAGGCGGGCGATCTGGGCCGCCTCGCGTTGCGGGTCGCCGGCGGGGAGGTCGTGTTCGGCCTTCAGGTGGCCCACACGCTGCGTCGCCTTGAAGCGTTCGGCGAGGAGGTACACGAGGGTGGCATCGATGTTGTCGATCGAGCTCCTCACCGAGAGCAGCTCGGCCATCACCTCGGGAGCTACGTCGCCTGCGAGCGAACTGGCGGCCGGGTCGAAGCCGCTGCGTGGATGCGTCATGACTCCAGTCAAGCAGACCCCCGCAGGGCTCCGTGAACTGCGACTAGCCCCGCGCCACGGCCGGTTCGGGGCGGAGGGCGGAGCGTGCGGAGTCGATGGTCGCCTGGCCGAGCACCCGCGTGCCCTGGTACAGCACCACCGTCTGCCCGGGCGCCACCCCGCGCATCGGCTCGATGAGCCGCACCACGAGCTGCTGGACGCCGCAGTCCTCCTCGACCCGCGCGCGGGCCGCCACGGGGTCGCCGTGCGCCCGGACCTGGGCCGTGCAGTCGAATTCGACGCCGGTCCGCACGTCGTCGATGGGCACACCGGCCCAGGACACCTTGATACCCCGCATCTCGTCGATGGCGAGCAGGTGCTCGGGCCCGACGACGACCTCGTTCTGCTTGGGCCGGATCTCGAGCACGAAGCGGGGCTTGCCGTCGGCGGCCGGGGTGCCGAGCCTGAGGCCGCGCCGCTGGCCGACCGTGAACGCGTTGGCGCCCGGGTGGCTGCCGATCTTCCCGCCGTCGACGTCGAGGATGTCCCCCTCGGTCATGTCGATGCGCTCCTCGAGCCAGCCGCGGGTGTCGCCGTCGGGGATGAAGCAGATGTCGTGGCTGTCGGGCTTGTTCGCCACGGACAGGCCCCGGCGTTCCGCCTCGGCGCGCACCTCGGCCTTCGACGGGGTCTCCGCCAGCGGGAACATGGAGTGCTTGAGCTGCTCATGGGTGAGCACGCCGAGCACGTAGGACTGGTCCTTGGCCCAGTCCGCCGCCCGGTGGAGCTCGGGATTGCCGTCGGCGTCCTCGATCACCTTCGCGTAGTGGCCGGTGCAGACGGCGTCGAACCCGAGCGCGAGCGCCTTCTCGAGCAGCGCGGCGAACTTGATGCGCTCGTTGCAGCGCATGCAGGGGTTCGGGGTGCGGCCGGCGGCGTACTCGGCGACGAAGTCGTCCACGACGTCCTCCTTGAACCGCTCGGAGAAGTCCCAGACGTAGTACGGGATGCCGAGGATGTCGCACGCACGCCAGGCGTCCCGGGAGTCCTCGATGGTGCAGCAGCCGCGGCTGCCCGTCCGGAGCGTGCCGGGCATGCGGGAGAGGGCAAGGTGGACCCCGACGACGTCGTGCCCTGCCTCCACCGCGCGCGCCGCCGCCACTGCAGAGTCGACGCCGCCGCTCATCGCTGCCAATACCCTCATGAGAACCCTGTTCCTGCCGTCTGGATGGTCGATGCGTGCCCGGCCATGCCGGCCTTGCGGGCGCGTGCGTACGCCGCGCCGATGGCACCCACCACCGCGTCAACGTCGTCGACCGTGGATGTATGCCCCAGGCTGAAGCGCTGGGCGCCCCGGGCCTCGTCCTCCGTGAGGCCCATGGCGAGCAGCACGTGCGACGGCCTCGGCACCCCGGCGGTGCACGCGGACCCCGTGGAGGACTCGATGCCCGCGAGGTCCAGGAGGAACAGGAGCGAATCGCCCTCGCAGCCCGGGAAGGTGAAGTGGACGTTGCCGGGGAGCCGGGCGCCCTCGGGCGCCGGGTGCGGGATGCCGCGCAGCACCGCCTCCGGGACCTCCCGGCGGATGCCCGCGACGAGCCGGTCCCGCAGCGCGGCCAGTCGGGGCGCCTCGTCACCGAGGTGCGCGACGGCGTCACCGGCCGCTGCGGCGAACGCGGCGATGCCCGCGCCGTCGAGCGTGCCCGAGCGGATGTCGCGCTCCTGCCCGCCGCCGTGCTGCACGGGGGTGAGCGTCACGGCGCGTCCCACGAACAGTGCGCCGACCCCCACCGGGCCGCCGATCTTGTGGGCGCTCACGGCCATGGTCGCGAGTCCCGACCCGGCGAAGGAGAGCGGGAGGGAGCCGAAGGCCTGCACGGCGTCGCTGTGGACGGGGACGCCGTACCGGGCGGCCTCCGCGGTGATCTCCCGGACGGGCTGCACGGTCCCGACCTCGTTGTTGGCCCACATGACCGTCACGAGGGCCGTGCGGTCCGGGGCCTCGGCGAGCGCAGCCCGCAGGGTCTCGAGGGAGACGAGGCCGGTGGTGTCGACCGGCAGCCACACCACCTCGGCGCCTTCATGGCGCTCGAGCCACTCCACGGTGTCCTGCACGGCGTGGTGTTCCACGGAACTGCACAGGATCCGGGTGCGGGAGGGGTCCGCGGCGCGGCGGGCCCAGAAGAGTCCCTTGACGGCCAGGTTGTCCGCCTCGGTCCCGCCGGAGGTGAAGACGACCTCCGAGGCGTGGGCCCCGGCGGCCGCCGCGATCGTCTCGCGGGCCTCCTCGACGGATCGCCGGGCGCGTCGGCCGGAGCCGTGGAGGGAGGAGGGATTCCCGCTCCGGCTGAGTTCGCGGGTGAGGGCGGCGAGCGCGGGCGCCGAGATCGGCGTGGTCGCCGCGTGATCGACATACACGGGCATGCTCCGATTCTACGGGCGTCGCGCGGGGCCGCCGATTCCGGTGGTACGCGTCACGCGCCGCTTCTCCGGGCGGCCCGCCGGCCCGCAGTGGTAGAAAGACAGGGTGGACAGTCATGCAGCGGCTCCTTCCCCGTCCGGCCCCTACCTCCCCGGTCTCCGGCACGCGGTGCACACCTTCGGCACGCGCACCCTGGACTTCGACCGCCAGGTCGCGCTCATGGCCGTGATCAACCGGACACCGGACTCGTTCTACGACCGGGGGGCGACGTTCGCGCTCCAGGCCGCCGTCGACGCATCCCTGCGGGCGGTCGACGACGGCGCCGACTGGGTGGACATCGGCGGCGCGCCCTTCTCGCCGGGAGACGCCGTCCCCGTGTCGGAGGAGATCGACCGGATCGTCCCCGTGATCAGCGCCGTGCGCGCGACGTCGGACGTCATCATCTCCGCGGACACCTTCCGGCCGGAGGTCGCCCGCCAGGCGCTCGCCGCCGGGGCCACGGTGGTCAACGACACCACGGGACTGCGGGACCCCGACATGGCCGCGGTGGTCGCCGAGGCCGGCGCGCACCTGGTCATCACCCACAGCCTCGCCGCTCCGCGCACGGTCTACCCGCGGCCCACGTACGACGACGTGGTCCGCGAGATCACGGATTTCCTCCTGCGGAAGGTCGACGACGCCGTGCGGCTGGGCATCCCGGAGGACCGGATCCTCCTGGACCCCGGGCACGACCTCAACAAGAACACGCTGCACTCGCTCGAGATCACGCGCCGGCTCCCCGAGATCGCCGGACTCGGCTTCCCCACCCTCGCCGCGGTGTCCAACAAGGACTTCATCGGCGAGACGCTCGACCGCCCCAAGGGCGAACGCGTCGAAGGATCGCTCGCCGCCGCCGTGATCTGCATCCTCGGCGGTGCCCGCGTGGTCCGCATGCACAACGTGGCGGCGTCGCGGGCTGCGATCGACATCACCGAGGCGGTCCTCGGGTGGCGGCAGCCTGCCTACCTCAAGCACAACATGGGCGAGGTCAACGAGCCGGTGACCCGATGATCACCTCGCTCATCCCGCCTACCGGCGCGGCGGTCGACCACGACGCCCTGCACCGTATCTACGCCTACCCCGCCACCGACAGGCCCTACGTCCGCTTCAACTTCGTGGCCGCGGCCGACGGAGCCGCCACGAGCGGCGGCTTCTCCGCAGGACTGGGGAACGACGGCGACAAGCGCATCTTCGCGGTCCTGCGACGCCTCGCCGACGTGGTGCTCGTGGGGGCCGGCACGATCCGCGCGGAAGGCTACGGGGGTGAGCTGGTCGACGACGACGCCCGCTCGTGGCGCAGCGCCAACGGGCTCGCCGCGCACCCCGCCGTCGCGGTGATCTCGGGCAGCCTCGACCTCGACCCGTCCGGGAACTTCCTCCGGGAGGCGCCCGTCCGCCCGCTCATCCTCACGAGCGCCGCGGCACCGGCGGACCGGCGCGCCGCCCTGGAGCGGGTCGCGGACGTCGTCGACTGCGGCGCCGACACCGTGGACGCGCCGGCCGTGCTCGCCGAGCTCGGACGGCGCGGACTGCCGAAGGTCCTGTGCGAGGGCGGGCCGGCCGTCCTGGGGGACTTCACCCGGTCCGGGGCCGTGGACGAGCTGTGCCTATCGATCAGTCCGCTGCTGGCGGGCGGCGACGGACCGAGGATCACGGTGGGACGCAGTCCGGAGGACGCCGTCGGCCTGACGCTCTCCTCCCTGCTGACGGAGGACTCCGCCCTCTACACGCTGTACCGGCGCGCGGACTGAGTCGGGACCGCGGCGGGACCACCGGGCGGGTGGGCGAACTTCTCCGCCCGCCGCGGCGTTGTACCAGGGCCGGCACCCGCAGGCACTCCTGTCGGGACGGCGTCCACCGCGGGAGGGGGCGGCCGCCGGGACGACCGCTTTGGTCCGGGCCCGTCCGTGCCCCTAGTGTCAGGTGGAAGCGCAGGACCGCCGCCAGGGTCGCGGCTCCAGGAGCGGCTCCTGGTCCGCCGGGGCGCACACCAGAAAGGGCCGATGGATGGCAGAGGCAGGACGGAAGTCGTACTACGACATCCTCGGGGTGCCCCCCGAGGCCGGTGCCAAGGACATCAAGGATGCCTACCGCCGTGCGGCGCGCGCAGCGCACCCCGACCTCGGGGGCAGCGCGGCCCGGTTCCACGACGTCGCCGTCGCCTACGAGACGCTGAGCGACCCCCGGCGCCGCGAGCGCTACGACGCGGACATCGGACGCGGGCGGGCCTCGACCACGGGAGACACGGGAGGCACCGGCCGCACCCCCGGCGCGGCGGCGACGGCCGGCCGCAACGGGGCGCCGGCCCCCCGCAGCTCGACGCGCACGAGCGTCGAGGACGAGGAGGCCGCGCGGTCCGCGCCGATCTACCTGCCGCCGTTCTCGCCGTCGTCCCCACCCGCCGTGCCCCTGATCCTCGCCGGCCGGCAGCTCCATGGGGCTCCCCGACAGCCGGGCATGTTCGGGAGGCTCTCCTCCGGCGTCCGGGCGAGGACCGACGGCGAGCTCCGGACCGCCGCACTGCTCGAGCGGGCGCTGCTGTCCACCTACCCGGCCGCGCGCCTGGTCAACGGCGTCCGGTTCGACGACCGCGACGGGACGACGGCGGGCCACGTCCTGCTGGCCGGCTACCGGATCGCGGTGATCGACTCCTTCACCGCGTCCCCCGGCAACTTCTCCTGGGACGGACAGTCCCTCCGCCACCAGGGCCGTCCGGTGGAGTTGCCGGTGCCGCGGACGGTGCGCGCGGTGCAGGAGCTCTTCCCCGAATGCAACGTGGCCGGCTGGGTGGTGATCCACGGGGCACCGGACAACCCCTTCGCCCCGGTGATCGACGTCCCACCGGGCTTCGACCGCGCCTCGACGAGCCTCGTCCAGGTGGTGAATGCCGGTACCGCCGTCCGCACCATCCGCTCCTTCCTGTCCTCGGGCCCCACCCCGAACGTCGTGCAGCTGCCCGTGCTCGAGCGCCTGCTGGCCGCGGCCGGAAGCTAGGATGAAGCCGTGTTCCGCATCCTCTTCCACACGCCCGAGATCCCCGGCAACACCGGTGCCGCCATCCGGCTCGCAGCCGTCGCCGGCGCCGAACTGCACCTCGTCGAGCCGCTGGGCTTCAGCCTGGAGGATTCGAAGCTGAAGCGGGCGGGGCTCGACTACCACGACCTCACGGTGCTGCACGTGCACAAGAGCCTCGACGACGCCTGGGCCGCCCTGCAGCCCGCCCGGGTGTTCGCCTTCACGTCCGAGGGCGACGTGCCCTACACGGACATCGCCTACGAGCCCGGCGACGTGCTGCTGTTCGGGCGCGAGTCCGACGGGCTGCCGTCGGAGGTGAAGCAGGACCCCCACGTCACGTCCAGGGTCCGCGTGCCCATGCTGCCGTCCCGTCGATCGCTCAACCTCGCCAACACCGCATCCATCGTCCTCTACGAAGCCTGGCGTCAGCAGGGCTTCGCGGGGGCCCAGCGATGATCCACGCCTAGGAGCCCCGATGTCCGCTCGTCATGCCGCAACACTGCCCGACGGCGGGGCCGAGGACCACGACCGCCTCGCTCCGGCCGTCTGGAACCCGGTGGGCAACGCGGTGGTCGCGGCCGCCGACATCCTCGTCGGCGAGCGCGTGCTCGACGTGTTCGCAGCAACGGGCACGGGGACCATCCCTGCCGCGCAGCTCACCGGACCGGACGGACGCGTCGACGCCGTCGACCGCTCCCCGGCCATGCTGGACCTCGCCGAAGCCAAGGCGGAGGCACTGGCCCTGGACGGCGTCTTCTTCCATCGGGTGGACCCGGCGGAGTGGACGCCCGACGCGCCGTACGACGCCGTCGTGAGCTGCTACGGCGTTCTCCTCCTCGAGGACCTGGACGCCGGCATGGACCGGATCGTCGGCCTGCTGCGGCCGGGCGGGAGGATCGCCCTGAGCACCTGGGACGACGGCGCCCTGGAACGGTTCGGGGGCATCCTCCTCGACGTCCTGCGCGAGGTCCTCCCCTCCGGCACGGACGAGGACGGCGCCCACGGTATCCACGGCCCGGAGGCGTCGGGGCGGTCGTCCGGGACGGCCTTCGTCGAGAACTGCAGGAGACTGGCCTCCGTGGAGCTCCTGACAGACTGGCTGCACGCGCGGGGGCTGACGAACGTGCGGGTCGAGCAGTTCGGGCTGACGGTCCCGCTCGACCCGGACGGCGCCTGGTCCCTGGTACTCGGCAGCGGATTCCGCGGGCTGCTGCCCGACGACCCCGAGATTCTGCTGCGCGTGCGGTCGGTCTTCGCGGAGCGGCTCGGCGACGCCTTCGTCCTCGACGCCGACTCCCTGATCGCGGTCGCCGACTACCGGCCGGCGCAGTAGGCGTGCCGGCCGGACCATCCACCGGCCGTGCAGCTTCGAATACCCCATGTCAGCGGGATGGTCAAAACCAGCGGGGGGCGTGGGATGGTGCTTGTTCGTGAAGGACGTGCACGGTACGGGCGCCGCGCGGGTTCCGGCGCCGTTCGGCGTGGGGCCGCGGGCGCTTTATGCTGGAGCCCTATGGAAACGCCACGAGTAAGCCGGGTCAGCCCCGTAGCTCCCGCGTCGGACGAGTCCGCCGCTGATCCCGGCGCCGGTCCTACCCTGACCGATCTGCTGTCGAGGATCGCACGACAGGATCGCACCGCCTTCGCCCTGTTCTACGAGCAGACCTCGAAGCGCGTCTACGGGCTTGCACGGCGCGTGCTCATCGACCCCGAACTCAGCGAGGACGCCACCCAGGAGGTCTACCTCCAGGTGTGGAACACCGCGGACCGCTTCAACCCGTCCCTCGGCAGTCCCATGGCCTGGCTCATGACCCTCGCCCACCGCCGCGCCGTGGACAAGGTGCGCTCGGAACAGAGCGCGACGGACCGTGAGGCGCGGTACGGGGCCGCCACCCAGACGGTGGATCACGACGACGTCGTCGACACCGTGACCCAGCGGCTCGAGGCGGAGAGCGTCGTGCGGTGCCTGGACACGCTGACGGCGACGCAGCAGGAGTCGGTGAAGCTCGCCTACTACGGCGGACTCACCTACCGCGAGGTGGCCGAGAGGCTCGGCGTCGCGGTACCGACCATCAAATCGAGGATCCGAGACGGATTACTCCGACTGAAGACATGTTTGGGGGTGACCTGAGATGCAGGACAAGGATATGAACCGACAGTTCGCCGATGACCTCGGCACGGACCTGGCCCGAGGCCACGTCCTCGAGTGGGCCGAGCTCTACGCGCTCGACGCCATCAGCGCGGACGAACGCCGCATCATCGATGCGTTCCTGGCGGATGCCGATCCGGCCGTCAGCGCGACGTTCACGGAGCGTGTCCGCACGTGCCGTGAGACGGTGACCACCGCCTACGCGAGCGAGCAGATGGACCCGCCCGCCGATCTCTTCGAACGCATCCTCGCCAGGCTGCCCCGGGCCGCCGGCGACGCGGACCCGACGCCCGCGGCGACCGGTACCGACACCGACACCGCAGGGGTGTACGCGATCGGTGGACCGACCGCACCCGACACGGAACAAGACGCCGGACAGGACGAACTGGCGAAGCGCCGCACGGCGAAGGCCTCGATGTCCTCACGCGCCGCACGCTGGGTGGTGGCAGCCGCCGCGGCCGCCGTGCTGGCGGTCGGTGGCGTGACCATCGCGCAGACCCTGCAGCAGACCACGCTCCAGGAGCAGGTCCTCCAGGCCTCGGACGTCAGGACGGCGCAGCTCGCCCTCGCGTCGGGCGGGACGGCGGACCTCGCGGTCTCCGGCGAGGAGAACGCGGCCGTGGTCACGCTCAGCGGAGTCCCCGCGCCGACCCCCGGGCACGTCTACCAGATGTGGCGGATCCCCGCGGACGGAGCGGAGCCGGAATCCGTGGGCACGATGACCGGGGAGGACGTCGCCGGGACGAAGGTCACGGAACTCGAGGACATCAGCGGGTACAGCGCGATCGCGATCACCGTCGAGCCCGACGGCGGGTCGGCGACACCCACCCTGCCCATCGTCGCCCAGATCCCGCTCGGGGCCTGAGCACCGGCGGCGTCGACGGCAGGGCTAGAAGCCGGCGATCGTCTCGTCGGTGTTGATGCCCACCACGTGGAAGGACTCGGCGCTGCGCCCCTCCGGCAGGCCGCCGCGACGCGCATTGTCCCGGAGGATGTCCCGGACCCGCGCCCGCATCCGCTCCACATCGGGATGCTGGCTGCGATGGGCGCTGATCGCCGCGATCTTGGTGTCCTCGGCTCCCGTGACGTCGACGAAGCGGTTCTCGAGATGCGCAGGCCCGCCGTAGAACCACAACCAGGGGACACGGAAACTCTTCAGCCCCGCCGCCTCGAGCTCCGGGTACGCGAAGGGGTTCTCGACCGCCGGGTAGATGGCGCGCGTGACGGCCTCCCCGCACGCGAGGTGGTCCGGATGGCTCTTCTGGATCCGGTCCCAGCTGCGCTCGGGGTGCATGGACAGGACGATGTCCGGACGCACCTCCCGCATGCGCCGGACGATCTGCCGGATGACGCCGTCCGTCGGCTGGAGATAGCCGTCGGGCTCGCCCAGGAAGGTGACGTCCGTGACGCCCACGAGCCCGGCTGCGGCGACCTGTTCCTCCCGTCGGAGCGCGGCCAGCCCGGGCCGGTCCTCGTCGGAGAATCCTCCGGCGTCACCGTCCGTCAGGATGCAGTAGCCGACCTCCGCGCCGGCGGCGGTCCACCGGGCGATCGTGGCGGACGCACCGAAGTCGATGTCGTCCGGGTGGGCGGCGAAGACGAGGACGCGTCCGGGAGGCGCGGAGTCCGGTCCGATCGGCACCTGCTACAGCCCGCGCTTCCGGATCTCCTCGGTGGCCTGCGGCAACACCGTGGTCAGGTCACCGACGATCCCGAAATCGGCGATCTCGAAGATGGGTGAATCGGCGTCCTTGTTGATGGCGACGATCACCTTGGAGGTCTGCATCCCGGCCTTCTGCTGGATCGCTCCCGAGATACCCGCCGAGATGTACAGCTGGGGGGACACCGTCTTGCCGGTCTGGCCGATCTGCGCGGAATGCTCGATCCACCCGGCGTCGGTGGCGGCCCGCGACGCACCGACCGCGCCGCCCAGCGCGTCCGCGAGGTCCTCCAGCGGGCCGAAGTCGCCGTCCACGCCGCGGCCGCCCGCGACGATCACGCGGGCCTCCGTGAGCTCGGGCCGGCCGCTCGCCGGCTTCTCCACCCGGCCCGTGATGCGCGCCGCGGCACGGGGGAGCTCGACGGCGACGCTGACCTCCTCGGGGGAGGACGGAAGCCCGGCCTCCACCGCCTCGAAGCTGTTCGGCTTGACCGTCAGGATAGCGACGCCGGTCGTCACGCGGCACTGCACGGTGTAGGAGCCGGCGAAATCCGACTTGGTCGCCGTCAGGTCGGCGTCGAGCCCCACGACGTCCGTGATGACTCCGGAGTCGAGCTTGATGCCCAGCCGGGCGGCGATCTCCTTCGATTCGTAGGAGTTGCCGAGCAGCACGATCCCGGCGCCGGAAGCCCGCACGGCCTCGGCGAGGAACGCGGCCTTCCCGGCCACGAGCACCTCCGAGACGGCCGAGTCCTCCGGTCGGTAGTACCGCTGCACGCCGTAGGAGCCGATGCCGTCGAGATAGGCCTGTCCGGCCTCGTCGGCAAGGGCTACGGCGACATCGCCGAGCGAGGCGGCGAGCGAGAGCAATTCGCGCTCGCTCTTGGCGAGACTCGCTGCGGGGTGGTCGAGGAATACGAGGACCGAGGTCATGAGGGAACCCTCCTGGAAGGAACGGACGAGCGGGCGGGCACCGGCTAGAGGAGCTTCTGTCCGGCGAGGAAGTCGACGAGCCTGATGCCCGCGTCGCCGTCGTCGGTGATCACGACGCCCTGGCTCCGGGGCGGCCTGGGAGCGGCCGCCTGCACCGACGTCCATGATCCGGCGAACCCGACCTCGTCCGGCCGCACACCGATGTCCGCCAGGGACAGGACCTGGATCTGCTTCTTCTTCGCCGCCATGATGCCCTTGAAGTTCGGGTAGCGGGGATCGTTGATCTGGTCGGTCACCGACACCAGGGCAGGCAGTGAGGCCTCGATGGTCTCCGCATACGTGTCGCTGTCCCGTCGCGCGGCGAGCGTCCAGCCGCCGTCCCCGGACGTCAGGTCGAGCGACGCCGCGAACGTCACCTGGGGCAGGCCGAGCCGTTCGGCCAGCTGTGCCGGCACGAGGGAGGTCTCGCCGTCCGTGGACGCCATCCCGGTCAGGACGAGGTCGAAGGGTCCGACGTGCTGCACGAGGGCGGCGAGGGCCCTCGACGTGGCGGAGGCATCGGAGCCGGTGAGCGCGTCATCGGTCAGGTGGACGCCGTCGTCCGCCCCGATCTGGAGGGACTTCTTCACCGCGTTCACTGCGGCCGGGGGGCCCATGGTGATCGCCGTGACGCGGTGCCCGGCTGCGGCTCCCCCGTGGGCCTCGACGAGCTGCAGGGCCGCTTCGAGCGCATACTCGTCGAGCTCGCAGAGGATGCTCTCCGCACGTACGGTCGTCAGGTCCTCGCCGCTGATGTGGCGATCGAACTGAGCGTCCGGAACATGCTTCACCAGGACCGCGATGCGCAGTCCGCTTGCTGTGGCCTCGTCCATTGATGACCTTCCTCGTCCGGGGATCTTCCCATCGACTAGCTAACCATAGTGGGGGTGACACGGACCGAGGTCCTGCTGGCGCACCGCGATCGCATGCGCTCCCGCTCCTACCGGTCAACGAGCAGGAGGCGGTCCCTGATCCGGGACCGCCTCCTGCTCGGGCGCCGACCTGCCGTGTCGTCGGCGTGCTCGGTGTCCGCTACTGCGTGGGAGCCTGCGCCAGCGTCACGTCCACCGACCGGGACTCACCGCTCCGCACCACCTCGATCGGCACCTGCTGCCCGACCGTCTGGATCCGGACCGCCGCGGTGAGGGACTGGGGGTCGCTGATGGTGTAGGTGCCCACCCTGGTGATCACGTCGCCGACCTGCAGCCCGGCGTCCTCCGCGGGTGATCCCGGCTCGACCCGTTCGACGAGCGCTCCGGCGGGGAAGGTGGACGTGCTCTGGGCTCCGTCGCTCCCGGCCGGCGTGACGCTGACCCCGAGGAAGCCGTGCGTCGCCTCGCCCTCGGAGATGATCTCCTGGGCGATGCGGTCCGCGTAGTTGATCGGGATGGAGAAGCCCACTCCGATGTTGCCCGTGGACTCCCCGGAGCCGCCCGACGCGATCGCGACGTTGACGCCGATGATCCGGCCGTCCGCGTCGACGAGCGCGCCGCCCGAATTGCCCTGGTTGATGGCGGCGTCGGTCTGGATCACGTTGAGGAAGATGGACCCCTGCGCCTGCGGCTGCTGTCCGCTCGAACCGCCCGGGGGCAGGAAGTTGAATCCTTCGCCGTCGTCGGACTGCCCGCTGTCCGGCTGTTCCTCCGGCACGGCGGAGGACGCCACGCTGATGGTCCTGTTCAGCGTCGAGACGATGCCGTCCGTGACCGTTCCGCTGAGACCCAGCGGGGCGCCGATGGCGATCGCCGTGTCTCCGACGTTGAGTTCGTCGGAATTGCCGAGGGTGGCGGCGGTGAGGTCCGGTGCGTCGATCTTGATGACGGCGAGGTCGCTCAGCGGGTCGGTCCCGACGACCGTCGCCGGGAACACCCGTCCGTCGTTGAGCTTGACCTCCACGGCCGGGTCGGAGACCTGGCCGCCGAGGGTCACGACATGCGTGTTGGTCAGGATGTGCCCGTCGGTGTCGAGGATGATCCCGGAGCCGGAACCGCCTGAGGTCCCGCCGCTGACCGCGATCGTGACCACGCTGGGCGAGGCCTTGACGGCCGCTCCGGTGATGGTGTTGACGTCGTCGGTGTTGTTCACCACGATCGACTCGGGCGCGGCCTGGGAGATCCCCGCCGTCGGATCGTCGTCGAGGGCGCCGAGGCCTGCTGCCGCGACGCCTCCGCCGACCAGCCCGGCAGCGAGCACGCCCGCGGCGAAGGTGGCCATGCCCACACGCCGACGCCCCCTGCTCCCCGTGCGGCCCACGGCGTTCGGCTCGGCATGGCCGTGGGCCCGGTTCTGCTCGCCGTAGAAGGGCTGGTGTCCCGTGTAGGCGGGGTGGGAGCCGGGACGGGAGACGGACGGGGCCTGCTGGGACCCTGCCGGCTGGGACCCTCCCGGCTGGGACCCTGCCTGCGGTTCGACCGTCGGCTCCGGACCGGTGACAGGATGCTGCGCGGTGGGCGGTCCAGCGACCGGCTGGGTCCCCGTCACGGGGTGGGATGCGCCCGTGCCCCACGACGGCGGAGTCTGCGGCTGGGGAGGCAGGGGTCGGTCGGGGTTACCCGGCTGCTCGTTCATGGGGGTCCTTTCGTTGCTGTTGACAACATCATGACAACTTTCCCTGAGCCTTCCGCATGCGTCCGCTGTGCGGAATCTGGGAAGTCGCTGGAGATGTGCTGCTGCGGCACGACGGCGTCGGGGCTCCTGACCCCAGTATCCTCCGACATCCCCGACCAGGGCGCGGGTGCACCGCCGTCCGGCGTCGATGGAGGCCGTGCCTTTCGCTAGGGGCATAGGTGTCGATGGTGGACGCTCCCCCACGCCAACCATAGAATCGGAAAGACAGGGAGCCTCCGGCATCCACCGGCCTCAGTCCTGGGACCGGACAGGCCCGGAGGACGTGCTGAAGGGTCGAAGATGCGAATGATGAGCAGGCGCACCCGCGTCTCTGCTGTGCTGGGCGCCGTCGTGGCGATCCCACTGGTCTCGGGCACCGCGGCGTTCGCCGACGAACCGATCACCTTCCCGTCCGGGGACTACGTGATCGACAATGCCGGAGTGCTCAGCCCCGAGGAGGAGAGCGAACTCGAAGCCGCCGTCGCAGACCTGCAGGCGTCGGAGGGATTCACCGTCCGGGTGGCCTACGTCGACACCTTCGAGAACCCGAGCAACGCCGGGCAGTGGGCGGAGGAGGTCGCCATCGCGAACGCGTCGTCCGCCGACGAGGCCGTCCTGGCCGTCGCGGTGGACCAGCGTGAGGTGGGGTTCGTGGCCGGAGAGCAGTCGGGGATCTACCCCTCGGTCCAGGAGATCCGCACCAGCTACGTCATCCCGGAACTGCAGGCCGATGACTGGCTGGGAGGCGGTCTCGCAGCGGTGGAGGGGGTCGATCAGGCGCTCGCCGGCGGGACCGGCGGTTCCCCGGGTGACGGGACGTCCCAGGACGGCGGCGGTTCGGGCGGCAGTGGCCTCGGCGGCCTGGTGCTCGTCGGCGGGCTCGTCGCCGTAGCGGGTGCCGGCGGCTACATGCTGCTCAAGAGGAGCGGCGCCGGCAGCGCGCAGCGCAAACGCGAGGAATACGGCTACGGGCCGGTACCGTCCTCCGAGGGCGAGATCGTGGATCCGCTCGCGGCCCTGAGCGTGGAGGACCTGCGCAAGCGGGCGGGCAGCCTCCTGATCGCCGCCGACGACGCCATCAAGTCCAGCGAGCAGGAGCTCGGCTTCGCGGAGGCGCAGTACGGGACCGAGGCCATCGCCACGTTCTCCCAGGACATCGCGACCGCGAAGCAGCACATGGGCGAGTCCTTCAAACTCCAGCAGCAGCTCGACGATCACATCCCGGACACCGAGCAGCAGCAGCGCCAATGGCTCGGGGAGATCATCCGCCGGTGCGAGGACGTGAATGCCTCCCTGCAGGAGCACAAGGAGGACTTCGACGCACTGCGCGAGCTCGAGCGGAACGCACCGGACGCCCTGCGCCGTGCGCAGTCCGCCGCCGACGAGGCCGGCCGGCGGTTCTCCGCCGCCGAGGGGACCCTGCGGACCCTGCAGGCCCGCTACCTCGAGTCGGCCACCACCCAGGTATCCGACAACATCGAGCAGGCCCGCGAGCGCCTGGCCTTCGTGGGCAGCGCGGCCACCGAGGCGCAGGCGCGGATGGCCCAGGGAGACACCGGGCGTGCCGTCGTCGCCGTCCGCGCTGCCGAGGAGTCGGTACACCAGAGCACCGTCCTGCTCGATGCGATCGACAAGCGCGCGGAGGAACTGGGCGGCGCCGAGCGCGAGCTCGACCGCGCGCTGCCCGACAGCGAGCAGGACCTCGCGCAGGCCCAGGCCATGGACCGCACGGGGCAGTACCGCGACCTCGCCGGACCCATTGCGGCCCTCCAGGCCGCCGTCGCGACGGTGCGCCAGGAGCGGCAGAACGGGCGCAGCAATCCGCTGGCCCTGCTCCAGCGCCTGGAGGCGGCACAAGCACAGCTCGACGCCGCGCTCGGTGGCGTGCGCGACCAGGCGGAGAACACCCGGCGCGCACAGGACGCCCTCCAGCACGCGCTGATCGCGGCGCAGTCGAGCATCTCCGGGACCGCCGACTACATCCGTGCCCGTCGCGGCGGCGTGGGCAGCGAAGCCCGGACCCGCCTGGCCGAAGCCGAACGCAACTTCGACTACGCCGTCGACCTCCAGCGCTCGGACCCGGTGACCGCGCTGTCCCACGCCCAGCAGGCGACCATGCTCGCCGAGCAGGCAGCCCAGCTCGCTGAGCAGGACGTCGACGGTTTCGGCGGCGGAGGCATGGGCATGGGCATGGGCGGCCGGTACGGAGGCCGCGGCGGCGACGGGATGGGCGGCGCCCTCCTCGGCGGCATCCTGCTCGGCGGCCTGCTCAACGGCGGTGGCTTCGGCGGCGGGCACCACGACGGCGGCGGCTTCGGCGGCGGCTTCGGGGGTGACGGCGGGAGCTTCGGCGGAGGCGGCTTCGGCGGCTTCGGCGGAGGCGGGGGCGGCTTCGGGGACTTCGGCGGCGGCTTCGGCGACTTCTAGCCGTCCTCGGGCGGCCGGACACAAGGATCATTCGCAGAATCGAAAGGGAAATCAATGGTAAAGCAGTCGATATTCGGCAGGATGGCTCAACTGACCCGGGCCAACATCAATGCGTTGCTCGACCAGGCGGAGGATCCGCAGAAGATGCTGGACCAGATGGTCCGGGACTTCACCAACAGCATCGCCGAGGCGGAGAGCGCCGTCGCCCAGACCATCGGCAACCTGCGGATGATGCAGGACGACTACAACGAGGACATCGAGAACGCCCGCAGCTGGGGCAACAAGGCCCTCGCCGCCTCCCGCAAGGCCGATGAGTACCGCGCTTCCGGCGACACCGCCGACGCCCAGAAGTTCGACAACCTCGCCAAGGTCGCGATCCAGCGTCAGATGGCGTCGGAGAACGAGGCGAAGGGCGCCGAGCCGACCATCGCCTCCCAGACGGAGATCGTCGAGAAGCTCAAGACCGGCCTGAACCAGATGAGGGGCAAGCTCAACGAGCTCACGGTCAAGCGTGACCAGCTGATCGCCCGCTCGCGCACCGCGCAGGCCCAGCAGCAGGTGCACGACGCCGTCAAGAGCATCGACTTCATGGACCCGACGAGCGAGGTGGGCCGCTTCGAGGAGAAGATCCGTCGTGAGGAGGCCAAGGTCCGCGGTCAGCAGGAACTCGTATCGTCCAGCCTGGATGCCCAGTTCGAGAGCCTCGAGGACCTCGGGGAGCAGACCGAGATCGAAGCCCGCCTCGCGGCGCTGAAGTCCGGCTCCGGGTCGCAGTCCGCGATCGGCCAGGGCGCCGACAGTGATGCCGACGCCGCCATCGACCCGAGCGCCGCCACCGGCGCTCCGGCGACAAGGAGCGAGACCACCTACTGATCCGGTCCGGTCCGGCCGGTGACCGGTCAGGACCAGGATGGACAGCAGGGGACCGCAGCCGTCAGGCTGCGGTCCCCTGCTGCGTCCGCGGCCCGGACTGTCGGAGCCCGCCGGTAGATTGAATGCATGGCTGTGACACTGGTGTGGTTCCGCGACGACCTTCGGATCTCCGACAACCCGGCGCTCGCCAGGGCGGCGGAGCAGGGCGACGACGTCGTCGCCTGCTATGTGCTCGATGATCGCACCGACGGCATCCGCCCCCTGGGTGGCGCGTCCCGCTGGTGGCTCCACCACTCGCTCGCCTCACTGGCCGGGTCCCTCGGCGAGCTCGGAATACCGCTCGTGCTGCGGCGGGGGGCGGCGGCGGAGGTCCTGCCGCAGCTCGTCGAGGAGTCGTCGGCGCGGTCGGTCCTCTGGAACCGGCGCTACGGTCTGGTCGAACGCACCGTGGATGCGACGCTCAAGACCTCCTTGACGGACCAGGGGGTCGAGGCCGCGAGCTTCCAGGCCAACCTCATGTACGAACCGTGGGAGGTGGTGTCCGGCGCGGGCGAGGCCTACAAGGTGTTCACGCCCTTCTGGAGGGCCTGCCTCACGTTCAGGACCCCGCGCACTCCCCTGCCCGCTCCGACGTCCCTCAGGGGCCCGAAGCTGGCTTCCGACGATCTGGACGCCTGGGGACTGCTCCCGACCGCGCCGGACTGGGCGCAGGGCCTGCGGGAGACCTGGACACCGGGCGAGGCCGGCGCCCACGCCCGTCTGGACGACTTCCTCGACGGTGCCGCCCACGGCTACAAGGACAACCGCAATCTCCCCGCGGTCCAGGGCACCAGCATGCTCTCCCCCCACCTGCGCTTCGGCGAGATCAGCCCGTTCGAGGTCTGGCACGCGGCGCAGGACCACAAGGACAGCTCGACGGCGGAGGACATCCGCGTCTTCGGGTCCGAGCTCGGCTGGCGCGAATTCAGCTGGCAGCTCCTGTACTTCAATCCCGAGCTCGCCACCGTCAACTATCGTCCCGAGTTCAATGCCTTCGCGTGGGAGAGTTCCTCGCAGTCGGAGCTGGAAGCCTGGCAGCGCGGCCGCACGGGCTACCCCCTGATCGATGCCGGTATGCGCCAGATGTGGGAGATCGGCTGGATGCACAACCGGGTGCGCATGGCGACGGCGTCATTCCTCATCAAGAACCTCCTGATCGACTGGCGCGTGGGAGAACGGTGGTTCTGGGACTGCCTCGTCGATGCCGATGCGGCGAGCAACGCCGCGAGCTGGCAGTGGGTGGCCGGATCGGGGGCGGATGCCAGTCCCTACTTCCGGATCTTCAACCCGGTGCTGCAGAGCAAGAAGTTCGACCGCGAGGGGCGGTATCTTCTCCGCTTCGTCCCTGAACTCGCCGACGCCGACAACATCCACGAGCCATGGAAGGGAGCGGCACCCGGCTACCCCGAACCGGTCGTGGACCTCAAGGAGAGCCGGGAGCGGGCGTTGAGCGCCTTCAAGGCCCTCTCGCAGGGCTGAGCCCGCGTCCGGGTCCATCCCCTCCTCCGCCACCGGCGGCGCCCGCGATGCCGCGGCAGACCGAGACCCAGCAGTCCGGCCCACCCAATGGTGGGCCGGACTTGTTTCGTGTCCGTCGAAGCCGTTCCCCCTACGTGGCGGCCCACGTCCCGCCGGGCGGCGCATCATCCGGCGCGGATGACCCTCCCCCGGCCCGGCGGCCGTGAGCCCCCTGCCGCCCGCCGACCACCATCCGCGTGCTCACCATCTTGGGGTGATGCGGGTGCAGCCGCCGTGCAGGATTCTCGGGGTGTACACATGGCCCGGCCTCGGGCAGGGCCACGGTGGACTACCCGCAAGGGCAGGTCCGGTAGCCAATGCGTCCCCCCGGGGGGCCCGACCAAGGAGTAGTCAGCATGTCGAACGACAGCAGGACCTCGACCACCAACTTCGACCAATCCACCTCCCGGCGCAGCGAAGGAGCCGTCGGCGTGACCGTCCTCGCCGGCACCCTGATGATCATGATCGGCGTCTTCCACGCCTTCCAGGGCATCGTCGCACTCCTGAACGACACGTTCTACGTCGTGCTGCCCGAGTACGTCCTGGCGTTCGACATCACCACGTGGGGCTGGGTCCACCTCATCCTCGGCGTGGTCGTGGCGGTCGCCGGCGTGGCCCTGTTCCAGGGTGCGACCTGGGCCAGGACGGTCGCCGTCATCGTGGCCTGTGTCAGCATGGTCGCGAGTTTCGTGTGGATGCCCTACTACCCGCTGTGGAGCCTGACCGTCATCGCGCTCGACATCTTCGTCATCTGGGCGGCCGTCCTCCACGGCCGCGACATCGTGGCCGAGTGACAGACCGGGGCGGCTCCACGCCGAGGTCCTCGTGAAGTGGTGAGGGTCCGCCGCCTCGACCTTCGTGGACCGGCGGACCCCTCGCCGCCCCGAGCGCCCGGCAGGCCGGCCCGAATCCCAGGCGTACTCCCACGCCATCCTCCGACTCGAGAGGCGCAGTGCAGATGCATGTCACCGAGACCCGAGACCAGGAAATCGCAAGGCTGTCGGCGGAGATCGCCCGGCTGCAGTCGCAGCTCCACGCCGATCCCGTCGGGACGCCACCGCCCGCACGCGTCCGCCGGACCGGACGTGGGCGGGCGTTCCTCGCCGTGCTGCTGATCGCGCTCGGGGTGCTCCTCGCCCCGCTCGCCGTCGTCGCGGCGTGGACGAAGGCCGAAGTCACCAACACCGACCAGTTCGTCGCCACCGTGTCCCCGATCCTCGACGATCCGGCCTTCCAGTCCTACCTGGTCGATGAGATCACCGCGGCCATCAACGAGAGCGTCGACATCGAGACGATCACCTCGGACCTGTTCGACGGGATCGCCACCCTCGACCTCCCGCCGAGGGCCGCCACCGCGCTCCAGCTGCTCGAACAGCCGGCCGTGGAGGGTGCCCAGTCGCTGATCCGTTCCACGACCGAGCAGCTCATCGCCTCCGACGCCTTCGAACAGGTGTGGGACCAGGCGCTGAGGAGAAGCCACGACGGGCTGACGTCCGCCCTCAGCGGAGACACCTCCGGCGCCGTCGTGATCAGCGACGCGGGCGAGGTAGGCATCCAGCTCGGACCGATCGTCGCCGCGGTCAAGGAGCAGCTGACGGCGCAGGGCTTCTCACTGGCCGACCGCATCCCCGAGGTCGACCGCACGATCGTCGTGGCCCAGTCCGATGAGCTCGTCCAGGCCCGCTCGGCCTACCAGGCCGTCGACGTGCTCGGCTTCGTGCTCCCCTGGGTGAGCATCGCCCTGCTCGCCGCCGGCGTCCTCGTCGCACGGAGGAGGGCACGGGCGCTGATCTGGGCCGGTCTCGGTCTGGCGGTCGCGATGGCGTTCCTCGCCCTCGGCGTGGCCATCGGACGCGTCGCCACGGTCGCCGCGCTCTCACCGCAGTACATGCCGTCGGGCGCCGCCGAGGCGATCTATGCCGCCCTCGTCCCCCTGCTCTACTCGACGGCCCTCGCCGTCGGGGTGGCGGGCGTGACCACGGCCGTCGTCGCCTACCTCGCGGGGCCGTTCCGGGGCGCCGTGGCGGTGCGCCGCCTGACGGTCGACACGGCCAGGCGGGCACGCGCGGCGGCGGAGAGCAACGGAGCGACCACCGGAAGGTTCGGTGCGTTCCTCTACAGCTCGCGCCGGTACATCCGGATCGGGATCGCCGTCATCGGTGCGGCCATCGTGCTGTTCGTGAGGCCGCTGACGCCGGGGGTGACCCTCTGGACGGCGGCCGCCGCGCTGATCGCCATCCTGCTGCTCGAACTGCTGCAACGGCCGCCGGCCGTCGAGGTGGACGTGCGGGTCGAGGGCGAGCCCGTCGTCGGCGTGGCCCCGCCGGCGAGGGACACGCAGCGTGTTTGAGGAGGTCGTCTCCGTCGGGGTCCTCGTCATCGAGGTCGTCGGCGCACTGATCATGATCGTCGGCGCCGGATTCGCCCTCGTGGCCGCGGTGCCGTCGATGCGGCGAGCGGATTCCCGAGGGAAGGCGTACGAGCGGTTACGCCGGAACGTGGGCCGTGCGATCCTCCTCGGGCTGGAGATCCTCATCGTCGCCGACATCATCCGCACCATCCTCGTCGACCAGACCCCGCAGAGCGTGGCGGTGCTCGCCGGCATCGTCGCGATCCGCATAGCGCTCAGCTTCTCCCTCGAGGTGGAGATCGACGGCATCTGGCCCTGGGCGAAGTGGCGTGTCGCGGCCGCGCAGTCACAGGTCGAGCCAGGAGAATGACCGCGGCGAATGACCGCGGCGCTCGACCCGGTCTGCTGCCCGTCACCCCCTGAGATCGTCGGTGGCCTCGGGGCGACGAGGGCGGTGCTCAGAGGACGGCAGTGCTGTCGTTGCGCTGCTGGTTCCCGACGGTGACCAGGACAGCGAGGTTGCGCAGCGGTGTTTCCAGGGCCGTTTCGAGGTCTGCTGCCACGTCGGTGTGGATGAGGTGCAGCAGGTCCTGCAGGTCCGCACGGTCGTCGACGCGGACCGTGAGGAACAGATCGGGTTCGGTGGCGCTTCCCCTGAGTAACGCGTCCGCTCCGGTGACTCCGGGGAGTCGTAGCACATGGTTCTCGACGGCTTCGGCGAGGACTTTGGGCTCGCACCGTGTGTAACCGGTGCCTCCGTCGTCGGTGTGCAGCCGGAAGGTGCGGGCAGGATGCCGGCGTGGGACCTGTGCGAGTAGCCATAGCAGGGCCAGAAGTCCGACGAGCACGGCGAGGGCTGTCAGGACGAGGGGCGCCGCGTCGGCCGTGAAGGCGTCACGGAGTCCGGCCGGAACCACCGTGTCGGAGGGTCGCGCGGGAATGAATCCGGCGTTCAGGGCCCCGGTGACGGTGGCGGCGGCCCCACTGGCCAGCAGGAGCCCGGCCGCGCCGAGGAGAAGGACGAGGAGCCCGATGATGGCCAGCCAGGTCCGGTTGAGCCGTCCGGCAGTTTCCCTCATGAGTTCCTTCTTCCCTTGAATGCCGTCGTGAGTGGTGGGTGGTCCTCGGTCGGTCATCGCCGACGGGTGGCATCAGTCGTTGGTCGTGCCGACGCGCACCCTGATGACGGGTTTCGGCGTGATTCCCAGATCGTCCATCCTGGTGTCGAGGGACGCTTGGAGGCGATTGCCGAGGTCGCCTGCGTCATGCAGCGGTGTGCGCACGCTGACGTCCATCCGCTTGGCAGTGGTCGTCACCGAGCTCCGGTCGACCCCGTCCATGCGATCGACGTGCGCTGCAGCGATCTTGCTGAGCCCGCGACGGGTGAGGACCGCCTCGGAGTTGCCTGCCCGACGGCCGTCCGGCTCGTTCAGTCGAACAGTGCTGTGCCGGCCCGGCAGCAGCGCTGCCAGGAGCAGGATCAGTCCGAGCAGGGCCGCGATGATCGACGCGGTGATCACGGTCGGGCTGTTCCAGGTCAGGGAAGCAGAGGCCTCGCGCCCTGAGCGCAGGAAGTCCGGCCAGGAGCCGGTCGCGATCCGGGTGATTCCCATCCACGCTCCGGCCACCGCTGCCGAGAGCAGGACCAGTGCCGTGAGCGTCGCGGGTAGCGAGCGGCTGGACCGTCGGTGCAGCGACTGCGTTCTGCTGGGTGGGGTGGCGGGGCGGCTCATGCGAGCTCCCTTCGGCCCTGACTCTTCGTGAGGTCGGCGAGGGTGTCGATGTCGATGTCGACCTGCCGGACGTCGAGTCCGCAGATCCGTGAGACTTCCTCGCGGACCCGCTCCCGCAACAGTTCGCTGGTCTGCTTCAGCGGTGCCGGGTACGTGATGCCGACCTCGAGACGGAGGGACGCGATGAGTCCGTTGAGTTGCACGGCGGCCTTCGGCCGCGCCGTGTCGCTGTGGCGGGCACCGAGACCGAGGAAACCGCCGGAGGGTCCGCTGACGCCCGGGACGTTCGAGGCCGCGTTGCTCGCCACTTTCTCGATCGCGCGCTCAGCGATGACCAGGGTCCCCCGTGTCGACGGATCGGAACCGGTCGACGTCGGCGAGGCGGTGGAGCGCAGCGGGGAGGGGGGCGTCCGAGGGTGCCTGGCGGAGCTCTCCGTCGGTGTTCTCCCTTCGGTGATGTCGTCCATGTCGCTCACCTGCGGGTGGTGGAGCGTCCGGTCAGGGATCCGAGGTCGAGCTTGCCGTCGATGACGCGGGCGACGATCAGTCCGACGGCACCGAAGAACGCGACGACGACGAACTCGTAGAAGCCACCGAAGGCCGCAGCCCATCCCAGGACGAGGCCGGCCAGCAGTCCCATAGCTGTTGTGCTCATGATCGGTTGCCTTTCCGTACAGCGCCCTCCACGGGCGCATTCACACGAGGTCCGCTGCCCGGAGGGCGGCGGACAGGAGGGATCTGCGAGGATCCGTCGACGCCCGGCCCCGTGGCCATCACCGGCGTGGGAGCGCGGTCATGGCCCCGGACCACCGCGCGAGTGCTACTGCAGGGCTGCATGGGCCGGCTCGTCCGTATCGTGCTCTTCGTCGTCGGGGAGGTGCACGTCGGTGACGTTGATGTTGACCTCGAGGACCTCCAGGCCGGTGGCTTCCTCGACGGAGGAGATGACGTTGCGGCGGATCATCTGGCTGACCTCGACGATGGAGGCACCGTACTCGACGATGATGCTGAGATCGACAGCTGCCTGACGCTCACCCTTCTCCACCGTGACCCCGCCACTGACGTTCGTCCGTGATCCGGGAATGCGCTCGGAGATGCTGCTGAACGCGCGCCGGCTTGCACTGCCCATGGCGTATACGCCGGGGACCTCGCGAGTGGCGATGCCGGCGATCTTCTGCACGACGGTCTCGTTGATGGTGGTGTTGCCCTGGCTGGTCTGCAGCGGGCCCACCGGCCGTGCCTGCTCGGCTTCACGGGACTGCTCCGCCTGACGCTTCTGCTCCTCGCCCGTGTTGGGGACGACTGCTGCCCGACGTGCTGCGGTGCTCTGATCCTCTGTCATGTCGATCGATCCTCCTGTGTGAGGTGTTGGTGCCTTACACCCTTAAAGACACCAGCAAGCCCGAAACGTCACGTCCACAGGCCACATATTTTCCTCGATCCGGTGCGGACGACTGTTGGGCACGAAGTGCTCCCCCTATGCTGAGCAGCACGTCGACGTGCCGCAACTGCAGAGCTGCAGTGAGGTCCGGAAGGGGGCAGGTGCCATGGGACCCGAGCCTGGATGCCACCGGCCTTCCTCCCCGGCGGGATCCCCCTCGGAACTGCACGCGGGCTCCGGACCGAGCCCTGGACAGGTCCTTGAATCGGGCACTGGACCTGTGCAGGGCGCGTCTCGTACGGCCCTTGCCACCGAGGCTCCCGGGCACCCTGCAGTCCTGGCGTCGGCGGAGGCGCTGGACGACCTGGACGAGCTCACCATCGTCGCTCGAGCGCAGAACGGCGATGTCCACGCCTTCGAATGGCTGCTCTCCACCCATGAGGGCGGGGTGTTCCGGTTGGCTTTCAGGATGCTCGACGATTATGCGGAAGCCGAGGACATCGTGCAGGAGACGTTCATCGCCGCCCGGCGGGGCCTGCCGGACCTTGCAGCCCCCCAGGCGTTCACCCCCTGGCTCTACCGTGCGGCCACGAACAAATGCTTCAACAACCTCCGAAGCCGCAGACGCCACCCGGCTGCCCCTGACTCGTTCGACGACGAGCCCGTACCCGGTGGCTCCCACGGCGCTTCCGCCGTGGGAGAGGCCGAACTCAGGAATCAATGGGATGCGCGCGGAGGTGGGATCTGCCAGGACCCGGCGCTGCGCTACGAGGCGGAAGCGCAGATGCAGGCCCTTGCCTGTCTCGTGCGGGCAGTCCCGGCCGGTCCGCGGGCCTGCTGGCTACTGCGCGATGTCCATGAGTTCTCCTACACCGAGATCGCAGCGATCGTGCGACTGCCGGAGAGTACGGTTCGAGGGCGCATCGCCCGGACCAGACGGATTCTCGCAGAAGGGATGGAGCCATGGCGATGAACGAGGGGCAGCCCCGATTGGGGTGCGGACGGATCATCGACGATGTCTGGGAATCCATCGACCGACCGGCCAGCATCCACGAACGAACATGCCGGGATTGTCAGAGCGCGCGAGCCGCCCTCGAGCACCTCGAAGCGGTCACCAGGTCCATGCGCGACCGTGACCGCAGTGACCCGGCCCTGCGACCGAGCCGTCGAGTGCGGGCAGCGATCCTGATGGTCGCCCGGGCGGAGATACGGCGCAGCCGACGTGTTCCCCTTGGCACCACACCTCGGGGGACCATCGACATCAGCGAACAGGCACTCACCGGCCTGATCCGGTTTGCTGCCTCCACCCTGCCCGGCGTCCGCGCTCGCCGATGCACCATTGCCGGCACCCGGGAACCACAGACCTCACCGGCAGGGCCGCCGTCGACGGCGGCGGTCGACGGCGAGGACGTGCGGATCACGCTCACCGTCGCGCTGTCCTCCCAGGTGAGGATTCCCGCCACCGTGACTCTGCTACGCGAACGGGTCGGCACCATCGTGCAGGCGCAGACGGGGATCACCATGCAACAGATCGACATCGGTGTGGAGGATCTCTATGACGTCTGAGCAGCCCTTCCATGCGCGGGTCGTCGATCTCGACTCCATCGCCGACACGCTCGGCACCGCGCTCGGCCGGCACCCGGGCGTCGTCCGCCTGGAACCGACCATGCGCAGTGTCCTGACGCGCTGGAAAGTCGCGTCGGTCAGCCAACTCCACCGGAACGTCCGGCCCGACACCCCGCCCCCGGCAGTCGCTACCCGCGACGGGCTGGTTCTCTCCCTCACCGACGGCGTCCTGGACCTGCACGTCGAGCTGGCGACGAACATCTCGAGACCTGCGCTCGACCTGGCCCGTGAAGTGCAGGAAGTCGCCGTCGACGTCATCAGGGCGAGCGGCCTGGCCGTCGGCCACGTCGACGTCACCATCCTCGCCATCGAAGGCACGCCCGCGCCGTGACACTTTGGGCGCGGGCGCCCGGGAAAGCAAGAAGTCCGGCCCACCAGATGGTGGACCGGACTTCTTTTCCGTTGCGGGGACAGGATTTGAACCTGTGACCTCTGGGTTATGAGCCCAGCGAGCTACCGAACTGCTCCACCCCGCGGCGTGTAACTAACGTTACCGGCCGCGGGGTGGAGAAGCAAATCGGGCGGCTGCCCGGGGCGCTCGGGCTACTGTCCGGCCGCAGCCGCGCCGCGTTCCTCGGCGTCGAGCGCCCGCTGGATGGCCTGCTCCAGGCGGTCCTGGGCCTCACCATAGGCTGCGAAGTCGCCCGACTCGAGGGCGGCGTTACCGTCCTGGATCGCGCTGTTCGCGTCGGCGAGTGCTGCCCGCAGATCGGCGGCCGGGTCTCCGGTCGCGCCACCGGGGGTTCCGCCCTCGGAAGGCGTGGGTGCGGGCGACGGTGTCGCTCCCCCGTCCCCACCCTCCGCCGGAGGCGCCGCCGGGTCGTCCGGGGTCTCCCCGACGTTCTCCTCGTCGCCGGTCGTGGCCCCCGAGTTGCCGCCGAACACCTGGTCCAGTGCCTCGGCGAGGGTCGGTGCGAACCCGACGGTCTCCCCGAAGCTGACCAGGACCCGCCGCAGGACGGGGAAGGACGAGCTGCCCGAGGACTGGACGTAGACGGGCTGCACGTACGCGATCCCGCCGCCGATCGGCAGCGTCAGGAGGTTGCCGTTGATGACCTCGGACGCACCCTGCCGGAGCAGGTTGAGCTCCTGCGACACGGTCGTGTCCGAGTTGAAGAGGTTCTGGGCCTGTCCGGGACCGACCACGGAATCCTGGCCCGAGCTGTCGAGCAGGGTCAGCCTGCCGTAGTTCTCGTTCTTGACGCCGTCCTCGCCCGTGCCGGCGTCACCGTTGGCCGCGAGGAAACCGTACAGCACGTTCCGCGGCGTCTGACCCACGGGCACGTACGGGATGTACGGCGTCGTCAGCGAGAACGCCGCCTCCTCCTGGTTGGGCATCTGGAGCGTGAGGTAGAACGGCGGCTGCCGCGGGGTGGACGCCGTCGTCGTGCTGTCGGACCCCGCGCCGGGGTCCGCGGGTACGCTCCACGCCTCGCTGTTGTTGTAGAACGCGTCGGTGTCGGTGACGTGGTAGCGCGCCAGGAGCTCCCGCTGCACCTTGAAGAGGTCCTCGGGGTACCGCACGTGCGCCATGAGGTCGGCCGACATCTCGCTGTAGGGCTTCAGCGAGGTCGGGTACACGTTCTGCCACGACTTCAGGACCGGATCCTGATCGTCCCACGCGTACAGGTTCACGGAACCGTCGTACGCGTCCACGGTGGCCTTCACGGCGTTCCTGATGTAGTTGACGCGCTCCGCGGGCAGCGCCGTGGCCAGGCCCTCCGCGGTCTGCGAATCCTGCGTCGCCTGCTCCAGTTCCTGCTGCATCGAGTAGGGGAAGCTGGCACTGGTGGTGTACCCGTCGATGATCCACTTGACGCGGCCGTCCACGATCGCGGGGTAGCTGTTGCCGTCGAGCGTCAGATACGGAGCGACCTTGCGCACACGGTCCACGGGATCGCGATCATAGAGGATCTGCGAATCGCCGTTGACCTGGTCGGACAGCAGCAGGTCCGTGGACTGGAACTTGAGGGCGTAGACGAGGCGGTTGAAGGCGTTGCCGACGTTGGGGCCGCCCTCTCCGCTGAAGGTCGTCCGGGACTCGTTGTCGGAGTTCTCGTTCTGCGGCCGGTCGATCTCGGCGGGGGCCTGGCCCTCCGGCGCTCCGACGACCGAGTACTCGGGGGATTCCTCGCCGAAGTAGATGCGCGGCTCATAGGTGGACTCGTCGCCCAGCACACCGGTCGAGGGGATGCCGGACTGCAGGAAGGACGGGCGGCCGTCGGGCTCCACGGTCGAGCCGGCTGCGGCGACCACACCGTAGCCGTGCGTGTAGAAGACGTGCTCGTTGACCCAGCCGTCCGGCACACCGTTGGTGTCCAACTCGCGCACCGCGATCACGGTGTCCTGTACTTCGCCGTCGATCTCGTACCGGTCGACGTTGAGGGTCTGCGGGAACTGGTAGTACTGACGGAACTGCTGGAGCTGACTGAAGGCATCAGAGACCAGATTCGGGTCGAGCAGGCGGATGTTCGCGGTGGTTTCCCCGTCCTCGCCCAGCGCGCCCGCGGCCGGGATCGACTCCGGTGAGTACGCCTCGACCTCCACCTGGTCGAGCCCGTAGGCCTCACGCGTGAGCTGGATGTTCCGTTCGATGAACTCGTCCTCGAGGCTGAGCTCGGAGGGACGCACCTGGAAGCGCTGCACGACCGCCGGGTACACGCCGCCGGCGAGCAGCGCCGTGATGATGAGCATCGCGGTCCCGATCAGCGGCAGCCGCCAGCGGCCGACGAACGCGGAGGCCACGAACAGGGCGGCGACGATGATCGCAGCCACCGCGAGGATGGCCTTCGTGGGGATGACGGCATTGACGTCCGTGTACAGCGCGCCGGCCCAGGTGCCCTGGTTCAGCAGGGTGTCGTAGCGGTCGAGCCAGTAGTTGACGCCCTGCAGCACCAGGAAGAGGGCGGCGACGACGGCGATCTGCACGCGGGCCGCCTTGGTCGTGAACAGGCCCTTCTCCTCGAGGCGGATGCCGCCGTAGAGGTAGTGCGTGAGGATCGTCGCGATGGCGCTGATGATGACCACGCTGATCAGGAACCCCGTCACGAAGTTCAGGAACGGCAGCGTGAACATGTAGAAGGCGTAGTCCAGATCGAACTCCGGGTCCTGACGGTTGAACGGTTCCTGGTTGATGAACAGCAGGACCTGCTGCCACTGTGAGGAGGCGGCCGTGCCCGCGAAGGCTCCGAGGACCACGGGGATACCGAGCATCAGCAGGCGGCGGATCGGTTCGAGCTGCGCCTGGTACCTGTTGAGATTGTCCTGGATGGCACTGTCCGGCGCGTAGATGGGCCTGTTGCGGAACGCGATGCGCAGGCTGAAGTACACGGCCGCCGCCATGACGAGGAACGCGACGACGAAGAGGACGATGCGCGTCAGGTTCTCCGTCACGAAGACCTCGAGGAACCCGAGCTGGTTGTACCAGAGCACGTCAGCATAGACCTGGGACAGGTAGACGAAGGCGATGACGATCACCGCCACGACGATGATCGTCGGTATCAGCGGACTGCGGCGCCTGCTGGTGGTTCCACGTGCTGGGCTCGGGCTACTGCCGAACGGACGGTCTGGTCCGGATGTCACATCTACCTCATCGTTAGCTGCTGCGGGTCACGCCGACCGGTCCTGCGCACCGCTCCCCGCCCGGGCGGGGGCAGAGGAGAGCGCACAGTCAGGCCCTTCGTGATTTCATTCTGCCCTGTTCACGCTTGGCCCGACCAATTAGGTTCCCGCCCCGCCTCGAGGGCGTCGGGATCGTCACCGAACCGTGTCGTGCGGTGGCCGGGCGACGGCTGCACCGTTTCGCGGAGCGTCAGCAGGCGGGCACGTCGGACGCATCGCCGCCGGCACCCAACGTCTCGACGGCGTCGACGGCGTCGCCGAGCGTCTCGACCTTCACGACCGTCAGGCCCTCAGGGATGTTGCCGATGACCTCGTCGCAGTTGTCGGCGGGTGCCAGGAAGAAGTCCGCCCCACCGGCTCGGGCCCCGACGAGCTTCTGGGCGATCCCACCGATCGGCCCGACGACGCCGCCGGAGTCGATCGTGCCGGTGCCCGCGAAGTGCCTGCCGCCCGTGAGGTCGCCCTCCGTCAGGTTGTCGACGATTCCGAGGGCGAACATGGTGCCGGCCGAGGGACCACCCACGTTGTCGAGCTGGATGGACACGTCGAAGGGGAAATCGAAGGTGGAGGCGAGCAGGACACCCAGCTGGAACTCCCCCTCGGCCGATTCCTTCGGCGTGACTGCGACCTCCATCTCCGCACCGTCCCGGACGATCCCCAGGGTGGCGGCAGCGCCGCCCGCCTGGGCCAGCACACTGCGGAGGGTCTCGATGTTCTCGATCCCGCGCCCGTCGATGGTGCGCAGGATGTCCCCGACCTCCAGGATGCCCTCCGACGCGGAATCATCCGCCAGCCCCGCGACGGACAGCTCCTCGGTGAACTCGATCCCCTCGTGGGAGAGGGCCGCGGCGATCGCCGATTCCTGCGACGACGTCATGGCTACGGCGTTCCGCTCCTGGACGTCGGAGGAGGTCGTCCCTTCCGGGTACACCAGCTGCTCCGGCAGGACGTCCATGTCCGGATCAGCCCAGGCCCGGAAGGTGTCGAGGACGTTCACCCGGCCGTTCGGACCACCGCTGACGAGGACGGTGGTGAGATCGAGCTCGCCCTCGGGGGGGAAGCTCTCCCTCCCCTCCACCCGGATGAGCGCCTGGCCGTCGACCTCCCCGATGGTGTTGAAGGTGGGGCCGGGCGATTCGATGATGTAGGGCGACGGCAGCAGCACGGCGGTCGCGCACAGGACGACGGCGAGGCTCCCGGAGACGGCCATGGCGCGGAAGCGCGGATCCCTCGGCCGGGCGGGTCCCTCGGGGCTGTACGTCTCGAAGTGGACAGGCTGCGTCACTGTGCTTCTCTCTGTAGGCGCGTGCCGTGCGACGGCGCGATCAGCGTCTTCCGGCTTACTTAGAGTAGACGCTCAGGCCGGGGTCGATCCGGGAGGATGCCGTCCGTCCGCCGCCCCGGCCCTTCCCGGCGCCGTCGACTGCTGCCCGAACCCCGGGGTGGGCTTTGCCCTCAGCGAACGGCCGACGGCCCGAGGGACAGCGGCGATGCCGTGCCGGTAGCGTGTATCCAACAGCCGGCGGGAGCGGAAACCCCCTCCTGCCCGGATCCCCAAGCTACTCCCCAGGACCGGTGGTATCAGTGACCAACCCATCCAACCCTTCGAACGACGACGACGACACACCCCAGGATCCGCTGTCCGAAATGCTGGCAAAGATGTTCGGCGGCGGGGCCGGGGGCTTCGACCCCCAGGAGATCGCGAAGGCGGCCGGGCTCCCCTCCGATCCTGCGGCGATGGCGATGATGATGCAGCAGGTCCAGGCGATGTTCTCCGCGCCGAGCGAGGGACCCGTGAACTGGCAGATGGCCCATGAGCAGGCCCGGCGGGTGGCGGCATCGGACAACGATCCCTCGGTCACCTCGCTCCAGCGCCGGAGCGTCGACGAGTCACTGAAACTCGCCGAGCTGTGGCTCGATCCCGTGACAGAGTTCCCGAGCACCGGACAGCTCGGCCGTGCGTGGTCGCGCGCCGAATGGGTCGAGGCCACGATGGCCACCTGGCGTCGGCTCACCGAGCCCGTGGCGACGAGCATCGCCAAGGCCCTCTCCGATGCCATCACCGGGCAGCTTCCCGACGAGATGAAGTCGATGATGGGCATGATGGGCGGTCCCGCCTCGATGCTCCAGAACGTGGGCGGCGCGATGTTCGGGATGCAGCTGGGGCAGGCCGTCGGTGCGCTGTCGAAGGACGTCGTCGGGTCGACGGACATCGGTGTCCCCCTCGCCGACGGGCGGATGGCCCTCCTCCCGGCCAACGTGGCGGCGTTCGGTGCGGGACTCGACATCCCCGAGCAGGAAGTCCAGTTGTTCCTCGCGGTGCGCGAGGCGGCGCACGTCCGGCTCTTCACGCATATTCCCTGGCTCACGGGCCACCTCCTTGGCAGCATCGAGCGTTATGCCCGGGGCATCCACATCGACATGGGCAAGATCGAGGAAGCCGCCCGTGACATCGACCCCACCAACCCCGAGAGCCTCCAGGGCGCCCTGTCGCAGGGCGTCTTCATGCCGGAGAGGACCCCTGAGCAGGACGCCGCCCTCGTGCGGCTCGAGACCACCCTCGCCCTCGTGGAGGGGTGGGTGGACGAGATGACCGCCGCAGCGGCGGCGAATCTGCCGTCGGCGGGTGCCTTGCGGGAGATGCTCCGTCGCCGTCGGGCCACCGGCGGCCCGGCCGAGCACGCCTTCGCCTCGCTGGTGGGACTCGAGCTGAGGCCGCGCAGGCTGCGCGACGCCGCGGCCCTGTGGTCCCTCCTCACCGAGGAACGCGGCATCGAGGGGCGCGACGCCCTGTGGCAGCATCCCGATCTGCTGCCCACCGCTGAGGACCTCGACGATCCCGCAGGCTTCGCGGGACGACGTCGGCTGCTCGACTCCTCCGACGCCGACGTCGACGCGGCCCTCCAGCGGCTCCTGTCCGGAGGCTTCGAGGAGCCGGAGGGGGAGGAACCGGGCGAGGAAGCGCCTGACGCCTCCGGGGGCACGGCAACCGGGGACGGAACGCCCACGCCCGGTCCCGACGGCGCCTCGCCCGCCGGTCGGTCCGACGACGGGGCCGGCCACCCGTCCGACGGCGGGCCGGCGGACGGGCCCGCCGACGATCCGCAGGGTGACGGGCCCGCCCCGGACGGCGACGCCAGGCGCTGACGTCGCCGGCGGCCGCCCGGGCGGCGCCCCTGTGCGTCGACACCGGGCGGCTCGTTCCCGATGATCGGGATGACCCGGGCCCTAGAACTCCTCAGGTGTTCCCGTGAGGTTGCGGTGCGCTGCGAAGGCGGCGCCGTCGAGGAACGCCTTGGCGGTCTCGGTGCTGGGGTAGGACGTCAGCAGGTCCCAGAAGGCGGCGCTGTGCGAGGGTTCGATCAGGTGGGCCATCTCGTGCAGGATCACGTAGTCGACGACCCACTCCGGCATGCCCTGCAGCCGATGCGAGAGGCGGACGGTGCGGTGGGCGGGCGTGGCGGAGGCCCACCGGGTGTTCTGGTTGGTGACCCAGCCGATCGTGCTCGGCACTCCCCTGCCACCGAGGTACTGCCGGGCCAGGGCCTCGGCTCTCCGCTGCAGCGCGGATGTGGCTTCGTCGTCGACGGCCGGCTGTGCGAGGTACTTCGCGGACATCCGTTCCACCATGCGCTCCACCCAGTGGCGCTCCTGGCCGGGCGAGAAATGGCCCGGGATGGAGACCCGCAGCACGCCGTCGCGGATGTCCGCGCTCACCGTGCGCTTCCGCCGTGCCGACCGTCTGACCTCGACCGGAAGCCGCGCGGGGTGAGGCGGCCCGCCTGTGTCAGGCGGTGTCACTGATGATCTCCAGGACCGCTTCGCCGTACCGCTCGAGCTTCGCGGAACCGACGCCGGCGAGATCGCCGAGTTCGTCGAGGGTCTGCGGCCGCGCCTCGGCGATGGCCACGAGCGTCGCGTCCGTGAACACCACGAAGGCGGGGACGTCCTTCTCCTTCGACTCCGCGAGCCGCCAGGCGCGCAGCGCGTCGAAGGTCTCCTCCTCGTAGGTGGCCGGGCAGTCGCTGCAGCGACCGATCTTGCGCTCGGCACCCGTGAGCAGCGGCCGCTTGCACACGCGGCAGACCGCCGGCCCGGAGGACTTGCGGGTGGCCTTCGCCCGTGGCTGACGGAAGGATGCCTGGCCGGTGGTCGCGGGCCGCAGTGCATCGAGGAAGCGCGAGGGTTTCCGGGTGGCGCGTCCGCCCGCGGACCTGGACGTCGACCACGACATCGACAGGTGGATCCGGGCGCGTGTGATGCCCACGTACAGCAGCCGCCGCTCCTCGTCGATGCCTTCCTGCGTGTCCGCGAACGAGATCGGCATGAGCCCCTCGCTCAGCCCCACGAGGAAGACGGCGTCCCATTCGAGGCCCTTCGCCGAGTGGAGGGACGCGAGGGTCACACCCTGGACGGTCGGGGCGTGCTGCGCCGCGGCCCGCTCCTCGAGTTCGGCCACGAACGTCTGCAGCGTGAAGGCCTCGCCGCGGACCCTGCTGAGCTCGTCGGCGAGCCCCACGAGGGCGGCCAGCGATTCCCATTTCTCGCGGACGGCGCCGGAGTTCTGCGGGGCGACGGAGGTGTAGCCGAGGGACGCGAGGACATCGCGGACCTGCTGCGGCACGTCGTCGTCGCCCTGGGTGCGTGCCGCGGCCCGGAGCTGTAGCAGCCCGTCGCGGACCTCACGCCGCTGGAAGAACCGCTCGCCGCCGCGCAGTTGGTATCCGATGCCGGCGCTGGCGAGCGCCTGCTCGTAGGCCTCGGACTGCCCGTTCGTGCGGTAGAGGATGGCGATCTCGCTCGCCTTGACGCCCTGGCCCAGCAGGAGACCGATGCGCCGGGCGCACTCGGCCGCCTCGGCGTCGTCGTCGGTGCACTCCGTGTACACCGGCTCGGGGCCGGCAGGGCGCTGGGCGACGAGTTCGAGCGGGGCCGACCAGGTCGTCTCGCCCGCGCGTCGGTCCACCTCGGTGCCCCGCGCGGCGAGCAGCGTGTTGGCGGCGCGCACCACCTGGGGTGTGGAGCGGTAGTCGCGCACCAGCCTGACCACCTGGGCACCCTCGTAGCGCTTGGTGAAATCGAGGAGGTGGCGTGAGGTGGCGCCGGTGAAGGAGTAGATGGTCTGGCTGGCATCACCCACGACGCACAGGTCGCGACGCTCGCCGAGCCACAGATCGAGCAGGCGCTGCTGGAGCGGGGAGACGTCCTGGTATTCGTCGACCACGAACTGGCGGTACTGCGCCCGCACCGTCGCCGCCACCTTCTCGTCCTCCTCGAGGATGGCGACGGTCGTCAGCAGGACGTCCTCGAAGTCGATGAGGTTGCGGTCGATCTTCAGATCCTCGTACGCCGAGAAGATCCGGGACACCGTGATGAGGTCCATGCCCGCCGGTTCCGCCCGGCCGGCGGCGGCCCCGGCGTAGGCGTCGGGGGTGAGCATCGAGACCTTGGCCCACTCGATCTCCGCGGCGACGTCGCGGATCGCGGCGCGGTCGGTCGACAGGCGCAGCCGGCGCGCCGACTCCGCGATCAGCTGGGCCTTGTGGTCCACGAGGGCCGGCAGCGGGCCGCCGACGGCCTGCGGCCAGAAGTACTGCAGCTGCCGGAGCGCCGCCGCGTGGAAGGTCCGCGCCTGGACCCCGCCGGCCCCGAGGTCGCGGAGCCGTGTGCGCATCTCCGCCGCGGCCCGCGCGGTGAAGGTCACGGCGAGGACCTGCTGCGGCTTGTAGACGCCGGTGTGCACGCCGTACGCGATGCGGTGGGTGATGGCGCGGGTCTTGCCCGTACCTGCTCCGGCGAGCACGCACAGCGGTCCGGACAGAGTGCTGGCCACCGTCCGCTGTTCGTCGTCGAGTCCCTCGAGGATGCTGTCCTCGAGCAGTTGTCCGGACACTAGGGACGCGCCTCCGATGGCTCCTCGTCCAGCGGCCCGCCGTACCACCGCTCGATCATCGCCCGCGCGATGGAGACGCCGCCCGCCACGACGATCTTCTCGTCGCGCACCTCGGCGAAGAGTTCCTCCCGCGTGAACCACCGCAGCGACCGCACCTCCTCGCGGTCGGGTACGGCATCGGTGTTCGCGGCCCGTGCGGTGAAGCCGACCATCAGGGATGCCGGGAACGGCCAGGGCTGGGAGCCGAGGTACTCCGGGGATTCGACCCGGATCCCGGATTCCTCCCCGACCTCGCGGACGACGGCGGCCTCGAGCGACTCACCGGGTTCGACGAAACCGGCCAGCGTCGAGTAGCGGTCCTCGGGCCAGGCGACGGCGGAGCCGAGCAGGATGCGGTCGTCGTCGTCGATGATGGAGACGATGATGGCGGGGTCCGTGCGCGGGTAATGCTCGGACCCGTCCCTCGGGCACCGCCTCACCCAGCCGGCGTGGGTGGGAACCGTGGCGGCACCGCAGCGGGGGCAGTGGGTGTGGGTCGCGTGCCAGTTGGCGATCGCGGCACCCGCCACGAACAGGCCGGTATCGCGCGCGTCGAGCGACGCCGCGATCTCGCGCAGGCCGAGCCACTGGCCGAGGGGCGCGACGGCGGCGTCCTCCTCGTCGAACACGGCCAGGACGACGCGCCGCCCCGCATCGGCGAACCCCTCGTCGACGCGGCCGAGGTAGACGACCATGGCCGGGCGGGCGAGGTCCGCGGGACCGAGGAGACGGAGGGCGTTCCCGACGACGGGGGCCTTCCCGCGGGCGAGCGGCAGGACCCGTGTGTCCGCCGACGCCCACAGGTCGTCGAGGAAGTGTTCGGTGGGCCGGGCCTCGCCGTCCCGGTCCGTGGCGGCACGTGACAGTGGCAGCGATCCGAGGGGAGGGAGCACGAGGGCCCGGAGTGGATCGGTCATGGTTCTACGGTACGTTCTTGCACTCCCAAATCCCATTCACCGGAACCCCGGTGGAGGAGTAGTGCGGGGCCCGACACGAGTGGTGCATCCGGCGACTCGCCGAACAGCTGCGAGCGGCCGGAGCTGGAACGCCCTACGGTTGATCTTGTGAAACGGACACCCATGGAACTTGCAGCCATCGCCAGCGCCGCAGTACCTGGCCTCGCTCCGACCGGCGTCGCCGGCGCCCCCGACGACGCCGCGGACTTCGACGCCGCCCTGCTCGTCGACGATGCGGGGAAGCAGTGGAGGGTCCGCTCGCCCCGGCACGCGGAGGCCAGCATGCGCCTCGAGACCGAGTTGCAGGCCCTGCGTGCCTTCACCCCCGCCGTCAAGGCGGAGCTGCCGTTCCTCATCCCGCACATGGCCGGCAGCGTCCGCCAGGGTGAGCTCAGCACCTTCGTGTATTCGCACCTGGCCGGCACCACCCGATCGCTCGACGCGCTCACCGCCGGCGGGTCCGCGATGGCGGAGGAACTCGGCCGCGTGATCGCCGCGATCCACACGTTGCCGCCGGAGATGGTGCAGCGCGCGGACCTGCCCGGGTACGAGGCCGACGAGTACCGCCAGCGCAAACTGAACGAGCTGGACCAGGCCGCGACCACCGGGAGGATCCCCTCCATCCTGCTGCGCCGCTGGGAGCACGCGCTCGAGGACGTCGCCCTCTGGCGGTTCAGCCCGACCGTGGTCCATGGCGACCTCCACGAGGACCACCTCCTCATCGCCGCGGGTCGCGTCTCGGCCGTGACCGGGTGGACGGACCTGTGCGTCGGCGATCCCGCCGAGGACTTCGCCTGGCTCGCCGCGGCCGAGGACACCGCGTTCGTCGACGCCGTGTATGCGGCCTACGCGGCCGCAAGGGCCACCGCCGTCGATCCCCACCTGTCCCGCCGCGCTGCGCTCGCCGCGGAGTTCGCCCTGGCGCAGTGGCTGGTCCGAGGGATGGCCCTCGAGGACGCCGGCATGATCGACGAGGCGGAGGACATGCTCGCCACGCTCGAAGCCGACGTGGAATCGATCGAGCGCGAACAGCACGAGGCCGCGGAACGGGCACGGCACGAGCACGAGCAGCGCCTCGAGTGGGGCGACGAACTGGGCACGGACGCGGACGGCGCGCACCTCCCGTCGGGGTCCGAGGAGGCTTCCGATGATGCGCCCGAGGATGCTGGGTCGGTCACCGGCGAAGCATCGCTCCGCCCGACCAGCGGTGCAGGGGGCGTCGACACCGTCGGGGCCGGCCACCGCGGCACGCACGATCCGGCGTCCGTAGGCGGATCCCGTGCCGCGGATGACGAGCGGCCGTCGGGGCAAGCCGGGGCTCCGGCCGTGGACGGTGCCCCTGCTCCGGAGCGCACCGGCAGCCACCTCTTCGACCCGAAGGCCGAAGCCAACCGGGCGCATCTCCATGCGGCGCCGACCGAGGACGACCGGCGCCGCGACCATGGGACCCCCTCCGGATCCTCGCTGGCGCACGCCCGCCTCACGGCGGGGCGTCAGCGGCCTGTCACGACCTCGTCGAAGGTCACGGTGCTGACGGGCACCGACCCCGGAACGGGGTCCCCGGACGACGTCGCCACCTCCGCCCTGCCGATCGTCCAGGCCCGGCGCTGACCCCTCCGGCCCACCTGCCGTCCGCCGTCGCCCCGACGTCGTCCAGACGGGACAGGGGTCCCGGGGACGAGCGACGCATGCGGGTACGCCCGCCTGCGCCCGTGCTCAGGAGCCGGCCGGGCCGGCCGCCCGGATGATCCTCTCGAGTTCCCCGGCATCGGCGAGATCGTGGGGCCGGACCACCAGGTTGTCGGCGACGTAGAAGAACGCCGCGCGGACCTTCTCGAGGGGCACCTCCTTCAGCCGCGACCACGCGAGCCGGTAGACGGCGAGCTGGACCGCCTTGGCTGCGCGCCGGTCCGGCGACGGCGGCCGTCCCGTCTTCCAGTCGATGAGGTCCCATCCGCCGTCGGCGTCGCGGAACACCGCGTCCACCCGGCCACGCACCACAATGCCGCCGATCTTCGTCTCGATGGGCGCCTCGATCGCCGCGGGCTCCCGCAGGGCCCACTCGGACTGCTCGAAGATCGCCGCCATGTCCGTCAGTCCGAGGGTCTCGTCGACATGCGAATCCGCACCGCCGGGGTACTCGCCGAGGTCGAGCATCCCGCCGGCCCCGTAGAACTCCTCGATCCAGGCATGGAACGCGGTGCCCTTGCGGGCGGCCGACCCCGGTCGCCGGGGCAGCGGCCGCCGCAGTTGCTGCATGACTGCGGCCGCGTCCTCGCGCAGTTCCACCAGGGTCGAGGCGGAGATGTGCGAGGGCAGGGCGAGGGGTATCCGTTCCCGCTCCCGGGCCTGCCGCGCCAGGGCGAGCCGGACCTCCCGACCCCAGCGACCGGCGTCCGGTTCGGTCTCGGGCGTGGGTGCTGCGGCCTGCTCGAGGACCGCCTGTGCCGCGTGGTCGATGGACGGCCGCCGGATGCCGAGCGGATCGAACGGCCACCGTGCCCGCTCCGGGCTCGCGTTCGCCGGGTTCGCGTCCCCCTCCTCCCCTTCCGGGAGCCAGTGCGGCAGGACGACGCCGGCCGTCCCGGATTCGGCGAGCGCCACGAGGTCCGCCAGGTAGGAGGACGGCGCCGACGGTTTCGACCGCCCGCCGCCCCACGCCGAGGACGTGCACACCAGGGCGTGCTTCGCGCGGGTGAATGCAACGTAGGCGAGCCGGCGTTCCTCGCGTTCGGCGTGCGCCCGCGCCTCTCCGGTGAACTCCGTCTCGCTGGCGAGCCATTCCTTCTGGTCCTGCTGCTCCCAGTCCCACTGCGGCAGTTCGGGCGCATCGCCACGCAGGGGCCAGGGGATGGCGGAGTCGCCGCTGCTCCAGCGCGAGTCCTTGCCGCTCGGGAACGAGCCGTCGTTGAGGCCGGGCACGAACACGACGTCCCATTCCAGGCCCTTGGAGGCGTGCACGGTGAGGAGCTGGACCGCGTCACGGCTCGCTTCGAGCTGCGTCACCGGCAGTCCGTCCTCCTCCTGGTCCGCGGCCTCGAGCCAGGCGAGGAACGCGGGCAGGTCGACGCGCTCCGCGGTGGACACGAAGCCGGCGACGGCCTCGGTGAAGGCGTCGAGGTTGCGGCGTGCCTCGTGGATGCTCACACCCGGCTTCGCGGCCACCTCGATGTCCAGCAGGATCGTGCGCTCGACCTCGCCGATCATGCTGCCCAGGTCATCGCCCACGAAGCTCCGGAGGCCGCGCAGTTCGTGGCGCAGGAGCTCGAGCCGCTGCCGGGCGGTACCGCTCAGGGTCCTGCCGGCCGACGACACCCAGTCGAGCGGCGGGAGGTAGTCGACGGCCTCGACCAGGCTCCCCGCCTCGGCGAGGTCGGGGGCCACGACGGCGTCCCTGCCCTGCTCGCGGTCGAGCTCGCCCTCCGGCTCTCCGGCGGACGGGCCGCCCCGGCGGAACATGGCCTCACGCGTCCGGGCCAGTTGCCGGGACCAGTCCCCGAGGGCCATCAGGTCCGCCGGGCCGAGCCGCCAGCGCGCGCCGGACAGCAGCCTCAGCATCGAGTCGGAGCGGTCCGGGTCGCCGAGGACCCTCAGGGTGGCGAGCAGGTCGACGATCTCGGGGGTGCGCAGCAGGCCGCCGAGCCCGACGACCTGCACCGGGATGCCGGCACGCTCCAGTTCCCGCCGGATCGGCTCGAACTGCTTGCGCCCACGGCACAGCACGGCCATGGTGGGCCGGAGCGGCGACCCGTCGTCGTCCGTCTCGAAGCTGCGCCGGCGCTGCCTCAGGGCCTCGCGGGCGACGGCCTCGGCCTCGCTGAGCGAGGTCTGCGGACCGACGGTCGGCTGCCCGTCGGCTCCCGCGGGGTCGTCCGGGGCGGCGTCGGAGCTGCTCGGCGCAGCCTGCCCGGCAGCGGGCGCATCCGTGAGGAACCGCCCCAGCAGGACCTCGCCGAGGGGCGCCCCGGGCCGCGCCACGAGTCCGGGGACCTGTTGGACGGTGGTGTTGCGGAGCCACGGCGCCGGCACGTTGAGCGGAGCCGACACCGTGTTCGCGGCTTCGAGGATGGAGATCGCGTTCCGCCAGGCGACCGACAGGTGCGCCACCTCCGACGGCGCACGGCTCTCGGGGGTCACCCGCGGGAACGCGGTGCGGAAGGTGCCGAGCTGCCCTGCGGACGCGCCCCGGAACCCGTAGATGGACTGGTGGGGGTCGCCGACCGCGGTGACGGAACGCCCGTCGGCGAACAGGCGTGAGAACAGGACCATCTGGGCGTGCGAGGTGTCCTGGAACTCGTCCAGCAGCACCACCCGGTACTTCTCCCGCTCCATCGCCCCGGCCTCCGGGATGTCGCGGGCGATCCTGGCCGCGAGCGAGACGAGGTCGCCGAAGTCGAGCTGCCTGCGTGCGAGCTTCGCGGCGGCGTAGTGCTCGACCAGTTCGGTGACGGTGATGCGGGTGCGCAGCTTGTCCAGCAGGTCCTGGACCTTCTGCGTCGCTGCCCTGCCCGATCCTGCGACGTACGGCCGGGTGGCCACGTGCTCGACGTGGCGGCGGAGTTCTTCCCGGACCGTGGCCGGGCTGACCAGGTGTTCGGCGCACTCCCCCGCCATGCCGAGCACCGCCTTCACGAGCGTGCTCTTCGCTGCCGTGAAGTGCTCCCAGTCGCCGTCGTAGGCCTCGACGACGGCGTGCGCGAGCTGCCAGGACTGGGCGGTCCCGAGCATCACCGAATCACGCTCCACACCGATGCGCAGCCCGTAGTCCTGGACGATCCCGTTGGCGAAGGAGTGGTAGGTGGAGATGGTGGGATCGAGCCGGTCCAGAGCGTCCCCGCCCGCGGGTGCAGGGGCGTCCTGCGCGAGTGCGGCGTAGAGCTGGGCCAGCCGCTGCCGGACCCTCGACGCCAGCTCTCCGGCGGCCTTCCGGGTGAAGGTGACGCCGAGGACCTGTTCGGGGCGCACGAGGTCGTTGGCCACGAGCCAGACGACCCTGTCCGCCATGGTCTTGGTCTTCCCCGAGCCCGCGCCGGCGATGACCAGCAGCGGCTCCAGGGGTGCCTCGATGACGCGTGCCTGATCGTCGGTCGGGTACTGGACGGGGGCATCCGGGTCCGTGTGCAGCAGCTCCGCGAGTGCCCGGGCCGAATACCGTGCTGCCCGTCGTGCAGCGGCCACTACTGCGTCACCTGCTTTCCCTCTTCGCACAGGGGGCAGACTTCGGGCAGCCGGCATCCGCTGCCGCCGAACCCCGACCGGCGGGGGTCGTGGACGGTGTCGAACGTCGCGGCGGACATCAGCGCGGCGGCGTCCTCGATCATCGTCCTCGCCCAGGTGTCCTCCGGTCCCACCGGGGGCTGCACCTGCACCGCGACCCCCTTGGCCTTCGTGCCCAGCTGGACCAGTGCAGCGCCCCCCGGTGCGGTGCCTCCGGTGTTCGCGGCCTCCTCGGGCGCGGCCTGTGGGGCGTCCGGTGTGCCGTCCGTGTCCTGGTCGCCGAACCGGGCACCCGCGGCCAGGGCCGTCTGGTAGGCGGCGAGCTGCGGGTGGCGTGGGATGTCCGCCTGCGCGGGCGAGCTCCTGCCCGTCTTGAGGTCGACGACGACGAAGCGACCGTCGGCGTCGACCTCCAGCCGGTCGATCTGCCCGCGCAGGCGCACGAGCCGTTCGGCGTCCGCCAGGCGGAGCTCGAGCTCGACCGCGAAGTCGACCTCCGTGGCCAGCAGGCTGCGTCCGTCCTTCCGCATGGAGAGCACGTAGGCGGCGAGCTTCCGCACCATGGTCTCGGCGCGCCGGAAGTCGGACCGGCCCTCCCAGGTGTCCTTGATCCCCAGCTGCGGCCAGCGCCGTTCGAGCTCCCGCACGTACTCGGTGCCGGTGGCCTCCGGGAGGTCCTGGGCGATCTGGTGGACGAGCGTGCCGAGGGACCGGGCGAAGTCGGTGGTCCGCTCCCCGCCCGCGGCGGAGACGAACCAGCTCAGGGGCGAGGCGAGCACGGACTCGACCTTGGAGGGCGATACCGGGATCGGCTGGTCCATCGGCACCACCGGGTCCTCGCTGGTCATGCCGAGCACGCCCCACCACCGGGCCGGATGCGCTCCCGGCACCGGCGGCTCCAGCATTGCCATGCGCCCGAGGTGCCGGGCGGCCTCCGTGGACAGGGCCGGGCTCGCCTGCGGGTCCTGCGCGAACTTCCGCAGCTCGGCGACGAGCGCGCGGAGGGTGAGGGGGCGCAGGACCTCGGTGCGCGGTCGCGCTGCGATGCCGGGCGGCAGGGGGTCGAGCACGTCGAGGAACGGTGAGGGCTGCTCGTCCTGGGAGGCGACGGCGCAGCACACCAGCTCCTGCGTGGCCCGGGAGACGGCGAGCGAGAAGGTCCGCAGCTCGTCGAACCGGATGTCCTGCAGCAGGGACACCGGGTCCCGGTTGCTGCGGAACGATTCCCCGTAGTCGAGCAGCGCACGCAGTTCACCCGATCCGAGGAGTTCTCCCCGCAACCGGAGATTGGGCCAGACGCCGTCCTGCACACCCGCCACGATCACGAGCGGCCAGTGCCTGCCGGCGGCACTCGCGGGCGTCAGGACCGACACCGACGCCTGGCGGGCGATGCGCGTCGTCAGGGTGTCCATGGGGATGTCCTGGCTGAGGATGTAGTCCAGGAACAGTTCCGGGTCGGCGCCGGGCATCTGTTCCACGAATCGCTCCGCGGTCTGGAAGAGGGCCATCATCGCGTCGAGGTCGCGGTCGGCGCGGCTCGAGGACGGCCCCTCGGACAGGGCTGCGGCCGACCACTGCTGCGCGAGCCCCGAGGCGGACCACAGCGCCCACAGGACGGTCTCGGGATCGCGTCCGGGATCGGCGGCCGCGGACCGCCCCGCCTCCAGCATGCGGGCCAGACGCCGGACCGGCGCTCCCTCGGACGGCAGGGCGGCAATCTGCTCCGGCGCGGAGAACAGGGCGGTGAGGAGTTCATCGCTCGTCCGCCCCCCGCCCTCCTGCAGCTCGGTCCGCCGGAGGATCTGGCGCAGGCGCCGGAGATCCAGGCTGCCCGCCCCGCCGATCCGCGAGGTGAGCAGCGAGATGCACAGCTCCGTGTCGAGTTCGGTGCGGCCGACGACGACGGCGAACAGCTCGAGCAGGGGGCGCACGGCCGGTTCCTCCCGGATGGCGGTCTCCGCGGCGGGGACGTTCACGGCGATGCCCTGGGCCGTGAGGAACCGCTGCACCGCGGACACCTGCGCACCGTTGCGGACGATCACGGCGATGTCGTCGAGGCTGCGCTCCCCGAACAGGTGCGCCTCGAGCACGCGCTGGGTGATGAACCGCTGTTCGTGGAAGGCGCTGTCGAGGACGTGGGCGGACATGGCCGGGCCGTCCGTCGTCGTGCCGTCGGTTCGAGGAGCCTCCACGTTCCGGTAGGCCGTGCTGATGCCCGTGGTCGCGATGCGCGCCGCGACGTTGCTCCACGCCCCGGCGAGCGGGCCGTGGAGGGTCAGCGACCCCGGCAGGGTGACCGTGGTCAGGCCGCCCCCGCGGCGGAAGAGGGTGGACAGGCGTCCGGTGAGTTCGGGGCGTGCTCCGCGGAAGCCCTGCGCCACCACGTCCGGGCAGGAGGTGATGACGACGTCGTTGCCTGCCCCGATGAGCCCCAGCAGGGCATGGACGGCGGGGTTCGCCTCCTGGTAGTCGTCCACGAGGATCAGCTGCAGGCGCCCCCGCTCCCGGTCGAGGAAGTCGCGGTCCGTCTCGAGGATCTCGCGGGCGGCGGTGAGGATGCCGGCCGGGTCGAAGGCCTCGGGCATGCGGAGGTCCAGGACGTCGCGGTATTCGCGGTAGAGAGCGGCCGCTGCGACCCAGTCCGGGCGGTCGAACCGCTCGCCCCAGGCGGAGAGCTCCTCGGCGGGGACCCCGTACTCGCTCACGCGGTCGAAGAGGTCGCGGATCTCCTGCCGGAAGCCGCGGGTCGGCAGGGCGAGGGCGAGGCCGGAGGGCCAGTCGAGTCCCGGAGCGCCGTCGCGTCCGTGGCCGGAGAGGAGCTCCTTGATGATGAGGTCCTGTTCGGCGCCCGAGAGCAGCCTCGGTGCACGGGTGATGGCGGGGGTGCGGCCTTCGGCCCTGGCCCGGCGGATGAGGTCGAAGGCGTAGGACGCCCAGGTGCGGGCGGGCGCCGTGCTGATGCTGCGGTCGAGTTTGGCGGTCAGTTCGTCCCGGAGCCGCGTCGAGGCCGCGCGGGTGGGACCGAGGAGGAGCAGGCCTTCCGGCGCCACGGTCCCCGCCCCGATACGGGCGACGGCGAGGTCGGTGAGCAGGGACGACTTGCCACTGCCCGGCGCACCGAGGACCAGCACCTGACCGGTCACGTCCGTCAGCGACCGGAGCACGTCGGCGTACCCTTCCGCGGAGGCCGTGGCGGCGCCGTCGCCGAGGGCTGTCGACGGAGCGTCAGGAAGAGTGCTGGTCATGGATCAAGACCATCACACGCCACGGACAAACAGGGGCATCGCAACGGGCCCCGGCGTCAGGGACCGGCGCGTCGCAGGGACGCGCCGACGTCGTCGAGGACGGCCTGTTCCTCCGCCGTGGGCCACCAGCGGGCGGAACGCAGATCCACGCGGTACTCGCCGGGGTCGGTGCTCCCCTGCGGCACGCGGAGCGGCGTGCCCTCGGTCCCGTAGTGTGCGCGGGCACGCAGGGCCAGGCCGTGCGGGGGGTGGCCGCCGGCGCGCAGGACACGCCACCAGGGGACGTCCCGGGTGGTGCGGGACAGCGCCCTGCCGACCTGGCGGGGCCCGCCGCGGTCGAGGAGTTCGGCGATGTCCCCGTAGGTCAGCACCTTCCCGGCGGGGATCAGTGCGGTCACGGCGAGGACGGCCTCGCAGTAGTCGTCCGGGTCGGTCCGCGGCGTCGGGTCGGCGCCGGGGACGAGGGCGGAATCCGGGACGGGCCCCCGCCCGCCGGGATGCTCGCCGGCTCGTCGCTCCATGCGCTCCACCCTAGCCCGGCGGGCCGCGCAGGCCGCACGCCTATTTGGTCGGAGCCCGCCCGTACGGTGGTCCCATGACGAGCTGGCACGAAGGCCCGAGGGCCGGGTTCGACCTCGAGACGACGGGGCGGGATCCGCTGACCGCGCGCATCGTCACCGCGACGATCGTGCTCGTCGACGGCGACGGGGACGTGCTCGAGCACCATGAGTGGCTGGCTGATCCGGGTATCGACATCCCGGAGGGCGCCGCGGCGATCCATAGCATCACGACGGCACACGCGCAGGCGCACGGCCTGCCGGCCGCGGAGGTCGCCCACGGGATCTCGGCCGTCCTGGCGCGCTTCTTCTCCGCCGGCATCCCCGTGCTGGCCTTCAACGCCCGGTACGACTTCACGGTGCTGGCGCAGGAGGGGCGCCGCCACGCAGCCCGGGTCCCGGTGCCCTCGCCCGTGATCGACCCCTACATCATGGACAAGCAGGCGGACCGGTACCGGCGCGGCAAGCGGACCCTGACGGCCGTGTGCGAGCACTACGCCATCCCGTTCGAGAACGCACACACGTCGGCGGCCGACGTCCTCGCGACGCTCCGGGTCGGTGCGGTTCTCGCCGAGCGGTTCGCGTTCCTCCGGCGGCCCGCCACGGATCTGCATGCCTCACTCGTCGTCTGGGCCGATCGGCAGGCGGCGAACTTCGAGGAGTATCTCCGCCGGACGGAGCCCGACGCCGTCATCGAGCGGGCGTGGCCCGTCGTCGCCGGCGCCCCCGGACAGCAGTCGGACCGGGCCGACGATCGACCAGCACAGCCGGTCGACCAGTTCAGCTAGTCGACCGGCACGGCCTCCGCTGCTGCCCGCGCGGCCGCCGGAAGGGCGGCGTGGATGCGCTCCATGGCGGCGGCGTCGTGCGCCGCGGAGAGGAACCACGCCTCGTACACGGACGGCGGGAGGTACACGCCCGAGTCGAGCATGGAGTGGAAGAAGGGCCTGTAGCGGAACGCCTCCTGCCCCTGGGCGTCGGCGTAGTTCCGCACGCCGTGCTCGGCGGTGCCGAACGCGACGCTGAAGAGGTTCCCTGCCCGCTGGATGGAGTGGTCGACGCCGGCCTTCGCGAGCTCAGCGGTGAGGGCATCGCCGACCTCGAGCGAGCGCGCGTCGACGTGCCGGTAGACGTCGTCCGTTGCGGCGGTGAGGGTCGCGACGCCGGCCGCCATGGCGATCGGGTTCCCCGACAGGGTGCCCGCCTGGTAGACCGGCCCGATCGGCGCGAGGTAGTTCATGACGTCCGCGCGCCCTCCGAGCGCCGCGGCCGGGATGCCGCCGCCGATGACCTTCCCGAAGGTCAGCAGGTCCGGTGTCCACGGGTGCTCGGCGTCGTCGGCGCCGCCCGTGAGCTTCCAGTACCCGCCCGGGTGGGTGCGGAACCCGGTCATGACCTCGTCGACGATGAACAGCGCGCCGTGCTCGGAGGTGATGCGGCTGAGGAAGGCGTTGAAGCCCGGCGCCGGGGTCACGACCCCCATGTTCGCGGGAGCGGCTTCGGTGATGACGGCGGCGATGCGCTCGCCGTGCGTGCGGAAGGCCTCCTCGACGGCTTCGACGTCGTTGTACGGCAGCACGAGCGTCTCCGCGGTCGTCGCCTCCGTGACGCCGGCGGAACCGGGCAGCGCAAGCGTGGCGACCCCCGAGCCGGCGGCCGCGAGGAGGCTGTCCACGTGCCCGTGGTAGCAGCCCGCGAACTTGACGATCAGGTTCCGGGACGTGAAGCCCCGCGCGAGCCGGACGGCGGTCATGGTCGCCTCGGTCCCGGTGGACACCATGCGCAGCAGTTCCACGGCGGGGACGCGCTCCTTGACGAGCTGCGCGAGGTCGGCCTCGGCCGGCGTCGAGGCGCCGAAGGTCAGCCCGTGGTCGACGGCGCGGTGCACGGCGGCGATGACGTCCGGATGCGAATGGCCGAGCAGTGCCGGGCCCCACGAGCAGACGAGGTCCACGTACTGCTTGCCGTCGGCATCGGTGACGTAGGCGCCGTGCGCGTCGACGAGGAAGCGCGGCGTCCCGCCGACCGAGCCGAAGGCACGGACGGGCGAGTTGACGCCTCCGGGCATGAGGGCGCGGGCGCGCGCGTAGAGATCCTCGGACGTGCTTGCTGGTGGTGTCGTCATCGGTGCGGTTCCTTCGCTGTGGGAGTTCAGTGGGTGGGCTCGTCGAGCCAGAGCGCGAGCTCCGAGGCCCAGTAGGTCAGGATCATCTGGGCGCCGGCGCGCTTGATCCCGAGGACGGATTCCTCGATGGCGCGGCGTCGGTCGATCCAGCCGTTCGCGGCCGCGGCCTCGATCATCGCGTACTCCCCCGAGATCTGGTACGCCGCGACGGGGACGGGCGACATGGCGGCGACGTCGGCGAGGATGTCCAGGTAGCTCATGGCCGGCTTGACCATGACCATGTCGGCGCCCTCCTCGATGTCGAGTTCGACTTCGAGGATCGCTTCACGGCGGTTCGACGCATCCATCTGGTAGGTCCGGCGGTCGCCGACGAGCTGCGAGTCGACAGCCTCGCGGAAGGGCCCGTAGAACGCGGAGGCGTACTTGGCGGCGTACGCGAGCACCACGGCGTCCTGGTGTCCGGCCTCGTCCAGCGCCTGGCGGATGACGGCGACCTGGCCGTCCATCATCCCGGAGGGGCCGAGGACGTGCGCGCCGGCCCGCGCCTGCTCGACGGCCATCTGCGCGTACAGCTCCAGGGTCGCGTCGTTGTCCACTGAGCCGTCGGCGGCGAGGACACCGCAGTGCCCGTGATCGGTGAACTCGTCCAGGCAGACGTCGCTCATGACGACGAGGGAGTCGCCCACCTCGGAGCGGACGTCGGCGATCGCCCGGTTGAGGACGCCCTCCGGGTCGATGCCCGCGCTGCCGGTCGCGTCGCGATGCTCGGGGATGCCGAACAGCATGATGCCGCCGACGCCGCGCTCGACGGCTTCCGCGGCCGCCCGCTTCAGGGAATCCGTGGTGTGCTGCACCACGCCGGGCATGGAGAGGATGGGCGAGGGTTCGGCGAGCCCTTCCCGGATGAACGCCGGCAGGATCAGCTCGGACGGGTGGACGCGGTACTCGGCCACCATGCGCCGCAGGGCGGGGGTCGAGCGCAGCCTCCGGGGCCGGTGCTGGGGGAAACTCATGGCTGATCTCCGTTCGATGGTGCGGCATGCGAGGTGGGTGCGTCGTCCTGCGCGAAGGCGTCCGCCGCCGCCCGGGCGATCCCCTGCGGCGTGGGGTCGGCGGCCGTGGCGGCCGCCACCCACCCCTCGGACCGGAGCGCTCCGGCCGTGGTGCGGCCGATGGCGACGGCCCGGAAGGACAGCGGGCCGGTGCCCAGCCTGTCACGGAACTGCCGGACCGCGCTCGGGGCGGTGAAGACGATCGCGGGCCGGGGACCGCCGGACGCGAGTCCCAGGAGGTCGTGGAGGGACAGCATGGGCGGTCTCGGCCCGTCCTCCTCGACGCCGGGCACGCGGCGCGTGGACTCCGCGGGGTAGGGCACGGTGCGGTAGGCCTCGACGCGGTGGACGGTCCGGCCCGAAGCCGCGAGTCCTGCACGGAGGTCGTCCGGGGCGAGATCCGCCTGGGGCAGGAGCACCGCGCCGGGTCCGGACGGGAACGCCGTCAGCAGACCGGCCGACGACGCCTCGCCGGGCACCAGGTCGACGACGACGCCCGCCGCGGCCAGCGTCGACGCGGTCGCGGTGCCGACGGCGGCGACCCGCGCTCCCGCGCGGCGGACGAGGGTGGCGAGCGGCGTACCATCGGCCGCAGCGAGCATCCCGAGGGCCTGGACGGCGTTGGCGCTGGTCACGACCAGCCACTCGTACCCGCCCTGCCCGAGGACCGCCAGCGCTCGGGCGACGTCGTCGGTGTCCGCGGGGAGCTCCGTATCCGTGAGCGGCAGGGCGTAGGCGGTCATGCCGCCGGCGCGGAGGGCGTCGGCGATCCTGACCGCCCGGGCCGGCTGCCGGAGGACGACCACGGGCCGGTCCCCTGACCAGCTGACCATGCGGGCTAGCTGTTCAGGGGCGCGATGTCGGCCGCGCCGGCGGCGAGCAGCTCCTCGGCGAGCTCGAGACCGAGCTGCGCGGCGGCGACCGCATCGGTGGCCGGCGCCGAGCGGGTCAGGCGGATCATCGACCGGCCGTCCAAACTGCACACCACGGCCTCGAGGGCGAGTACGTCGCCCTGCAACCCCGCCAGGGCGCCGATGGGCGCCGCGCAGCCCGCCTCCAGCTGCAGGAGGACGGCGCGCTCGGCCGTCACCGCGAGCCGTGTGGGCAGGTGGTCGTAGGCGGCCAGGGCGTCGCGCACCCCCGGGGTCGCCTCGCTCTCCCGGCACTCGATGGCGAGGGCTCCCTGGCCTGCGGCGGGCAGCATGACGTCCGTGTCGATCAGCTCCGTGATCGCCTCCTCGCGCCCGAGCCGCCGCAGCCCCGCCGCGGCGAGGACGACGGCGTCGAGGTCGCCGGGCGCCCCGGGGACGAGTCCGGCGACGCGTCCGAGCCGGGTGTCCACGTTGCCGCGGATGTCCACGACCTCGAGGCCGGGCCGCGCGGACCGCAGCTGCGCGGCCCGCCGCGGGGACCCCGTGCCTACGCGCGCGCCGTCCGGGAGGGTGGCCAGGGTGAGGCCGTCCCTGGCGCAGAGGGCGTCGCGGACGTCCTCGCGCTCGGGTACGGACGCTACCGTCAACCCCGGGGCGGGCAGCGTGGGGAGATCCTTGAGCGAGTGCACCGCGACGTCGCACCGCTCCTCGAGGAGGGCGTCGCGGAGGGCTGCGACGAAGACGCCGGTACCGCCGATCTGCGAGAGCGAACCCTTGAGGACATCCCCCTCGGTCCGGATCCGCACGAGCTCGTACGGCACGCGGGCGAGCTCGGAGACCCGCTCCGCCACCGTCGTCGTCTGCGTCATCGCGAGGGCGCTGCCCCGCGTGCCCACCCTGATGGCTGCGCTCATCACGTACCGGGGTTGGGCAGGGACGTTCCCACGGTGGAGTCGACGGCGGCGACGGTCGGCTTCTCCCCGCGGCGGTTCGCGCAGCAGTTCGGGCGGCACACGTCGAACCAGGGTCCGAGCGCCGTCGCGGACGGGCGGTCCGCGATGTTGTCGTCGACGGTGCGCTCGAGGATGAGGTCCACCAGCCCCTCGACGAACTTCCGGTGCGTGCCCGGCGTCGGCACGCGGTCCGCGACGATCCCGAGTTCGCCGCACGTCTCCATGGCCTCGGTGTCGAGGTCCCAGGCGACCTCCATGTGGTCGGAGACGAAGCCGAGAGGGACGATCACGACGCCGCGCGTGCCGGCCTCGTAGCGGTCGCGGAGTGCGTCGCTGATGTCGGGCTCGAGCCACGGGATGTGCGGGGCGCCCGAGCGGGACTGGTACACGAGGGACCACTCGACGCCGGCGGCCTCGGGGATGCGGTCCAGCACGGCCTGCGCGGTCGCGAGGTGCTGCGCCACGTAGGCGCCCTCCTCGTAGGCCGGTCCGCCGTCGCCGTCGCGGGGTCCGGCGGCCTCGGCGTCGCCCATGGGGATGGAGTGCGTGGAGAACATGATGTGGACGGGCGCGTCCGGGGTGCCCTGCCCGGCGAGTCCGGTGCGGACCTTGGCGAGACCCTCGGTCACGCCCTCGACGAACGGTTCCACGAAGCCCGGGTGATCGAAGTACTGGCGGACCTTGTCCACCTCGAGCCGGCCCTCGAGCCCGGTCTTCACGAGCGCCATGCCGAGGTCCTCGCGGTACTGGCGGCAACTCGAGTAGCAGGAGTAGGCGCTCGTGGTCACGGCGAGCACCTTGCGGTGCCCGGCGTCGTACGCCTGCTGCAGGGTGTCGGCGATGAAGGGCTCCCAGTTGCGGTTGCCCCAGAAGACGGGCAGGTCGATGCCGCGGCGGCGAAGCTCGGCCTCCATGGCGGCCCGCAGGGCGCGGTTCTGGCTGTTGATGGGGCTCACTCCGCCGAATGCGCGGTAGTGGTGCGAGACCTCCTCGAGGCGCTCGTCGGGGATCCCGCGGCCGCGGGTCACGTTCCGCAGGAAGGGGATGACGTCGTCCTGCCCCTCCGGTCCACCGAAGGAGGCGAGCACGACGGCGTCGTATGCCTTCGGTGCCATCCGCCCGTTCTCGTCGACTCCGTCGAGGGGGTTGAATGCCTGTGTCGTCACTGGAGCACCTCTGCAATCTCGTCGTGGCTGATCCGCCGGCCGGTGTAGAACGGCACTTCTTCGCGGACGTGGCGCCGCGCTTCGGTCTCCCGGAGGTACCGCATGAGGTCCACGAGGTCCACGAGCTCGGGAGCTTCGAGTGCCAGGATCCATTCGTAGTCGTTGAGGGCGAAGGATGACACCGTGTTGGAGATCACCTGCGGGTACTTCCGCCCCTTCATGCCGTGGTCGGTGAGCATCTCGCGCCGCTCGTCCGAAGGGAGGATGTACCACTCGTAGGAACGCACGAACGGGTACACGCAGACCCACTCCGCCGGCGCGACCCCGCGGGAGAACGCCGGGCTGTGCGACTTGGAGAACTCGGCGTCGCGGTGCACGCCCATGGCGGACCACGCCACCGTGGTCGCGGCGAAGGCGTCGGTGCGGCGCAGCGTCCGCACGGCGGCCTGGAGATCCTCGGGGCGGGGTCCGTGCAGCCAGACCATCACGTCGGCGTCGGCGCGCAGGCCCGAGACGTCGTAGAACCCGCGGAGGACGACGCCGTCCTGCTCGAGGGTGGAGAGGACGTCCGCCAGGGGGTGCGCGCCCGAGCCCGTGGCCGCGGCCTCCCGCTTGAAGACGGTCCAGAGGGTGTAGAAGAGCTCTCCGGGGGCTTCGGCGCCCTCTCCGGTCGGCTGTGGAGCGTGGGCGGGTGTGCTACCGGTGAGCTCAGTCATGGTACTAGTCTGCCCCTGCCCGCAGGCGAACCGAAATCGCTTTCTTCTACGATGCGTAGAAGAGATGAAGGTCACACGGCGGGTGTCCGGCCGCCCCCGACCAGGGCATCCGCGAGCGCGTCGGCCCGTGCCCGGGCGTCGTCGATGACGGCGACCAGCCCGGTCCCGGCGAGCCAGCCCCCGGCCACGGCGAGGGACGCCGACTGCTCCGCGACGAGGGCCCGGATGCGTGCGACCCGCTCCCGGTGCCCTACGGAGGCGTGCGGGAGGGCGCCGGCCCAGCGCACCACGTCCCAGTCGAGCACGTCGGCTTCGCCGACGGGTACGCCGAGCAGGGCCGAGGCGTCGGCGAGGGCGTGGCGGTAGAGGGCGTCGTCGGGCGTCTCGATCCCGACGGCGGTGGGCCGGTCCCCGACGCGGCCGAAGGACAGCCGGAGGACGTGGGAGCCGGGCCCGGCCTGTTCCCGCAGCCACGCCCACTTGGCCGTCGCGTGGGTGAGCGCCTTCGCGGCGACACCCTCGACCCCCCGGGCGACGAGCACCCCGGTGCCCCGGGGCCGGGCGTCGAGCTCCGGGACGTCGACGATCAGGGTGACGAGGGCGACGCCGGGCACGGGATCGGGGCGCTCCTCCGCCAGGGCGGGGAGTGCCGGGACGAGGAGGTCCACGGCGCCCCTGCCCTCGGTGGCCACGAGCACGGCGTCCGCCGGAAGGCGGTGCGAGAGGGCCGAGTGTTCCGTCGTCACGATCCACCCGGAGCCCGAGCGGGCGAGGCCGCTGACGTGCTCGTTCGACCGCAGGTCCACCCCGTCCTCGCGGAGCTGCCGCACGAGCGCGTCACGGAGCTGGGCGATGCCGCCGACGAGACCGCCTACGGCGGCACCGGCCGGAGCGGCCCGGCGCAGGGCGCCCGCCGCGGCACCGAGGGAGCCCAGGCGGCCCATGGTCGAGCGCAGCCCCGGCGCCACGGAGTCGACGTCGAGGTCGTCGGGGTCGGCGGAGAAGACGCCGCCCGCGACGGGCGCCACCAGGCGGGTGAGGACCTCCTCGCCCATCCTCGTCCGGACCAGGTCCCCGAGACTGACTCCGGGGCGGGTCGCGAGGGTACCGACCGGGAGCACCTTGTCCCGGGCGGCCCGGAGGGAGCCTGCGCGGCCGAGGATCGCGCTGATCGAGGGTTCGGAGGGGTCCGCGGGGATCCCGAGGACGCCGGAGTTCGGCAGCGGCCGCGCGGCAGCCAGGAGGTCCCTGCCGGGCAGCTGCACCCAGGCACCCGTGGCGTCGGGGGCTACGATCCGGTCGCCCAGCCCGAGTTCGTCGGCGAGCGCCGGCACGGTGGCGGACCGCGTGGAGAAGGATTCGGCGCCGCTGTCGAGCTGGAAGCCCCCGAGCACGCGGCTGTCGACCGTGCCGCCGAACCGGTCGGATCTCTCGAGCACGGTGACGCGCAGCCCCCGCTCCACGAGCGTCCGCGCCGCGACGAGGCCTGCCATGCCCCCGCCGACCACGACGACCGATCGGGGGCGGGCGCGCTCCGGCGGGACTCCGGCCGGTTCCGCCGGCACCCGGTCCGCCCCCGCCGCCCTCGTCACGGCTACGGCTCCACGGAATGGATGAGGTCGACGACGCGCGTCAGGACGTCCGGGTCCGTCTCCGGCGGGACGCCGTGCCCGAGGTTGACCACGTGCCCCGGCGCCGAGGCCCCGGCGGCGAGGACGTCGCGGACGTGCTGCTCGAGGACGGGCCACGGGGCGGGCAGCAGGGCCGGGTCGATGTTGCCCTGGAGGGGTACGGTCCCGCCGAGGCGGCGGTTCGCCTCGTCGAGGGGCAGACGGTAGTCGACGCCGATGACGTCCACCCCGACCTCGTGCATCGCCACGAGCAGCTCCGAGGTGCCGGTGCCGAAGTGGATCAGTGGCGCGCCGAGGCCCCGGACGTGGTCCAGGGCCCTGCGGGAGGCCGGTGCCACACGCCGCCGGTAGTCCGCGAGGCCGAGGGACCCGGCCCATGAGTCGAACAGCTGGGCGGCGCTGGCGCCGGCCTCCAGCTGGGCGCGCAGGAACATGCCGGAGGCGTCCGCCGCCCATGCGGTCAGGGCGCGCCAGGTGTCCGGATCGGCGTGCATCATGGTGCGGGGGCCGAGGTGGTCGCGGGACGGCTTGCCCTCGACCATGTAGGCCGCCAGGGTGAACGGGGCACCCGCGAACCCGATCAGCGGGGTGGATCCGAGCTGGGCGACCGTGAGGGCCACGGCCTGCCGGATCGGTTCCAGCGCCTCGTCCGTCAGCGTGGGCAGCGCGGCGACATCGGCGGCGGAACGGACGGGCGTCCCGAGCACGGGTCCCACGCCGGGCACGATATCGACGTCGACCCCCGCCAGCTTGAGCGGGATCACGATGTCGGAGAAGAAGATCCCGGCGTCCACGTCGTGCCGTCGCACGGGCTGGAGGGTGATCTCCGACGCCATCTCGGGATCGAGGCAGGACTCGAGCATGTTGGTGCCCTCGCGCAGGGCGCGGTACTCCGGCAGCGACCGTCCGGCCTGGCGCATGAACCAGACGGGGCGCCGGTGCGGAGCCTGGCCCCGGTAGGCGGAGATGAGGGCCGATCCGGACGTGCGTCCGTCGACCAGCGGGTGCGATGCTCCAAGGTCCATACCGCCGATTCTGCCGAAGTTCCCCCCGGATGGATAACCGGAGCTGCAGGATCGGGCCCGGGGTGGCCAACATCACCCCGGGCGCGAGGGGCGATATTCCGCAGGTTTCCGCGGAATGCAAGCCTCGGGTAAGCCTTGCCTATTCGGTGGAAGGTCCCCGTCCTCGATATGATCGGAGCGCTGTGGTACTTCTTTCACTTGTCGCGACACATTCGAATGTGGACCTGGAAACCGTTGCCCGACTCAGCGTCGGGGCGCCCCAGGTCCCTTCTGCTGCGCTCGCCGAGGACCGGTCCGTCTCCGGCGCCGTGGTCCTCGCGACCTGCAACCGCTTCGAGATCTACGCCGAGGCCCCGTCCGAGGACGACATCGAGGCTGCCCGTTCCGCGATCGTGGCGGCCGTGAGCGAGTACTCGGGCATCCCCGAGCAGTCCGTATCCTCGTCCTTCGAGACGCACACCGGCCAGGATGTGGCCGAACACCTCTTCGCCGTCGGTGCAGGCCTCGATTCGGCCGTCATCGGCGAACGGGAGATCGCCGGCCAGGTCCGTCGGGCCCTCATCGAGGCCCAGGGCTCGGGTGCCGCCAGCGGCGGCCTCGTCCGCCTCTTCCAGGCTGCCTCCCGGACCGCGAAGGACGTCGGCGCGCAGACGGCGCTCGGCAGCCGGGGTCGGTCCATCGTCTCCGTGGCCCTCGAGCTGGCCGGCGACCTCTCCGAGGATGCCGACTGGTCGGCCAAGACCGTGGTGCTGTTCGGCACGGGAGCCTACGCCGGGGCCACGATGGCAGCCCTCAAGGACAAGGGGTGCACCGACGTCTCGGTCTTCTCCTCCTCCGGGCGGGCCCAGGCCTTCGTCGCTACCCGCGGCGGGACGGCGCTCGCGGCCACGGACCTGCCGGCCGCCCTGCGCCGGGCGGACGTGGTCATCGGCTGCAGCGGCAGTGACGCACGCATCGACGCCGCCGACATCGAGCGGGTACGCGAAGGCAGTGCCCGTCCGCTCGTCATCATCGATCTGGCCCTGAGCCACGACTTCGACCCCGCCGTCGCGACCCTCGACGGCGTCGAGCTCATCACCCTTGAATCCGTCCGCGCGGCGGCACCCGAGGAGCAGGCCGACGCCCTGGTGCAGGCCGGCGACCTCGTGCGCGAGGCCGCGCGTTCCTTCGAGGAGCAGCAGGCCACGCGGGCGATGAATGCGGCCATCGTGGCCCTCCGCCAACACACCCAGACAGTCCTCGACGCGGAGATGGAGCGCGTCCGTGCCCAGCACGGCTGCACCGCCGCCGCGGAGGAGGTCGAGTTCGCCCTGCGGCGCATGGTCCGCCAGCTCCTGCACGTCCCCACCGTCCGTGCCCGCGAGCTCGCCGCAGAGGGACGCCAGGACGAATACACCGCAGCCCTCGAGGCCCTCTACGGCATCGACGTGGTACCTGCGCCGTCGGCCGCCGTCACCGCCCCGGCTGCGGGAGCACCCGCCGCCCTCCACACCGACCATGCCCACCTCGACGGTGCCGTGTGTCCCGTGGACCACGAACGGCCCGCGCAGAGCGCCTGACCGTCGGGCGCCGGTGCACCACCGGACGTCCGGCCCACCGGGTCCCGGTGGATCCTAGTAGGTCATCTTCTCCGGTTCGATCGCCCGTACCCATTCGATGATGCCTCCGTCCACCGACCAGACGTCCCGGTGACCCCTGCTGCGGAGGTGGCGCACGACGTCGGCCGAACGGACCCCGGACTTGCAGTGCACGTAGACCGTCCTCGTGCTGTCCACGGCGGCGGTTCCTTCGAGGATCAGGGGCTTCGGGACGAGCATCGCACCGTCGATGCTCACGATCGCGTGCTCCTCCGGGTTCCGGACGTCCAGCAGGTCGAAATCCGCGGAGCCGGCCGCCCGCGCGGCGAGGAGCTCCGCGAGTTCCCCGACGGACACGGTGGGCACCTCCGCCGGATCCTGCCCCGTCGCCGCGGCGGACGCGGAGGGCAGTCCGCAGAACTGCTCGTAGTCGATCAGTCCGGTGATGCGCGGAGCCGTCGGATCCGGTCTCACGCGCACTTCCCGCCAGCTCATGTCCAGGGCGTCGAACACCAGCACTCTGCCGAGGAGGGTCCGGCCGACGCCGGTGATGAGCTTGATGGCCTCGTTCACCATCACGGACCCGATCTGGGCGCACAGGACGCCCAGCACACCGCCTTCCGCGCAGGACGGCACGGAGCCGGGCGGCGGGGCATCCGGGTACAGGTCGCGGTAGGTGGGGCCGCGGTCCTGCCAGAAGACGCTGACCTGCCCGTCGAAACGCAGGATGGACCCCCAGACGTACGGCTTGCCGAGGATGGCCGCCGCGTCGTTGACGAGGTAGCGCGTGGCGAAGTTGTCCGTGCCGTCGAGGACGAGGTCGTACCCGGAGAAGAGTGCCAGGGCGTTGGAGGTGTCGAGCCGCTCCTCGTGCAGGACCACCTCGACCAGCGGATTCAGTGCGAGGATGCTGTCGCGCGCCGATTCGGCCTTCGACCGGCCGAGGTCCGGGACGCCGTGGATGACCTGGCGCTGCAGGTTGGAGAGCTCGACGTCGTCGTCGTCCACGATGCCCAACGTGCCGACGCCCGCCGCCGCGAGGTACAGGAGGGCGGGTGAGCCCAGCCCGCCGGCGCCGATCACGAGGACGCGGGCGTTCTTCAGCCGCAACTGCGCCTCGGTGCCGAAGCCGGGGATGATGAGGTGCCGCGAGTAGCGCAGGGTCTCCTCCCGGGTCAGGCTCCCGACGGCGTCGACCAGGGGCGGCAGGCCCGCCGGGCTGTTCTCGGGGGCATGCGCGGACGAAGTGGTAACGGTCATGCCCAAGGGTATTCCGCGCCCGCACGGCCGGGCCAGCCGCCCGGGGTGGGTAAACTGGTCCGACGCCCCCCCCGACCGCTGAACCGAGGATCGCCCCCCGTGAGTGTTGAACCGACCGCCGCAGGAAAGGCCGTCCGGCTACCGCGGGACGAGCGCCGTCGCCAGCTCCTGGCGGCAGCCCAGGAGGTCTTCGTGGGCAACGGCTACCACGGGGCCGCCATGGATGACATCGCGGTGGCGGCCCGGGTGAGCAAGCCCGTGCTGTACCAGCACTTCCCCGGCAAGCGGGACCTCTACCTCGCGTTGCTGGACAGCCACCTGGCCGAGCTGACGCAGTTGCTGGTCGATGCCCTGCGCTCCACCGACGACAACAAGCTGCGCGTGCACGCGACCATGCGCGCCTACTTCCAGTTCATCGCCCAGGACAGCAAGGCGCACCGGCTGGTCTTCGAATCCGACATCAGCAACGAGCCCGATGTCAGCAGCCGGCTGGAGGCCTTCAACGCCCACTTCGCGGGCGCGATCGCCGGGGTGATCGCCGACGACACCCAGCTGTCCATGGTGGAGGCGACCCTGCTCGGCCGCGGCCTGGCGGGCATGGCGCAGATCAGCGCGCGCTACTGGCTGGAGACCGACGGGAGCCTCGACATCGATGCCGCGGCGGAGCTGATCTACCGTTTAGCTTGGCGCGGAATCAGCCGTTTCCCCAAGGAGATCTAGGGTAGGTTTCGAAGCAGCACCAGGCTCACACAACAGGAGGCACGCGCCGTGGAAGTCAAGATCGGTATCCAGAACGTCAACCGGGAGATCATCCTCGAATCCTCCGAGAGCGCGGACGCCATCGCCGAGCTCGTGGGGCAGGCCCTGGGCGGCACGGAGCTGCGGCTCAAGGATTCCAAGGGCCGCCTCGTGATCGTCCCGACGGGCGTCCTCGGCTACGTCGAGATCGGCGCCGAGGAGACCCGCCGCGTCGGGTTCGGTGCGCTCTAGCAGTACCGAGTACCCCGAACGGCAGCCGGAGAGCAGGACCGGCGACAGGAGGGCCCGCAGCCACCGGCTGCGGGCACTCCTGCGTTGCAGGCAGCCCTACGCGGTGAGCCCCAGCGCACTCATGCGCCGTGAGTGGTTGCGGGTGAGCTCGGAGAAGAGCGCCGTCGTGTGCTGCGTGTGGTCCGGCTCGTCGGCGAACAGGAGGCCGGCCAGGTCCCCGCGTTCGATGCCCACGCGCTGCGCCTGGGTCAGCGCCTCGCCCACGAGCCGGCGCCCCCACAGGGCGAGGCGCGACGCGAGGCGGGGATCGTCGGAGAGCGCCTCCCTGAGGCGGCGCTGCAGGTGGGCGGCCCCTTCCCCGGAGTCGATGGTGCTGATGAGCCGGCGGGTCCGCGGATCGAGGGTGTCGGCCAGCGATCGGTAGAAGTCCCTGGAGAAGGCGTCGAGGACGTAGGCCTTCATGAGCGATTCGTACCAGTCGCCCGGGCGGGTTCGCTCATGGAAGGCATCGATCGAGGGCTGGAAGGGTGCCATCGCCTCCTCGATCGTGACGCCGAGTTCGCCTACGAACCGGCCCACCATCTCGAAGTGCTCGAATTCCTGCACGGCGAGGCGGCCGAGGCTCGCACGGTCGGCGAGACTCGGTGAGAAGCGTGCATCCGAGGACAGGCGCTCGAAGCCGGACAGCTCTCCATAGGCGACGACGCCGAGCAGATCGGTGATGAAGCGCGCATAGACGGGATTCGCCAGCGGGTCCTCGACACCGTCCGGGACGGTGCTCGCCGCGGCCGGGGCCGTCGGACCCTCGTCCGCGCTGCTCACGTGCGCACCTGTGACACTCGCGGCGCCCGTGGGAGCCGGCGCGGGGGACGGGCTCTTGGGCGCGGCCGCCGAGGGCCCGACGGACCCGGCGCGCTTCCGTTCGGTTGCCGAGAGGGCCGTGCTGTCGGAGGAGCCGTTGTTCATTCTGCTAAGAGTACGCACTCCAGGGGGTGCGGCAACCTGCCCCGCCCCGCCAGGGTCCGTCCCGAACCGCCGTCGCGGGTCTCTGCCCGTCACCTTTCACCGGGGGACCAGGCACGACCTGCCGGTGCTCGCGGATGACGGCCGATCCCGCGCTCGTCTCTGCGGTCGGTGCGTTGTCCGTCACCCGCCGGATGGCGCTCGTCCTGCCCATCTAGCAGGCGAAGGGACCGGACACGCGGCGGCACCGCGTCCCGAAGGCTGCGGCGTCGCTCCGCCCCCGGTAGTGCCCGATCCCGGGTCCGCGCCGCTGCGCCTGCGACTGCGACTGCCGGAAGTCTGCGACGTGCATTACCGTATTGCCTGTGCCCGCACAGCATATGGACCTCAGGGATCGGGAGTCCCACCAGCGCCTCACCGAGTCGCTGCGATCCCTCCGCGAGGAACTCGGCATCCGCGAGCAGTTCCCCGAGGGCGTCCTGCACGAGGCCGACGCCTCGGTGGCCGCGCACACCCTGCCCTCCACCGACCTCCGCGCACTGCCCTTCCTGACGATCGACCCGCCCGGCTCCACCGACCTCGACCAGGCGGTGCACTTCGCACGCCGCCGGGGTACCGGGTCTGCGGCGTACGAGGTCTGGTACGCCATCGCCGACGTACCGCTCTTCGTCGAGGCCGGGGGTGCGATCGACGCCGAGGCGAGACTCCGCGGGCAGACCCTCTACGCGCCGGACGGGCGGATCTCCCTCCACCCGGAGGTCATCTCGGAGGATGCGGCGAGCCTGCTCCCCGACCGCGACCGCCCCGCGTTCGTCTGGCACTTCCTGCTGGACGCCGCGGCGGAGGTCGAATCCGCCACCGTCCGCCGCGCCACGGTCCGCAGCCGCCGCCAACTCACGTACGCGCAGGTGCAGGCGGAGATCGACGCCGGCACCGCCGACGAGCAGCTCATGCTCCTGCAGGAGATCGGCCTGCTCCGGATCCGGCAGGAACTCGATCGCGGGGGCGCGAGCCTCAACCTGCCACGCCAGGAGATCATCTATGCCGGCGGGAGCTACGGCATCATCACGGAACCGGCCCTGCCGTGCGAGGACTGGAACGCCCAGATCTCGCTCATGACGGGCATGGCCGCCGCGCGCATGATGCTCGACGGCGGCATCGGCATCCTGCGGACGATGCCCGAGCCGGACGACGGCGCCCTCGGCAAGTTCCGGCGCCAGTCCGAGGCGCTCGAGCACCCCTGGCCCCCGGACATGCCCTACGGCGCCTTCCTCCGCACCCTCGACGTCGCCGAACCCCGGCATCTCGCCCTCATGCACGCGGCCGCGTCGCTGTTCCGCGGCGCAGGGTACACGGCGTTCGACGGCGAGGTACCGGACGCCGTCGTGCAGTCGGCCATCGCCGCACCGTACGCGCATGCCACCGCTCCCCTCCGGCGGCTCGTGGACCGCTTCGTGCTCGTGACGTGCGAGTCGCTGTGCAGCGAGAACGAGGTGCCCGCCTGGGTCCGGGCGGCCCTGCCGGAACTCAACGCGCTCATGGCGTCGTCGAACCAGACGGCGTCCCGCCTCGACTCGGGGGCCATGGACGCGGTGCAGGCCGCACTGCTGAGCAACCGCATCGGCGAGGCCTTCTCCGCCGTCGTCCTGCAGGGCTCACCCCCGGCGATCGAGGATGCACCCGGGAAGCAGGCACCCCGCCTGTCCGGGACCGTGCAGGTCACCGAACCCGCACTCGAGGCCACCTGCTACGGAGAGCTGGTGGCCGGGGAACGGGTCACGGTGGTCCTGCTGGAAGCCGACATCGCGCGCCGGCGCATCCGCTTCGAGGTGAAGCCGACGGACGCGCCCTCACGCAGCCCGCGATGACGCCGCGCAGGGGGCGGGCAGGGTAGGCTTGCCGTGTAGTAATGGATGCCCGGTCGTTATCCCTCGATAACCCGCAGTACCTACTCGATCCCGAGTTCCCCGCAGGCGCAGGTCTCACTCCGCCGCCCGCACGCAGTCGCAAGCCCGCGATCGGCTTCCACTGGACGCCCTGCGCCCGCCGATACGCTCCGCCGCGGATGGATCCCATTCGAAGCGTCGAGCCTCAGCGGCCGCTCGGCCTGAATGAACGGTAGAACGTGCAGAACACACACCACGATACGAACACAGGCGCCGGCGACACCGTGGCCGACAGCCACCACCTCGTCGCGGACAACTCCCCCGACGTCATCGACGTCGAGGAGACGCTGATCACCACGGCGGAGCCGCACGCGGCCGTGCCGGAGACCTTCGCGGACTTCAACGTCCGCCCCGACATCGTCGAGTCCCTCGCCGACGCCGGGATCATCCACCCCTTCCCCATCCAGGCGATGACCCTGTCGATCGCCCTCGGCGGCCACGACATCATCGGCCAGGCGAAGACCGGAACGGGCAAGACCCTCGGATTCGGCATCCCCGCCATCCAGCGCGTCGTCGGCCCGGAGGACGAGGGCTACGACCGCCTCCCGGTGCCCGGCGCCCCGCAGGCGCTCGTCGTCGTGCCGACCCGCGAGCTCGCGGTCCAGGTCGCGAGCGACCTGACGACGGCGGCGAAGAAGCGCAACGCGCGCATCGTCACCATCTACGGCGGACGCGCGTACGAACCGCAGATCGAGGCCATCAAGAAGGGCGTCGAGATCGTGGTCGGAACGCCCGGGCGCCTGATCGACCTGTACAAGCAGAAGCTGCTCGTCCTCAAGAACGTGAAGATCGTGGTGCTGGACGAGGCCGACGAGATGCTCGATCTCGGCTTCCTGCCCGACGTCGAGACCCTCATCGCCGCGACTCCCCCCGTGCGCCAGACGCTCCTGTTCTCCGCGACCATGCCCGGTCCCGTCATCGCGATGGCCCGCCGCTACATGACCCAGCCCACGCACATCCGGGCCGCGGACCCCGAGGACGAGGGCATCACCAAGAAGGACATCCGCCAGGTCATCTACCGCGCGCACAACCTGGACAAGGCCGAGGTCGTCGCCCGGATCCTGCAGTCCCGCCACCGCGGGCGCACGATCATCTTCTGCAAGACCAAGCGCACCGCCGCGAAGCTCTCCGAGGAGCTCATCGACCGCGGGTTCGCGGCCGGTGCCATCCACGGGGACCTCGGCCAGGGCGCCCGCGAGCAGGCCCTGCGCGCCTTCCGCGGCGACAAGATCGACGTCCTCGTCGCCACCGAGGTCGCCGCCCGCGGCATCGACGTCGAGGACATCACGCACGTCATCAACTACCAGTGCCCCGAGGACGAGAAGGCCTACCTGCACCGCGTCGGCCGCACGGGCCGTGCCGGCAAGAAGGGGACGGCGGTCACCTTCGTGGACTGGGACGATCTCCCGCGCTGGGGCCTCATCAACAAGGCCCTCGGACTCGACGCGCCGGAGCCCGTGGAGACCTACTCGTCGTCACCGCACCTGTACGCGGAGCTCGACATCCCCGAGGGCACCAAGGGACGCCTGCCCCGCAAGGACCGCAGGCTCGCGGGGATCAACGCCGAGGTGCTCGAGGACCTCGGCGAGACCGGCAAGCGCGGCGGCGGACGCCCGGACGCACGGACCGACGGCGGACGCGACGGCGGACGTGGGCGTTCGCAGTCGGGTGGACGCGGCGGACAGCGCCGCGACGGCGACGCGGGTGGAGCATCGGGCGAGGGGTCACGCGGCTCGCGCGGCCGGGGTCGCGGGGGCAACCGGAGCCAGGACGCCGACGCACCGGCCGCCCAGGGCGCTCCGGCGGCGTCGGCCGGCACCACCGACGGTGCGACCGGCGGCGGACGCCGTCGGGCCGGTGAGGGTGAGGCACCGTCGGGTGACCGGCCGCGCCGCAGCCGGACCCGGCGCCGCAACGGCGAGGTCGTCGCTAATCCTGCCGGCGGCGCAGAGGACTAGCGCTCGGTGACCGAGCTTCCTGCGCCGTCCGCGGCTCCCCCGTGGAGCCCGGACGGCGCCAACCTCGTGGTGCACGCCGACAACGCGGAGTACCTGGCCCTGCTGCCGGACGCCGCCTTCACGATGATCTACGTGGATCCGCCGTTCAACACCGGACGGGTCCAGCGCCGCCAGCAGACCACCATGGTGCGCGCGGTCGGGGGTTCCGGAGACCGTGTGGGGTTCAAGGGCAAGTCCTACTCGACGGTCAAGGGAGCGCTCGCGAGCTACGACGACGCCTTCGAGGACTACTGGGACTTCCTGGCGCCACGCCTCGCCGAGGCCTGGCGGCTCCTCGCCGACGACGGCACGCTCTACGTGCACCTGGACTACCGCGAGGTGCACTACGCCAAGGTCATGCTGGACGCCCTGTTCGGGCGGGACTGCTTCTTGAACGAGATCATCTGGGCCTACGACTACGGCGCCCGGGCGAAACGCCGATGGCCCGCGAAACACGACAACATCCTCGTGTACGTGAAGAACCCGTCCGGCTACCACTTCGACAGCGCCGAGGTGGACCGCGAACCCTACATGGCACCGGGCCTGGTGACGGCGGAGAAGGCGGCCCTCGGCAAACTGCCGACCGACGTCTGGTGGCACACCATCGTGTCCCCCACGGGTCGGGAGAAAACGGGCTACCCCACCCAGAAACCGGAGGGCCTGCTGCGCCGCGCCGTGGCGGCGAGCAGCCGCGAGGGCGACTGGGTGCTCGACTTCTTCGCGGGGTCCGGGACGCTCGGCGCCGTCGCGGGGAAGCTGGGCCGCCGCTTCGTCTGCGTGGACAGCAACCCACAGGCCATCGAGGTCATGCGGACCCGTCTGGCGGCCTGGACCTGACGTCGCCGCGGGCCGGCGATCCCCGGACTGTCGCCTGCATCGGAGCGTACCGGCCGGAGGGAAACGCGTACTACGCCCCGCCAGCCCTTCGCGCGCGAGTGTTTACAGTGCCCCCCGGCAGTCGTAGTGTGCTCATCGAGCAAGGCTGGACCCAAGCGTCGAGAACGGGAGCTGAGCACTATGAGGAAGAACAAGGTCGCCGTCACCGCCCTGGCCACCGCGAGCCTGGTCCTCGCACTGCTGGGCGGAAGCCCCATGTCGCCCGCACAGGCCGCCGACAAACCCCTGATCGGCCTGACCTTCGACGACGGGCCCTCGCCCGAGCGCACCGCGTTCGTCCTCGACGTCCTCAAGCAGAAGAACGTCAAGGCGACGTTCTTCGTCCAGGGCTCCAACGTTGAGCGCTACCCCGATCTCGTCCGCCGGATCAAGGCCGAGGGGCACGTGATCGGCAACCACTCGTGGGACCACCCCGATTTCCCCAGCATCAGTGCGACGAGGCAGAAGCAGCAGATCGACCGGACCAATGCCGCCATCAGGACCGTCACGGGTGAGGCGCCCAAGCTCATGCGCTTCCCGTACGGCAACAGCACCTCCTCCGCCACGGGCTACCTCAGGACCATCGGGATGAGCGGCGGGGTCCTCTGGCGCTGGAACGTCGGCAATCCAGGCGATTTCGAATGCCCCGGTGCGGCCGGCGTCCAGAAGTTCGTGATGGCGGAGGCTGCGCCGGGCGCGATGATCCTGCTCCACGACGCCGAGGACGTCCTGTCCTGCCCCGCGTCCCAGTGGACCTACCTGGCCAGGACCATCGACGCACTGCGGGCCAAGGGGTACGAGTTCGGCGTGGTCGCTCCCTCGTCCAGTGCCAACCCGGTCAATCAGGGCTCGCCAGCCGTCGTGGTCGCGCCTGCCGCGAGGTGATCCCACTGACGATCGACAGCCTTCGGCGCCGCCCCGGTCCTAGCCGACCGCCGCGCCCGTGGCGAGGGCCCGGATGGCGTCGAAGGTCTCCTGCGCGGTGACGTTCTCGCCCAGCAGGTTCGGCTTGCCGCGCCCGTGGTAGTCGCTCGAGCCCGTCATGAGCAGTCCGCGGTTCCGCGCGATCCGCCGCAGCTTCACGCGGGCGCTCTCGGGGTTGTCCCGGTGTTCCACCTCGAGGCCCAGCAGACCCGCGTCGATCATCTCGTCGAGGACGGCTCCGCCCGCCACGGCGCCTCGGGTGAAGGCTGACGGGTGGGCGAAGACGGGGACCCCGCCGGCGTCGCGGATGAGCGCGACGGCGTGCGCGGGATGCGGTGCGTAGTGGCTGACCCAGTAGGGTGAGCGCGCGGTCAGGATGGTCTCGAAGGCCTCGGATCGCGTGGCCACGATGCCGAGCGTGATCAGCGCATCGGCGATGTGCGGGCGCCCCACGGTGGCACCCTCCGTCACGTGCTGCTCCACGAGCTCCCAGGTGATCGGGAAGTCCTCCCCCATCAGTTCGACCATGCGGCGTGCACGCGTCAGGCGGGCCGTCCGCGACTTCTCGATCTCGGTGAGCAGACCGGGATGCAGCGGGTCGTGCAGATAGGAGAGCACGTGCACGCTGATGCCCGTGTCCGTCTGGCAGGACACCTCCATGCCGGGGATGAAGGCGATGCCGAGGGTGGTGGCTGCGGCCCGGGCCCGGTCCCAGCCGGCCGTCGAGTCGTGGTCGGTGAGGGCGACGGCGTCCAGCCCCGCGGCTGCCGCGGACCGGATGAGGACGTCGGGGTCCTCGGTGCCGTCCGAGACGTTGGAATGCGTGTGCAGATCGATTCTCACCGGATCCAATCTACGCGTACCCGGCGCGAGGCCTCGCCAGGACGCCTGCGACCGTCCCGGCTGCCTCGCGCCCGGATGCGCCGCTCACCGGGATGATCCTCCCCGCCACATGCCCGTCCTCGCTCCGGGGCCAGACTTTCCCGCGGTACGGCCTCGGTGGGAGGATGACGGGGTGAGCTCTGACGACACCGCACCCGCATCCCTGAATCCCACCGACTCCCCCGAGGGCCAGGCCCTCTCGGACCGGAACGACAACCGCTCCCAGCGGCCCGACTCCGAGGCCTTCAAGGCCTTCATGGCGGGCAACTGGGCACCGGCCTCCGGGGAACTCCCCGCCGCGTCGCCCGTCGCCCCGCACGCCGCACGCCGCCGGCGGGCCATCTCCGACCGCTTTCCCGGCGAGCGCATCGTGGTCCCCGCGGGCCCCTTCAAGGTGCGCTCGAACGACACCGACTACCGCTACCGCCCCCATTCCGGCTTCGCCCACCTGACCGGCCTCGGCCTCGACCACGAGCCCGACGCCGTGCTCGTCCTCGAGCCCGTGGAGCAGGGCACCGGCGACGACGGCGGCAACCACACCGCAACGCTGTACTTCCGCGAACCCGCCGGACGCGACAGCGACGAGTTCTATGCGAACGCCCGCTACGGCGAGTTCTGGATCGGCCAGCGCCTGTCCATGGCCCAGATCGAGGCCCAGCTCGCGCTGAGGACCGCCGATCTCGCCGGGCTCGAGGTCGCCATCACGAAGGACGCCGGCGTGGTCGAGATCGGCGGCGTCGGCATCCGCCTGCTCCGCGAGGTCGACTTCAACGCCGATGCCCTCGTCGACACCTCGCGGATCAACACCGGGGTGGACCTCGAGAAGGCCGATGCCCTCGACGCCGTGCTCGCCGAGGTGCTGTCCGAGCTGCGGCTCGTCAAGGACGCCTGGGAGATCGAGCAGATGGAGGCGGCCGTCGCCGCGACGGTCGAGGGCTTCCACGAGGTGGTCCGGACCCTCCCGCGCGCCATCACGCACCCACGCGGGGAGCGGGTCGTCGAAGGCGCGTTCTTCACCCGTGCCCGCGAGGAGGGCAACGACCTCGGGTACGACACCATCGCCGCCTCCGGCAACAACGCCACCACGCTGCACTGGATCCGCAACACGGGTCATGTCCGTGCCGGGGATCTGATCCTGCTGGACGCCGGAGTCGAGGCCGAGAGCCTCTACACCGCCGACATCACCCGCACCCTGCCGGTGAACGGACGGTACACCGAGGTGCAGCGCCGGATCTACCAGGCGGTGCTCGACGCCGCCGACGCCGGTTTCGCGGCGGCCCGGCCCGGCCGGAAGTTCCGCGAGATCCACCACGCCGCGGTCACCGTGCTCGCCGAGAACCTGGATGCCTGGGGACTCCTGCCCGTCTCCCTCGAGGAGGCGCTGGCACCCGAGGGCCAGCACCACCGGCGGTGGATGCCGCACGGGACCAGCCACCACCTCGGCATGGACGTCCACGACTGCGCCCAGGCCAAACGCGAGCTCTACCTCGACGGGGTCCTCACCGAAGGCATGGTGTTCACCATCGAACCGGGCCTCTACTTCAAGGCCGAGGATCTCGCGGTCCCCGAGGAGTACCGCGGGATCGGCGTACGCATCGAGGACGACATCCTCATGACGGCCGAGGGCCCGGTCAACCTCAGCGCGGCCCTCCCCCGCACGCCCGGGGACGTCGAGGACTGGATGGGTGGCATCTGGGGCAGCACCGGCGAGTAGCCCGACCGGCGCAACCAAGGAACGAAGGCAGGGACCCCGGTCGGGTCCCTGCCTTCGTGCGTCGGGCGCCGTCGTCGTCCGACGCCGCCCGGGCTCTAGCGCTGCCCGCCTGCCGCGGTCGAGCCGTGCCCGCCGCCGTCGGCACGCGGTCCGGGTCCGGTGCGGGTGCTGTCGCCGGGGCCCGCCGCGGGCGTCCCGTCCCCCTGGCCGTCCACGCGTTCGCCGTACTGCGGCCGTCCGTCCGGGAGGTCGGGGAACTGTCCCCGCCGGGGACCCGTGGTGCCGAGGCCTGCGGTCTGGCCCTCGTCCGGCCCGGGCTGCTCCGGCTGGGTCTCCTGCTGCGGCTGCGGCTGCTGCTGACCCGCGTAGGGGTCGTTCCACGAGGCGGGGCGCTGCGGCGGCTGGCCCGGCTGCCGGCCCGGTGCCTGCCCCCAGGCGGAGGGGTTGGCGCCCGGATGCTGCGCCTGGCCGTTCATGGGCAGCTGCTGCAGGAGCCTGCGGGCCTCCGCGGCGAGCTCCGGTTCGACGATCACGTCGTAGCTCGTCGCCACGACCTGACTGGTCGAGGTGAAATCGCGCTTGCCCCGCTGGAACGCGTAGGTGATGACACCGAAGAGCAGCCAGAATATGGCGCCGAGGACGATCGACGAGGTGATGGTGACCCCCGACTCGCTCCCCGCGAACAGGCTGAGGATGAGTCCCACGAACAGGCCGAACCATGCGCCGGTCGCCGCACTGCCGAGCGCCACCCGAGGGTAGCTGAGGCGCCCCGTGACCCGTTCCACGGTCTTCAGGTCGTTGCCGATGATGGCCACCCGCTGAACCGCGAACTTGTTGTCGGCGAGGTAGTCGACGGCCTTCTGGGCATCCAGGTAGCTGGTGTACCGGCCGATCGGCTCGCCCGTGGGCAGTACCCGGCCGAGGTCGCGGGCGGCGGTGGTTCCAAGTGGTGGTGTGGACATGCTCTCCATTCTTGCCTACCGCTCCGGCTGATGGGAGGCACTTCGCCCGGAGAGAACTGCCGGTCCGCTGGACGTGTCCTGACCGGTGGCTGGACGGGTGTCGCCCCGACCGACTCTGATGCCGTCCTGACGTGCCGCGCCCGATAGCCTAGGGAGGTGACTACCAACTCGACCCGCGTCTTCGTGGCCCGACTCCTGGGCCTCGACGTCTTCGACCCGCTCGGTGACCGCCTCGGTCGCCTGCGGGACGCCGTCGTGCTGGACCGCGGCCCCACCAAACCGCCGCAGGTCATCGGCCTCGTCGTCGAGGTGCCCGGCAAGAAGCGCGTCTTCGTGCCCATGACCCGCATCACCTCCATGGACCCGTCCCAGATCATCTGCACCGGCCTCGTCAACCTGCGCCGCTTCGAGCAGCGCGGCGCCGAGATGCTCATGGTCGCCGAACTCTTCGACCGCCGCCTGACCCTGCGTGACGGCAGCGGGAACGCCGTCGTCGAGGACGTCGCGATGGAGCGCAACAGGACCGGCGACTGGCACGTGTCGCAGCTCTTCGTGCGCCGCGGCGGCTCGTCGCCCCTGCGCGGGCTGCGCCGCGGCGGGGAACGCCTCATCATCGACTGGCTCGACGCCTTCCACGGCACCACGGACGAACCGCAGGGAGCCACCCAGTTCGTCGCCCAGCATGACGACCTCAAGGCCGCCGACTTCGCGGACGCCCTGCACGAGATGAACGACAAGCGGCGCATCGAGGTGGCCGGCGAACTGCAGGACGACCGGCTCGCCGACGTGCTGCAGGAACTGCCCGATCACGACCAGGTCCAGATCCTGACGTCCCTGACGCGCGAGCGAGCGGCCGACGTCCTCGAGGAGATGGACCCCGACGACGCCGCGGACCTCCTCAACGAGCTCCCCGAGGCGCAGAAGGAGGAGCTCCTCCAACTCATGGAGCCCGACGACGCCGAGGACGTGCGCCGCCTGCTCGAGTACGAGGAGGACACCGCAGGGTCCCTCATGACCACCGTGCCGGTGATCCTGCCGCCGGAGGCGACCGTCGCGGAGGCACTCGCCCACGTGCGGCGTGAGGAACTGACCCCCGCGCTGGCGTCCTCGATCTTCGTCTGCCGCCCACCCCTGGAGACGCCGACCGGCCGCTACCTCGGCGTCGTGCACATCCAGCAGCTGCTGCGCTACCCACCGCCGGAGCCCCTCGGCAACATCATCGACACCGACCTCGAGGCGATCGGCGACCAGTCGAACGTCAGCGAGGTGTCGCGCATCCTCGCGACCTACAATCTGAATTCGCTGCCCGTCGTCAACACGGAGGGCCGGCTCGTCGGCGCCGTGACCGTCGACGACGTGCTGGACCACCTGCTGCCCGACGACTGGCGGGCACAGGACGATGCACCCGTACAGAAGCGAGGCGACCGCCGTGGTTGAGAAGATCAGGTCGAGCTCACGTGGACTGGACACGCCCCGGGTGGTCCGGAAGCGCTTCCTCCTGAGGCCGCGGCCCAACCCGGACCGCTTCGGCAGCGCGACGGAGAACTTCGCCCGCTTCATGGGCACGCCCCAGTTCCTGCTGTACATGACGGTGTTCTGCATCATCTGGCTCGTCTGGAACACTTTCGCGCCGGCGGACTTCCGCTTCGACAGCGCGGCGCTCGGGTTCACCGCGCTCACCCTGATGCTGTCCCTCCAGGCCTCCTACGCGGCTCCCCTGCTGCTGCTCGCCCAGAACCGGCAGGACGACCGCGACAGGGTCTCGCTGCGGCAGGACCGCCAGCGCGCCGAACGGAACCTGTCGGACACCGAGTACCTGACGCGGGAGATCGCCGAGCTGCGCATCGCACTGCGCGAGGTCGCCACCCGCGACTACGTGCGCTCCGAGCTCCGGTCCATCCTGGAGGAGCTGCTCGAGACGACGGACGGGCAGGAACTCACGCTGCAGAAGCGGAAACCGCGCAAGCCGTCCGAGAACACCGTCGCCCTGCCGAAGGTCCCGGCCGCCGGGAGGAAACAGTCCCGGTGAGCCGCGACCTGCCCACCGAGGAGGCCGTGCGCTCGGCCCTGGACACGGTCATCGATCCCGAGCTGCGCCGTCCCATCACCGAGCTCGGCATGCTCGAGTCCGTGGAGATCGTCGGGCGGACGGTGCGGATCCGCGTCCTGCTGACCATCGCGGGCTGCCCGCTGCGCGACACCATCGTGCATGATGCCGAGGCGGCCCTCTCCGCCGTCGACGGCGTGGACGGCACCGAGGTGGACCTCGGGGTCATGACCCAGCAGCAGCGCGACGCCCTGAAGGAGCAGCTGAAGGGCGCGGGCGGGCGCCGCGGCATCCCCTTCAACGATCCCGAATCGCTGACCCGGGTCTACGCGGTGGCGAGCGGCAAGGGCGGCGTCGGCAAGTCGAGCGTCACGGTCAACCTCGCCGTCGCCATGGCCGCGCAGGGTCTCCGCGTGGGCATCGTGGACGCCGACGTCTACGGTTTCTCCGTCCCCGCCCTCATGGGCATCACGCAGCAGCCCACACGGGTGGACGAACTCATCCTGCCGCCGGTCGCCCACGGCGTGAAGGTGATCTCGATCGGCATGTTCGTCGAGGGCAACCAGCCCATCTCCTGGCGCGGCCCCATGCTGCACCGCGCCCTCGAGCAGTTCCTCACGGACGTCTACTTCGGGGACCTCGACGCGCTGTTCCTGGACCTCCCCCCGGGCACCGGCGACATCGCCATCTCCGTCGCCCAGCTGCTCCCGGCCTCCGAGCTGCTGGTGGTCACCACGCCGCAGAGCGCTGCCGCGGACGTCGCCGAGCGGGCCGGTGCCATGGCCGCGCAGACCGGGCAGGGCGTCGCCGGGGTCATCGAGAACATGTCCTGGCTCGAACTCCCCGACGGCACCCGGCTGGAGCTGTTCGGGGCCGGCGGCGGCAGCGCGGTCGCAGCGCGGTTGTCGACGACGCTCGGCTCCCAGATCCCGCTGCTCGGCAGCATCCCGCTGGACGTGGCCCTCCGGGAGGGCGGCGACGCCGGCATGCCGCTCGTCCTGCAGGGAGGCGGTTCGGCGGCGGGCGCGGAACTGGAGTCCATCGCCGGCGCCCTCGCACGGCGGCCCCGCGGGCTGGCGGGACTGAAACTGCCGGTCAGCGTCCGCTGAGGGCTCCGACGCACCGCGGGAACGGTCCTAGGTCGCCTCGAGGTCGTACGGCGCGGCCTGGCCCGCGGGCAGCCGGGGGCCCACCGGCACGGGGAGGGCGGGGCGCGCGGCGCCCGGTGTGGCGGCCGCTGGAACGGTTCTGGGGGCGCCCTGACTGACGGGCTTGAAGGCGTCCTCGACGTCGTCGAGCAGCGCTTCCTTGATGATGCGCCGGGGATCGTACTGGCGCGGATCGAGCTTCCGCCAGTCCACCTCGTCGAGTTCGGGGCCCACTTCCTCGCGGAGCTGCTCCCGTGCCCCGGTCGCCATGCGCCGGAGCCCCTTCACGAGCCGGGCGAGCTGGGCAGCGTACTCCGGAAGCCGCTCCGGGCCGAGCACCATGACGGCGATCAGCGCCAGGACCACGAGTTCGAGACCGTTGATTCCCAACACGTGAAAAGACTACCTTCCCGTTCCGCACCGGACCTATCCGGCGTCGTCCTGCGGGTGGGTGATCATCGACAGGCCCCGGATGATGCGCCCCACCATCGAGTCCTCCCGCCCCTGCGGAGCGAGGGAGAGCTGGGCGTGCTCCGTCGTGACGAGCTGGCTGAGTGTCTGCGGCATGGAGGCCGGTGGGAGGTCCGAGACCACGGTGTAGGTGACCGATGGCGAATCGAGGACCGCCTGCCAGGGCGCCCCGGCTCGGACCCAGACGTCCTGGGCCGCACCGCCGACGTGCTCGAAACCGTCCGAGACCACGCTGTTGCCGGTGACGGCGTTGCGGGGAGCCGCGGAGGCCCTCCGGTCCATGCCCGCGCCGCCGACCTTCCGCTGCTCGTACACGGTCACCGTGTCGCCGTCGTTCTCGAGGACGAGTTCGAGCGTCGGCCTGCCGCCCACGGTGATGCCCTCCGCACTCTGCAGCGTGAAGCCGAGCGCCTCGAGTTCCGGGCAGTACCAGCCGCCGGCCCGCAGCGTCTCGAGCTGGTCCGTGTCGAGGAAGGTCGGTGTCCGGGGGGCGACCGCCTCCCAGCCCGACCGCACCGCCGCCGCCCCGGTCATCGAGCCCCCTGCCACGGGCCTGGCTTCCGAGCCCACCACGTAGGCGGAGGCGAGGATGGCGGCGGCGACGACGGCGGAGCCGCCGGCCACGGCGAGGACCGTCGGGCGGAGGCGACGGGGTTCGGCGCGCTCGTGGTGGTCGCCGACGAAGGCCGTACTCGAGCGGGCAGGGAGTCCGCGGGGCTCCGGAGCGCCATCGGGCCCTGAAGAGAGCAGCCGGCGCTGGAAGTCCGGATGCGGCTGCGGACGGCTGAGGCCCAGCAGCGTGCTCTTCAGGTCGCGGATCCGCACGAGGGCAGCCGCACAGGACGGGCAGCGGGCGACATGCCGTTCCACGGCGATGCGCCGTCGATCCGACAGCTCACCGTCCACGAGGTCCTGGAGGGAGCGATGGGGATGGAGCATGACTTTCAGCCCAGGCCCGCGATCCGCGGGACACCCAGGGCGGAACCACTCCTGCCGGCCGTACGGGGGTCGCGGTGCGCGAGCTTCTCCCGCAGCATGGTCCGGCCCCGGTGGATGCGCGAGCGCACGGTGCCGAGCTTGACCCCGAGCACCCGGCCCACCTCGTCGTACGCGAGCCCTTCGAGATCGCAGAGCACCACGGCGGCGCGGAAGTCGGGCGGGAGTTCCTCCAGGGCGGCCTGGACGTCGATGTCGAGGTTGTTGAACTCGAAGCTGCGCTCGGGGCCGGGGTGCTTGCTGGGCAGGCGGCTCTCCGCCTCCTCCGTCAGCCCGTCGAACCGGATGCGGGTCTTGCGGCGCGCCTGGTCGAGGAAGAGGTTCGTGGTGATGCGGTGCAGCCAGCCGTCGAGGGTTCCGGGCTTGAAGTTCGCGAGCGAGCGGAAGACCCTGACGAAGACCTCCTGCGTGAGGTCCTCGGCGTCGAACCTGTTGCCGGTGAGCCGGTAGGCCAGCCGGTAGACCTTGGGCGAGTAGGTGGTGACGACCTCCTCCCACGACGGCGCCACCCAGGGGTTGCCGTGCTCATCGAGGATCGGCGCATCCGCGGCAGGGAGTTCCTCCCCGGCCGCCTCGGCCGCCTTCGCACTGGACATCATGTTCCCCTCTTCGCCTCGACTTCCGGACCTGATCCGCCCGTCGCCGTGGGGCGCGGACGGTGGTGACAGGGATTCGAGACTGTGCTCGCGCCGGATGTCCCGAACGAAAAGTCTTTCCCACCAAGCTGGGAACTCGCTGGCAGGTGCGCGGGCGTACGCCCGCGCCCGTCCCCGCATGGAAGTGCGCCCGCGCCGCACAGTAGTGTTGGGGCGGGGCTCCGGCCTGCCGACGGCCCCCGAAATCTCCCGCGCTCACAGAATGGATGTCCATGGCCGCCGACAAACACAGCAGCTGGTCCTACACCGAAGGACTCCCCGAGGAGGACGACACCCTGCTCAGGGCGCGCGATAGGTCTCACGAACTCGGGGTCAGCCCTGTGACACCGGCCGTCGGGGCGGCCCTGACCGTGCTCGCGGCGGCGTCCAAGGCGACGACGGCGGTCGAGGTCGGCGCCGGCGCGGGCGTCTCCGGTGTCTGCCTGCTGCGGGGCCTGGGCCGGAACGCGGTCCTGACGACCATCGACTCCGACGTGGACCACCTCCGTGCCGCGCGGGAGGCGTACGCGGAGGCGGGCATCCCGTCCAACCGGACGCGGACCATCTCCGGGCGCGCCGCGGACGTGCTCCCCCGCCTCACCGATGCGGCCTACGACCTGGTCTTCATCGACGCCGACAAGCCGGGACTCCCCGTGTACGTCGAACAGGCCACGCGCCTGCTGAAGGACGGCGGCATCATGATCGTCAACGACGCTCTGGACCAGGACCGGGTGGCGGAGCCGGCCGTCCGCGAGCAGTCCACCAACACCCTGCGTCAGGTCGGCCGGATGGTCCGCGAGAACGACGCCCTCGTGTCCGCGCTCCTGCCCACCGGCAGCGGGCTCCTACTGGCGGTCAAGCAGCGCGCCTGACGGCTCGGCGTCGGGACCTAGCGCGCGAGCTGGTTCGTGACGCCGAGCAGGCAATCCTTGAGACGGCCCGCCTCCTCGGCATTGAGTTCGACGACGAGGCGTCCGCCGCCGTCGATCGGCACCCGCATGATGAGGCTGCGCCCCTCCTTGGTGACTTCCATCGGTCCATCGCCGGTACGCGGTTTCATGGCAGCCATGGGGGTGTCCCTTTCAACAGGGCGCAACCGCGATCAGCGGCAGCGCGTCAGTAAACAGTGCTCCACCGCAGCGACCTGTACAGGGCCCCGATGTGCACGTCATCACCTTTATTATTCAGCACAAGTCCTGCACCTGCTAATTCGGGTGCGGCGTGGATCACAATCATGGTGGATAATCCCCGTCCGGGCCGGTCGGGGTCCAGGCCCACAGCCGGTCCACCCACAGGAACTGCAGGACCACGCAGACCGGCAGGAGCACCCAGAGCAGGCGCCCCCCGCGCGGGGTCGCGACCGCGAGTGCCAGGGGGAACAGGGGCAGCAGGATGCGCCAGGTGCTGGACTGCGGGTCCCAGAACGCCGCGAGGTAGAGCAGGTAGGCGGCGCACCAGGCGCCGGGCACGAGGCCGATCGAGCGCACCGACGGTGCGAGGAACATGCCGGCCAGCCCGAGCACGAGGCCGAGGAGCACCAGCGCCCCCGCCGCGGGGCCGACGACGGCGGCCGGCGCGTGGAACCAGGGCAGGAACGGCACGAGGGCCTCGCCCCGCCAGGCCGTCTCCGTCGCGACGTAGGCGGCGCGTTCCCCGGTCGCGGCCCAGGCGATGAGCGGCCAGGCGACCGCCGCGACGGAGGAGACCACGCCGAGCAGGAACAGCGGGACGAGGCGTCCGGCCGCCTCGTGGCGGTCGCCCGGATCACCGCCGCGGCGCGCAGTCCACAGCGCGTGGAGGAAGAGGATGCCGATCGCGATCGCGAAGGGCACCCCGGCGGGGCGGGCCAGGCCCATGAGCACGACGACGGGCATGGCTGCGACGTACCGGCCGATGGAGACCAGGTACAGCGCGGTGGCCAGCAGCAGCAGGTGCAGCGACTCGGCGTACGGCACCTGCAGGACGGCCGCGACGGGGGCGAAGGACACGACGGCGACCCCTGCGAGCGCCGTCCGGTGCTCCGACCGCAACCGGAACAGGCGGTAGACCACGAGCGACGCCGCCGCCGCCGCGGCCACCGACACCACCGGGGCGAGGGCCCCCCACCCCAGGCCGGTGGCCGCGGCCAGGCCGCGCACGAGCCCCGGGTACAGGGGGTAGAACGCCCACTGGTTGTGGCTCACCACGCCGAATGCGTCCCTTGGCAGCTCGGACGGGTAGCCCTCCGTGAAGATCCGCTCGTACCAGCCGCTGTCCCAGAAGCTGATGAAGGCGCCGTAGCCGGGAGCGGGGCCGGACCACGGGCTGGGACCCTGGCGTGCCGCGGCGAGCAGGAGGATCGCGGTGGACACGAGACGACCGGCGGCGAAAACGGCAAGGACCTGCAGGGCCCAGTGGACCCGCGGACGGACCGGCCGTGCGGTGGAGCCGGTCGCGGTCCCCGTCCGGTTCACGCGGTGCCGTCGTCGGACGAGGTCCTGACGGTCACGCCGGTGCCCGCGGGCTGCCCCGCCTCCACGGTCCCTCCCGCGGAGGCGCGGACCCAGCAGTCCTGGAGGTGGTCGTCGACGTACCCCGTGGCCTGCATCATGGCGTACGCCGTCGTCGGGCCCACGAAGCGGAACCCGAGGCCGCGGAGGTCCCGGGCCAGCGCCGTGCTGTCCGCGGTGACCGCCGGCACATCGGCCAGGGTGGCGGGGGCAGGGCCCGCCTCAGGGCGGTGACGCTCGAGGACCGAGCCGAGGGTGGTGCCATCCGGGAGTGCGAGGAGGGCCCGGGCGTTGGCGATCGTCGCGTCGATCTTCTGCCGGTTCCGGACGATGCCGGCGTCGGCCATGAGCCGCTCGACGTCGTGCTCGTCGAACAGCGCCACCGCTTCCGGGACGAAGCCCGCGAACGCCCGGCGGAACGCCTCCCGCTTGCGCAGGATGGTGATCCAGCTCAGGCCGGACTGGAAGGCCTCGAGGCTCAGCCGCTCGAAGAGTCCCGTCTCGTCCCGGACGGGGCGGCCCCATTCGAGGTCGTGGTACTGCTCGTACTCGGTACTGGAGACCGCCCAGCCGCACCGCGGCCGGCCGTCCGAGCCGGGGACCGCGCCGCTCATCGCCGGGCGTCCTGCGCCGCGAGCCGCGAGCGCAGCTCACCGATGACGGCGTCCCGCTCGGCGAGGGCGGCGGCGAGCCGGTCGAGGACCTCGTCCACCTGGTCCATGCGGTAGCCGCGGAGCCCGAGGCCGAACCGCACGGCGTCGACATCCGGCGCGGAGGGGTGCTCCGGCAACAGCACGGGGGGCAGGCTCGCCACCGGCTCGACGAGGCCGAGGCCGTCCGCCCGGGACGGCCCACCCCTCCCGCTGTCGTCCGCGGGCCGTCCGCCGGCCTGGCGGGAGCCCGCCCCGAGGGCCACGCCCGGGCGCCGGAGCAGTGCCGGGAGCCGGGGCCCCACGGCGAGGACGGCGGTCCCTCCCACGAGCAGGACGGCGAGGATCACCAGGAAGATAGTCACACCGCTATGGTGCCAGAATCGCCTGTCAGCGGTGTCCGGATGCGGCACTCGGGGCCTGCCGGTGCCCCGACGAGGCCGCCACGATCCGCACGGCCTCCTCCGCCGTGTCCACGAGCTGCACCAGCGAGAGATCGTTCTCCGAGATGGTGCCCTCGGCGAGCAGCGTGCCCTCGATCCAGTCGAGGAGCGGGCGCCAGTAGTCGACGCCGATGAGCACGATCGGGAAGGAGGTGACCTTTCGGGTCTGCACGAGGGTCATCGCCTCGAACAGTTCGTCGAGGGTCCCGAAGCCGCCCGGCAGCACGATGAACCCGTTGGCGTACTTGACGAACATCGTCTTCCGGGCGAAGAAGTACCGGAAGTTGATCCCCAGGTCCACCCACTCGTTCATGCCCTGCTCGAAGGGCAGTTCGATGCCGAGACCCACGGAGACCCCGCCCGCCTCGCAGGCGCCCTTGTTCGCGGCCTCCATGGCGCCGGGGCCTCCCCCGGTGATGACGGCGTACCCGGCTGCCACGAGGCGCCGGCCCACCTCCTCGCCGATGGCATAGAAGGACGAGTCCTGCGGCGTGCGGGCCGACCCGAACACGCTGATGGCCGGGCCGAGGTCGGCCAGCGTGCCGAACCCCTCGACGAATTCGCTCTGGATACGCAGCACCCGCCACGGATCCGTCCGGGTGAATCCTCCGCCGGAATCGGCGTCCAGCAGCATGCTGTCGGACTGCGGAGCCGCCGCCTGGCCGCGCCGCAGTTCCACCGGACCCTTGTGCCGCGTCGCCCGGACCGGTGCGGGCCCCCCGTTCGCGCGGGCGCGGGACGTGCCGTTCGCGGCCTGCACGGGGCCGTCGGGTACTGCCTGCACGGCGCCGTCGTCAGCGGTGGAAGGTCCGGTGCGATCACCGGCCGGAGGATCCTGGGAGTGAGACATTGTCCTAGGCTAACCAATGACCCGGGTTCTCAGGAGATGGACAGGCCACTGGACAGGGCACTGATTGCACTTGAATCACAATCGCCCCCATCGCACCCCGGTGTATTGCTGACAAGGAATAGTTCGCTACATTTCTCCCATGACCAGTGAACCGCAACCGACTACGCCCGCGTCCTCGGGAAGCCCCCTCGTCTCGCTCAGGAACGTGAACAAGCATTTCGGGGATCTCCACGTCCTGCGCGACATCAACCTCGAGGTCGGGCGCGGCGAGGTCGTCGTCGTGATCGGGCCCTCCGGGTCGGGGAAGTCGACCCTGTGCCGCGCCATCAACCGCCTCGAGACCATCGACGACGGCGAGATCGCGATCGACGGCAAGGTCCTTCCCGCGGAGGGCAAGGCCCTCGCGAAGCTGCGCGCCGACGTCGGCATGGTGTTCCAGTCCTTCAACCTCTTCGCGCACAAGTCGATCCTCGAGAACGTGACCCTGGGCCCGATCAAGGTCAGGGGCATGAAGGGCGGCGAGGCCAAGGAGCTCGCGATGTCGCTGCTGAAGCGCGTCGGCGTCGACAACCAGGCGCAGAAGCTCCCCGCCCAGCTGTCCGGCGGCCAGCAGCAGCGTGTCGCCATCGCACGCGCCCTCGCCATGAAGCCCAAGGTGATGCTGTTCGACGAGCCGACCTCGGCGCTCGACCCGGAGATGATCAACGAGGTCCTCGACGCCATGGTCGCGCTCGCCAAGGAGGGCATGACCATGATCGTCGTGACGCACGAGATGGGCTTCGCCCGCCGTGCCGCGGACCGCGTGATCTTCATGGCCGACGGGCAGATCATGGAGGAGGCCACACCCGAGGAGTTCTTCACCAATCCGCAGAGCGACCGCGCCAAGGACTTCCTCGGCAAGATCCTCTCGCACTGACCCCCGCATCACCAGAACCCACGAGGGCCTCCCGAGGCCGCGACGCAAGGAGAACCAATGCGAAAGACCCGATATGCAGCAGCCGCGGTGGCTGCCGTAGCAGCACTCACGCTGTCCGCCTGTGGTGGTGGCGACAGCCCCGAGAGTGAAGGCGGCGGCGGCGGCGAGGGCGGCGGCGAGACCCTCCGCATCGGCATCAAGTTCGACCAGCCGGGCCTCGGCTACGACGAGGGCGGGTCCTACTCCGGCTTCGACGTCGACGTCGCGAAGTACGTGGCGGCCGAGCTCGGGGTGTCCGAGGAGAACATCGAGTTCGTCGAGGCGCCGTCCGCGAACCGCGAGAACCTGCTGGCCAACGAGCAGGTGGACATGATCTTCGCGACCTACTCGATCACCGACACCCGCAAGGAGACCGTGGACTTCGCGGGACCGTACTTCGTCGCCGGCCAGGACCTCCTCGTCCCGACGGACAGCGACATCACCGGCCCCGAGGACCTCGAGGGCAAGAACCTCTGCTCGGTCACGGGCTCGACGTCGGCCCAGAAGATCAAGGACCAGTACCCGGGCGTGCAGCTCGTCGAGCAGCCCGGCTACGCCGAGTGCGTCACGGCCATGGGCGGCGGCCAGATCGACGCCGTCACCACCGACGACATCATCCTCGCCGGCCTCGCCGCGCAGGAAGCCAACGCGGGCAAGTTCAAGGTCGTCGGCAACACCTTCTCCGAGGAGAACTACGGGGTCGGCCTGCCCAAGGGCAGCGACCGCTGCGGGGACATCAACTCGGCGATCACCAAGATGATCGGTGACGGGTCGTGGGAGGAAGCGATCACCAGCAACACCGAGGGTGCCGACTACACCTACAACGCGGAGCTGAATCCGCCCACGCCGGAGCCCTGCGCCTAGCATCACCCCTATTGGCGGGGTGGTCCGCCCGGACCGCCCCGCCAATGCCATGTCCCCACCAGGAAAGAGGTGAACCGTGGAGGACTACCTGTCGCTGTTCGAGACCTACGACGTGCTCGCTGCGTTCTGGGTCAACATCCAACTGTCGTTCTGGGCCGCCATCTGCGCGCTCATCATCGGCACGGTGCTGGCCCTGTTCCGCATCTCCCCCATCCCGAGCCTGCAGTGGTTCGGTGCAGCGTACGTCAACATCTTCCGCAACACGCCGCTGACCATCATCCTGGCCTTCGGCTTCCTCGGGCTGTTCTCCGTCATGCAGATCAGCCTGGCGGCCGACCTGAATGCCAGCCTGTTCCGCATCGCCATCGTGGGCCTGTCCGTGTACCACGCGGCCTTCGTGTGCGAAGCGATCCGCAGTGGCGTCAACACCGTCCCGCTCGGACAGGCCGAGGCTGCACGGGCCATCGGCCTGAGCTTCCTGCCGGCGGCGCGCCTCATCATCCTCCCCCAGGCCTTCCGCGGCGCCATCGCACCCCTGGGGAACGTGCTCATCGCCCTCATCAAGAATTCGACGGTCGCCGCTGCGGGTTCGGTGGCCACCGAGGCCTCGAGCCTCATGAAGACCATGATCGAGTTCCGCTCCGACCTCGTGATCCCGATCTTCCTCACCTTCGCCCTCGGTTTCGTGATCCTGGTGATCCCGATCGGACTGCTGACCACCTGGGCCTCACGGAAACTGGCGGTGGCACGATGAGCGCGCAGCAGGTCCTCTTCGACGCGCCAGGTCCGCGCGCACGCCGGAACATCCTGATCGGCAACATCGTCGGAGTGCTGATCGTCCTCGGCATCCTCGCCTGGATCATCGCGACGCTGGGCGAGAAGGGACAGCTCGAGGCGAGCATGTGGACGCCCTTCCTCGAGGCGAGGACCTGGGAGTTCTTCATCCTCCCGGGGCTCGCCAACACGCTGAAGGCTGCCGCGATCGCCATCGTCACCTCGGTGGTGTTCGGCCTGATCTTCGGCGTCGGCCGGCTCTCGCACCTGACGCCCGTCCGGTGGGTCGCCGGCGTCGTCGTCGAGTTCCTGCGTGCCGTCCCCGTGCTGCTCATGATGATCTTCTTCTGGCTGGCGCTCGGCAGCTCGGGTGCCGTGCCGCCCCAGGACGCACCGTTCATCGCGGTGGTCGTCGCCCTCACGCTCTACAACGGCTCCGTGATCGCGGAACTGGTCCGGTCCGGGGTCCAGGGCCTGCCCACGGGCCAGCGCGAGGCCGGCATGGCCATCGGTCTCACGGCCGGCCAGTCGCTGCGCAGCATCGAGGTGCCGCAGGCCCTCATCGCCATGCTGCCGGCCCTGATCAGCCAGTTCGTGGTGATCCTCAAGGACTCGGCGCTGGGCTTCATCATCACCTACCCCGAGCTCCTGCAGTACATGCGCCGGCTCGGCGTGGGCGAGGGCAACATCATCCCGTCGCTGATGGTCGCCGCCGCGATCTTCATCATCATCAACTTCGGGTTGTCCACCCTCGCGACGCGGCTCTCCGTCCTCCTGAGCTTCAGGACCAAGGGACGCAAGCCCGCCGCGGAGGAAGCCATCGCCATGGATCCGGCCTCCACCTGAGCCGTTCCTGCACCCTCGACGGCGAAGGACCCGGCGGACAGGCCGGGTCCTTCGCCGTTCAGGCGGTGCGCTGCGGCGACGCCGGTCAGGACAGCCAGGTCACCAGGGCGCCCAGGCACGCGCGGATCGCGTCGGCGTGCACGTGCTCGTCGTCCGTGTGCGCGAGGAGCGCGTCGCCCGGACCGAAGTTGACGGCCGGCACCCCGAGGGCGCTGAAGCGCGCGACGTCGGTCCAGCCGTACTTGGGCTTCGGGTCCGCGCCCACGGCTGCGACGAACGCGGCCGCCGCGGGGTGCTGCAGCCCCGGGCGCGCTCCGGCGGCCGCATCGGTCCGCTCGACGTCGAACCCCTCGAGCAGCGCCCTGACGTACTCCTCGGCCTGCTCCGGCGTCTTGTCGGGGGCGAAGCGGTAGTTCACCTCGATCACCGTACTGTCCGGGATGACGTTGCCGGCGGTGCCGCCGGTGATCGTCACCGCGTTGAGGCTCTCCCGGTAGTCCAGGCCGTCCACGTGGACGGTGGCCGGCGTGTGATCCCGGAGGCGGACGAGGACCTCGGCGGCGCCGTGGATCGCGTTGACGCCCCGCCAGGCACGCGCCGAGTGCGCGGCCTTGCCGGCGATCCGGACGTCGAACCGCGCGGTGCCGTTGCAGCCGCCCTCCACGGTGCCGTCCGTCGGTTCCAGGAGCACCGCGAAGTCCGCCGTCAGCCACTCGGGGTAGGACGCCGCGACCCGGCCGAGACCGCTGAGGGAAGCCTCGACCTCCTCGTGGTCGTAGAAGATGAACGTGATGTCGCGCGAGGGCTCCGTGAGGGCCGCTGCGAGCGCGAGCTGCACGGCGACGCCGCCCTTCATGTCGGTGGCTCCGCGCCCGTACAGGACGTCGCCGTCCCACGCCGACGGCACGGTGCCCCGCGAGCCGGGGACCTTCGGGAGGGGCACCGTGTCGATGTGCCCGGCCAGGATGACCCGCTCGGATCGTCCGAGGCCGGTCCGCGCCATGACGCAGTCGCCGTCGCGCACCACCTCCAGGTGCTCCAGTCGCCGCAGGGCCTGCTCGATGGCGTCCGCGATGCCCGCCTCGTTGCCGGAGACGCTCTCGAGGTCGAGGAGGCGCGCTGTCAGGTGGGCCACGTCGGAGCTCAGGTCGAGTGTCGTGGAGGGGGTGGGCATCATGCTGCAACACTATCGCTCGGTAGACTTGCGCCCATGACTCCTCCCACGCCCAGCTCGTCCATGTCCGCTCCCGGCCGGCCGGCCGGCGGCCTCGGCCTCGCCACCGTCGCCTCCGACGGCACCGTCCTGGACACCTGGTACCCCGCCCCCTGGATCGGCGAGCCCACGATCGACGCCGCGGCCGGCCTGCGGGACACGCTCGAGGCCCTCGCGGAGTCCGGCGTCGACAACGCGCGGCGTGTCACGCAGCGGGTCGTCGACCTGGTCGTGGACCTCGACGACGCCCCCGCGGGGACGGAGGACGCCTACCTCAGGCTCCACCTCCTGTCCCACCGGCTCGTCCGGCCGAACACCATCTCCCTCGACGGCATCTTCGGCCTGCTGGCGACCGTCGTGTGGACCAACCACGGGCCGGCTCCCGTGGACGGCTTCGAGACGGTGCGGGCCGCGCTGCGCGCCAGGGGCCCGGTGGCCGTCCACGGCGTCGACAAGTTCCCGCGCATGGTCGACTACGTGGTCCCGGCGGGCGTCCGGATCGCCGACGCAGACCGCGTCCGTCTCGGCGCCCACCTCGCCGACGGCACCACCGTGATGCACGAGGGCTTCGTGAACTTCAATGCCGGCACCCTCGGCCACTCCATGGTCGAGGGGCGTATCTCGGCGGGCGTCGTCGTCGGGAACGGTTCGGACATCGGCGGTGGGGCGTCGATCATGGGGACTCTCTCCGGCGGAGGGAAGGAACGCATCACCATCGGCGAGCGGTGCCTGCTGGGCGCCGAGTCCGGCGTCGGGATCTCCCTCGGCGACGACTGCGTCGTCGAGGCCGGGCTCTACCTCACGGCGGGCACCAAGGTGACGCTGCAGGACGGGTCGCTGGTCAAGGCCACGACGCTCTCCGGGGAGGCCGGGATCCTCTTCCTGCGCAATTCCGCCACGGGCGCCGTCGAAGCCCGTCCCCGGAGCGGCGAGGGCATCGCCCTCAACCCCGCCCTGCACGCGAACTAGCGCATGTCCCCGCGGCCCCCGTCGGCTGCCGTCCGACGACGGCGGCGACAGCTCCGTACCGGCGCCATGCTCACCGGGCTCGCCGTCGTCGTGGTGGGCGGTACCGCCGTCGCCGTCCGCCAGCTGGACGAGAGCGAGGTCCTGGTGCAGGAGCGGTGCAGCGCGACGGTGGGGGCGGACACCTTCGAGCTGACCCCGGAGCAGGCCGGCAACGCCGCCCTCATCGCAGGCGTCGCCGTGAACCGGGCGCTGCCGGCCCGTGCGGCGTCGATCGCCATCGCGACGGCGATCCAGGAGTCCCGGCTGGAGAACATCGACTACGGGGACGACGCCGGACCGGACTCCCGCGGGCTGTTCCAGCAGCGTCCCTCGCAGGGCTGGGGGACGGAGGAGCAGGTCATGACGCCCCTCTACGCCGCGGGGGCCTTCTACGACGCCCTGGTGAGGATCCCGGGGTACGAGAGCCTGCCGGTCACCGAGGCCGCGCAGACGGTCCAGCGCTCCGCCTACCCGACGGCGTACGCCGACCACGAGCCGGAGGGCCGGGCGTTCGCCTCCGCGCTGACGGGCCACTCCCCCGCCGCCCTGGACTGCACCCTCCGCGAGCCCTCCGCCGACGGCGACCCGCTCGCCGTCTCGATCGCGGCCGAGGAGGTCTTCGGTCCGCTCGGCGGGACGGCGGACGGGACCCGCCTCACGCTGGACGCCGCGGACGTCAGGGGCTGGGCCGTCGCGCAGTGGGCGGTGGCGAACGCGTCCGCCCTGCAGATCACCTCGGTCGCGTTCTCCGGCCTCGAATGGGTCCGCGCGGACGGCGGCTGGTCGTCGACGACGACCGAGACCGGGGCGGTGACCATCACCGTCGCGGGGGCCACACCCTGAGGCACGGCGCATGGCGGCCAGGGGCTCAGGCGAGCACCCTGATGATCGGCTCCACGTAGCTGCGGAAGGACCGCTCGTCGTCGAACAGGTCCTGGCTCATCAGGAGCTTGTCCGGCTCCACCCACCAGGCCCGTTCACCGCCGAGGGGCAGTTCGATGACCTCGAGCATGAAGGGGCGGGCCGGCCGCTCCAGCTCGAGTTCCCGTTCCTGGATCATCCGGCCGAGCAGGCGGTCCATGCTGTCCACCCCCCTGGACCCCACGCGGAGGGCGTACTCGGCGCACCGTTCCGCCGCCCACGCCATCGCGGTGCCGAAGTGCGCGCGCAGGAGGGCCTTCAGCCCCGCCATGCCGTCCAGCGCCTCGAACGATGGCGGCAGCGGCAGGACCGCGTCCCCGACGCGGTGGGCGAGCAGGCTGTGCCACCACGCCTCCCACTCCACGCGCAGCGTCGCCCGTCCGCCCACGGGCCCGGTCAGGCGCCGTGTCTCGACCCTGCGTACCGCCGGGAGCAGGGGCGGCAGCGCCGGCAGGCCCGTGCCCTGCAGCCCCGCGCAGTCCCTGAGGTACAGCGCCACGAGCAGCACCTCCGAGGTGTCCACCGTGAAGTATGCGCTGTAGCCGGATTCGGCGTGCGACATGGGCCTCCTTCGGAGCCGGTCGGGTTCACGTCTACAGTAATCCCAGGATCCCGACGGCTCCAGAGGCATGGGCGGCATCGGCCAGGGCGGCCCGCCGCCGTCCGGGGGCCGGGCCGGTCGCATCACGTCCCACCCGCGCGGATGCACCTAGGATGAAAGCGTGAAAATACTCGTTACCGGTGGCAGCGGCTACATCGGCTCGCACACCGTCCTGACCCTGCTCGACCACGGCCACGACGTCGTCGTCGTCGACAACCTGCTGAACTCCACCGAGACCTCGCTCGAACGGGTCGCCGCCCTCACCGGCCGCACGCCGACCTTCCACCGGGCCGACCTCCTCGACGAACCCCGGCTGCGCGCCATCTTCGCCGAGGAGGAGGTCGACGCCGTCATCCACTTCGCGGGCCTGAAAGCCGTCGGCGAGTCCGTGGAGAAGCCGCTGTACTACTACCACAACAATGTCGGCGGCACCCTGAACCTGCTGCGGGCCATGGACGACGCCGGCGTACGGACCCTGGTCTTCAGTTCGTCGGCCACCGTCTACGGCGCCTCCGAGGAGGTGCCCCTGACCGAGAAGCTTCCCCTCGACGCGGTGAACCCCTACGGGCGCACGAAGGAGCAGATCGAGGACATCCTGACGGACCTCGGTGCCGCGGACCCCCGCTGGAACATCGCGCTGCTGCGGTACTTCAACCCCGTGGGCGCACACTCCTCGGGCACCATCGGCGAGGACCCCACGGGCATCCCCAACAACCTCCTGCCGTTCGTGGCGCAGGTGGCGGTGGGCCGCCGCGAGAAGGTCCTGGTCTTCGGCAACGACTACCCCACGCCGGACGGCACCGGGGTCCGCGACTACATCCACGTCGTGGACCTGGCCGAGGGCCACCTCGCCGCCCTGGACTACCTCGTGGCCCGCGGCGGCGTGCACACCTGGAACCTCGGGACGGGGAACGGCTCCTCCGTCCTCGAGGTCCTCCGGGCCTTCTCCGCCGCGGTGGGCCGCGACATCCCCTATGAGTTCGCTCCCCGCCGGCCGGGCGACGCCGCGGTCAGCTACGCCGACCCGTCGTCCGCCCTCGCGGACCTCGGCTGGTCCGCGACCCGCACCCTCGCGGAGATGTGCGAGGACCACTGGCGCTGGCAGAAGAACAACCCGCAGGGCTACGCGACCGCCGGCGGGAACTGACCCGCCCGGCACGGAACGACGGCGGCCGCCCACCTCCTGGAGGTGGGCGGCCGCCGTTCGTCCGGGTGGGAGCCGGGGTCAGTTCGCGGGGTAGTGGCGCTCGCCCTCACCCGTGTACAGCTGGCGCGGACGGCCGATCTTCGTCTGCGGGTCCTGCATCATCTCGCGCCACTGGGCGATCCAGCCCGGGAGGCGCCCGATGGCGAACAGGACGGTGAACATCTTCTCCGGGAAGCCCATGGCCTTATAGATCAGACCCGTGTAGAAGTCCACGTTCGGGTACAGCTTCCGCTCGATGAAGTAGTCGTCCGCGAGGGCCTTCTCCTCGAGCCGCATGGCGATGTCGAGCAGTTCGTCGTTGCCGCCCAGCTTGCTGAGGATGTCGTGGGCCGTGGCCTTGACGATCTTCGCGCGGGGGTCGTAGTTCTTGTAGACGCGGTGCCCGAAGCCCATGAGCTTGACGCCGTCTTCCTTCTTCTTGACCTTCTCCATGAAGTCCTCGGGCTGCATGCCCTGGGCCTTGATGTCGCGGAGCATGTTCAGCACGGCCTCGTTGGCGCCGCCGTGCAGCGGGCCGAAGAGCGCGTTGATCCCCGCGGAGACGGACGCGAACATGTTCGCGTTGGAGCTGCCCACGAGGCGGACGGTCGACGTCGAGCAGTTCTGCTCGTGGTCGGCGTGGAGGATGAGCAGGAGGTCCAGCGCCTTGACCATCAGCGGGTCGAGGTCGTACGGCTCGGCGGGCAGGCCGAAGGAGAGCCGCAGGAAGTTCTCCACCAGGTTCATGGAGTTGTCCGGGTACAGCATGGGCTGGCCGATGGACTTCTTGTGCGCGTAGGCCGCGATGACCGGCAGCTTCGCCATGAGGCGGAAGGTGGAGAGCTCCACCTGCTCGTCGTCGAACGGGTCGAGCGAGTCCTGGTAGAACGTGGAGAGCGCGGAGACGGCCGAGGACAGCACGGGCATCGGGTGCGCATCCCGGGGGAAGCCGCCGAAGAAGCCCTTCAGCTCCTCGTGCAGGAGCGTGTGCCGGCGGATGCGGCCGTCGAAGGCGGTCAGCTCCTCGGGCGTCGGCAGGTTCCCGTAGATCAGGAGGTAGGAGACCTCGAGGAAGCTGGAGTTCTTCGCGAGCTCCTCGATCGGGTACCCGCGGTACCGCAGGATCCCCGCATCGCCGTCGATGTAGGTGATGGCCGAGGTGGTAGCCGCGGTGTTCATGAAGCCAGGGTCGAAGGTGACCTGGCCCGTCTGCTTCAGCAGCTTCGACACGTCGTAGCCGTGGTTGCCCTCGGCTGCGCGTACCAGCGGCAGGCTGAGTTCGCCGTCGCCGTAGTGCAGTGAGGCATTCTGCTCGGTCATTGATTCTCCTTCAGGAGCTGGAGCGCGGTCATCGCCACAAATCATCGCTTCGCACGAGGGCCCCCGGGCTCAGCACATTCACGCCAAACGCTACCGTCAGCGGGCCCCCGATCGCTAATCCTGCTGCCCTCCGGAAGTCGACGGCACGGACGACCACCGCGTCTCAGCGCGGAGCGTCCGCGAGACGCGTCACCGCGGCCCGGATCCGCTCGTCGCTCCCCGTGAGGGCCATCCTGATGAAGCCGTGCCCGGCCTCGCCGTAGAACGTTCCCGGGCCCGCGAGGATCCCGAGTCCGGCCAGCCTGTCGATGGTGTCCCAGGTGGGGCTTCCGTTCGACGCCCAGAGGTACAGTCCGGCCGCCGAGCCGCTGATCGTGAAGCCGGCGGCCTCGAGGGCCGGGACGAGCAGGGCACGACGACGACGGTACAGGTCCTTCTGCGCGGCCACGTGGGCGTCGTCCCCCAGTGCCACCCGCATGGCCTCCTGCACGGGGTACGGCACGATCATCCCCGCGTGCTTGCGGGAGTTGACGAGGTTCGCGACGATCACCGGGTCCCCGGCCGTGAACGCGGCCCGGTAGCCGGCGAGGTTGGACTGCTTGCTCAGCGAGTAGACGGCCAGCAGGTTCTCGTGGGATCCGCCGCACACCCGGGGGTCGAGCACGCTGGGCACGGGCTCGCCGCCCTCCGCGGGGTCCCAGCGGCCCCAGCCCAGCTCGCCGTAGCATTCGTCGGACGCCACGACCGCGCCGAGCGCACGGGCGTCGTCGACGACGGTCCGCAGGCCCTCGACGTCGAGCACCTCCCCCGTCGGATTGCCGGGCGAATTGATCCACACCAGGCGGACGCGGGCCCGCACGTCCCCGGGAAGGTCGGCGAGGGAGTCGGCAGCGACCGGCGTCGCCCCCGCGAGGTGGGCACCGACGTCGTACGTGGGGTAGGCGACGGAGGGCCGGACGACGACGTCGCCCTCGCCCAGTCCCAGCAGCAGGGGCAGCCACGCGACGAGCTCCTTGGAGCCGACGGTCGGCAGGATGTCCGCGGGGTCGAGCCCCGGCACTCCCCTGCGCCGTGCGAACCAGGCGCTGATCGCCTCACGGAGTGCCGCCGTGCCGTGGGTGGTGGGGTAGCCGTGCGCATCGGCGGCGGCGGCGAGTGCCGCCCGGATCAGGTCCGGCGTCGGGTCCACCGGGGTGCCGATGGACAGATCCACCAGGCCCCCGGGATGGCGGGAGGCGGTCTTCCGGTAGGGCACCAGCGCGTCCCACGGGTAGTCGGGCAGGTGCAGGCCGAACGGCTTCGGCTCCCCGGCCGCCACCTATGCGGGCTGGTTCTGGGGCGGCAGGACGGCGATGATGGGGTGGTCGAAGCCCGTGTTGCCGACCTTCGCCGCGCCGCCGGGCGAGCCGAGGTCGTCGAAGAACTCGACGTTGGCCTTGTAGTACTCGGCCCACTGCTCGGGGGTGTCGTCCTCGTAGTAGATCGCCTCGACCGGGCACACGGGCTCGCACGCGCCGCAGTCCACGCACTCGTCGGGGTGGATGTAGAGCGACCGCTCGCCCTCATAGATGCAGTCGACAGGGCACTCCTCGATACAGGCCTTGTCCTTGACATCCACGCATGGCTGCGCGATTACGTAGGTCACTTCCCACGCCTTTCCTGGTGACTGGGGTCGGGCTGACGCACCCGCGGTGCGGATTCCAGCTTAACGCAACGGCCCGTCCCGGCAGCACCGGGGCTTCCGCGGCCCCGTCGCCCGCAGGGTCCCGCCGGGGCCTACCCTTGAGGCGTGCAGACACCCGCATCCCTCCTCGCCTCCTTCCCCCTGGGGACCAGGGTCGTCGTCCGGCGTCGCGTGGACACCGGGTTCACGGACTCGCTCGGCGACCTCGTCGCCATCGACGGGACCACCTGTACGGTGCGGACCCGCAGGGGCGACGACGTCGTGCGCCTCGCCGACGTCACCGCGGCCCGGCCGGTGCCGCCGGCACCCCCACGCCGCGCGCCTCGGAGGCGGTGACCGCGTCCGCTCCGCGGACCCTGTCAGTCCCCGGGCTCCCGGGCGGCCACGCCCGACGCCGCTGATGCGAGGGCCTCGGCGTGGCGCATCACCAGCGCCGCGCCCACCAGGGCTGCGGAGAACGGGAGGAGCACGGTGGGGAGCATCGACACGAGCACCGTCACCGTCGTCGAGGCAGCCGATGCCCCCTCGACGATCGTCGTCCCGACGTTGGCGATGATCACCGGGCTCACCAGCAGCACCGTCACCGCGACGGCCCCCAGGATGATCCCCCATCGCAGAACGACTTCCCACGTCCTGACATCGGCCATACCGTCCCCCTGATGCTCACGTGATGCAGTCCCGCTACCGAATCACCGATCGGCCCGGATGGCAAGGTCCGACGAGGATGGCCGGCGGTCGCCTGCCCGACTCAGTGATTGGGACCTGCCAATCCCGCAGGCGATCTCCCGTACAATCGGCGCATGGACTCAGACGAGGATCTCCAGGCCCGGGGTCGGGCGCTCAGCTCTCCCGTCAGGCTCCGTATCCTGCGGCTGTGCCTGCACAGGGCGAGGACCAACAAGGAGATCGCGGAGGCCCTGGGCCTCAACCCGGCGACGACGCTCCACCACGTGCGCACCCTGCTCACCACGGGATTCCTTGCCGCCGAGGACACCCGCGTCGGCAACCGCGGGGCGAAGGAGATCCCCTACCGCGCCACCGGATTGTCGCGCACCAGCCGCGTGCCGCATTCGGCGCCCGCCCTCGTCGAGACGTTCCTGCAGGAGATCGAGGGCCTCGAGCCGTCGGAGATCGACGTCTGGCGCGTCGGCGTCCGGCTCAACGACGAGCACCGTACGGAGATGATGGGGCGCATCCGCGCGGTCTTCGAGGACTACGCACGGCGCGGGCCCGACGAGGACGGCACGGCGACCTCCGTCATGCTGGCCCACCACCTCGACCGCACGGCCGACTGAGTCCGGCCGCTTCCTAGGGTCGCCGGCGTGGCCGGAGCACGGCGACAGCCCGCACCACCGCGGCGAGCGTCACGACGAGCACGCCGAAGAGCCAGAGATTCCCCGCGAGCGCCGTCCCCGGGGCGACCGTCGAGGATCCGGTGACGATCAGCGTCTTCGACGACCGCGAGAGGAGCCCCACGATCCCGTACGCGACGGCGCCCGCCACCGCCGTCATCATCACGTTCCGCGCCCAGAGACCGCACAGCAGGAACAGGCTGCCCGCCAGCACCAGGGCGGCCGCCGCCCCGACGGGGAGGGCAGCCCCGCCCACGAAGAGCACGTGCGCGTGCAGGGCCGTCCCGAAGACCCCTGCCGCCACCCCTGCCGCCACGGCGCCGGCGATCGCGGCACCGCGCCGCGGGGTGTCGGGAGATGGCACCGGGAACGGCGAACGCCGGCCCTCCCCGGCAGGGGGAGGACCGGCGTCGTCGTAGGCCATGGTGCTGACGTTCCCGTCGGGACTAGGCCCGGGCGCGCGAACGCGAGGCGCGCATGCGCTCGTTGGCGTCGAGGATGACCTTGCGGATGCGGATGGACTCGGGGGTGACCTCCACGCACTCGTCCTCGCGGGCGAACTCGAGGGACTCCTCGAGGGTGAGGTTGCGCGGGGGCGTCAGGTTCTCGAAGGTGTCGGAGGAGGCCGCACGCATGTTGGTGAGCTTCTTCTCCTTCGTGATGTTGACGTCCATGTCGTCGGCGCGGGAGTTCTCGCCGACGATCATGCCCTCGTACACCTCGGAGGTGGGCTGCACGAAGAAGGAGCCGCGTTCCTGCAGGTTGATCATCGCGAACGGGGTGACGACGCCGGAGCGGTCGGCGATCATCGAGCCGTTGGTGCGGTACTCGATGTCGCCGGCCCACGGCTCGTAGCCCTCGGAGATCGAGGCCGCGATGCCGGCGCCGCGCGTGTCCGTGAGGAAGCGGGTGCGGAACCCGATCAGGCCGCGGGCGGGGACGATGAACTCCATGCGGACCCAGCCGGTGCCGTGGTTGGCCATGTTGGTCATGCGGCCCTTGCGGGCGGCCATGAGCTGCGTGACCCCGCCGAGGTACTCCTCGGGGACGTCGATGGTCATGTGTTCCATCGGCTCGTGGATCTTGCCGTCGATCGTCTTCGTGACCACCTGCGGCTTGCCGACGGTCAGCTCGAAGCCCTCGCGACGCATCTGCTCCACGAGGATGGCGAGTGCCAGCTCACCACGGCCCTGGACTTCCCAGGCGTCGGGGCGGGCCGTGGGCAGGACGCGGAGCGAGACGTTGCCGATCAGCTCCTTGTCGAGGCGGTCCTTGACCTGGCGGGCGGTGACCTTGGCGCCCTTGACCTTGCCGGCGAGCGGCGAGGTGTTGATACCGATGGTGACCGAGATCGCGGGGTCGTCGACGGTGATCAGCGGCAGCGGCTGCGGGTTGTCGACGTCGGTGAGCGTCTCCCCGATGGTGATGCCCTCGATGCCGGCGACGGCGACGATCTCGCCGGGTCCGGCGGAATCGGTGGGCACGCGGTCCAGCGCCTTGGTGGCGAGGAGTTCGGTGATCTTGACGGTCTTCAGCTCACCGTTCTGGCGGGCCCAGGCGACCTGCTGGCCCTTGCGCAGCGTGCCGTTGAAGATGCGCAGCAGCGCGAGGCGGCCGAGGAAGGGCGAGGCGTCGAGGTTGGTGACGTGCGCCTGCAGGACGCCGTTCGGGTTGTAGCGGGGCGCGGGGATGTGCTCGATGATCGTCTGGAACAGGGGCTCCAGGTTGTCGTTGGCCGGTGCGGAGCCGTTGGCCGGCTGCTCGATCGAGGCGGCACCGACGCGGGCCGCGGCGTAGACGACGGGCACGTTGAGGATCAGGTCGAGGTCGAGGTCGGGGACCTCGTCGGCGAGGTCGGACGCGAGGCCGAGGAGGAGGTCCATCGACTCGCTGACGACCTCCTCGATGCGGGAGTCCGGGCGGTCGGTCTTGTTGACCAGCAGGATGACGGGGAGCTTGGCCGCGAGGGCCTTGCGGAGCACGAAGCGCGTCTGGGGCAGCGGGCCCTCGGAGGCGTCGACGAGGAGGACGACGCCGTCGACCATGGAGAGGCCTCGCTCCACCTCGCCGCCGAAGTCGGCGTGGCCCGGGGTGTCGATCACGTTGATGGTGATGGTCTCGCCCTTGGCGGAGGGGCCGTCGTAGAACACCGTGGTGTTCTTCGCGAGGATGGTGATGCCCTTCTCGCGCTCGAGGTCACCCGAGTCCATGACGCGGTCGGCGACGTCTCCGTGCGCAGCGAACGAGTTGGTCTGCTTCAGCATGGCGTCGACCAGGGTGGTTTTTCCGTGGTCAACGTGGGCCACGATGGCTACGTTGCGGAGGTCGCTGCGAACAGCGGTGTTGCCTGTGGTTTCAGACATGCGTTATTACTCAATTCGGTATCTACTGCGGGAAAATTGACGGCGGCTGCACTGCTCGCCCTCTTACCAGTCTAGGCGCTGGGCAAAAACGGACCTAATGCACCCTGTCAACCGGCGTCCGGAGGGTGTGCACGGACCACGGCGGCGGCCCTCCCCGCGGGAGGACCGCCGCCGTCGTGCGTGGATCGCGGGGTGTGCGGCTACGGCCGGCGGGTCCGCCGGAACCGCGGACCGGCAGCCTCGCCGGCGCTCTGCCCGGCGGACCGATCGGTGCCGGCAGGTCCCTCGGACAGCGTGTCCGACGCATGGTCGGCGAGGTGTTCCTGCACCTGCCGCTCCACCCGACCTGACATCGACTCGTGGACCTGATCGGCCACGCGGTCGGCCATCGCCGTCGCCGCGAGCCTCCGCTGGGTCGCCTGCCACGCTCGGTGCTCCCCGTGGAACGCCTTGGCCGTCGCCACGCACATGGCGAGCATCACGACGCTGAACGGGAGCGCCGTGAGGATCGCCGCCGTCTGGATGGAGCTCAGGCCGGTGTCACCCACCAGGAGCAGGGCGATGGCGACGAGCGCTGCCAGCACCGCCCAGAACACGCGGATCCAGTTCCTCGGATTGGGGTCGCCGCCCGTGGAGATCATGCTCATCACGAGGGCACCCGAGTCGGCGGACGTGATGAAGAAGATCGCGATCAGGAGGATGGCGCCGATGAGCAGCGCAGGCCCGCCCGGCAGTCCGCCCAGCAGCCCGAAGAGGGCGTTCTCGGTGTCCACCGAGCCGTCCTCCGCGATCAGGCCGCCCTGGCCGAAGATCTCGCGGTAGATGGCGGAGCCGCCGAGCACGGAGAACCACAGGAAGCCCAGGGTGGTGGGGACCAGGAGCACGCCCGCGACGAACTCGCGGACGGTGCGTCCCTTCGAGATCCGGGCGATGAAGATGCCGACGAACGGAGCCCAGGACATCCACCAGCCCCAGTAGAACGTGGTCCAGGCCGCCTGCCAGGCCTCACCCTCCGCGCCGGAGAACGCCAGCGTGTTGAAGGTCAGCCCGACGACGTTCTGGAGGTAGTTGCCGATGGACTGGACGAACTCGCGCAGGAGGAAGAGCGTGGGACCCGCGAAGAGCACCACGAGCAGCAGGAGCCCGGCGAGGACGAGGTTGATGTTCGAGAGCCACTTCATGCCCTTGCCCACGCCGGAGATCACGGACACGATGGTCAGGGCGGTGATGCAGAGGATCAACCCCACCTGCGTGGCTTCGGTGGCGGCGAGGATGTTCGCGCTGTCCAGCCCCGAGGAGATCTGGAGCACGCCGAGTCCCAGCGAGGTGGCGACGCCGAACAGCGTTCCCACGAGCGCGACGACGTCGATGGCGTGGCCCCAGGCGCCCTTGACGCGGTCGCCGAGCAGGGGTTCGAGGGTCCAGCGGATGGAGATCGGGCGGCCGCGCCGGTGCACGGCGTAGGCGATCGAGAGGCCCACGACGACGTAGATGCTCCAGGCGTGCAGTCCCCAGTGGAGGAAGGTCTGGGTGATGGCCTGCTGCCCGATCTGCACCTCGGTGCCGGTGACGCCGGGGCGGGGGCTGGCGAAGTGGTTGAGCGGTTCGGCCACGCCCCAGAAGACCAGGCCGATGCCCATGCCCGCGGCGAAGAGCAGGGCGAACCAGGACATGGTGGAGAACTCGGGCTTGTCGTCGTCCTTGCCGAGGCGGATGTCGCCGTAGCGGCTGAAGCCCACCCACAGCGAGAACGCCACGAAGAATGCCACGATGGCCACGTAGTACCAGCCGAAGGCGCCGATCACGTTCTCCTGGATGCCCGCGAACAGGGCGGCCGCGGTGTCCGGGGAAACGAGGACGAACGCGACGAAAACCACGATCAGGGCCGCGGCCGGGATGAACACCGGCAGGGCCAATCGCGCTCTTTGTCCCGTGCTCGTTTCTCCGGTCCGCTCCTTCGGCGTGGGCGGACCGGCGACAGCCTCTTCCGGGGGCTTGATACTCATGAATCGTCTCCTTCGGTGATGCGACGTGACGCGTCGCGGTGGCGCCGCGTCACAGGGCAACTGCCAAGCCTACCGAGGATCACCGCGTCAAGAGGCGAAGGACAGGAGTGCCCCGGCGCTCCCGACGTCGTACGCTGCGCCGTCGGCGCCGTACGGATCGGCGCCAGTGCAGGGATCCCGGGCGATCGGCTCCCGCGGAGGGCGCCGCCGCGGATCGTGCGCTCATTGTTACCTCCGGGACGGGTGTCACCTGTCCGTACGCAGCAGGCGGCCCCCGACCGGGGACCGCCTGCCGTCCGTCGACCGGCCTGCGCGACGACGCGCGCAGGCCGGGCCTCTACCTCAGGCGACCTCGGGAGGCAGGACCAGCCCCGCCCCGGGGATCGCCGCGAGCAGGGCCTGGGTGTAGGCCGTGCGGGGGTTGTCGAACACTTCGTCGGTGGTGCCCTGCTCCACGAGCCTGCCCTTCTCCATGACGGCCACATGGTCGGCGATCTGCCGGACCACCGCGAGGTCGTGGGTGATGAACAGGTAGCTCAGGCCGAGCTCCGACTGCAGGTCGGCGAGCAGGTTGAGGATCTGCGCCTGCACCAGCACGTCGAGCGCCGAGACGGCCTCGTCGCAGATGACCACCTCGGGGTCGAGCGCCAGGGCGCGCGCGATCGCCACGCGCTGCCGCTGCCCGCCCGAGAGCTCGTTGGGGAAGCGCTGCATCATCGCGGACGGCAGCGCCACCTGGTCGAGCAGCTCACGCACCTTCTTCTCCCGGCTCTTCGCGTTCCCCACGCCGTGGACGCGGAGCGGCTCCTCGATGGTCCGGTAGATGTTGTACATCGGGTCGAGCGAGCCGTAGGGGTCCTGGAAGATCGGCTGCACGCGCCGGCGGAAGTCGAACATCTCCTTCCGGCCGAGGGTGGTGATGTCCACGCCGTCGAACCGGATGCTGCCCGACGTCGCGTTCTCCAGGCCGAGGACCATCCTCGCCACGGTGGACTTCCCCGAGCCCGACTCCCCCACCACGGCGGTGGTGGTCCCGCGGGCGATGGAGAAGGACACCTTGTCCACCGCGGTGAAGTCGGTGGACCTGCCCCAGTTGCCGCGGATCCTGAAGACCTTCGTCAGGTCCTCGACCTCGATCACCCTGTCCCGGGCGGCGTCCGCCGGTGCCGCCGGTGCGAGCAGGTCGTCGGTCGCGACACCGGCCTTCTTGGCGGACTCGATGCGGCGCGACGCGATCGACGGCGCGGACGCCACGAGCTTCTGCGTGTAGGGGTGGCGGGGGTTCGTGAGCAGCTCGAGGGCCGGCCCGGCCTCGACGACCTGCCCCTTGTACATGACGATCACCTTGTGCGCGCGCTCGGCGGCGAGCCCGAGGTCGTGGGTGATGAGCAGCACGGCGGTGCCGAGCTCCTCGGTCATGGTGTCGAGGTGGTCCAGGATCTGCCGCTGCACGGTGACGTCCAGGGCCGACGTCGGCTCGTCGGCGATGAGCAGGCGCGGCCGGCAGGACAGCCCGATCGCGATCAGCGCGCGCTGGCGCATGCCACCGGAGAACTCGTGCGGGTACTGGTTGGCGCGCGACTCGGCGTCGGGCAGGCCCGCCTCGGAGAGCACCTTGGCGACATCCTGCGGTCCGCTGGGAAGCCCGTTGGCCTTCAGTGTCTCCCGGACCTGGAACCCGATCTTCCAGACGGGGTTCAGGTTGGACATGGGGTCCTGCGGCACCATCCCGATCGAGGACCCGCGGAGTGCGACGATCCGCTTCTCCGAGGCGTGGGTGATGTCCTCGCCGTCGAAGATGATGCTGCCGTTGGACACCCTGCCGTTGGCGGGCAGGAGGCCGATCGCGGCCAGCGCCGTCGTCGACTTGCCGGATCCCGACTCCCCCACGATCGCGACGGTCTCGCCGGGCATCACGGTCAGGTGCGCGTTGCGCACCGCCGGGACCTCCCCGGTCGACGTCGAGAAGGTGATGGCGAGGTCCCGGAGCTCGAGCAGCGGCTGCGGTGTATCCGCTCCGTCCGACGCGGCGCGGCGGCCGCGCGTCTGGGTTCCTGTGCTGTGACTCATCGTTTGCGTGCCTTCGGGTCGAGAGCGTCACGCAGGGCGTCGCCCAGCATGATGAAGCTCAGAACGGTGATCGACAGGGCGAGGCCCGGCCAGAAGATCGCCATGGGGTTGCTGCGCAGCGACGGCTTCGCCGAGAAGATGTCATTACCCCAGGACATGACGTCCGGCGGGAGCCCGATGCCGAGGAAGGACAGCGTCGACTCCGCGACGATGAACGTGCCGAGCGAGATCGTCGCGATGACGATGACCGGCGCGAGCGCGTTGGGGATGACGTGCTTGACGAGGGCGCCCAGCGGCGAGACGCCCAGCGAGCGGGCCGCGGTGACGAAGTCCGCGTTGCGCACCTCGATCACCGCCGCCCGCGTGATGCGGGCGATCTGCGGCCAGCCGAAGGCCACGAGGATGACGACGAGCGTCCACACGTTCCGGTTCTGCTGGAACACGGGCAGCTGCACGACGACGATCGCGCCGAGGATCAGCGGGAGGGCGAAGAAGATGTCGCCCACGCGGGCGAGGATCGCGTCGACCCAGCCACCGAAGAAGCCCGCCAGTGCACCGATGAGGCCGCCGATCACGACGACGCCGAGCGTGGCGAACAGGCCGACGGTCAGCGAGGACTGCGTGCCGTACACCACGCGGGAGAGGATGTCGCAGCCCTGCACGGTGAAGCCGAGCGGGTGGCCGGGGGCCGGTCCGCCGTCCGAGTTCTCCAGCAGGCAGTTCTCGTTGGGCGGCTCGCTGGTGAAGAGGCCGGGGAACAGCGCCACGAAGATGACCGCGAGGATCAGGATCGCACTGATGATGAACAGCGGCTGCTTCCGCAGGCTGCGCCACGCCTCGCCCCACAGGCTGCGGGGAGCGGCGTCGGACACCGCGCTGTCCGTGGCCCGGAGCGGCGTCTCGTCGAGGTCGGCGACGAAGTGCTCGATCGGGTAGGCGGACGTCTTGGTGCGTGCCACGGGCGCGGCGGCCTCGGTGACAGCGACGGAAGATGTTGGTTCAGGCATATCGAATCCTTGGGTCCAGCCACGCGTACAGGAGATCCACCAGCAGGTTCGCGAGGCAGAAGATGAGGATCAGGAACGTGACGATCGAGACGACCATCGGTCCGTCACCGTTCAGCACGGCGCGGTAGAGGGTGTTGCCGACGCCGTTCACGTTGAAGATGCCCTCGGTCACGATCGCGCCGCCCATGAGGGCACCGAGGTCCGCACCGAGGAAGGTCACGACGGGGATCAGGGAGTTGCGGAGGACGTGCACGACGACGACGCGCCGGCGGCTGAGGCCCTTGGCCGTCGCGGTGCGCACGTAGTCGGCGTTGACGTTCTCGATGATGCTGGTCCGGGTCAGGCGCAGCACATAGGCGAAGGACACCAGTCCCAGGACCACGGCCGGGAGCAGGAGCTCGGTGATGGTCGCGTCGCCGCTGACGGTCGGGTTGGTCCACTGGAGTTTGACGCCGATCAGGAACTGCATCAGGAAGCCGAGCACGAAGATGGGCACGGCGATGACGATCAGGGACAGGACGAGGACCGAGGAGTCGAAGATCCGGCCCTTGCGGAGGCCCGCGATGAGGCCGAAGACGATGCCGAAGACGGCCTCGATGACGAGGGCCATGATGGCGAGCTTCGCGGTGGTCGGGAAGACCTCGGCGATGATCGTCGCGATGGGGCGGCCGGAGAAGTTCGTGCCGAGATCGAAGGTCAGTACGCCCTTGAGGTAGAGCAGGTACTGGATCCAGAAGGGCTGGTCGAGGTTGTACTGCTCGCGCAGTCCGGCGACGACGGCGGGCGTGCAGCCGCGCTCGCCGCAGATGGCGGCGGTGGCGTCACCCGGGAGGCTGAAGACGAGGAAGTACACCAGCAGGGTCGCGCCGAGGAAGACGGGGATCAGCTGCAGGAAGCGCCGGACGATGTACCAGACCATCAGCGTGCACCTGCCGGTACTGCGTGCATCCGGACGGGATGCGGGTGGGGGTTGCTCATGAGGTGTCGAACCTTTTCGTTGGAGCACGGAAAAGGGGCCTGCCCTGTGCCGGGCAGGCCCCGAGACCGTTACGGGTTACTTGCCGGTGATGGCGTAGTAGAGCGGAACGCCGTTCCAGCCGAACTCAACGTTGTCCACGTTGTTGCTCCAGCCGCCCTGGGCGACCTGGTACCACAGCGGGATGGCCGGAAGGTCCTCCAGGAGGTGTTCCTGGGCCTTGTTCATGGCCTCGTTGCCCTCCTCGACAGAGCCGGCGGCGAGTCCGTCGGTCAGCTGCTGGTCGAATTCGGGGTTGCTGTAGCGGGCATCGTTGGACCCGGCGCCGGTGGCGTAGATGGGTCCGAGGAAGTTGTACAGCGACGGGTAGTCGGCCTGCCAGCCGGCGCGGAGGGCACCCGTGAGGGTCTCGTCCGTCGCCTCGGTGCGGGCTTCCTTGAAGGTCGCGTAGGGCTTGCCCGCGACCTCGATGCCGAGGTTGTTCTTGATGTTGTTCACCACGGCCTCGACCCACGTCTTGTGGTCGCCCTTGTCGGCGTTGTAGCCGATGGTCAGGGGCTGCGACTCGTCGTAGGGCGAGATCTTCTCGGCGTCGGCCCAGAGTTTCTTGGCTTCCTCCGGGTTGTACTCGAGGTTCTCGCTGCCCGGCAGGTCCGCGCTGTAGCCCTCGAGGACGGGAGCGGTGAAGTCCTTCGCCGGTTCGCGGCCACCGTTGAAGATGACCTCGGTGATCTCGTCGCGGTTGATCGCCATCGACAGCGCCTGGCGGCGCAGCTTGCCGGCCTCGCCCTCCCAGTTCGGTAGGTAGTACGGCACGGCGATGGTCTGGTTGCCCGCGTACGGCGCCTCGATGGCACGCTCGCCGAGATCGCTCTCGAAGTTCTTGATGTCGCTCGTCGGGATGGTCTTCAGGACGTCCAGGTTGTCCGAGATCAGGTCCTGGTAGGCCGTCGTGTCGTTCTGGTAGATCTTGAACGTCACGCCGCCGTTCTGGGCGGCCTGGGGACCTTCGTACTCGTCGTTGGGCACGAGTTCGATCTGCTGGTTGTGCTGCCAGGCACCCTCGGAGGCGAACTTGTAGGGTCCGTTGCCGATCGGGTTCTCACCGAACGTGGCGGGGTCCTCGAGGGCGGCGGCCGGCAGCGGGTAGAACGCGCTGTAGCCCAGGCGCAGCGGCCAGTCGGATTCCGGCTGGGACAGCGCGACGGTGAACGTCCGGTCGTCGACGACCTTCAGGCCGCTCATGGTCTCCACGGTGGAGCCCTCGGCGCTGGCCTCGTCGTAGCCCTCGATGCTCTCGAAGAAGTAGCTCGAGAGCTGGGCGTTCTTCGCCGCGGCACCGTAGTTCCAGGCGTCCACGAAGGAGCTCGCCGTGACCGGGTCGCCGTTGGTGAAGGTCTTGCCCTCCTTGAGCGTGATCGTGTAGTTCTGGGCGTCCTCCGTCTCGATGGACTCCGCCATCTCGTTCTGGGGCTTGCCGTCGGCGTCGTAGCTGACGAGGCCCGCGAAGACGAGGTCGAGGATCGCTCCGCCGCCCACCTCGTTGGTGCTGGTGGGGATCAGCGGGTTCTGGGGCTCGGACCCATCCACCACGATCACGGCTTCGGTGTTGCCACCCTCGGCGCCTGATTCGGTGTCTCCGCCGCCACATGCACTGAGCGACAGCGCGGCCAGGGCCGCGACGCTGAGCATTTTGGAAGTGCGCGTGAAACGCATTCCGCCTCCTAATAATTGGGTCCTACCGGCCCGGATTCGGCCGGTTCAGCGGCCCTCGCAGAGCGCGAGAGCCAACTCACACCGAGAAATCATATGCCCGTTCTGTTGCTTCTCTGAACATCAGGAGGAGTGGAGGGCCCTCCAGCCCACGGAAAAGCCCGCCCTGCGGCGGCAGGGCGGGCATGGACCGGGCGTCGGAGCGGGGGGCGTCCCCTCGGTCAGTCGGAGACCGTCAGGAGCTTGGCGCGGAGTTCGCGGCGTTCCCGCTGCTTCTCGGGATCAGGCAGCGGGACCGCCGCCAGCAGCCGCTGCGTGTACGGGTCCTGGGGGCTGCGCAGGATCTGGTCCCGGGACCCCTGCTCCACGATCCGGCCGCGCCGCATCACGCAGATGTAGTCCGCGAGCACGTCGACGACCGCCAGGTCGTGGGTGACGAACAGGCAGGCGAAGCCCAGCTCGCGCTGCAGGTTCTGGAACAGTTCCAGGACCTTCGCCTGCACGGAGACGTCGAGGGCCGACGTCGGCTCGTCCGCGACCATCAGCTTCGGCTTGAGCGACAGCGCCCGGGCGATACCCACGCGCTGCTTCTGGCCACCCGAGAGCTCGTGCGGATACCTGTTGCGGTAGGCACGCGGTAGCTCCACCTGGTCGAGGAGCGCCTCGATGCGTTTCTGCAGCTCGCCGCCCTTCGCCTCGCCCGCGAGGTACATCGGCTCGCCGATGCTCTCACCGATGGGCAGCCTGGGGTTCAGCGACGACGACGGGTCCTGGAACACCATGCCCACGTGGCGGCGGACCTTGGCGAGCTCCTTGGAGGAGGGGCGGAACCCGGAGACGTCCGTGCCGACGACCTTCAGGGATCCCGCGGCGACCGGCAGCAGCCCGACGGCGGCCCGGCCGATGGTCGTCTTGCCCGAGCCCGACTCCCCGACGAGGCCGATGACCTGCCCGGGGTACACCGTCAGGTTCGCGCCCTCGACGGCGCGGAACGCCGGCACGCGCCCCTGCTTCGGGTACTCGATGGCGACGTCGATCAGTTCGAGGACCGGCGCCACCCCGGGCGTCCCGTGCGAGGCCACCTCGTGCTCGGCGTCGGCGAGCTGCGCGAGCACGTTCTGTTCGCGCCGCTCGAGTTCGTCGTGGTCCACCGTCTGCAGGTCCGTGTGGGTCGCCGCCGCGAGCGCCGCGGTGACGTCGACGTCGTCGTTCCCGTCCCCCTGCCCGAGGTGGGGCACGGCGGCGAGGAGCGCCCTGGTGTACTCGTGCTGCGGGTTCCTGAAGATCTGCTCCGCCGTACCGGTCTCCACGATGCGCCCCTGGCGCATCACGGCGATCCGGTCGGCGAGGTCCGCGACCACGCCCATGTCGTGGGTGATCAGGACGATCGCGCTGTTGAGCTGGGTCCTCAGGTTGCGCATGAGGTCGAGGATCTCCGCCTGTACCGTCACGTCGAGGGCCGTGGTGGGCTCGTCGGCGATGAGGAGCTTGGGGTCGCAGGACAGCGACTGGGCGATCATGGCGCGCTGGCGCTGGCCGCCGGAGAGCTGGTGCGGGTAGGACCGGAACGCCTTGTCGGGGTCCGGCAGCTCGACCATCTGCAGGAGGCGCAGCGCGCGCTGCTTCGCCTCGTCGGGCGAGATCTCGTTGTGCAGGCGCAGCGTCTCGACGATCTGGAAGCCGACGGTGTAGACGGGGTTCAGGGCCGTCATGGGTTCCTGGAAGATGACGGCGACGTCGTTGCCGCGGATCTGGCGCAGCCTGGCCGGAGACATCGTCAGCACGGACTTGCCGTTGAGCAGCACCTCGCCCGTGACCCGGCTGTTCGAGGGCAGCAGCCCGAGCAGCGACATCGAACTGGCGCTCTTGCCGGAGCCGGACTCCCCCACGATGGCGAGCACCTCGCCGGCCTTCACCTCGTAGTTCAGGTCGATGGCCGCAGGAACCCACTTCTTGTCGACGCCGAAGTCCACGCTGAGGTTCCGGACCTCGAGCACGGGACCCTGGGATGCCGGCAGATCCGCTCCGGTGTCTCCGGTGCCGCCGATGACCTGGGTACTCATGAGGGGTCCTCCTTCGTGACGGAGGCGCCGCGGGATCGCGACCCCTCCTGGATTGCCGCGAGCGGCTGCCGTGCTGGGATCATTGAGCCATGAAGAGCTCGAAGGTGGCCGGGGCCACCGTGTTCAGGCCGCGGACCAGTGTCTGGTTCACGGGTGTCGCCGTGCTGGTCGCGCTCGGCGGCCTGGCCACCGTCGTCGCCGCGCAGGGCCCCGCCGGCCTGCTCGCCGGCTGGCCGCTGATCGGCGTCGCCTATGCGGGCTGGTGGCTGTTCTGGTACCCGGCGGTGGTCTTCGCCGAGGACGCCGTCACCCTGCGCAACCCCCTGGCGACCGTCCGGGTCCCGTGGTCCGCGCTGATCGATGTCGACACCAAGTACGCACTGAAGCTCGTCACGCCGTCCGGCGCGTACACCGCCTGGGCGGCGCCCGCTCCCGGGGTGTGGGGGACCCACGCCGGCAAACCCGAGCACGTCACCAACCTGCCCTCGACGAGCTACGGTCCCGGCGGGTCCGTCCGCCCGGGCGACATGAAGAACACCGACTCGGGCTATGCCGCCTACGAGGTGCGCACGCGCTGGCAGGCCCTCGTGGAGGGCGGCCGGATCGACGTCGACCACCCGGGCAGCGTCCACCGCCGCTGGAACTGGTCCTGCATCGCCGGTGCGGTCCTGCTGGTGGCGGCCGGCGCGGTCTCCCTGGACCTGGGCTCCTAGGCACCTGCTCACGCGGCTGCAGGCTTCCCTGATTCCTTGGCGCGGCTCGCGCTGAACTTCTTCTGCCGCGGGTCGAAGGCGTCGCGGAGGCCGTCGCCGATGAAGTTGATGCACAGGCAGATCAGCACGATGAACAGGCCGGGGAACCAGAACAGCCATGGTCGCGTCTGGAACGCCTCCTGGTTCTGGCTGATGATGAGGCCCAGGGAGACGTCCGGCGCCTTCACGCCGAAGCCGATGTAGCTCAGTGCGGTCTCGAGCAGGATGGCGGAGGACATGAGCAGGGTGGTGTTCACGATGATGACGCCCACCGCATTGGGCAGGATGTGCTTGAAGATGATCCGGGTGTTGGAGGCTCCGGCGATCTTCGCGGCGTCGACGAACTCGCGCTCGCGGAGCGTCAGGAACTCGCCGCGGACGAGGCGCGCCAGGCCGGTCCAGAGCACGAGCCCGAGGAACAGCCCCAGGAGCCAGATCTGCGCACCCGGGCCGACGAACCGGTTGACCGCCTCGCCGAGGGTCGCTGCGGCGAGGACCACGGGGATGATGATGATGACGTCGGTGAAGCGCATCAGCACGGCTTCGGGCCAGCCGCGGAAGTAGCCGGAGCACGCGCCGATGACGACCCCGACGAGGCCGGCGAGGGCGCCGATGATGAACATGATGATGATCGAGTTCTGGGTGCCGCGCATCGTCATGGCGAAGTAGTCGCGCCCGATCGAATCCTGGCCGAACGGGTGGTCCCCCCAGCTGAAGGGGCCGGTGACGGTCGGCGCTCCCCCGTTGACCAGGGGGAGGAACTCGGTGTGGTTGTACTTCCACCACCCGGGGATGCCGGCGAACCCGACGGATGTGAAGGCGAGGACGAACACGACGGCGAACACGACGAGGCTGATGATCGCCGCGGTGTTGTCGAAGAACTTCTTCCGGACGATCTGCCCCTGCGACAGGCCCTTGGCCTCCGGCTCGGAGGCAGGACGCTCCGGTCCGGTGACGGTCGCGGCGTCGGTGTCGGGGAAGTCGGAGGGGGTCTGGATGCTCATGCTTTTACCCTTACGCGAGGATCGAGGACCGAGTACGCGATGTCGGCGACGAGGTTGAACACCAGCGCCAGGATGCCGGCCACCAGGAAGAAGCCCATGATGGGGTCGGGGTCCGTCCGCTGGAGGGCCTGGACGAAGAGCTGGCCCATGCCGGAGAAGGCGAACACCTGCTCGGTGATGATGGCGCCGCCGATCAGCGCGCCGATGTCGAAGGCCACGAGGGTGGCGAGCGGGATCAGCGCATTACGGAACGCGTGACGCATGACGACCGTCCGCTCGCTGAGGCCCTTGGCCCGGGCCGTGCGGATGTAGTCCATGTTCATGATCTCGAGCATCGAGGCGCGGGAGTAGCGGCTGTAGCTGGCGAGGGACGCGAGGAGCAGCGCGAGGGTGGGGAGCAGGAGGTGCGTGAAGGTGTCCAGGCCGTTGATCCAGAACGTCCCCTCCAGCCCGGGCGTCTCCGCGCCGACCGTGGCGATCGGCCTGCCGCGGACCCGCGGGTTGCTCACGTACGACGGCCACGTGACCATGAAGCGGTCCACGACGATCAGGAAGCCCATGAGCAGACCGGTGAGGGCCGCCGCGCGCATGCTCTGGCTGCGGTCGTACCCGCCCATGGCGTAGCCGACCCCCAGGCCGACGAGCACGGTGATGACCGCGAGGATGATGATCATCCAGATGGTTGCCGCGTTGAGGACCGGGTTGACGACGTAGTAGGCCACCAGGCCCAGGGCCACCATGATCAGCGAGGAGTACAGGGCCTTGCGGTTGCGGAGGCCGGCGGTGAGCAGGACGATTCCGAAGGCGATACCGACGCCGGTGACGAGGATGACGACCGGTCCGAGGCCGGGGTCGGCGAACCAGCCCACGAGGTCGAGGAGGAAGAGCAGCACCGCGGCGACGACGGCGCCGAGGACGAAGGCGATCCCCTTCCGTTTCCAGGACTTGCTGGCGAAGAGCGCCCAGATCAGTCCGCTCGCTATGGCGACGACGGCGATGGTGGACGGCGGTATGTCGGGATCGTCGAGGAAGTTGTTGAAGCCGATGGCCCCGAACTCCTTGAGCAGGACGGCCAGCCAGAAGATCGGGAGGGAGAAGAACAGGAAGGACATGAAGGTCACGCCGTAGTCCAGCCCGCTGTACTGGCGCAGCGCCGTGATGATGCCGAGCGAGATGCCGATGATGATCGCGAGCACCGTGGCGGTCGCCACGAGTGTGATGGTGTTGCCCATCGCGCGGCTGAGCGAGGTGGTGACGGCCTCACCCTGGATGCTGGACCCGAGGTCGCAGGTGGCGGCGAAGGGGACGATGCACTTCGCGGCCCCGGCGAGCCAGCCGAAGTACCGCAGGGGCGCCGGCGTGTTCAGGTCGAGGAGCTCGGTGCGCGCCTGGATGAGCTGATCCCGGTTCGGGGCGTTGCTCGCGCGCAGGTCCTCGAGCGGATCACCGGAGAGGGCGGTGAGCTGGTACACGACGAACGATGCGCCGAACAGGATGAGGACGGCAGTCACCAGACGCCGAACGATGTAGGTCACCATAGGTCTCAGGCCTCAAGTTTGAATCGGGTAGGGGTTCCCGTGTTGACGCAAATTCTAATTCAGTGACGCAGAAGAAGGCGCCGGGACGGGCGAGTCCCCCGTCCCGGCGCCTTCCTCGGTCGAGCGTGTTCCGGCGTCGGAACTACTGGACGACCTGCCAGTCCCAGAAGTTCCACCAGACACCGGTCTGGTTCGGCATGTACTCGATGCCGGTGACGTTGTCGCTGTAAGCGTCGACGCCGGGCACCTGGAAGAGCGGCAGTCCGTACTTCGAGTCCCAGATCAGCTTGTCGATCTCGATCTGGATCCTGTCCTGCTCGTCCGGATCCGTGGTCACGATGAGCTCGTCCATCAGCGCGTCGGCCTCGGGGCTCGAGAACCCGTTGAAGTTGGACCCGTTGGCGGTCTTGAAGATCTGCGGAACGCCGGACACGCCGACGCCCGAGTTGATCCAACCGAAGATGGTGGCGTCGTAGGTCCCGTTGCCGAGCGCGGCTCCCCAGTCAGAGGATCCGAGGCCGCCGTCGACGATCTTGAACCCGGCCTGGGCGGCGGATTCAGCGATCAGCGTGTACGAGTTCAGGCGGTTCGGGTTGTCGCGGTTGTACATGATGCGGACCTCGGGCGTCGCTCCGGCAAGGAGTTCCTTGGCGCCCTCGATGTCGACCTCTGCATAGGCGTCCGACCCGTTGTTCGCGGCGGTCTCCTCGTAGGGCTCCTGATCCGTGAGGAACAGCTGCGAGTCGAGCGGTGCGGCGTCCGGGTTGATCTTCTTGACGATGGTGTCCACGAGCTGCTGGCGCGGGACGGTCTTCATGAACGCCTCGCGGACGTTCTCGTCCTCGAACACGCCACTGAAGTTGAGGTCGAGGTGGTCGTAGGAGAGCTGGTTGCCCTGCTCCACAGTGACGCCCTCGAGGCCCTCGAGCTGCTCGACGGTATCGGCCGACGCCTGCGGGGCGATGATGTCCACCTCGCCGTTCTGCAGGGCCTGCACCTGGGCGGGGGCTTCACCGATGTAGCGGACGGTGATCTCGTCGACCTTCGGGATAGGGCCCCAGTCGTAGTCCTCGTTGCGGGTCAGCGTCATCGACTGGTCCGGCGTGATGGCGGAGGCGATGAATGGACCGTTGGAGAGGAAGAGCGACGGGTCGGTGGGGAGCGACTTCGTGTCGAAGCCCGTGTTCCAGAAGTCCGCCAGTGCCTGGATCTCGGGGCGCTCCACGGGAGACTCCGGGTCACCGGCGGGCGTCGTGTTGATGAGCTCGATCAGCGCATCCTCGTCGGCCAGGCCGCCCTTCTCCGCGAGTACGTGAGCGGGCGTGTCGATGCCACCCTCGCTCATCAGGCCGAAGGCCACCTCGTAGTCGGCGAAGGGCTCGGAGTAGTTCAGGGTGATGGAGCGGCCGTCCTCGCCGATCTCCGGGAGTTCGGTGAGTCCGAGGCCACTGGTGTCGCCCGCGTAGTCGAAGTAGGTGGCGCCCGAGACGACCTCACCGGCGTCGTCGGTGGTGGAGTCGTTGAAGTAGCCGGACTCGATGGCCCACGCCAGCAGCAGGTCTCCGCCGTCGACCGGTTCGCCGTCGGACCAGGTGACGCCTTCGTTGACCGTGTACTTGACGCTCAGCGGATCCTCGGAGAGGACCTCCATGGTGCCGAAGTCCTCGTTCTTCACGACCTCGAGGTCGTTGTTGATGTAGACGAAGCCGGAGTGGGTCGCGTAGGCGATCTTTCCGTTGATGTCCACATTGCCTTCGGAGGTGCTCGAGTTGAACGAGCTGAAGGCATTGACTTCGACGACGCGGATGTTTCCGCCGGTTGCTTCGCCCTCGGTGCCCTCTTCGGTGGTTTCAGTCCCCGTGTTGGCAGCGCAGGCGCTCAATGCGAGCGCTGCGACAGCAGCCACTCCCACAGCTTTGGAAGTACGTCCGAAACGCATTCCGCCTCCTCTTTCATAGTGTGGTTGCGGCTTCAGGCGGTGTTGCATGACAGCCGGCACGTCACCCCCAGGAGGTGACGCTACTCACGTGACCAAAAGCCTAAGTGGACATTGTTGCCGACAGGTATCCCGGGGACGGACCAGTTAGGTGTTGTTACCGAGCTGCAACCAAAGGTTCACAGGTAGTCCCCAGCGCGCCCCCAGCAATATATGGTCCTGGGGCAGGGGCTGCCGCGGCGGGATTCCCCGTCGGCAACGGGTCCTCGATCCCCGTCGCCGTCCGGTTCTTGATAAGGCGTTCGGCCCAGTGCTTTGCTAGAACGACGACCGCCGGGTCGATGCTAGATGGGCGCGGACCGGGCGGACCCCCTGCGAAGTGGCACGCGGTACGGACGAGGAGCACCATGGCCTGGCTGTTCGTGGACAAGCACGCCGCGGTCTGGGACGACGACGCGAACGTCCAGGCGGCGATCGGGGCCCTCAAGGCGCGTCTCGACGAGCATGCCGAGGTGCACCTGTCCATCCAGAGCAGGGGCCTGAAGGGTCCGGTGTTCGTCATCACCCGCGACACGGTGCTCAGTTCCCCCGAGCTCAACAACCGGTTCAACGCCGACCTGTTCGCCGAGCTCACGACGCCGACCGCGCGCAACAGCCCGACGATCCACTGGTTCTCGGACGGGCGCGGTTTCGTGTCGGAGACCACCAGCCGGATGTGGTGACGGCGTTCTCGGACGTCGAGGCCCGATGCGGCGGTCAGTCGTCCGCCGGTCTCCACGGGCCCCACTGCTCGACGCCGGGAACATCGCCGCTGGTCCACCACTGCGTCCGGTACACCTCGCCCTCGAAGACCACCCGGCGGCCCTCCGTGTAGACCTCGTCCTCGTCCCACGTCACGGGTGCGGCGTCCGCAGCCTCTTGGGCGGACAGTGAGGGTGCGGTTGCCGGCGCAGCGCCCGGAGCGGGCGTACCCGGTGCCGCTGTGGACGTACTGGGTACCTGGACCGCGGTCGCGAGCATCACCCTGTCGCGAGCCGGGCCCTGTGGAGCTTCGCGCAGCCGATCGGACAGTACGGTCAGGAGCGATCCGTCCCGGTTGCCCGCCAGGTCCCACCACATGCCACCGCCGAGCCCCTTTTCGAGGACGTAATCGCTCTTGAGGCGCACGGTTTCCGGGTTGTCGTAGCTCCACCACGTATCGCCGTCGAAACGCCAGGCCGCCCCGACCGTCGGGTCGGTGAACTCCTCGCCGACCTCCCGCAGCTCGTCGTAGTCCTCGAGGCCGGGCTCTTCGCCGCCCGGCGCCGGCCCGGTGGCTGCGCCCCAGGGCTTCGCGGTGTCGACACCTGCCCAGCCCCTGCCGAACGCCGCGAGGCCGAGCCCGAGCTGGCCGGGATCGATTCCGGCATCGAGATAAGCACTCACGGTCCGGTCCACCGAGAACCGCTGACTGTTCGGGCGCGGATCCTCCGGATCATCGAACAGGTTCCCCTGGTGGCCGGTGAGTCCCGGCTCCCACGTTCCCCACAGGTCGTAGCCCTGGATGTTCCCGAAGTCGAGGTACTCGAAGAGTTCGGGGTTGTTCCAGCCGCCGGCCTCGATGTCCACCGGATTGGCAGGAAGGAAGGCACTCAGGGAATAGGAGGCCCCCTTGACGGCACCGTAGGCGTCGAGCTGCTCCCGGAATTCCTGCAGCAGCAGCCGGAAGTTCTCGGCGTCGTTCTCGGGGTCCACCCCGTTCCCGTCGAGCCCGTTGTCGCTGCCGGGCCACTCCCAGTCGATATCGATGCCGTCGAAGATGCCGGCCGCAGCCCCTGCGCCTCCCCTGCCATCGATGGTCAAAAGGTTTCCCTTGATATACAGGTCGATGCAGGAGGCAACGAGCGCCTTGCGGGAATCGTCGGTCGCGGCGGCACGGGAGAAATTCTTCGACCAGGTCCACCCGCCGAGCGAGATCACTGCACGCAGCCCGGGGTTGGCGGCTTTCAGCTGCCGCAGTTGATTGAAGGACCCGGCCAGCGGCTGGTCGGCTGTGTCGCCGATACCGGCGATGGAGTCGGCGGCACTGTAGGCCATCCCGTAATCCGCCCAGGCGTCGGAGGCGCCGTCGGAGCCGTCCGGACCGCTTCCTTGAGCCTGGTTCGCCTCGAAACAGGTGAGCGTCTCGTGGTGGATATTGCCGAAGGCGTAGTTGATGTGGCTGAGATTTCCGGCAGCACCCGAGTCCTGAAGGGACTTCATCGGGAATTGGCGCCCGTAGACCCCCCACTGGGGGAAGTAGCCGACGCTCCGGTACCCGTTGATGCGGGCCGGGATCGTGGCGGGATCCTCGGAACCGGCCCCCTCCGAAGGGTCCTGCAATGAGCAGGACGCAATGCCGCTGATTCCCAGCAGGGCAGCGACGGCCAGGACGCCGATCCGCTGCAATGGGCGCGGGCGCACTCGCTTCATTCGTTCCTCCGGCATGTGAGACCAGCACCGGCAGGCAGCGGCTCCATCAGGCTACGGTATGTCGCGTGCCGCGGGTGCGAGTCGGACGGAAACCACAGATAGAAACGCCCCGCACCCATTCGGAGCGCGGGGCGTTCCTTCACTAGGTCAGTACTTCGTGATGGTCAACTGTGAGACGGGACATTGTTCCGCGATACGGACGAGGGCCGCTTTCTCCCGTGAATCCACCGTCATTCCCCAGCGTGCTTTCACCGTCACCCATTGAGCGACATAGGAGCACCGGTTGAGCGGTGGCAGCCAGTCCTCGGGCCCCTTGGCCTGCTTCTGCTGGTTCAGCAGTGTGGTTTGGGCGTTGAGGGCGCCGGCATAGCCGATGTCGTTGTAGAACGCGACACGTCGGGCTTGGGTCCATTTCTGAGCGCCGGACCCCCATGCTTCGGCAACAGGGACGGTGTGGTCGATCTGCACGGTCTTCGCGGAGGTGTGCACCTTGTTGTCGAAGGTCGTGGTCCACCGTCCGGTATCAACGGTGCAGTGACGGGCCGTCGTGTAGGAAAGCGCAGCCTTCGTCTCGGTGACAAGGACTTCGGCGCGAGTGTCCTGGCAATCCCTGTTCTGGTCGAGCCAGCCTCCGAAGTAACGGTACCGGTCGTAGCCGACGTTGTTCTCGTTCGCTACGGGGAGTGCGCGTGCCGCGGCGCGGAGATTGGTGGTGTAGGTGGCTCCTGCTTCGGCGGGAGCGGTGATACCGGTGAAGAGAAGTCCGGCAGTCAGGACAGCAATGAGCCCCGATTTGATGTTCATAGGTTCCCCAGAGTGATGGACGTCCCCAATGGACGCCTTTGGCAGTTTGCCATGATTTGTCACACATCGGATGGCACTGGGGTAACGCTTCCGTCTTTTCGGGCAGAACATGCACTTCGCACTCCGCGGCCCTTACCCGTCATTCCCGCGTAGGAGTTTCTGCCGGGTTCATATGGTTGCTTCCTGAGGGTGCGGCAAGGGCACGATATCGTTGCGCATGGCTGAAATTCCGGGTCTCGACGAGCTCCTGACCGCATTGAACGCCGGGGAGACGATCCCCGGAGGTTCACCGCACCATGAGGCAATGCACGCAGCGAGCCAGGAGTCGCTGCGCATCACTGCCGAACTCAATGGGCGGTACCACTCCCCCAAGGAGGTGCGCGCCCTGATGAGCGAGCTGACCGGACGCGAGGTCCCCTGGTCCTTCCAACTCTTCCCGCCGTTCAGCGCTGACTTCGGCAAGAACATCCGTTTCGGCGTGGATGTGTTCGTCAACAGCGGCTGCCGGTTTCAGGACCAGGGCGGTATCGACATCGGTGATGGGTCCCTCATCGGTCACAATGCCGTGATCACGACCTTGAACCACGACATAGTGCCGAGCCGACGGGCCGACATGCACCCGGCCCGCGTTGTGATCGGCCGGGGCGTGTGGTTCGGGGCCAACGTGACGGTGTTGCCAGGCGTGACGATTGGCGACGGGGCCGTGGTGGGCGCCGGTGCAGTCGTCACAAAGGATGTTCCCGCGGGGGCAGTGGTCCTCGGTGTGCCGGCAAAGCAGGTGGGCACGGTTCCGGAAGGGTGATTCCCCGGCCTGGGAGTACCTCATCGGACATCGTTGTGCGGATACAGAAACGTGCAGCTCAATCGAATCCGGTCGGCTGAGCCGCATTCTTTCGCTGCGGAAATGAAGCACTGCACGTTGACGCGGAACTCCATTACGTTCCGTCACGAAATAACGTCATCGTGACAGGGTGACGACCGACGAGATTCTGTCTCGCCGCCGCTCTGGCCCATCCTGTCGCGACGCAGGACCTAGTCCTCACGCCGAGTCTCGACGAGAACCTGCACGTCAGAGGCGCCAACCGAGGTGCGCTCCGACCGGGGCCTGTTCCGTCAGTGCTGGTGCCAGTAACGCTCTTCGAGTTGCCGGTCGATGCCCTTGCGCCGGGCCGGGGCGCCACGATCACCTAGATTGCCCACGAAGGTATCTCACTTGAGGATGGTCAAGCGGTCATTACTACGCGCGTCATGTATGAGCTGTGCGGATCTTCTTTGTAGGAGCCGAAGGGTGGGCACGGATCGAAGCCGTGTCTGGCATAGAGTGCTCGGGCGGGCGCGAAAAAGTCCATGCTTCCGGTCTCCAAGGAGATACGACTGATGTGACGTGCTCGGGCATCCGCGAGCACGTGATTCAGCAACTCGGACGCTATTCCCCGCCCCCGCAACTCGGGCTCTGTCCGCATGCTTTTGAGCTCCTCGTGCCCTGGCTCCAGCACCGCTAATGCGCACGTGCCTGCTATCCGCCGTTCGTGCCAGGCAGCAACCCAAAGTCTGACGCCCGGCTGCTGGAGGGCAGCCATGTCCAGCGCGTGCTGGCTCTCCTTCGGAGACTGCGGTGCCATATCCGCCAAGTGGGCACGCAGGAAGACCTCAAGGGCCGGATCCTCGAAGGCGGCGAGTTGGATGGTGCACGTCATGGGACGAAGGATAGTGGCCCCGTAGTTCATGAGCGTTTCAGGGTCGCTAGCCGGTAGGGCTTGGAGTTGGGCGGAGAAGGCGTCGTGTGTGGAAAGCAGCAGTGACTGCCGATACCGAGCCGAGCCCGACGCCCACCCGGATCGACACTCAAAGAGGCGTGCCTACCGTTGAAGGTTAGGACAGTGCATGCTGCTGTGACCGCGGCTGCTCCCAGCCCCGCAGTAGCTGAGTAGTGCAACTTTTCCGGCTCTGTGACTGCTGCGCGAACACGCAACGAAAGCAGGGCGCCGAAGCCGCCGGCCAAACCCTACCTAGTCCCAAGGATCGCGCCCTCGAAGGCGAAGATCACCGATTGCCCAGGATCCACGCTCCAGCCGCGAATCGATCAGGGTCCAGAGCTGGTTGAGCGTGGGAGATGACGAACATCCCTATTCCGGCAATCAACCCCATGAAGCACCTGCCGTGGCACTACGAAGGGTGACGTCTGGTAATCGCGAAGATGACGTGCACGGATGCCGTACTCATAGCTGAAACACCGGCGAGGGCCTCGCTCCACGGCGGCAGATGATGAATGCTTGCGCGTGCATGGTCAAACCAATCCCTGCAGGCGCTCGGTGCCGTTCGGAGGTGTATCCGCGGTACGAGTCTGCCGGCTGTCCTTTTCGGCGCACTCCGCTTAGCTGGTCAATGCGGCGCGCTGGGACACCCAGATCGGGCCGACCTGGGACATGAATTCCTGTTCGCAGGCCTGCATCTCTTCATAACCGGGTGGGGTGTCCCCGCTGTAGGAGGACTGAAATCCGAGCTGGTGGCCGTCTTGCTCAGCGACGGGCCCGACCCCCCATCCTTTGTCCTGGACGCAGTTGCGTATCGCATCGACCGCGTCCCGGTACTCGGATTCAGTCACGACCAGATCTTCCAGGACAACCTGTTGGTATTCGCTGGTCCTGTTCCGCATCTCAAGCTTCTCCTCCTCGGAGAAGGACGGAGGGAAAGAGCAGCCGGCGAGCAGAAGAGCCGTACAGACGGCAGTAACAACACATTTCGTCCTGTTCCCCATAGGAGCATCCTGCCCCACGACGCGAGACCCGTCGAGGAACCACCTTCCGACGACTACGCCTCGGGCATCTGTCGGTCGGCACGAGGGGACATCACCGACGCCCCAGGTGTTGGTGCTGGCCAGATGACGATCATCGCGGTGGCGAGCGGCCCCAACAGCAGAGAGATCAGGAACCACGCCCACCGGGAGCGGTTCTTCTGCTCGGCGAGGCCCGCGTTGATCAGAGCGACCGCGAACCAGAAGAAGGCTCCGGATGACTCTGAACAGTCGTTCATTGGCCCGGAGTAATAGTTCATCACTGGTCAGGCTGTGAATCAGGGTTCGGACGCGGTGCAGCCTCGGCGTAGTAGGACCGTGTTCCGTGCTTCACGCCCAGACGGATGATGAGGTACAGCACAACCCCTGCGGCTGAGATCAGGATCAGCCACACCAGCAGGAAAATGAAAATCTCCGGTCCACCAAGAGCCATTACTACCCCCATGATTAATATCGGATACCCAGTGATCAGAGCCTAGTCATCGCATTGCGATAACCCACTCCAGACATGCCATGGCTGCGTTGGCTTATTATCGAACCGGGAAGTCGAATTCGTAGTCGTTTTACCTACCCGCCTGCTATCTGCGTGGCAGATAGCAGGTCATTCACAAACGCATCCTCTCCCGGATGGGTTCCGAACCTTGACTTTGCTGGGACCGCCCGCGAGCTACTCAAGACTGTGGCGGATAGATGTAAGTCTCGACTCGAGGTTGCCAGTGAGCCCCGATGCCCGGCTTGGTGTGAAGCATGCACTTGACTCGGAATCGTGATCGGCCAGCTGGGACAAGTATCCCTATGACCACCAGGAGGCCGCGCATGACAGATACCCCCAACTTCCCCGCCCTCAACATAACCTTCTCGGCGCAGATCATCGCCGACAACAACAGCGGATGGCTGTGCGTCCAGATGCCAGGTTCGGCCGAGGCATTCGGCACCGGGAGAGCCGTCAAAGTCGAAGGTACCGTCAACGGCCACGAGTACGCCGCTTCCATGTTGCCCGTTGGCGGTGGCACCCACATGATGCCGATTCGGGCTGCCTTGCGGAAGACTCTCGGCAAAGGCCTCGGAGACGTGGTCGACGTGCACCTGTCCGCGCGCACCGCCTGAGCGGCGTCCTACATCCAGTCAAGAATCCCTGCCGGACCACGGTTCGGGCGGGCCGCGGTAGTACCGCGCTCGGTAGGCTCGAAGAAGAGACGTGAGCGAGGGACACCATATGACTGAGGAGATAGCGGTTCGACAGTGCGCCGATGGAGATTTGGTCGCACTTGAGATGGCCGAACCACCAGGATCGGGCATCGCACGGACCCTTCTTCAACGCCAAGCCGCCGACCGTATCGTGTACGCCGCAGCCTGGCGGATGACCCAGCCGGTCGGGACCGTGGTCCTGGATCTGACCTCGGAATACACCCCCGAGCTGAAGCACCTGTTTGTTCAGGAAGCTGCTCGAGGTGGCGGGGTAGGCACAGCGCTCTGCGCCTGGATAGAGAATCACGCCACGCGGGCCAAATTCGACAGGCTCTACCTCGGCGTAGGCATCGAGAACCACGGTGCCCGCCGGCTCTATGAACGCCTGGGCTTCAGGCCCACGGGGCAGACAACCACGACGACCTATCAGTACGTCGACGACAATGGACAGAAGCAGTGGGCCACCGAGACAGATGACATCTTCGAGAAGATGCTGGCCGGCCTGGTCCGAGCCAGTGTCGAGTGAGACCACCCCGGGGCCGCGGAGATTCTGCGGATACACAACCCTGTTGCAACACCGCGAGAGATTTCCTCGCGCTCCTGATGAGTCAGGTGCCGGCGGTTCCGCCGAGGAACGTTCGGCTTGATGCCCCATGACCCCGGAGGAAGTACTGGACCACGTGCGCCGGTTGCCCTACCCGGTCACCGACCTGACGGAACGATTCACCGTCCCGCCACCCCTCCCAGATGGCCTGCTGCTGCTCCGTCGTGAGCTCCACACGCACCTGCACCACTCATCCTGCCAAGTAGTGGTGCATTGACCAGTTGAGGCCGCCATCGCTTCCTGAGACGGCGAATGACAGTCGGTAGCCCCTTTGGGCGCGCGCAAGAGGTACTCGTCCGTCCATCTTCATCGTGGGGGCCGAGCGTGCGCCGATCCCTCCAACCGCTGTTAAGTGGCGGCCCTATGTGGCGATAGGAGCAGTGAGGACCGGCATCGGGCGTCGGCCAACAAGCGCTTCAGTGGCTCGTCGTTGCAGCGCCGTCGATCAGTTTGCTACCGGCGTCGCATAGACGACCAGATTCTGCGTGTACACCCATGCGCCGTCGACGTTCTCCACCTCACCGCCACATGTCACGACAACGAGCTGGCGATCCCCTTCGGTCCTGAAGATCTGGTACGGGAGGGACTCCTTGTGGAGGACCGACATCTTGCTCACGACGTACTGGCGTACTTCTCCCTCGCTGTCCGTGACGTAGACAGGGGCGCCTTCCCGCACCTGGTGCAGAGGTCCCAGCGCACCCCAGGACCCGTCGGTGAAATTCACGTGCCCTGCTATCACCGTTGAACCGTCCTCGGCCTCAAGAGGAGCAGCCCCGGTGTACTGAGCGACCTTGGACGACTCAGGGAGCACCATCTCGCCGCTTTCTGCACCGCCTTCGACAATGGGCGCTGAAATGCCGACGGAGGGGATGTCGAGCGTCGATGGCGCGACCGGCACAGGAGCCGGTGCGGTTGACGGATCGGGTGATCGGGCTGCGTCTCTGGACGGCTCCTGCACGCCTTTCGGGTCGATCCCAGGCTGATCGCGGAGGGAATCCCCCTCTGATGCCTGCGTGACGTCGTGCGCCATCGGGGTCGGGTCCTGAGAGCCCCAGAAGAAGAACAACGCTGCGCCCATGCATGCAATTGCAAGGGTCACAGCGATGCCTGCTGGTCGTGCAGGCTTTCTCCGCGGGGAAACCGCGACCCTCTTACTCGGTACTGACATCATGGACCCTTCGGAGAAGGGTGGGCCGGCTGAAGACGTGCTTCAGCCGGCCCACGTCGTGGAGGCTCTGATACCTACGCTGCTGGCGTCTTCCTCCGGAGACGAACAAGGCCGAAAGCGAGAGCACCGAGCATCAGGCAGGACCCTGCGACACCGGCGGAGGTGAGACCGGAGGTCTGGGCAGTGCCGCCGTCGATGACCACGGCGGAGTCGGACCCGTCGGTCTCACACGCAATACCATCCTGGTCCCGGTCGAGAGCGGGGCTGTAGTGAGTCTGACCCTTCTCGATGTTGATCCACCCGGCGGCCTTCGCCGCTCCACAGTCTGCGTAGCCAGTGAAGATGTTCGCGTCGGTCTCCGGAGTCGCCTTCTCCGGCGCTGGCAGCTGCTCGGCGGGGCCTGCGGGAGCAATCACCTCGAGCATGAGCCCGGGGGTGCTTCCGTCCGGCTTCCACTGGGTGAAGAAGATCGGCTGGCGCTCATCGCCGACGACGATCGCATGGTCCCAGATGTAGATGCCCGCTTCGGTGACAACGATCGGTTCGGTGGTCACCTCACCAGTCCCATCGAACGATGTGACCACTGTGGCGATCGACTCGGGAATCCCGGTCCAGGCGGCGTCCACGGATTCGAAGGGACCAGCGAGGCGCGTTTGCACGTCGAGGGTCCTCCCGGCGAAGTTGTACCCCTTCAATGTCGTCGTGACCGCGCTTCCCCGCTCCACTCTCTCGGCACTCGGAGTCCACGAAAGGCTCGGGGCGAGGAGGTAATCAGTGGATGTTCCCTCAGCACCGTACTCGGTGCTCGTGTCCTGTTCGATGTATTCGGGGTTCGAACCGTCGGCAACGAGAATCGACGCCACGAACGTGTACCCGGCACCGTCCACGTAGGTCACATCCTGGGGAGTGAACGTGTATTCCCCGGGCCCTTCGGAGGTCGTGAAGGTCTCGCTGGATACAGGGCCCGGCACCTGAGCAGGCGCAGAGAATTTTCCTTCATGCTCGTAGACATCGACCCGTACCGTGACGAGCGCTTTCGTCCCGTTCACATCGGTCCATTCATCCCCTGCCACAGCGTCTACGTTCACCGTGACGGTGGCCTTGGAACCCACCGGGGTCACCGGTGCGACCGATAGGTCGATGGCTGGGGTGAATGGCACGCCTTCGGCTGCGTGAGCGGGGATTGCTGATCCAGCGCCTAACAGCAGGGCCGAGAGGGCCAGCATCGATACCCCCCTGACGAGGTGCGTTGATTGCTTGAGCGTGACCTTCATGTGATTCTTTCTGTCTGAGGTGAATGTCCGCGGATCTTGTCCTCGCATCATGGAATGCAATGGCCAGGACCGGGAGCGCGGGTGATTTGAGCAACTGGATACATCGTGGGAGACCGTCACGCGGGGAATGCCGCAGGAAATACGACGTCGTCCAGAACGGACCCTACCGACCAGTTGCAGCGACGAACAGCACAAGATGGTTACAGGATCGAACCATCATGTCCGGGTACACCGAACGAGTGCGTCAGTTGAGTTGCTTCGACAAGTGACGTGAACTGTAATGTCGCTCGGTAAAGGTTCTCGGTTCACTAGCATTTTCAGTCCCGACGTTATCCCCTACCACTGGACGCTCGACAATGTACTCGAAGTCGGTGGCTTGATTGTCCGCCGATTGCAGGCGTGGCCCGGCCAGCGGGATCAGCGCTTTTGCTTGCCCGCGGATGAGCAGAATCTGTGGTTCTGTTTCTTTGTGAGGTACAACCCGATCAGGGCAATCGCCAACAGAAGTAGGCCTGCTAGGGCAATGGTCAGTCCGAGATGGAGCAGGAGCCCAGGCACGATCGGTACCGCGGTGTGCCGCACACTGTGCGCGTACTGCATCAGGGCGAACATGCAGGCAGCGAGTGCGGCACCGAAAGCGAAGACGATCGTGCCGGTCGACTTCAATACCTTCATGCTTCCCCCAGTTCGGTCTCCGAATACCGGCATCTTCGTGTCGTACCAGTCCACCCTTCCAGCATTGACCAGCCGGAAACACCTTTCGCAGGCATACGGGGAGGAGCAGCACACGACAACACTCCTACTCGGCGTCGGTCCGCTGGGATGACAGAAGCAAATTCTCGGTAGAGGATCCCTTGATTGCACGAGCGCGCGGCGGGTCACGACGCGCTCTGGCACACGCTGTACGACCAGCGGAGTGGCAAAGCCGGACGGCGCTGGAAGCAGGATTGATCCTTAGAAGCGGGATATCGCTTCGTGCAGCATTCTGTGTCCGTGGGCCTCGAACACGGTGTCGCCGACGAGAAAGGACCACACTGCTGTGCCGACAGCTTCCCGCAGCAGATCAATCCGCCAGGTCTCCTTGCTACGTGGGTCCGGTCCGTAACCCTCGAAGAACGCCGCCTCCAACCAGGGTCGCTCTCTCCACTGCTGGGTGGCGAGGCGGCAGAGGTCCGTGGCGGCCGGCCGGAGATCGAACCGGCCGAAGTCGATCACGTGCAGCCAGGCGCCGTCGTGCAGCCAGTTCCGCGGCTGCCAGTCGCCGTGGGTTGGTGCGACGACGGCCGGGCCCGGCCGATCCGAGGCCAGGATGCGGCGTGCCTCCGACGCCACTTCGTAATCGATGCGGTGGCGCTGACCCAGCAGCTCGATCGCCTTCTGGGTCACGCGCATCTCGTAGCCTTCATCGACGCGTGCATGCTGATCGTGGAGTGATCGAAGGGAAGAGCCCGCCTGGGCGTACATGTCCGCGCACCACTCTGCATCTGAGCCCTCGACGAGCGTGCCGGGCAAATAGGCCGTGATGAGGACGTTCGCGGCCCTACTCGCCCCAACCAGCCGCCCGGTCCTGGCCTCCCGCACGAGCGGCTCCGTGTAGGTTTCATGGGCGGTGATTTCCCGCCCGATGTGATGATTCGAGGACGGAGCAGCTTTCACCACGAAGTCCCGATCTTCGGCTCGGACGTGCAAAACCCTGGTGTCGACCAGGTTCCAGGACAAGTCCTCCACCAGTAAGGGTGTTGGGAGCTGCCCGACGACGAATTTCGCCTGTTCCTCGCTCAGAAGCTCCCGATCCCAGCTGGTCATCGGAACAGTCTAGGTCGGTGTCCACGGAACGAAACCCACCACCTCGTGGCCCGGGCATACTGCGGGAATGAGTAACGGGGGCACGTGAGTTTTCGTCAGGATGGCGGGGCCTTCACGGCTGATTGGCGGGCCAGGAGTCGCTGCAGCGCTTCGCTCGTTCCGATGGGGAACGGTTTAGGGGCTGTTCCTCAGCGGAGTTCGTCCTCGAAGACGAACCAGCAGATGCTGTTTCTGCGGCTTTGGTCCTCGAGGACAAGGGGGCGGAGATGGGCGGGAACCTGCTGACGCTGCCAGTCGCGCTCAGCACGCGCGGCGTCCCGTTGGTGATCGCGTGGCGCTGCAGCTGCGGCAGCCTTGATGGCATAGGCGGCCGCGCCTAGGTCGTGTTCGGGAACATGTGCGACGCAGGCCGCTTGGCCAGCTGCGTATGCGGCAAACCGTGGACCACCACGCAGGGGACGCGCAGCGCCCATCGCGTGTCCTCCGATCGCTCGGGTGACCATCATCGTTGCTTCGCCACGCGTCCATGCTCGTGCTGCTTCGATCGCCGCACGAGGGCCGTCGTCACTAGGGTTTGATTCCTCGAACAGCCCTAGAACATGCTCGGCGCAGGTAGCTGCCCACAAGGCCAGGAGCTGGTGATCAGCCTCGGCCAATTGCCCACCGCGCCGAATGGACACGAGGCGAGGATCGCGAACAGCAGGAAGGATCATGAGACTGTTTCTTACCCCCTCTCCTCCCGGGCGGCAATACAACCTGCTGCTGCACGGTAGGGGATCCGCTGGCGGTCATCGGCGGTCGCGGGCAGGGACATGATCTGGCCAGGTCTCCCCGATCCCTCCCGGTCCATACACATTCTCGACGAACCCGCGGACCTCCGCGACGAGCTCTTCTCGTGTCATGCGGGCCGCATCATCCGAGGTGATTCCTCCCGTCCCGGACGTGACCCGCCGGACGCTGAAGCCATACGTTCCATCGGCTGGTCCGTTGAGCCACGCGAAGTCATAGGACAAGGCCCCACCGGGCTGTCGTCTTTCACTGACGCGGAACACTTCGTGCTCGACCGTGACGTCAAAGGAATCCATCCGGTGATCCTAGGACCAGTTCCTGCACACTGAGGCGATATGGGAAGACACTGGATCAATGCTGGCCTGGTGGGGGTACCACGGATCTTCGTCGCGGGAATCATCTCTCTCTTCCTGCACCCTCAACTCACCCTCACCCTCGAAGACGTGATGGACGGCGAATACACCGGAAAAGACGTCACCACCGACGTCGTCGAGATCACCGGCACGGCCTGTGGCAGCGAAATCATATGCGTCGAGGCATACAGCACAGCGGAAGCCCACTGCTACCGCTTCCGAACCCACGCAGCGGCGACAGAGTACGAGTCAACCCGTGAGGACGGCTTCAGCGTGAACTACTTCGTCATGGACTTCGCCGGCGAGGAAGCATCCGAGGACGACCAGCGGTTCGCGATGCAGGTCCTGGCCGGTATGTGGAACGACTACGAAGGCGACATCCCTGCCCGCTGACCAAACGTTATCCGGTTGACTGTGACAGTGCTGACAGAGGCCCCGAACGGGTCGGTGAGGTGCACCGCAAGAGGTCCGTTGAGTGAAGCGGTGACCCGTGAAGTCCAGAAAGTTGTTTGCTATGTCGTGCAGGAGGGGCACCTCCTGGTGCTCACGCACGACGCATTACCCATGACGGAGGCCGGCGTCCAAGTGCCCGCCCGCTCCATCGAACCCGGAAAAACTCCGGAGGAAGCCGCGGTCCGCGAACTCTTCGAAGAGCGGTATTTCCAGTGATTCAGGCGAAAAACTTATACATTGAATCTGAATTCCACCACGTTCCGTAGCCAACCAACGTCACAGAGGGGTCGCATCCGCAATAACGTCCTCATGCTCAGCGGCGGGCGACCGTTGCCCGGTGGCGTCACCGACGGGGGCGCCTATATGGCTCGGGCCACCACCAGCGATGTCGTGATCGGCGCTCAGCCCGGCGACGAGCAGTGTCCAGATAATCCTCGCGCGCCGGGGCGAAGACCGACTCAGGCAGACGCAACGGGGCACGGCTCAACTCACGTCCTGCCAGTAGGTCGCTGATTGCCCTCGGTATCAGCCGCATCCCCCCAGAACCCTTCACGGAGCGCCTGAGCTGCTCGCCCTGCTCCGTGAGCCGCATCCCCCAGGATGAGTCGACCTCAGCAAGGCCCGAACCTATCAGGACGGATATTGCCGTCTCCATCTGTTCCCGTGAAGGGACGTCGGCCTGCAGCATGTCCCATCCCGATAGCAGCCCCCGTATCGATGAGGGGTACCTACCACGACGCAGCAGGGTCATGAGCGTCGCGGCGTCCTCTATTTCCCTACGGTCCATGACCTTGACGCTAACGCGCTTCGAGCCCCAATCAGATCAGGAACAATCGTCATCACGAACGTGTCTTGCGTTCCCATTGACAGAGGCAGCAAAGACAGAAAGGCCCGAGTTACGATCAGCATCTCGGGCCTTTCTCAAGCAATTGGCAAACTTCTACACATTGAATCTGAATTCAACCACGTTCCGTAGCCGAATAACGTCTGAGCTCACCGTGGTTCGTCGGCTTCATGGTCGATGCCCTGTCCAGCCAGCCACTGCTGGTCGACTCCCCCACATCCCGACCAGCAGGGGCTGAACGGCGTGCAGCACAAGTTGTTGCGGCCCTGAAAGACTGCTGCTTTCGCCGCAGCCGGGTTCAGAGGGAGCACCGCTTCAGAAGATCCTCTGCTGAGAGCCGGCTCCAAGGCTGAGCCCACAGCTTCCGCTAGCTCGCCCACTAAATCGCGCGCCGCCTGCTCCAGCCAGGCACGTTCGAACCTGCGTTACACCCTCGGGAATCTGATAGACCTGTAGGGTCCGAACCGCCGGAAAAGTGAGGCCGCTCACGGACCGGCACTGACGCTCAAAAAAGGGTTCGTGCCGCTGAGGACCGGCCCTTGAGGCCGCCTCGAACTGCCGGTGTCGATACAGGGTGAAAGTCGCCCTACAAGGCCGCATACATCCTCAGGGCATCAGCCTGGAACCTCGATCCGAACACATACGGCAGACGCATGGACAGGCGCGATACATGCGGGGAACTCAGTTCCGAAATGTCCGCGACGGTGTGTCCACGTTCGATGCACGGCCCACGGAAAACACTGGGCCCGAACGCAGGTAGATCACGCCTGCGTACGGTACACAAAGGACGCTGGCCACGCTGGCAGCCAGCCTCCTTCTCCAATTATTAAGAGCAAGTGCAAAGAATCTCCCTGGGTGCTTACTCGTTGTCCACGCGGTTGGAGGCGATGAATGTGTGGTTGTTCATGCGCATGCTCCCTTCTTCGAATGGTGTCGATCGCACAGTTGAGTTTGCCGTCTCCGGGGCCCACTAGTAGTGCTGTTCGAACTCATTGCAATTGATGGGGTCCTTTCCATCCCCCGCCTTTAGAAATCGCCGCCCGGGTAGATGCCCTCGGGCAAAGTGAAACACGCAGATCCGGATGCGATACGGATTTCGTTCGGGGACAATCCTTCGGAGACGAGGTGGCTCTCCCCTGGAGCAGGCGGGTCGATCTGGATCCGATAGATTTCATCTTCGTTCCTATCGACTTCGTCCCTATCGACGGATATTTCGGTTCCGTTCGCCCGGTAGTGGGCTTCGATGGTTTTCACGATGGGCTCTATCTCGGTTCCTTCGGCGACCGTGATCGTGGTTGAAGCAGCCCAGTGGTGCTGGGTCTCGTTGCAGGACAGAAGCGTGCCCGTCTGCTGTTGATCGATCGAGAGAACAGCGTCTTCCGGGATCAGTGCGGCGATCTCCCGTTGCATGGCCTGGGTGTGGGCTTTGGCTTCCTGCCAGGTAAGTTCAGCTTCCATCGGTTCCTCCTGTGTTTGAGCAGCCGTTGGCTCAGGTGGCTCGGTCGGATCTGCGTTTGGGTTTCCTGCACAGCCGGCAAGCCCGATCAGACCCACCAGCAACAACGCCATGGCATCGCTTCGCGCCCTCATCGAGTCACAGTTCTCAGCATTTTTTCGAGCGCTTTCATGTTGTCCTCGCTGTCGGTGGCGATGAGGCTGTGGTTATCCATGAGGATGCTCCCTTCTTCGACGCTGTTGATCGCACCGTCGAGTTCGTCGTCGTCGGGGCCGCGGTAGTAGTTCTGGTCGAACTCGTCGCGATGAATCGGGTTGTTCCCATCCCACACAACCCCTCGATTCGTGAAGGGGTTGGTGACTCCCTGACCGTGGATGAGCACATCGTAGTAGTACAGGTTCGAGTATTCCGTAGTCGGTTGGGGTTCCCAGTCCGGGAGCATCCCGGCCCCGGCGAGGGAAATCACTTTGTCATACCGGGCTCCGGCGACTTCGGAGCTGGTGACGTTTGTCAGGCCCCAGCTGTGTCCGATGCCGGTTTGTTCGGCACCGTTCAGGTAGGGATCCGTGCGCATCCCGGACTCGAAGGATGCCAGTTGCTGCCCGGACGCGCGTGCAAGGTCCTGATCGTTCGCCTCGCCGATTCTCCCCATGTTCGGGCCGCCGGCTGTGTCCTCCTCTCCAGGGAATCGCCCATCCTTGTAGACGAAAGCTACCGTCCCTGGCGCCTGTCTCCTGAGGTATTTCGACACCTGCTGTACCCCGCCGGTGTAGAAGCTGTTCATTCCGGTGAATGTCCCCGGAACGTAGGTGATCACGTGCCGTGTGTCGGGCTCTGGAGTGCCGATCATTTCCACAATCCGGGATCGATCCCGGTCGTAGAGGTAGAGCTGGACGTCCCCGGCTTCCACCTGCTTCAGGTATGCCACCGCATTCTGCAGCATCTCCGTTCGGTTCGGGTCGTGGCGGGCTTGCCCGGTCCCCGACAACTTCAGGGCTGTTTCCAGATCCTTCTCCGCCGCACGGAGCAGGCTTGGCGCGTTCAACTGGTTGGCCCGTACCCTGGCCAGTGCGGGCATCCCGTCCAAGGCGCCGAACATCGCCGGAGCCGCAGCCAGCAGAAGCTCCTGCCGCTGCGAGACGCCGGCCACGTCCGCGGCGGCGCCGGCCCCCGTGTTCATGCCCGCCCACCAAGCCCCGATCGTCGACGGATCCATGCGCTGAAGGGTCTGCTGCCATCCGGTCAATGTTGCCAGCGCTTTGATATCCGCCGGCGTCGCAGTGGACAGATAGCTCAGGAGGGCCGCATTCGATAAGGACGCCGGTACGGTGGCAAGCACAAGGACGTCGTTCGATACCGTCACCTGACCGACATGTCCGCTGCCACCGGCAGCACGGAACATCGAAGCGATGTCGGAAAGCCGGGTCGCGTCCTGCTGGTTGTCCTCCAGGAACCGCCGCAGCCCACTACCGACAGCATCGAGATCAGAGTGCGCCCAAGAGCATTCCCGCTCGAACTCTGACGCTGCTGCACCGACTCCGTCAGCCGCACCCCGGGCTGTGTCGTCTTGGATCCTGAAGGTCGACACCGCGGAGTCCAGGGTGGCAGGGTCAGCGGAACTCGCCCCGGCAGTGCTTCCGCTCGCCCAGGCACGCAACCCCTGCCGTGCAATGTCCGCGTTCACCGACGGACGGTCGGTCTCCTCCGTGGACGGGCGCGGCTCCACATCCACTGCGACACCACTGCCAGCGCTCGCCCACCCGGCGGCAAGAACCCACGCCGTCAGCTCACTCAGGCGACGCTGCTCGACCTCCGCGGCGCACTTCGCCTTCTGGACCTGACGTGCGACATCGTCCAGCATATGGACCAACTCTGAACGGGCCGCCCGTTCAGCGGCAACGTTCTCCCGGAAACAGTCCGCGAACACGCCCCGGAATTCCGCACAAGCCGCCGTTGAAACCGACTCCCGTCCGCCGCGTTGATCCTGCAATGCACGTGCCGCATCTCGACATGCGCCGATCAGACGATCGGCGACCCCCGTATCGAAATTCATTCAAACTTCCTCAGACAAACGAACAGGCACGCGCCACGACAAACCCAACCCAATACGGCTCTTCGGACATCGGGTGGGGGTCATTGTTCGAGGCCGCCGGCGGCGAGGAGCATGCGGAGCCGGTAGTTGCGGCGATTGCGGTAGCCTCGGGCGAGGCGACGGTGGCGTTCGATGATGCCGTTGATGGCCACTGTGCCGCCGTTGTTCGCGCGGTGGGTCGTGAAGTAGGCAAGGAAGACCTGACGCCAGCGCCGCCCGCCGCACCGTGCCCGCCACCGCGTAGTCGAACCGCCCACCATGGGAGGCATCCGATTCCGGCAACAACGGCATCTCCACGAAATCGGTCACAACGAACGCCCCCCAGACACAGAAACAACAGCAAGAAACTAACAGGAAGAACCACTACATCCGCCGGGCAGAGACCCACACGGGAAAAGCACGAAGAAAAGAGACCTACAACAAGAAGAGACCTATAAGAAAAGAGACCTGCAACAACCACGACCGGCGGAGGACGCCCCCGCACACGGCAGAACAACCCAAAAAGACCCGCTCTGCGAAAACCCGGTCAGGAGATGCCAGTACCGGGAAGGCTACTGTCTCGATGACGATCCGCTGACCGCACCACTCCACCATGTGGCACGATCAGCGGGACGTCACTACGAAAGGCTCGTGCTCAGGCGCCGCCGCCGGCGGAGAAGATGTCCTGGGAGATCTTCTGCAGCTGCGTGCGCAGCTCCTCGAGCTCCTGCTTCGCCTTGTCCAGCGCCGCCTTCGTCTCCGGCCACGTGGACCCGCGGAACTGCGTGGCCAACGGCCCGTCCCAGATATTCGGGTCCGACAGGATCCTGCCCTGCGCATCAAGCGCGGAGATCTGATCGGAGAACCCACCATTGATGATCGACTCGACCTGACCGATAGCAGCCTTCGCTTGCTCGGTAGACAACACACGCGACATGAAAAATATCCTCCCCCAGAGACCACCGCTTCAATGCCGGATGAAGAATCACCGGCGAGCGGACGCTGATGACCCTACCAATACCAACCCGGTGAATCTAGACCGGCAAGAACGACCACACGTTCAGGTCCAGGCCCCTGACCCGGTGAATTGAGCCTACAAATCAGCACGCAATTACACATTAAATCGGAACTCAACCACGTCGCCGTCGGACATGACGTATTCCTTGCCCTCGATGCGGACCTTGCCGCGGGATTTGGCCTCGCTCATCGAGCCGGCGTCGATGAGGTCCACGAAATGGACCACCTCGGCCTTGATGAAGCCACGCTGGAAGTCGGAGTGGATGACTCCGGCGGCCTCGGGCGCCGTCGCACCCTTCTTGATCGTCCAGGCCCGACTCTCCTTGGGCCCCGCCGTGAGGTAGGTCTGGAGGCCGAGGGTGTGGAAGCCGACGCGGGCGAGCTGGTCGAGGCCCGACTCGTCCTGGCCGTTCATCTCGAGCATCTCGCGGGCCTCGGCCTCGTCGAGTTCCACGAGGTCGGCTTCGAGTTTGGCGTCGAGGAAGATGGCGTCGGCGGGGGCGACGAGCTGCCGCAGCTCCGCCTGGCGCTCCTCGCTGCCGAGCACGGCGTCGTCGACGTTGAACACGTAGATGAAGGGCTTGGCCGTGAGCAGGCTGAGTTCGCGCAGGTGCTCCATCTCGAGCTTGTCGCTGGTGACCGAGGCGAAGATCGTGTCGCCGCGCTCGAGGACGGACTGCGCGGCCTGCATGGCGGTCAGCTGCGCGGCCTCGCGCTTCTTGATCTTCACTTCCTTCTCGACGCGCGGGATGGCCTTCTCCAGCGTCTGCAGGTCGGCGAGGATCAGTTCGGTGTTGATGGTCTCCATGTCGGAGCTGGGGTCCACCTTGCCGTCGACGTGGATGACGTCCGGGTCGTCGAACACGCGGATGACCTGGGCGATGGCCTCCGCCTCACGGATGTTCGCCAGGAACTGGTTGCCGAGGCCCTCGCCCTCGGACGCGCCCTTGACGATGCCGGCGATGTCCACGAAGGAGACGGTCGCGGGCAGGATCTGCTTGGACCCGAAGACTTCGGCGAGCTGCGCCAGACGCGGATCGGGCAGGCTGACCACGCCGACGTTCGGCTCGATGGTCGCGAACGGGTAGTTCGCCGCCAGGACGTTGTTGCGCGTCAGAGCGTTGAAGAGGGTTGATTTGCCGACGTTGGGCAGTCCGACGATGCCGATAGTAAGAGCCACGGGAGACAAGTCTACCGGTGAGCAATGTCGGGGAATGTCGGAGGTTCCTGCAACAGTGTGGGCATGAGCACAACCGCCGTCCTCCTCGTCGTCCTCGCCTTCGTCCTCGGGTGCGCCGTCGGCGCCTTCATGGTGGCGCGATCCCTCCGGCCGCGCGCCGAGGAGCTCCGGGCGGAGCTCGACGACGCGACCGCCCGGCTCGGACGCACGACGACGGACCTCGCGGCGGCCGCCGCGCAGCGGGACCTCCTGCAGCAGCACAATCGCGAACTGACCGGCAAGACGTCGACGGACAACGACGTCCTGCGCGCCCTCGCCCCGGTCGCCGAGAAGCTCACGCAGGTCCAGCGGCAGGTGGGCCTGCTGGAGCGCGACCGCGTGGAACAGTACGGGCAGCTCGCCCGGCAGCTCGAGGAGTCACGGGAAGCGGACGCCCTGCTGCTGTCCACGACGCATTCCCTCGCCGGGGCGCTGCGCAGCAACAGTGCGCGCGGCCAGTGGGGCGAGATCCAGCTGCGGCGGGTCGTCGAGGCGGCGGGCATGCTGTCACGGGTCGATTTCCTGGAGCAGGTCTCGGTCGCCGCCGGCAGCGACGGCGAGACGGCACGGCCCGACATGGTGGTGCAGCTTCCGGGCGACAAGCAGCTCGTCATCGACGCCAAGGTGCCGCTGAGCGCCTTCCTCGCCGCGCAGGAGCTGGCGGGCGCAGCCGACGGATCCGCGGACGCGGGGGCCGTGGCCGGATTCGAGGCGCGGCGTGCGGAGCTGCTGAAGCAGCACAGCAAGGCACTCCGGGCGCACGTCGATGCCCTGGCCCGCAAGAAGTACTGGGAAGGGGCGACGAACTCCCCCGAGCTCGTCATCTGCTTCATCCCCGTCGAGTCTGTCCTGTCCGAGGCCCTGCGCGCGGATCCCGAGCTGCTGGACTACGCGTTCGGCCGCAGCGTGGCCCTCGCCTCCCCGGTGTCCCTGCTCGGCATCCTCAAGGGTGCCGCCTTCAGCTGGCGCCAGGCCGTCCTCACGGACAACGCGCGGGAACTGTTCGACCTGTCCAAGCAGCTGTACGAGCGCCTCGGCACCATGGGCGGGCACGTCACCCGCCTAGGGTCCTCCCTGAAGACATCGGTGGAACGCTACAACTCCTTCGTCGGCGCACTCGAGTCGAGGGTCCTGCCCACGGCGCGGCGCATCGGCGCCTTCGACTCGGCGTCACTCGACGTCGTCGACGCTGCAGCTGAAGGCTCCGACGCCGGCGGACCCAGCGCCGAGGTGAGCCTGCTCGGCACCGCCCGGGCGCAGCGGATCGGCAGTCCGGCGGCCTCCGGAGAGTCGGCCGCCTCGATCGACGCCACGCCGCGGTCCCTCACCGCCCACGAACTCCTCGACGGGACGGCGGGCTAGGGCTGCTGCAGCCGGTTCCGGCCGTCCCTCGCCCCTGCTTGCGTCCCTGCCTGTCTGAAGGTCAGTTCAGCGAGGTCCGGTCCGCCCCGCGTCCGCCCCGTCCCTGCGACGGGTCCCCCATCGCCTTGAGGGCGGCGCGGATCTCCTTGGGCAGGGAGAAGATGATGTCCTCCTGCGCCGTCACGACTTCCTCGACCTGCCCGTAGCCGTACTCGGCGAGCAGCCGCAGCACGTCCTGGACGAGGTTCTCCGGGACGGAGGCCCCGGAGGAGATGCCGACGGTCGCCACGCCCTCGAACCAGGACTCGTCCACTTCGTTCGCGAAATCGACGCGGTACGCCGCCCGGGCGCCGTACTCGAGCGCCACCTCCACCAGGCGGACGGAGTTCGAGGAGTTGGCCGATCCCACCACGATGACGAGGTCCGTCTGCGGCGCGATCTTCTTGATGGCCGCCTGCCGGTTCGAGGTGGCGTAGCAGATGTCGTCGCTCGGCGGGTCCTGCAGCGTCGGGAAGCGCTCCTTGAGGAGATTCACGGTCAGCATGGTCTCGTCCACGCTCAGTGTGGTCTGCGAGAGCCAGATGAGCCGCTCGGGGTCGCGCACCTGCACCTTGTCGACGTCCTCCGGCCCGTTGACGATCTGGATGTGGTCGGGGGCCTCGCCGGCCGTCCCCTCCACTTCCTCATGGCCCTCGTGGCCGATCAGGAGGATGTCGAAATCGTCCCGGGCGAAGCGCTGGGCCTCCTTGTGCACCTTCGTCACGAGGGGGCAGGTGGCGTCGATGGTGCGCAGCCCGCGGTCCTCCGCCGACTGCACGACGGCGGGCGAGACGCCGTGGGCCGAGAAGACGACGAGCGCCCCCTCGGGGACCTCGTCGGTCTCGTCCACGAAGATGGCGCCCTTCGCCTCGAGCGTGGAGACGACGTGCAGGTTGTGCACGATCTGCTTGCGCACGTAGACCGGGGGCCCGTAGTGCTCGAGGGCCTTCTCGACGGCGATGACGGCACGGTCCACACCGGCGCAGTACCCGCGGGGGGCTGCGAGCAGCACCGTCTTCTCCCCTGCTACCGGCGCAGCGGCGAGCACGTCCGCAGGCGTGCGGCGCCTGCGCGGGATGGTGGGCATGGGGACCTGAACGGTGGTACTGGTCATGCGCCGATTCTACCGGCTCGCCGAGCCGCGCCCGCGTGATCCGGGGCCACTCCGCTGTGAGCTAAGCCCCGCGCCTGCGACCGACGGCGAACTGCCCCACCACACCGAGGGCGACCACCATGAGCCCGACCACGACCACCGGTACGCTGTCGGCGGCCACGGCGGCGCCGATCCGGTCGGCGAGACCGCCGAGGAACACGTCGGCGACCGCATTCGTGCCCGGCAGCTGCGCCGCTGCCGCGGGGACCCAGGCCACGGCGAGGGCCCCGAGAACGCCGATGACCACAACCCCCAGTCCCAGCAGGGCGAGGGTGGTGCCGCGTCGTCGTGCGGTCATCAGGGCCAGCAGGGCCAGGACCCCCGCGCCGGCGAGGTACAGGGGCCACAGCTGCACCGCATCCACGACGGCGCCGAACAGCCCGTTGCGCTCGACGGACCCGATGGCGATGCTCGTGTCCGCGGGGACCGGGACGTCGAGGCCGAGGCTTCCGCCCACCGTCTCCGCCACGAGTTCCGCGACCGGCGCGAGGTCGAGCGTGAGGAGGGCCGGTGCCGGGTCCGAGGGGTCGGCGGCGTGCGCCAGGGTGACGGCGTGCGATCGGCGGAGCACCTCGGTCCAGGCCCCTGCGTAGCCGGAGGACGCCGTCACCGCCGCCGTCGCATCCCTGATGAGCGGTTCCGCGAGGGCGGCGAGCGGGTCAGGGAGACCGCTGTGCGCGGAGAAGTCCTCGGCGACGGACGCCGTCAGCGCGGCCTGGAAGTCCGCGTCCTGACCGAGCGGCGCCGCGAGCGCGACGAACCCGGGCTCCTCCACGACGTTCCGGTCCACCCACGCACACGCCAGGCCGCCGGCGGTGACGATGAGTGCGAGCAGGGCCAGCAGGGCAGAGGCGACGGTCCGCATGGAATCCTTCGGGTGGGGAACTCACGATTATGCCTGCTCGGACCATCCCGGACTCCTGCCCTCGTCCCGCGGACGCACATGCCCCCGCGGTACCGGCCGCCGGGGGTGAGGGATGGTAGAGATGAACAGTGCGGATTGCACGAGCAGACGCGGCAGCACCCATCCCGAGGACAGGACACCCATGACGAGCGAGGGAACCAGCGCGCGGCCCGCCGGTGACCGCGGTGAGGTACGGATGCCGTCGACCGTCCCTGCCACCGCGGCCGAGACGTCGCCGGACTCCCCGTGGCCGCTCCATCTGCTGTCGGAGAAGCTGAAGGCGCACATCGAGAGGGCGCCGGCGGCGTGGGTCGAGGGGCAGGTCATCGAGCTCAACCGCCGCGCCAGCATGTGCTACATCACGCTGCGGGACGTCGACACCGAGGTCTCGCTCTCCCTGTCGGTCTACGGCAGCGTCATGGACCGCGTGTCCTCCCCGCTGGACCGGGGCTCCCGCGTGGTGGCGCGCCTCAAACCGGACTTCTGGGTCAAGACCGGCCGCCTCTCGATGCAGACCATCGACATCCGGCCCGTCGGGATCGGCGACCTCCTCGCGCGCATCGAACGGCTGCGGCAGTCACTGGCGGCGGAGGGCCTGTTCGCGCCGGCCCGCAAGAAACGGTTGCCGCTGCTCCCCCACCGCATCGGGCTCATCACCGGGCGCGACTCGGACGCCATGAAGGACGTCATGCGGAATGCCGCACTGCGGTGGCCGGCCGTCGAGTTCGACGTGCGGGAGGTCGCCGTCCAGGGCGTGAACAGCGTGGCGCAGGTGACCGGGGCCCTGGCGGCGCTCGACGCCGACCCCCACGTGGACGTCATCATCATCGCCCGTGGCGGCGGCGCCCTGGAGGACCTCCTGCCCTTCAGCGACGAGTCGCTGGTCCGGGCCGTCGCCCGGACCATCACGCCCGTGGTCAGCGCCATCGGCCACGAGGCGGACCGGCCCCTGCTCGACGAGGTGGCGGACCTGCGCGCCTCCACCCCCACGGACGCCGCGAAGCGCGTGGTCCCCGACGTCACGGAGGAACTCGGCCGGATCGGCCAGGCGCGTGCGGCTCTCGAGCGGTCGATCCGAGTCCTCGTGCACCGCGAGGGCGAGAGCCTCGCGAACCTGCGGTCCCGCCCCTCCCTGGCGCGGCCCGAGGGGATGATCGACGTGCGGCAGGCCGACGTCGAACGCCTCCGGTCGCGGGCCCTGCGGTCCACCACCGCCGCGGTGGAACGCGACGCCGACGCCGTCCACCACCTCCGCGAGCGCGTGCGCTCCCTCTCCCCCCAGAACACGCTGGACCGCGGGTACGCGGTCGTGCAGCGCGCCGACGGGCAGGTGGTGAGGACTCCCGACGACGTGGAGCGCGGGGACGCCGTGCGGATCCGGGTCGCCGGCGGGCAGCTCGGAGCGGTCATCGACGACCCGCCGGTACCCCGGGAGGCGTCGTGACCGGAAGGCATGACAGCGGCCCTGCCGGGCCTCACCCTTCAGGATCCCCGACAGATTTCCGGGCCCGGGTACGGGCCACCCAGCAGATGAGGACCATGCCATGACGGACAACCAGCAGTCGGACCCCAGCCCCTCGGCGGTGGACACGCTGTCCTACGAGCAGGCCCGGGAGGAGCTCGTCGCCGTCGTCTCGCGGCTCGAGGCCGGCGGCGTGAGCCTCGAGGAGTCCCTCGCGCTCTGGGAGCGCGGCGAGGCCCTCGCCGACCGCTGCGAGGCGTGGCTCGAGGGCGCCAAGGTCAGGCTGGCGGCGGCACGCGACAAGGCCGAGGGCACCTAGCGCCGGGAGCACTGCCCCGGGATCCCGCCTAGGAGGAGGGCGTCGCGGGCAGCTCCTGCAGCGCCCAGGCGTTGCCGTCGGGATCGGCGAAGTACACGAACCTCCCCCACGGCTGGTCGTCGACGTCGGTGGCGTCCACGCCGCGGCCGACGAGCTCGGTCCGGGCACGCTCCGCATCGGCCACGACGATCTGGATCCCGCGCTGCGATCCGGGCGCCATCTCACTGATCCCCTCGCCGAAGGCGATGGAGCAGGCGGACCCGGGAGGGGTGAGCTGCACGAAGCGTACGCCCTCACCGACCCGGTGATCGTGGTCGAGCGTGAATCCGGCCTGATCGCGGTAGAACGCGATGGCGCGGTCCACGTCGCTGACCGGCACGGCCACGAGTTCGATCTTCCAGTCCATGGTGGTCCCCCTCCGAGGTGGTGGAGCCTCAAGACTAGGAGGTCATGCGGTCAGGACTGGTCCGCATCGGCCCGTGCGGAGGGCGGGTTCGACGAACCCGGGCATCTCACGTCCCGTGCGGGGCGTCGGGGTCGGCAGGTGCTTCCTCGCGCCGCTCCTGGATCAGTTCCTTCGTGCGCACGAGGCGCAGCAGGGTCACGAGGACGAGTCCGCCCAGCATGTTGAACAGCAGGGTGTAGCCGAAGAAGCCGAGCCACTGGCCGTAGTCGATGTCCGCGCCGGACTGGATCGCTGCGAAGATCAGCAGCGAGTCGAGGATCGAGTGGAAGAGCTGCAGGCCCGCGAGCAGGAAGCCGCCGATCATCGTCGCCACGATCTTCGCGACATCGTTGGACGTGCCCTGCTGCATCCGACTCATCAGGGTGATCGTGCTCCCGCCCAGGACGGCCAGGGCCACGGTCTGCAGGGAGAACGGTGCGTCGACGAAATGGCGCGCACTCTCGCTCACGGTCCCGGACCACTGGGGGAACGCCTGCATGACGATCCAGACGAAGATCCACCCGCCCACGAGGTTCGCCACCAGCGTGCCGCCCCACAGTTTCGCGAGCTGCACGAGGCTGCCCTCCTTCGCCACGACCGCGGCGACCGGCATCAGGAAGTTCTCGGTGAACAGCTCGCTGTGCGCGAGGAGCAGCGCGACGAGCCCGACGCCGAAGGCGAGCCCCGCGAGCAGCTCGTCGCCGGTCTCGTGCAGCACGGCCAGGTACGCCATGATGCCGAGCCCGATCTCGAAACCGCCGAACAGGCCGGTGACGATGATGGCCCTCATGGTCCGCTGGAGCCGGTCGGCTCCCTCGTCCACGGTCTTGTCGAACGACTCCTTGAGTTCGTCCTCGACCGGCGCGTCCGATGCGCCGAGTTCCCGTCTGCGTTCCTCGCTCATGATGTCCTTCCGGGCTCCGTCGTCGTGTCCTGCGCGCCGGGCCGGCGGGTCAGGATGCGTGCAGGCGCTCCTGCTCGGCGGCGACGTCGAACGATGCCCGCGGCCAGCTCAGCTGCATGTCCTCCAGTGTCGCGGTCAGCAGGTGCTGCACGGCGAGCCTGGCATACCACTTGCGGTCGGCGGGGACGACGTACCAGGGGGTGTCCGGGGTGCTCGTCCTCTCGACGGCCGCCTGGTAGGCCTCCTGGTACTGCGGCCAGAGGGCGCGGTCCTCGATGTCCTCGGGGCTGTACTTCCAGAACTTGTCCTTGCGGTCGAGGCGGTCGGCGAGCCGCGCCTTCTGCTCGTCCTGGCTGATGTGCAGCATCACCTTGAGCACCCGCGTGCCCGCCCCCACCACCTGGTCCTCGAACCTCCGGATGGACCCGTAGCGCTTCTCCACCTCCGCCGCCGGCGTGAGGCCCCGCACGCGGTGGATCAGGACGTCCTCGTAGTGGGATCGGTCGAAGACCCCGATCATGCCCGGCGACGGCAGTTGCCGGCGGACGCGCCAGAGGAAGCTGTGCCGCTGTTCCTGCTCCGTCGGAGCCTTGAACGCGTAGTGCTGCACCCCCTGCGGGTGCACCTGCCCGACGACGTGACGGACCACCCCGCCCTTGCCGGAGGTGTCCATCCCCTGCAGGATCAGCAGCACGGCGATCTCGCTGCCGGCCCGGCTCTCGGCGAAGAGCTTCTCCTGCAGGGACGCGAGCGTGTCGGCTCCCGCGGCGAGTGCCTGGGCACCTTCCTTCTTGCCGCCGTCGAACCCGGGGGTGGAGCGGGGGTCGACGGCACCGAGCGAGAAGTCCGGTCCCGCGAGGAGGAGCCTCCGCGTCTCGGCTGCGCTCTCGGATCCGTTCGGCATGGTGCCTCCTGCGGGTGGGTCGGGACTGCTCAGGGCTTGTAGGTGGACAGGAAGTCCGCGAGGCGCCCGATCGCGTCCTCGATCACCTCGACGCTCGGCAGCGTCACCATGCGGAAGTGGTCGGTGTTGACCCAGTTGAAGGCGCTGCCGTGCGAGATGAGGATCTTCTGCTGCTTCAGGAGGTCCAGGGCGAACTGCTCGTCGTCCTTGATCGGGTAGACCTCGGGGTCGAGCCGGGGGAACAGGTACAGGGCTCCCTGCGCCAGTTCGCAGCTCACGCCGTCGATCGCGTTGAGCATCTGGGCGGCCTTGTCGCGCTGCTGCCGCAGGCGCCCGCCGGGCAGGATGAGGTCGTTGATGCTCTGGTGCCCGCCGAGCGCGGTCTGGATGGCGTGCTGGGCCGGGACGTTCGCGCACAGGCGCATGTTGGCGAGGAGGTTGATGCCCTCGATGTAGTCGGCGGCGTCGCGCTTGGGCCCGGAGATGGCCATCCAGCCGCTGCGGAAACCGGCGATCCGGTACGCCTTCGACAGGCCGCTGAAGGTCAGGCACAGGACGTCGTCGCCCGTGACGGACGCGGCGTTGATGTGCACGGCGTCGTCGTAGAGGATCTTCTCGTAGATCTCGTCGGCGAACACGATGAGCTCGTGCTCGCGGGCCAGCCGCACGATCCCCTCGAGGATGCTCCGGGGGTACACGGCCCCCGTCGGGTTGTTCGGGTTGATGAGCACGATGCCCTTGGTGTTGGGCGTGATCTTGGCCGCGATGTCCTCGAGGTCCGGCCACCAGTGGTTGTCCTCGTCGCAGAGGTAGTGGACGGGCGTGCCGCTGGCGAGGGCGACGGACGCCGTCCAGAGGGGGTAGTCCGGTGTGGGGATCAGCACCTCGTCGCCCGCGTTCAGCAGGGCCTGCATGGACAGCGTGATGAGCTCGCTGACCCCGTTGCCGAGGTACACGTCGTCGACGTCGATCGAGTTGATCCCGCGGCTCTGGTAGTACTGCACGACGGCGGTGCGCGCCGAGAAGATGCCGCGGGAGTCGCTGTAGCCCTGGGCCTCGGGCAGGTTGCGGATCATGTCCACGAGGATGGCGTCGGGTGCCTCGAAGCCGAACGGTGCGGGATTGCCGATGTTCAGCTTCAGGATGCGGTGGCCCTGGGCCTCCATGGTCATGGCGTGTTCGAGCAGCGGCCCCCTGATGTCGTAGAGGACGTTCTGGAGTTTGCCTGACTGCTTGTAGGTGGCCATTTCTTCAGGATGCCACAGCAGGGGCCCACCGCGCGGCATAGCAATGCCGTGCAGCGGGCCCCCGCCGGGAGGAGCAGCCTGCCGGAGGGTCAGCCGGCGAGGCCCTTCTCGGCGAGCCAGTCGGCGGCTGCGTCCGCGGGGTTCCGCTTCTCGTCGCCGCTGACCTCGCGGTTCAGGGACAGCAGGTCATCCGTGGTCAGCTGCGCCGACACCTCGTTGAGGACGGTCTGCGCGTCCTCGTTCACCGTGTCGGTGTTGACGAGCGGGAGGACCTGCTGCGCGATGAAGTTGTTCTCCGGGTCCTCGAGGACCACGAGGTCGTTGTCGTCGATCGACGGCGTCGTCGTGTAGATGTCCGCGGCCTGCACGGTGTCGTCCAGGAGGGCGTTCAGCGTGATGTCCCCGCCGCCGTCGTTGATGGCCTCGAACCCGCCGGGCTCGCAGTCGTACTTCGCCTTCAGGCCGGGCAGGCCGTAGGCGCGCTCCTGGAACGTGCTGGGCGCGCCGATGGTGATCTCGCCGCAGACCTCCGCGAGGTCCTCGATCGAGGTGAGGTCGTACTTCTCGGCGGTCGCCGCGGTCACCACAAGCGCGTCCTTGCTCTCGGCCTCCGACGGCTCGAGCACGGCGAGGTTGACGTCCGGCGATTTCGCGGACAGGGCGTCCGGGAGCGCGGCGACGATGTCCCCGGCGGATTCGGCGGTCGCCTCCGGGTCGGCGAAGAGCAGCAGGTTGCCGCTGTAGTCGGGGATGATGTCGACGGAGCCGTCCTCGAGCGCGGTGTAGTAGATCTCCCGCGAACCGATGTTGAGTTTGGTGGTGGCCTCGACACCGGCGGCGTTGAGCGCCCCGGCATAGATCTCGGCGACGATCTGGCTCTCGGGGAAATCAGCCGAGCCGACGACGACGGACCCTCCGTCCGCAGCGGCCGATTCCTGTGGTTCCCCCTGGGGGTCGCTGTTGGCACCGCAGGCAGTCAACGCCAGCGCGGCCGTCAGGCCGCCAGCCAGTCCCATCAAAGCGCGCCGTCCGGCGCGTTGTGCTGACAGGTTCTTCATGTTGTTCCTCCTTGTGCACTGGCGACGGCCTTCTGCCGGCCAGATCCTTGGGCCCTCACCCGGTCCGAGGTCCGGAGTCCGGGTGAGATGACGATTCTCTGCAGCAGTCCCATGAGCAGGTCGACGGCGATCGCCAGGACCGTGATGATCACGGCGCCGCCGAAGAGGCGCCCGTAGTCGGCGAGCTGCGTCCCCTCGACGAGGTAGACCCCGAGCCCGCCGAGGTTGATGAAGGCGACGACGGCGACGGTCGCGATGACCTGCAGCAGGGCGGCTCGCACTCCGCCGAGGATCACCGGGAGCCCGTTCGGCACCTCGACGCGGAGCAGGATCTGCCGTTCCCCCATGCCCATGCTCCGGGCGGCGTCCACCACGGTGCGGTCCACCGAGGAGATCCCTGCGTAGATCCCGGTGAGCAGGGGCGGGACGGCGAGCAGCACGAGGGCCCAGATGGGCGGCATGAGGCCGAGACCGGCGAGCAGGACGAACAGGAAGGCCAGGCCGAGCGTCGGCAGGGCGCGGAGGATGCCGACGCCGGAGACGATCACGACGCGGCCGCGTCCCGTGTGGCCCACGTAGAGACCGATCGGGACGGCGATCACCAGGGCGATGAGCATGGTCAGGCCCGTGTAGCCGAGGTGCTCGGCGACACGCACCGGGATACCGCGGTCGCCCTCCCAGTTGGCGGGTGCGGTCAGCCACTCCCACATCTGTACGAAGAGGTTGTCACTCGAGTAGTCCATCAGGCACCCGCCACCTTCGCCTCGAGCGCCACGATCTCCGCGTCCGGCGCGCTACCGGCCGCGACCTTGCGCGTCCAGGGTGTCAGCAGCCGCTCGGCGAGCACGAACAGAAGGTCCATGACCAGCGCGAGCAGCAGGATGATGATGATCCCGACGGCGATCTCGGTCGGGAAGGACCGGAAGAGCCCGTCCGTGAACAGCGTCCCGAGGCTCGGGACGCCGATCAGCGCGCCGACGCTGACGAGCGAGATGTTGGTGACCGAGACGACGCGCAGCCCGGCGAACAGCACGGGCAGCGACAGCGGGAGGTCCACGGTCAGGAACCGGCGGACGGGCGTGTAGCCCATGGCGACGGCGGCCTGCCGGACGCCGTCGTCGATCGAGTTCAGGGCGTCGAGCGTGGACCGCACGAGCAGCGAGAAGGCGTAGATCGCGAGGGCCACGATGACGTTCACGGGGTCGATGACCCGGGTGCCCAGCACCACGGGCAGGAACACGAACATGGCCAGGGACGGGATGGTGTAGAGGATCGAGGAGCCGGTCAGCAGCACCGATCCGACGACGGCGTTGAGCCGTGCGAGCTGCGCGAAGGGCACCGCGACGATCAGCCCGAGGAGCAGCGGCACGACGGCCTGGAAGAGGTGCAGGCGCGTGTGCAGCCAGACGAAGTCGAGATTCGCGAGGAACCAGTCCATGGTCAGACCGCCGTGTTGTGGTCGGCGCGGCCCCGGTCGAGCCGCGCGGCCTCGATGAGCTCGAAGACCTCGGCGGCACGGACGACGCCCACCGCGCGGCCGTCGTCGTCGACCGTCACGCCCTGGCCCGACGGCGAGGAGAGCGCGGCGTCGAGCGCGCGCCGCAGGGTGTCGCCGCGCGTGTAGAGGGAACCTCCGGGGACAGCGTCGGCCTGCCGGGCGATGCTGCCGCGGGTGGCCTGCGGGACCCAGCCGTGCGGGCGGCCGTCGGCGTCGACCAGCAGTGTCCACGGCGAGCGGACCGACACGGTCGGGTCGGCGAGCTGATCGACCTCGATGGTCTCGACGGGGTGGACCGTGACGCCGGCGCCCGGCTGGAAGGAGAGGTGGCGGAAGCCGCGGTCGCGCCCCACGAAGCCGGCCACGAAGTCGTCGACGGGGGCGCGGAGGATCTCCTCGGGGGCGGCGTACTGGGCGAGGCGGCCGCCGACGGCGAAGACGGCCACCTTGTCGCCGAGGACGGTCGCCTCGTCGATGTCGTGGGTGACGAAGACGATGGTCTTCGCGAGGTCCCGCTGCAGGCGCAGCAGCTCCTCCTGCAGTTCCGCGCGGACCACGGGGTCGACGGCGCTGAAGGGCTCGTCCATGAGGAGGATGGGCGGATCGGCCGCGAGCGCCCGTGCGACGCCGACGCGCTGCTGCTGCCCGCCGGAGAGCTGCCCCGGATACCGCCCGCCCAGTTCGGGGGCGAGGCCGACGACGGCGAGGAGTTCCTTCGCTCGCGTGCGCGCCTCGGCCTTCCGGACGCCGTTCAGGCGCGGCACCGTGGCGATGTTGTCGAGGACGGACCGGTGCGGCAGGAGGCCCGAGGACTGCATGACGTAGCCCATCGAACGCCGCAGCTCGGAGGCCTTCTGCCGGGAGACGTCCTGCCCGTCCACCAGGATCTGGCCCGACGTCGGTTCCACCATGCGGTTGATCATGCGCAGGGAGGTGGTCTTGCCGCAGCCCGAGGGGCCGACGAACACGGTGATCTTGCCGCGCTCGATGTCCATGGTGAGGTCGTCGACCGCGGGGCGGCCGCCGTCGTAGGTCTTGGTGACGCCGCGGAATTCGATCTGGTGCCGCGTGCCGGCCTGCTCGGGGGATGTCATGGCAGCTGTGCCTTTCGTGGCAGGAGCTTCTCGGCCGGGCTGCGCCCACGGACCGCCCATGCGGTTCCTGCTTGCCGTCTGGTATGTCGCCGCGCGGGATGCGCCGCGGTCAGTTCAAGCTGTCGGAGGTTCTGAGTCTAACCATGCCTTCGGAGCGGACGACACCGCGGGTTGGTGGCGCGTGCGTTTCATCAGGAACAGGGCACCCATCACGGGGTCCTCGCGGAGGATCACGACGTCGTCGATGCCCTCCTCCGCGAGCCGGGTCCGCAGGCGTTCCTGCAGTGCCGGCTGGTGCATCGCGAGCCCGCCGCCCAGCACCACGGGGCCGGATACCCCGATCACGGACACCACGTCGAGCACGAGGCGGGTGAGGTCGGTGGCCGCGCGGTCGAGGATGGCGGCGGCGTCGGGGTGGCCGTCCCGTGCGGCGTCGAACACCACGCGGGACTGCGCCGCCCAGTAGGTGCGCCCGGCGTCCGAATGGAAGAGGCCGATGAGCTCGGTGGGCGTGGCGACGCCGTTGAGGGCGAGGACCGCGGCGTCGAGGGCGTCGGCGCCCAGTCCGAGGTCGTGCCGGTGCAGGGCCCGGCGGACGGCCTCGCGGGCCACCCAGTACCCGCTGCCCTCGTCGCCGAGGAGGTACCCCCAGCCGCCGGAGCGGGCCTCACGGCCGTCGTGGCTGGTGCCCCACGCGACGGAGCCGGTGCCTGCGATGACGGCGATGCCCGTGTGGGCCCCTCCCGCGGCGAGGATGAGGCGGGTGTCGTGCACCACGTCGATGGTCGCGCGCGGTGCGTGGAGGGCGATCAGCGCCCGGAGGCGGTCGGCGTCGGCCGGTGTGTCCACGCCCCCGGAGCCGGCGATGACGCGCGCGACCGGGCCCGAGCCCTCGTGGGCCAGGAGGTCGCGGAACAGCCCGCCCAGGCTGCGGGCGGCGTCGTCCGGGGTGACGTTCTGGACGTTGGCGCTTCCCGCCTTCGCCTCGGCGACGAGCCGCCCGCCGCGCCAGAGCACGCCGTGGGTCTTGGAGCCGCCGATGTCGAGGCCGACGACGAGCGACGCTGACCCGCCGCCCGGGGCGGCCCCCCCGTCGGCGGACGGGTGCGGGGCGGACGGCGCGGGGGTCTCGGACATGCGTACAGCCTACAAACAGGCCGGCGGGTGCCGCGGTGCGGCAGGACCGGGCCGGTGCCTCAGCGCGGGGCCCTGGCCCGGAGGACCAGGGAGCCCACGGCGAGGACGCCGCAGATCGCGCAGATGGTCAGCGCGAAGACGGTGACCGAGGCGTCGAGGCCCCAGACGCCTGCCGCGGCGCCGAGGCCGAGGACCGGGACGGCGCTGCCGAGGTAGGTGAGGACGTAGACGGCGCTGACGGTCTGCGCGTGCAGGGACGGGTCCACCGTGACGGACACCTCGTTGAAGACCACCCGGAAGGCCATGCCCTGACCGAAGCCGGCGACGACGCACGCCCCGATGAGCAGTGGCAGGCTGCCGGAGGCCTGCGCGACCGGCAGGAGGCCCACGCCCAGCGCCATGCCGGCGAGGCCCGCCGGGACCACGAACCGCCCGCGGGGCGAGACGAGCTGGCTGATGGCGGACGAGCCGAGCACGAGAGCGGCGAGGAGGCCGATCAGCGGGCGGGAGGTCGTCCCGGCGATGCCCGCGAACCAGGTCGGGGCGAGGCTCAGGGTGAACCCGAACACCGCGAAGCTGAGGAACCCGACGGACGACGCCGTCCAGAAGGAACGGCGCGCCTCCTTCGACACGGCCGGCCGGCGCGGCCGCAGCGCGGCCAGGGGCCTCCCCTCCACGGCGGGCTTGATCGCCGGGCGCGCCCGGAGCAGCACCAGGGGGATCAGGAGGCTCGCGAGCACGATGAGGTACACCACGAAGGGGGTCCTCGTCGGCGAGGGCAGGAGCGAGAGCAGACCGCCGATCACGGGGCCCGCGGCGACCCCTCCGGCGGAGGCCATGAGGGTGAACCGGGAGGCCCAGTCGGGGCGGCTCGGGAGCAGGTCGCGGAGCGCGGCGGCGCTGGCACCCGTCGCCAGGGCGACGGCGCCGCCCTGGAGCATGCGGCCGGCGGCGAGCATCGGCAGCGAGGTGGCGACGGCGAAGAGGGCGGCACCGAGGAGCCCGAGGACGACGGCGAGGACGAGGGCGGCCCGGCGTCCGATGTGGTCCGACCAGTGGCCGGCGTGGACGAGACCGCCGATCAGGGCCACGACGTAGGACGCGAAGGCGACCGTGACGGCGAAGGGCGACAGCCCGAGCTCGGCCTGGATGAGCGGGTAGAGCGGGGTCGCGAGGTTCGCGCCGATCAGGAGGGTCGAGATCACGGTCACGGCCAGCACGAGACGGACGGCGAGCGATGCGTCCCATCTCCGGTCCGCGACCGCCGTCGGCCGCATCCGCAGCTCGTCGATGACGCTCATCCCACCACTTTCCTCGCTCGCACGCGCCCGCAACGGGCGCTTCCACGGCTACGCTCCTGCACGGCCCCCTCTAGGATGGGGTGGATTGACCGCAGTGCTGTGTTGCAGCGTCCGTTTTTGAGCGCGGTGCGCAACTCGGCGCAGGCCGCCTGATGGGGAGTGAGCGTGATGAGCAAGCTGGACAACCTCGACCTGCGGTTGCTGCTCGAGCTGGTGAGGGATCCCCGTGCGCAGGTCAGCGAGCTGGGCGAGGTGCTCGGGGTGGCCCGCAACACGGCGCAGAGCCGCCTCCGCAGGCTCCTGCGGACCGGGACGCTGCGCCGCAGCGGGCGTGAACTGGACCTGGAGTCGCTCGGCTACGATGTCGTCGCGTTCATCACCATCGAGGTGTCCCACCGCGAGCTCGACGGCGTCATCGCCGGGCTCCGCACGTTGAACCAGGTCCTCGAGGTACACGAGATCTCCGGCCGGGGCGACGTCTGGTGCAGGGTCGCGGCCACCGACACCCACAATCTGCAGGCCGCGCTGCGGTCCGTCCTGAGGATCAAGGGCGTCATCCGCACCGAGACCGTCCTGGCCCTGCACGAGCACATCCCCTACCGCACCGAGCCCCTGCTCGAGCGGCTCGCCCAGCGTCCCGCGGACCCCTGACCGGGACGCCCAATCACGAACCACGTCGAGGAGACCCCATGACCCTGCCCACCACCGACACGCGCGTCACCTACCCCGCCGGAGCCACCGAGGCGGCCTCCCGGGTCCTGCACGTCGAAGCCCGCGGCGGCCGGCGCGCCGTCCTGCTCGAGGCCACCGCCTTCCACCCGGTGGATTCCGCCTGGCCGGACCAGGGCGCGGATCGGGGCGTCCTCGAGATCGGCGCCCGCCGCTGGGCCGTGACCGACTGCGTCGTCGGCGCGACCGACGGCGCCACGCTGCACCTCGGTGCGGACTCCCCCGTCCGCAAGGGCTCCAAGGGATGGGCGTTCGTCGTCGTCCACCTGATCGAGGGCGCGGAGGGTGACGGCCCGGCGGAGGGCGACGACGCCGTCGTGCGGGTCGACGGCGCGCATCGCGCCGCCGTGTCGGCCGGGCACACCGGGTGCCACCTCGCCTCGCTCGCGCTGAACCGGGCGCTGGCCGGCCGCTGGAAGAAGGACGTGGCGCCCGACGCCCTCGGTGCACCGAACTTCGACGCGCTGGCGATCGACACGACGGTGATCGGCGAGTTCGGGTCCCTCGACCGGTACCGCCTCGGCAAGTCCCTCCGACGGAAGGGCTTCTCCGTCGAGGGCCTCGACACCCGGGCCACGGCCGAGGCGGTGAACACGACGCTCGCGGGATGGACGGCCACGGGAGCCCCCATCAGCATCGCGGCGGACGGCCCCGGACTCACCGACCGCCGCCGCTGGGTCTGCGACCTGCCCGGGGAACGGGCCGGGATCCCCTGCGGCGGGACCCACCTGACCTCCCTCGCCGGCGTGGACGTGACCGTCCGGCTCGAGCTCGCCGACGAGGACGGGACGCCGGTCCTGCAGATGAGCACCCGGGTCGGCGTTCCCGCACCGGACTGAGGACCCCTCCGGGTCACCGGGTGCGGCCGGGGCGGGTCCCTCCCCGGAGTCGCTGCGCCTCCGCCAGGAACTGCTCGGCGACCTCCAGGCGGGACACGGCCTCGGGTGCGCCGCCCCTGGCGCCGTCAGCGCCCGCCGTGCCGTCCCCGTCCTCCGCGCGGCGTCGTGCTCCGGCGACGAGCGTGAGGCTGACGGCGGCCGCGCGGCTCCGGAGTGCCACGGGGTCGACGCGGCGGTCGAAGGCCCGCAGGAAGCGGAGCAGGGCGTGCGGCACCTGGGCATATCCTGCGTGCAGCGCGGGCAGGACGGCGAGGTGGCCGAGGAAGCAGGCGAGGTCGTCCACGAGGTGCCCCGGCCCGAGCGCGTCGACGTCCAGGAGCCCGGACACCGATCCGTCCGTGATCAGGAGGTTCCCCTCGTAGAAGTCCCCGTGCGTCGGCACGAGGGGGCCGCCGTCGCTGGCGCGGACCACGGCGTCGATGTCGGCGGCGAGGCGGCGGATGCGCTCGGCCTCCCCCGGCAGCGCCGCGGCGGCTCCCTCCCCGTAGTCCCGGACCCTCGCCGACCACGGCGGGCGCGCGGGCAGCCCCAGGACCGCGGCGGGCAGCGAGGCGAGGACCTGCAGCAGCGCGTCGGGCTCGACGCCGGCCGCGCCGTCGCGCAGGAGGAGTTCCGCGAGCGGCGTGCCGGGAGCCGCGTGCATGGCGACGACGTCCTGCACCGGCCCGGCGGCGAGGGCGGGGGCGGGGACCCCGGCGGCCCGCAGCATCCGGTGCCGTTCCGCCAGGGGCCCCGCCGCGTGCTGCCGGAGCACCTTGAGATAGCGGCGCTCCTCCCCGTTCCGTGCCAGCACCACCGCACGGCGCATCGGGCGGTAGCTCCTGAGTTCCAGCACCGTCGCATCCGCCTCGTACCCGGGCCCGAAGGCGAACGGCGTGACGGCTGCCGGGTCGAGGGCCGAGGGGAGACCCGGCAGGAGCGGATCCCCGGGGTGCGCCCATCCCGAGAGGGTGTCGGCGCCGCGCCGGTGGACCACGGTGACTCCGCCGGGCGGGTGCGGGAGCGCGCAGGAGGTGATGCACGCGTGGGTGGGGGCGGGCCCGGGCGGCATGCCGCGGCCGGACCCTGCGCCGCCGGGCGGGGCGACCTCGACGGAGAAGACGCCCGTGGCCCCCGCTCCGGGACGGTGATGCAGGGAGGCGAGCCGCCAGGTGCCGAGCTCCCATCCCGCATCGGCGAGGACACGCCGCAGGAGATCCCCCGGCGCGTCCGAACCCAGGAACGCGATGGCGTCCTGCTCCCGGATGATGCGTGCGTCCCGTGCCCTCATGCGATCGCCGGACGGGCCCTACGGGCGCAGGTCCGTCGTCGCAGCCGGGGGCATGTCGGGGTCGTCAGGCGCGCCGGCGCTGCAGCACGTCGTCGAGATTGATGCGGCCCGTCGCGGGGGCGGCGTCGTGCGCGGGAGCGGCGTCAGCGGCGTCCGCGGTACCGGCAGCGCCGGCCGCGACACGGGCAGCGGCTTCCGAGGCCTTGATGGGCGTCTTCGACGCGGCTTTCGGGGCTTCCGGCAGGTCCAGGGGGGCGGGGGCCTGGCGTTCGGCCTTCGCGGCACCGACGTACGTGGGGCGGGGTACCTCGACCGGGGCCCAGGCCGCGGATCCCGGCATGGGCGCGGCGACGCCCGCCTCGGTGGGCGGCACGGTCCGTCCGTCCTCGGCCGGCCCGGCGTCACGGACCTGCACGACGGATGAGCCGTGGGCACCGGCGAGGGCGGCCGTCCGCTGCTCCATCGCGGTGAGGGGGCGCTCGGAGGTGTCCTCGGCGTCGAACAGGACGGTAGGACGCGTCGGCGCGGTGGGGCGCGCCGGAACCATCGGGGCCGGCCGGGACGCTTCCTCGGGGGCGGGTTTGCGGACCGGGGCCATGGCGTCGGCGAACGCGCGGTTCACACGGTCCCGCCGCGCGCGCACGGCGAGCAGCCTGAGGACCGCGACGGACGCGACCGTCCCGGCGAGGCAGGCCAGCGGGACGAGGAGGGACACGACGCCGATCGCGCCGAGCACGAGGGTCACCAGCGTGCCGACGAGGCACAGGGCGCCGGCCAGGGCGACGGCCAGGCGCCCCGGGCGCGGAGTGAAGGACTGGCGACCGGACGCCGTGCCGGCCGAGACCGCTGGAGTGCCCGGCGTCGGCCCGGACGTGGCCCAGGGGGTGTCCGGGTGGCGTGCATCGTCCTGGTGCTCGGTCATCGTCATCATGCTCCCCCCGGGACGGCGGCTCCCGGTTGTCGGCGTCGGGCGTCTGGTCCCGGCGAGCGCCGGTGTGGTCCTGCCGAGGAGGGACGGCGCCACCCACAGCAGCCACATGCCGACGACTGCCGCGAGTACCAACGAACTATCCAGGGAGAAGACCACACTCAGAACCGTAGAAGCACATGCTGCCCGGCTCCGGCATTGGGGCCGGTGTGTCGGCGGCGGATATGCCCCCATCGGCATCCACGGCTCCGCCTGGGGCTAGTGCGGGCCCCGGCTCTCGAGCCAGGGACCGAGCAGACCCCGTGGCACGTCCTCGGCCGTCAGCGCGAAACTCCTGTGGTCGGCCCACTGTCCGGCGATGTGCAGGAACCGCGGGCGCAGGCCCTCGTCGCGGAAGTGCAGCTTCTCCACGACGCGCAGGCTCGCCCGGTTCTCGGGGCGGATGTTGATCTCCATCCGGTGGAGCCCGAGATCCCGGAAGCAGTAGTCCGTCGCCAGCGCCACCGCCGTCGGTGCGATCCCCCGGCCGGCCCGCTCGGCGTCGACCCAGTAGCCGAGCGTCGCCGTCATCGCCGAGCCCCAGGTGATGCCCGAGACGGTGAGCTGTCCCACGAGCCGCGCATCCCGGGATCCGGGCTGCTGCTCCGTGATGAGGAACGGCAGCGCCACACCGGCACGCGCCTGGGACGTCAGGGAGCGCACCATCTGGTGGTAGGTGGGCAGGAAGCCTTCCGGGTCCGGGTTGGAGGCCTCCCAGGGCGCGAGCCAGGCGGCGTTGCGCTGCCGCAACGCCGTCCAGGCTGCCTTGTCCCTGTGGCGGATGGGCCTGAGGACCAGGGATCCGGTCCTGAGGTTCACGGGCCAGCTGGTTGCCGACCACACGGCGGACTACTCGGGGATGTTCTTGCTGAAGTCCTTGATCCAGGCACGGAGGTCCGGACCGAGGTCCTCGCGCTCCGATGCGAGCGTCACCACGGCCTTCAGGTAGCTCAGCTTGTCGCCCGTGTCGTAACGGCGGCCGCGGAACACCACACCGTAGACACCGGATCCCTCGCCCTCGGCGCTCGCCAGGGTCTGCAGGGCGTCGGTCAGCTGGATCTCGCCGCCGCGGCCCGGTGCGGTGGTCTCGAGGACGTCGAACACGCGGGGGTGCAGGACGTAGCGGCCGATCACGGCGAGGTTCGACGGCGCGTCCTCGACGGCGGGCTTCTCGACGAGCTGGTTCACACGGACGTGGCCTTCGCCGTCGATCTCGGTGATGTCCGCACAGCCGTAGGCGCTGATCTGCTGGGGATCCACCTCGATCAGGGCGATGACGGACCCGCCGGTCTTCGCCTGCACCTCGATCATGGTCTCCAGCAGGGGATCGCGCTCGTCGATCAGGTCGTCGCCGAGCAGGACGGCGAACGGCTCGTTGTTGACGTGCAGCCGGGCGCGCAGCACGGCGTGGCCGAGACCCTTCGGGTCGCCCTGGCGCAGGTAGTGGATGTCGCCGAGTTCCGAGGGGCGCCGCACCGCGGCGAGCTTGTCGTGATCGCCCTTGTCCTCGAGGGTCTGCTCGATGAAGGGGACGCGGTCGAAGTGGTCCTCGAGGGCGCGCTTGTTACGCCCGGTGATCATCAGGACGTCGGACAGGCCGGCGTCCACGGCCTCCTGCACCACGTACTGGATGGCGGGCTTGTCGACGACGGGGAGCATCTCCTTCGGCATCGCCTTGGTTGCGGGAAGGAAGCGGGTTCCCAGCCCGGCCGCGGGAATGACGGCCTTAGTCACGCGTGATCGCAAAGTCATGGGAACCACACTACATAACGGGCCCCCGTTTCCCGGGCGATCGGCACAATGGTGGAATGAGCTCTTCTCCTCGTGCTACCAGGCCCGCAGCAGCTGCCGGCCCGGACAAGGCCCGGCTGCGCCGATCGCTCCGGGAGGCCCGCGCCGCGCTGGACCCGGTCGACCGGCAGCGGCAGTCGGAGGCGCTGGCCTTCGTCGTGACGCAGTACCTCGGGGGGACCGCCGGCCGGGCCGCGGACCCGGCATCCCGCCGCCCCACGATCGCCGCCTATCTCGGCCTCGACCCGGAGCCGGACACCGCGCCGCTGCTCCGCGACCTGCACCGTCTCGGCTACGGCCTGGCCGTCCCCGTCTGCGAGCCCGGGTACCAGCTGTCCTGGACCGCCTGGGCCCCCGGCGTCCCGCTCCGGCGCTCCGTTCGCGCCCCGGTGCTCGAGCCCACCGGGCCACGGCAGGCGTTCGAGGACCTGCCGGACGTCGCCCTCGTCCTCGTCCCAGCCCTCGCCGTGGACCGCTCCGGGCACCGGATCGGTCAGGGCGGCGGCTACTACGACCGTTTCCTGGCGCGGCATCCGCTCGGTCGGCCGGACGCGGTCCCCCGGCTCGGCGCGGTCTACCGCTCCGAGGTCCTGCCCGCGGGCGCCATCCCGGCCGAGCCCTACGACCAGCCCCTCCAGGGCGTCTTCACCGCCGACGGGGTGCTGGACACCCGGACACGCCGCCCGCCGGTGTAGACTGGCACTCGACCCCGGAGAGTGCCAACAGCGTGTGCTGGAAGCGTGCCTGCCGGTGACCACGAAGCCTGTCCAGGAGGATCTCCATGCCCATGTACGCCTACGCCTGCAAGGACTGCGGCCACACCTTCGATATCCAGCAGTCCTTCTCCGACGACTCCCTGACCGTCTGCCCCATGTGCGACGGCGCGTTGCGGAAGAAGTTCAACAGCGTGGGCGTGGTCTTCAAGGGCTCGGGTTTCTACCGCAACGACTCCCGCGACACGAAGTCGAGCACGGATGCGAAATCACCCGCCCCTCCCGCCGTGCCGTCGTCGGGGTCCTCGGAGTCCTCCAGCGTGCCGAGCACCGCCGGCGCGTCCGCCGGCTCCTCCTCCGGAGCTGCCCCGGCCTCGGCGGGCGCCGACCGCGCCGCCTCCTGACCGTCGGACCGTCATCCGTGCACGGCCGCGGATGCCGGCTGATGTCCACATAGCAGCGGCACGGCCCGTCGGGCGGGACACCACCGCCTAGCGTCGGTCCATGCACACCGTCCGCCGCCCCCGGGGCGCCCCTCTCAGGCACCGCCTCCACCGGATGCTGCATCGACGCCGGAGGCTCCTCGCGTGTCTCCTCCTGTGTGCTGCCGCAGGCGTCGCCGTCGAGGCGATCGTCGGCGAGGACTACCCGACGACGCCGGTCGTCAGTGCGGCCCGCGACCTCGCCGTCGGGACCGTCCTCACGGACGCCGACGTGGCGATCGTCCGGGTCCCCGACCAGGCCGTCGTCGCCGGCACCCTGCGCCGCGCCGACGAGGTGGTGGGTCGGCAGCTGGCCACGCCCCTGCCGGAAGGCTTCCCGCTCTCCGGGACCGCCTTCGTCGGCGACGGCCTGCTGACGGGGATGGCGCAGGGCACCGTGGCGGTCCCGCTCCGTCCGGTCGATGCCGCCACCGTCCAGCTCCTGGCCCCCGGGCAGCGCGTGGACGTGATCCTCAGTACGGGCAACGGGTTCGACGTCCCGGGCGACTCGACGGTCCTCGCCCGGTCGGTCGCCGTCCTGTGGACCGCGCCGGAGGCCGGCAGCGGGACGTGGCCCGGTGCCGGGGACGACGGCGGGCTCGTCGTCGTCGCGGCCGGCCCGGAGGACGCCGCGACGCTCGCCGGAGCCTCCAGCGCCGGGGACGTGCACCTCGTCCTCACCACCGGCTCATGAGCGCGCGTCTCCGCCGTCCCGCCGTCCCCTTGTGCCGCCGGATGCCGCGCTCAGCCCCAGTGCGGCGGCCGCTGCTCCTTGAGCCACGCGTCGTGATCATCGGGGGTGTCGCCCCAGGCTCGCGGGTCGTCCTCCCCCGCGGTCGCCGGGATGGCCGGCCCCGAATCCTTCGGGGACGCCTGGCCCGCGGCGGCGCCGCGGTCCGGCTGCTGGTCGTCGCGGCTCATCCTGTCGGCGTCCTTCCGTGGCGTCGGTTGGTCTGCATGATCGCGGGGCGGCAGCCCGATGAGCGCCGATGCGCGCTCCGCGCAGCCGTCCGGGTCCGTGAACACCTCGATGGTCCACAGCGGCATGTAGCGCCACCCACTGCGTTCGAGGATCTGGGGCCTGAGCCTGCTGCGCTCCCGCACGGACATGGACTTGTAGCGGCCGGTGCCGTCCGATTCGATGGCCAGCGGTGCGGGCCGTTCGTCCTGCGCGGCAGCGGCGCTCCCGTCCGCCCGGAGGTCGGCGGGCCGCACCGCGACGATGTCCAGGACACCCGCATAGTGGTCCCACACCTCGGCGCCGCGGTGCCGCAGCCGGTCCACGAGGTCCGCGACGAGGGGGTCCTCGTTGCTTCCGGACGTGGGTCTGCTCCGGCCGGCGTCGCCGCCAAGTTCGCGCTGGAGCAGCTCGAAGAAGTCCAGGGCGCCGGCGGTGAGGCGGTCGGGGTCGAGGTCGGAGGGCTCGAAGCAGGTGAGCACGTGCTGCAGCCGGCGGGCACGCGTCATGGCCATCACGAAGTTGCGGCGCCCGTCGGGACCCGACAGCGGTCCGAAGGAGTGCAGGGTACGCCCGTGGGGGGTGCGGCCGTAGCCGAGCGAGAAGATGATGTCGTCACGGACCAGGCCTCCGGCGCGTTCCACCGGCACCACCCGGAAGGACTCCCGGCCCGGCGTGAAGAACCCGGCGGCCCAGGGGAACTCCGCCATCTGCAGGCGGATGGCCTCCCCGACCCGCGCGGCGTGCCGGGCACTGGCGGTGACCACGGCGAGGGAGACGCCCGGACGGCGGCGGATGTGCTCGAAGACGAGTTCGACGACCCGATTGACCTCGACGTCGACGCTCTCCACGCCGTCGTGCTCGGAGCTCGGCATCCCGGTCCCGTTCGGAAGGTATTCGACCACGAGTCCGCGGCCCTCCCCGGTGACCTCGGAGGCCTGCGGCAGGCGGGTGAGCTTCCCGTCGTAGAACGATTCGCTCAGGTAGGTCCCCAGGCCGCGGTCCACACCGCGGTACACCTCGGTCAGTCCGCGCACGGGCAGGACCGAACGCAGCGCGTCGAAGGCGCTGGGCAGGGGCTCGAGGGCCGAGGCGCGGTCGGCGGACTGCACCTCGATGCTGAAGCGGGTGGGAGCGGCCAGGCGGTCGTCGCCGAAGACCACGGTCTGCGAGGAGCGGGCCACACACGGCACCGCGCTCTGCAGGGACATCGACTCGCCGTCGAGGATGACGGCGGTGTCGAACCGGTAGTCCCCGGGCACCGCGCCCCGGACGGTCAGCGGGCTCACGGCCCAGATGGGCAGGAGCGCCGCCACGAGGTCGCGGTGGAGGGCGGCGAAGACCTCCAGGGTCAGGGTGCCGTCCTTCAGCTCCTGGCGCAGCCGTGCGGCGTCCTCGGGGTGGCCCTCGACCGCGGCACGCCAGCGGTCCGCGAGGATCCAGCGGACCCGGGCGGATCCGGAGGCGATGTGCGCGTTGTCCGCGAGCCGGTACTCGGCCTCCAGCTTGCGGAGGCTCGCACCGTCCGACATCGCGAGGTAGTCGTCCCCGCTGATCATGGCCTCGAGGGCGGACTGCCACCAGGCGAGCTCGAGCTCGGAGCCCACGCGGTCGGCGGGCACCTCCCGGGCTGCGAGGTCGGTGAGCAGTTCCGCGAGGCCCTGCTCGCGCATCTCGTCGAGGAGCAGCGTGCGCTCGGGCAGCGTCTCCAGCGTGTCCTTGTCCGCGGCGAGGTCTCGCAGCAGGGCCTCGAGGCCGTCCAGGGCCAGTCCGGCGAGGTCCGGGTGCTCCGCCGTGGGCCGCAGGATGGCGGTGAGCTCGGCGAGGCGCCCCTCGACGTCGCGGTAGGAGGCGTGGATCTCGGCCAGCCCGGTCGGCACGGAGGGGTGGCGCTCGGTGAGGGCGTACCGCGTCCACAGCGTGCGCTGCTCCTGCACCTCGAGCAGCGAACTGTGGAGGTCGGAGATGTGGACGCCCGGCCGGATGTACTCCTTGGCCACGCGCCGCAGCCGGGACCGCGTCATCGAGCTCATCTCGATGCCGCGTTCCTTCCGCCATGCCGACGGCGCCGTGGCCGAGATGAGGTCCGTCACGGGGCGGTCGAAGATGTCCGGCGTGAACTTGTCGAGGCTGCCCCGCACGGCGACGAGCAGCTCGAGCTGCTCCCCCCACTCCCTGAAGCTCTCGCCGAGGGTGATGTGCGAGTGTTCCGCGACGCGCTGCACCTCACCGCGCAGCGCGGGGATCCCGGTGGCGAGCTCCTCGGCGAGGCCGTGCGCGTGCTCGGTCTCCTTGCGATTGAGCAGCTGCGCGCCGTACCAGGGGCTCTCGGTCGAGGCCTTGCTGAAGCTGCCCAGTTCCGCGGCCCGCTGGAGGCGTTCCGTGAGCTCCCGACGGTCGGGGATGGAGTCGAGGACGCTGCGCTTGAGGCGCACCGTGGTGGACGGCGCCGGGTCGAGCGCGGTGAGTCCGGCCAGGGACTGCATCGCCTGGTACGGCGAGCAGCTCCACCGGCTGCGCACGTTGTGCAGGCTGCGCACGTGCTCGATCAGCTGGTGCCGGTGTTCGCTGAGCGTGGAGTGCAGGGTCCCGAGCGACGGTTCGGCCGCCTTCTCGTTCCGGACCAGGGCCCGGATGACGGCTTCCCGCAGCTGGGCGGGACCGGTCTGGCTGCCGAGCTGGAGCACGAGGGAGCCGAGGTCCAGGCCGTCGAGGTCCTGGACGAATTCGTTGAGCGTGCCCCGGCGCTCGGCGGCGACGATCACGCGACGGCCCGCCGCGGCGGACCTGGCCGCCAGGTTGAGCGCCGTCTGGGTCTGGCCCGTCCCGGGCGGAGCGGCCACGACGACGCTCACGCCGGCGGACGCGAGGTCGAGGACCTCCTGCTGGGCGCGGTCCGCGTCGAGGATCAGGAGCTCGTCCTGGGGATCACGCTCGTCGGGTGCCGGGAACGAGAGTCCGTCGGCCGCCGTCGTGAGCGACGCGGCGGCCTCCTCGTCACCGCGCGCCGACGCCATGAGCGCCGCCAGCACGGGGTGCTCGGGGCGCAGGGCAGGATCGCCCCTCACCCCGGCGAGGTCGGCGAAGGTCGACACGAGGATGCGGTGCTCCACCGACATGCCGCGTACGCCCTCACTGAGCACACGCATGCGTTCGAGGACCGGATGCGGGTCGAACCGGGCTGTCCCGTAGGCGAGGCGAGCGATACCCGCCGGGTCGACCTGCAGGCCCTGCTGGTTCCGCAGGTGCCGGACGAGCGCCGGGTTCATGCGGGCCTGCTCGGTGATCTGGAGCTCGTAGTCGTCCTGCGACGCGTGGACGGTCAGGGACACGGCGGTCAGGAGCACGGGGGCGTTGAGGGTCTGGGAACGCCCGGAGTCGTCCACGGACCGCCAGGACGCCGTGCCGGCGGCCAGGTAGCCGACGTCGATCCCGCGTTCGGTCCCGAGTTCGAAGATCTTGGCGCGGAGGGCGCGGGCGGCCGCCTTGGCAGCGCTGTACTGCACCGGGTCCCGGAGGAGGGTGGACAGCCTCGTCCGGCGTCCTGCGAGAAGCTGTGCGAGGCCCGAGGGGTGCGCATGGGTCAGGTCGATGCTGGTCCCGGCGGAGGGCCGGAAGTGGAGCAGGGTGTCCCCGCTGGCCTGCGATCCGAGCCCTTCGAGCCAGGGCTCGAGGAAGTCCTGGGCGGCCGGGCCCGCGGGCGACGGCGCCGGCTGCTGCTCCGGCGCGGCGACCGGCCGGCCCTGCTGCGGCTGATCCGCCGGCTCTCCCGCCGCGTCACGCTGGTCCTGCTCCGGCACCGCCGCCTTCTTCCCTGCATTGTCTCGTGCTGATCTCGACCAGATGGGCATGTCTTCCAAGCTATCCGAAAAGCGTCCGGACCCCGCGGATAGCAACGCGGCCCGGGCGGACCGGAGTGGGCTGATGCCCACCCCGGAGCGCGACTACTCCCATTCGATGGTTCCCGGCGGCTTGCTCGTCACATCGAGCACCACGCGGTTGACGCCGTCCACCTCGTTGGTGATCCGGTTCGAGATCCGCGCGAGCAGGTCGTACGGGAGGCGGGACCAGTCCGCGGTCATGGCGTCCTCACTCGACACGGGCCGCAGGACGATGGGGTGTCCGTAGGTGCGGCCGTCCCCCTGCACGCCGACGCTGCGGACGTCCGCGAGCAGGACCACGGGCATCTGCCAGACCTCGTTGTCGAGCCCGGCCGCCGTGAGCTCGGCACGGGCGATCGCGTCCGCCGTGCGCAGCAGCTCGAGCCGCTCCTCCGTGACCTCCCCGACGATCCGGATGCCCAGCCCCGGCCCGGGGAACGGCTGCCGTCCCACGATCTCCGCCGGCAGGCCGAGCTGGGCGCCGACGGCGCGTACCTCGTCCTTGAACAGGGCCCGGAGGGGTTCGACGAGTTCGAACTGCAGGTCCTCGGGCAGCCCGCCCACGTTGTGGTGGCTCTTGATGTTCGAGGCGCCCTCGCCGCCGCCGGATTCGACGACGTCGGGGTAGAGCGTGCCCTGGACGAGGAAGCGGATGGACTCGCCGTCCGCCTCCGCCTCGCGCATGATGGCCCGTTCGGCCTCCTCGAAGGCGCGGATGAACTCGCGGCCGATGATCTTGCGCTTGGTCTCGGGGTCGGAGACGCCGGCCAGTGCGTCGAGGAAGCGGCGCTGCTCGTTCGCGACGTACAGCTTGACGCCGGTCGCGGCGACGAAGTCGCGCTCCACCTGCCCGGCCTCGCCCTCTCGCAGCAGCCCGTGGTCGACGAACACGCAGGTGAGCTGGTCACCGACCGCGCGCTGCACGAGTGCGGCGGCCACGGCGGAGTCGACCCCGCCGGAGAGTCCGCAGATCACGCGGGCATCGCCGATCTGCTCGCGGATGCGCTGCACCTGCTCCTCGAGGATGTTGCCGGTGGTCCAGTTCGGGGCCAGGCGCGCGCCGCGGAAGAGGAAGTTCTCGATGACGGCCTGGCCGTGCTGGGAGTGCTTGACCTCGGGGTGCCACTGCACGCCGTAAAGCGCCTTGTCCTCGTTCGCGAAGGCAGCGACGGGCGCACCGGCGGTGCTGGCGAGGACCTCGAAGCCCTCGGGAGCGGACTGCACGCTGTCGCCGTGGCTCATCCACGCATTCTGGTGCTCGGGGGTGCCGCTGAGGATGGAGCGGGCCGCGCCGTCGGAACGCACGTCCGTGGAGCCGTACTCCCGCAGGCCCGTCCTGGCGACCGTGCCGCCGAGGACGTCCGCCATCGCCTGGAAGCCGTAGCAGATGCCGAGCACCGGCACGCCGGCCTCGAACAGGTCGGCTTCGACGCGGGGGGCACCCTCGGCGTAGACGCTCGACGGCCCGCCGGAGAGGATGATCGCCGCGGGGTTCTTCGCGAGGATCTCCTGCGTGCTCAGGGTGTGCGGCACGATCTCGGAGTAGACGTCGGCCTCGCGGACCCGGCGCGCGATCAGCTGGGCGTACTGTGCGCCGTAGTCCACGACGAGGACAGGTCGGTGTTCGGAGCCGTTCTCGGGTGTAGTCACCCGTCAACAATAGTCCGCGGACGCGGGCCGGACCGCATCAGCGGGCCTCTGTGAAGCCGCTCAGTAGCGGGACGCGGCCTCGGGGTGGGCCGCCAGGTCCTCCTCCACCTGACGGTGGATCCGCTTCTCGACGACGAACGACAGCAGCGGCACCACGCCGCCGAGCGCGATCAGGACGAAGCGGCCGAAGGGCCAGCGCATGATCTGCCAGAGGCGGAAGTCGGCGATGAGGTAGACCACGTACAGCCAGCCGTGGACGATCAGCACGGTGGTCGAGAGATTCAGTCCCCCGGCCGTCTGCGCGACGGCTTCGGGCAGGAACTGCAGGGGCGCGCCTCCTCCGGCGACGATCTCCGTCCCGAACCCGTACTTGGCGACCATCTCCACGACGACGAGCAGGAGCATGACACCCGTCGCGTACGCGAGGACCTTGTAGAACGTCAGGGCGGAGCGGATCTGGGCATGCGTGCCGCCGAACCGCCGCTTCGGGGTGCCCGTGGCGGGCGGGCGGCCCGGTCCGGTGGTCGGGTCGAGAGCTGGCTCAGTCACGGTGCGTTCCGCCTTCGGTGTCGGGTCTCATCTCGGAGCTTGATGCAGGCGTCGGATCGGACGGGGTGCCGGACGCGGGCTGGGTCCCTGCCTCCTCGGCGGCGTCGGCGGCGTCCTCCAGCGCGCGGCGGTGGTCGTCGGCGACGAGGCGCCACCACAGGAAAAACGCGAAGCCCGCGAACACGAACCACTCGATCGCGTAGAAGATGTTGAGCCAGTTGATCGGCGTCTCCTGCGGCTGCGGACCGACGACCACCGGCTGCATGCCGGCAGCGAAGGGCACGTCCGCTCCCCCGGCGGTGACCGTCGTCGCCACCACGAAGGCCGCATAGGCGCGCACGTCCCACCGGTTGGCGAGCTCGGCCGTGGACAGCGAGGGGACCTGGCCTTCGACGGGCCGCTGCACCAGGGGCGCCTCGGGCGGCAGGAGGCGTCCGACGACGGCGGCCGGGCCGTCCTGCTCGGGCAGGGAGGCGACGTCCTCCGCCGCGGGCAACCAGCCGAGCACGATCGGGATGACGGCACCCTGCGCGGCGCCCCCGGCCTCCGCGCCGTCGACGGCGAACGCCTGGATCACCCAGAGACCGTCCTCGCCGTCGCGCAGGCGGTCCTGGACCAAGGTGCGGGTGTCCGGCAGGAAATCGCCGTCGAGCGAGACCATCTGGTCGGCGCCGGAGGCGTACAGGGGGGTGAGGGGCTGGAGGACGTCGGCCAGGGGCCGTACGTCCTCGGTGGCGCTCGGCGCAGGCGGTGGGGCCTGCCGCGAGGAGTTGAACTGCCACTGGCTGAGGAGCACGAAGACCGAGGCGATCGCCATCGCGAGGATCAGCAGAAGGATCCATCGAGGCTTGAGCGCGGTCTTCAACACCCCTTAACGGTACTTCGTGCCTGTGTAGAACAACGAATGGCGCCCGCGCCGGAGCCCTCCGGACGCGGCCGGAAAAACTGATTGGGATATCTCTATCACTGGGCCCGGATACGGTCTACGCTTGATCCTCGTGCGCTCCTATCCCTACCCCCTCACCGGTCCCCCGGATCTGCGCTCGCCTGCGCGCTACCTGCTGTGGCTCGCGGGCCACCAGAAGGCGACCCTGGCCGCCGGGATCCTGCTCGGTACCGTGTGGATGGCATCGCAGGCCGTCATGCCCTTCGTGCTCGGCCGGGCCATCGACGACGGCGTGATCGGCGCGGACTATCCGGCGCTCGTCGCCTGGGCCGGCGTCCTGCTCGGCCTCATGGTGGTCCAGGCGGTCTCCGACACCGCCACGCACCGCGCCGGGGTCAGCAACTGGATGCAGGCCGCGTTCCGCTCCGTCCGCCTCGTGGGCCACACGATCAGCAGGACCGGCGATGCGCTGCCCGCGGCGCTGCCCACGGGGGAGGTCGTCTCCACGGCGGCCTCCGACGCCTTCCGCGTCGGCGAGGTCTACGAGGTCCTGACGCGTCTCGCCGGCGCGGCCGCGGCGTGGCTCGTGGTGACGGTCCTGATCTGGCAGACCTCGCCCGTGCTCGGCGTCGTGGTGCTCGCGGGCGTCCCCGTGTGCTGCGGACTGCTCCTGTTCGTGGTGCGCCCCCTGCAGGCGCGGCAGCGCGAGCAGCGCGAGGCGTCCGGCAGGATGACGGCGGTCGGCGCGGACACCGTGGCCGGGCTGCGCGTCCTGCGCGGCATCGGCGGCGAGCACATCTTCGTGGACCGGTACCGGGCGAAATCCGCCCGGACCCGCGATTCGGGCATCCGCGTGGCGCATTCCCTCGCGGACCTCGAGGCGTCGCAGGTCTTCATCGCGGGCACCTTCAGCGTGGTGTTCACGTGGGTCGGGGCGTCCCTGGTGCTCTCGGGCGACATCACAGCCGGCGAACTCGTGGCCCTGTACGGCTTCTCGATCTTCCTGATGACGCCCATCCGGGCGGCGGCCGATTCCGTGGCGCGCTTCATCCGCGCGCACGTGGGCGCCCGCAAGATCCTCGCGGTGCTCGCGGTCCAGGCGGATGTCGCCGACACCACGACGCCGGTCCCCGCCCCGCCGTCGGGCTCCGTCCTCGTCGACGAGCGCTCCGGCGTCGTCGTCGAACCCGGCCTGCTGACCGCGGTCGTCTCGAAGGACCCCGCGGAGGCGACCGACGCCGTCACGCGCCTCGGCCGCTTCGAGGACGCCGTCCTCGAGGAGGCGGGTGTCCGGTGGGGCACCGCCGACCTGCGGCATGTGCCGCTCGCTGCCGTCCGCGGGCGCATCGTGGTCAGCGAGGCGAGCCCCCAGCTCTTCAGCGGGCCGCTGCGCCGGCAGCTCGACCCGCACGGCAGGCACGACGACGGCACGATCCTCGCGGCCCTCGGGGCCGCGAGCGCCCTCGACATCCTGGACGGCCTCGACGGCGGCCTCGACCACGCGGTGACGGAACGGGGTCGGGGCTTCTCGGGGGGTCAGCGGCAACGCCTCGTCCTGGCCCGCGCCTATCTGACGGGGGCCGAGAACCTCGTCCTGGTCGAGCCGACGAGCGCCGTCGACGCACACACGGAGCAGCGCATCGCGTCCCGGCTGGCCGGGGCGCGGCGCCAAGACGGCCGGACGACCGTCCTGGTCAGCGCGAGCCCGCTCCTGCTGCGCAGCATGGACCGCGTCGTCTTCCTCGAGAACGGCCGCGTCGCCGCGCAGGGCAGCCATACGGACCTCATGGCCGGCAACCCCGCCTATCGGGATGTGGTGATCCGCAGTGAGTAGCACGGCCGTACTTCCCGTCGCCGCGCCGGCCACGGTCCGCGACGAAGCCTTCCGCCTGATCCGCCATCACCGGCGGGGCCTCGGAGCGGTGATCGCCCTGTACGTCGGATCGGCCGTCGCCGGGCTCGCCGGCCCCCTGCTGCTCGGGATCCTCGTCGACGCACTCGCGGCGGGCACGACGCCCGGCTTCGTCGCGACCGTATCGGCCGGGATGCTCGCGTTCCTGGCGGTGCAGTCGGTGCTGCGCCGGTACGCCGTCCGGTCCGGCATGGTGTTCGGCGAACGCGTGTTCGCCGAACTGCGCGAGGACTTCATGGAGGACGTCACGGCACTCCCCCTGTCCACGGTGGAGACGGCGGGCACGGGCGACCTCGTGGCCCGCACCACCAACGACATCGACGCCGTGTCCCACACGGTGCGCTTCGGCGTGCCGCAGGTCGTCGTCTCGGTGGTGACCATCGTCCTGACGCTCGGCGCCGCCGTCGTCACCTCCCCGGTCCTGTCGCTGGCCCTCCTCGTGGGACTGCCCCTGCTCTGGCCCGTCACGCGCTGGTACCTGCGGCGCAGCGCCGGCGGGTACATGCGCGAACGCGAGACCTACGCCGTCGTGAACGGGACGATCACCGAGACCATCGAGGGCGCCCGCACGGTGGACGCCCTCAGCCTCGGCGGGCTGCGCCGCGCGGACCTCGACGACGCCCTCGGCAGCAGCTACCGGGCGGAGCGCTACACGCTGTGGCTGCGCTCCGTCCTGTTCCCCGCCGCGGACGTCGCCTTCTGGCTGCCCGCCGCCGCCGTCCTCCTCTGGGGCGGCTGGCTCGCCGGCCAGGGCCTCGTCACCCCCGGAGCCGTGGCCGCGGTGGCCCTGTTCGCGGTACGCCTGATCGACCCGGTGGACCTGCTCATCATGTGGACCGACGAGATCCAGGTGGGCGCCGCGTCGCTGGCGCGGATCGTCGGCATCAAGGGGGTCGAGCCGGACCGGGAGGCGACGACGGCGGAACCGGCGAACGAGGACATCGTCGTGTCGGCCGCGACGTACGCCTACCGCCCCGGGCACAACGTGCTGCACGGCGTCGACCTCACGCTCGTGCGGGGCGAGCGCCTCGCCGTCGTCGGGCCCTCGGGGGCCGGCAAGTCGACGCTGGGGCGCCTGATCGCCGGGATCCACCCGCCGACGTCGGGCTCCGTCACGGTGGGCGGCGTGCCGCTCGTGGACCGGCCGCTCGACGACCTGCGCCGCGAGGTGGCGCTCGTGACGCAGGAACACCACGTGTTCGTCGGCTCCGTCTCCGACAACGTGCGCCTCGGCCGGGCGGACGCGGGCGACGGCGAGATCGAGGACGCCCTGCGCAGCGTCGGGGCGCTCGACTGGGTGAAGCAGCTGCCCGAGGGCATGGACACGGAGGTGGGCTCGGGGGCGTTCGAGCTGAGTCCGGCGCGGGCCCAGGAACTGGCGCTGGCGCGGCTCGTCCTCGCCGACCCGCACACCCTGGTGCTCGACGAGGCGACGTCCCTGATCGATCCGCAGGCCGCCCGCGACCTCGAACGATCGCTCAGCGCGGTCCTCGAGGGACGGACCGTGATCGCCATCGCGCACCGGCTGCACACGGCGCACGACGCCGACCGCGTCGCCGTCGTCGAGGACGGGCGGATCACCGAGCTCGGCTCGCACGAGGACCTGCTCGCGCTCGACGGCGCGTACGCGTCCCTGTGGCATTCGTGGCGGAGCGAGTAGCCGCCCGCGGGCTCGCCGCTAGTGGTTGTGGAACACCAGCGAGGAGTTGATCAGTTCGGAGATCACCTCGGCGTCGTGGGCACGGCGCAGCGACTCCCGGAAGTTCTCCTTGAACAGGCTGCGGGCGATCGTCGCGAGGACCTCCAGGTGCTCCGAGAAGGACTGCGCGGGTGTGGCCATGAGGAGGACGAGGGTGGCGGGACCGTCCACGGCGCCGAAGTCGAGGCTGTACCCGAAGCGCGTCACCCCGACGGCGATGGAGGTCTGGTTGACGTACTCGCTGCGTGCGTGCGGCAAGCCGACGCCGCCGGGCAGTCCCGTCGCCATCTGGTGCTCGCGGGAGTTGACCTGGTCGAGGAAGGCCTGGAGGTCCGAGAGCCTGCCGGCGTCGTACAGCCGTCCCGCGAGCTGGGCGGCGGCCTCCTCCTTGGAGGTCGCCTCCATCTCGAGGATCACGAGGTCGGGCGTGGTGAGGTCGGCGTCGTGCGGATCGAGCGGCTTCTCGCTCACGGGGTGCCTTTCGGGGTTCAGTCGACCGAGACGTAGGGCGAGAGGACTACCTCCACCCGCTGGAATTCCTTCAGATCCGAGTACCCGGTGGTGGCCATCGCCCGCCGCAGCGCCCCGATCAGGTTCGAGGTGCCGTCCGTGTGGTGGGACGGTCCCCACAGCACTTCCTGCAGGGGCCCGACGGTACCGATGTTGACCCTGTCGCCGCGCGGCAGTTCCGGGTGGTGGGCCTCCTGGCCCCAGTGCCATCCCTTGCCGGGCGCCTCCTCGGCGCGGGCGAGCGCGGAACCGAGCATGACGGCGTCGGCGCCCATCGCGATGGCCTTGACGATGTCGCCGCTGGCGCCCATGCCGCCGTCGGCGATGACGTGGACGTAGCGCCCCCCGGACTCGTCCATGTAGTCGCGCCGCGCTCCGGCGACGTCGGCGATGGCGGAGGCGAGCGGCGAGTGGATGCCGAGGGCGCGGCGGGTCGTCGTCGTCGCGCCGCCACCGAAGCCGACGAGCACGCCGGCCGCACCGGTGCGCATCAGGTGCAGTGCCGGGGTGTAGCCGGCCGCGCCGCCCACGATCACGGGGACGTCGAGTTCGTAGATGAACTTCTTGAGGTCGAGCGGTTCCTCGTTCTTCGAGACGTGTTCGGCGGACACCGTGGTGCCGCGGATGACGAAGATGTCGACGCCGGCCGCGAGGACCGTCTTGTAGAACTGCTGGGTGCGCTGCGGCGTGAGCGATCCGGCGACGGTCACCCCGGCCTCGCGGATCTCGGCGAGGCGGCTCGTGATGAGGTCGGCCTGGATCGGGGCCTCGTAGATCTCCTGCATGCGGCGGGTGGCCGCCGGGCTGAAGTTCTCCGTGCTCAGGCCCGCGATCTCGTCCAGGGCCTGCTGCGGATCCTCGTAGCGGGTCCACAGACCCTCCAGGTTGAGGACCCCGAGGCCGCCGAGCCGGCCCATCGCGATCGCGGTGGCGGGCGACATCGCGGAGTCCATGGGGGCCGCGACGACCGGCATCTCGAACTGGTAGGCGTCGATCTGCCACTGCACGGAGACGTCGAGCGGATCCCGGGTGCGGCGGGAGGGCATCACCGCCACGTCGTCCAGCGAATATGCCCTGCGTCCGCGCTTGCCTCGGCCGATCTCGATCTCGTAAGTCACTGCTCTAGGTTAGCCCAGCGCGCCCTCCCGGCAGGTGTCGCGTCGTGAAGGGCGGCCGGTCCGCGCACGGCGCGGCCGGGTCCCGCGGTCCGGCGGGAACGCACGGGCACCCTATCCTGGACCTCGGACAAGGACTGTCGGGGAAGGACCAACGGGGAAGGACGACGGGATGCCGTTCCGCAGCAAGCAGACCCTGGAGACCTGGATCGACGACTTCAGGACCACCCGGGAAGGCGGCGCCCTCATCTCGGTGCTGGTGCAGGACGGCGCCGACGGCGCCGATACCGGACTCGTGATCGTGCCGCTCAGGAACGACAGCACCGAGATCTACCTGCAGCCCGTCGCCGTGGGCGACCCGCGGTGGTCGATCTCGTTCGGCGCCCGCAGCGAGGACTCCGAGCTGACCGCCGCGGAACTGCACGGGCTGGCCGCGGAACTCCTCGTGGCGGCGTCCCTGTGCCAGTTCCTGGAGGAGAAGTCGATCGGCCATGAGGAGCATCAGGACGACGAGCAGGCGGAGAACGTCCCGGCGTGAGATCCGGGAGGCACCGGGACGCCGTCAGGCGTCCGGCAGCTGGCTCTCGAACATCCGGAAGTACCGGCCCCGCAGCGCCACGAGCTCGCGGTGCGTCCCGGACTCCACGATCTCGCCGTCCTCGAGCATGTGGACGACGTCGGCCTTCTCGATGGTCGCCAGGCGGTGGCTGATCGCGATGATCGTCCGTGAGCGGTCGGCGAACAGTCGCGTGAAGATGCGGTGCTCGGCGAGCGCGTCGATGGCCGACGTCGGCTCGTCCATGACGATGAAGGGCGCGTCGCGGTAGAAGTTGCGGGCCATGGCGAGCCGCTGCCACTGGCCGCCGGACAGGCCGCTGCCCTTGCGCCCGCGGGGGTCCTCCATCCAGTTGCTGACGTAGTTCCCGAACCCGTTGGGCATCTTCCCGATGAAGTCCGCCGCTTCGGCCTCGCGCGCCGCCCGGCGCACCCTCGCCTCGTCGCGCGGCCGGTGGACGTCGCCGAAGTAGATGTTGTTCTCCGCCGTCGCGAACTCGTACCGCAGGAAGTCCTGCGACATGACCGCGAGGTGCCGGTGCCAGTCGTCGATGCGGATGCCCCGCAGGTCCCGGCCGTCGAGCAGCACCGTTCCCCGGCTCGGCTGGTACAGGCCCGCGAGGACCCGGATGAGCGTGGACTTGCCCGCCCCGTTCTCGCCCACGATGGCCACGTGGGTCCCCCGCTCGAAGGTCATCGAGATGCCCTTGAGGACCTCCGACTCGCCGCCGGCGTAGGTGAAGTGGATGTCGCGGAGCTCGACGGCGGACGGCGCGTCCTCCAGGCGTGCCGTCGCCGCCGTGGACACGGGGAAGTCCATGAACTGCTCGTAGTCCTTGAGGTTCGCGAGGTCCTCGTCGATGGAGCTCAGCGAGGACACGAGGCTGTTGGCGGTGCTGAGGGCCCGGCTGACGATCTGCTGCACGTAGAGGAACTGGCCCACCGGCTGCGCGCGGGCGATGATCTGCCCCACGATCCACACCAGGGCGAGCAGCTCTGCGCCGTACTGCAGGGCGTCCGCCAGCAGCTGCTTGGGGATGTACCGCTTCTGGAAGTCGAGGCGCCGCTTCTCGTCGGCGTCCCTCAGGGTGGAGCGCAGGTCCATCAGGTACCGGACGATCCCGTAGAGGCGCATCTCGGCGATGTGCTGCGGCTTCATGAGGTTGTTCTCGATCATGCGCCGTTGCCGCCGGGAGTCCACCTGCGTGTTCCAGTGCGCCATCTGCTCCCGCGCGAGCCGGAACTGCAGGTAGACGCTGGGGATGATCGCGACCAGCACGATCAGGGCGATCCACCAGCTGACCAGGAGCAGCGCGCCGATCGCGAGCAGCACGGAGACCAGCTGCGTGAAGATGGCGGCGATGCGGTCGAGCACGCGCGCATAGGAGTCGGAGAACCGGCGGGCGCGGTCGTAGAGGTCGATCGTCTCCTTGTCGTCGTACCGCCAGAAGTCCAGGGCGAGGAAGCGTTCGTACATGCGGTCGCCCACCATGGCGCCGACCCGGAAGCTCAGCACCTGCTGGATGTAGCGGTCCACGCTCGTGAACGCTCCCCACAGCAGCCCGAGGACGGCGGTGACGATCACGTAGACGACGGCGGACCGCCCGGCGTCCGGGTCCCCCGCGTAGGCGGCGGCCAGCGCCGTCGTCGTCAGGGATGCGTAGTAGGTGGTGACCAGCGGCAGGACCGCCGAGATGAGGGAGCCCGCGACCTTCATCGCGACGGCGCCCGGCGACGCCTTCGCGCTGACCACGAGGACCTGCCCGACGGCGCGGGCGTACGGTCCCAGCCGGAGCTTGCGGCGGGCGGCCGCCTGGGGCTGCGGCAGGCCGCTCACGCGGGCCCTCCCGCCCGGAGGGCCACGCGCTGCGCCCTACTTGGAGCCGTAGTTGGGTGCCTCGACCGTCATCTGGATGTCGTGCGGGTGGGATTCCTTCAGGCCGGCGGCCGTGATGCGCACGAACTTGCCCTTGGCCTTCAGCTCGGGGATGGTGCGCGCGCCGGTGTAGAACATGGTCTGGCGCAGGCCGCCGACCAGCTGGTAGGCGACGGAGGCGAGCGGCCCGCGGTAGGCGACCCGGCCCTCGATCCCCTCGGGGATCAGCTTGTCGTCCCCGGTCACGTCCGCCTGGAAGTAGCGGTCCTTCGAGTACGAGGTGTTCTTGCCGCGCGTCTGCATGGCGCCCAGCGAGCCCATGCCGCGGTAGGTCTTGAACTGCTTGCCGTTGACGAAGACCAGCTCGCCGGGGGCCTCGGCGGAGCCGGCGAGGAGCGAGCCGAGCATCACGGTGTCGGCGCCGGCCACGAGGGCCTTGCCGATGTCGCCGGAGTACTGGAGGCCGCCGTCGGCGATGACGGGCACACCGGCGGGGATGGCGGCCTTCGCCGATTCGTAGATGGCGGTGACCTGCGGGACGCCGACGCCGGCGACGACGCGGGTGGTGCAGATGGACCCCGGACCCACGCCCACCTTGATGCCGTCGGCGCCGGCGTCGATCAGAGCCTGCGCACCCTCGCGGGTAGCTGCCTGACCGCCGATGATGTCGACGTGCGCCAGGGACGCCTCAGCCTTGAGGCGCGAGATCATCTCGAGGACGCCCGCGCTGTGGCCGTTGGCGGTGTCGACGAAGAGCGCGTCGACGCCCGCGTCGACGAGCGCCATGGCGCGCTCCCAGCCGTCGCCGAAGAAGCCGATGGCCGCGCCGACGCGGAGGCGGCCGTCGTCGTCCTTCGTGGACAGCGGGTACTGCTCGGCCTTCGTGAAGTCCTTGACGGTGATGAGGCCGCGCAGGATCCCCTCATCGTCGACGAGCGGGAGCTTCTCGATCTTGTTCTGCGCGAGGAGGTTGATGGCGTCGTCGCCGCTGATCCCCACGGCACCGGTCACGAGGGGCATCTTCGTCATGACGTCGCGCACGAGCGTACGCGGGAAGTCGCGCTCGAGCACGAAGCGCGTATCGCGGTTCGTGACGATGCCGAGCAGGCGACCCGCCTCGTCCACGACGGGGAGGCCGGAGACGCGGTAGTGCCCGCAGAGTTCGTCGAGTTCCTGCAGCGTGGCGTCCGGGCCGATGGTCAGCGGCTTGGTGATCATGCCGGACTCGCTGCGCTTCACGCGGTCCACCTGGTCCGCCTGGTCCTGGATGGACAGGTTGCGGTGGATGACGCCGAGCCCGCCCTGCCGCGCCATGGCGATGGCCATCCGGGACTCCGTGACGGTGTCCATCGCGGAGGAGAGCAGCGGCGTCTTCACCGTGATGCGCTTGGAGATGCGCGACGACGTGTCGGCCTCCGAGGGGATGACGTCGGTGTGGCCGGGGAGCAGGAGCACGTCGTCGTACGTCAGGCCGATGAATCCGAAGGGGTCGTGGGTCTCGTTCTGGCCTGACTGCTGGGTCACTGCTGCGCCTCTTTCGATGTCGCCCGGTGGGGGGTGGGGCTCCGGAGCGGCGGCTGTGGATGCGCCGGCGGGCCCTGACAGTCTAGAACGGATCGGGGAAGCCCCCTATTCCGGTGACAGCGCTCACGTCACCAGCCGAGGGCCGCCGTGAAGCGCTCCTCGAAGACCGGGACGGTCGTCTCGACGTACGTCTTGGAGAGGTGGTCGCGGTCCATGTACACGCGGACGTTCCCCACCACGCCGGGGCACGTCGCCCCCGCGCAGACGACGTCGGTCAGGTCCAGGTGTTCGAGACCGGGCAGGCGTCCGGCCAGCGGCAGGAGGGGCGACGACGGCGCGAGCACCTCCGCCGCCGGGACGTCGCAGGCCGTGGGGTCGGCGGCGTGGCGGGCCGTGCACTCGGCCATGTCCTCCTCGAACCGCGGCGTGTCACGGAGCGCGACGACGGGGATGCCGGCGTCCAGGAGCGGCGTGATGCCGGCCTCGAAGCCGGCCGGGACCTCCTCGGCGGGCGAACTCCAGTCCGTCCGCGTCCCGACGGTGAGCACGGCGTCGGGAGCGAGGTCCAGGGCGTAGGCGCGGACGGCCTCGTTGAAGGCCTGGCACTCCGGGTCCACGCTCCCGTGCGCGTCGACGAACCGGCAGTTGGGCCGGTGCACCGAGACGGCGAGCCAGTCGTTGGTCCCGGCCATGGCACCGAGGGCGGTCATCCACATCTGCGAGTGGGAGTCGCCCAGCACCAGCACGGTCCGCTCCGCCGTCGCCGCGTCGCCCGTCTGGACGCACGAGGACAGCCGCGGGTCGGCGGGCATCAGGGTTTCCGAGCAGGGCCCGTCCACGGCGGCCCATTCCGCGCCGAGGCTGCTCGCGAGCGGCTTCACCAGGGCGTCCTCCGAGCCCCGGTACTCGAAGCCCGGGTGGAGGGCCTCGGCGCCCGGGTTGTCGGCGCGCGTCTGCTGCTCCACCGCCGCCTCCTGGGCCTGCACCCGGTACTCCCAGCCGGAGAGCGGGACAGCCACGAGGACCAGGGCCAGCGCGGCCACGAGGCCCGTGCGCCGGCGCTTCGCGGCCGGCCAGGACCACGAGCGCACCGGCTCCTCCACGAAGCGCGTGGTGAGCACGGCCAGCACGAGGGAGGCGCCGATGACGACGGCGCCGTCGAGCAGTCCGGCCCCCTGCTTCCCGGCGGCGACGAGCCAGATGACCAGGACGGGCCAGTGCCACAGGTAGAGCGCGTAGGACGCACCGCCGAGCCGCAGGAGCGGCCCGGAGGACAGCCAGCGGTCCACGCCGGCCGGGCTGTCCGTACGGCCGGCGACGATCACGGCGGCCGCGGCCAGCGTGGGCCAGAGGGCGACGAAGCCCGGGAACTGCTGCTGCACCTGCAGGAGGACGCCGCACGCCAGCATCATCACCACCCCCGCCCAACCGAGGACCACCCGCATCCGCCGCGGGAGCACGACGTACGGCAGGGCGAGGGCCACGAGCGATCCGAGGGCAAACTCCCACAGCCGGGCGCGCGTGTCGAAGTAGGCCGCCGCCTGGTCCGTCCCCGTCTGCCACACCGAGAACGCGAGCGACACCCCGAAGAGGGCGCCGAACAGGGCGATCAGCACGGGCCGCGGCCGCAGGCGCGTGACGGCGACGAGCGCGCCGGCCGCCGCGAAGAGGAGCGGCCACATCAGGAACACCTGCCCCTGGATGGACAGGGACCAGAAATGCTGGAGTGGGCTGGCCGCGCTGTGGTCCAGGGCGTAGTAGTCGACGGCGTTACCCGCGAGCTCCCAGTTCTGCCGGTAGGTCAGCGACGCCCACGTCTGGTCGAACACCGCACGCCACCGCGAGCTCGGCACGAAGAGGGCCGTGGCGGCGAGGACGGACAGGAGGACGACGGCGGCGGCGGGCAGCAGCCGCTTCAGCAGGTTGAGCCAGTACGCCACGAGGGCGAGGGGCTGTTGCGTCTCGAGCCTGCGCGTGAACGTGACCGTGAGCAGGAACGCGGAGACGAGGAGGAAGACGTCCACGCCCCCGGACACCCGGCCGAGCCAGACGTGGTAGACCACCACCATCGCGACGGCGAGGGCCCGCAGTCCCTGCACCTCGGGACGGAACCGGCGGGTGTCGACGCCCCCGGGCGCCGTCACGGCGGTCGCCGGAGCAGCGGTCAGGGGGATGGAGAACACGCTGTTCCTCCTGTCGGGGGCGGGCCCGGGGCAGGGACGCAAAGCTCCAGATTACCGTCCGGCCGCCGTCGTCCGGCACCGCGGCGGACCGGCCGGCCCCCGCCCTCGCCCCGAACCCCGTACTCTAGGAGGAGTATCTTCCCCGAACGCAGGGGACCACCAGCACGGAATCGCCGGGTGTGCCGGCCTCGACGACGCTCGTCTGACGGCCGCTCCCCCGCCGTTCCTCACCAACGAGAGAAACCTGATCTGTGAATAAAAGAGCTGCCGCACTGAAAGCACCACGGGAACTTGCCAAGGGAGCCATGCGCATCGTCGCTCTCGGGGGTATCGGTGAGATCGGCAGGAACATGACCGTCTTCGAGTTCGACGGCAAGCTGCTCATCGTGGACTGCGGGGTGCTGTTCCCGGAGGAACACCAGCCCGGCATCAACGTGATCCTGCCGGACTTCTCCTACATCCGCGACCGCCTCGACGACGTCGTGGCCGTGGTCCTCACGCACGGCCACGAGGACCACATCGGCGGCGTGCCGTACCTGCTCAAGGAACGCGCCGACATCCCCCTGGTGGGATCGCGCCTCACGCTGGCGTTCATCGAGGCCAAGCTCAAGGAACACCGCATCACCCCGAAGACCATCCAGGTCAAGGAGGGTGAGCGGCGCACGATGGGCGGCTTCGACCTCGAGTTCGTCGCCGTGAACCACTCCATCCCCGACAGCCTCGCCGTCGCCATCCGCACCGCGGCCGGCATGGTGCTGCACACCGGGGACTTCAAGATGGACCAGTTCCCGCTGGACAGGCGCATCACCGACCTCGGCTCCTTCGCCCGGCTCGGCGCGGAGGGCGTGGACCTGTTCCTCACCGACTCCACCAACGCGGACGTCCCCGGCTTCACGACGTCGGAGAAGGACCTCGGGCCCGCGATCGACGCCGTGTTCCGCACCGCCCCGCGCCGGATCATCGTCTCGAGCTTCGCGAGCCACATCCACCGCATCCAGCAGATCATCGACACCGCCCACCGCCACCGCCGCAAGGTGGCCTTCGTGGGCCGCTCGATGGTGCGCAACATGACCATCGCGGCGGATCTGGGCTACCTGAACATCCCGCAGGGTCTGCTGGTGGACTTCAAGAAGCTCGAGCGCAGCGACGACCACAAGGTGGTCCTCATCTGCACGGGCTCGCAGGGTGAGCCGATGGCCGCGCTCTCGCGCATGGCCAACAACGACCACGCCATCCGGATCACCGAGGGTGACACGGTGCTGCTGGCCAGCTCCCTCATCCCGGGCAACGAGAACGCGATCTACGGCATCATCAACGCGCTCACCGAGATCGGGGCCAACGTGGTCCACAAGGGCAACGCCAAGGTGCACGTCTCCGGCCATGCCAGCGCCGGCGAGCTCGCCTACTGCTACAACATCGTCAAGCCCCGCAACGTCATGCCCGTGCACGGCGAATGGCGGCACCTGCGGGCCAACTCGGAGATCGCCGTCGCCACCGGCGTCGATCCCCGCAACGTGGTCCTCGCGCAGGACGGCGTGACCGTGGACCTCGTCCGCGGCCGCGCGACCATCTCCGGCAAGGTCGACGCCGGACTCGTCTTCGTCGACGGCGACAGCGTGGGCGGCATCACCGAGGAGGACCTCGTGGAGCGCCGCCGCCTGGCCGAGGAGGGCGTCGTAACGATCCTCGCGATCATCGACCCGGACAACGGCAACATGGTCGAGGCACCCGAGTTCTTCACCAAGGGCTTCTCCTGCTCCGACGAGGACCTCGACAAGGCCGGCGCCGCCGTCGAGAAGGCGCTGCGCGATGCCGCCTCGAACCGCCAGGGCGGCCGCCGCCAGGACCCCGAGGACATCATCGAGCGGGCCACGGCCAACTGGATGCGCCGGTTCTACAACCGCCAGCCCGTCGTCAACGCGATCGTCGTCGACGCCTGACCCCGGCGCACTGCGCTGAAGCCCCGGTACCCGTTGGGTGCCGGGGCTTCGTCGTTGCCGGAGCCGGCGGCGTCGGATCCGGGTGTCCCGACATGCCCACCGGGCGACGCCGCGGAGTGGGCAGGAGCGACGCCGACGCCACGACGGCCCGGACGCAGAAGCACCCCGGCTCAGCGGAGCCGGGGTGCTTCTGGGACGCAGCGGGCCGGAGCCCCTGTGACTAGTGCGAGTGGCCGTGGCCCTCGTCGTCGGACGGCTCGGGCTTCTCGACCACGAGCGTTTCCGTGGTGAGCACCAGGGCCGCGATCGAGGCCGCGTTCTGCAGGGCCGACCGCGTCACCTTGACCGGGTCGATGATGCCGGCGTCGACGAGGTTCTCGTACTCGCCGGTGGCGGCGTTGAAGCCGTGGCCCACCTCGAGGTCCGAGACCTTCGCGACGACGACGTAGCCCTCGTGGCCGGCGTTCTCGGCGATCCAGCGCAGTGGCTGGGCGAGCGCGCGGCGGACGAGCCCGACCGCGGTGGCCGCGTCGCCCTCGAGTGCCAGGACGTCGGGGTCGGTGTCGAGTGCCTTGCCGGCGTGGACCAGCGCGGAACCGCCGCCGGCCACGATGCCCTCTTCGAGAGCCGCACGCGTCGAGGACACGGCGTCCTCGATGCGGTGCTTCTTCTCCTTGAGCTCCACCTCGGTGGCGGCGCCGACCTTGATTACGCCGATACCGCCGGCGAGCTTCGCGAGGCGCTCCTGGAGTTTCTCGCGGTCCCAGTCGGAGTCGGTGCGCTCCACCTCGGCGCGGATCTGCGCCACGCGGTCGGCGACGTCGGACTCGCTGCCGGTGCCGTCCACGATCGTGGTGGCGTCCTTGGTGACGGTGATCCGGCGTGCGGAACCGAGCACCTCGAGGCCCACCTGGTCCAGCTTGAGGCCGAGGTCCGGCGAGACGACCTGCGCACCCGTGAGGGTGGCGATGTCCTGCATCATGGCCTTGCGGCGGTCACCGAAGCCCGGAGCCTTGACGGCGACGACGTTGAGGGTGCCGCGGATCTTGTTGACCACCAGGGTGGAGAGCGCCTCGCCCTCGATGTCCTCGGCGATGATGAACAGCGGCTTGCCGGCCTGCAGGGCCTTCTCGAGCAGCGGCAGGAATTCCGCCAGCGAGGAGATCTTGCCGGAGTTGATGAGGATGAGCGCGTCCTCGAGGACGGCTTCCTGGCGCTCGGCGTCGGTCACGAAGTACGGGGAGAGGTAGCCCTTGTCGAACTGCATGCCCTCGGTGAGGACGAGTTCGGTCTGCGTGGTGGAGGACTCCTCGATGGTGATCACACCATCCTTGCCGACCTTGTCGAAGGCCTCTGCGAGGAGATCGCCCACCTCGGTGCTCTGGGCGGAGATGGAGGCGACGTCGGCGGTCTGCTGACCGACGACCTCGCGGGCGTTCTCGAGCAGGCGCTTGGCGACGGCCTGGACCGAGACCTCGATGCCGTGCTTGAGCTGACCCGGGGCGGCGCCGGCGGCCACGTTGCGGAGGCCTTCCTTGACGAGCGCCTGGGCCAGGACCGTGGCGGTGGTGGTTCCGTCACCGGCGACGTCGTTCGTCTTGGTGGCGACCTCCTTGGCGAGCTGGGCGCCGAGGTTCTCGTACGGGTCGTCGAGTTCCACCTCGCGGGCGATCGTGACGCCGTCGTTCGTGATGGTGGGGGCGCCCCACTTCTTGTCGAGCACGACGTTGCGTCCGCGGGGGCCCAGCGTCACCTTGACGGTGTTCGCGAGCTTGTCCACGCCGGCCTCGAGGGCACGGCGGGCGGCGTCGTTGAATTCCAACTGCTTTGCCATTCGTTGGTTCCTTTCAGGCTTGTGCAGCGAGAAAAACCCCGGCCACTTCGGGCCGGGGCTTCTCCAATCGGGGTGTTACTTGACGACGATCGCGAGGACGTCGCGGGCGGAGAGCACGAGGTACTCCTGGCCGCCCTGCTTGATCTCGGTTCCGCCGTACTTCGAGTAGATGACGATGTCGCCCTCGGCGACGTCGACGGGAACGCGGTTGCCGTTGTCATCGACGCGGCCGGGTCCGACAGCTACGACTTCGCCCTCCTGGGGCTTCTCCTTGGCGGTGTCCGGGATGACGAGGCCGGAAGCAGTGGTCTGCTCGGCTTCGAGCGGGCGGACAACGATACGATCCTCAAGCGGCTTGATAGAGACCGACACGGGCTCTCCTTTGCGTTCGATACCAATGGACTGGGGCCGTCGGGCGGGGCGTGAACCGTCGTCGCGGTGCCGGCGAACGCTTCCCTCGGGATTAGCACCTGTAGTGAGTGAGTGCCAACTCCGACTGTATGCAAGGGCTGGCACTCGGTCAAGGCGAGTGCCAATCCATGGCCATGATCGATGGGCTGCGTCGACACATCTCCTAATACGTCATGCTTCGTTTGCGTAATTCGCCGCGCTTCGCCTACATTCAGGCAGGTAAGGCTTTCCTTACTTCTTGGTCCCCGGCCGCCCGGCCCCTTCCCCCGGAGTTCATCCATGTCACACGTGCGCCTCGCCGTCCTCTCCGCTGCCGCTGCAGCCACCCTCGCCCTGACGGCGTGCGGCGGATCCTCCGAAGCCGCCGGAGAGCCCGCAGACTCCTCGACGGTCCCGGTCGAGCATGCGCAGGGAACCACCGAGGTGCCGGTGGACCCGCAGACGGTCTTCACGTTCGACCTCGGCGCTCTGGACACGCTCGACGCGCTCGGCGTCGAGGTGGCCGGCGTCCCGCAGGGCACCCTCCCAGAGCAGCTCTCGGCCTACGAGGGCGGGGACGTCACCGACATCGGATCCATGAAGGAACCGGACTTCGAGGCGATCGCTGCAGCCGCCCCCGACCTGATCATCATCTCGGGCCGCGTCGCCGACTCCTACGACGAACTCTCCGCGATCGCGCCCACCATCGACCTGAGCGTCGACGCGGCCGATCCGATCGCGAGCTTCGCGGAGCACACGGAATCCCTCGGCCGGGTCTTCGGCGTCGAGGACGAGGTCGCCGACCGCCTGGCGGCCCTCGACGCCGCCATCGACGAGACGAAGGACGCAGCCTCCTCGGCGGGGGACGGCCTCGTCCTGATGACCAGCGCAGGCGAGGTCACGGCGTACGGTGCCGGTTCCCGGTTCGGCCTGATCCACGACGTGCTCGGCGTCGATCCCGCCGCCGAGGTGAAGAGTGAGGGGACGCACGGCGAGGCCGTCTCCTTCGAGTACATCGCGGAGGTCGACCCCGCCCACCTGTTCGTGATCGACCGCGACGCCGCCGTCGGTGAGGCGGGAGCGGCAGGCGCGGCGGTCCTCGACAACGACCTCGTGAACGGGACGATTGCTGCGAAGAACGACGCCGTGACATACCTCGACTCGGCAAGCTGGTACCTCATCGGTTACGGGCTGGACAACCTCGACGCCATGGTCTCGGCCGTCCACGAGGCCGTCGCGGCCTGATCCGCCCACCGCATCCTGCGGCAGGCGCCTCCATGCCAGCACTCGCCCTCCGGCCGCAGCGGCCGGTCCAGCAGCACGGTTCCACCGGATCACCCGCCCTGTGGCTGGCCGGTGGGGCCGTGCTGCTGCTCGCCCTCGTGAGCCTGTTCGTCGGCGTCTCCGACGTCTCGCCCGCGGACCTGCTGGCCGGTGACGCCGACGTCCGGCAGACCTTCCTCGTCAGTCGCGTGCCGCGGACGCTCGCGGTCGTCCTGGCCGGTGTGGCCCTCAGCATCGCCGGATTCATCCTGCAGCTCATGGCCCGGAACCGGTTCGTCGAACCCTCCACGGTGGGGACGGTCGAGTCCGCCACCGCAGGCATCCTCGTGGCCACGCTCGTCCTGCCCGCAGCGCCGATCGTCGGGAAGATGCTCGTCGCCGCCCTCTTCGCCATGGCCGGGACGGCCCTCTTCCTGACCGTCCTGCGCCGCATCCCGCTGCGCAACACGCTGATCGTCCCCCTGGTGGGCATCATGCTCGGCGGCGTCATCGCCGCGGTCACCACGTTCTTCGCCTACCGGTTCGACCTGCTGCAGACCCTCAACACCTGGATGATCGGTGACTTCTCGGGACTGGTCCGCGGCCGCTACGAACTGCTGTGGATCGTCGCCGTCCTCGCCGTGGTCGGTTACATCTGCGCGGACCGCTTCACGGTCGCCGGGATGGGCGAGGAGTTCACCACGAACCTGGGGCTGGACTACCGGCGCACCATGAACCTCGGCCTGGTGCTCGTGAGCCTCATCAGCGCCGTCGTCGTCGTGGTGGTCGGAGCCATCCCGTTCCTCGGACTGATCGTCCCCAACCTCGTGTCCCTGCTCATCGGCGACAACGTGCGCCGCGCCGTGCCCTGGATCGCCGTCGTCGGGGCCGGTTTCGTCCTCGCCTGCGACATCCTCGGGCGCATCATCCGCTTCCCGTACGAGGTGCCGGTGGGCGTGATCGTCTCCGTGGTGGGCAGCATCCTGTTCATCACCCTGCTCGTGAGGAGGAACGCCGGTGCGCGCTAGGACCGGGACCCTTCCCACCGCCGTCGTGCAGTCCGCACGGAGACCCGTACGGTCCCTCCCGCCCGCCGCCTGGCTGGTGGTCCTCGGCGTGACCGCTGCCGCGCTCGTCACGGCGTTCCTCCTGGTCGGCCTCGAGGGGAACCCCGCCTACGTGCTCCCCCGACGCCTGAACCGCGTGGGCGCGATGGTGCTCGTCGCCGTCGCCGTCGGGGTGTCCACGGTCCTGTTCCAGACCGTCACCGGCAACCGCATCCTCACGCCGTCGATCATGGGACTGGACGCGCTCTACATCCTGATCCAGACGGTGCTCACCTTCGTGCTCGGCGCCGGGACACTCCTCACCCTGGGCGCTCCCGTCCGCTTCGCCGTCGAGGTGTCCCTCATGGTCGGCTTCTCCTGGCTGCTGTACCGGTGGCTGTTCCTGGGCAGCGGGCGCAGCCTCCACCTGCTGCTGCTCGTCGGGATCGTGTTCGGGGTGTTCTTCCGGGGCGCCTCGTCGCTCCTGCAGCGATTGATGGATCCGAGCGAGTACATCATCCTGCAGGACCTGTTCTTCGCGAGCTTCAACCGGGTCGATCCGCTGCTCCTGCTCATCTCCGCGGTCGCGGTCGCCGGGCTGTGCATCCCCGCCTGGCGGCTCCGCCACCGGCTGGACGTCCTCGCCCTCGGCCGCGAGACCGCGGTGGGCCTCGGCGTCGACCACCGGCGCACCGTGACGCTCGTACTCGTGGTCTGCTCGGTGCTCGTCGCCGTCTCCACCGCCCTCGTGGGCCCGACGACGTTCTTCGGCCTGCTCGTCTCCGCCCTCGCGTACCAGCTCTGCAACCAGTTCAGGCACGCCGTGGTGCTGCCCATCGCCGTCCTCCTCGGCGTGATCGCGCTCGTCGGCGGGCAGCTCGTCCTCGAGCAGGTCTTCGCCTTCGACACCGCGCTCAGCATCGTCATCGAGTTCACCGGCGGCATCGTCTTCCTCGTCCTCCTCCTGAAAGGCCGTATCCGATGAAGGCCGTATCCGATGAAGGCCGTATCCGATGAAAGGCCGTCTCCGATGATCACCATCGACCGTGCCACCAAGCGCTACGGCGCCGCCACGGTGGTCGACGGCGTCAGTTGCACCATCCCCCGGGGCGGCGTCACCTCGATCATCGGTCCGAACGGCGCGGGCAAGTCCACGCTGCTGTCCCTGATGAGCAGGCTCCTCCCGCTCGACGCCGGGTCGGTGGTGGTCGACGGACTGGACGTGAGCACGACGGCGGGCCCCGTCCTGGCGCGGACCCTGGCCATCCTGCGCCAGGAGAACCAACTCACCGTCCGGCTCTCCGTGCGCGACCTCGTGGGCTTCGGCCGCTTCCCGCACAACAACGGCCGCCCCACCGTCGTGGACCGCGAGCTCATCGAGCGCGCCCTCGCCTACCTCGACCTGACGGAGCTGGCCCACCGCTTCGTGGACGAGCTCTCCGGCGGGCAGCGCCAGCGGGCATTCATCGCCATGGTGCTGGCGCAGGACACGGACTGCATCCTGCTCGACGAACCGCTCAACAACCTCGACATGAAGCACTCCGTGGACATGATGCGCCTGCTCCGCCGCCTCGCCGACGACCTCGGGAAGACCGTGGTGCTGGTCATCCATGACATCAACTTCGCCTCCTGCTACTCGGACACGATCCTCGCGATGCGCCACGGCGCCCTCATCCGCCAGGGCCCGCCGGAGGAGATCATGACGCCGGAGGTGCTGCGCGAGGTGTACGACGTCGAGATCCAGGTGGAGCAGATCCGCGGCAACAGGATCGGCGTGTACTTCGCCTAGGCTGGCAGCATGGCGTCGGACAACATCGCGGACATCCTGACCACGGACGGCTGGGAGCTGCTGAACTCGCTCGGGCCCTACACCGAAGCGGACAGCCTGCGCCTCACCGGGCAGCTGCGGAAGGCCGGCTACTCCCCCGAGGTGGTCGCCGCGGCCCTCACCCAGTCACGGCTCCGGGCGAAGGCGTCCGCCAAGTTCGGCCCCTTCGCCGAACGCATGATCTTCACGGCCGCAGGGCTCGAGCAGGCCACGCGCCTGACCGTCGCCGCCCGCCACGCCCAGCGCTTCGTCGACGCCGGCCTCCTGAGGGTCGCCGACCTCGGATGCGGGCTCGGGGCGGACAGCATGGCCCTGGCCACCCTCGACCGCGAGGTCACCGCCGTCGAGCTCGACGAGACGACCGCCGCGGCCGCGACCATGAACCTGCTCCCCTTCCCCAACGCGCGCGTCGTCAACGCGGACGCCTCCGCCGTCGACACCACGGCGTTCGACGGCGTCTGGCTCGACCCGGCGCGCAGGACGACGACGACGTCGGGCACGTCCCGCCTCTTCGACCCCGAGGCGTTCTCGCCCCCGCTGTCCTTCGTGCAGGAGCTCGCGGACCGCGGCATGCCGGTGGGCGTGAAGATGGGCCCGGGCATGCCGCACGCCTCCATCCCGGCGAGCTGCGAGGCGCAGTGGGTCTCCGTGGACGGCGACGTCACGGAGGTGGCCCTCTGGTTCAACGCGCTCCGCCGCGCGGGCGTCCGGCGGGCCGCCCTCGTCCTCGGGGCGCAGGGCGCCGCGGAGATGGTGACGGAGCGGGACTTCGGCGACGGGCCCACACCCGCCGTCGGCGAACCCGCCGGCTATCTCTACGAGCCCGACGGCGCCGTCATCCGCGCCGAGCTCGTGGCGGATCTCGCCGCACAGCTCGGCGGGCACCTGCTGGATCCGATGATCGCCTACATCTGCGCGCCGACGTTCACGGACACCCCCTTCGCCCGCGCGTACCGGGTGCTCGAGGTCCGGCCCTACAACGTCAGGGCGCTGAAGGCGTGGGTCCGGGCCGAGGGGATCGGGGTGCTCGACATCAAGAAGCGCGGCACCTCGGTCACCCCCGAGGAGGTCCGCAAGCAACTGCTGACCGGATCCGGCAAGGGCCGGAAGAGGGCCACCCTCGTCCTGACGCGCCTCGGGGACGAGCGCGTGGCCATCGTCGTCGAGCCCGTGCCGACCGCCTGAGAACGGGCCACACTTGTCGACCTCCCGCAAGCCGGAATCCGCGACGACGCCGGGGTCCGCCCGTTCCTAGACTCGATCGGGAGCACATCCACTCCAGCGGAAGGCAGCACATGGCAGACGGCACCAGCACAGCAGCGGACCCACGGCACGGGGTGCTGTTCGACGTCGACGGCACCCTCGTCGACTCCAACTACCAGCACACCATGGCCTGGTGGCAGGCCTTCCGGCGGTTCGGCCACGACGTGCCCCTGGCCGAGATCCACCGCGCCATCGGGATGGGCGGTGACAAGCTCGTGGCGCACCTGCTCGGCGACGACCGCGACACGGACCAGGACGCCGAGCTGGACTCCACGCACAGCGCCCTCTTCTCGAGCTACTGGCCGGGCCTGCGTGCCTTCGAGGGCGCCGGCGACCTCCTGCGCCGCTGCGCCGACCACGGGTTGACCGTGGTCCTCGCCTCCTCCTCCTCGCAGCAGGAGGTGGGCGTCTCCCGCGGCATCATCGACGCCGACGATTCCATCAGTGCGGCCACCAGCTCGTCCGACGCCGAGAACAGCAAGCCGTCCCCGGACATCCTGCAGGCCGCGCTCGAGGCCGGCGGGCTCGACGCGGCGAACACCGTGTTCGTCGGCGACTCGATCTGGGACGTCAAGGCGGCGGCCGAACTGGGGATCCCGACGGTCGGCCTGGCCTCGGGCGGCACGAGCGAGGCGGAGCTGCGGGAGGCCGGCGCGGTGGAGGTCTACAAGGACATCCGGGCCCTGCTCGACGCCTTCGAGGACGGACCGCTCCGCCGGCTCGCGGCCTCCTGACGGGCTGCTGAGGACCGCCGGAGGGCCCGCACCCTAGTCCTCGCTGGTGAGGAGCCGTCGCCGGGCACTGAGGAGGTCAACCTCCGGCCTCGCCGCGACGTACCGCTCCACGCGGTCCAGGACGTCCACCACGTGCTGCCGGTCGGCGCCGACCAGGCCGACCCCGACGACGGTGCGGCGGTGCAGGTCCTGGAGGCCGACCTCCGCGACGGACAGCTCGAACTTCCGGCGGAGGTCCGCGACGAGCGGGCGCACCACCGACCGCTTGCCCTTCAGCGAGTGCACGTCGCCGAGCAGGACGTCGAACTCGATGAACCCGATCCACATGAGCGTCCTCCTCGTCGTGCCCCTCCCCTGCGGGGTCAGGCCGAATCGCGCCAGACGACGGTCGTGTCGAGCACCTGGACGGGGCTCGGCAGGCCCCGGATCTGGGCCAGCACCAGTTCCGCCGCCGTGCTGCCCAGCAGGTCGGCGGGCTGCCGGACGGTGGACAGCTGGGGCCTGGTCCTCACGGCCCAGCTGCTGTCGTCGAAGCCGACGATCCCGACGTCGTCGGGCACCTTCCGCCCCGATTCCTGAAGCGCGGTCATGGCACCCGCAGCGACGGCGTCCGAGGCTGCGAAGACGCCGTCGATCTCCGGGCAGCGGCGCAGCAGCTCCTGCATCCCCTCGAGCCCCGCCGCGTAGGTGTAGAGCGGGTATTCGACCACCAGGGACGCGTCGAAGCGGTCCCCCATCGCGTCCCGGAAACCCGTGAAGCGGTCGTACCCGGAGTCCCGGTCCAGGGCGCTCGCGATCATGCCGATCCTCCGGCGCCCGGTCGCCATGAGGCGCCGCGTGATCGCGCCGGCCGCGGCGACGTTGTCGATCGCGACGTACGGCAGGTCCGGAGTGCCGGGCGGATGGCCGACGAAGGCGGCCGGCACGCCGATGTCGCGCACCGCCGAGGCGATCGGGTCGGAGGCCCGCGCGGAGACGATGACCGCGCCGTCCACGAGGCCGCCCCTCAGGTAGTCCGCGACCCTGCGGCTGTCCCGGTCGGAGTCGATGATGAGGGAGACGAGCTGGTAGTCCGCCCGCGAGAGCACGGCGTTCGCCCCGAGGAGGATGGACCCGATGTTGGGGTCCTCGAACAGGAGCGAGTGCGGCTCGTGGATGATCAGGGCGATCGCCCGCGACTCCTGGGTGACGAGGTTCCTGGCCGCGGAGTTCCGGACGTAGCCCACCCGCGCGATCGCCTCCTCGACGGCGATGCGCGCCTCGTCGGACACGTAGCGTTCGCCGTTGACGACCCGGGACACGGTCCCCCGGGAGAGCCCTGCCGCGGTCGCGACGTCATTGATGGTCGCCCGGCGAGCACGGGTGCGGATCGGGGGCATACGTGTACTGTAGCCGAGCGTTCACGGGCTGTTTCCGCAGGAAGGAGTACCGACCTAGTACTGTGGGGGAAGTTGTCCAGAAGAGGGCGGCTGTTTCTCCGGTTCTCCCTCCCGTCGCCCGGGCCACCACGCCGGGCACCCTGCAGCGGAGCACCCTCCCCGATCGGGGCGTGCAGCAATGACCGACCAGGAAGCCCTTCTTCCGGACCCTCCCGCGGACGAATCCCCGCGCCACACACCCACGGCGCACCTCGACCGATTCCTCCGGGCCGCCACCACCGTCACCACCGACGGCGCGCTGGTCTCCCTCGACGAACTCGAGGGCCTCTACATGTACTGGTGCTCCCGGACCGGCCAGGACCCCTCGGCCACGGAGGACCTTGTCGACGCCCTCGAGCAGCAGGGCGTGGAACCCGTCACCCACGACGGCGTGGACTACGTCGAAGGGCTCGTCCTGACCGGCGTCCTCATGACCGACTTCATCGTCGAGTGCGAGTTCACGGGCAGCTGGGGCGTCCCCTCGGCACACGAACCGGCGACGGCGCTGGACGCCGGGACGGCGTCCTAGCACGCACGCGCCACGACAGGCGGGAGTGATGTGGGCAGGAAGATCACGGGACCACGCGGCACGCCCGCCCTCGCCGCGCTGACGGCCGCGGCCGTCCCCTTCACGACGCATCCGTACACCCACGGGGAGGGCGTCTCCTCCTACGGGCTCGAGGCCGCCGCAGCGCTCGGCGTCGAGCCGGAGCGGGTCTTCAAGACCCTGATGGCGAGCGTCGACGGGACGCTGGTCGCCGCCGTCGTCCCCGTCAGCGGTTCACTGGACCTCAAGGCCCTGGCCTCGTCGCTCGGCCGGCGGAAGGCGGCGATGGCCGATCCGGACGCCGCCCGGCGGCGGACGGGCTATGTTCTCGGCGGAATCTCCCCCATCGGGCAGCGGCAGGCATCCCCCGTCGTCGTCGACCGCTCGGCGCTCGACCACGCGACCGTCTTCGTGTCCGGTGGCCAGCGGGGCCTGGACATCGAACTGGCCCCCGCGGACCTCGTCGCCGTCACGCACGCCCTGATCGCCCCGATCGCGGGCACGCGACGCCGGTCCGCGGAGCTGTGACGCCCTGCCCGGGGCGAGGAGGGAGCGCCGACCGGTTCCTGTTCCACGGTGCCCTGCGTGCACGGTGGCGAGGACGGGGTGCAGGGGTACGGTGGATCGGTGAGGATCACCGCTGATGACGCCCCTCCCCTGGACCGGGTGCTCACGCTCTACGACGCCGTGGGGTGGACGGCCTACACGCGTGATCCCGACAAGCTCGCGCGGAGCCTGGCGGGGTCCCACCTGGTCGTCACGGCGTGGGACGACGACGGCGGACTGATCGGCCTGGCGCGCACCGTCTCCGACGGGGAATCGATCTGTTACATCCAGGACGTCCTCGTGCACCCGGCGTCCCGGCGCCGCGGGGTGGCACGCGCCCTGATGGAGGAGATCCAGGGGCGCTACCGCCACTGCATGTTCGTGGCCCTGAGCACCGACGCCGGCGGGACGGAGGACGCGGCGCGCTCGCACCCGTTCTACCGTGCGCTGGGCTTCCAGCCGCACGACGACCTCCGCCTCGCGGCGTTCGGCTACCGGCCGTGAGCGGGCCCGTGGGTGCGCTGCTGCCCGACTGGCCGGACGTCGCGCCGGCCGTCGGCGACGTGGTCCTCCGACGGGTCGAGGACAGGGACTCGGGCATGGTCCGGGACCTGGCGACCGATCCCTACGTGCCCCTGATCGGCACGCTCCCTCCGCTGGCCGGTGAGCAGGAAGCCCTCGCCTACATCGCCCGCCAGCGCCAGCGGCACCCGGAAGGTACGGGCTTCTCCTTCGCGATCGCCGACGCCCGCTCCGACGAGGCGCTGGGCGTCATCGGCCTGTGGCTGCGCGACTACCCCCTGGGGCGAGGCCAGGCCGGATACGCCGTCGCCCCCGCCGCTCGCGGTCGCGGGACCGCGACGGACGCCCTGCGGGCGCTGACCTCGTTCGCGTGGACCCTGCCGGGCCTCCACCGCCTGGAACTGCACATCGAGCCGTGGAACGCGGCGTCCGTCGGCGTCGCCCGCCGGGCCGGCTTCAGCTACGAGGGGATCCTCCGCAGCTACCTGGAGATCGGCGGTGAACGGCGCGACCTCGCCGCCTACGCGGTGATCCGCACCGCGCCGCCGGAGACCGTCAGCCCCCCGGCCACCGGGATGCCGACCGTGATCAGGGACGGGCGCCCGACGTCGGAACCCTGATGCACCGTCAGGGTGGCCGGCGGGAGGACCTCGCCGCGCGCCCGCAGATAGGCGCCGAGGGATGCCGCCGCGGAACCGGTGGCGGGGTCCTCCCGGACGCCGCCCGGCGGGAAGGGGTTGCGGGCCTCGAAGACGTGCGGGCCGATCCGGTGCACGACGGCGACCGTCGCCCCCCAGCCCTGGGCGGCCATGAGCGTCCTGAGGCCGTCGTAGTCGTAGTCGAGCGCGCGCAGCACGCCCGCGTCGCGGACGGGCACGATCGGGTGGATGTTGCCGGCGAAGGACAGCAGGACGGGCAGGTCGGTCGACAGGTCCTCCTCGGCGAGCCGGAGGTGGCGCAGCAGGTCGGCGCGGCAGCCGGCGTCGATCCCGTCGACCCACGGTTCGACCGTCTCGAGGGACGCGACGAGGCGACCGGCCACGCGGTCCGTGGTGAGCCCGAGCACTCCCACCGGCGTCGAGAGGGCCAGCGTCCCCGGTCCCTCGCGTTCGGCGAGCGCGACGCCCGTGGCGATCGTCGCGTGGCCGCAGAAGGGGATCTCCGCCTCGGGGGCGAAGTAGCGGACCGTGGCACGGCCGGGCAGGCGGTCGGAGATGAAGGCGCTCTCCGCGTAGCCGAGCTCCGCGGCGATGGCCTGCATCTCCCCGGACGTCAGGCCGTCGGCGTCGAGCACCACACCGGCGGGGTTCCCGCCGTCGGGCCGGTCGGTGAACGCTGCGTAGCGGAGGATCTCCATGCAGCCGATGCTAGCGCGGCTCCGGGCCGGTCACCCGTCGATCGCCGCCGGATCCCCCGTGGGGGTGTTGGTCCTCCGGTTGATCAGCCAGGTCACGAACCAGAGCACGACGCCGATCACCATGAGGCCCCCGGCGATCTGGTACTGGATGATGTCGCGCCCCACCCAGGGGCCGGCGAGGAAGAGGCACAGGACGGCAGCCACGGCGGGAAGCGGGCCCGGGGAGGTGAAGAACACCTTCCGGTTGACGTCCCGCTTGCGGCGCAGCACCAGGCACGCGATGTTCACCACGGTGAAGACGCACAGGAGCAGGAACGCGGTGGTCCCGGAGAGGTTCGCGACGATGTTGCCGTCCGGGTCGCTGGTCACGTAGAGGATCAGGCCGAGTGCCAGGACCGTCGAAAACACGATGCCGGCCCACGGCGTGCAGCGCACGGGGAGCACCTTGCCGAGCGGTCGGGGCAGGACGCCCTGCCGCGCCATCCCGTAGATCAGGCGGCTGGCCATCAGCATGTTGATCAGGGCGGTGTTCGCGACGGCGAAGACGGCGAGGAAGGGGAAGATCTGGTCGATGGGGAAATCGGGCGATCCCTTGTGCACCACCTCGAGCAGCGCGGCACCCTCCGCCTCCCGGATGCCCTCCAGCTCGGTCGGACTGAGCACCGTGACCACCGACACGGCCACCAGCATGTAGAAGAGCACCGCGATCCCGAGGCCTGTCAGCATGGTCCTGGGGAAGATGCGCTCCGGGTTCTGCGTCTCCTCGACCATGTTGACGGAGTCCTCGAAGCCCACCATCGCGAAGAAGGCGATCGAGGTGGCGGCGGTGACCGCCAGGAACAGGCCCTTGTCCTGGTAGTCGGTGAAGACGAAGACCTGGCCCACGTTGCCGGTGCCCTGCGCCATGGCGAGGAAGCCCACGCCGATGACGATGCACAGCGCGGCGACCTCGATGAGCGTCAGGACGACGTTGAACTTGACGCTCTCGCCGACCCCGCGGAGGTTGATCAGGGCGAGCAGGACCATGAACCCGAGGGCGACGGCGGTGAGCGCCCCCTGCCCCGGCGTGTCCGTCCAGCCGTTGACCACGAAGCCGCCGAAGAGGTTCTGGGCCAGCACGTTGGCGGAGGTCGCGGCGCTGGTGATGCCGGAGCAGACGACGGCGAACGCCACCAGGAAGGTGACGAAGTGGATGCCGAACGCCTTGTGGGCGTACAGGGCGGCCCCCGCCGCCTGGGGGTACTGCGTCACGAGTTCGAGGTAGGAGAACGCCGTCATCGTCGCGACGACGAAGGCGAGGAGGAACGGGAGCCACACGAGCCCGCCGACCGTCCCCGCCATGGTCCCGGTGACCGCGTAGACCCCGGCTCCGAGGATGTCACCCACGATGAACAGGAGGAGCAGCTTCGGCCCGAGGACCCGCTTGAGCTCGGGTTCCTCGCGGGTGGCGGATGCTTCGGACACGTGCTCTGACGAAGTACTCATGGACGGCCTCCCCGTAGTTTTCCACCTCACTGTCGACCTGTTCAGCCTGCTTCGCAAGGGGTGGACAGGAATGCGTCGGACACCGATGATTTCCCGGAGAAGTTCGCGTCCAAGAGGTACAGGGGCTCACAGGAGCCCCGGAGCACGCACCGGATCACCACCGCCCACGAAACAGGAGAACGGCCATGGCCACGAACGTCTTCATCAACCTCCCCGTCAGCGACCTCGCGAGGTCCAAGGAGTTCTACACGAGCTTCGGCTGGACGCTGGACCCGAACTTCTCCAACGAGGACGCCGGCTCAGTGGCCATCAGCGACACCATCTTCCTGATGATCCTCACCCACCAGCACTGGACGCAGTTCACGGACAAGCCTGTCGCGGACGCCCACGCCACCTCCGCAGTCATCAACGCGATCAGCGTCGACGCGCCGGAGGAGGTCGACACCCTCGTCGAGCGGGCCGTCGCCGCCGGAGCCGCCGAGAACAAGTCCCAGGAGCTCGGCTTCATGCGCTCGCGCTCCTTCTCCGACCCCGACGGCCACGCATGGGAAGTGATGTGGATGGACCCCATCGCGCAGTCCGGCGACTGGGAGGCCGTCCAGGCCAAGTACGGCGACCAGCAGCTCACCTAGGCCTCCGGCGCCTCGCTGCGCAGCGTCGCCGGCGCCGTCGTCCCCGGTCCTCGCCCCCTCGGGCAGCGTGTCGCGCCGCGACACGCTGCCCCCTCCCGGGCGGAAGGACGGGGACGACGGCGCCCTGCTGATCCGCGGCACCACCTCCGGCGTTGACAGCCAATGTGACCGTGATTACTCTGGGAACGTTCACAGATTCTCAACGGAGAGCTTGGTAGCCATTTCTGGGAGCGTTCACAGAACGCGCCCGCGGCCTCTCCTGCGGCCCCTGCCCGAGAATCGGCACCGCAGCACCGAGGAGCAGGCTTGGCACACACCACCACCGTCGCAGGACTGTCCGGCAACGGGCAGCTCGTCTATGGATGTGATTACAACCCGGAGCAGTGGGACCCCTCCGTCTGGGTGGAGGACGTCCGCCTGATGAAGGAAGCCGGCGTCAATCTCGTGGCCGTCAACATCTTCGGCTGGGCGGAACTGGAGCCGGAGCCGGGCGTCTTCCGCTTCGGGAACCTCGACGCCGTCATGGACCTCCTCGCCGAACACGGCATCGGGGTGAACCTGGGCACCGGGACGTCCTCGACCCCCGCCTGGCTCACCACCGCCCACCCGGAAATCCTCCCCCGCGCTGCCGACGGCACGGCCCGCTGGCCGGGCGGCCGCCAGGCGTTCTGCCCCAGTTCCCCCGTCTACCGCGAGCACGCCCTCGCGCTCGTCCAGCAGGTCGCCGCCCGCTACGGCAGCCACCCGGCGCTCCGGCTGTGGCATGTCTCGAACGAGCTCGGCTGCCACAACTCGCTGTGCTACTGCGACGTCTCGGCGGAGGCCTTCCGCGGGTGGCTCCGCACGCGCTACCAGAGCCTCGACGCCCTCAACGCGGCGTGGGGGACCGCGTTCTGGAGCCAGCGGTACTCGGCCTGGGAGCAGATCCTGCCCCCGAGGCTCACGCTCTCGGCGACCAACCCGACGCAGACGCTCGACTTCAACCGCTTCAGCTCGGACGAACTCCTCGCCCACTACTCGGCCGAGGAAGCCGTCCTGCGGGCCAACAGCGCGGCTCCCGTCACCACGAACTTCATGGTCGCGGCCCATATCCGCAACCAGGACTACTGGACCTGGGCGCCCTCGATGGACGTCATCGCCAACGACCACTACGTGGATCACCGCCTCGACGCACCGCGGGCCGAACTCGCCTTCACCGCGGACGCCACCCGCGGGCTCGCGCAGGGCCGGCCGTGGCTGCTCATGGAACACTCCACCGGTGCCGTGAACTGGCAGCCCCGCAACATCGCCAAGGGTCCGGGAGAGATGATCCGCACCTCGCTGACCCACCTCGCCCGCGGCGCGGACGGCCTGTGCTTCTTCCAGTGGCGCGCGTCGCTGCAGGGCAGCGAGAAGTTCCACTCCGCGATGGTGCCGCACGCCGGGACGGACTCGCAGATCTGGCGCGACGTCGTCGAACTCGGCTCGTCGCTGGTCAAGCTGCGCGAACTCGCGGGCACCACCGTGCACGCGGACGTCGCGCTCGTCTTCAGCTGGGAGGCCTGGTGGGCCCACGACCAGGAATCGCACCCGTCCGGGGACGTCCGCTACATCGAGCAGGTGCACGCCGCCTACAAGGCCCTGTGGGACGCCGGCATCACCGTCGACGTCGTGGCACCCGGCGCTGACCTCTCCGCCTACCGCCTCGTGGTGGTCCCCAACCTCTACCTGATCCGCGACGAGCACGCCGCGATCATCAGCGACTTCGTGGCCGACGGCGGATCCGCCGTCGTCACCTTCTTCAGCGGCATCGTCGACGAGAACGAGCGGGTGCGCCCCGGCGGCTACCCCGGAGCGTTCCGGGAGCTGCTCGGCCTCCGGTCCGAGGAGTTCTTCCCGCTCGACCCGGCGCACCCGCTCACCCTCGACAACGGCTCCCCCGCGTCCCTCTGGTCCGAGGCGGTCCGCCTCACCACGGCCGAGGCCGTGCTGAGCTACGCGACCGGCCACCACGCCGGCGGCCCCGCCGTCACCCGCAACCGCTTCGGCGCGGGCGCGGCCTGGTACGTCGGCACGGTGCTCGACGGCGGTGTCCTCCGGGACCTGCTGCTGCGTGCCGCCGTCGCCGCCGGCATCCCCGTTCCCGAGGTGCAGTCCGGTCTCGAGACGGTCACCCGCCGCGGCAACGGACACGAGTACCTCTTCCTCATCAACCACGGCACCGAGGACCGCAAGCACCGGGTCAGCGGCCTGGAACTGCTGACCGCTGAGGCCGTGGCCGACGCCGTCGTCGTTCCCGCGGGCGCCGTGCGCGTTGTCCGTACCACCCCAGTTATCCCCACCGACGGCTCCGCCCCGGGCCGAAAGGATGCAGGAAATGACCGTCACTAACACTCCGGCCGAGTCCCCGAAGGTACGCCCGGCCGCGCGGAAGAGCCGCTCGTCGGGAGCCCAGCGGCGCGCCGTGGCCATGTTCATCGGCCCGTTCGCGCTGCTCTTCGTCGCCTTCTACGCCGTCCCGATCGTCTACGCGATCATCCAGTCGCTGCTCACCGTCGAGCGGGAGGGCACCTTCGGCGCACCCCAGCAGGTCTTCGGCGGCCTCGTGCAGTACCAGCAGGTCTTCCAGAACACCGCCTTCTGGCAGTCCGTGGGCCGGGTCCTGCTGTTCGGCGCCGTGCAGGTGCCCGTCATGCTCGGCCTCGCCCTGCTGTTCGCGCTGCTGCTCGACTCCCCGCTGCTCAGGGGCAAGAAGTTCTTCCGCCTGGCGTTCTTCGCCCCCTACGCCGTCCCCGGCGTGATCGCCGCCATCATGTGGGGGTTCCTGTACTCGCCGTCGCTCTCCCCGTTCGGCGCCGTGACCTCGAACGTCGACTTCCTGGGCGCCGAACTCGTCCTGTGGGCCATCGCGAACATCGTGACGTGGGTCTACGTGGGCTACAACATGCTGATCATCTACGCGTCCCTGCTCGCGATCCCCCACGAGATCTACGAGGCGGCGCGGCTCGACGGCGCCAGCAACATCCAGATCGCCTGGCGCATCAAGATCCCCCTGGTGGTCCCCGCGATCATCCTCACCGCGGTCTTCTCCATCATCGGCACGCTCCAGCTGCTGGCCGAACCGCAGACCCTGCGCAGCTTCAGCTCCGCGATCAGCAGCACCTACACCCCGAACCTCGCGGTCTACACCACGGCGTCCATCCCCAACTACAACCTGGCCGCCGCGTTCTCGGTGGTCCTGGCGCTCGCCACGTTCATCCTCTCCTTCGTCTTCCTGAAGGCCACCCAGCGGAAGGTATCCCAGTGATGGCAGCCCCAGCCACCGCCCCCAAGCGCCCGCGCGGCGGGAGCACGACGGCGCAGAGCGCCGAGAACCGCGGACGCGGGCCACGCCAGAGCATCATGTCCCGCAGCGCGGCGATGCTCGTCATGGGTGTCTTCACCCTGTACTTCCTGACCCCCATCTGGTGGCTGCTCACCACCTCGACCAAGACCGGCGGGGAGATCACCTCCACGGCGCCGCTGTGGTTCACCGCGAACTCCTTCGCCACGTTCTTCGAGAACCTCGGCCGGCTCTTCACCTACGGGGACGGTCTCTTCGGCCGGTGGCTGCTGAACTCCGCCCTCTACGCCGGCGTGGGTGCCCTCATCGGGACAGTCATCGCGGCCATGTGCGGCTACGCCCTCGCGAAGTACGAGTTCCGGGGACGCGAGGCGATCTTCAACGTCGTGCTCAGCGGCGTCCTCGTCCCCGCCACCGCGCTGGCCCTCCCCCTGTTCCTGATCTTCAGCCGGGTGGAGCTCACCAACACCATGTGGGCCGTCTTCCTGCCGAGCCTCGTGAGCCCGTTCGGTGTGTACCTGGCCCGGATCTACGCGGCGGCGAGTGTCCCCAACGAACTGCTCGAGGCCGCGCGCCTCGACGGCTCCGGGGAGGTGCGGACGTTCTTCAGCCTGTCCACGCGCCTGATGGCGCCGGCCCTGGTGACCATCTTCCTGTTCCAGTTCGTCGCGATCTGGAACAACTTCTTCCTGCCGCTCATCATGCTGCGTGACCAGGTGCTCTTCCCCGTGACCCTGGGGCTGTACGCCTGGAACAGCCAGATCAGCCAGATCCCGGAGCTGCGGTCCCTCGTGATCGTCGGAGCGCTCGTCTCCATCGTCCCGCTCATCATCGCCTTCCTCGCCCTCCAGCGGTTCTGGAGCAGCGGTCTCGGCGCCGGCAGCGTCAAGTGACTCCCCTGATCTTCCCGACCAGCACCACAGGTGCGGGGGCGTCCGCCTCCACGCCGCACTGCTCAATCAACCGATAGGAAAGACAATGCGCGCGCATTACGGAAAAGTCACCGCGGCCTTTGCCATGATCTCTGCGCTGGCTCTCTCCGGCTGTTCAGCCGGCGGAGACAGCTCTGAAGCAGGTGGCGAAGCAGCCCCCTGCGAGGTCTCCGACGGGCCCGTCGAACTGACCTTCACCACCTGGGTTCCCGGTATGGACAAGGTCGTCGACCTGTGGAACGCGGACAACCCCGACATCCAGGTCGACGTGCAGACCGGACCCAACGGCAACTCGGGCACGTACCAGAACTTCTTCAACCAGATCCAGGCCGGCAACGCTCCGGACCTCGGCCAGATCGAGTACGACGCCCTGCCGAACTTCCGCGTGCAGGACGGCCTGGAGAACCTCGCAGGCTGCGAAGGCGTCGCCGACGCCGAGGACCAGTTCGTCGACTGGACTTGGGGCCAGGTCACCTTCGGCGAGGAGGACGCCGTCTACGCGATCCCGCAGGACAGCGGCCCCATGGCCATGTACTACCGCGCGGACCTCTTCGAGCAGGCCGGCATCGAGGTGCCCACCACCTGGGAGGAGTACGCCGCAGCGGCCGAGCAGATCAAGGCCGAAGGCTCCTACATCACCAACTTCCCGAAGTCGGACGTGAACTGGTTCGCCGGCATGGTCTGGCAGAACGGCGGCCAGTGGTTCGCGAACGACGGCGAGAGCTGGGACGTCAACCTGACCAGCCCCGAGTCCGAGGAGGTCGCCACCTACTGGCAGGACCTGCTGTCCAAGGACCTCGTCTCCACCCTGCCGTCCTTCTCGGACGAGTGGAACGCGTCCTTCAACGAGGGCCAGCAGTGGACTTGGGTGTCCGCGGTCTGGGGCGCGACGACGCTCTCGACCGGCGCTCCCGACACGGCCGGCAAGTGGGCCGTCGCCCCGATGCCGCAGTGGGAGGACGGCGGCGAGGCCGCCGGTAACTGGGGCGGCTCCTCGACGGCCGTGCTGAAGGGCTCCGAGCACCCGGCCGAGGCCGCGAAGTTCGCGCTCTGGCTGAACACGGACCCCGAAGCACTGGCCCTCGCCAACGAGCTCGGCGGCCTGTACCCGGCGGCGAAGTCCGCGGCGGACCTCGAGTCCTTCGCCGGCGGCGTCGAGTACTACGGCGGACAGAAGATCTACGAGGTCTTCTCCGAGGCCTCCGCCAACGTGAACCCCGACTTCACCTGGGGCCCCACGATGACGCAGACCTACACGGACGTCTCGGACGGATTCGGCGCTGCCATCGGCGGCTCCGGCACCCTGATGGACGCCCTGGAGAACGGGCAGCAGAAGACGATCGACTCCCTCAAGTCGCAGTCCATCCCGGTCTCCGAGTAGTCGCCGGCGGTTCCCGCCACAGTGATCACGAAGCGCCGCGTCCCGGAAGGGGCGCGGCGCTTCGCGCGTCCGGGGCGCCGCCGATGCGGTGGAGAATCCCGCGGAGGATGCCGGCTATCCGTCCTGGCCGCTGGTCGGCCCGGACCCGGTGTCGTCGGCGTCCCCGGTCTCCTCGGTGTCCTTCTCCTCCACGACCCGACCGTCGTGGACCCGCTTCAGCGAAATGCCCTCGAGGTATGCGGGAACGGGCGGATCCTTCTCTTCATCAGCTGTCATGGCCCACATCCTACGGGCCCCCGAAAGAGGAGGAGTGGCCCCACCCGGGCACCGGGAGGAGACCGTCCCGCCGCCGGCGCCGGGACCGGCTGCCCTAGGCTGGCGGGATGAGTTCCCCGCACACCCTGCCCCACGACCGCATCCGGGCAGAGCTCCCCTCGGCCCGCCGCCCGACGACGTCCGACGCCGACTGGCAGTCCTTCCAGGCCCGCTTCGACACGGAGTTCCCGCGCCTGCAGGCGCTGTTCCACCGCATCTACGGTCCCGAGGCGGACGGCGAACTGCTGCAGGTGGCGCTCGACGCCGCGGCCTCCTGGCAGGACCGGCCGGAGGATCTCAAGGCCCTCGACGCCTCCCGTGCCATGGCCCCGCTCTGGTTCCAGTCCCACCGGATGCTCGGCGGTGTCTGCTACGTGGACCTCTACGCCGGGGACCTCGCCGGCCTCCGTGCGCGGATCCCCTACTTCCGCGAGCTCGGCCTCACCTACCTGCACCTCATGCCCCTGTTCCGTGCTCCCGAGGAGAACTCCGACGGCGGGTACGCGGTCTCGAGCTACCGCGAGGTGGACCCGTCCCTCGGCACCATGGACGACCTCGCGGACCTCGCGCGGGAGCTGCGCGAGGACGGGATAGCCCTCGTGGTCGACTTCATCTTCAATCACACCTCGAACGAGCACGAGTGGGCACGCCGGGCCGTCGCCGGGGATCCCGACTACGCGGACTTCTACCTGATCTACCCCGACCGGCAGATGCCGGACGCCTATGAGCGGACCGTCCGGGAGATCTTCCCCGACGATCACCCGGGCTCCTTCGTCCCGCTCGAGGACGGCCGGTGGGTGTGGGCCACGTTCCATTCCTTCCAGTGGGATCTCAACTACCGCAACCCGCGGGTCTTCCGGGCCATGGCCGGGGAGATGCTCCACCTCGCCAACCAGGGGGTGGACGTCATCCGGATGGACGCCGTCGCCTTCATCTGGAAGCAGCTCGGCACCTCCTGCGAGAGCCTGCCCGAGGCGCACCTGCTGCTGCAGGCCTTCAACGCGGTGTGCCGCCTCGCCGCCCCTTCCCTGCTGTTCAAGTCGGAGGCGATCGTGCATCCGGACGAGGTGGTGCAGTACATCGACCGCGGCGAGTGCCAGCTCAGCTACAACCCGCTGCAGATGGCGCTCATCTGGAACTCGCTGGCCACCCGGGAGGTCTCCCTGCTCGCCCAGGCCCTCGGGCGCCGGCACGACATCCCGGAGGGCACGGCCTGGGTCAACTACGTGCGCAGTCATGACGACATCGGCTGGACGTTCTCCGACGAGGACGCCGCAGAGCTCGGCATCAACGGTCACGACCACCGCCGGTTCCTCAATGCCTTCTACGTCGACCGCTTCCCGGACAGCTTCGCGCGCGGCGTGCCCTTCCAGGACAATCCCCGCACCGGGGACTGCAGGATCTCGGGCACCACGGCGTCGCTCGCCGGGCTGGAGGCGCACGACGACGCCGCCGTCGCGCGGATCCTGCTGGCCCACTCCATCATCCTCAGCACGGGCGGGATCCCGCTCCTGTACCTCGGCGACGAGGTGGGCCAGCTCAACGACTATTCCTACGCGGCTGATCCTGCGAAGGCCGGGGACAGCCGCTGGGTGGGCCGTCCCACGTACCCCGCGGACCGCTACGCCGCACGGACGGACCCGACGACGGACGCCGCCGCGATCTACGCCGGACTCCAGCGGCTGATCACCGTACGCCATCAGGCACCGGAGCTCTCCGGCGGGCGCCTCGTGCCGTTCCACACGAACAACCCCCACGTCCTCGGCTACCAGCGGCCAGGCCTGCTCGACGGCGAGGAGTCCACCGTCGTCGTGGTCGCCAACTTCGCAGAGACCCCGCAGGACATCAGCGCCCTGACGCTCTCGGGCCTGCCGGAGAGCGCCCTGGACCTCGTGAGCGGCCAGTCCGAGCTCCTGCGGGCGGGCATCACCCTGGAGCCGCTCGGGATCCGGTGGTACCGGCTCTAGCCCCCTGTTCCTCCTGCGGAGCCTCAGGCCTGCCGGCGCGAGAACTCCCCTGCTGCACGCACCTGCTCCGGCGTCGGCCGGATTCCCGTGTAGAGCACGAACTGCTCCTCGGCCTGCAGCGCGACGACCTCCGCTCCCGTGATGACCGGTCGGCCCGCCGCGCGGGCGGCGAGGATCAGCGGCGTCTCCGAGGGAGAGGCGACGACGTCGAACACCACCTGCGCGGCGTCGATCGCCGGCTGCGGGAAGGCGAGGGCGTCGGCATCGGGGCCGGTCATGCCCAGCGGGGTCACGTTGAGGAGCAGGTCCGCCGTCGACTCCCCCACCTCCGGCTGCCAGGCGAAGCCGTACAGGTCGGCGAGCGCCCTGCCGGTGCGCTCGTTGCGCGCGACGACGGTGACCTGCGTGAAGCCGGAGTCCCTCAAGGCGGCGACGACGGCCTTGGCCATGCCACCGGACCCCCGTACCAGGACCGAATGCGTGGCCGGCACGGCGTGCTCGCGCAGGAGCCGCTCGATCGCGAGGTAGTCCGTGTTGTAGGCGGTGAGGACGCCGTCGTCGTTCACGATGGTGTTGACGGAGTCGATGGCCTGCGCGGACGGGTCGAGGTGGTCCACGAGCGCGATCACGTCCTCCTTGAACGGCATGGAGACGGCGCACCCGCGGATGCCGAGACCGCGCAGGCCGGCGATGGCCGACGGCAGGTCGGTGGTGGTGAACGCCTTGTAGATGTAGTTCAGCCCCAACTCCTCGTAGAGGTAATTGTGGAAGCGCGTACCGATGTTGCTGGGCCGCGCGGCCAGGGAGATGCAGAGGGTCATGTCTTTGTTCAGGATGGGCACCTCACCATCATCCCAGCAGCACCCCGTCCGCAGACCCCGAACCGCCGTTCCGCCCGCGTACCAGGCACTAATATTGGGACGAGTCTCCCCCGCGACGGCGCGTTACCGAGGCACCCTGTCAACGTCCCTTTCAGCACCGCCCAGGAGCAAGCCCTTGAACATCGACTTCGCGCAGTCAGCCCAGTCCACACTCGGCGTCGAATGGGAGCTGGCGCTCGTGGACCGCTACAACGGGGAACTCGTCTCGGTGGCCGGTGAGGTGCTGCGGGGGGTCAGCGCGAACCACCCCGAACTGCAGGACGACGACGAACACCCGCACATCAAGCAGGAGCTGCTCCTCAACACGGTGGAGCTCGTGACGGGCATCTGCACCTCGGTCGGGGAGGCCAAGGCGGATCTGTCCCGCTCCCTCGCCGCTGTCCGTGAGGTCACCGATCCCATGGGCGTGGAACTCTTCTGCGCCGGCTCGCACCCTTTCAGCGCCCCGAAGGCCCAGCAGGTCACGGACAGGGAGCGGTACGCGAAGCTGATCGACCGCACGCAGTGGTGGGGCCGCCAGATGGTCATCTACGGGGTGCACGTGCATGTCGGGCTCGATTCCCGCGACAAGGCACTGCCGGTGGTGGACGGGCTGACGAACTACTTCCCGCACTTCCAGGCGCTGTCGGCGTCCTCGCCGTTCTGGGGCGGCGAGGACACCGGATACGCCTCCCAGCGGTCCCTCATGTTCCAGCAGCTGCCCACCGCGGGCCTGCCGTTCCACTTCGACGACTGGACCGCGTACGAGTCCTACGTCGAGGACATGTTCACCACCGGGGTGATCGACTCCGTCAGCGAGATCCGGTGGGACATCCGGCCGGTCGGGAACCTCGGGACGGTGGAGATGCGCGTGTGTGACGGCCTCTCGACCCTGCAGGACGTCGGCGCGGTCGCCGCCCTCACCCAGTGCCTCGTGCAGGAGTTCTCCGAGACGCTCGACGCCGGCGGCAGCATCCCCACCATGCCGCCGTGGCACATCCAGGAGAACAAGTGGCGGGCAGCGCGTTACGGCCTCGATGCGATCATCATCCTCGACGCGGCGGGCACGGAGCGGCTCGTCACTGAACATCTCGTCGACGTGCTGAACCGTCTCGAACCCATCGCCGCGAAGCTGGGATGCAGCAGCGAGCTCGCGGACGTCGAGGCCATCCTCCAGCGCGGTGCCGGGTACCAGCGCCAACGCAGGGTGGCGGCGGAGAACGACGGCGACCTCCGCGCCGTCGTCCTCGACATGGTGCAGCAGTTGCGCGGCTAGCGACGGACCGTCGGTGGCCGCGTGAGGACAGCCGATCTCGTCGGACTCCCCACAACAGCGCGGGTCGGGTCGGCCTACGAGTGCGGCGGACACGACACGGCGTGGTCACCCGGCTCTCACCATCGGGATCAAGGACTGATGCAGAACCGTCGGACCATCCCTCCTTCTCGGACTTATGGCGGCTGATATTCACGCTCAGATGGAAGTCCTCACGGCGCCTGCCGGCTGCCTGATCGGCGCGTGAACGATCTGTACCAGACCCACGACATCACGGCGCAGCTCGAACCGGTTCAGGGCCTTACTCTTCCCGCTGGATCCGTGGGTTCTCCTGTAGTTCAGGATGAGCAGGGCTGCCACGATGCTGCAGGTCAGTGTCGAGGGGACCCGCGCCTGCCGTCGATCGTGCCAGGGACGACGTGCCGGGCCACGGGCGATCCGATGGTACAGACCAGCGAGGTGATGAGGAGAGCCGCCCAGCCCAGCACCATCAGGCCGGCGGTGCGGAACCGCTGTCGGCGTGACAGTGCGATCTGGAACCGACGCGATCGGACCGCGATAGTAGGGTGCCGATCGAGGATGTCGGACAGGCTGGATGGTGAAGGGAGCAACCGTGATTGCAGAGTTGAACCGACTCGTCGAGTTCGTCGAGGGTCATCTGACGGACGATATCGATGTGGCCCGGTTGGCGACCGGTCTTGCCACGACGGAATATCACCTCCGGCGGATGTTCTCATCGCTGGCCGGCATGCCGTTGTCCGAGTACATCCGGCGGCGCCGCATGACGCTCGCCGCCGCAGACGTCCTCACGCACGGCGACCTGCTCGGTATCGCGGTGAGGTACGGCTACAGCTCCCCCGACGCCTTCGCTCGTGCGTTCCGATCAGTGCACGGCGTCGGCCCCGGGGACGTACGACGACACGGCGGCCCCCTTCGGACACAACCACACCTCAGGTTCCGCCTGACCGTAGAAGGAAACATCCCCATGGACACTCGTATCACCATCCGACCGGCCTTCCGCCTCGTCGGCCACGCCGCCCGTGTACCGCTCATCCACCACGGCGCCAACCCGCACATCCAAGCGCACATCGCGTCACTGCCGGCAGCGGAGCACCCAAGGCTCAAGCACCTGAGCAGCACCGAGCCGGCGGGCCTGCTCCAGGTCAGCGCCGACGTCGACCCGGACTACACCGAGGGCAGCGAGCTGACCTACCTCCATGGCGTGGCCGTCGCGGATTCGGCGGTCGTTCCCGAGGACCTCGATACGATCGAGGTTCCCGCCGGAGCCTGGGCGGTGTTCCACACCGAGGGAGACCACCCAGCAGCTCTGCAGTCGGTGTGGGCGGCCACGGCCACGGAGTGGTTCCCGTCCAACCCGTGGCGGCTACGCCCCGGCCCCTCGATCGTGGCTGTCCTCGACCGCGGCGCTGATTTCAGCACAGCCACCTGCGAATTGTGGCTCCCCGTAGAACGCGCCTGACCGTGCGGCCCCCGGCAAGACCACCAGCCTGCGGGCGTCCGGTGCGCCTCTCCCGCGGCCCTGATGCCTGCATCGGGATCCCCCGGCAGGACCTCTGTCAGTGCTGTCAGGGCAGAGACATACGTGGGATATGGGACCGTGGAGCATGATGGCTCGTCTGCGCTTCCTTCCCGGAACGACTGCACTGGTCCTGTCACTCCTCTGCGGATTCCTATGGACGCAGGAAGACCGCCTCTTGTCCTTCACCTCGGCGCACATAGGCTCCACCCTGTTGTGCCTGGGTGCGCCGATGGCCTTCGTGCTGGTCGGTCTCATCGGACTGAGGCGAGCAACGGTCCCGGCCCTCGGATGAGATATCCATGAAGCAGTGGCCAGGTAGCCGCCCGGGAGGTATGGGCGTCTTGTGTCGGTCAGAGCCGCTCAATGCATGACGTCGTAAACGGCTTTGAGGACGCCGTTGGAGTACGCGGTGGAATCCCTGAGGTGGAGCTTCTGCTGATCCCGGTCCGCCGCACTGAATACACGCTTGCCCGCGCCGAGGAGCACCGGGAAGACAAGAAGATTGTAGCGATCGATGAGGTCCGCATCGGCAAGACCCCGCGCCAGTTCCGCACTGCCATGGATGAAGATGGCACCTCCGTCGCTTTGCTTCACCGCGGCAACGTCGTCGAGGGTGCGCAGAATCTCGGTCGGCCCCCAATCACCGACGATCGCGTCCTGGCCGAGAGTGCCCGACACGACGTACTTGGGAAGATCCTTGTAGCCGGCATGGTCCTCTGATCCCGGCCAGATCGGCGCGAACGCCTCGTAGCTGCGACGCCCGAACATCAGCGCCGTCGTCTCGCTGAGCTCGTCACCCTTGAGTGCGAACGCTTCCGGGACGAATTCCGTGCTGAGGACCCAGCCACCGCTGCGGTGACCTTCGACCCTCCCTCCGGGGGAATCGACGACGCCGTCGAGCGTCATGAATCCCGTCCATACGAGTTCCCGCGTCATGAAACCTCCCAGTAGCTATGCACCCACCTATTGATACCAGTTGAGACGGAGCAGGAGGCATGAACTGAGCGGTGGGGCGTGTGCACGAGCCGGCACTGGTCAGCGGATCGATGCGAGGACGGTCAACGCCGTCAGGGTTCCGTCCTCGGCGGACATGGCTTCGGCGACGTCCGTGACGCGGGGACGGCACCACTCCGCCTCCTCGAGTGCGGCGTGGAGGGCGGGGACGGTCAGCGCACGTTGCGGGATCGGTGCCGGTGTCAGACCCGCTTCACTCAGGCGGTATCCCCAGAAGGGTTGATCGGCTATGAAGGGCACGATCACCGATGGTGTTGCGGCAGTCATCACGGCGTGCACGGTACCGATGCCGCCGTGGTACACAGCCGCAGTCGCGTGCGGAAGCACAGCCGTATGCGACACGGTCCGCACGACGAGCACGTCGTCGCCGAGGCGGTCCGGAGGCACGTCGATGCCGCCGAGACCGGTAGCGACGAGGCAGCGGCTGCCGCGAGCCCGCGCGGCATCGACGATCGCCGCTCCACGCGCTTCGGCGTTCCCCGCGGCCATCGAGCCGAACCCTGCATAGAGGAATGGGCCGTCGGCGATGAACTCGTCGACCGCGGGCGCGAGGGCCTCCCCTTGATGTGCGCGAGTCCACGGCCCGGTGAGATGCACCGATGCCGGCCAGTCACGGGGGCGCTGGAGTATGGCAGGGCTGATGGGCATGAGGGTGGCAGCGGGGGCAGAGGACTTGCGTGTCTGCCCGCCGACCATCCTGCGCACCTCGCCGAGTTCGGAGCGAAACATCGTCGACGCGACGCCCACCGCCTGATACGTCCATCGATTCAGCGGGCCCAACCCACGGGTGAGGGTGCCTGCGGCAGGAAAAGCCCTCGTCGGCGTGAGAGCCGGCACGATCTCGACCATGACGTGCGGCACTCCCAGAGCATCCGCTACCAGCGGAGCCGACAGGACCTTCGGGTGGTACACGATCAGATCAGGTTCGTACTCGAGCAACACCCGCGCGCTACCGACGATGACGCCTCGCATCACCGGACGCACCACGGAGCGGTAGTTACGGAACGCTGCCATGACCGAGACGCCCTGCTCCTCGATCATCCGCGTGTAGTCGACCCCCATGCTCACCACATCGAGGTCACCCATCTCGACGCCCGAGTTGTCCGGGACGACCAGGCGCACCTCGTGCCCCGCCGCAAGCGCCCGCTCTGCCAGGGCCACGAAGGGCTCGACATCGCCCCGTGAGCCCGCCGTCGCCAGCAACAGTCTCATTACCGTCCTCCGCAGACGTCCATCAGTGCATCGAGTAGCTTAGTGCCCTTGGGAGGGCCGTGGGGTGAATCCCCGCGATCGGAATCGCACGCCGCGCCATCGCAGCAGCCAGCCCTGTGTCCGCCCCTCGGGTGAGGCCTGCCGAGACAGCGACCAGGTCCGGAACGATGTCACCCGTCGTGCCAGGACTTCGCGCGGCGCCCACCAACGATCATCGAGACCAGCGCCATGGCCCCCGTCACGGTGAATACTGCCGGCCACGCGCCGATCTTCTTCGCCAGGGGGTGGGACGCGCCGAAGGCCGCAACGTACAGGCCCGTCAGGGCGGCAGCCCGGGCCGTGCCGGCGTCCTTGTTCCATACCGTGAAGGCGGCCACGCCGCAGGCCGCCAGAATGGCACCGCCTGCCGGCCTGCTGCCCGTATCCCGCGCGACCTTGTAGCCGAGCAGGAGACCGGTCTTGGCCAAGCCGGTCGACATGATGCGGGACATTCGATCTCTCCTTCGGCGGAACGGATGAGCGTTGACCCAAGCATAGGTTCGGACCTGCAGACCAGGCGGACCAGACAGACAGAGATTCGTCCCCGGATCATCACCTGCGGATTCTCCTCGGATGACTCCTAGTTGACGATGCTTCCCTGGGTGTCCGCGCGGAGTACTGCCAGGCGTTCTGTCCAGGCCTGTAGGGCCTCGGGCGTCTGCCGCGTCCAGTCGGTGACCTCGGCGACGATCCGCAGCGGGTCTCGACTGCGGTACGAGCGGGTGGGATTGCCCGGGAACTTCCTGTCGGTCACGTTCGGATCGTCCTCGAACGTCCCGGTCGGCTCGACGACGTAGACGCGGGGCTCATCAGCACCGGTCGCGAGCTCCGCCGCGAGGCCGGCACCGTCACGAAGGGCAGTGAAGTAGACATGGTTCATCACGATCTCGGGACGGTAATTGGAGGGGAAGCCCGGTCTGAGGAGATCCCCTGTGCGGAGATCGGCTTTCGTGCCATGGAAGAACGGTCCGTCGTCCTGCGCTCGGCTCACCGCGACAGTCTAGGCCACGACGGCGGGACATACAGGGCGTCGGCACCCTCAACCCGATCGGAGTTCTTGTTCTTTCTATCGATTAACGATAGTTTGCTACCAACATTCAAGTGGAGGGGAAGACATGGGAAAACTGACGGTGGCCGCGTTGCGCCTTGTTCTGGCGATGATGTTCGCAGGCTCGGTCTTCATCCAGATGGTGGTGCTGTCCTTGCTGACCCGGGACGTCAGTACGGCGGATCCCGACTTCGCGATGATCCGCACACCGATGGTGATCCTGACCGTCCTGGCGATCCTGGCGGGCCAGGTCGCGGTGGTCTGCGTGTGGGGGCTGCTGACGATGGCCCGGCGGGGAACCGTGTTCTCGACCGGCGCCTTCCGTCTGGTGCATCTCGTGATCGGTGCCTTCGCGGCCGCGTCCCTGTTGACCTTCGGGCTCGGCGTCGCGCTCGCCCCCGGGGAGGCGGTGGCGCCCGGAGTCGTTCTGTTGATCGGCGGGGTCGCGGTCATGCTGGCATCCGTTGCGCTGATCGTCCTGGTGCTGAAGGCCCTGCTGGAGCAGGCGGTGGCACGCGATGTCGAAGCGCGCACCCTGCGCACCGAGCTCGACGAGGTGATCTGATGCCGATCGTGGTCCGGATAGACCTGGAGCTCGCCCGACGGAAGATGAGCGTCGGAGAGTTCGCCGACCGCATCGGTCTGACACCGGCGAACGTCGCCGTCCTGAAGAACGGGCGAGCCAAAGCGGTCCGTTTCAGCACACTGGAAGCAATGTGCAGGGTTCTCGACTGCCAGCCGGGGGACCTCCTGGAATGGGTCGACGAGGTGGACGAGCCGGACCTCGCGCAGTCCTCGCACGCGAGCCACAGCACGGACGACCGTTCACGACTCGATACCCCCTGAGAGGCCGGAGATGAAGAGACTGGTACCGATCCTGCTGATCACGGTCGGCGTGGCACTCATGGTCTTCCAGATCCGTACGGAAAGTGAACCCGGAGCCATTCCCCTGGCACTCGTCGGGCTGGGCCTGGGCACTCACTTCATCGCGCGCGCCCGGCATCGGCGGGCTCGCGCTCGGCCCCGTGAATCACCGTGACCCTGGTACCGCTGGAGGACAGGGTTCCGTGGCCTCCAGGCTGGAGATGAGCACCAGGGCGTAGCCGAACGGCCGCAGGACCACTCCCCGGACCTCGCCGCCGCCCAGCGCGTCCTCCCCCTGCACGTCGATGTGGACGGGCTCGCGGCCGTGGTTGATGAGCGTGAGCAACGGCCCGCGGCGGATCGCCTCCACCAACGGCGGCAGGCCCGGATACACAGGCTCCACCCCGGCCGCCGTGAACAGGTGGTCGAGGACCTGCCGCGCACCGTCGTCGTCGGGCACGGTGGCCAGGTAGTACGCCGATCCCGCACCGTGCGACCGCACCGTCAGCGCCGGCCGCCCATCCTGGCGGCCACCCTCGAACCGCGCCAGGACGCGGGCGTCGACGGCATGGGCCTCCTCGGCGAGGATCGACCCGACGAACGCCACCCCTGGGCCGGCGACCGGCGCCCGCTGCTCACCCGGACCCGCCGATCCGGTGTCCGCCAGGGCCCCGAAGTCCTCGATGACCACACCCAGCAGGTCCCTGAGCTGCGTGCCGAAGCCGCCCGCGCGGAAACGGTCGTACTCGTCGACCACATCACTGAACGCCGTGACGAGCAGGTGCCCGCCCTGCTCGACGAAGTCGACCAGGTTCGCGGCGGCCGGTTCGGTGAGGAGGTACAGGTGCGGGGCGACGACCGCCGTGTAGTGCGCCAGGTCGGCCGTCGGCGGGAGGATGTCCACCTGCACGTGCAGGCGGTGCACGGCGTCGTACCAGCCCCGCACCAGGGACAGGTAGTCGAGCGAGGTGGGGTGGTCAGGGTTCTCGATGGCCCACCAGTTCTCCCAGTCGAACAGGAGCGCGACCCGCGCGGCGCCGTCGTCGGCCGGCAGGTCCGGCAGCCGGCCGAGGTCGCCACCGAGGGACATCACCTCGCGCCACGTGCGTGTCTCCGTGCCGGCGTGCGGGAGCATGGCGGAGTGGAACTTCTCCGCTCCTGCCCGGGATTGCCGCCACTGGAAGAACAGGATGCCGTCGGCACCGCGGGCCACGGCCTGCATGCTCTGCGCGGCGAGCTGGCCCGGCGCCTTCGGGGCGTTGGTGGGCCGCCAGTTCACGGCATTGGTGGCCTGCTCCATGAGGAGCCACGGGGTCCCGGGTTTGAGGGAGCGCATCAGGTCACCATGGAACGCACCCTCGCGGAAACCCTCCGGATCGTTGGGATCCGGGTAGAGGTCGTCGCTGAGCACGTCGAGTTCCGCGGCCCATCGCGCGTAGTCGGCGGGTTTGAAGGCGCCCATGAAGTTGGTGGTGATGGGCTGGACGGCTCCCGCCGCCCGGATGATGTCCCGCTCCATCCGGTAGCACTCGAGGAACATGTCCGAGGTGAACCGCCGGTAGTCGAGCAGCTGCCCGGGGTTGTGACTGTAGGGGGCGTGCCGGGGCGGGAAGATCTCGGCGAAGGACCCGTAGCGCTGCGACCAGAACATCGTGCCCCACGCGGCGTTCACGGCGTCGATCGACCCGTAGCGGTTCGTCAGCCAGGTCCGGAAGGCGTCCCGCGCGGCGTCGGAGTAGTCCACGTCGAGGTGGCACCCGTACTCGTTGTTCACATGCCAGAGGACGACGGCGGGGTGCCCGGCATAGCGCTCGGCGATCCTCCGCACGAGTGCAGCGGCCAGTGACCGGTAGGCGGGCGACGACGGCGCGTAGTGCTGCCGGCTGCCGTGCCAGTAGGGGCTGCCGTGTTCATCGGCGGCCAGCATCTCCGGGTAGGCGACCGTCGCCCACGGCGGGGGCGACGCCGTCGCCGTCGCGAGGTCCACGGCGATCCCGCCCTCGTGCAGGAGGCCGATCACCCGGTCCAGCCAGTCGAAGTCGAACTCGTGCTCGGACAGCTGGATACGTGCCCAGGCGAAGATCCCGAGGCTCACCATCGTCACGCCCGCCTCACGCATGCGGGCCACGTCCTCGGGCCACACCTCGTCGGGCCACTGTTCCGGGTTGTAGTCGGCGCCGTAGTGCAAGGGGGTCTCCCGGGTGGGTCGCAGGGTCGGAGGATCAGGAGTGGGGACGGCGCTCGCGCACCGAGGTCGCGAGGGCGGCGAACACCAGGCAGCCGACTCCCGGGATGATCAGCGGCGGCAGCTGCCAGGCCACCATCGCGGTCAGCACGACGGCGGCGACGAGCCAGAGGACGCCCGCGGGGTCCTCTCGTGCCTCCCTGAACCACAGGTGTCCTGCCGCCCGCCACGACCGGTCGGCCTGCCAGCGAGCCGTCACGCCGGCCAGTCCCGCCAGCAGTCCCAGGAGCAGCAGGATCCCGGCGGCGAGGACGATCTGCCAGCCCGGCAGGGACCGCGAGCCGGCAACCACGATGTCCAGCAGGAGGAGTGAGGCAGCGGCGATCACCCCGACGCCGACGAGCCAGCCCCTCCCGAGGGCCGCCGTGAAGTCCGCGGCGGACTGCCGGACCGTCGAGTCCTCGGCCCGCAGGAAGCGATGCAGGTGGGCGGAGCCGGCGGCGAAGGACGCCGGGATGGTGATGATCCCGAGGCCCGCCACGCAGCACAGCACGCCGACCCAGAGGACCTCTCCGAACAGCGCGAACTTCGCCGTCCCGCCGGGCCAGCGCAGCGTGCTGCCGTCGCGGGCGGCGGTCTGCCCCGGGCGATCGGCTGCGTCGCGCCGGCGCGGGCTCATCCCTTCAGGCCCTGCGTCGCGACGCCGTCGACGAGGAAGCGCTGGAAGATGATGAAGAACAGCATCACGGGCAGCAGCGCGAGGACGGAGATCGCGATGGTCGCGCCGTAGTCCGAGGTGCTCGTCTGGTCGTTGAAGATGCGCAGCGCCAGCGGCAACGGGTACTTGTCCGGCGAGTTCAGGTACAGCAGCGGTCCGAGGAAGTCGTTCCAGCTCCAGATGAACGCGAAGATCGACGACGTGATGAGGGCGGGCTTGATCAGGGGCAGCGTGATCGAGAAGAAGATCCGCCCGTGCCCGCAGCCGTCGATGCGCGCCGCCTCGTCGAGTTCCCGCGGCAGGTTGCGGATGAACTGCACCATGAGGAAGACGAAGAACGCCTCCGTGGCCAGGAACTTGCCGGCGAGGAGCGGCCAGAAGGTGTCGATCAGCCCGAGGTTCCTGAAGATCACGTACTGCGGGATGATCAGCACGTGGAACGGCAGGAGCAGGGTGCCGATCATCGCCGCGAAGAGGATCTTGCTGCCACGGAAGGAGATCCTCGAGAAGGCGTACGCGGCCATCGACGAGGAGATGACGGTGCCGATCACCGCGCCGACGCCCAGCAGGGTCGAGTTGAGGAAGAACTTCCAGGTGGGAATGCCGGCGATACCCTGCATCACCTTGACGAAGTTGTCGAAGGTGGGGTTCTCGGGGAGGAAGCCCTGGTTGCTGCCGAACTCGGAGTTCGGTTTCAGGGATGCGGAGAACATCCACAGGAGCGGGTACAGCACGATCGCCGTGAGGGCGACGATCCCCACGATCCAGAGCGCCGTGGGGAGATGCCGGCGCATCGGCCGGCGGCGCGGCCGGGGCTGCGGGCCGCCGTCCGGGTCACGCGGGACGGGGACGGCGGGGTTCGATTCGATGGCGGTCACTTGGAGTCTCCTGCGTAGTGGACCCAGCTCCTGGAGGTGCGGAAGAGGATGAGGGCGAGGACACCCACGGCGAGCAGCAACACCCAGGCCATCGCCGAGGCGTAGCCCATCTGGTTGTTGGCGAACGCCCTCGTGTAGAGGTACACGGTGTAGAAGTTCGTGGCGCCGCCGGGGCCGCCCGTTCCCGATCCGATGATGTACGCCGAGGCGAAGACCTGGAAGGCGTTGATCATCTCGAGCAGCAGATTGAAGAAGATGACGGGCGAGAGCATCGGCACCGTGACGCTGAGGAACTTGCGCAGGGGGCTCGCGCCGTCCACGGAGGCGGCCTCGTAGAGTTCGGCCGGGACGCCCTTCAGCCCGGCGAGGAAGATGACCATGGGGGCGCCGAACTGCCAGACGGCGAGCAGGATCATCATCGGCATGATCAGCGAGGGGTTCCCGATCCAGCCGCCGAGATTGATGCCGAACAGGTTCAGGGCGCCGTCTACCGGGCCGTCGGTGGAGAACATGGCCCGCCAGACGATCGCGATGCTGACGCTCGCGCCGGTCAGGCTCGGAGCGTAGAAGGCGGAGCGGAAGAAGCCGGTGCCCTTCGCCCGGTAGTTCAGGAGCATGGCCACGGCGAGCGCTGCCGCGAGCTTGATGGGCGTCCCCACCAGCACGTAGATGAGGGTGATCCGGACCGAGGCCCAGAACTTCTCGTCGTCGGCCATGCGGCCGAGGTTCTCGAGTCCGGTCCACTCGGGGGCGGTGAAGAGGTTGTAGTCCGTGAAGGCGAGGTAGAGCGATGCCAGCATGGGGCCGAGCGTGAGTCCCACGAACCCCAGGAGCCAGGGTGAGAGGAAGACGTACCCGGCCAGGGAGTCACGGTTTCGGCGACGGGGCCGGGGCGTGCCCGTCCGGCGGCTGTCCGCCGGACGGGCACCGGATTCGGCGGTGCGGGCTGAAGCTGGCGCGTGCGCCGAGTCCGTGCTCACGATCTGACTCCTTTGTCCTGCTGGATACCGGGTGTCGTGCTAGTTACCGAGCGTGACGGAGGCTTCGTCGAAGAACTGCTTCGCGGCGTCGTCGGGCGTCACAGTACCGAGGCCGATCGACTTGCCGAGGTCCCAGAAGGTCTGCTCGAGGGGTCCGAATCCGGCGACGGGCGCTGCCGGGGCGTCGCCCATGCGGTTCTCGATGGAGTCGAGGTAGTCCTTGACCGCCTTGTCCGGCCCTTCGAGGTTTGCGCCCTCGAGCTGCGTCTCGGAGGCGGGGATACCGAGCGTCGCGCCGAAGATCTCGCCGACCTCGGGGCTGTTGATGAGGAAGTCGACGAACGCGGCGGCGGCCTCGGGGTGCTCGGTCGAGGCGGATGCCGCCTGCATCAGGCCCACCTTCCGGTAGAGATCCTTCTCGTCGGGGTTGCTGGTGGGCGGGGCGACGATCGTGATCTCCTCCGCCCCGGAGTCACCGAGGTACCCGCCGAGGAAGTTGCTCCAGCTCATCTCGCTGGTGGTCAGGTTGCCGCCGAAGCCGGAGACCGGGTTGATCTCCTCGAGCTTGCTCTGCGGCACGGTGACGTCCTCACGGTTCTCCTGACCCTCCGTCCAGTGCTCGGCGAGCTCCTCCTGGGTGAAGCCGAGTTCGCCCTCGTCGGTGAAGAGCTGCCGGCCCTCCTGGCGCAGCTTGAGCTCCAGGTCCTGGATGCGCTGGGTGGTGTCGGTTCCGCCGTACACCGTGCCGCCGCCCGCCTCCGTCACGGATGCCATGTAGGCGTCGTACTCGTCCCAGCTCGTGCCGCCCTCGTAGGGCTCGATGCCGGCCTCGGCCAGCAGGGCCGGGTTCTGGAACACGGACCAGGCGCTGTAGCCGGTGGGGATGGCGAACGTGCCGTCGTCGAGCGTGCCGGTGGACAGCAGGCCCTCGTCGATGGCGTCGGTGGTGATGCCGTTCCCGAAGTAGTCCTCGAGGTTCAGCAGGAGTCCGTTGTCGCCGTACTGGCGGAGGTAGGTGTAGTCGAACTGCATGACGTCGGGGAGTCCACCACCCGCCGCTTCGGTCTGCCGCTTCTCCCAGTAGGAGGGGTAGTCGGTGAACGTGTCGTTGATCGTGATGTTCGGGAACTCCTCCTCGAACGCCGCGATCGCCGCGTCGTACCGGGCTGCACGATCGTCGTTGCCCCAGAACGTGTAGTTGAGCGTGATCTGCTCGTCGGCGTCGAGGGCTGCGGGCTCGCCCCCACCACCGCCGCAGCCGGCCAGGACCAGTCCGGAGGCGGTGAGCGCTGCGACGCCTGTCAGTGTGCGTCGGGAGAGTGTGCGGAACATCGTTGTCCTCCTGGGAAACTTCATTGTCAGCCATCGTGGGACGCCCTTGGGAAAGCGTTATCCCACAGCGTAGATTGAATCGTATCAATGGTCAACAGTGCAGGGCGGGCAGGCGTGTCCGCGCTCTATCCTCGCTCATCCGCCCGTGAAAGGATGCACCCCATGCCCCATTTCGACCGCCCCCTGTCCGAGCTGCGGAGCTATCTGCCCGAACGCGACGAACCCGCCGACTACGACGCCTTCTGGGACCGGACGCTGTCGGAACAGCGCAGGCATGTGGCGCCTCCCCTGTTCGAGGAGGTCCGGGCGGGCTACTCCCAGCTGGTCACCGAGGACGTCACGTTCGCCGGTTACGGCGGGGAGCCCATCAAGGCCTGGCTGCTGCGGCCACGGCACCTCGCCGGCCCGCTCCCGACGGTCGTCACCTATATCGGCTACGGCGGCGGGCGCGGGCTGCTCGGCGAGTGGACCGCGCTGCCGAGTGCCGGTTTCGCACACTTCGTCATGGACCTCCGGGGCCAGGGCTCCGGTCACCGCCCCGGGGACACGGCCGACGGCGCCTTCACGGGCCCCCATGCCGGCGGTTTCATGACACTCGGCATTGGCAGCCCGGAGACCTACTACTACCGGCGCCTGTTCGTCGACGCCGTCCACGCCGTGGAGGCCGCCCAGGCGCATCCCGCCGTCGACCCGGCCCGCGTGGTGGTCTCGGGCGGCAGCCAGGGGGGCGGGATCACCCTCGCTGTTGCCGCCCTCGCGCACCGGGTGAACGGCACCCCGCCCGTCGGGGCCATCGTCGACGTCCCGTTCCTCGCGCACATGCGGCATGCCACGGAGATCGTCGACACCGCGCCCTACGCCGAGATCGTGAGATACCTGGGCACGCGCCGGAACGACGTCGACGACGTCTTCCGGACCCTCAGCTACTTCGACGGCGTCAACTTCGCGGCACGCGGCACCGTCCCGGCGCTGTTCTCCGTCGGTCTGCTCGACGACGTGTGCCCGCCGTCGTGCGTCTTCGCGGCCCACAACCACTACGCGGGACCGAAGCGCATGAAGGTCTACCCCTACAACGGGCACGAGCAGGGCGGCGCCTTCCAGGACGTCGAGCATCTGGCGTTCGTGCGCGAACTGCTCGCCGTGGAGCAGGACGCCCTCGTACACCCCTGAGCCGCCCACCCCCAGGTGCCGCCGGCGGGAACGACGAAGGGAGCAGCCGAGGCTGCTCCCTTCCGATCCTGCGGTCGTTGTCCTACTGTCCCGCGCGCGCCACCGCGGCGTGGTCGGCGATCAGGTCGCGCACCGCTCCGAACAGGGGATGCTCCGCCTCGAGCCCCGTGACCGACGTCGTCGCCGTGTCCGGGTCCTGGGTGGCCAGGATCTCGGCCAGCGCCGCGACCTCGGGATCATCCGGTGCCGAGAACGACAGCGCGGCCCGCATCGCCTCCAGCAGCGCCGCGGGATGCGTGCCGCGCTCGGCCAGCTCGGCGGCCGGCCCCACGAAGCGTTCCCTGCGGCCCAGCTTCCGCAGTGGCGCCCTGCCGACACGACCCACGGTGTCGGGCAGGTGCTGGTTCGTGAAGCGCCGCAGGATCTTCTGCACGTAGGCCTCCTGCTCCGCGGGGTCGAACCCGTGCTTCGCGACCAGCAGCTGCTTCGTCTCGTCCAGCACTGCCCTCACCCTGGCTGCGACGGCGTCGTCGTCCATGGCGTCCGCGATCTTCTCCACCCCGGCCGCGGACCCGAAGTATGCCGCCGCCGCGTGGCCCGTGTTGACGGTGAACAGCTTCCGCTCGATGTACGGCTCGAGGTCGTCGACGTACGTGGCGCCGGGGATCTCCGGCGGATGGCCCCCGAACGGGGTGCGGTCGATGACCCACTCGAAGAACGTCTCGACCGTGACGTCGAGGCCCTGCCCGGCGGCCTGGTTCGGGACGATGCGGTCCACGGCGGTGTTGGCGAAGACCGCCCGCGTCGCGAGGTCCGGCGCCGCGCCGTCGTAGGCCTGCTCGATCTCGCCGCGCAGGATGTCCGTGGCATTGATGGCGTTCTCGCACGCCATGACCTGCAGCGGTGCCTGGCTCTCGCTGCGGCGGGCGATCGCCCGGGCGATGACCGGGGCGAGGAAACGCAGGACGTTCGGCCCTACGGCCGTGGTGACGATGTCCGCCGTCGCGATCTCCGCGATGACGTCCTCCTCCTGGGAGCGCGAGTTCAGCGCACGGTAGTTGTCCACCGTCTTCACTGCCGGGTCCTCGCCGACCTCGTGGACGTCGTAGCCGGGGGTCGAGGCCAGCTGGTCGATCAGGGCGTCCGCGACGTCGGCGAAGACCACCTCGTACCCGGCCTCGTGGAGCAGGAGCCCCACGAAGCCGCGGCCGATGTTGCCGGCACCGAAATGCACTGCCTTCACGAGGCGTTCACCTTTCCGAAGAGGGCGATGACCTCGTCCACCGACGCGGCCTCGTCGAGCCTGGCGACCTGCGCCTTGTCGGAGAAGACGCGGGCGATCGCGGACAGGATGGACAGGTGCTCGTTGTTGACGCCTGCGACGCCGACCACGAACTTCACCTGCTTGCCGTTCCAGTCGATGCCTTCGGGGTAGCGCACGATCGACACGGCCGAGCGCTTGATCAGGTCCTTCGCCGCGTTGGTGCCGTGCGGGATGGCGAGGAAGTTCCCCATGTAGGTGGGGACGGACCGCTCGCGCTCGTGCATGGCCTCGACGTAGGTGGAATCGACGGCCCCGCGGGCGACCAGCAGCCGTCCGGCCTCGTCGATGGCGTCCTCCTGCGTGGTGGCGGTGCCGTTCAGCACGATGCTCTCCTCCGCCAGGACGTCGGCGTCGGTCATGGCGTCGTCGTCGGATACGACCGCGGCGGAGGCGACCGCGGCGGGAGCGGGGTCCTTCGGGTCGACGCCGCCGTCGGCCGCCGCACCGGCCCGGACGAGGTCGACGATCTCGTCGTAGCGCGGACTGTTCATGAAGTTGTCGACGGCGACGTGCGTCGCGCTCTGCGTCAGGGGCTCCGCGCGGTCGGCGAGATCCTGGTGCGTGATGACGACGTCGTAGTCGTCCTTCAGGCTGGAGATGGCGAGGTTGGTGACCTTCACGTCCGGGAACCCGGCAGCCCGGATCTTGTTGCGGAGCACCGAGGCGCCCATCGCCGAGGACCCCATGCCCGCGTCGCAGGCGAACACGATGCTGCGGATGGGGCCGTCGGGGGCCGAGTCCGACCGGAAGTTCCCGGCCACGGAGCTCTTCTTGCCCTTGAGCTCCTCCATCCGGGCAGCGGCGGCTGCGAGGTCCTCCTGCGGGCCCTTGCCGGTCTTCAGGATGACCGAAGCGACGAGGAAGGACACCGCCGTGGCCAGCACGACCGACAGCGTGACGCCGAAGTAGCTGTCCCGGGCCGTCTGCGCCAGGACCGCGATGATCGACCCGGGGGCCGCCGGGGCCACCAGACCGGCGCTCGTGATGCTCAGCGTCGCGATACCGGTCATGCCGCCGGCGATCGCGGCGAGGATCAGCAGCGGGCGCATCAGGACGTAGGGGAAGTAGATCTCGTGGATGCCCCCGAAGAACTGGATGATGGCGGCGCCAGGAGCGGAGGCCTTGGCGATGCCGCGACCGAAGAACGAGTACGCCAGCAGGATGCCGAGCCCCGGGCCGGGGTTCGCTTCGAGCAGGAACAGGATGGACTTCCCCTGTTCCAGCGACTGCTGGACACCGAGCGGGGTCAGCACGCCGTGGTTGATGGCGTTGTTGAGGAAGAGGACCTTCGCCGGTTCGATGAAGATGCTCGTCAGCGGCAGCAGGCCGTTGTCGACCAGCCACTGGACCACGTTGCCCGCCCCCGTGCTGAAGGCGATGACCAGCGGCGAGACCCCGTAGAAGCCGATGAGCGCCAGCACGGCACCCCAGATGCCTGCCGAGAAGTTGTTGACGAGCATCTCGAAGCCGGGCTTGATCCGGCCTTCCCAGATCGCGTCGATCCTCTTCATGGTCCATGCGCCGAGCGGGCCCATGATCATGGCACCGATGAACATGGGGATGCCGGCTCCCACGATCACGCCCATCGTCGCGATCGAGCCGACCACGCCGCCGCGGACGTCGTACACCATCCGGCCGCCGGTATAGGCGATCAGAAGGGGCAGCAGGTAGGTGATCATCGGCCCGACGAGCCCGACGTTGGCGACGCCGTCGGTCTCGCCGAAGCCGCCGAGCCGGGGAACGGGAAGCCAGCCGGCCTCGATGAACAGTGCCGTGACGATGCCCCACGCGATGAAGGCACCGATGTTGGGCATGATCATCCCGGACAGGAACGTCCCGAACTTCTGTACGCGGACCCGGGCACTCGTGCCGGACCTCGCTTCTAGTTGTGTTGCCACATTCATTCCTAACCGTAGGCCCCGCAACACTGCGGAGGGATGGCGTCGATCGGGAGGCGTCAACCGCCCGATCGGCTGGATATTCTCTGGAGCCATTCGAGGAAGAGCTTCAGTTCCGAACTGGAGAGCTGATCGGGGTGCGAGGACTGCAGTGCTGCATTGAGGGCGATCGCCGCGACGACCACCGACGGGGTCCCCTCGGTGTCGGTCACGGGATCGGACTCGGAATCCGTGGCCACCGCCGAGATGACGGCCTCACGCGTCATCGCCGAGAGTTCGAGGTTGCGCTTCGCCGCGGGCTCCGAGATCAGCATGAGGGTGACGCCGATGTTGGCGGCCAGCATGCTGCGCGCGGCTTCGTGCGGTGAGACCACCAGGCGGGCCGCCGCGGCCGCCCGCGCCAGGACCTCCTCGAGGAACGCCTCCGCGCTGGCGACCATGGAGGGCCGACGCTCGGGCCGGATGTTGCCGAACATCACCAGGTAGAGGTGCGGGTGGTCGAGGCCGAACCGCACGTGGTTGTCCCAGTGCATGCGGAGGTCCTCGATCGGCTGGCCCGACGTCGGGATGCTCCTCTCGGCCGCCAGGTACTCGGAGAAGCCCTCGGCGACCACGGCGTCGAAGAGCCCCTCCTTGTCACCGAAGTGGTGGTACAGGGTCGGAGCGGTCACCCGGGCGGCCTCGGTGATCTGGCGGGTGGAGACCGGCTCTCCGCCGGACTCCGCGAGCAGTGCCGCGGCTGCCCGCAGAAGCCTGACCTTCGGCGCCGGTTCGCCTCCTTTTTTCATGCCTGCTAGCGTAACACCTATAGCACCGTTATATGAACTGGGTCACACTCTACAATTGCCTTGCGCGACACAATGGTGTTAGACCGAGATCCACCGGCAAGGAAACGAGGACGTTCAATGGAGAATTTCGCAGGTGTCGGGGTCAGCCCCGGACGAGTGATCGGCCCGGTCCGGCACATGCCGCCGTCGGTCGGCGAACCCCCCGCCGGTGAACGTCACGACACCCCCGACGCTCCCGAACAGGCCGTCGCCGCCCTCAGGTCCGCGGCGAAGACCGTCCAGGAGGAGCTCAAGCGCAGGGCCGGCATCGCCAAGGGCGACGCCAAGGCCGTACTGCAGGCCACCTCGCTGATGGCGACGGACCCCCTGCTGCTGAAGTCCGCGACGAAGCTCATCAACAACGGCACCTCGCCGGCCCGGGCGGTCTGGGAGGCGGGCGCCTCCGTGGCCGAGATGCTGCACAACCTCGGCGGCTACATGGCCGAACGCACGGCGGACGTCCTCGATGTCCGCTCGCGGATCGTCGCGGAACTGCGCGGGCTCCCCGCACCGGGCATCCCGTCGTCGGACTCGCCCTTCATCCTGGTCGCCGAGGACCTGGCTCCGGCGGACACCGCCACCCTGGACCCCGCGGTGGTCCTCGCCCTCGTCACCTCCGGCGGCGGCCCGCAGTCCCACACCGCGATCATCGCGCGAGCCCTCGGACTGCCCGCCGTCGTGGCCGCCCACGGCGTGGACGACATCGACGAGGGCACCCTCGCCTTCGTCGACGGCGCCGCCGGGACGCTCACCCTCGAGCCCGGCGCCGCGGAGGAAGCGGCGGCCGAGGCCTACGCAGCCGCCGCGGCCGCGCTGGCCGTGTTCGATGGCGTGGGCGTGACCGCGGACGGGCACGAGGTACCGCTGCTGGCCAACGTCGGTGGGGCCGCCGACGCCGTCAAGGCCGCCGAGGCGAAGGCCCAGGGCGTGGGCCTGCTCCGGACGGAGTTCTGCTTCCTCGGACGCGACACCGAGCCGACGGCGGAGGAGCAGATCGAGGCGTACAAGGGCGTCTTCGACGCCTTCCCCGGCAGGAAGGTGGTGGTCCGCACACTGGACGCCGGCGCGGACAAGCCGCTGCCCTTCCTGACAGACACCTCCGAACCCAATCCCGCCCTCGGCGTCCGCGGCTACCGCACCGACCTCACGTCCCCGGGCGTCCTGGAACGGCAGCTCCGGGCCATCGCGGACGCCGCCGCGCAGGCGAGCGCGGACGTCTGGGTCATGGCACCGATGATCTCGACGGCGGAGGAGGCCGCGGACTTCGCGAAGCTGTGCAGCAATGCCGGGCTGCAGACACCGGGCGTCATGGTCGAGGTCCCCTCGGCGGCCGTCATGGCCGAGTCCATCCTCGGTGAGGTGTCCTTCGCGAGCCTCGGGACCAACGACCTCACGCAGTACACGATGGCCGCGGACCGGCAGCTCGGCTCCCTCGCCGCACTCAACAACTCCTGGCAGCCCGCCGTCCTGCGCATGGTGAAGCTGACCGTGGAGGGTTCGGCCGCCGAGGGGAGCGCGAAGCCGGTGGGGGTCTGCGGTGAGGCCGCGGCGGATCCCGCGCTCGCCGTCGTCCTGGTGGGACTGGGCATCTCGACGCTGTCCATGACTCCGCGGGCCCTCGCCGGGGTGGGCGCGGTGCTGAACAGCATCACGCTGGCCGACGCGCAGCGCATCGCCGGCATCGCAGTGGCCGCGCCGACCGCGGCCGAGGCCAAGGCACGGGCGCGCGCGGAGCTGCCGGTGCTCGAGTCCCTCGGCCTGTAGTCGTCCGGTCGGCTCCGGCCGGCACCTTCTCGCCGGAGTCCTGACAGCGCGATCTCAGGCGGGATGCCCGGGAGCAGCGGCCCTCGCGGCGCCGAGCGCCGCCCGGAACGCACCTTCCTGCACGGCGCCGTCCGCGACCAGCAGCGACCACTCCCAGCGGAGCACGGCGTCGCGGGCGAGGTGCATCTCCTCATGGAAGAAGGGGGCCGCGCACAGCATCGGGGTCCCGCTGCTGCGGACGAACCAGGGAGACGGGCCTCCCGGATTGTCCGCCAACGGGATCATGAGGACGGACGCACCGGCGGACTGCAGTCCGAGCCAGGCGTGCGCTGTCCCCATGGCGTCGCCCTCCCCGACGGCACCGGCGCCACCGGCGGAGGGTGCGATGATGCTGCTTCCGTCGAAGGACGGTGCGAGGCGCAGGAAGAACCCGCCGTACCCGGCGTTCGGGCGGCCTGCCGTCGTCGGGCTGCCGAAGGCCAGCGGACCGCCGCTGACGTTCGCCCAGGTGCTCCGCACGGTGGTCCGGGACCATCCGACGTCGCCCGCCCGCAGGGTGTCCGCGCTCCAGGCCCGCTTCTCCTCGAGGAATTCGCTGCCGTCCGCAGCGCACCAGCCGACCCGCTGCACCACCACGTGGCCCGCGTGCCGGCGGCTGCGCACGCGCTGCGAGCCGTTGTTCGGGAGCTGGACGTAGCCCCGCGCGCCGCTGTATGTCGGGCCTCCCCACAGGTTCACAGGGTCCTCCTGGCCGGGGACGTCGATGGCCGATACCGCGATGCCGAGCCCCCAGTGCCACGGATGATCGGCCGGCGCGTAGTCGCTGACGGGCTGTCCGCCCGGGGTCAGGACCGGGTGGAGGAAGGGCCGCGGCGCGTGCATGGCCGGCTCGTCGCGGCCCTCGCGCAGGACGCCGGCCACCCGACCCTCGCGCGTGGAGAGGGCGTCCCCCGCGCTCATGCCGCGGGGGCTCCGGCGGACGCCCCGGGGCGCCCGTCGATGACCGGCGCCGTCAGGGATCCCCGCAGGGACGGATCCGCGAGATCCTCCCGGGAGACCCAGCGGTCCTCCCGGGCCGACACGTACATGCCGGTGACGATCTCGAGCGCGCGGGCAGGATGGCCGACGACGCCGGGCATGCCCCGACCCGCGATGAGCGAAGGATAGATCTCCCCGAACAGGGCGTCGTGGCCGCTCGGGATCTCCCGATCCGGCAGGCTCCACGACGCCGAGGTCTCCTCGTCGACGCCCGGCGCAGGCGTGATCCTCCAGTGGGCATGCCCGTGGCCGTAGAGGTGCTCCAGCTCGATCGTCGCCCGCTCCGTGTCGATGCGGAGCAGGCTCGACTGCCGTGGGGCGAGGACCGTCGAGACCACCGAGGCCACCGCGCCCGAGGCGAAGACCAGGGACGCATGGGAGAGGTCCTCGGTCTCGACGTCGTGCTGCTGCCGCCACAGCGTGGCGCGCACCGCGGACCATTCGCCGAGCAGGTATGCGAGCAGATCGACCTGGTGGCTCCCGTGGCTGAGCGTGGTGCCGCCGCCCTCGGTGGCCCACGTGCCGCGCCACGGCACGGCGAAGTACTCGGCCGTCCGGTACCAGTGCGTCTGGCACAGTGCTGACAGCGGGCGGCCGAGAGCGCCCGAATCGAGCAGTCCCTTCACATGGGCGGCCGCGGTGCCGGAGCGTTGCTGGAAGACGACGGCGAGGCCGCGTCCCGCGGTGCCCGCCGCCCGGGTCATCGTGTCGAGCTCGGCGAGGCTCAGGGCGGCGGGCTTCTCGACGACGACGTGCGCTCCCGCGACGAAGGCCCCGGTCGCCTGCCCGGCGTGCCCGCCGGGTGGGGTGCAGATATGGAGGACGTCGACCGGCTGGGCGGCGAGCATCTCCTCGAGCGAGGAGAAGCGGAACGGGACCCCGTGGGCCTCCGCGAAGGCGGCGAGGTGCACGGCGGACGGATCCGCAGCCGCGACGAGCGCCACCCCGGGCAGGTCCCGCAGGGCCGTGGCGTGGAGCTCCGCCACTCCCCCGGTCCCGAGGATCGCTGCGCGGAGCAGGGGGGCGGTGCCGTCGGCAGGGGCAGCGCGTCGCTCGGCGGAGGGGTTGTCCGCGGGATTCGTCAGGGGCACGGTTCCTCCAGGGTGGACAGGGATCACGGTTCGGGAAACCCTAGCAGAGAAAGCGCTTACCGATCAGGCGCAGCAGGGCTCGGCGTCACCCCCGGCCGTGCAACAATGGCCCTTTCCGTGGAACGCGCTGGGCGGTGGCCGCAGCGGCCGCCCGTACCTCAGGAGTGGAAGCAATGTCGGCACCGGCCAGCAAGAGTCCCGCGACGCTGCATGACGTGGCCAGGGAAGCGGGCGTCTCGCTCGCCACGGCGTCGCGATCGTTGAACGGAAGCACCCGCAAGGTCAACGAGGCCTACCGGCAGCGAGTCGTCGAGGCCGCCCAGCGACTCGGCTACACCACGAACCTCTTCGCGCAGGCGGTGGCCAAGGGAAGCACCACCACGGTGGCGTTGCTCGTGGCGGACATCGCGGACCCCTACTTCTCCAGCATCGCGGCCGGAGTCATCGATGCCGCGAGCGAGGAGGGACTCGTCGTGACGATCGCGGTCACCGGACGCAATGCCCAGCGGGAGCTGGACACCGTGCGGGCGCTGCGCGGACAGCGCCCCCGCGTCATGATCCTCGCGGGCTCCAGGACCACTGGCTCCGCGTTCGAGGATCAGTTGCGCGGCGAGCTCACCTCCTTCGAGGACACCGGCGGGAAGGTGGCCTTCATCAGTCAGGACGCGGCCCCCTTCGCCACGGTTCTCCTCGACAACCGGGGCGGGGCACGTGACCTCGCCGTCGCACTCGCCTCACTCGGCTACCGGGACGTCGCGGTCATCACCGGGCCGCCCGAGATCAGGACGGCCGAGGAGCGTCTCGAAGGGTTCGCGGCGGGGCTGGCGGAGTGCGGTATCCCCCTGCCGCCGGATCGCATCATCCACGCCGACTTCACGCGCGACGGCGGCTACCGCGGCACCCAGGAGCTCCTGGCGTCGGGCGCTTCGGTCGACCTCGTGTTCGCCGTCAACGACGTCATGGCGGTGGGCGTCGTATCGGCGCTCCGGGAGGCCGGGATCGTGCCCGGCCAGGGGATCGGCGTGGCAGGCTACGACGACATCCCGACCGTGCGGGACATCACGCCCGCCCTGACCACGGTCCGCATCCCCCTCGAGGACGTGGGCCGGCGCGCCCTCCAGCTCGCGACAGGTTCCGTGCACGACGCCGGAGCAGCGCCCGCACCCGGGGAGCCCGCGCCCATCAGGACGGAGACGATCATCCGGGGGAGCACGCCCCGCCGGTGATTCCGTGCCGGTGATTCCGTGCCGGTGGCCCTGCGCAGGTCCCCGCACCGGCAGGTCCCTCAGGAGGGCAGGACGGACCCGGGGCCGGCGTCGCGTGCTGCAAGCCTCGCGACGTCGTCCACGGGAAGCTCCGCGACCTCGGCCACGGTCGCGATGTCCTCCCCGTGGCTGATCGCATCGGACACCGCTTCCTTCAGGGTCAGCTCGGCGCGGTCGAGCTCGAACTGGACGTCCTCCCTATCGGCGGCAGCGACACGGATCCTCAGCAGATGGTCCTTCGTCATGGCAGGTGCATACCTCATATCGTGGTCGGGCGGCGTGACGCCGGCGTCCCACGCCGCGCAGGTCCTGCGCGCAGGTGCGGTGATGGTGCCATTGTCGCGATCATCCTAACCATTCACGGCACGGCGTGGAATGGACCGCCGGACCTCCGATGGATTGTGTCCGTCGCCGGTTCCCGGCCCATGCTGTCGGACCCGCGGCGTACCCTCGTCGCATGGCGGAAAGACCGGGATGGCATGGCATTCCACCCAGCGCGGACCGGTACGTCGCCCCGCTCCAGCTCGAGGCGCCGACCGGTGACATCACCGAGCCGGCCCGCTCCCCCGCTCTGTGGGTGGAGCTGGACTATCCCGACGGGACCCGGCGCACCATGAAGGGATTCGCGATGGCGTGGACGGCCACCACCGTCCGTGCGCAGTGGATCGAGCACTCCCGTGCACGCGAGGCCTGGGTGGACGCCGCGCGCTGCCGACGCCGGACCCTGACGCCGCGTCCGACGCACCCGGCCTGACCAGACCCTGCGTCGAGCCCCTGCCCCTCCCCCTGCCTGCTCGGGCAGCATCCTCGTAGAGTGGAGGGATGAACCGGGCCGCACCGCACTCCACCCCGCCGGGCAGGCATGCGTGACCAGGGCTGCCGGGTGGCACGGACTCCCGCCCACGACGCACCAGTTCGTCCCTCCACTTCAGGTGGAGCCGCCCACCGAGGGCATCACGGAGTCCGTCTCCCCCTCACCTGCGCTCTGGGTGGACCTCGAGTATCCGAACGGCGCACGGCAGACCGTCCGCGGATTCGCCATGGCATGGACCAGCTCGGCGGTCCTCGCGCAGTGGGTGGAATTCTCCATCGCCCGTAGTGCATGGGTGCGTCCGGACCAGTGCACGCGGCGGTCGATCCCTGGCCGCTCGGGCGCCCCGGGCTGACCCGTCCGGCGGGTGTTCCTGCTTCCTCCGTAACGCCCGAGCGGAATGCCGCACGCCGAGCTCGAGGGTCCCGGGCGTCATCGGGGTGGGCGTCCTGACCCACGCGGCCCCTCATTGCCCCTCCCTCCTTCTTCCTCTACACTCGCGGTAAGCGTTTTCCCATATGGCGGTGCCGCCGCACGAAGGAGCAGGAATGTCAACGAGGACAATCGGGATCATCATGAACGGCGCCTCAGGGCGCATGGGCTATCGGCAGCACCTGGTCCGCTCGATCCTCGCGATCCGCGACCAGGGGGGCGTGCTCCTCTCCGACGGAACCCGTGTCCAGGTCGAGCCGATGCTCGTGGGCAGGAACGAGGCGAAACTCGCCGAGCTCGCCGCCCGGCACGGCATCGAGCACTTCTCGACCGACCTCGACAGCGTCCTGGCCGACCCCACCTGGGAGATCTACGCCGACTTCCTCGTGACGAAGGCTCGGTCGGCGGCCATCCGCAAGGCCATCGCCGCCGGCAAGGCCGTCTACACCGAGAAGCCCACCGCCGAGACGGCGGCCGACGCCCTCGAACTCGCCGACCTGGCGGAGGCGGCCGGGATCAAGAACGGCGTCGTCCACGACAAGCTGTACCTGCCGGGCATGCAGAAGCTGAAGCGCCTCATCGACTCCGGCTTCTTCGGCCGGATCCTCTCGGTGCGCGGGGAGTTCGGGTACTGGGTCTTCGAAGGCGGCTGGCAGGACGCCCAGCGTCCCAGCTGGAACTACCGGGCGGAGGACGGCGGCGGGATCGTCGTCGACATGTTCCCGCACTGGAGCTATGTGCTGGAGAACCTGTTCGGCAGGGTCGAATCCGTGTACGCGCGGGCCGTCACCCACATCGACGACCGCGTCGACGAGCAGGGCCACCGTTACCGCGCGAGCGCCGACGACGCCGCGTACGCCGTCTTCGAGCTGGAGGGCGGCATCGTCGCGCAGCTCAACTCGAGCTGGACGGTCCGCGTCGACCGGGACGAACTCGTGCAGTTCCAGGTGGACGGCACCCACGGCTCCGCCGTCGTCGGGCTGTTCGGCTGCAAGATCCAGCCACGCAACGCCACGCCCAAACCCGTCTGGAACCCCGATCTCGAGGACACCCACGACTACGACGCCGACTGGATCGAGGTGCCCACCAACGAGGTGTTCGAGAACGGATTCAAGACGCAGTGGGAGGACTTCCTCCGGCACGTCCTGGAGGACGCCCCCCACCCCTACGATTTCCTGGCCGGCGCCCGCGGCATGTACCTCGCCGAGCAGGGACTCGAGAGTTCGCGCTCGGGGCGCCGCCTCGACCTGCAGGACGTCCGCAGCACCGCCGCACCTCGCCAGGCAGCGGTTCCGCTGGCATGATCACCCTCGTCGATGCGGCCGGACGCACCTCCGCCGTCGAACTGGATCCTGCGCCGGTGTTCGTCAGGCCGGCCGGTCCCCTCACGAGCAGGACCGTCTATGCCGCCGCGCACGTGGTCCCGAGGACCACGGCCGAGAACGTGCCCGGCGCGCCGGCGGACCTCGATTGGGACGCGACGCTCGCCTTCCGCCACCACCTGTGGTCGTGGGGGCTCGGGGTCGCGGACGCCATGGATACGGCCCAGCGGAACATGGGGCTCGACGCCGCCGCGACCCGCGAGCTGATCTCCCGCAGCGCGGCGGAGGCACGAACGGTGGGCGGCGGCCTGGTGGTCGGCGTCACCACGGACCATGTCGACGACGCCGTGATCCCCCTCGGCGCGGTCGTCGACGCCTACAAGGAGCAACTCCACTTCGCCGAGGACGCAGGTGCCTCGGTGGTCCTCATGGCCAGCCGCCATCTCGCGCGGGCGGCGGGATCCGCCGAGGACTACGAGCGAGCGTACGCAGAGGTCCTGGCCGCGGCCGGCGCCCCGGTGATCCTGCACTGGCTCGGCAGCGCCTTCGATCCGGAACTCGGGAGCTACTTCGGCTCCTCGGACACCGGGTCGGCGTCGTCGACCCTGCTCAAGATCATCGCCAACGCTCCGGACAAGGTGGCGGGAGTGAAGATGAGCCTGCTCGACGCGGATGCGGAACGGGCCGTACGCGCACAGCTTCCGGCCCCTGTCCGCATGTTCACCGGGGACGACTTCAACTACGTGTCCCTCATCGGCGGGGACTCCTCGGGTCACTCGGATGCCCTGCTCGGAGCGTTCGCCGCCCTCGGGCCGCACGCCTCGGCGGCGGTCCAGGCCCTCGACGCCGGCGCCCACGACGCCTATGCGCGGATCCTCGGTCCCACGGAGGCCCTGTCCCGGCAGGTCTTCGCGTCCCCCACGTACTACTACAAGGCGGGCGTGGCCTTCCTCAGTTGGCTCAACGGCCACCAGCCCGGCGTCGGCATGGTGGGCGGGCTGCACGCCGCCCGCAGCCTGCCACACCTGTCGGAGATCGTGCGCCTCGCCAACGCGTGCGGCGCCCTGGAGCAGCCTGAGCTCGCCCGGGAGCGCTGGCATGCGATGCTGCGGGTGAGCGGGGTGTCGGCATGACGACGCCGCACGCCCGCCTGTCCGTCAACCAGGCCACCCTGAAGTACGCCTCCCTCCCCGAGGCGCTGGAGGTCACGGCCGCCGCCGGCATCACGAGCATCGGCCTGTGGCGCGACTCGGTGCAGGCCCAGTCCCTGCCCGAGGCGGCCCGGCTGCTCGCACTGTCGGGGCTGCGGTTCTCGAGCCTCTGCCGCGGGGGCTTCTTCACCGTCCCGGAAGGGGCTGCCCGCCGGGCGGCCATGGACGACAACCGGAGGGCCATCGAGGAGGCCGCGACCCTCGCGGCCGCCGGTGCGGCAGGCTCCGTCCCGGTGCTCGTGATGGTGGCCGGCGGCCTTCCACAGGGTTCGAACGATCTCGCGGGGGCCCGGGCCCGAGTGGAGGACGCCCTGGCCGAGCTGGCGCCCGAGGCCCTCGCCGCAGGGGTGACCCTCGCCCTCGAACCCCTCCATCCGATGTACGCCTCCGACCGCGCCGTCATCTCGACGCTGAAGCAGGCACTGGACCTCGCCTCCCCCTTCCCGCCCGCCGCCGTCGGCGTCGTCATCGACACATTCCACGTGTGGTGGGATCCGGACCTCCCGGCGCAGATCGTCCGGGCCGGCGCGGAAGGGCGGATCGCGAGCTACCAGGTGTGCGACTGGAGGACGCCGCTGGCCGCGGATGTCCTCCTCTCGCGCCACTACCCCGGAGCCGGGGTGATCGACTTCGAAGCCATCACCGGCGCGGTCCAGACAGCCGGCTATGCGGGCGACGTCGAAGTGGAGATCTTCAACCAGGACATCTGGGACACCGCGCCGGCCGAGGTCCTGGCGCGGACGATCGGGAGCTTCGACGAGAGCGTCGGCGCGCACCTGCGGACGGGCATCCACCGGTAGCATCGGCCCATGGAATCTACCGAGGTCGTCCGGCGGTACTGGTCGTCGGTGTGGAGCAGGGACTGGACCGCGGTCGGGCAGACCCTCGCCCGGGACGTGACGGTGTTCTGGCCCGTCACACGGGAGGTCATCCGCGGCAGGGACAACGTGGTGGCCGTGAACTCGGAGCGACCGAACGGGTGGAGCATCGACGTGCTCGAGGTCTACGACGCCGGCGAGGCGGTGGTGTCCGAGGTGCAGGTGCCGCAGGAGGACGTCGGGATCTTCCGCGTCGTGTCGATCTGGACGGTGTCCGACGGCGTGATCACCTCGGGCCGGGAGTACTGGACCCTGTACGGCGGCGAGGACGGCCCCGACTGGCGCCGGAAATACGCCGCCATCGGGGATCTCCCCTCCTGAGCGCCACGTACGGCACGCGCGAGGGACACGGCAGCCGCATCATGACCGACCGTCCACGCCGCGCGCGGTACTCCTGACCTAGCTCGCGATGAGGCTCCGGTACTGGGGGTTGTCCGCCAGGAACGCCTGGACCTGGTCGCAGTACGGCAGGGCAGCCAGGCGACGCTTGTGCGCATCGAGCAGGACCTTCTGGATGAGAACGCCCTCCAGCCCGGCCCCCTCGAAGGCCGCGGCGACCACGGTGCGGTGCAGCCGCAGGGTGCCCGCCCGCAGGGAATAGGTGAGATAGCCCGCGAGCATCCCGTCCTGGAAGAGCTCGAAGCGATGATTCATCGGGTTGTCGCGGAAGGCGCCGGGACGCTCCGCCACGCCCGAGCCCTCACGTGCCTCGGCGGCGCGCCGGTCCAGCTCATCGGCGAGGCGGTCGTAGTCCTCCTGTGCGCCGTACGGCGGGAAATCGGCGTCGAGCACCTTGTACATCTGGTTGACCAGGCGGCGGAGCTGGCGCGTGGTGGTACCGGTGAAATCGTGGGGCAGGATCAGCGGTTCGACCGGAGGTTGCGCCGCTCCGAGACGGCCGGTGGCCATTCCGGGCCACGCGTCATAGGCGGTGTCGTGATCGGTGGGGAGTGCGGGAGCTGCATCGTCATCGAGGCGAGCGGTGGTGGAAGAAGTCCGGGCTACGGGTGTCATGGCATTGACCTTCAGGTCAGAAAGGAGCAGGCCGTTTTCTTGACCTTCCCCTAACCTAGCCGCCGGCTAGGACGATGTAAAGCTAGTTTATCTAGTAATAAGCATGCTCACCATCACGGGTCCGGTCGGACGGCTAGGCCTCGGCGAGCATGACGCTCGTCACGGGGAGGGACGGATCGGTCCCGAACGCGATGCCGCTCGGGCTACCCCCGTCCAGCACGATCTGCGCTCCGAGAGCGGCCACCATGGCGCCGTTGTCCGTGCAGAGCGAGGGCGCGGGAATCGTCAGGGTGATGCCGGCGGCAGCGCACCTCTCGCCGGTCAGCTCGCGGAGCCGCCGGTTGGCGGCCACTCCCCCACCCAGCAGCAGGTTGGTGATCCCGTGCTCGCGGCAGGCGAGGACGGCCTTCGCCGTGATGATGTCCACGACGGCCTCCTGGAAGGACGCCGCGATGTCCGCCACCGGCACCTCCAGCCCTGCCGCCTCGTACTGCTCCACCGAGCGGGCGACGGCGGTCTTGAGACCGCTGAAGGACCAGTCGTAGCGGTGCGGGCCGGGCTCCTCCGCGCTGCCCATGTACTTGGGCTGCGACAGGCCGCGCGGGAAGCGGATGGCCTTCGGATCGCCCTGCCGTGCCAGCCGGTCGATGGCCGGACCGCCGGGATAGCCGAGGCCCAGGATCCGGGCCGTCTTGTCGTAGGCCTCGCCCGCGGCGTCGTCGATCGTGGATCCGAGCAGTTCGACGTCGTTCGCGATGTTGACCACGCGGAGGATCTCGGTGTGCCCCCCGGAGACGAGCAGTGCGCCGAGGTTCGGCGGCAGGCCGTCGCGGAACGTACCGCCCACCATGCCGACGCCGACGTGCGCCACGAGGTGGTTGATCGCGTAGAGCGGCTTGCCGGTGGCGACGGAGAGCGCCTTCGCCGCGGAGACGCCGACCATGAGGGCGCCGGAGAGCCCGGGACCGGCGGTGACGGCGATCGCATCGAGCTCGTCGAGCGTGACGCCGGCGTCGTCGAGCGCGGCCCGGAGGGTCGGGACGAAGGCCTCCAGGTGCGCCCGCGAGGCGATCTCGGGGATGACGCCGCCGAAGCGGACGTGCTCGTCCATCGAGGAGGACACGGTGTTGGTCAGCAGCTCGGTCCCGCGGACGATCCCGATGCCGGTCTCGTCGCAGGAGGATTCGATGCCGAGGACCAGGGGTCGGTCGGTGGTCACGGTGTTCCTCCCCCGTCCGTGGTGTGGTGGTCCGCGGTGCCGTCCGCCAGGACGAGCCGCATCACCCAGGCATCCACCCCGTCCCGGTAGTACTTCCTCCGGGTGTGGATCTTCCGGAACCCGAACCGGACGTACAGGGCCTGGGCGCGGGGGTTGTCGGCGCGGACCTCCAGCATGACGTTGTCGGCGCCGCGCCGGCGGGCCTCCTCGAGCAGCTCGGTGAGCAGGGCCCGTCCGATGCCCCGGCCCTCGAAGCGCGGGAGGACGCCGATGGTCTGGATGTCCGCCGTCGTGTCGATCACCATGAGGCCTGCGTACCCGACGGCCTCGCCGTCCACCTCGGCCACGAGGTAGCGCCGGGTGTCCGGCTGGAAGAACTCCGTGTAGAACATCTCGAGCGGCCAGGCGTCGATGGGGAACAGTTCGTTCTCGAGCCGGCCGATCGTCTCGATGTCCTCGAAGGCGAGGTCCCGCAGGAGGAAGCTCACGCCGTCGCCCGCTTCCTCGGCCCGGGCACCTGCGCGTCCGATTCCCGCAGGTAGAGCGGCGAGGTGTCCCGCAGGGGCGCGCCGGCGAGCAGTCGCAGGCGGGCCACGCGGGCGAGGGACGCGGCGTGCGGGTCCGACGCCGCGAAGGACGGCACGCCGTCGACGTCGTCCGGGTACAGGCTCGCGGCCCGGCCGACGAGCGGCTGTCCGCCGGGGAGCGCGGACGCGGAGCCCACGTGCGGGCCGTCGAGGAGTTCGGGCAGAGCCCCGGGCTGCGACGGCGCCCGGTACGCCGCCCAGTACACCTCACCGCGGCGCGCATCCGTCCCCGCGAGGAACGCGCTGCCGGCCGGCACCGCGCCACCCGCTGCGGCGTCGAAGGCCAGGGCGTCGAGGCTCATGACGCCGTACAGGGGCACGCCCCACACGAAGCCGAGCGTCCGGGCGGTGACGAGACCGGCGCGCAGGCCGGTGAACGGGCCCGGGCCGACGCCGGCGACGACGGCGTCGAGCTCGGTCCCCGCCACCCCGGCGTCGGACAGGATCCGGTGCACCGCGGGTGCGAGGACCTCCGCGTGCGAGCGCGTGTCGGCACTGGCGAACCGGCCGACGACGGCGTCGTCGTGCAGGAGCGCCACGGTGGCCGCGGCGGAGGTGTCGAGGGCGAGGAGAAGCACCCGACAAGCCTAGTCGAGCGGCAGCGCCGGCACCCCTCCGCGCCAGCGTGGGCCGGCGCCGGAGAGCGTGACGGTGCGCACCTCGTCCTCGCCGTCGTCGTCGAAATCCGTGACGAGGCCGCGCGGCCCACCCGGACCGGTGCCGCCCAGCGGCCGCGTGATGTCCACCCGGAGCCAGCTGTCGGCCAGGTGCTCCACGCGCCCGGCACCCCACTCGATGACCGTGACGTTGGCATCGAGGGTGGCCTCGAGGTCGAGGTCGTCGACGGCCGACGCGCTCTCGAGGCGGTAGGCGTCCACGTGGACGAGGCCCGGGCGGCCGTCGCGGGAGCGGTGCTGGCGGACGAGCACGAAGGTGGGCGAGATGATGCGGTCCTCGACGGCGAGGCCGCGCCCGAGCCCCTGGGTGAAGGTGGTCTTGCCCGCGCCCAGTTCTCCCGAGAGGACCAGCAGGTCCCCCGCCCGCAGGTGCCGTGCGAGGCCGGCGGCGAGCGCCTGGAGCGCGGCGGCCGAACCGACGTCGTACGACGCCGACCACTCAGGAGCCGGTGCCATCGCCGCCCTCCCGGGGTGCGTCGAGGTAGACCCGTTCCACCCGGTCGCTGATGCGGGTGACCACTTCGTAGTTGATCGTCTGCGCGGCGGCGGCCCAGTCCTCGACGGGCGGCGCGTCCCGGCCGCCGAACAGGACGGCGCGCTCACCCAGCGGGCTCGCCGGGGTGTCCACCAGACCGGTGGCGCCGAGGTCTATGACGAACTGGTCCATCGCGATCCGCCCGACCACGGGGTACACGCGCCCGCCCACCTGGACCGGCGCCCCGGTGGCGATGCGGGGGACCCCGTCCGCATAGCCGACGGGGATGAGACCCAGCGTGGTGGGCTTCCGGGTGCGGTACGCGTAGCCGTAGGAGACGCCCTGGCCCGCGGGCACCTCCTTGCAGTTCGCGACCGTGGTGCTGAACGTCATGACGGGCCGCAGCCCCAGGTCCTCGGATCCCTGGTCGGCGAAGGGCGAGAGCCCGTAGATCCCCAGGCCCACCCGCACCAGGTCGAAGTGGCAGTCGGGCCGGGAGAGGGTCGCGGGGGTGTTCGCGAGGTGCCGCACCTCGACGTCGATCCCGGCCTTCTCGGCGGCGGCGACGGCGTCGCGGAACGCCTGCACCTGCAGGTCGGTCTCCGGCCGGGCGGGCTCATCGGCGACGGCCAGGTGGGAGAAGACCCCGACGACGCGGATGAGGCCCTCCTCCTGGTGGGCGACGGCGCGGCCGAGCAGGGCCTCCCACTGCTCCGGCGGGCAGCCGTTGCGGCCCAGCCCGGTGTCGATCTTCAGGTGCACGATGGCGGGGCGCTCCAGCTCGCGCGCGGCGGCGACCACGTGCTCCAGCTCCCACCCGGAGATCCCCAGGTCCAGTCCGTGCTCCACGCCCGCGGTGAACTCGGTGCGCGACGTGTGCAGCCAGGCGAGGATGGGCGCCTCGATGCCGGCCTTCCTCAGGGCGACGCCCTCGCTGACGTGGGCCACGCCGAGCCACGCGGCTCCCGCCTCGAGCGCGGCACGTGCCACCGGGAGCGCCCCATGGCCGTAGGCGTCGGCCTTCACGACGGCCATCACACGCGCCGGGTGCGCCACGTCGCGGAGGTGCCGGATGTTGTGCCGCAGCGCATCGAGGTCGATCTCGGCGGCGCGTTCGGGGAAAGTCACCCGGCCCATTCTGCCAGTTCGGCCCGCCCGTCCGCCGTCCGGTGGGTGCACGGGCCGTGGGGTTGCGCCCGGCCACACCGCGGGGAAGGATCGAAGACATGTTCGATCCGGAGCAGGACGGCCGCACCTGCGAGCTCCGCCGCGAGGACGGGCGGGCCTGCGGCGGGGCCGTGGGCGGCGCCCCCGTTCCGGTCTGTCGGGCCCACGCCGCGGTGATCGGCGAGTGGGTCGCCGACGAGTACGGCGTGACCGACGTCCTGCCCGGCGCGTGCCGGGCCTGCGGCTCGCGCCTCGGTGTCCGGTATCCCTCCGCCTGGGTGTGCGCCGCCTGCGAGTGGCGGGTCGGCGACGTCCTCGACGACGGCCTGCCGCCGCCGCGCGTGGACATCGTGTACTACCTCCGGTTCGAGAGCCGCATCAAGATCGGCACGACGGCGAATCCGCGGCAGCGGCTCGCCCGCCTGTGGCATGACGAGGTACTGGCGTTCGAGAAGGGGGACCGGCTGGTGGAGCACCGTCGCCACCAGGAGTTCGCCGCCTCACGCCTCGGCCGCTCGGAGTGGTTCGCGGCGTCGCAGGACCTCGAGGAGCACGTCCGCGACCTCGCCGCGGGGGTCGAGGACCCGTGGGCGCTGTACGCCCGCTGGCTGGGCGAGGCGGCGGCGTTACGGGGCTGAACGAGCCCGCCCTGAGAAGCAAACACCGGATGAACGGGGTGCCGGGTGGATGAAGGGCACCTTAATGAATTAGAACTGTTCGATGAAGTCCGCGCCCTTGATGACGGGGCATGCCCCTTACAAACTCTTCCGCACAGCCTTCGCGGTGGCGGCTGCCTTCGCCGTGCTCACCGCCCTCGTGGCCGTGGTCTTCGGCCTGCCCCTGCGCGATCCCGACGGCTTCCTCGGCCCCAGCTACGTCCGGCTGCCCCTGCTCCTGGCGGCGCTGATCCTCGTCGACGTGATCACCTCCATGCTGCGCAGTCGGCGCGCCCGGGGGGACGTGCTGCGCGCGGCGGCCGTCGAACTCCGCAGGCGCTGGCCGGCACCGCGGCTGGTGGCGACCTCGGCGGGTCTACTGACCTTCTACCTGGCGTACGTCTCGTACCGCAACATGAAGAGCTTCCTGCCGTTCGTCCGCGACCGGGTGACGGATCCGCTCCTGCAGGCGAGCGACCGCTGGCTCGCCGCCGGCGACCACCCCGGCGACGTGCTCCAGCAGGTCCTCGGCACGGGAGCGAGCGCGCACGTCCTGTCCGCCGTCTACGTGTCCTACCTCGTCTTCGTGCCCGTCTCCGTGGCTGCGGCGCTCGTCTGGTCACGCCGGCTCTCGCACGGCGCCTGGTACGTCACCGCGCTGTCCTTCAACTGGATCCTCGGAGCGCTCAGCTACTACGCCCTGCCCTCCCTGGGCCCGATCTACGTCGAACCGAAGCACTTCGCGGACCTGCCGGACACCGCCGTCACCGCGCTGCAGGAGTCCCTCTACCGGAACCGGGTACGGGTCCTGGGTGACCCCCACGCGACCCAGTCGGTCCACGGCATCGCTGCCTTCGCCTCCCTGCACGTCTCCGTCGTCTTCACCGCCGCCGTCATGGCGCACCTGCTCAACCTGCCGCGCGTGATCAAGGCGGCGCTCTGGGTCTACATGCTGCTCACCGCCCTCGCCACCGTCTATTTCGGCTGGCACTACGTCGTCGACGTCGCCGCCGGCGCAATCCTCGGCGCCCTGGCCATCTGGCTCGCAGCACGCGCGACGCGGTCCGGGGAGGAGGCGCCGCCCCGGACGGCGCCGGTCCTGGCGACGGCGGGCAGCGTGTGAGGTCAGGTCACCGGACGCCCGGTGCGTCCGGGCCACCCTCGCAGGGACGGACCGACGGTGAGGCATCGGAATGCCGCGCGATCGTCGCCGCCGCCCTGCGCGATGCCTGGCCCGGAACGTCGGACACGAGGTCCTCCAGGAAGGCGTAGCGGCGCCGCAACTGCTTCTGCACCGCGTCGCGTCCCGCGCTGACCCGGTGCCACCAGTCCGCGATGTCACCCCACCCGGGAGCTGCCAGCGAACCGCCGACGTGCTGGACGGACAGCGAGGCGCAGAGATTCGCGAAACCCAGGCGTTCGGCGAGCGGGAAGCCCGCCAGGTCGGCCATGACGAAGGCCGCGCTGAAGCAGTCCCCGGCGCCCGTGGGGTCGTGGGCGGACACGGGAAGGGCGGGCACCCACTCCTCCTCCCCCGTGAGCGAGTCGATGGCGATCGCGCCGTGCTGGCCGACGGTGACGACCGCGACCGGAACCCGGTCCGCCAGCGAGTACAGCGCAGCCCACGGATCGTCCATGCGGGTGTATGCCATGGCTTCGACGGCGTTCGGCATGAACGAGTAGAAATGATCGAGTGAGGCGAGCGTCTCGGGCGCCCACGCACCGTCCGGGTCCCACCCCACATCGCCGAAGAGTTTCGTGCCGCGGGCCGCTGCCGCCTCCGCCCATGGCTCGATCTCCTGCTCCACGCTGACGACGGCGGCACGGCACGACGGCGGCGGCGCTCCGATGAGCTCGGTGGCGCGCAGCGGCGCGGCGTGGCCGTGCGTCACCATCGACCGGTCCTGGTGCACGGAGAGGGAGACCGTGACCGGAGAGTGCCACTGCCCGAAGACGCGCGAGCGGGACAGGTCCACGTGTTCCTGGTCCTGCAGCACGTCCCAGTTGAACTGCCCGTAGCCGTCGTCGCCGAACGCCGCGGCGAGCGTGGTGCGCAGACCGAGGCGGCTCGCGGCGATCGCCTGGTTCGCGATCCCTCCCGGGCCGGAGCCCATGCCGTCGGTCCACACCTCGGTGCCCGGCGCCGGAAGCCGCTCCAGCCCCGTGAACACGATGTCGAAGAAGACCTGCCCGGTGAGGAGCAGGTCGAACTCGGGCCCGTCCGGGCCCCGCGTGGCTGCCAGGGGATCGAAGCGGTGCTGTTGGGCCATGTACGGCACCTTACTGGTCCGGCGGGAGGTCGGCGGCCCGCAGGAGTGCTCGTCTTGTGGAATCACCCCGAGGGGCGAGGATCCGGTGCTTCTTCCGTAGGCTGGAGGCATGGCAGGGACACCATGACCCCGGACAGGGACAGCGGCAGGGACACGGGCACCGACCGGTATCCGGGGGAGCCGTCACCGCTGCTGCCCCTGGGTGCCCGCATCCTGATCGGCGTGGCGGCCGTGGTCTTCGCCCTCTCGCTCGCCTTCGTGCTCGCGTACACCACGTCGGTGCCGGTCCTGGTCTGTGTGCTCATCGGCCTGGCCCTCGCGGGAGCGCAGGTGTATGCCCTGCGCCGCGCCCTGTTCCGCGGCGGCCGATGAGCGCCGGCGCCACCCTCGTCGTCGTGGGGGGTGGGGGTTTCCGCGTGCCCCTCGTGTACCGGGCACTGTCCCAGGCACCGTTCACGGGACTGGTGTCCCACGTAGTCTCGGTGGACAGCTCGCCGGACCGCGCCCACGCCATCGCCCGGGTGCTCGGCGCACTGCCGTCGGGCGCGTCACCTGCGCCGTCGGTCCGCGTGGCAGACCGGCTGGAGGACGCACTGCCCGGCGCCGACCTCGTGTTCGCCGCCGTGCGCAGCGGCGGGGCGGAGGGCCGGATCCTCGACGAACGCGTGGCCCTGGCCTCCGGGCTGCTCGGCCAGGAGACCGTGGGAGCCGGCGGCATCTCGTACGCCCTCCGGTCCATTCCCGACATGATGCGCGTGGCCACGCTGATGCGTCACCTCGCCCCCGACGCCTGGCTCATCAACTTCACCAACCCGGCCGGCATGGTCACCGAGGCGCTCTCCGCGGTCCTGGGCCACCGCGTGATCGGCATCTGCGACTCGGCGTCGGGCCTCGTCACCCGGGCGGCCCGCGCCGCCGGCGTGGATCTGCGCGGGTCCCTGGCCGGGGTGGACTACGTGGGCCTCAACCACCTGGGCTGGCTGCGCCGGCTCGACGACGGCGGCGCCGACCGCCTCCCGGGGCTGCTCGCCGACGCCTCGCGCCTGGCGGGCTTCGAGGAGGGACGACTCTTCGGCCCGGATCTGCTCCGGGTCCTGGGCGCGCTGCCCAACGAGTACCTGTTCTACTACTACTTCCATCGTGAGGCCCTGCGCTCCATCCGCGCCGCCGACAGGACGCGCGGCGAGACGCTCCGCGACCAGCAGGCGGACCTCTTCCCCCGACTCCTGGCGTCCGGGGATCCGCTCGCGGTCTGGGAGGCCGCGCGGCGCGAGCGGGAGTCCGGCTACCTGGCCGAGGCCCGGACGGCGGAGGAGGAGCGCGACGAGGCGGACCTCGCCGGCGGCGGCTACGAGCGCGTCGCCCTCCAGGTCATGCGCGCGCTGCTCACCGGACGCCGCGCGGAGCTGATCCTCAACGTCCCCAACGGTGCGACCTTCGGGGAGCTGCCCCCGGATGCCGTCGTCGAGGTGCCGTCCGTGGTGGACGCCGGCGGCGCCCGTCCCCTGCCGGCGGCGCCGTTGGCACCCCACCAGCTGGGGCTCATGGCCGCGGTGAAGGCCGTCGAACAGGACACGATCCGCGCCGCCGTCGACCGGGACCGCGATGCCGCCCTGCGCGCCTTCGCAGGGCATCCCCTCGTGGACTCCTTCCATGCCGCCACCCGCGTGCTCGCGGGTTACGAGGAGGCGTTCCCGGCGCTGAAGGCGTCCTGGTCCGGCTGATCCTGCCGGGCCGTCCGCGCCTGTCCGTGCAGGGCCTCGACGCCCAGGGCGAGCAGGCCCGTGTCCGTCGCCGCGGCGATCCAGTCGAAGCCCGCCGCCGCGAGCAACGCCGCCCGGTCGGCTGAACCCCCGTACGCGCCCGTCCGGATCCCCGCCTGCCTGCAGGCACGGACGATCCGTGCCAGCGGTGCGCCGTCCTCCGCGGAGGACAGGAGGTCGTCGACGTCCAGCCCGAGGGCGAGCGACAGGTCGAACGGCCCGACGAAGATCATGTCCACGCCGGGGACGGCGGCGATCGCCTCGACCGCCTCGAGCGCGGCGGCGGTCTCGATCATGACGGCACAGAGCGGTACGGCGACGGGGGCGTCGTCGGCCCCCGGACCGTGCACCGCCCGACTGCCCGGCAGGGGCCCCCAGCTGCGGGCGCCCCGTGGCGGGTAGCGGCCGGCCGACACCGCCGCTTCCGCGTCGGCGACGCTGTTGACGAGCGGGACGACGACGCCGTCGGCTCCGGCATCCAGCGCCCTGCCGATCAGTGCGGCGTCATTGGCCGCGACCCGCACGAGCATGGGGGCGGCGTCCGCGGCCCGGAGCGCGAGGGCGTCCCTGAGCGACCGGTCGTCGAAGTGCCCGTGCTGGGCGTCGAGGCCCACCCACCCCACGCCCGACCGCGCCAGTTCGCTGGTCAGGCGGGGCTCCCCGAGCGTCGCCCAGGCGCCAAGGAGCGGATGGTGGACGGCTGGTTCAGTAGTCATGCCCCATTGTGTCCCGGCGTCGCCGCGCCGGTGCCCCACGCCGCCGTGTCGATGCCGTGGCGATGCCGTGGCGATGCCGTGGCCCGCTTACAGGAAGCGGTGCATGATGTGGAGGCCGGTCGGTCCGGCCGAGGGATGGAGGAAGGCGCCCGGGACGGTCCCGACGATCGCGAAGCCCAGTGAGATCCAGAGGGCGACAGCCCGTTCGTTCGTCTGGACGACGGCGTTGAACTGCATCGCCGTGTAGCCCGCCGCACCCGCTTCCTCGAGCACGTGGCCGGCGAGGGCACGGCCCACCCCACGGCCCCCGGCGTCGGCCGCGACCAGGAAGGAGGCGTTCGCCACATGGGCCCCGTTGCCGCCCCGGTTGGCGTGCAACTGCGCCGTGCCGACGACGCGACCGGTGTCGGCCTCCACCGCCACGACCACGACGAGGGTCGGATCGGTCCCGGCCGCACCGGGAAGCCATTCGAGCCGGCCCGCTGCCTCGTCCAGGGAGGTGTCCCAGCAGTAGGTCTCACCCGCCCGGGCCACCGGTCGCAGGATGTCCCAGATGGCCGGCCAGTCCTCCGGGACGGCCACCCGGAACCGGAGCATCAGGCCTCGAGGGCGTTGGCCCAGAGGTTGATGTCGGACTCGACGGCGTATTCGTCGATGGCGTGAAGCTCCTCGGCCGTGAAATCCAGACGTTCGATGGCGGCGAGGCTGTCCTCGAGCTGGCGGACGCTGGAGGCCCCGATCAGCGCCGAGGTCACCGGGGTGCCGCTGGACCGATCCCGCAGGATCCAGGCGATGGCCAGCTGCGCCAGGCTCTGCCCCCGACCCTCGGCGATCCGGTTCAGGCCCCGGATCCGATCCAGGTTCTCCGCACTGAGCTGGCCCTGATCCAGCGATTTCCCCGCGGCGGCCCGGGAGTCCTCCGGCACTCCGTCCAGGTACCGGCTCGTCAGCAGGCCCTGCGCCAGCGGGGAGAACGCGATCGAGCCTGCCCCGACCTGCTCCAGGGCCTCGAACAGATTCGGGGACCCGTTCTCCGTCCACCGGTTCAGCATCGAGTACGAGGGCTGATGGATCACCAGCGGCGTCCCCAGGTCCTTCAGGATCGCCGCGGCCTCCAGGGTCCGCTCCGGCGAGTACGAGGAGATCCCCGCATACAGGGCCCGCCCGGAGCGCACCGCGGTGTCCAGGGCGCCCATCGTCTCCTCCAACGGGGTCTCCGGATCGGGGCGGTGGCTGTAGAAGATGTCGACGTACTCCAGGCCCATCCGCTCCAGCGACTGGTCCAGGCTCGCCAGCAGATACTTCCGCGACCCGAAGTTCCCGTACGGGCCCGGCCACATGTCGTACCCGGCCTTCGTGGAGATCACCAGCTCATCGCGGAACGGGCGGAAATCGTCCTTCAGATGCCGGCCGAAGTTCGTCTCCGCGCTCCCGTACGGCGGGCCGTAATTGTTGGCGAGGTCGAAATGCGTCACCCCCAGATCGAACGCTCGGCGCAGGATGTCCCGCTGCACCCCGAACGCCTTGTCGTCCCCGAAGTTGTGCCACAGGCCCAGGGACACCGCGGGTAACTGCAGCCCGCTCACCCCCACCCGGCGGTACGGCATCGACTCGTAGCGGCTCTCAACAGGGTGATACGTCATTGCTTCATCCTAGGGGAGCATCCCGACGCGGCGCGGGACGGAATGACGTCGCTGGATATCCGGCGAGGAAGCGTGGCCGGCCTGATCGTCGGGAAGCCCGGGCCGGGGCGCCTGGTCAGGCGCTGGCGCTGATCGCCGCACCCGATCGGATCCGGACCTGGGGGAGTTCCTCGAAGGCCGGCTTCGCGAACCAGTAGCCTTGGAACAGGCGGATGCCGCTCCGCTTCAGGAACGCGAACTCCGCCTCCGTCTCGACGCCTTCTGCGAGCACCGTGATGCCGAGGTCCTCGGCGATGCCCACGATGCCGGCGACGACGGCCTGGCGGGCCGGGCTGCTGTCGGCTCCCCGGACGAGCTTCATGTCGATCTTGATCAGATCCGGCTGGAACTCGACCAGGAGCCCCAGTCCCGCATGGCCGGCACCGAAGTCGTCGATGGCGGTGGTGAAACCATGCTTGCGGTACTCGGTGATGATGTTCGTGAGGTGGGCGGTGTCCGCGACTTCCTCGTTCTCGGTGAACTCGAACATGATCGACGACGTCGGGAAACTGCATCGAGCGGCCGCGAGCAGCGTCGCACGGAGGCATGCCGCCGGTTCGTAGACCGCGTTCGGCATGAAGTTGATCGACAGCTTCACCTCTTCGTCCGCGGGAAACAGCCGCGACGCGAGTTCGATGGCCTTGATCCGGCAGTCCTGGTCGAAGCGGTACTTCTGCTCCGGGGAGACCCTCGACAGCACCTCGAATGCACCCTCGCCCGCCAGCCCCCTGACCAGCGCCTCGTAGCCCCACACCCGGTCGTCCACCGCGTCGTAGATCGGCTGGAAAGCCATGCTGAAATCGAAGTCGAGTCGTGACGATGTCGCGCAGCCGTTGCATGCCATGCGGAGTGCCCCCTTACTGGTCCGGTCCACCATAGGACATGCACGGTCCGGTGCGGATGTGCCACGCGAGAGCCGGTTTCCGCGCGACGCGGCGGGCAGGTGATCACGCGACCGCGCGGTTCAGACCCTGACGTCGTCCCCGGGAGATCCGGGGGACGTGCCGTGTCGCTGGTCCGCCGGTCCGACGGCCTGGACGGACTTGTCCCGCCCCCCGGCTTTCGCCGTGTACAGCGCGCGGTCGGCCGCGGCGATCGCCGCATCGAGGTCGTAGCCGGACGCCTCGATCGAGGAGATGCCGTAACTCACCGTGGGCATCGTGAAGCCACCCGGTGTGGGCTGCACCCGCAGCGCCAGGCTCACGTCGCGGGTGATGTCCTCGGTCCGGGATACCGAGGCACCGGGCAGCAGGAAGATGAACTCCTCGCCGCCGTACCGCCCCACGAGGTCCGTGGCACGGACCGTCTCCGAACAGGCCTGCGCGAAGGCCTTCAGCACGCTGTCACCGGCTGCATGGCCGTGGGTGTCGTTGATCGCCTTGAAGAAGTCGAGGTCGGCGAGGATGAGCGCTCCGGGCCGTTCCGTCCGTGCCAGGCGGTCCACGTGCAGGTGTGCGAGGTCGAGGAATCCGGCGCGGTTGAGCAGCCCGGTCAGGGCGTCCCGGTCGGCACGCGTCCGCAGGTCGGCCGCGATCTGCTCGGCGCTGAGCGCGGCCGCGCTGAAGGACACGATGACCAGCAGGACCAGGGTGACCAGTGCCGTGATGCTCGAATCGAAGAAGGTGGTGAACACGTAGCCGTCCGGTCCTCCTACGACGAAGGCGACGCCCCGGGCGAGGTACAGCACCGCGACGGCCCCGGAGGCGGCCGCGAGCGGCGCCTGCACCCTGCTGTAGCTGCTGGGCAGGCGCCACAGCTCCCACGAGGCGAGCCCGATCGTCAGGGACATCATGCCGAGGAACACCGCTCCACCGGACCACGTGTTCGTCGCCGGGCTGTCGACCACCGAGGCCAGCAGGGTCAGCAGCGGCGCCGCCGCGAGTTGCAGCCAGCCCGGCCTTCCGGTCCGCAGGGTCCGCGCCCCGGCCCAGACGCTGACCGTTCCCATGACCGACAGCGTGTGGGCCGTGGGGTGCGCCCAGACCTGGTGGTGGGAGCCGTCGAGCAGGTGGATGGAGGATCCGATGCAGAAGAACAGGATCGCTGCACACCACCAGGCGCTGTAGGCGGAGCGGGTCTGGCGGAACGCCACGGTGTAGAAGAGCACCAGGAGGGTGATCGCGACGGCGCCGAAGGCAACCCGCAGTGTGGTGATGTCCAGCGTCATAGGTGTTCCTGCCGTCTCGTTCTTCCCGGTCCCGTCTCCGGATGCCCAGGGGATTCGCCTCCCGGGGGGAAGAATCTCCAGCCAGTATGCAGGAGCCCACCGACCCTTCGGCCGGTGGGCGCCCTCTCCTGTCGAAACCCTTGCAGAGTCCTGATCTACGCTCGGCCCGGGGCGAGGACCAGGGAGGCGTGTGCCGGCAGCTGCACCGTGTCGGCCAGCAGCCCGACGCCGTCCACCGTGGACAGCAGGACCTCCGCGGTGCTGCCGCCCACCGGGACGGTCACCATCGCGTCGCTCAGGTTGAGGATCACGGCGGTGCTGCCCCGATGCAGGACGATCCAGCGGCTGTCCTCGTCGAAGTCCACGGAGATGCTGCCGAAGTCGGGGTCGCGCAGTTCCGGTCGTGACCGGCGGAGGCGGATGAGCTCGCGGTACGTGGACAGCAGGTCGGCGTGGTGTCCCTGCTCCACTTCCGCCCAGTCCAGCTTGGCCGAGGCGAAGGTCGCGGGGTCCTGCGGGTTGGGGACGTCCTCCGGGCGCCAGCCCATGCGCTCGAATTCCCTGAGCCGCCCCTCCGCGGTGGCCTTTCCGAGCTCCGGCTCCGGGTGGGACGTGAAGAACGGCCACGGCGTCGACGCCCCGTACTCCTCGCCCATGAACAGCATCGGCGTGAACGGCCCGAGGATGTTCAGGACCGCCGCCTGCGCGAGCTGCGCCGGGTTCAGCGTCGCGCTGATGCGGTCGCCGGCGGCCCTGTTGCCGATCTGGTCGTGGTTCTGGGTCGCGACGACGAGTTGCAGGGGGCTGACCCGGGCCGGGTCGATCTCGCGGCCGTGGTGACGTTCCCTGAAGGACGAATAGGTGCCGTTGTGGAAGAAACCCTTCTCGAGGACCTTGGCGAGCGCGCCCACCGAGTCGAAGTCGAGGTAGTACCCCTCGGTCTCCCCCGTCAGGTTGACGTGCACCGCGTGGTGGAAGTCGTCGCTCCACTGCCCGGCGAGACCGTAGCCACCGACCTCGCGGCCCTGGATGAGGCGCGGATCGTTGAGGTCCGATTCGGCGATGAGGAACAGCGGCTTGCCGAGTTCCGCCGCACACTCGTCCGTGCGGATGGCGAACTCCTCGAGGATGTGCACCGCGCGCTCGTCGTGCAATGCGTGCACGGCATCGAGGCGCAGCCCGTCCACGTGGTAGTCCCGGAACCACATCAGCAGGTTCTCGAGGACGTAGTTCCGGACCTCGTCCGACTGCGGGCCGTCGAGGTTCAGGGAGTCGCCCCACGTGTTGGACAGGCCCTCGGTGAGGTAGGGACCGAAGAGCCCCAGGTAGTTGCCGCTCGGACCGAGGTGGTTGTGGACGACGTCCTGGATGACGCCCAGACCCGCCTGGTGTGCCGCGTCGACGAAGCGCTGGTAGGCGGCCGGGCCGCCGTACGTCTCCTGCACCGCGTACCAGAGGACGCCGTCATAACCCCAGTTGTGCGTGCCGTTGAACGCGTTGACGGGCAGGAGTTCCACGTACTGGACACCGAGGTCCACCAGGTGGTCCAGCTTGCCGATGGCGGCGTCGAGGGTTCCCTCGGGGGTGAAGGTGCCGAGGTGCACCTCGTAGATGACGCCGCCGTTCATCCCCGGAGACTGCCACGACGCGTCCTGCCACTGGTGCGCGGACGGGTCGAACGTCCGCGAGAGCCCGTGCACGCCGTCGGGCTGGCGCCGTGACCGGGGATCGGGCACGGGTGTCCCGGCGTCGTCGACGAGGTAGCCGTAGGACACGTCCTCGCCGGCCGCGGGGGCCTCCGGGGCGTGCCACCACCCGCCTCCACCCTGCGTCATGGGGTATCGGGCGCCGTCGGCGACGAGGGTGAGGGACGTGGCGCGGGGTGCCCAGACCTCGAATGGCGAACTCATGCTGCGTCCTCCTGGACCAGTAGTGCTGCGGGGAAGGTGGAGAAGATGTCGGCGGCCCTGACCGTGCCGCCGGTCACCGAGGCGCCCGTGAGGGCACAGGTGTACCGGCCCTCGGGGAGCTCGAGCGTGGTGTCGCCCCAGCCGGAGCCCTGCGCGAGCGTGTAGGGCCGGCGCGTGATCAGGGTGACGGCCCCTCCGCGGTCGAACGCGAAGACGTGGTCCGCTGCCGCACCGGAGGACGTGATCGCGGTGTAGCCGGTGAACAGTTCGGGACGGTCACGGCGCAGTCTGAGGGCGCGTGACACGACGAGCAGCTTCGCGTGGGCATCGGCATCGACCTGGGGCAGCGCGCCGAAGTCGAGGTCGGTCAGCACCTTGCGGCGGGCGTCGTAGTCCACCTCGCGGCGATTGTCGGGATCCACGAGGGAGGTGTCCCAGAACTCGGTCCCCTGGTAGACGTCCGGCACCCCCGGCATGGTGAGCTGGAGCAGCTTCAAGCCGATCGAGTTGGACCAGCCGGCCTGCTGGATCCGCGCGACGAGGCCGGAGATCAGCGACGCCACGGCGTCGTCGTCGAAGGCCGCGTCGACGGCGTCGTGCATGCCGCGTTCGAACCCTTCGTCCGGCGCGGTCCAGTGCGTGCTGGAATCCGCTTCGCGGGACGCCTTCTCGGCGTAGGCGTGGGCCCGCTCCCTGCTGAGCGGCCAGGCCCCGATGAGCGACTGCCACAGGAGCGGCGCGAAGGACGGGTCCTTGATGGGGGCCAGCTCCTCCAGCTGGTCGAGGAGGCCTGTCCATTCGCCGGCGAGTTCCGAGAGCACGGAGATGCGCGACCGCGTGTCCTCGCTGCGCTTGGTGTCGTGCGTGCTGAGGGTCGTCATGGCCAGCGGGCTCTCGGCCTGCCGTTCGAGCAGGCGACGGTGCAGTTCCAGCGGGTCGATCGAGAAGATGGACGGGTCGGCGCCGACCTCGTTGAGCGAGACGAGGCGGGAGTACCGGTAGAACGCGGTGTCCTCGACGCCCTTCGCCATCACCATGCCGGAGGTCTGCTGGAAGCGACGCGCGAGTTCGGTGAGCTCCCCGGGGCCCTCGAGGAACGGGTTCAGGAGCGGGTGGAGCACGGCGAGGGCGTCCGCGAGGTCGGGGCGGCGCACCTGGGCGTCCCGTACCGCGTCGGCGAGGTACTCGGCACCGCCGGGCAGGTAGCTGCGGTAGACGGGGAAGCAGGTGAGCAGTTCGGCGATCGCGTCGGCCGTCGTGTCGGCGTCGAGGTCCGCAGTGGCCGGGACGAGCCGCGCGAGCCGCAGCACCTCGGAGCGGAGGATGCCGTCGGCGATGCCGCGCTTGGTCCCGTGGATCATCTCGTGGAACGGCGCGACCGGCACGGACCGCGTGAGCTCGTGCTCCCCCGCAGGGTCGGTGAACAGCCGGTCGATGTCCGCGAGGGCGTCGTAGCCGGTGGTGCCCTCCGTCGCCCAGTCCGTCGGGAGCTTCTCCCCCGGCTCGAGGATCTTCTCCACGAGCACGTAGGCGCCACCGGTCAGGGTGCGGAGGTCCTCCAGGTAGCCCTTCGGGTCGGCGAGACCGTCGGGGTGATCGATGCGCAGTCCGTCCACGAGCCCCTCGTCGAACCACCGCTTGACCTCGCTGTGGCTCTCCTGGAACACCCAGGGGACCTCGACGCGCAGCCCTGCGAGGGTGTTCACGCCGAAGAACCGCCGGTAGTTGAGCTCCGCATCCGCCCGGCGCCAGTTCACGAGTTCGTAGTGCTGGCGGGCGTGGACCTCCGCCCCCGTGTCGCCGGGGTGGGCCGTGCCGTCCGCGATTGGGAACCGGTTGTCGTAGTAGTGCAGCTCACCGTCGACGACCACGAGCTGGTCCAGCTCGTCGTCGCCGTCGCCGAGGACAGGGACCCGGAGGCGCCCCCCGTTGGCGTCCCAGTCGACGTCGAACGCCTCGGCCATGCGCGAGCCGCGGCCCTCCGCCAGGAGCTGCCACCACCACGCGTTGTCCGCGGGGGTCTCGATGCCCATGTGGTTGGGCACGATGTCGACGAGGACGCCCAGGCCCGCCGCCCGGGCGGCCTCACTGAGGGCAGCGAGGCCGTCCGGACCGCCGCGGTCGGGGTCCACGGTGGTGGGGTCGGTGACGTCGTAGCCGTGCCCGGACCCCTTCTCCGCCGTGAGGATCGGCGACAGGTACACCCAGTCCACCCCCAGGTCGTGCAGGTACGGCACCAGGGCCGCGGCCCGATGCAGGTCGAACTCGCTCCGGATCTGCAGCCGGTAGGTCGATTTCGGTGTCAACACGTGGGGGTCCTCCTGGGACGGTGGGTGGGTGTACCTGTCGGGGCGGGACAGGCGCTAGGGGGTGCCCGTCTTGGCGGTGACCTCGTTGGCGAGGATCGCCAGCGACGCCGCGACCGAGTGGTCGAGGTCCTCGACCTCCGTGTGGACCCGGAGGACCACCATGGACTTCGCCTCGACCGAAACCGTGGCGCCGGCCGGGATGGCGGCGGTGTCGGCGTACTTGCCGGCCGTGTCGATCACCTCGTCCCAGGAGATGCCGTACTCGTCCGACGGGATCGTGAAGTCGACGGCCTCGTCATGCGCGTTGAAGTAGAGCAGGAAGTTGGCATCGACGATCCGCTGTCCACGGGCGTCGCGCCCCTGGATGCCCTGCCCGTTGAGGAACACGCCGATCGAGCGGCCGAAGCCGCTGTCCCAGTCCTCGGGGGCCATGAGCTCACCTGCGGTGTCCAGCCAGACGATGTCCGGCAGTGCCTCGCCCTCGCCGCGGCGCACGGGCCGTCCGTCGAAGAACCGGCGACGGCGGAAGGTGGGGTGCTCGGAGCGCAAGCGGTTGACGGCCGCCGTGAACTCGAGCAGCGGCTGGTCCATCTTGTCCCAGTGCACCCAGCTGAGCTCGGAGTCCTGGCAGTAGGTGTTGTTGTTGCCGTCCTGCGTGCGGCCGATCTCGTCGCCGTGCAGCAGCATCGGAACGCCCTGGGAGAGCAGCAGTGTCGCGATGAAGTTGCGCTGCTGCCGGACCCGGAGTGCGAGGACCTCGGGGTCGTCGGTGGGTCCCTCGGCGCCGCCGTTCCATGACCGGTTGTGCGATTCGCCGTCGTTGTTGTCCTCGCCGTTGGCCTCGTTGTGCTTCTCGTTGTAGGACACGAGGTCGCGCAGCGTGAACCCGTCATGGGCCGTGACGAAGTTGATCGAGGCGACGGGGCGTCGCATGCTGTGCTCGTAGAGGTCGGCCGAGCCCGTCAGGCGGGACGCGAACTCACCGATGCTGGAAGGCTCGCCGCGCCAGAAGTCACGGACGGTGTCGCGGTACTTGCCGTTCCACTCCGTCCACTGCGGCGGGAAGTTGCCCACCTGGTAGCCGCCGGGTCCCACATCCCAGGGCTCGGCGATGAGCTTGACCTGCGAGACGATCGGATCCTGCTGCACGAGTTCGAAGAAGGCCGACAGGCGGTCCACCTCGTAGAACTCGCGGGCGAGGGCCGAGGCCAGGTCGAAACGGAAGCCGTCGACGTGCATCTCGGTGACCCAGTAGCGCAGGGAGTCCATGAGCAGCTGCAGGGAGTGCGGGTTCCCGACGTTGAGGGAGTTACCGGTGCCCGTGGTATCCATGTAGTACTGCTTGTCGTCCTCCACCAGGCGGTAGTAGGACGCGTTGTCGATGCCGCGCATGGAGATGGTGGGGCCCATGTGGTTTCCCTCGGCGGTGTGGTTGTACACCACGTCGAGGATGACCTCGATGCCCGCCAGGTGCAGTTCGCGCACCATGGCCTTGAACTCCTGGACCTGCTCGCCCTGGTCCCCGGAGGAGTTGTACTTGTTGTGCGGCGCGAAGAAGCCGATGGTGTTGTAGCCCCAGTAGTTCGAGAGGCCCTTCTCCTGGAGCGTGCTGTCGTTCACGAACTGGTGCACGGGCATGAGCTCGATCGCCGTGACGCCGAGCTTCTGCAGGTGCGCGATCACCGAGGGGTGGGCGATGCCGGCGTAGGTGCCGCGCTGCTCCTCGGGGATGTCCGGGTGCAGCTGCGTGAGGCCCTTGACGTGCGCCTCGTAGATGACGGACTGGTGGTAGGGCGTCCGCGGCATGCGGTCGCCGTCCCAGTTGAAGAAGGGGTTGACGACGACGCCGAGCATCATGTGCGCTGCGGAGTCGTCGTTGTTGACGGAGTGCTCGTCGCCGAAGTTGTAGCCGAACAGCGCCTGGTCCCAGTCGAGGTCGCCGGAGATGGCCTTCGCATATGGGTCGAGGAGGAGCTTGTTCGGGTTGCAGCGGTGTCCCTCTGCCGGGTTGTTCGGGCCGTGGACCCGGTAGCCGTACTTCTGCCCGGGAGTCACCTGCGGGAGGTACCCGTGCCAGACGTAGCCGTCGACCTCCTTGAGCTCGATGCGCGTCTCCGTGCCGTCGTCGTCGAAGAGGCAGAGGACAACCAGGTCCGCGACCTCACTGTAGAGCGCGAAGTTCGTGCCGGTGCCATCGTAGGTGGCTCCCAGGGGATAAGCGTCGCCGGGCCATAGTTCCATGAGTTCTCCTTGTATCTTCTGCCGCGGCCGCCTCCATGGGCGGTCACGTATCACTCGCAGGCGTCGGGGTCCTGGTGCCCCGCGTGCTTGCTTCATACATAGCGCATTCGTCTGTCAGCGCGGTTAATCGGGTCGGTCACCTCAGGGGGTTGCGGCTAGGCGACGCTCCTCCACGAGGTCCGCGACCACCGCACGGATGGACCCGGGCAGACCGGACACCACCACGGGTCCGGACCGGGCAGCGAGCTGTCCGGCCCTTCCGTGGATCAGTGCTCCCGCGGCGGCGATGGCCGCCCAGAGGTCGGCATCCACCACCCCTACGCGGTCCGCCGCGCCGTCGTCCCCGGCGAGCGTCGCGATGAGCGCACCGATGATACCGGAGAGCGTGTCCCCGGAGCCTGCGGTGGAGAGCCAGGGGGTCGCATCGGCCTGGACGAACAACGCGCCGGAGGGGGCTGCGACGACGGTCGTGTACCCCTTGAGCAGCACCGTGGCGCCCGTGCTCTCGGCGGCACGCAGCGCGAAATGCGCGGGCTCGGCCTCGATCTCGGACCGCTCCGCGTCGACCCCGCGGGCCGCCAGCAGCTCGCGCAGTTCTCCCGCGTGCGGCGTGAGGACGACCTGCGGGCCCATGCGTTCGGGCACCGCGGTCAGCGCCCCCGCGTCGACGACGACGGGCAGCCCCGAGGCGATGGCGTCGACGGCCCGGCGCCGCTGGTCGTCGTCGTCCACGGCACCGGGGCCGACGAGCCATGCCTGGGAGCGCGCCTCGGCGATCGATCCGGTGGACGCCACGGCCTCGGGGTTCCACTGGTGGACCAGCGCGGCGACGGCGTCGGGGCCGAGGTAGCGCACCATCCCGACTCCGGTGGCCAGCGCCGCACCGACGGCGAGGGCGGCAGCTCCCGGGTAGCGCGTGGATCCCGCGGCGACGCCGAGCACCCCGCGCGAATACTTGTGGTCGTGCGCCCCGGGCAGGCGGAGGACGGCTGCGGCGTCGGCGCCCTGGAGGCTGCGCGCGGCCGGCGTGAACCCGGAGAAGTCGAGGCCGATGTCGACCACGTTCAGCTCACCGGCCGCCACCGCGCCGTCGCCGATCAGGAGGCCGGGCTTCGCGGCCCCGAAGGTGACTGTCGCATCCGCGAGGAGGACGGGCCCGTCGATGCGGCCGGTGTCCACGCCGATGCCGCTCGGCAGGTCGCAGGCGACGACGATCGTGGATCGGGTCGCATGCGGGCCGGCTGCCGCGTCGAAGGCCCGGACGAAGTCCGCGGCGGGGCCGCGCAGGCCGCCGGCGGCACCGGTGCCGAGGATCCCGTCGAGGAGGATGTCGGAGGCGGCCGCATGGGCCGCCAGGGCGGCGAGGTCGGGGGCATCACCCAGGCGGACGCTCGTCCCGCCGGCGTGCGTGAAAGCCTCGAGCGCAGCGTCGTGGACGCGGTCCGCCGTGAGGATCGCCGTTGCCCCGACGCCCCGCCGCAGGAGACGCTCCCCCGCGTACAGCGCATCAGCGCCGTTGTTCCCGCTCCCGGCCAGCACGACGGCGGTGGCCCCGTAGGTGCCGCGACCGGCCTCGCGCAGCAGGCCGAGGGCCACGCCGAACAGGCCGTGGGCAGCCCGCTGCATCAGGGCGTCACCCTGGCCGGCGTCGAGGAGTGGTGCCTCCGCAGCGCGGACGTCACCACCGGAAAATGCTTGGAGCATATGATCGAGCTTAGCGGTAAGCCAGACGATAATCAGCAAGGTTACTATTGGCGGCCTGCCGGTATGCTGCCCTCGGCCACCACCATGGCCGTGGCGAGCCCGCCGTCGTGGCTGATGGACAGATGCCACGTCTGGACGCCCCGGGCGGCGGCGGCCTCGGCCACGGTCCCGTCCACCACGACGGACGGCGCGCCGGTCTCGTCCACCGCGATGGTGCAGTGCTGCCAGTTCATGCCCACGGGAGCGCCGACCGCTTTCGCGACGGCCTCCTTGGCCGCGAAACGCGCGGCGAGCGACCGGGTGTTCAGGTGGCGTTCGGCGGGCACGAACAGACGCTCGAGGAGCGCCGGGGTGCGTTCGAGCTGCTGCCGGAAGCGTTCGACGTCCACGACGTCGACGCCGATGCCGACGATCACACCCGCACCCGGCCGGGTGCCGCCGCGGAGCTCCGCAGCGGCACCGGGAAGGGACTATTCAACCGTGACCGACTTCGCCAGGTTGCGCGGCTGGTCGACGTCGTAGCCCTTGGCGCTGGCCAGGGCGAGGGCGAAGATCTGCAGCGGCACCGTGGTCAGCAGCGGTGCGAGCAGCGTCGGGGACTCGGGCACGTAGAACACGTGCTCCGAGTACGCCTCCACCGAGGTATCGCCCTCCTCCGCGATGACGATCGTCACAGCGCCGCGCGCGCGGATCTCCTGGACGTTGGACACCACCTTGGCGTGCAGGGAGTCGCGGCCGTTCGGGGACGGCATCACCACGACGACGGGCTGGCCCTCCTCGATCAGGGCGATCGGCCCGTGCTTGAGCTCGCCCGCGGCGAAGCCCTCGGCGTGGATGTAGGCCAGCTCCTTGAGCTTCAGGGCCCCCTCCATCGCCACGGGGAAGCCCACGTGGCGGCCGAGGAACAGGACCGACTTGGCGTTGGCCATGTCCGCGCCGAGCTGCTTGATCTTGTCGGCGTCGTCGAGGATGGACTGGATCTTGGCGGGGATGCTCGAGAGATCCGTGAGCACGTCGGCGATCTCGTCCCGGTACTTGTTGCCGCGCAGCTGGGCGAGGTACAGGCCCAGCAGGTAGGCGGCGGTGATCTGCGCGAGGAACGCCTTCGTGGAGGCGACGGCGATCTCCGGGCCGGCGTGCGTGTACAGCACGGCGTCCGACTCGCGCGGGATCGTGGAGCCGTTGGTGTTGCAGATCGCGACGACCTTCGCGCCCTGCTCGCGGGCGTAGCGGACCGCCATGAGCGTGTCCATGGTCTCGCCGGACTGGGAGATCGCGACGACGAGCGTCTTCTCGGTGACGATCGGGTCGCGGTACCGGAACTCGTGGGACAGCTCCACCTCGGTGGGGATGCGGCACCAGTGCTCGATGGCGTACTTGGCCACCTGGCCGGCGTAGGCCGAGGTGCCGCAGGCGAGCACCACGATTTTGTCGACCGAGCGCAGGATCGTCTCGTCGATGCGCAGCTCGTCGAGCATCAGGTTGCCGTCGACGTCGGAACGGCCGAGGAGGGTCTGGCCGACGGCGTCGGGCTGGTCGTGGATCTCCTTCTCCATGAAGGAGTCGAAGCCGCCCTTCTCGGCGGCCGCGGCGTCCCAGCTGACGTGGAACTCCGTGCCCTCGGCGGGGGCGCCGAAGAAATCGGTGATGGTGACGTCGTCGGGCGTGATGGTGACGATCTGGTCCTGGCCGAGCTCGACGGCGCGGCGCGTGAAGTCGATGAACCCGGAGACGTCGGAGCCGAGGAAGTTCTCCCCGTCGCCCAGTCCCACCACGAGCGGTGAGTTGCGGCGGCCGGCGACGACGACGCCGGGCTGGTCCTGGTGGATGGCGAGGAGCGTGAACGCCCCTTCGAGGCGCTGGCATGCCTGCTGCAGGGCGAGGGTCAGGAGATCGCCCTGGGCGCCGCTCTCGACGAGCCCCCGGTACAGCTGGCCGACGAGCCCGGCGGCGACCTCGGTGTCGGTGTCCGAGATGAAGCTCAGTCCCTCACCGGTCAGTTCCGCCTTCAGTTCGGCGTAGTTCTCGATGATCCCGTTGTGGATCAGCGCGAGCCGGTCGCCGTCGGCGAGGTGCGGGTGCGCATTCTCGTCGGTGGGTCCGCCGTGGGTCGCCCACCGCGTGTGCCCGATCCCGGTCAGCGAGCGCGGCAGCGGGTTCTCCGCCAGCTCCCCGACGAGGTTCGTCAGCTTGCCGGCCTTCTTCCGCGACTCGATGCCGGTCGGGGTGATCACTGCCACCCCGGCGGAGTCGTACCCGCGGTATTCGAGGCGCCTGAGGCCCTCCATGACGACGTCGAGCGCGCCGTGCTGCGCTTCGGACGGTTCCTGATCGAACGCCGGGGCGACAGAGTCAAGCGCCGACGATCCCTGGCCGTTGTCCCGGCCTACATATCCCACGATTCCACACATGACACCTAGCGTACCGGTGGCCGTGTTTGTTAATGCGCAGGCCACCGGGCAGAATCGTCGGGTGAATGACAGAGGCACGGGGACGCAGCAGGCCATCAATGCCGAATCCTTCACCCCCTTCGTCGAACTCGACCGCCAGATGTGGTCCCGCCTGTCCCACGAGATCAGGAGCCCCCTGAACGTCGAGGACGTCCAGCGCCTGCGCGGCCTGGGTGACGCCCTGAACCTCGACGAGGTGCGCGAGGTCTACCTCCCCCTCTCCCGCCTGCTGAACCTCTACACGGCGGCGGCCGGCCAGCTCCACGCGGCCACCAACACGTTCCTCGGCGAGCGCACCACGCGCACGCCCTTCGTGATCGGCGTCGCCGGGTCCGTGGCGGTGGGCAAGTCGACGACGGCGAGGGTGCTCCGCGAGCTCCTGCGGCGCTGGCCGGACACCCCCGACGTGGCCCTGATCACCACGGACGGCTTCCTGTACCCGAACGCGGAGCTGGAGCGTCGGGGCCTCATGCAGCGCAAGGGCTTCCCGGAGTCCTACGACCGCCGGCGGCTCCTGCGCTTCGTCAGCGAGGTCAAGAGCGGTGCCGCCGAGGTCCGCGCCCCCTCGTACTCGCATCTGACCTACGACATCGTGCCGGGCCGCGAGGTGGTGGTCCGCCGGCCGGACGTCCTCATCGTCGAGGGCCTCAACGTCCTGGCCCCGGCGCGTCCGCGGCCGGACGGCATCACGGGACTCGCGCTGAGCGACTTCTTCGACTTCTCCATCTACGTCGACGCGAAGACCGCCCACATCAAGGAGTGGTACGTCCACCGCTTCCAGTCGCTGCGCTCCAGTGCGTTCGCCAAGCCCGAGTCCTACTTCCACCGGTACGCCGACCTCAGCGACGAGGAAGCCCGCCGGACGGCGACCAGCATCTGGGAGCGCATCAACGAGCCCAATCTCGTGGCGAACGTCCTGCCCACGCGCGGGCGGGCGCAGCTGGTGCTCACCAAGGACGCCGACCACTCGGTGCGCCGCATGCTCCTCCGGAAGACCTGACCGTGCGCGTCCTGCCGTCGGTCGCGTTCGTCGTCCTCGCAGTGACGCTCTCGGCGTGTTCCGGGCCGGATCCTGCCCCCGCTACGCCTTCCGGCACCGCGTCGGGTACCACGGCTGCGGGGAGCACCGCTCCCCCGGCTCCGGCGTCGGACCCGGCCGGGCCCACCCGGACGACGACGGACCTGCCGGCCCCGCCCCAGCGTGAACCCCGTCCCGCCGGGAGCGGTCCGGCGTCGGCACCCCCTCCGGCGTCGTCGGCACCCCCTGCCCCCGCCGCGAGCGCGCACACCGACCCCGTGGCCATCGACGTCGTCGTCAACAAGCGCAGGCCCCTGACCCCGCTGGACTACGCGCCCGCCGACCTGCGCCGGCCCGACGTCGCCACGCCCACCGGGTTCGACCTCCTGCGCCCCGATGCCGCCGAGGCCGTGGAGGAGATGTTCGCGGCGGCCGCGGCGGACGGCGTGGGCCTGGCCATGGTCAGCGGGTACCGCTCCTTCGCGGACCAGGAATCGACCTACGCGTACTGGGTGGGCCAGTACGGTGGTCCGGCCGGTGCGGACACCGTGTCGGCCCGCCCCGGCTACTCGGAGCACCAGACGGGCCTCGCCTTCGACCTCGCCCAGGCCGACGGCGCCTGCACCCTGGTGCGCTGCTTCCGGGACACGCCCGCCGGGCAGTGGGCGGCGGCCAACGCGGCCGACTTCGGGTTCATCCTCCGCTACCCGCTCGGGTTCCACGAGATCACCGGCTTCTCGGCGGAATCCTGGCACTTCCGGTACGTGGGCCGGGACGTCTCGCTGGCCATGGAGGCGGCCGGGACGCAGACCCTGGAGGAGCACTTCGGCCTGCCCGCGGCGCCCTCGTACTGAGCGCGGCGCGTCCCCTCACCGGCCGTCCGGGCGGCCGACCGGCAGGGACACGCCGGTCTCCCCGGCCAGTGCCTCGAGCAGGCGGTCCTGGAACGCGATGTCCCGCACGGCGTCGTGGGGCTGCCGCCGCCGGCGGTGGAACCAGTACCCGCCGGTGATGAGTGCCTCGGAATCCTCTCCCGTGGCGAGCCACACCTGGGTCCGGTGGCCGAGGTCGAGATCATCGGGTGCATCGGGCCCGCCCATCCTCGTGGGGACCCATCCCGGATCCACCGCGTTGCTCAGGACGTCCGGACGCAGGCGTGCCAGCGCGGCGGAGAAGGCGGTGAGGAAGAGCTTGCTGTCCCCGTAGTGGCCGGGCGTACGGCCCCGCCAGTCGACGCCGTCGAGGGACGGGCGCCCGCTGTAGTGCGACCCGCTGCTGAGGTACACGTGGCGCCGCGGACCCTCGAGCAGTGCGGTCAGGAGGTACGGGGCGATCACGTTGACGGGCATGACGGCGGTGCCGCTCCAGACTCCCGCGTTGTGGATGACGGCGTCGGGGGTCCCCCCGCCCGCGTTCAGCTCGGTGGCGATCCGCAGGACCGCCTGCCGGTCCTCGAGATCCCCCACCACGAGCCCCGCTCCCTGAGCGGTGAGGGGCGCGAGAGCGCCGGCACGGCTCCCGGTGCGGGCGTGCACGACGACGTCGTGACCCTCCTGCAGGAGGGCCTCCGCCGCTGCCAGCCCGAGGCCGTCCGTGGATCCGGTGACCAGCACCCTCATGATCGTCCCCCTTCGCGGGATCGGGTGTCCGCGCAGCGTGCACCCAGGACCTCACCGTACCGATCCGGCGCGGATAGGTGAACGTCACGGAGCGTTTACGCAGCACGCAGGGGACGGAAACGCGCGCTCACTAGCGTCGGGGGGAAGCAGCCACACCAGCCCCTGGAGGACGTCCGTGAGCATCGACGAAGCAGCATCTCCCGCACGTGCGACGGCGACTCCCGCGCCTGTCGCGAGCGCACCCCCGCTGGTCCACCGCCCCGGCCGGTGGATCGACAACTGGGACGCCGAGGACACCACCCAGTGGAACAGCGGCGGCAGGTCCATCGCGCGGCGCAACCTGCAGTGGTCGATCGCCTGCGAGTTCCTCGGGTTCGTGGTCTGGCAGCTGTGGTCGATCGTCGTCGTGTACCTGCCGGCGGCGGGCTTCACCTTCTCCACCTCGCAGATCTTCTGGCTGATCTCCATGCCGTCCCTCGTCGGGGCGACGCTGCGCATCCCCTACACCTTCATGGTGCCGAGGCTGGGTGGCAGGAACTGGACCATCATCTCCGCGCTGCTCCTGCTGATCCCGACCATCGGACTCGGACTGTGCGTCTCGAACCCCGAGACCCCGTTCGGGGTGATGCTCGCCGTGGCGGCGCTGGCCGGCTTCGGCGGCGGCAACTTCGCGAGCTCGATGGCGAACATCACGTTCTTCTACCCCGCCCGGGAGAAGGGGTGGGCGCTGGGCCTGAACGCGGCGGGCGGCAACCTCGGCGCCGCCGTCGCCCAGCTGGTGGTGCCCATCGTCGTCGCCCTCGGCGCCGCCGCGACCCTGGACCTGCCCCTCGCCGGCTGGATCTGGGTGCCCCTGATCCTCGCCGCCGCCTTCGGTGCCTGGAAGTTCATGGACAACCTCTCCAGTGCCCGGAGTGATCTCGCCGGGTCCCTGGCGGCCGTCCGTGAGCCGCACCTGTGGATCATGGCGCTGCTCTACATCGGGACGTTCGGCTCGTTCATCGGATTCGCCGGAGTCTTCCCGAAGCTGATCGTCGATTCCTTCCCCGCCTTCTCCACGATCGCCATGGGACCGGCGACGCTGTCCCTCGCGTTCCTCGGTCCCCTGGTGGGGTCCCTCGCCCGGCCCTTCGGCGGCCGGCTGGCCGACCGGTTCGGCGGAGCAGTGATCACCGTGTGCGCCTTCGCGGTCATGGCCGCGATCGCCCTGGCCGTCGTCTGGACGCTCCCCCTGGCCGACTTCTGGCTCTTCCTCGGGCTCTTCCTCGTCCTCTTCGCGGCAGCCGGTGCCGGCAATGGGGCGACCTACCGCATGATCCCCGTCATCTTCGCCCGGCGCGGCGCCGCAGCAGGGTCCGAACTCCGGGAATCGGTGAGCACCGCCCGCAAGTCCGCCGCCGCCCTCGGGCTGATCTCGGCGGTCGGCGCCTACGGCGGCTTCCTCATCCCGCAGGTGCTCAACGCCTCGAAGGGCGCCTCGGGCAGCTACGACGGCGCGTTCTACGGCTTCGTCGGAGGGTACGTCCTCATGCTCGCCGTCACCTGGTTCTTCTACCTCCGCCGGTCCTCGACCCTCAGCAAGGTCTGACCGATGCAGCAGGCAGCGACCGGACAGCACACACACTGCCCCTACTGCGCCCTCCAGTGCGCCATGACGGTCACCGCGTCCGGTACGCACGACGGCGGTGCCCGCGTCGACGGCCGCGACTCCCCCACCAACCGGGGCGGGCTGTGCCGCAAGGGCTGGTCCGCCGCGGAGCTGCTCCGGCATCCCGACCGCCTCACCGCGCCGCTGCTCCGCGACGCCGACGGCGTCCTCCGGGAAGCCGCGTGGGACACCGTCCTGGACCTCATCAGCGACCGCGTCCTGAGTATCCAGGCCGGGCACGGCCGGGACGCCGTCGCGGTGTTCGGTGGCGGCGGGCTCACCAACGAGAAGGCCTACACGCTCGGCAAGTTCGCCCGCCTCGCGCTGCGCACGTCCCGCATCGACTACAACGGCCGGTTCTGCATGTCCTCGGCGGCCGCCGCGGGCAACCGGGCCTTCGGCCTCGACCGCGGCCTCCCCTTCCCCCTCGAGGACCTCGGCGGAGCGTCCGTGGTCCTGCTCCTCGGCTCGAACGCCGCCGACACCATGCCCCCCTTCGTCCAGCATCTGGGAGGAGCCCAGGCCGCGAGCGGCCTGGTCGTCGTCGACCCCCGGCGGTCGGCGACCGCCCGGCTGACCGACCAGGGCAAGGGGATCCACCTGCAGCCCACCCCCGGCACGGACCTCGTCCTGCTCCTGGGCCTGGCCCACGTCGTGGTGGCGGAGGGCCTGACGGACAACCGCTTCCTGGAGGCGCGGACCAGCGGGTACGACGGCGTCGCCCGTGGCCTCGCGCAGTGGTGGCCGGAACGCGTACAGGGCATCACGGGTGTCCCTGCGGCGTCGCTGCGCGCCGTGGCGCGGCTCCTCGCCGCGGGGGCCCGGCGCGGCTCGGACGGCAGCCAGGGCACCTACATCCTGACCGGCCGGGGCATCGAGCAGCACGCCGACGGCACCGACACGACGACGGCCGCGATCAACCTCGCGCTGCTCCTCGGACTCCCGGGCACGGCCCACAGCGGCTACGGGACGCTCACGGGCCAGGGCAACGGGCAGGGCGGTCGGGAGCACGGGCAGAAGGCCGACCAGCTCCCGGGCTACCGGAAGATCACGGACCCGGTGGCGCGGGCCCACGTCGCCGCCGTCTGGGGCGTTCCGGAGGAGCTGATCCCCGGGCCGGGCCTGCCCGCCGTCGAGCTCCTCGCCTCGCTCGGGAGGCCGGGCGGCACGCGCTGCCTCTTCGTGCACGGCGCGAACGTCGCCGTCTCCGCGCCCGACGCCGCCACGGTCATCGAGGGCCTGCGCTCCCTCGACCTCCTCGTGGTGTCCGACTTCTTCCTGTCGGAGACCGCGGCGCTCGCGGACGTCGTCCTGCCGGTCCTGCAGTGGGCCGAGGAGGACGGCACGGTGACGAACCTGGAGGGCAGGATCCTGCGGCGGCGCCGGGCCGTCGAACCGCCCCCCGGTGCCCGGAGCGAGCTGTGGGTCATGCAGGAGCTCGCGCGTCGACTGGACGCGCCCTCCCGGTTCAGCGAGGACCCGTCCACCATGTTCGACGAGCTCGCCCGCGCCAGCGCCGGCGGCATCGCGGACTACTCGGGACTCGACTACGGCGTGCTCGACAGCGGCGCCCCCGCGTACTGGCCGTACCCGGCGGGCAGCACCGGGACACCGCGGCTGTTCGTCGACGCCTTCGCGCACGCCGACGGCCGTGCCGTGCTGGTCCCCGTCGTCCCGCGGACCGCTGCGGCGGCGGCGCGCCGGCCGGGCCCCCTGCTCCTGGCCACGGGCCGGCTCCTCGAGCACTACCAATCCGGCACCCAGACCCGGCGCGTCCCGGCGCTGCTCGCGGCACAACCGGTCCCACGGTTGCAGCTCCACCCCTCCACCGCGCAGGACCTCGGCATCGCGCAGGGCGAGCGCGTGGTCGTGACCAGCCCCCACGGCGAGGCCCGGGCGCTGGCGGATCTCACCCCCGACATCCGGCAGGACACGGTCTTCCTGGCCTTCCACTTCGCGGACGCCGGGTCCGCCAACCTCCTGACGGGCGGCAGCACCGACCCGGTGTCGGGCATGCCGGAGTTCAAGACGACGCCCGTCCGCGTGGCACGTCTGGTCCCGCTGGACGACGGCGTCCGCACGGACGGACTGGAGGTCGTCGCGTGAGACCGCCGGAATCCTCCGTCCCGTGCCGCGTCGTCGTCGTCGGTTTCGGACCCGTCGCGGCGCGGCTCGTCGAACACCTCGAACCCCTCGTCGCCGCGGGGCTGGTCTCCCTGACCGTGATCGGGCAGGAGGCCGACGCCGCCTACAACCGCGTGCTCGTCGCCGATGTCGCCGTCGGCCGTACCCCTGAAGCCGCCATCCGGCTCGCCGACGCCGACACGCTCCGGTCCTCGGGCATCGACGTGCGCCTCGGCGCCTGCGTGGCGCGCATCGACCGGCCGTTCCGCCGCGTGCTGCTGACCGGTGGCGAGGCCGTCGACTACGACCGGCTGGTCCTCGCGACCGGTTCCCGCCCCGTCCGCCCGCGGCTGACGGGGCTGGAGGGGCCCGAGACCTCGCCGCTCCCACCGGGGGTCAGCTTCCTCCGCGACCTCCGCGACGCCCGGGCGGTGGCCGCCGCGCTCGCCGCGCAGCAGCGGATCGTCGTACTGGGCGGCGGCATCCTCGGGATCGAGGCCGCCCTCGCCGCGGCCGAGGAGGGTGGGCGCATCACCCTCCTCCACCACGGCCGCTCCCCCATGGAACGGCTCCTCGGGGACGGCGCGCGGGTGCTGGCGACCGCGCTGCGGCACGCCGGCATCAACGTGGTGGCCGGGACGTCCACGGGGATCGAGCTGGAGGACGGGCGATTCGCGGGCGTCGGTCTGGAGGGCGGGACCCGCATCGACGGCGGCGCGCTCGTGCTCGCATGCGGCGTGCGTCCGCGCACGGAGCTCGCCGAGGGCAGCGACCTGGCGGTCGCGGACGGCATCCTCGTGGACCATTCGCTGCGAGCGGTCGGCACGGAGGACATCTGGGCCATCGGCGACTGCGCGGAGGTGTGCTGCCTCCGCCTCTCCTGTGAGGCGTGCGCGGGCGTCACCGCCCCCCAGGGCCTCATCGGCCCGGGTTGGCAGCAGGCGGACGACCTCGGGGAAGCCTTCGCCGCGGAGTTGTCCGGGGACGCCCGCGGGCCGAGCGACGGATCTGGTGGAGGGCCCGACGCCGGGGCTGCCGGACGCCGTGACGCCGTCGTCGTGCTGAAGGCCCGCGGCGTCGACGCCGTGGTCGCGGGTGAGACGGACGCGGATCCGTGGACGGTGGAGCCGGGCCTCGCGGTGGCGGAGTGGGCGGACCCGGGGCACGGACGCTACGCGAGGATGGTCACGCGCGACGGCGTCCTCACCGGCCTCGTATGCGTGGGGATGCCGCGCACGGGCGCCGAACTGGTCCTGCTGTTCGAGCGCGGCAGCGAACTCCCGGCGGATCGCTCCAGCCTGCTGCGGCTCGACAGCGCGGAGGGACTGCTGGCCGCCTCACCTCCCGGCCCGGCCGCCACGCTGTGCCGGTGCGCGGGGGTCACCCGCGGCTCCGTGCAGGAGTCCGTGGCCGCCGGCTGCGCCTCCGTGCAGGACGTCTCGACCGCCACACGGGCCGGGACGGGGTGCGGCGGATGCCACGACGACATCCGGACCGTCATCGAGCGGCACTTCGCCGCAGCGGTCGCGTCGTGACGGTCGCCTCGTGACGCGGCGCCGGTCAGGGTCGGAGGTGGGTCCGGTCGGAGGTGGGTCCGGTCAGAGGTGCAGCCGGTACCCGCGCTTGACGACCGTCTCGATCAGGGTCGGGTCCGGCAGGGACTTCCGCAGGCGGTTGACGCTCATGTCGAGCGCGTGCGCCGCACCGGCGGGGGTGAGGAGGTTGGTCAGGGCCTCCCGGCTGAGGACCGCGCCGCGGGCCGACAGCAGGGCCTTGAAAAGCGCCAGCTGGGCGGGGGCGAGATCCACCTCGACGCCGTCCACCCGCACGGCCCGGCCGCGCACCTCGACGTGGCCGGAGCGCGTGGAGAGCTGCTCCACGTGGTGCTCGGCCAGCTGGTCGCAGACCAGTCGGATCAGCGCACCCATGCGGAACCGCCCGGGGACGATGGGCGTGATCCCGGCGTCGAGCAGGGGCTGCGCCGTCACCGGCCCGACGGCCGCCGCGAGGACGCCGTGCCGGAACCGGTGCACGAGGTCCTCCTGCAGGCCCTGCTCGGCCGCGGTGCTGAACAGGGCGTCGACCGCCGGTGCGCTCGTGAACGTGACGCAGTCGAGCTGCCCGGCGCACACGGCCTCGATGAGCCGCGGCAGGCGTTCCGAGCCCTCCGGCTTGATCCACCGGTAGGGCGTGACGGTGAGCAGCGTGGCGCCCGCGGCCCGGAGCCGTTCGAGCTGGTGCTCGTCGGCGTAGGCGTGCAGCTGGACGCCGATCGTGAGGCCCGCGAGGTCCTCCTGGAGCAGCTGGTCCACGAGGGTCGCCGTCGTCTCGTCGGAGCTGATGCCGACGTCGTCCAGCCCGGCCGCGCGCACTGCTCCCCTGGCCTTCGGGCCCCGGACGTGGATCCGGCCGTTCCCGAGCACGTCGAGCAGGTCGTCGCCCAGCCCCGCGGCATCGGCGGCTTCGAACCAGCGGCGCATCCCGTACGCGGTCGTGATGACGAAGAGGTCCGGGCGGGCGGACACCACCGCGGCGGTGTCCGCGAGGAGCGCCACATCCTCCGCGATCGGTGCGATCTTCAGTGCCGGTGCGTGGAACACCGAGGCGCCCCGCCGCTCGAGGGCGTCGATCAGATCACTGGACCGGCGGTCCGAGGTCACACCGATGCGGAATCCGGCCAGCTGGCCGCCGGAGCCTGTGGAACGGATGGCTTCGGTCATCACGCCAGCGACTCCGTCAGACGCGCGAGGTGCGCGGCGCTGCCCTGCAGCTGGAGCCCCACCCTCACCACCTCGCCGATGACCAGGACCGCGGGCGACTGGCAACGTGCGGCACCCGCGGCGGTGACGATCGTCGACAGCGTCCCCGACGTCGTCCGCTGTGATGCGCTGTACCCGCGCTCGACGACGGCGACCGGCATGTCGGGACGCATCCCCGCCCTGCCGAGACCCGCGACCAGCTGGGGCAGCGTCGAGACGCCCATGAGGACCACGATGGTCCCGCCGAGGCCGGCGAGGTGGAGGTGTTCGTCGTCGGTCAGCGGTGCGTGTCCGGAGACCACGGTGAAGAGGTGGCTGACGCCGCGATGCGTGACGGGGATGCCCGCGGCCGCCGGGACGGCGATCGACGAGCTGATGCCCGGCAGCACGGTGCAGGGCACCCGCGCCTCGAGGCACGCGGCGAGCTCTTCGCTCCCGCGTCCGAACACGAAGGGGTCGCCGCCCTTCAGCCGCACCGCGTGCCGTCCGGCGAGGGCGTGCTGCACCAGGAGGGCGTTGATGCCGGCCTGCGGTACGCGGTGGTGGCCGGGCAGCTTCCCGACGTCGACGAGCTCCGCCGAGGGCGCCAGCTCGGCCAGGGACTCCGTGGGCCCCAGCCGGTCGTAGAGGACGACGTCGGCGTCCCGGAGCGCGGCGGCCGCGTCGAGGGTCAGGAGTCCCCGGGCGCCGGGTCCGCCGCCGACCAGGCTCACGTGCCCGTTGTCCGAGGCGGCCGGTGCCCGGGTCAGGAGCACGCCGGCGTCCCTGCACCGCTGCCGCAGGACGCCGTCCTGCACGGGCGCCTGCGGTAGTGCCGCGGCAGCGCCGTCCACCCGCACCACCAGGGTGGCGCCGTCGAGCTCATCGACGGCGGACGCGACCGTGTCGAACCGATCGACGTCGGCTCCGGCGGCGCGGTACCGGGTGACGATCCGCCGCGCCTCCCGCGCGTGTCCGACCACCACCACGCGGCGTCCGGTCAGGTCGATATCCAGGTGCACGGCTCAGCCCTCCAGGTTCTCTGCTGCGGCCGGTCCCGTCGGGACGCGGACGGGGATCACTGCGCCCAGACCCACCCGGGCGGCTCCGGCGTCGATCTCCGCCTGCGTGGCGGGGCGGCGCTGGCCGCGCTCCTCGACGAGGACGATCGACTGGTCGGCGGCGTCGGGTGCGTTGACGAAGGACCTGAAGCGGCGGAGCCTGTCCGGGTCCTTCAAGGTGGCGGCCCATTCGTCCTCGTAGTGCTCGACGTGCCGGGCCATCGCGGCCTCGAGGTCCGCGGCGATGCCGAGGGAGTCCCCGATGACGACGTCGCGCACGTGGTCGAGGCCACCGTCGAGCTCGTCCATCCACCGCGCGGTGCGCTGCATTCGGTCGGCGGTGCGGATGTAGTACATGAGGTAGCGGTCGATGTACCGGATGAGGGTCTCGCCGTCGAGGTCCTGGGCGAGGAGCTGCGCATGCGCGGGCTGGAAGCCGCCGTTCCCCCCGACGTAGAGGTTCCAGCCCTGGTCGGTGGCGATCACACCGACGTCCTTGCCCCTAGCCTCCGCGCACTCGCGGGCGCACCCCGACACGCCCATCTTGAACTTGTGCGGGGCCCGCAGCCCGCGGTACCGCAGCTCCAGCTCGATGGCCATCGCCACGGAGTCCTGCACGCCGAACCGGCACCAGGTGGACCCCACACAGGACTTCACGTTCCGCAGCGCCTTGCCGTAGGCCTGCCCGGATTCGAACCCGGCCTCGACCAGGATCTTCCAGATCTCCGGCAGCTGCTCCAGCCTGGCCCCGAAGAGGTCGATCCGCAGCGCGCCGGTGAGCTTCACGTACAGGCCGAACTGCTCGGCGACCTGCGCGATGACCGCGAGCTTCTGCGGCGTGATCTCCCCGCCGGGGATGCGGGGCACCACGGAGTAGGTGCCGTTGCGCTGCATGTTCGCGAGTGCGCGGTCGTTAGTGTCCTGCAGGACCCCGCGTCCGCCGTCGAGCACGTACTCCCCGCGCTGCGTGGCGAGGATGGAGCCGATGGCCGGCTTGCAGATGTCGCAGCCGTGGCCGGCCCTCGCCTCCTCGGAGGCACCGAACCGCCGGATGATCTCCTGGAAGGACGCGAGATCGAGGGCCTGGATGGCTTCGAAGAGTTCGGGCCGTGACATCGCGAAGTGCTCGCAGATGCCCTTCGTGACGGCCCGGCCCGCCTTCGTGAGCTCGGTGTCGAGCAGCTTCTTCAGCATGGGGACGCAGGAGCCGCACTGGGTGCCGGCGCGCGAGCACGCCTTGAGGGCCGGGAGGTCGAGCGCGGGCTCCGCGGCGGACCCGTCAGGGCCGAGTCCGTGGACCGCGGACCGGCAGTCCCCGGCCGTCACGTTGTTGCAGGAGCAGAGGATGACGTCGTCGGGCAGGTCCGACGACGGGGCGTCGCCTCCCCCGGCCGAGGAGAGGTAGGCGCCGGGCTCGGCGGACAGCTCGCGTCCCAGCAGCGGTCGCAGCGCGGAATAGGGTGCGGTGTCGCCCACGAAGATCCCGCCGAGGAGCGTCCTGGCGTCGTCGGTGACCACGAGCTTCTGGTAGAGCCCCCGGGCGGGGTCGGCGTAGACGATCTCGAGGCTGCCGTCCGTCTCCGCGAGCGCGTCGCCGAAGCTCGCGACCTCGACGCCCGAGAGCTTGAGCTTGGTGGCGGTGTCGAAGCCGGGGAAGCTGGCGTGGCCTCCGAGGATGCCGTCGGCACAGACCTCCGCCATCGCGTTCGCGGGAGCCACCAGCCCCATGCTGACGCCCTCGTAGTTCGCCACCTCCCCGATCGCCCAGACGCCGGGCCTCCCGGTCCCGCAGGCCGCGCTGATCACCACGCCGCCGCGGGGTGCCACGTCGAGTCCCGCGTCACGGGCGAGCTCGTCGCGCGGCCGGATGCCGACGGCGAACACCACGAGGTCGGCCGGGAGGACGGCGCCGTCGCTCAGGGTCACGCCCGTGACGCTGCCGCCGTCGTCCGTCCCGATGGCGACGGGCGCCCCTCCGCAGTGGATGCCCAGCCCCTTCGCGCTGATGAGCCGGCCGAGCGCCTGGCCGCCGCCCTGGTCGAGCTGCGCGTTCATCAGCCAGCCGGCGCGGTTGACCACCGTGGACGAGGCACCGAGCTGCTGGAGTCCGCCGGCTGCTTCGAGGCCGAGCAGCCCGCCCCCGATGACGACGGCGCGGGGAGCCCGGCCGAGGGCGGCCGCCAGCCGCGCCGTCTCGGTGCGCAGCCACTGCACGTCGTCGAGGGTGCGGTAGACCGCGGCGTGCTCCGACCCCGGCAGGGGCAGGCGCACGGCATCCGAGCCGGTGGCCAGCACGACGTCGTCGTACGCGTATCTCTCGCCGGAGGCGCCCTCGACGCGCCGCGCCGCGAGGTCCAGGCGGACCGCCCGCTCCCCCGTCACGAGCCGGATCGCGGGCTCCCGCCACATGAGCGGCTCCCCGAGTCCGAGGTCCACGTCGCCGGTCAGCGCGCTGCTCAGGGCCACGCGGTCGTAGGGTGCGTGGGCCTCCTCGGTCAGGACCGTGATGTGCAGCCCGTCCGTGCCGCGCCGCCACAGTGCCTCGACCAGCCGGTGGGCGGCGGGCCCACCGCCGACGACGACGACGCGCCGCTCCCGCGGCACGGCGGCCGCCTCGGCGGGCCGGGATGATCGGGTCTCGCTCATGTGGTGCCTTCCGTCCGGACCGGGGCGCTCCCGCTGCTCCCTCCACGGTACGAACAGGCAATTTCCCGGATGTGTCGCCGATGTGTCGCCACGTTAACTTCGGGCTCACCGGCGGGACTCCGCGCCGTGAGGCGCACGTTACCGCCGCGCAACAGCGCCGGGACCTCGATGACACGTCCGCCGCCTAGCGTTGCAGGAACGCATCCCGTCACCGAGGAGAACGCCATGACCGAGCTCATCCTGCAGCGTCCTGCCCCCTCGAGTACCACCTGGGTCGCCGTCTGCCGCATCGACGACCTCGAGGAGTGCTGGGGTGAGGCGGCGCTGGTGGGCCGGGAGCAGATCGCCCTGTTCCGCCTGCCCGGCAACCGGGTGCACGCCGTCGGCAACATCGATCCGCGGACCCGGGCCGCTGTCATGGCACGGGGGATCATCGGATCACGGGGAGCGGCGCCCACGATCGCCTCGCCCCTCCACAAGGAGGTCTACGACCTGGCGAGCGGGGCCTGCCTGTCCGGCGGCGAGGGGCTCCAGGCCTACCCGGTGCGGTGCAGGGACGGCATCGTCGAGGTCCACGTTGCCGCCTGAGGCGTGGGCGGTGCTTCAATGGCAGCCATGACCGCGAATCCCGTGCCGGGGCTCCCGCCCGTCCTCATCGCCTGCTCCCATGGCACCGACAACGCCCAGGGCCGGCGTGCGATCGATGCCGTGCGTGCGGGGATCACGGCGCTCCGCTCGGAGGTGGAGGTCCGCGAGGCGTACGTCGATGTGCAGGAGCCGGACCTCGTGGACGTGGTGGCGTCCCTTCCGGCCGGCCGGCCGGCTGTCATCGTGCCGCTGCTGCTCTCCGTCGGCTACCACGTCAAGGTGGACATCGCCCGGGCGGCGGCGAGCCGGCCCGGAACGGTGTCGGCTCTCCCGCTGGGCCCGGATCCGCGGCTGGCCCGGGTGCTGCAGCAGCGGCTCACCGAGGCCGGGGTGGACGACGCCGACGCCGTGGTGCTGGCCGCCGCGGGATCCTCCGACGCCTGTGCCGTGGAGGACGTCGCCGAGGTGCGGGCCGTCCTCGCCGAGCTCAGGACGGGCAGGGTGGGAGCGGGCTTCGGATCGAAGGCCGTCCCGTCCGTCCCCGACGCCGTCGCGGCCCTGCGAACGGGGTCGGGCCGGCGGGTCGCGGTGGCGTCCTACCTGCTGGCCCCCGGCTACTTCCACGACCAGCTGGCGACGGCCGGCGCCGATGTCGTGAGTGCACCCCTGCTCCCGAGTCCGCTGATCGCGGAGTTCGCCCTGTCGCGGTACGACGACGCCGTCGAGCGCCTGCTCGTCGGGGCGCCGCACGGCTCCTCCAGCGGCGCTGCCGGCTGCGACCGGCCGTGCCGGGCGCAGGTGTCCTCGTGCGTCCGGAGCGGTGCTGCCCGCGTGGACTGACGGCGCCTGTCGGGGCACGGCCCTGCCGCCGTGGAGGCCTCGCTCGAATCAGGGCGCCGCCCGCGCCCTCGCCCACGGCCGCGGGGAGGATGACAATGGAGCGCATGGGACATCCTGCCGCTGGCGGCGACCCGGTGCTGCTGCAGTACCCGCTGCAGGGCAGGTTCCGCGCACGCAACAGCCCTGCGCGTCGCGTCCCCAGTCACGGCACCGACCTCATGGGCACCACCTATGCCATCGACCTCGTCCCCGTGGATGCCGGCGGCCGTCCGGCGCCCAGGACCTGGCGGAGCCTCGTCGCCACGGAGTCACCGGAGGACTTCATCGGGTTCGGTGCACCGGTGCTCGCACCGGCCGGCGGCGTCGTCGTCATCGCCCACGACGGCGAGGAGGACCACGCGGCGCGACGGTCGCAGCTGGCGCTGTTGCCCTACGCGGCCGGGCAGACACAGCGCCTCCGGCGTGGGGCGGGCGCCATCGCCGGCAACCACGTGGTCATCGCCATGGATCCGGGTGGGCCCTTCGTGCTGGTCGCCCACCTGCGCAGGTCCTCGCTCCGCGTCGACGTGGGGACCCGCGTGAGCGCCGGTCAGCCGATCGGCGAGTGCGGGAACTCGGGGAACAGTACGCAGCCCCATGTGCACGTCCAGGTCACGGACAGCACGGCATGGCCGAGCGCCCGGGGGCTGCCGATCGCTTTCCGGACCCCCTCGGGTGTTGAGCTTCCGGCCGAATCGCAGCTCGTCGTCGTGCCGAGGACGGGATGCGCTGCTGCCGAGTAGTGCGTACCGGCGGGCGGAGGCGCCGGGTCAGGCGACCGTCTCGAGGGACAGACGCTCCTGCACCGTCGTGGCCAGGCTGTCGGCGATGCGCTGGGCGGTCACGAGGTCGGCTGCCTCGACCATGACGCGCACCACCGGCTCCGTGCCCGAGGGGCGCAGCAGCACGCGTCCGGTCTCGCCGAGGATCGCCTCGGCCTCGCGGACGGCGTCCTGCACGCCCTCGTCCGAGTTCGCGGCGCTGCGGTCCACTCCCCTGACGTTGATGAGTACCTGGGGAAGTTTCGTCATGACGGCGGCGAGCTCCTTGAGGCTCTTGCCGGTCCCTGCCATGCGTGAGGCCAGCTGCAGCCCGGTCAGGACGCCGTCGCCCGTGGTGGCGTACTCAGCGAAGATGACATGGCCGGACTGCTCGCCGCCGAGGCTGTAGCCGCCGTCGCGCATCCCCTCGAGGACGTAGCGGTCCCCTACTCCGGTCTCCATGATGGTGACGCCCGCTTCGCGCAGCGCGATCTTCAGTCCCAGGTTGCTCATCACGGTCGCCACGAGGGTGTTGTCCTTGAGCTTCCCGGCGTCCTTCATCGCCAGCGCCATCACGGCCATGATCTGGTCGCCGTCGACGATCGTCCCCTCGTGGTCCACGGCGAGGCACCGGTCGGCGTCGCCGTCGTGCGCGATGCCGAGGTCGGCGCCGTGCTCGAGGACGGCGGACTGCAGCTTCTCGAGGTGCGTCGAGCCGTAGCCGTCGTTGATGTTCACGCCGTCGGGATCCGCGCCGATGACGATGATGTCCGCGCCGGCGTCCCGGAAGACCTCGGGCGAACAGCCGCTCGCCGCGCCGTGGGCGCAGTCGATGACCACCTTCAGTCCCTCGAGGCGGTGCGGGAGGGTCTTGAGGAGGTGGACCACGTAGCGGTCCTCGGCGTCGGCGAAGCGCTGGATGCGTCCTACTTCGCCCGCCACGGGGCGCAGCCTCGGCCGCGCCATCTCGTCCTCGATGGCATCCTCGAGCGCGTCGCTGAGCTTGTTGCCGCCGCGGGCGAGGAACTTGATGCCGTTGTCCGGGGCGGGATTGTGGGACGCGGAGATCATGACGCCGAAGTCGGCACCGAGATCGGCCACGAGGAACGCTGCCGCCGGCGTCGGCAGGACGCCGGCGTCGTAGACGTCGACACCGGAGCTGGCGAGCCCGGCCTCGACGGCGGCCGCGATGAACTCACCGCTGATGCGGGGATCGCGGGCGATGACCGCGGTGGGGCGGCGGCCGTCCGAGGCGTTGTGGCCGAGGACGACGGCGGCCGCCTGGGCCAGCTGGAGGGACAACTCAGCCGTGATCAGGCCATTGGCCAGGCCGCGGACGCCGTCGGTTCCGAATAACTTGCTCATCGTGATCATCCTAAGTGCAGAGATTGGAACCGCTAAGGCGGGTCCTCAACAGGTTAAAGCACGATGCCCGCCCGGGAGGCCCGGACGGGCATCTGCGCGTGTCCTGAAAGGATCAGCGCTTGGAGTACTGAGGCGCCTTGCGTGCCTTCTTGAGACCGGCCTTCTTGCGCTCGATGACGCGGGCGTCACGAGTCAGGAAGCCTGCCTTCTTGAGGGCGGGGCGGTTGTTCTCGCGGTCGATCTCGTTCAGCGTGCGCGCGACTCCGAGGCGGAGTGCACCGGCCTGGCCGGAGGGTCCACCGCCGTGGATGCGGGCGATGACGTCGTAGGCGCCGTCGAGCTCGAGGAGCTTGAAGGGGTCATTGACTTCTTGCTGGTGCAGCTTGTTCGGGAAGTAGTCGGCGAGCTCGCGCCCGTTGACGATCCACTTGCCGGTGCCGGGGACGAGGCGCACGCGGGCGACAGCTTCCTTGCGGCGTCCGACGGCTCCGCCGCCGACGGTCAGCGCGGGACGCTCCTTGACGGCGGTCTCGCCGCCTTCGGTGGACTCTGAGGTGTAGCTCGTGAGCTCCTCAGTGGGTTCGTTCAGCTCTTCAGTGTTCTCAGCCACGGTTCTCCTTGAAGTGATTTTTTAGTACTGGTGGCCAGGACTACTGGGCGACCTGAGTGATTTCGTATGTCTTGGGCTGCTGCGCGGCGTGGGGGTGCTCGGCGCCGCGGTAGACCTTCAGCTTGCCGATCTGCTGGGCAGCCAGCGAGTTCTTGGGGAGCATGCCACGGATGGCCTTCTCGACTGCGCGCTCTGGGTTCTTGTCCAGGAGTTCCACGTAGGTGGTGGACTTCAGGCCGCCCGGGTAACCGGAGTGGCGGTAGGCGCGCTTCTGCTCGAGCTTGGAGCCGGTGAGGGCTACCTTTTCAGCGTTGATGATGATGACGAAATCGCCCATGTCCATGTGGGGAGCGAAGGTCGGCTTGTGCTTTCCGCGGAGCAGGATTGCGGTCTGGCTGGCAAGACGGCCGAGGACGACGTCGGTTGCATCGATTACGTGCCACTGGCGGTTGATGTCGCCTGGCTTCGGGGTGTACGTACGCACGGTTATGGCCTTCGTTTCTATTTCGGTGTCGCCCGTGGCCACGGAGAACGTCCGTACCCGCGGGCTCAGCTTATTCATGCGTTACCGGAACTTCAGGTGAGGGCTGAAATACGACCAGTCATCCCGTGAATCTCGGCTCCGCCCCCGGGCCAGGTGGTTCTGCAACTGAACCGCTCCGAAGGGCGCAGACGTATCGAGAAGGGACACGCACAACGACTCCCAAGGATAGCCTGCCGTACTGGGGCGGGTCAAAAGGGGCTGGCGGCTGCCGCTGGAGGGCGTTCGGGCCGGGTTCGCGTAGACGGCCATTACCCGCGCGATCCGGGCCGGCCTGCTCGCGCCGGCCGTCGTGGGTCCCGGGCCCGAAGCAGCGCGAGCGCAGGTTCTGCGCAGGGCGCGTGCAGACCCGACGCAGGTTCGTGAATGTTCACTCAGGATCAGGGCAAACCCGGTTTCCTGCGGGTTCCCGTTGCTAGGTTTCTGGCAGCGCTGGCGCTGGGTCAGCCGCCGTCCCCCCTCAGGAGTTCCCTCATGTTCCTCGTATCCGACACCCGTATGCACCTCCTCCCCCGCCTGGTCCGCAAGGAAGACGGAGCGACCGCCGTCGAGTACGGCATCATGGTCGCCCTCATCGCCGTCGTCATCATCGCTGCAGTTACGTTCCTCGGCGACGGACTGAGTGATTCATTCAACGACATCTCTTGCAAGCTCGGAAACAGCCCCACGGGCTACACCTGCCCGACCACGACCACGTCATAGGGCTATCCCGCCGGGAGCGCACCTCTTGCGCGGGACGCTCCCGGCGTTCCGAATCCGCTAATTCGGCTGAGGCCGAAAATCAGAAAGAAGTGATGGGTGGCGGGTCGTTCAGTGAGCCGAGTAGACGAGCGCGGAGCGGCGGCCGTAGAGATGGCGCTCCTCCTCCCCGTCCTCATACTGCTCCTCCTCGGCATCATGGAGTTCGGGCGTGCCTTCAACGCGCAGGCCACTCTCAGCAACGCAGCCCGGGAGGGTGCCCGTGTCATGGCGATCACGAATGTTCGAAGCGACGCCACGAGCGCGGCTCGCCAGTCAGCGAGCACTTTGCAACTGACCTCTTCGAATCCCGTGGTGACGTATCAGTTCAAGAAGGACGACATCTCCTATACGACCTGTGCCACCGGCCGTCAGGTTGAGGTGACGATTGCGTACCAGTTGAGCAGCATGACAGGAATTGCAGGTCCATTTGCGATGCAGGGCAAGGGGACGATGCTATGCGGCGGTTAACCGGCCACGACCAACCAGAAGAGCGTGGGGCGGTCAGCGTCCTCGTCGCCCTCCTCATGGTCGTCCTGCTCGGGTTCGCCGCTCTGGCCATCGACGTGGGAATGCTCGTCTCCGAGAAGGCGCAACTGCAGAACGGCGCCGACGCGGCTGCCCTCGGCATTGCTCAACGGTGCGCGAAGGATCTGAATGACTCAGTGAACTGCGCGCCGTCCTCGGTGGAGGCGCAGAACCTGGCGAGCGCGAACGCGCTCGATGCCACGACCCGCGTGATCAGCACGAATCTCGACAAGCCGGCCGGTCGCGTCACCGTCACGACGGGAGCGAAGGAAGCCGGAACCGGCGCCAATCACGTCTCCTTGATTTTTGCGAATGTTCTCGGCGTGGCCTCAGCAGACGTCACCGCGAGCGCCTCAGCAGCGTGGGGTGGGCCCTCGAAAGCCAAGGCGCCAATGGCCATCACCTTCTCGAAGTGTGAAATCGATTCGACGAGAACCGCGGACGGCGCTCTGCAGTTCCTGATGTCCCACGGAGTCAATGACACCGGCGACAACTGCCACGGCACATCCTCCGGCCACGAGATTCCTGGCGGCTTCGGTTGGCTTGTCCAGGACACCTCGGGTTCCTGCCAGGCGACAGTCTCGCTGAGCTCCCCCTGGGTGATCTCGGACACGGGTAACAACCTCAAAGCGGGGTGCGGAGCGCGTCTCGATGAGTGGAAGGCGAAGTTGATCGCAGGGGAAGAACTTGTACAACTCTTCCCGGTGTTCGATGACACCTCCGGCACCGGCAGCAACGGCAAATTCCGTATCGTCGCCTTTGCCGCCATCGACATCCGCGGCTGGAGTTTCCAGGGCCACGAGTACATGCTCACGGACGCCGCCGAGCACTTCAAGGACAACAAGTACAACAACAGTGACCGCGGATTCATCGGCCGCTTCGTCCGCTACGTATCGCTCGACGACGTCGAACTCGGCGGCCCCATGACCTATGGCGCAACCGGCGTCCAACTCACGCAGTAACACCACAGATCGGTCTCACCATGAAATCCCGTCTCCTGGCCGGCGTCGCCGCCGTCGTCCTCGCGCTCGTCGGAGCCCTGATGCTGTTCGGCTACGCGCAGGGCGCCGAAGCACGCGCGGTCGAGGGCCTCGACCCGGTCGACGTCCTGGTGGTGGCTACCGCAGTTCCTGCAGGCACGCCGGCCGAGGAACTCCAGCCGTTCCTCACCACCAAGGCCCTGCCGGCCACCGCGGTCGGAGGATCCGCTCTCAAGGACCTCGACTCGTCCACGGGCAGGATCACCGCCGTGGAGCTCATGCCCGGTGAGCAGCTGCTCGCCGAGCGCCTCGTCGACCCGGATGACGCCGCAACGACCGGCAGCGTCGACGTGCCCGAGGGCCTGCAGGAGGTTTCCTTCACGATCGAGCCGGACCGCGCCGTCGGCGGCAAGATCGCCCCTGGTGACACCGTAGGCGTGTTCATCTCTTTGGAGACGGGAGGTCTCGAGCAGGAGCCGGACGTCCCGACGACGAAGCTCGCTCTCCACAAGATCCTCGTCACCTCCGTGCAGCGCGCCCCCACCCCCGTCGCAGCAGACCCCGCCGCGGATCCTGAAGCGCAGGCCCGCGCCGAGGCCGAGGCGCTGCCGAGCGGCTCCCTCATGCTCACCATCGCCGTCGACACCGCCCAGGCGACGAAGATCGTGCACGCCAACCAGAACGCCACCCTGTGGCTGAGCAAGGAAACGCCCGCGACGGTCGAGGGAGACTCCCCCATCGTCCAGAACAAGGAACTGTACCGATGAGCAGATTCGTCCTGATCACCCCCAGCTCGGACTTCGAGCAGAAGGTCCGCCACGCCGTCGCCGGCGGACTGCAGGGCCATGTGAAGAGCCTGCCTGCGAGCGTCCTGACCGGGGACCCGACCTCCGTCCTCGACCAGCTGGGACTCGAGCGGCCGGAGGTGCTGGTCTTCGGGCCGGGTATCGCCATCGAGGAAGCGCTGCGCCTCGCCCTGATCGTGGACGTGACGTTCCCGGAGATCAGCGTGGTGCTGGTGCATGACGACCACCCGGACATCGCCCTGCAGGCCATGCGCGCCGGCGTCCGCGACATCCTCTCCCCGCTGGCGGACGTCGCGAGTATCCGAGCCCAGCTCGAGCGCGCCTGCCAGGCCTTCGCGACCCGCCAGCGCACCGGGACGCAGCCGCCCCGCGAGCAACAGAGCGGCCTCGTCATCGGGGTGTTCTCCCCGAAGGGCGGCGTCGGCAAGACGACGGTCGCCACGAACCTGGCCGTCGGCCTCGGGAAGCTGGCGCCCATGAGCGTGGTCATCGTGGACCTCGACCTCCAGTTCGGCGACGTCGGCACCGGCCTCTACCTCACCCCCGAGTACTCGGTACTCGACGCCGTCACGGGCGCTGCCACCCAAGACTCGATGGTCCTCAAGGCCTTCCTGACCCCGCACCCCTCGGGGATCTACGCCCTCTGCGGACCCAAGAACCCCGCCGACGCCGACCGCGTCTCCTCGGCCCAGGTGACCCGCCTGATCCAGCAGCTGGCGATGGAGTTCCGCTACGTCGTCGTCGACACCGGCCCCGGGCTCACCGAGCCGAGCCTCGCGGCGCTGGAGCAGTGCACCGACGCCGTCTGGGTGACCGGCATGGACGTGCCGAGCGTCCGAGGCCTACGCACGGGCCTCGACGTGCTGCAGCAGCTCAACCTCCTGCCCGAGACCCGCCACGTGGTCCTCAACTTCGCCGATACCAAGACCGGCCTCTCGGTGGAGGACATCGAGGCGACCCTCAACGCGCCCGTCGATGTGTCCATCCCCCGCTCCCGGGCCATCACCCTCGCGACGAACCGCGGCGTCCCCCTGCTCCAGGACAAGGTCCGTGATCCCGCGACGAAGAGCCTCACGGAGCTCGTGCAGCGGTTCGACCACGAGTGGCGCGCGAAGTCGCAGCGGAAGCTGCACCGCCGCGTGGTGGTCCGATGAAGCTCTCCGCCCGCATCCAGGCCGCAGGGCTCTCGACCGCGCCCGCCGTCGTCGTCGAGCCCGATGCTCCCGACGCGCCACCGGCACCTCCGCGCCCGGCCACCCTCGCGCCCGCCGTCGTCCGCGACGCACCCCAGAAACCCGGCAGTGCAAAGGTGGACGTCTTCGCGGGCCTCAAGCAACGCGCGGCCTCCGCCCTGTTCGAGCGCATGGGCACCCGCGCGAGCGACACCTCCATCAGCGAGGAGGACCTGAAGGTCGTCGCGCGCGAGGAGCTGAGCCAGATCATCGACGCCGAGCAGGTACCGCTCAGCCCCGATGAACGGCGCCGCCTCATCCAGGACGTGGCCGACGACGTCCTCGGCTTCGGCCCGCTCCAGCGCCTCCTCGACGACGCCTCGGTCACGGAGATCATGGTCAACCGGATGGACCAGATCTACGTGGAGCAGCAGGGCAAGCTGACGCTCAGCGACTCCCGGTTCAGTTCCGAGGAGCACCTGCGCCGCGTCATCGAGCGCATCGTCTCCAAGGTCGGTCGCCGCATCGACGAGTCCTCCCCCTTCGTGGATGCCCGCCTCGAGGACGGCTCGCGCGTCAACGCGGTCATCCCCCCGCTCGCGGTCAACGGCTCGTCGCTGACCATCCGCAAGTTCAGCAAGGTCCCCCTGACGGTCCAGAACCTCATCGACTTCGGCACGCTCACCCCGGAGATGGCCGAACTGCTGGACGCCTGCGTGAAGGCGAAGCTGAATATCATCGTCTCGGGCGGCACGGGCACGGGGAAGACCACCCTGCTCAACGTGCTGTCCTCGTTCCTCCCCGAGGGCGACCGCATCGTCACCATCGAGGACGCCGTCGAGCTGCAGATCCAGCAGCAGCACGTGGTGCGCCTGGAGAGCCGCCCGCCGAACACCGAGGGCAAGGGCGCCGTGAGCATCCGCGACCTCGTCCGCAACTCCCTCCGCATGCGGCCCGACCGCATCGTCATCGGCGAGGTGCGTGGCGGGGAGTCCCTCGACATGCTGCAGGCCATGAACACCGGCCACGACGGGTCGCTGTCCACCGTCCACGCCAACTCGCCCAGGGACGCCGTGGCCCGCCTCGAGACACTCGTGCTCATGGCCGGCATGGACCTGCCCCTGCGGGCCATCCGCGAACAGCTGGCGTCTGCCGTCAACCTCGTGGTGCAGATCTCGCGCCTCCGCGACGGCAGCCGGCGCATCACGCACGTCACCGAGGTGCAGGGCATGGAGGGCGACGTCGTCACACTGCAGGACGCCTTCGTCTTCGACTACTCAGCGGGAGTCGACCACAAGGGCCGCTTCCTCGGTAAGCCCGTGCCGACCGGCATCCGACCGCGGTTCATGGAGCGCTTCGAGGACATGGGGATCACGGTGTCGCCGGCCGTCTTCGGGTCCGCGCCGCTGCGCGGGCGGTAGGCGCATGACCCTCCTCCTCGTCGGCGGTGCCGCCCTGGTGATCGGCGGGATCGTCCTGCTGCTCGTGGCACTCCGGCCCGCCCAGTCACCGGTCCCGCTGGACCGCCGCCGGCCACCTCGACAGCAGCAGGACTCGCAGCTCTCACGCTTCGCGGGGGCGGCCGGACGTGCTATGGATGCCTACCTGCGCCGGCACCCGATGCGCTTCCTCGACCAGAACGTCCTCGAGACGGCAGGCATCAGGATCAGCCAGGCCGAGGTCTACCTGCTCGTGGTCCTCGGCGGCATCACCGGGCTCCTGCTGGGGTGGGCGCTGCTCGCGCCGGTCGTCGGCGTCCTCCTGTTCCTGCTCTCCCCCGCCGTCGCGCACCTGGTGGTGTCCTTCCGGACAGGACGACGGCGTCGCCGCTTCGACTCACAGCTCGGCGACACGCTGCAGCTGCTCACCGGAGGCCTGCGGGCGGGTCACAGCATCCTGCGGGCGATCGACGCCGCGGCCACGGAGGCGGACAGCCCGACGTCCGAGGAGATGCGCCGGATCGTCGCCGAGACGAGCCTCGGCAAGGATCTCCTCGCCGCGCTCATGGACACCTCGCACCGCATGCAGAACGAGGACTTCGCCTGGATCGCGCAGGCCATCCAGATCAACCGCGAGGTCGGTGGGGACCTCGCCGACGTGCTCGACCAGGTGGGGCACACCATCCGCGAGCGCACCGAGATCAAGGGCCACATCCGCGCCCTCGCCGCGGAGGGGAAGTTCTCCGCCTACATCCTGGGAGCACTGCCGTTCGCGATTGCGCTCATGCTCACCGTGGTCAGCCCCGGCTACGTCGACCCGCTGTTCACGAAGCCGCTGGGCTGGGTGATGCTCGGAGCCGCCGCCGTCATGATGGCGATCGGCGGGCTCTGGCTGCGCAAGATCATCGACCTGAAGTTCTGAGGAGACCGTCATGGACCCCACCCTGCTCGCCTCGCTCCTGCTGACCTCCGCACCCATCGGTTACTTCACCTGGTCCCTGCTCACCTCCGACGCCCGGCTGCGCCGCACCGTGCAGCACAACCTCAACCAGGGCATGGCCGGGGCCGTCGCCGACGCTGACCGCCCGAACCCCCTCCTCCGGCTGGGCCGGCACCTCACCCCGCAGGCGTACGTCCTCAAACTGGACCACCTGCTGGCCCTCGCCGGCCGGCCGGCCTCGATGCCACTGGCCAAGGTCCTTACCGCCAAGCCACTCCTCGGTCTCGCCGGCGGCCTGTCGGGACTTCTGCTCGTGCAGTCGAACCCCAGCAGGCTCTTCGTGCTGCTCGCACTCTTCATCACGGTCCTCGGTTACTTCGTGCCGGACCTCCTCCTCTACAGCAAGGGACAGGAACGCCAGAAGGCCATGGCCCTGGAACTGGCCAACACCCTGGACCAGATGCTGATCTCCGTGGAGGCGGGTCTGGGCTTCGAGAGCGCCATGCAGCGCGCGGGTGAGACAGGTAAGGGACCGCTGGCGGACGAACTCGTGCGGACGCTGCAGGACATGCAGGTGGGACGCAGCCGGCGCGAGGCGTACCTCGCCATGGCGGACCGCAGCACCATCCCGGAACTGCGCAGCTTCGTGAAAGCCATCGTGCAGGCGGACGCCTACGGCATCGCCCTGTCGGGTGTGCTGCGGACCCAGGCGAAGGTCATGCGCGTGAAACGCCGTCAGCGTGCGGAGGAGAAGGCGATGAAACTCCCCGTCGCGGTGCTCTTCCCGCTCCTGCTGTTCATCTTCCCGGTGCTGTTCATCGTGATCCTCGGCCCGGCCGCGCTCAACGTCATGGACACGTTCGCCGGGCAGTGAGGCGGCTCCCGGCTGACCGTCAGACCGCCGCCGTAGGCTGGGACGGTGCTTCCGAATACCGCCCAGCCCGACCCGCCGCTCGTGGACCTCACGGTCCTCGCGCACCTCGAGCAGCAGTTGAACGACGCCGGGCCGGCGCGTACCTTCGCCCGCGACTACATCACGGGCTTCGCCAACCGCCACCTTCGGCTCGTACGCTCGGTCGCCGCCCAGGACCTGCCCGCAGCCCTCGAGGCCGCGCTGAGCCTCCGCAATTCCTCCCTCATGGTGGGTGCCCAGCGGCTCGCGGTCCTCACCGCGGCCTTCGAGGCAGCCATCTCCTCGGCCGACCTCGACGCCGCGCGCCGCACGCTCCCCGGCATCGAACGCTGCGGGCTGGAGACGATCCGCGAACTCGAGACCCGCTACCTCGACCCTGCCTGAGGGGCACGCAGCCCATCAGGCGCGTACCGGGGTCAGCCGGTAACCGACGCCGCGCACGGTCTGCAGCCAGCGCGGGTTCTTCGGATCCTCGTCGAGCTTCCGTCGGAGGTTGCCGATGTGCACCTCGATCGCCCGCTCGTCGGAGTCGCTGATGTAGGTGTCCTCGCCGTAGTAGTCGCCCCGGACAACCCGCACGAGGTCGGCCTTCGTCCTCACCGCGCCGCTGCTCCTCAGCATCTCGTTGAGGAGGTCGAACTCGCTGCGCGTCAGCGGGAGGTCGCGTCCGTCGACCACCACGGTGCGCGCCGAGGCGTTCAGGGCCAGCCCGTTGTGTTCGAACACCGGCGACGCCACGACGGCCGGTGCGGGTGCGGCGGGCGGCGCCGACGTCGTCGGCCCGGGACCCTCGGCGGCCGGCTCCGGGACCGCGCGCGGTCGCCGCAGCATCGCCGCGATGCGCGCGCGCAGTTCCCGCGGGCGGAACGGCTTCGTCAGGTAGTCGTCGGCCCCCGACTGCAGCGCCGTGAGGGTGTCCAGCTCGTCACCCCTCGACGTCAGCATCACCACATAGCAGTTGCTGAAGTCGCGGATGCGCCGCAGCACCTCGTATCCGTCGATGTCGGGCAGCCCGACGTCGACCGTCACCACCGTGGCGTCGTGCGTGCGCACCATCTCGACGCCCGCCCGGCCGTTCGGCGCCACCTGCACGTCGAAGCCCGACTGCCGCAGCACCGCCCCGACCAGATTCCGTACATCGGCGTCGTCCTCGATGACGACTGCCACTCCCGGATCGCTCATTCGCTTTCAACCCCCATCCGACCTGCGGTGAAGCCCGGTCGATTTGTCCTGGCAACCATTCTGCCCGCCTACCTGCACGAATTGCGCCGGATGGGCGTGCAAAACGCGGGGATGGCGACATAATGAAGGCAGTACGTAGGTCTCAGCGTCCGAAAGACATTCAGAATGTGGAGTTCTCCCGTCCCCTGGATCGTGCATGGCTAGGATTTCCAGCGCGTCCTGGTTGAACGTGGCGGCGTCGAGAATGACCATCGGCCGCGCCGGGATCCTCTGCCAGATCCCCCTCACGCTGATCGTCGTCATCCTCTCGGTCACCGCTCCGGTCCTCCGGCCCGGGCTGCTGGCCGATCCGACGTACGAACTGGGCTTCTGGCTGATCCTGGTCCTGCTGGCCCTGTGCGTGGTCGTCCCGTGGAACGAACTGCCACGCGGCATCCTGCTGGTCGTCCCGGCCCTCGACTTCGTCGCCGTCGCCCTGCTCCGGACCGGCGGTGCTGACATCCAGCCGGCGCTCGGCGTCCTCGCCGTCTTCCCCGTCCTCTGGCTCATGCGGTCCCCGCTGCCCACCTGGGCAGCCCTCACCGGCAGCGTAGCCGGTTCGCTGCTCATCACCGCCTGGCCGCTCCTCGGATCCTTCGATCCCACGCGGCTGACCTCGTACGCAGGGGCCCTGCTGCTGCCCATCGTAATGTTCTGCATCGGCGTCACGATTCACCTCATGAGCGCCGGCGCCGATGCCCGCGAAGCCGAGATCGCACGCAAGGACCGCGAACTCAACGACCTCCTGCAAGCCGCCATCGATCGCGAGCGGGTACTGACGGCCATCCTCAACACGGTCGACGTCGGTCTCACCGCCGTGGACGCCCACGGCAACACCACGCTGACGAACCGGCAACAGGAGCTGTTCAACCGACTCTCGACCGGCCACGGCGACGAGGCACAGGACGGCCTCGTCTTCGGGTCGGACCGCGTCACGCCGCTGCCTCCGGACCGGCGGCCCGTGCATCGGGCCCTCACGGGTGAGACGTTCGCGGACGAGCTGGTCTGGGTCGGTGGTACGGACGCACAGCGTGCACTCTCCACGGCGGCCCGGCCCATCAAGAACGCCGACGGCGGCATCACCGGCGCCCTGGTCGCCTGCAGCGACGTCACCGAACTGGTCGAGGCCGTGACCGCGAAGGACACGTTCATCTCGAACATCTCCCACGAGTTCCACGCCCCGCTGACCTCCGTGCTGGGCTACCTCGAACTCGTCCTGGAGGACGAGCACCCCCTGCCCCCGCACCTCGCGGGCTACGTCGACGTCGCGGGTCGCAACGCCGAGCGCGTGCTCCACCTGGTCGCGGATCTGCTGTCCACCGCCGGCGACCGCGTCCGGGTGCATCCGCGCCCCGTGGACCTCGCGGCCGTGATCGAGATGAGCGTCCGCTCCAATCGGATCCGCGCGCAGAAGAACGGTGTGCGGCTCCGGACCGACGTGCACAGCCCGCTCTGGACGCTCATCGATCCGCTGCGGATCTCCCAGGTGCTCGACAACCTGCTGTCCAATGCCATCAAGTACTCCCCCGAGGGCGGCCTGGTGATCGTGCGCGCGGAGGAGACCGACTCGCAGATCAACCTCCACGTCGACGACCGCGGGATGGGTATGACCGAGCAGGAGGCCCGCCAGGTCTTCTCCCGCTTCTACCGGACGCCCGCCGCCCGCCGGGCGGACATCGACGGCGCGGGGCTCGGGCTGGCCATCACCAAGTCGATCGTCGAAAGCCATGGCGGCTCGATCCACTGCACGAGCTCCCCGGGCAGGGGAAGCCGTTTCACGGTGTCGCTGCCGGTCGACGGGGACGTGAGCCGGTCCCCGCACGACACCCTCGAGGACTCCCTCTAGGTGGTCGCTGCCCTGATCATCGCGCCTGTCACGGCCGGGCTGGCGTACGCGCTGTTCGCCCTCGCCGGCAGGGATCCGCGGACCGTCCTGCCGGAGCGCGCGCGGCTGCCTCTGGCACTGCTCGCGGGCGTCCTCGCGGGCGCCGGCGGTGCCGTCACAGGCGAGTGGTGGTCGCTTCCGCTCGTGGGGTGCCTCGCGGCCTTCGGTGTGCTCCTCGCGGCCATCGACGCCCGCTCGAAGCTGCTGCCGAACGCCGTCCTCGTGCGCTTCACCGCGGTGACCATCCCGCTGCTCCTCCTCGCGGCAGGCGCGGGCGGTCACTGGGGCGGCCTGCTCGGCGCCGCGGCCGGAGCAGCGGCGCTGTTTGCGGTCTACTTCGTCCTCGCGCTCATCAACCCTGCGGGCATGGGGATGGGCGACGTGAAGCTCGCCGCCGTGCTCGGTCTCTTCGGGGGCTGGGCCGGAGCCTCCGCCTGGCTGGGCACCCTCCTCGGCGGCTTCCTGCTGGGGGGCCTGGCCGGGCTCGCGGTCCTGCTGTTCCGCCGCGGCTCGCGCGGCTCCACCTTCCCCTTCGGCCCCGGGATGCTCCTCGCCGCGTTCGCGAGCTTCGTCCTCCTCGCCTAGTGGGGCGGCGCGTCCTCGCCTAGCAGGGCAGCGCGTCCTCGCCTAGCCGGGCAGCGCGTCGTCGCCGACGATCGCGGCGTCGGCCCCCGGTGCTCCGCGCGGGGCGAGGTGCCCGGCGTTCCGCCGTGCGCGGGTGAGCCCGGCCCGCCCCGCGAGCTCGTCGCCGCCCGGGTAGGCGATCTCCTCCAGCACGAGCGGGTGCGGCGCAGCCAGGATGGACCGGGCGTCCTTCAGGCGGGCGGCCAGTCGCTCGGCCAGCCACACCGGGGGCATCTCCCCCGATCCGACGCGCAGGGTCGATCCGATCAGCGCGCGCACCATGTTGTGGCAGAACGCGTCCGCCTGGATGGTTGCCGTGATGACGCCGTCGTGGCCGCGCACGAACTCGTACCGCTGCAGCTCACGGATCGTCGTGGCGCCCTCGCGGGGTTTGCAGAACGCGGCGAAGTCCTGCATCCCCAGCAGGTGGGCGGATCCTTCGTTGAGGAGCGCGACGTCCAGCGGCGCGGGGTACCAGAGCGTGGTGTGGCGGCGCAGCGGGTCCTGCCCGCTCGCCACGTCCGCGATGGCGTAGCTGTAGCGGCGCCAGAGCGCCGAGAACCGTGCGTCGAATCCTTCGGGTGCCGGAGCGGCCGACCGGACGACGACGGCGGGTACCGAGTTCCTGACGGATCGGCCCCGCCCGGTGATCCCCTCGGTGAGCACGCGGTTGATCGTGCCGGTGAGGCGCCGCAGGAAGGCCTCGGACGGATTCATGTCCCGGCCACGGGGCATGGACTCCCACTCGGCCCGGGTGAGGTCCACATGGGCCACCTGACCCCGGGCGTGCACGCCGGCGTCGGTGCGCCCGCCCACCGTGAGGCGGGCCTGGCGGCGCAGGAGCGTGAAGAGGGCGTCCTCGAGCACCCCCTGGACGGTCGTGAGCCCCGGCTGCAGGGCCCAGCCGGAGAACAGGGCGCCGTCGTACGCGAGGTCGAGCCGGACACGCAAGAGCCCGCCGTCCCTCGGGGGGACGGCGGGCTCGAGCGGTGTCATGGCGTGCGTGAGGCGGGAAGAATTACTTCTTCTCGTCCTCCACGGTGCCGTCGACGACGACGACCTCGTCGGTGCCTTCCTCGGCATCGATCGTGGTCTCCTCGGCGGCAACCTCCTCGGCGGACTCAGCCGATTCGGCAGACTCAGCCGAATCCACCGAATCAGCGGACTCGGGCGAATCCACGGAATCCACCGAATCGACGGACTCGGGCGAATCCACGGAGTCAGCCGACTCGGCGGACTCCGGCGCCTCAACGGGCGCCGCCGCGGCGGGAGCCTTGGCCTGCTCGGCCTCGGCGACGACGGACTGCTTCGCGGACATGGGCTCCAGCACGAGTTCGATGACTGCCATGGGAGCGTTGTCGCCCTTGCGGTTGCCGATCTTCGTGATGCGGGTGTAGCCGCCTTCGCGGTTGGCGACAGCAGGTGCGATGTCCGTGAACAGCTCGTGGACGATGCTCTTGCTGCTGATGACACCGAGGACACGGCGACGCGACGCGAGGTCGCCCTTCTTCGCGAACGTGATGAGACGCTCGGCGTAGGGGCGGAGGCGCTTGGCCTTGGTCACCGTGGTGGTGATCCGCTTGTGCTCGAACAGTGAGGCGGCCAGGTTGGCGAGCATCAGGCGTTCGTGCGCCGGACCGCCTCCGAGGCGTGGGCCCTTTGTAGGTGTGGGCATGATTCTTTCTCCTCATTAGGGGTGTCCGTCCCGTCACCCAGGAGGGCGATGGGACGGACAGATAGCGTTTTAGACCTCTTCGTCGCCGAAGGGGGCGTCGTCCTCTTCGATGGCTGCGGCGCGGGCGGCGAGGTCGAACCCTGGAGGGGAATCCTTCAGGGACAGACCGAGCTCCACGAGCTTCGCCTTGACCTCGTCGATGGACTTCGCGCCGAAGTTGCGGATGTCCATGAGATCGGCCTCGGAGCGCGCAACGAGTTCACCCACGGAGTGGATGCCCTCGCGCTTGAGGCAGTTGTACGAGCGGACCGTCAGTTCGAGATCCTCGATCGGCAGCGCCATGTCCGCAGCAAGCGCTGCGTCCGTCGGCGACGGGCCGATCTCGATACCCTCGGCGGCGGTGTTCAGCTCGCGGGCGAGACCGAACAGCTCCACCAGGGTGGTGCCGGCGGAAGCGACGGCGTCGCGCGGGGCGATGGCGTCCTTCGTCTCGACGTCGACGATCAGCTTATCGAAGTCGGTGCGCTGCTCCACACGGGTGGCTTCCACACGGAAGGTGACCTTGAGGACCGGCGAGTAGATGGAGTCGACCGGGATGCGGCCGATCTCCGAGTCGCCGGACTTGTTCTGCGACGCGGAGACGTAGCCGCGTCCACGCTCGATGGTCAGTTCGAGCTCGAACTTGCCCTTCGAGTTGAGGGTCGCGATGTGCAGGTCCGGGTTGTGGAACTCGACGCCGGCCGGGGGCGCGATATCGGCGGCGGTGACGACGCCGGGTCCCTGCTTGCGCAGGTAGGCGACGACGGGCTCGTCGTGCTCAGAGGAGACGGCGAGGTTCTTGATGTTCAGGATGATCTCGGTGACGTCCTCCTTCACCCCGGGAACCGTGGTGAATTCGTGCAGGACGCCGTCGATCCGGATGCTGGTGACGGCGGCACCGGGGATCGAGGACAGGAGCGTGCGGCGGAGCGAGTTGCCGAGGGTGTAGCCGAAGCCGGGCTCGAGCGGCTCGATGACGAACCGCGAACGGTTGTCGGCGACTACTTCTTCAGTCAGGGTGGGACGCTGTGCAATAAGCACTTACATTTCCTTTCGGGAAGCATCCGCTATATGACGCTTCCAAATGGGCGGGACTGCTGGTCGACCGGCTCAATAGCAGCTGGAACGGCACCGAACCGCCCTGCCGGAACCTGGGTTCCTGCAAGGCGGCACGGTGACCGGGAAGCTGGTTAGACGCGGCGGCGCTTGGGCGGACGGCAGCCGTTGTGCGCGCTCGGGGTGACGTCCGAGATGGAGCCGACCTCGAGGCCGGTGGCCTGCAGCGAGCGGATCGCGGTCTCGCGGCCCGATCCGGGGCCCTTCACGAAGACGTCGACCTTCTTGACGCCGTGCTCCTGCGCACGCTTCGCAGCCGCCTCGGCGGCCATCTGCGCCGCGAACGGCGTCGACTTGCGCGAGCCCTTGAACCCGACCTCACCGGCGGAGGCCCAGGAGATGACTGCTCCACTGGGGTCCGTGATGGAGACGATCGTGTTGTTGAAGGTGCTCTTGATGTGCGCCTGGCCGAGGGTGATGTTCTTCTTGTCCTTGCGACGCGGCTTACGCACCGCTCCACGAGTCTTGGGGGGCATTACTTCTCCTACGAAGGTATTGGGTAGAGCATTGATCGACTGATCGGAAGTTCTCCGGTGATTTGGACAATCACCGAGCGGATGGGCCCCTGATGGCGGGGTTCCCTGGCCGGGCGAGCGCTAGCGAGTCCGGTCAGGGTTCCATTAGGGACTAGCGTCCGACCTTCTTCTTGCCTGCGACCGTACGCTTCGGACCCTTGCGGGTACGGGCGTTCGTCTTCGTACGCTGTCCACGTACGGGAAGGCCGCGGCGGTGCCGGATGCCTTCGTAGCTGCCGATCTCGACCTTGCGGCGGATATCGGCTGCAACCTCGCGTCGGAGGTCACCCTCGACCTTGAAGTTGCCTTCGATGTAGTCACGGAGCTGGACCAGCTCGATGTCGGAGAGGTCCTTGACGCGCGTGTTCGGGGAGATCCCCGTGTCGACGATCGTCTTCTCTGCACGGGTCTTGCCCACGCCGTAGATATAGGTGAGCGCAATGACTACCCGCTTTTCGCGGGGGATGTCTACGCCAGCGAGACGTGCCATAGTGGCGGTTCTCCTTTGGTGTTACCGGAGGTATGGAGCAGAACGTCCCCGGAACCGATGTTCCGGTCCCCGGCCTCCGAGCCGGGGGTGTGCACCCCGTAGGGGGTGCTGTTCTGCCGTTGAATGTACTTCTACGCGCGGGGAAGAGCCTCGGGAGAGGTTCTTAGCCCTGGCGCTGCTTGTGGCGCGGGTTCTCGCAGATGACGAGAACGTTGCCCTTGCGGCGAACCACCTGGCACTTCTCGCAGATCCGCTTCACGCTCGGGTTGACCTTCATGGTTTTCCTTCGAGTTGATTCTTATTTGTAGCGGTAGACAATACGGCCCCGGGTGAGGTCGTACGGGCTGAGTTCCACTACGACCCGGTCCTCAGGAAGGATTCGAATGTAGTGCTGGCGCATCTTTCCCGAGATGTGGGCGAGAACAATGTGACCGTTGGCCAACTCAACGCGGAACATCGCGTTGGGCAGTGCCTCGTTCACAGTGCCTTCAATCTCAATGACACCGTCTTTCTTGGCCATATCCTCCGCTAACGTCTGTGCCCACCACTTGCGTGACGGGCGGGTTCAGGGTTTTGATTGTCTGACCCCGCGGGAGCCGGGGCTCCGCTGACGGGCAGGTCTCCATGGCCCATTGGGCATGAAAAGCAGAGACAACCAACAGACAACGATACGCTACCGCCCGGCGATAGTTAAATCGCCAGGTGACCGCAGCGGAACGGCGAAGGCCCCGCACGGGTGTGCGGGACCTTCGGTGTTCGTGCTGTCGTCTATGTGGGGGCCGCGGTCATCCGGCGAGGGGCGCCGGCGTCACACCGAGCGGCTCGAGCCGGGACGCTCCCCCGTCGGGTGCCGAGAGGACCCAGATGCCGCCGTCGTGGACGGCCACACTGTGCTCCCACTGGGATGCGCGCTTGCCGTCCGTCGTGACGACCGTCCAGTCGTCGTCCAGTACGGCGGTCTCGAGGCCGCCCTGCACGAGCATCGGCTCGATCGCCAGGCACAGCCCGGGCCGGACCTTCGGGCCCCGGTTGGCGCTGCGGAAGTTGAGGACGTCGGGCGCCTGGTGCATCTGCGTGCCGATACCGTGTCCCACGTAGTCCTCGAGGATCCCGAGTGCCGGGCCGGGGACGGACGACACGTAGTCGTCGATCGCGGCGCCGATGTCTCCGACGAACCGCGCGGTCGCCAGGGCGGCGATGCCATGCCACATCGCCTCCTCCGTCACCTCGGAGAGGCGTACATCCTCCGGGCGGGGTGTGCCCACGATGACGGTGCGCGCGGAGTCCGAGTGCCAGCCGCGGACGACGGCGCCGCCGTCGATCGAGAGGATGTCCCCGTCCTGCAGGGTGTAGTTCCCGGGGATCCCGTGGACCACCTCCGCGTTGACCGAGGTGCAGATGCTCGCCGGGAAGCCGTGATAGCCGAGGAAGTTCGAGGTCGCGCCCTCCTCGCGGAGGACCTCCTCGAACACGGTGTTCAGCTGGGCGGTCGTGACCCCCGCGGCGGCGGCGTCGACCGCACGGTCGAGGGCCTTCGCCAGCACCAGTCCGGCGTCACGCATCACGAGCATCTGCTCGGTGGTCTTGTACTCGATCTTGGGCTGGCGGAACATGGGGACGTCCTAGCGTGCGACTTTGAGGGCGGTCATGACGCGGTCGGTGACCTCGTCGATGGTCCCGATGCCGTCCACCCGGGTGACGATCCCGCGCTCGTCGTACCGGGACACGACCGGCGCGGTCTGGTCGTGGTACAGGCCGAGGCGGTGCCGGATGACCTGCTCGTTGTCGTCCGACCGGCCGTCCAGCTCGGCCCGGCCGAGGAGGCGCCTGACGAGCTCCTCGTCGTCGGCGGTGAGCTGGAGCACCACGTCGAGCGCGAGCTCGTTCTCGCGGAGGATGTCGTCCAATTCCGCGACCTGCGAGGCAGTGCGCGGGTAGCCGTCGAGGAGGAAGCCCTCCTGGACGTCGTCGGCGGCGAGCCGGTCGCGCACCATGCGGTTCGTGACGCTGTCGGGAACGAAGTCGCCGGCGTCCATGAACGTCTTCGCCTCGACCCCGAGCGGGGTCTCCCGCTTGACGTTGTCACGGAAGATGTCGCCCGTCGAGATGGCCACCACCCCGAGGCGCTCGGAGATCCGCGCGGCCTGGGTTCCCTTACCGGACCCGGGGGGACCGATGATCAGCATTCTCGTCAACGCAACAACCCTTCGTAGTGACGCTGCTGGAGCTGAGCGTCGATCTGCTTCACCGTCTCGAGGCCCACACCCACCATGATCAGGATCGAGGTGCCGCCGAACGGGAAGTTCTGGTTGGCGCCGATGGCCACGAGGGCGATCAGCGGGATCAGTGCCACGAGCCCGAGGTAGATGGCGCCCGGGAGCGTGATGCGCGAGAGCACGTACTGCAGGTACTCCGCCGTCGGGCGTCCCGCACGGATGCCCGGGATGAAGCCGCCGTACTTCTTCATGTTCTCGGACACCTCGTCCGGGTTGAAGGTGATCGCGACGTAGAAGTAGGTGAAGAAGACGATCAGCAGGAAGTACATCGCCATGTACAGCGGGTGGTCGCCGCTGGTCAGGTAGGTGGAGATCCAGTTGACCCACCCGGCCGGCGCGCTGCCGTCCTGGGGGGTGTTGAACTGCGCGATCAGGCTGGGCAGGTACAGCATCGAGGACGCGAAGATCACGGGGATGACGCCGGCCATGTTGACCTTGATCGGGATGTAGGTGCTGCTGCCGCCGAGGGTGCGGCGCCCGACCATGCGCTTGGCGTACTGGACCGGGATGCGGCGCTGCGACTGCTCCACGAAGATCACGAGGGCGACGACGACGACGCCCATCAGCAGGACGAAGGTGAAGACCATGGCGCCCTGGGTGCGGAAGATCTCGCCCAGCGAGGTGGGGAAACCGGCGGCGATCGCGGTGAAGATGAGCAGCGACATGCCGTTGCCGACGCCCCGCTCGGTGATGAGCTCGCCCATCCACATGATGAGGCCGGTTCCCGCGGTCAGCGTGAGGATGAGCAGCAGGATGGTGACCAGCGAGTCGTCCGGGATGATGGGCACCGGGCAGTTGCCGAGCAGTGCGCCCGAACGGGCGAGCGAGACGAGGGTGGTCGCGTTGAGGAGCCCCAGGGCGATCGTCAGGTAGCGCGTGTACTGGGTCAGCTGTGACTGGCCCTGCGCGCCTTCCTGGTGCAGCTCCTGGAAGCGGGGGATGACCACGCGGAGGAGCTGCGTGATGATGCTCGCGGTGATGTACGGCATGATGCCCAGGGCGAAGATCGAGACCTGGAGCAGCGCCCCGCCGCTAAAGAGGTTCACGAACTGGTACAGACCACCCTCGGTGTTGCCGAGGGCCAGGCACTCCTGGACGTTGCCGTAGTCGACGCCCGGGGCGGGGATGAACGCCCCGAGGCGGAAGATGGTGATGATTCCCAGCGTGAACAACAGCTTGCGCCGCAAGTCTGGCGTCCGGAATGCCCGGCCAATAGCGCTTAGCAAGCGTCCTCCTGAAGGTCTGTTGGTCCTGGCGCGGACCGTACACAACAACCGAGTCTAACGGTTGGTCATGGCTGCGGGACTTCCCGCGGGTGGTGGGTGGCGTAAGCCGAAAAAAGACTCCTGGTGGGCTGATCCAGCCCTACCCACCAGAAGTCTAGTTCCTTGATGCGGTAGATCACAGCCGACCCTCCCCCGGCGGCGCGGTGGAGGGTCGGCAGAGGACCTACAGTTCGGTGACGGTGCCGCCTGCTGCGACGATCTTCTCTGCAGCGGATGCGGAGAAGGCGTCGGCCGACACGTTCACGGCCACCGTGATGTCGCCGGTCCCCAGCACCTTGACGGGCTGGTTCTTGCGGACGGCGCCGTTCGCCACCAGGCTCTCCACCGTGACGTCGCCGCCATCGGGGTAGAGCTCGGAGAGCTTGTCCAGGTTCACGACCTGGAACTCGACGCGGAACGGGTTCTTGAAACCGCGCAGCTTGGGAAGACGCATGTGCAGCGGCAGCTGGCCGCCGGCAAATCCTGCCTTCACCTGGTAGCGCGCTGCGGTTCCCTTGGTACCACGGCCTGCGGTCTTACCCTTCGAGCCCTCACCACGGCCGACACGGGTCTTCGCCGTCTTGGCTCCGGGTGCGGGACGCAGGTGGTGGACCTTCAGGGCGTGGACGCGCTCTGCTTTTGCCTCGGTCGCGGCCGGAGCCGCGATGTTCTTGTCTGCCATTAGTTGGCCTCCTCAACCTTCAAGAGGTGCGGAACCGTGTTGATCATGCCGACGGTGACGGCATCGGCTTCACGGACCACGGTGTGGCCGATCCGCTTCAGGCCGAGCGACCGCAGCGTGTCGCGCTGGTTCTGCTTGCCGCCGATGGCGGACTTGATCTGGGTGATCGAGAGCTTCGCCGAGCTCACGGGCACCTTCTTCGGGGTGATCGCGGTCATCACGCACCTGCCTTCTGAGCTGCGATTGCGCGCAGCATCTGGTGGGATGCGACCTCGTCGAGGGGCAGGCCACGGCGTGCCGCGACGGCCTGGGGCTCCTCGAGGCGCTTCAGCGCGTCAACGGTCGCGTGAACGATGTTGATGGCGTTCGCGGAACCGAGCGACTTGGAGAGGACGTCGTGGATGCCGACGCACTCCAGGACCGCACGCACCGGACCACCGGCGATGACGCCGGTACCCGGGGAGGCGGGACGGAGGAGGACGACGCCTGCGGCTGCCTCACCCTGCACCAGGTGCGGGACGGTGCCACCGATGCGCGGAACGCGGAACATCGTCTTCTTGGCTTCCTCGACGGCCTTCTGGATGGCCGAAGGGACTTCCTTCGCCTTCCCGTAGCCGACGCCGACCATGCCGTTGCCGTCGCCGACCACCACGAGGGCGGTGAAGCTGAAGCGGCGGCCGCCCTTGACGACCTTGGCGACACGGTTGATGGTGACGACGCGTTCGATGAACTTGTCCTTGTCGTCGTTGCGGCCGCCGTCGCGACCGTCACGGCCACCTCGGCCGCCACGTTCGCCACCGCGGGCGTTGCCGCCACGCTCGCCGCCGCGGGCGTTGCCGCGCGCATTGCGGTTGGCGTCAGCCGACGCGGTCTCCGTTGCACCTGCGGCTGAAGTCGCTTCGGCCGCGGGCTGCTCTGTAGCCGTATTCAATGGGGCTTCCTTTGCGTTGTTCTCCTCGGTCACAGTGCCAGCCCACCTTCACGTGCGCCGTCTGCGATGGCTGCAACGCGACCGTGGTACTTGTTGCCACCGCGGTCGAAGACGACTGCCTCGACGCCGACGGCCATGGCACGCTCGGCCACGAGTTCGCCGACGCGCTTGGCCTTCGCGGTCTTGTCACCGTCGAATGCACGGAGGTCCGCTTCGAGGGTGGACGCCGATGCGACGGTCACGCCCCTGGTGTCGTCGACGACCTGCACGAATACGTGGCGGGCCGAACGGTTGACGACCAGGCGGGGGCGGACAGCCGTGCCCGAGACGCGCTTGCGTACACGGAGGTGGCGGCGTCCGCGGGAGGCGGCCTTGCTCTTCGAGCTGCGCTTCTTGTTGATGCTCAGACCCATGGTTACTTACCAGCCTTTCCGACCTTGCGGCGGATGATCTCGCCTGCGTAGCGGATGCCCTTGCCCTTGTACGGGTCAGGCTTGCGCAGCTTGCGGATGGTTGCAGCGACCTCGCCGACCTGCTGCTTGTTGATGCCTGCGACCGAGAGCTTGGTGGGGCTGTCGACGGTGAGCGTGATGCCCTCGGGAGCCTTGACGGCGACCGGGTGGCTGTAGCCCAGAGCGAACTCCAGGTCGCTGCCCTTGGCCTGGACACGGTAACCCGTGCCCACGATCTCGAGGTTCTTCTTGTAGCCCTCGGTGACTCCGACGATCATGTTGGAGACGAGGGTGCGGGTCAGGCCGTGCAGCGAACGCGATTCGCGCTCGTCGTTGGGGCGGCCGACCGTGAGCGTGCCCTCGGAGAGGGAGACCTCGATGGGGCTGGGAACCGTGTGGCTCAGCTCGCCCTTCGGGCCCTTGACGGAGACCTCTTGACCGCTGACATTGACCTCGACACCAGCGGGAACGGTGATGGGGAGACGTCCAATACGTGACATGTTTCTTTCCCTTTCCCGTTACCAGACGTAGGCGAGGACTTCCCCACCTACACCCTTCTTGGATGCCTGGCGGTCCGTGAGCAGACCGGAGGACGTGGACAGGATGGCGATACCGAGGCCGCCGAGCACGTGGGGCAGGTTCGTGGACTTCGCGTACACGCGCAGGCCCGGCTTGGAGATACGGCGGATGCCGGCGATCGAACGCTGGCGGTCCGGGCCGAACTTGAGGTCGATGGTCAGCTTCTTGCCGACCTCCGCTTCCTCTTCCTTCCAGCCGGCGATGTAGCCCTCGGCCTTCAGGATGTCCGCAACGCGGGCCTTCAACTTGCTGTACGGCATGGACACGGAATCGTGGTAAGCCGAGTTGGCGTTGCGCAGACGCGTGAGCATGTCTGCGACAGGATCTGTCATTGTCATGTGGGCTCTTGCCCTTCCTCGAAACGGTTTCCGGCTTCCGGTCGGCACACGAAGTGACGGCCGGAACGGACCTGCAACGTAGTTAGATTAATCTTCGGATTTGAACGGGAAGCCAAGCGCCTTGAGGAGCGCGCGGCCCTCGGCGTCGGTCTTGGCGGTGGTGACGACGGTGATGTCCATACCGCGGACACGGTCGATCCGGTCCTGGTCGATCTCGTGGAACATGGACTGCTCCGTGAGGCCGAAGGTGTAGTTGCCGTTGCCGTCGAACTGCTTGCCGTTGAGGCCGCGGAAGTCGCGGATACGGGGCAGGGCGAGGGAGACCAGGCGGTCCGTGAATTCCCACATGCGGTCGCCACGCAGGGTGGCGTGGGCGCCGATGGGCATTCCCTCGCGGAGTTTGAACTGCGCGATGGACTTGCGGGCCTTGGTGACCTGGGGCTTCTGGCCCGTGATCGCGGTGAGGTCCTTGACGGCTCCGTCGATCAGCTTGGAGTCCTTGGCGGCGTCACCGACACCCATGTTCACGACGACCTTCACCAGGCGCGGGACCTGGTTGACGTTGGCGTAGCTGAACTGCTCCTGCAGGGCGCCCTTGATCTCGGACGCGTAGCGCGCCTTGAGGCGGGGAAGAACCTTGGCTTCTGTGGTTTCGACAGTCATTACAGATCCTTCCCTGATGACTTGGCGACACGGATGCGGACCACGCGCTCGCGGCCGTCGCGCTCGACGGTCTCGGTGCGGTATCCGACGCGGGTCGGCTTCTTGGTCTCGGGATCGACGACGGCCACGTTGCTGATGTGCACGGGTGCCTCGACGACTTCGATGCCACCGGTCGTGGTGCCGCGCTGCGACTGCCCGACCTTGGTGTGCTTGGTGATCCGGTTGATGCCTTCCACGAGGACGCGGTTGGACTCGGGGAACACCTTGAGGACCTTGCCCTGCTTGCCGCGGTCTCCGCCGCGTTCCTGCTTGCCCCCGGTGATGACCTGGACGAGGTCACCCTTCTTGATCTTGAGCTTTGTCTTCTGTGCCATGGACTACAGCACCTCCGGCGCCAGCGAGATGATCTTCATGAAACGCTTGTCGCGGAGCTCGCGACCGACAGGGCCGAAGATACGGGTGCCGCGAGGGTCGCCGTCGTTCTTCAGGATCACTGCTGCGTTCTCATCGAACTTGATGTAGGAACCGTCCGCGCGGCGGCGTTCCTTCTTGGTACGGACGATGACCGCCTTGACGACGTCGCCCTTCTTGACGTTGCCGCCGGGGATCGCGTCCTTGACGGTGGCGACGATGACGTCGCCGATGCCTGCGTAGCGGCGCCCGGATCCTCCGAGAACGCGGATGGTCAAGATTTCCTTGGCCCCCGTGTTGTCGGCGATCTTTAGCCGCGATTCCTGCTGAATCACTGATTACTCCTGTCGTCGCGCCGGTTCTCTCATCGAGCCTTGCGGAACGGATATGGGTGGGCCCCGTAATACTGGTACTCGCCGTGTGCGCGCCCGGGGCGCGCGGCCATGCCAAATCTTCGACATGGTGGATCGTGGCGAACAAGATTATCGGGCTTTTGCCTATTTGCCCGGTGTGAAGGCAACCCCCGGAGGAAATCCCGTGAGGAGACCTTGTGAGGGCATGCGCCAGCCCACCAGACAGACAAGATTCCCATGGTATCGCGAAGATGCCCCGGACGCGAAATCGCGTCCGGGGCATCCGGGGCGGGTCCGGTGGTGCCGGACCCTGTGCAGTGCTGGTGTTACTTGGCCTTCTCGATGATCTCCACCAGGCGCCACCGCTTGGTGGCGGACAGCGGGCGGGTCTCGCTGATCAGGACCATGTCGCCGATGCCGGCGCTGTTCTGCTCGTCGTGCGCCTTGACCTTGGAGCTGCGGCGAAGCACCTTGCCGTACAGGGCGTGCTTCACGCGGTCCTCGACCTCGACGACGATCGTCTTTTCCATCTTGTCGGAGACGACGTAGCCACGGCGTACCTTGCGGTAGCCGCGCGAGTTGGCGTCGTGGACGGCCTTCTCGGTTCCTACGGTCGTTTCGCTCTGCTGCTCACTCATTTGGCGTCCTCCTCAGAAGCCTCGGTGTCCGCGGAAGGTGCGTCCTTCGCGGAGGCCTTCTTGGCTTTCTTGGGCTTGTCCGCCTTCGCGGGCTTCGCTTCCTCGACGGGAGCGACGACCTCGGGACGGAGACCCAGTTCACGCTCACGCAGCACCGTGTAGATGCGTGCGATGTCGCGCTTGACCGAACGAAGGCGACCGTGGCTTTCGAGCTGGCCGGTGGCCGACTGGAAACGGAGGTTGAACAGCTCCTCCTTGGCCTTGCGCAGTTCTTCCACCAGACGGTCCTTATCGAAGCCGTCCAGCTGGTCTGTTGCCAGTTCCTTTGAACCCAGAGCCATAACTATTCACCACCCTCACGACGCACGATGCGTGCCTTCAACGGCAGCTTGTGGATCGCGAGGCGCAGGGCTTCGCGGGCTACCTCTTCGGAAACGCCGGACAGTTCGAAGAGAACCCGTCCCGGCTTGACGTTGGCCACCCACCACTCGGGCGAACCCTTACCGGAACCCATGCGGGTCTCGGCGGGCTTCTTGGTCAACGGGCGGTCCGGATAGATGTTGATCCAGACCTTGCCGCCACGCTTGATGTGGCGGGTCATGGCGATACGAGCGGACTCGATCTGCCGGTTGGTGACGTATGCCGGGCTCAGAGCCTGGATACCCCACTCGCCGAAGCTGACCTCGGTACCGCCCGTGGCAGCGCCCGAGCGACCCGGGTGGTGCTGCTTACGGAACCTGACTCGACGTGGGATAAGCATTTAGGCCTGTCCTCCTTCAGTCGCAGCGGGGGCTGCGGCGGTCTCGGCGGGTACTGACGCACCCTGGCCCTCGGAGCGCTCAGGCGCACGACGACGACGGTCGCCTCCGCGGTCGGCACCGGCGGGGCCACGGCCCGGACGGTCTCCGCCACGGCCACGGGAGGGAGCTGCTGCAGCCTGGGCCGCGAGTTCCTTCGCCGTGACGTCACCCTTGTAGATCCAGACCTTCACGCCGATGCGGCCGAAGGTGGTCTTCGCTTCGAAGAAGCCGTAGTCGATGTTGGCGCGGAGCGTGTGCAGGGGAACGCGTCCCTCGCGGTAGAACTCCGAGCGGCTCATTTCGGCGCCACCCAGGCGACCGGAGCACTGGACACGGATGCCCTTGGCGCCGGCACGCTGTGCGGACTGCATGGCCTTCTTCATCGCGCGGCGGAACGCCACGCGGGAGGAGAGCTGCTCGGCGATGCCCTGGGCGACGAGCTGAGCCTCGATCTCGGGGTTCTTGACCTCGAGGATGTTCAGCTGGACCTGCTTGCCCGTGAGCTTCTCGAGCTCGCCGCGGATGCGGTCCGCTTCTGCTCCACGACGGCCGATGACGATACCGGGGCGTGCCGTGTGGATGTCCACGCGGACGCGGTCCCGGGTGCGCTCGATCTCGACCTTGGCGATGCCGGCGCGGTCCATGCCGGTCGACATCAGCTGGCGGATCTTGATGTCCTCGCGGACGAAGTCACGGTAGCGCTGGCCGGGCTTGTTGCTGTCGGCGAACCAGTGTGACCGGTGGTCGGTGGTGATGCCGAGTCGGAACCCGTGCGGGTTTACTTTCTGTCCCACTTAGCGGACCTCCACTTTCTCAGGGGTAGCGACGACAACCGTGATGTGGCTGGTCCGCTTGTTGATGCGGAACGCGCGGCCCTGGGCTCGCGGACGGAACCGCTTCATCGTGGGGCCTTCATCAACGAATGCTTCGCTGATGATGAGGTTGTCCTCGTCGAAGGCGACGCCGTCACGGTCCGCGCGAACGCGGGCGTTGGCGACTGCCGACTGGACCACCTTGAAAACCGGCTCCGAAGCAACCTGTGGGGCAAACTTCAGAATAGCCAGAGCCTCATTCGCCTGCTTACCACGAACAAGGTTGACGACGCGCCGGGCCTTCATAGGCGTTACGCGGATATGACGCGCAATAGCCTTGGCTTCCATTGCTTTCCTTCTCTCGTCTTAGCCGTAAGAGCAGCGCCTAGCGGCGCTTGCCCTTGCGGTCGTCCTTAACATGGCCGCGGAAGGTCCGCGTGGGAGCGAATTCGCCGAGCTTGTGCCCGACCATCGACTCGGTGACAAACACCGGGATGTGCTTGCGCCCGTCGTGCACCGCGATCGTGTGCCCGAGCATGTCGGGGACGATCATGGAGCGGCGGGACCACGTCTTGATGACGTTCTTCGTACCCGATTCGTTCTCGCGAGCGACCTTTACGTAAAGGTGCTGATCGACGAAGGGGCCTTTCTTCAGGCTGCGTGGCATGTCTCCAGGCTCCTATCGCTTGTTCTTGCCGGAACGACGGCGACGCACGATGAGTGAGTCGCTCTCTTTGTTGGGGCGACGGGTGCGGCCTTCGGCCTTGCCGTTGGGGTTGACCGGGTGGCGTCCACCGGAGGTCTTGCCCTCGCCACCACCGTGCGGGTGGTCGACCGGGTTCATGGCGACACCACGGACGGTCGGGCGGATGCCCTTCCAGCGGTTGCGGCCGGCCTTGCCCCAGTTGATGTTCGACTGCTCGGCGTTGCCGACCTCACCGACCGTCGCGCGGCAGCGGACGTCGACGTTGCGGATCTCGCCGGAGGGCAGTCGCAGCTGGGCGAAGCGGCCTTCCTTGGCGACGAGCTGGACCGACGCACCGGCGGAGCGTGCCATCTTCGCGCCGCCGCCTGGGCGGAGCTCGACGGCGTGGATGACGGTACCCACGGGGATGTTGCGCAGCGGCAGGTTGTTGCCGGGCTTGATGTCCGCCCCGGCGCCGGCCTCGACGAAGTCGCCCTGCTTGAGCTTGTTCGGCGCGATGATGTAGCGCTTGGTGCCGTCGACGTAGTGCAGGAGGGCGATGCGCGCGGTGCGGTTGGGATCGTATTCGATCTCGGCAACGCGGGCGTCGACGCCGTCCTTGTCGTGGCGGCGGAAGTCGATCAGACGGTACTGACGCTTGTGTCCACCGCCCTTGTGGCGGGTCGTGATCTTACCGGTGTTGTTGCGACCACCCTTCTTGGGAAGGGGGCGGACCAACGACTTTTCCGGCGTCGACCGTGTGATTTCAGCGAAGTCGGCAACGCTCGAGCCACGACGGCCCGGGGTTGTCGGCTTGTATTTACGGATTCCCATAACTCAATTCCTCGTTAAAGTGGTCTCCGCTCTCAGGAGAGCGGACCGCCGAAGATGTCGATCGAGCCCTCTTTGAGGGACACGATGGCACGCTTGGTGCCCTTGCGCTGGCCCCACCCGAACTTGGTGCGCTTGCGCTTGCCAACCCGGTTGATGGTGTTGATCGAGTCGACCTTCACGGAGAAGATCTTCTCGACCGCCAGCTTGATTTCTTCCTTGTTCGAGCGCGGGTCGACCAGGAAGGTGTACTTGCCTTCGTCGATCAGGCCGTAGCTCTTCTCCGAGACGACGGGTGCAATGACGACGTCGCGCGGATCCTTTGCGATGGTGCCGCTCACTTGGCATCCTCCTCGGTGATGACATCAGCAGCGCCGACGAACTGGTCGTAGGCGGCCTTGGTGAAGATCACGTCGTCGGAGACCAGCACGTCGTACGTGTTGAGCTGGTCTACGTAGAGGACGTGTACCTCGGGCACGTTGCGCACCGAGAGTGCAGCGACGTCGTTGGCGCGCTCGATGATCACGAGCAGGCGGGGCCGCTCGGAGATCGCGCGCAGGGTGTCGATCGCGCCCTTGGTCGACGGCTTGCCGCCGGCGACCAGGGATTCGAGGACGTGGATACGGCCGTTGCGTGCCCGGTCGGAGAGGGCTCCGCGCAGGGCGGCGGCCTTCATCTTCTTGGGGGTGCGCTGGCTGTAGTCGCGGGGCGTGGGCCCGTGGACGACGCCACCACCGGTCATGTGGGGGGCGCGGATCGAACCCTGGCGGGCACGACCGGTTCCCTTCTGCTTGAACGGCTTGCGGCCTGCGCCACTGACCTCGGCGCGGGTCTTGGTCTTGTGCGTGCCCTGGCGGGCGGCAGCAAGCTGGGCGACGACGACCTGGTGCAGCAACGGCACGTTGGTCTGCGCGTCGAAGATCTCCGCGGGGAGATCGACCTTTACAGTGTTGGCAGCCATTTGGCTATGCTCCCTTCACGGCGGTGCGTACGAGGACGACCTGGCCGCGGGCGCCGGGGACGGCACCCTTGATCAGCAGCAGCGACTTCTCGGCGTCGACAGCGTGAACCCGGAGGTTCAGCGTGGTCTGACGAACGGCGCCCATGCGGCCTGCCATTTTCATTCCACGGAAGACGCGGCTGGGGGTGGATGCTCCACCGATGGAACCGGGCTTGCGGTGGTTCTTGTGGGCACCGTGCGAGGCTCCCACACCGTGGAAACCGTGGCGCTTCATGACGCCGGCGAAGCCCTTGCCCTTGGTGGTGCCGATGACGTCGACCGTCTGGCCGGCTTCGAACATCTCGACGGAGAGTTCCTGGCCGAGCGAGTAGGAGTCGGCGTCGGAGGTGCGCAGTTCGACGACGTGACGGCGCGGCGTGACGCCGGCCTTCTCGAAGTGACCGGCGAGCGGCTTGGTGACCTTGCGGGGATCGATCTGGCCGAAGCCGATCTGCACGGCGGTGTAGCCGTCCTTGTCCTCGCTGAGGAGCTGCGTGATGACGTTCGAGTCCGCCTGGACGACGGTGACGGGGATGAGGATGTTGTTCTCGTCCCAGACCTGGGTCATGCCGAGCTTGACGCCCAGCAGGCCCTTGACCTGGCGCGTAAGTGAAGTAGACATATGTATCCGCTCTCCCTTACAGCTTGATTTCGATGTTCACGTCCGCAGGCAGGTCGAGACGCATCAGCGAATCGACGGCCTTGGGCGTGGGATCAATGATGTCGATCAGACGCTTGTGAGTACGCATTTCGAAGTGCTCACGGCTGTCCTTGTACTTGTGCGGGGACCGGATGACAACGAAAACGTTCTTCTCCGTGGGCAGGGGCACGGGGCCCACTACCGTTGCGCCTGCGCGCGTCACCGTCTCAACGATCTTCCGTGCTGAAACATCGATGACCTCGTGGTCATATGACTTCAGCCGGATGCGGATTTTTTGTCCCGCCATGGCGTCTCGACTCTCTCTCTACATAACTGCCTGGGCAGTTCCGGTACGTACGTACATTTCCTGCGCCCGTTGTGCGACGCCTCCCGAACAGACTGAATCCGGAGAACTCCGGGTTCCTCACCCTGCCGGGCTCCGACCCCCGCGCTCGGGCGTGTCGCGCTGTGCGAAAACAAGCACAGTCCGGACACACACGCTCCGCAGATCTCGGACGAGCCGAGCGGGGTGGATTATATTTGGGCTACGCATCGGCGGACTCGATCCCTGCATCAGGCATTATCCTGACCGGGATGAGGTCCCTTACCGCACGCGCAAGCGCTTGAACAACTTATCTAGTGTCGCAGATTGCCTCCGTGATTGCGAACCGGCCCGGTGCGCGGGCGGGTGACCTGCACTACTCGACCTTCACCGGACCCGGTCAAACCGTCGGGGCAAGGCCTAGAATATTGGCCCACCACCACGAAGGAGATCCGCCATGATCAGCGCCAACAGGGCCACGACCGTCCTGCCCGTGCGGGACCTCGATCGAGCCAGGAATTTCTACGAGAACACCCTCGGCCTTCATCCCGACAACGCCTGGCACGAGGGGAGCTTCTTCTTCAGCGAGGACGGGCACAACGGGATCGAGCTCATGCTGAAGCCGGACGGCAGCCCGTCCGGCAATACCGAGCTCAGCTTCGAGGTCGAGGACCTCAGCGCCGAGATGACCTCGCTCGAACGGAACGGCGTCAGGTTCGAGGACTACGACCTCCCGGGACTGAAGACCGTGAACCACATCGCGGAGGACGACCACATGCGTGCGGCCTGGTTCACCGACACGGAGGGGAACATCCTCTGCCTCCACCAGCTCGTCACCTGAGGAGGGGGCAGGGCACCGCCGGCCCGGACCCGTCGACGCAGAAGGGCCCCGCTGCCGAAGCAACGGGGCCCTTCCGACGATCATTCAGGCAGTCGGAGGACTACTTGAGGATCTTGGTGACACGTCCCGAACCAACGGTGCGGCCGCCTTCGCGGATCGCGAAGCCGAGGCCGTCCTCCATGGCGATCGGCTGGATCAGCTCGACGGTCATCTCGGTGTTGTCGCCGGGCATGACCATCTCGGTGCCCTCGGGGAGGGTGATGACGCCGGTCACGTCCGTGGTGCGGAAGTAGAACTGCGGGCGGTAGTTCGAGTAGAACGGGTTGTGACGCCCGCCCTCGTCCTTGGCCAGGATGTAGACGTTGGCCTCGAAGTCGGTGTGCGGGGTGATGGAACCCGGCTTCACGATGACCTGTCCACGCTCTACGTCTTCGCGCTTGATGCCGCGGAGCAGCAGACCACAGTTCTCGCCGGCCCAGGCCTCGTCGAGCTGCTTGTGGAACATCTCGATACCGGTAACCGTGGTCTTCTGGACCGGACGGATGCCGACGATCTCGACCTCGGAGTTGATGGCGAGGGTTCCGCGCTCGGCGCGACCCGTGACGACGGTTCCACGACCGGTGATCGTGAAGACGTCCTCGACGGGCATCAGGAAGGGCTTGTCCTTGTCGCGGATGGGATCCGGGACGTTGTTGTCGACGGCTTCCATGAGGTCCTCGACGGACTTGACCCACTCGGGGTCGCCTTCGAGGGCCTTGAGGCCGGAGACGCGGACGACAGGAGCGTCGTCGCCGTCGAAGCCCTGCGAGCTGAGCAGCTCACGAACTTCCATCTCGACGAGGTCGAGGAGCTCCTCGTCGTCGACCATGTCGGACTTGTTCAGTGCGACCAGCAGGTAGGGGACGCCGACCTGGCGGGCGAGCAGCACGTGCTCGCGGGTCTGGGCCATCGGACCATCGGTGGCTGCGACGACGAGGATTGCCCCGTCCATCTGGGCCGCACCGGTGATCATGTTCTTGATGTAGTCGGCGTGACCGGGGGCGTCTACGTGGGCGTAGTGGCGCTTCTCGGTCTGGTACTCGACGTGCGAGATGTTGATCGTGATGCCACGCTGCTTCTCCTCGGGAGCCGAGTCGATCGACGCGAAGTCACGCTGCTCGTTGAGAGTGGGGTACTTGTCGTACAGCACCTTGGAAATGGCAGCCGTCAACGTCGTCTTTCCATGGTCAACGTGACCGATGGTGCCGATGTTAACGTGCGGCTTAGTCCGCTCGAACTTTGCCTTCGCCACGGGTTCCTCCTAGAACGTTTGAGAAGAATTGCTTCCCAGCCACGCTTGTCGCGGCTGAAACTCATGCAAGTCTACTGGGGGCTTTTGGTTTTGATGAAATTGCTCTGCACCGCCGGGCCTGCTGGTCCGGCGGCAGAGGGGCGGGGCGGCCTGCCCTGGGCAGGCCGCCTCCGCTCCCCCGGGATCCCGTTGCCGGGAAGGGGCTACTCGCCGCGCGTCTTCTGGATGATCTCGTCGGCGACTGCCTTCGGGACCTCGGAGTAGCTGTCGAACTTCATGGAGTACACGGCACGGCCCTGGGTCTTCGACCGGAGGTCACCGATGTAGCCGAACATGCCCGACAGGGGCACGTGCGCCGTGATGACCTTCACGCCGCTGGCGTCCTCCATGGACTGCATCTGGCCGCGGCGGGAGTTGAGGTCGCCGATCACTTCACCCATGTATTCCTCGGGGGTGCGGACCTCCACCTCCATGAGCGGTTCGAGCAGCACGGGCTTCGCCATGCGTGCGGCTTCCTTGAACGCCATGCGGCCGGCGATCTTGAACGCCATCTCCGAGGAGTCGACGTCGTGGTAGGCGCCGTCGAGCAGGGTCGCCTTGATGCCGACCACCGGGTAGCCGGCGAGCACGCCGTCGTTCAGCGCATCCTGGATGCCGGCGTCGACACTCGGGATGTACTCGCGGGGCACACGGCCGCCGGTCACCTTGTTGTCGAAGGCGTACAGGACGCCTTCCTCGACCTCCATCGGTTCGATCGCGATCTGGATCTTCGCGAACTGGCCGGAGCCACCCGTCTGCTTCTTGTGGGTGTAGTCGTGCTTGGCGACCTTGCTGCGGATGGTCTCGCGGTAGGCGACCTGGGGCTTACCCACGTTCGCTTCCACGCGGAACTCGCGGCGCATGCGGTCCACCAGGATGTCCAGGTGGAGCTCGCCCATGCCGGCGATGATCGTCTGTCCGGTGTCCTCGTTCAGCGAGACCTGGAACGTGGGGTCCTCGGCCGAGAGCTTCTGGATGGCTGTGGACAGCTTCTCCTGGTCGCCCTTGGTCTTGGGCTCGATGGCCACCGAGATCACGGGTGCCGGGAAGCTCATGGACTCGAGCACGATCTGGTTCGCCGAGTCGGAGAGGGTGTCACCGGTGGTGGTGTCCTTCAGGCCGATCGCCGCGTAGATGTGTCCTGCCGACGCTTCCTCGACGGGGATCTCCTTGTTGGCGTGCATCTGGAACAGCTTGCCGATGCGCTCCTTCTTGCTCTTCGTGGAGTTCACCAGCTGGGTACCGGCCGTCACATGCCCGGAGTACACGCGGATGAACGTCAGCTGACCGAAGAACGGGTGCGTGGCCACCTTGAACGCGAGGGCCGAGAACGGCTCCTCGGTGCTCGGCTTGCGCGTCAACTCGACCTCTTCGTCCCGGGGATCGTGACCGATCATCGGGGGGACGTCGAGGGGCGAGGGCAAGTAGTCGATGACGGCATCGAGCATCGGCTGCACGCCGCGGTTCTTGAACGCGGAACCGCAGAGGATCGGGTAGAGCTCGGAGTTGATCGTCATCTTGCGGATGCCGGCCTTGAGCTCGTCGACGGAGATCTCCTCGCCTTCGAGGTACTTGTTCATGAGCTCGTCGGAGGACTCGGCGACGGTCTCGACGAGGGCCGCGCGGTACTCCTCGGCCTTCTCCTGGAGGTCCGCCGGGATCTCCTGGATCTCGTACTTCGCACCCATGGTGACGTCACCCTTGGAGTCGCCGGGCCAGACGAGGGCACGCATGTAGAGCAGGTCGACGACGCCGATGAAGTCGTTCTCGGCACCGATGGGGAGCTGCAGCACGAGGGGCTTGGCGCCCAGGCGGCTGATGATGGTGTCGACGGTGAAGTAGAAGTCGGCGCCCAGCTTGTCCATCTTGTTGACGAAGCAGATGCGGGGCACTTCGTACTTGTCGGCCTGGCGCCAGACCGTCTCCGACTGGGGCTCGACGCCCTCCTTGCCGTCGAACACGGCGACGGCGCCGTCGAGGACGCGCAGTGAGCGCTCCACCTCGACGGTGAAGTCGACGTGCCCGGGGGTGTCGATGATGTTGATCTGGTTGTTCTCCCAGAAGCAGGTGACCGCGGCGGACGTGATGGTGATGCCGCGCTCCTTCTCCTGTTCCATCCAGTCGGTGGTGGAGGCGCCGTCGTGCGTCTCACCGATCTTGTGGTTGACACCCGTGTAGAACAGGATGCGCTCGGTAGTAGTGGTCTTGCCGGCATCGATGTGGGCCATGATGCCGATGTTGCGGACCTTGTTGAGGTCGGTAAGCACGTCCTGTGCCACGGTGTCTCCCTTAATACGTAAATGGAGTTCTGCTGGGCCGCCGGCCGGCCCGTCCCTGACGGGCTGCGGGTCCGGCCGGCAGAGCTGCTACCAGCGGTAGTGTGCGAAGGCCTTGTTCGACTCGGCCATCTTGTGCGTGTCCTCGCGGCGCTTGACTGCTGCGCCGAGACCGTTGGATGCATCCAGGATCTCGTTCTGCAGGCGCTCGGTCATCGTCTTCTCGCGGCGGGCCTTGGAGTAGCCCACGAGCCAGCGGAGGGCCAGGGCGGTCGAACGACCGGGCTTGACCTCGACGGGGACCTGGTAGGTGGCGCCACCGACACGGCGTGAGCGGACCTCGAGGGTCGGCTTGACGTTGTCCATGGCCTTCTTCAGCGCTGCGACGGGGTCGCCGCCGGACTTGGCACGGGCACCTTCGAGTGCGCCGTACACGATGCGCTCTGCGGTGGACTTCTTGCCGTCGACGAGCACCTTGTTGATCAGCTGCGTGACCAGGGGGGAACCGTAGACGGGATCTACAACGAGCGGCCGCTTCGGGGCCGGGCCCTTACGAGGCATATTACTTCTTCTCCATCTTCGCGCCGTAGCGGCTGCGAGCCTGCTTGCGGTTCTTCACGCCCTGGGTGTCCAGTGCGCCACGGACGATCTTGTAGCGGACACCCGGGAGGTCCTTCACACGACCGCCGCGCACGAGCACGATGGAGTGTTCCTGGAGGTTGTGACCGACACCGGGGATGTAGGCGGTGACTTCGATGCCGCCGTTGAGGCGCACGCGGGCCACCTTGCGGAGAGCCGAGTTCGGCTTCTTCGGGGTGGTGGTGTAGACGCGGGTGCAGACGCCGCGCTTCATGGGGCTGCCCTTCAGTGCGGGCGCCTTGGTCTTGGAGACCTTAGGTGTCCGGCCCTTGCGGACCAGCTGGTTAATCGTAGGCACTTTCGTGTTCTCCGTAATGTCTGAAGATGAGATCTGTGTCGCCCTACCCAGCGGTTGCGGCGGCTTCTCAGGGCCGCACCGTCCACAGGTCGGGTTGATCGGTCGTTTGGCGCACCACCGACGGATAGGCTGCCGCAGAACGACTGTAGGCGTGCGAAAGAGTGGCATTCGCTGTACAACTTACGTACAACACGGAGATACGTTTCTCAACGCCGATCCACTGCCACACAAACAATTGGTCCCAAGTCTACCAGAGATGGGGTGTGCCCCTGTACGGGCAGCCCTCCCCCCGCATGGTAGGGGCGGAGGGCCCGGAATGGGGGAAGGCCCCGGACCGCAGGGTCCGGGGCCTTCCTCATGGGTGCTGTGCTCAGCGGAAGTCGCTGTTACCCATGTCGTAGTCGTCCAGCGGGATCGCGTGGAACTCGGGGCTCAGGCCGCCCTCGACTCCGGCGTAGTCGAAGTCGCTGAACGCGCTCGGGCCGGTGAAGAGGTTCGCCTTCGCTTCCTCGGTGGGCTCGACCGTGACCTTCGTGTAGCGGTCCAGGCCGGTGCCGGCCGGGATGAGCTTACCGATGATGACGTTCTCCTTGAGGCCGAGCAGCGGGTCGCTCTTGCCTTCCATGGCGGCCTGCGTGAGGACACGCGTGGTCTCCTGGAAGGACGCGGCGGACAGCCACGACTCGGTGGCGAGCGACGCCTTGGTGATACCCATGAGCTCGGGACGGCCGGAGGCCGGCTTCTTGCCCTCGGACACCACGCGACGGTTCTCGTCCTCGAAGCGGCGACGCTCGGCCAGCTCACCGGGGAGCAGGTCCGACTCGCCGGACTCGATCACGGTGACGCGGCGCAGCATCTGGCGGACGATGACCTCCACGTGCTTGTCGTGGATGCCCACACCCTGGCTGCGATACACGCGCTGGACCTCGTCCACCAGGAACTCCTGGGCCTTGCGGGGGCCGAGGATCCTGAGGATCTGCTTCGGGTCGACCGCGCCGAAGACGAGCTGCTGCCCGACCTCGACGTGCTCGCCGTCGGTCACCAGGAGGCGTGCACGGCGCAGGACCGGGTACGCGATCTCCTCGGAGCCGTCGTCGGGGGTGACCACCAGGCGAAGCTGCTTCTCGGCATCCTCGATGGTGACGCGCCCTGCGACCTCGGAGATAGGGGCGACACCCTTGGGGGTACGCGCCTCGAAGAGCTCCTGGATACGGGGCAGACCCTGGGTGATGTCCTCGGCCGACGCCACACCACCGGTGTGGAAGGTACGCATCGTCAGCTGCGTGCCTGGCTCACCGATCGACTGCGCGGCGATGATGCCGACGGCCTCTCCGATGTCCACGGTCTTGCCGGTCGCGAGCGACCGGCCGTAGCAGAGCGCGCAGGTGCCGACGCTGGACTCACAGGTGAGTACGGAGCGGACCTTGATGTCGGAGATGCCGGCCTCGAACAGTTCACCGATGACCACGTCTCCGACGTCGGAGCCCGCGGCAGCGAGCACCTTGCCCTTGGAGTCGACGACGTCGGTGGCCAGCGTCCGTGCGTACGCCGAGTTCTCGACCTCTTCGTGCAGGACCAGTTCGCCGTCGGCGTTCGGCACGGCGATGGTGACCTTGAGCCCGCGCTCGGTGCCGCAGTCGTCCTCGCGGACGATGACGTCCTGCGACACGTCGACGAGGCGACGCGTCAGGTACCCCGAGTTGGCGGTACGCAGGGCGGTATCGGCGAGGCCCTTACGGGCACCGTGCGTGGCGATGAAGTACTCCAGGACCGACAGGCCCTCGCGGTACGAGGACTTGATCGGACGCGGGATGATCTCGCCCTTGGGGTTCGCCACCAGGCCACGGATACCCGCGATCTGGCGGACCTGCAGCCAGTTGCCTCGTGCACCGGAGGACACCATGCGGTTGATGGTGTTGTCCTTCGGCATGGCGGCGCGCATGGAGGCGGCGACCTCGTTGGTGGCCTTGTTCCAGATGTCGATGAGCTCCTGGCGGCGCTCCTCGTCGGCGATGAGGCCCTTGTCGAACTGCGACTGGACCTTGGCGGCCTGCGTCTCGTAGCCCTCCATGATGCCGGCCTTGTTGATCGGCGCGGAGATGTCGGAGATCGCGACGGTGACACCGGAGCGGGTGGCCCAGTAGAAACCGGCGTCCTTCAGGTTGTCCAGCGTGGCCGCCGTGACGACCTTCGGGTAGCGCTCGGCGAGATCGTTGACGATCGTCGAGAGCTGGCCCTTGTCGGCGACCTTCTCCACCCAGGGGTAGTCCAGGGGAAGCGTCTCGTTGAACAGGACCTGTCCGAGCGACGTCTCGATCAGTGCCGGCGTGCCGGGCTCCCAGCCCTCGGGAGCGGCGATGTCGGCGCTGGGCACGAAGTTGTCGACGCGGATCCGGACCACCGAGTTGAGGTGGAGGGAACCCATGTCGAACGCCATGACGGCCTCGGCCATGCTCGTGAAGACGCGGCCTTCGCCGGCACTTCCCTCACGCTTGGTGGTGAGGTGGTGCAGACCGATGATCATGTCCTGCGAGGGCAGGGTGACGGGACGGCCGTCGGACGGCTTCAGGATGTTGTTCGAGGAGAGCATCAGGATGCGCGCCTCGGCCTGGGCCTCGGGGCTCAGCGGCAGGTGGACTGCCATCTGGTCGCCGTCGAAGTCGGCGTTGAACGCACCGCAGACCAGCGGGTGGAGCTGCAGCGCCTTGCCTTCGACCAGCTGCGGCTCGAACGCCTGGATGCCGAGCCGGTGCAGGGTGGGTGCACGGTTCAGCAGCACGGGGTGCTCGGTGATGATCTCTTCGAGGACGTCCCACACCTGGGGACGGTACCGCTCGACCATGCGCTTGGCGCTCTTGATGTTCTGCGCGTGGTTGAGGTCCACCAGGCGCTTCATCACGAACGGCTTGAAGAGCTCCAGGGCCATCTGCTTGGGCAGACCGCACTGGTGCAGCTTCAGCTGCGGGCCGACGACGATGACCGACCGGCCCGAGTAGTCGACGCGCTTGCCGAGGAGGTTCTGGCGGAAACGACCCTGCTTGCCCTTGAGCATGTCCGAGAGGGACTTCAGGGGGCGGTTGCCCGGTCCGGTGACCGGACGGCCGCGGCGGCCGTTGTCGAACAGCGAATCGACGGCTTCCTGCAGCATGCGCTTCTCGTTGTTCACGATGATCTCGGGGGCCCCGAGGTCGAGCAGGCGCTTCAGGCGGTTGTTGCGGTTGATCACGCGGCGGTACAGGTCGTTGAGGTCGGACGTCGCAAAACGGCCGCCGTCGAGCTGGACCATCGGGCGCAGTTCCGGCGGAATCACCGGGACGGCGTCGAGGACCATGCCCAGCGGGCTGTTCGTCGTCGTCAGGAACGCGTTGACCACCTTGAGGCGCTTCAGGGCGCGCGTCTTGCGCTGTCCCTTGCCGTTCTGGATGATGTCGCGCAGCATCTCGGCCTCGGCCGGCATGTCGAAGTTCTCGAGGCGCTTCTTGATCGCCTCGGCGCCCATGGAGCCCTCGAAGTACAGGCCGTAGCGGTCGCGCAGCTCGCGGTACAGGCCTTCGTCACCCTCGAGGTCGGCGACCTTCAGGGTCTTGAAGCGCTCCCAGACCTGGACCAGGCGCTCGATGTCGGCGTCGGCGCGCTTGCGGACGTTCGCCATCTGGCGGTCGGCGGAGTCACGGGCCTTCTTCTTGTCGGCGGCCTTGGCGCCCTCTCCTTCGAGGCGGGCGAGCTCGTCCTCGAGGTCCTTGGCGATCGCGGCGATGTCGGCGTCACGCTGGTCCGTCATCTGCTTCTTCTCGAGGTCGTGTTCGGCCTGGAGGTTCGGCAGTTCGGCGTGGCGGTTCTCCTCGTCGACCGAGGTGATCATGTAGGCGGCGAAGTAGATGACCTTCTCGAGGTCCTTCGGCGCCAGGTCGAGGAGGTAGCCCAGGCGCGAGGGGACGCCCTTGAAGTACCAGATGTGCGTGACGGGAGCGGCGAGCTCGATGTGCCCCATGCGCTCACGGCGCACCTTGGCACGCGTCACCTCGACGCCGCAGCGCTCACAGATGATGCCCTTGAAGCGCACTCGCTTGTACTTGCCGCAGTAGCACTCCCAGTCGCGGGAAGGGCCGAAGATCTTCTCGCAGAAGAGGCCGTCCTTCTCGGGCTTGAGCGTGCGGTAGTTGATGGTTTCCGGCTTCTTGACCTCGCCGTAGGACCAGCCGCGGATTTCGTCCGCGGTGGCAAGTCCGATTCGCATGAGGCCGAAGGAGGATTCGCTGGACATAGGGTCCCTGTTCTCTCTTTGTTCTCTAAATTCTTGAAGTCTTATGGGGTGCGGCGGAAAGGTGCCGGCTGGTGCCCCGGGGTGCCCGGTCCAACGCCTGGAACGGCGACAACGAAATTTCCTCGGCCGCGGGCGGCCTCCGAAATATTAAAGCCGCCTTCCTCCAGGCGCCGGACCGGGCAAGGTCCGGATGTCGCCTAAACCTCTTCGACAGAACTCGGCTCGGCCCGTGAGAGGTCGATGCCCAGTTCCTCCGCGGCCCGGAAGACTTCTTCATCCGAGTCACGCATCTCGATCGTCGTGCCGTCGGTGGAGAGGACTTCCACGTTCAGGCAGAGCGACTGCATTTCCTTGATCAGGACCTTGAAGGACTCGGGAACACCCGGCTCGGGGATGTTCTCGCCCTTGACGATGGCCTCGTAGACCTTGACGCGTCCGTGGATGTCGTCCGACTTGATGGTCAGGAGTTCCTGCAGCGTGTACGCCGCGCCGTAGGCCTCGAGGGCCCAGACTTCCATCTCGCCGAAGCGCTGGCCACCGAACTGTGCCTTACCACCCAGCGGCTGCTGCGTGATCATCGAGTACGGGCCGGTGGAACGCGCGTGGATCTTGTCGTCCACCAGGTGGTGGAGTTTCAGGATGTACATGTAGCCGACCGAGATCGGGTCCGGGAACGGCTCGCCGGAGCGGCCGTCGAACAGTCGCGCCTTGCCGGACTCGCCGATGAGGCGCTGTCCGTCGCGGGTGACGTTCGTGGAACCGAGCAGGCCGACGATCTCGTCCTCGGTGGCGCCGTCGAACACGGGGGTCGCGACGGTGGTCGAGGAGATCTCCCGGGGAAGGTTCGGGAGGTTCTTCAGCCACTCGGGCTCGCCCTCGATCTTCCAGCCCTGCTTGGCTGCCCAGCCGAGGTGGATCTCGAGGACCTGTCCCACGTTCATGCGGCCCGGGACACCCAGCGGGTTCAGGACGATGTCGACGGGCGTGCCGTCCTCCAGGAACGGCATGTCCTCGATCGGGAGGATCTTGGAGATGACGCCCTTGTTGCCGTGGCGGCCGGCGAGCTTGTCACCGTCGGTGATCTTGCGCTTCTGCGCCACGTACACGCGGACGAGCTGGTTGACGCCCGGGGGGAGCTCGTCGTCGTTGTCGCGATCGAAGATGCGCACGCCGATGACCGTACCGGACTCGCCGTGGGGGACCTTCAGCGAGGTGTCGCGGACTTCGCGGCTCTTCTCGCCGAAGATGGCGCGCAACAGGCGCTCCTCGGGGGTCAGTTCCGTCTCGCCCTTGGGGGTGACACGGCCCACGAGGATGTCTCCGGCCTCGACCTCGGCACCGATGTGGATGATGCCGCGCTCGTCGAGGGCTCCGAGGACCTCCTCGGAGACGTTCGGGATGTCACGCGTGATCTCCTCGGCACCGAGCTTGGTGTCGCGGGCATCGACCTCGTGCTCCTCGATGTGGATCGACGTCAGGACGTCGTCGGAGACGATGCGCTGCGACAGGATGATCGCGTCCTCGAAGTTGTGACCCTCCCAGGACATGAACGCGACGAGCATGTTCTTGCCGAGCGCGAGCTCGCCCTGGTCCGTGGAGGGACCGTCGGCGATGATCGTGTTGTACTCGACGCGGTCACCCTCGGCGACCAGGACGCGCTGGTTGTACGCGTTGCCCTGGTTGGAACGGGCGAACTTCATGATCGGGTAGTTCGTCTCGGTGCCGTCGTCGTTGAGGATGCTGACGAGGTCCGCCGACACCTCCTTGACGACGCCGGCCTTCGTCGCGGTGACGGCGTCACCGGCGTCGACGGCGGCGTTCTTCTCCATGCCGGTCCCCACGAGGGGGCGCTCGGAACGGAGCAGGGGCACGGCCTGGCGCTGCATGTTCGCACCCATGAGGGCGCGGTTCGCGTCGTCGTGCTCCAGGAACGGGATCATCGCTGTCGCGACGGACACCATCTGGCGCGGGGAGACGTCCATGTACTCGACCTCGCCGGGCACGACGAGCACGGGCTCGCCGGAACCACCGCGGGTCCGGACGAGGACCATGTCCTCGACGAACGTGTTGTCCGCGGCGAGGGGCGCGTTCGCCTGGGCGATGAGGCGCTCCACCTCGTCGTCGGCGGTGAGGTAGTCGATCTGGTCGGTGACGATGCCGTCGACGACCTTGCGGTACGGGGTCTCGATGAAGCCGAACGCGTTGATCCGGCCGTAGGAGGCCAACGAACCGATCAGGCCGATGTTCGGGCCTTCAGGGGTCTCGATGGGGCACATGCGTCCGTAGTGCGAGGGGTGGACGTCTCGGACTTCCATGCCTGCACGGTCACGGGACAGACCACCGGGGCCCAGCGCGGACAGGCGACGCTTGTGCGTCAGGCCGGCGAGGGGGTTGTTCTGGTCCATGAACTGCGAGAGCTGGGAGGTCCCGAAGAACTCCTTGATCGCGGCGACGACGGGGCGGATGTTGATCAGGGTCTGCGGCGTGATCGCCTCGACGTCCTGCGTGGTCATCCGCTCGCGGACGACGCGCTCCATCCGGGACAGGCCCGTGCGGACCTGGTTCTCGATGAGCTCGCCCACCGCACGGATGCGACGGTTGCCGAAGTGGTCGATGTCGTCGACCTCGACGCGCAGCTCGACGTCGCCGCCGTCACGCTTGCCGCCGAGGGTCTTCTCGCCGGCGTGCAGCGCGACCAGGAACTTGATCATCGCGACGATGTCGTCGATGTTCAGCACCGACGCGTCGGAATCCGTGAGGTCCTTGTCGATGCCGAGCTTGCGGTTGATCTTGTACCGGCCGACCTTGGCGAGATCGTAGCGCTTGGGGTTGAAGTACAGGTTGTCCAGCAGCGTCTGGGCAGCCTCGACCGTGGGGGGCTCGCCTGGTCGCAGCTTGCGGTAGATGTCCAGGAGGGCGTCCTCGCGGGTCTCCGTGGCATCCTTCTCCATGGTGGCGCGGATGGAGTCGTACTGGCCGAACTCCTCGAGGATCTGGCCCTCGGTCCAGCCGAGCGCCTTCAGGAGCACGGTGACGGACTGCTTGCGCTTGCGGTCGAGGCGGACGCCGACCTGGTCGCGCTTGTCGATCTCGAGCTCGAACCAGGCACCGCGCGACGGGATGATCTTCGCGCTGAAGATGTCCTTGTCACTGGTCTTGTCGGCGGTGCGCTCGAAGTAGGCGCCCGGCGAACGGACGAGCTGCGACACGACGACACGCTCGGTGCCGTTGATGACGAAGGTGCCCTTGTCGGTCATGAGGGGGAAGTCACCCATGAACACGGTCTGCTGCTTGATCTCACCCGTGTTGTTGTTCATGAACTCGGCCTTGACGTACAGCGGGGCGGAGTAGGTCGCGTCGCGATCCTTGCACTCGGCCATCGTGTACTTGGGGTCGGCGAACTCGGGCTCGGAGAAGCTCAGGGACATGGTGCCCTGGAAGTCCTCGATCGGGGAGATCTCCTCGAAGATGTCCGCGAGGCCGGAGGTGGTGGCGAAGCCCTGCAGCCCCTTCTCGAGCGCTTCCTCTACACGGGTCTTCCAGCGCTCGTTGCCGACGAGCCAGTCGAAACTGTCCGTCTGGAGCGCGAGGAGATTGGGAACGTCAAGCGGTTCGTGAATCTTTGCGAATGAGAGCCGGGGTGCGGCGCCGTCGGCGTCGACCTGGCTGGTAGCGGTTGCATTATTAGAGGTGCTCGGGGCGACCAAGAGGGATCCTTCCACAGACCGTCAGGCTTGTCAGCGCCTTCATCTCGGCACCGCCACCGCAGGATGCTGCGGGGATCTCAGTGCTCACCGGAGTCTGCTCACATCCGTCCCAACCGTGGGGCCAGGTCAAATGACGAGAGCAGAGCAAAGCCCACCGCTATATGAAGGCTGAGGTTCGAGGGAAGACGCAAAGACCTACACTACGGGAAGGGCAGGAATAAGTCCAATAGCTCCTCTCCCCCTTTTCCGTCAAGCCGCCGCGCCTCGCATCGGGGAGTGGAGATGGGGAAGGCCGGGCGCGCGGGCTCCGGCCCTACCCGGCGGCGGGCTCCGGGAGCGGGCCCGTGCTCACGTCGCCGCGGAGCCGCTTGACGATCAGTTCGGCACTGATCAGGCACATCGGGATGCCGATGCCCGGCACGGTGGAGCTGCCCGCGTAGAACAGGTTCTCCACCTTCGCGCTGCGGTTCGAGCCGCGGAAGAACGCGCTCTGCTTCAGGATGTGCGCCGGTCCGAGGGAGGTCCCCCGCCAGGCGTTGAGGTCCTCCGCGAAGTCCTGCGGTCCGTAGCTGCGCCGCACTACGACGCGCTCCGCCAGATCGGGGATGCCCGCCCACTCGGAGATCTGGCCGATGACGGCGTCGGCGAGGTCCTCGACCCGCGGGTCTCCCCCGCGCTCCAGCCCGCCCTTGCCGATCCCCACGTCCGCGGGGATGGGCACGAGCACGAAGACGTTCTCGTGGCCCTCGGGCGCGACGGAATCGTCCGTGGCGCTGGGACGGCAGACGTAGAGCGACGCCGGCGAGGGCACCGAGGTCTCCTTGCCGAAGATCCGTCCGAAGTTGTCCCGCCAGTCGGTGCTGAACAGCAGCGTGTGGTGTTCGAGCTGCGGGAGGGTGCCGCGCACGCCCAGGTACAGCAGCAGCGCGCTCGGTCCGGGGACGCGCTTCTTCCAGTACTTCTCCGGGTAGGTCTGGAGGTCCGACGGCAGGAGGGTCGTCTCCGTGTGGTGGAGATCGGCTGCGGAGACGACGAGGTCGGCGGCGGTCGACGTCGTCGTGTCCGCGGTGCGGTAGGTGACCGACCGCACCGTCGCGGTCCGGCGGTCCAGGGGCGACCGGCCGGGCGTGCGTGCGTCCGTGTCGATCGAGACGACGTCGGCACCGGTGCGGATCTCGACGCCCGCGCCCTCCGCGACGCGGCGCATCGCGTCGATGAGCGTCGTGAAGCCGCCCATCGGATAGAGCACACCGTCGTCGAGGTCGAGGTGGCTCATCAGGTGGTACATGCTCGGGGCGTCGAAGGGCGAACTGCCGAGGAAGACGGCCGGATACCCGAGGATCTGCTGGAGACGGGGGTCCTCGAACCGCTTCTCGACGAACGACTGCAGCGGCTGCAGGAGGAGCAGGCCGATGCGGGGCAGCCGCTTCAGGACGTCGGGCCGGAGGAACGGGAGGAAGGACTGGAACGTCGAGTAGAGGAAGCGCTTCTTGGCGATCTCGTAGGCATCCTCGGCGGAGTCCAGGTACTGCGAGAGCTGCTCGCCGGCCCCGGCCTCGAGGGACTCGAAGAGCTTGGTGACGGCCTCCCGGTCCGCGGGGACGTCGACGGCGTCGAAGCCCTCCTCGAAGATGACGCGGTAGCCGGGGTCGAGCTTCACCAGCTCGAGCTGCTCCGCGGCGCTCGTGCCCATCAGCTTGAAGAAGTGGTCGATCACCTCGGGCATCAGGTACCAGGAGGGGCCGGTGTCGAAGCGGAAGCCGTCCTGTTCCCAGGACCCCGCCCGGCCGCCGACCTCGTCCCGCTTCTCCAGCAGGGTGACGCGGTGGCCCTCCCGTGCCAGGAGGGCCGACGTCGCCAGTCCGCCGATCCCGCCGCCGATCACGACGACGTCCTTCGCCCCCACACGTGCGCGCCTGCTCTGCTGTGCGGTCATGCCGTCCTCTCCTGCGCGGCAGGTTCCGGTACCGCGCGACCGGTGAAGGCTTGCGCCATGATGCGGAACTTCACCGGGTTGGGAACCCTGATCCGTGCCCGAAGGAGTTCCTCGGCGGGTGTGCGCCGGAGGCGCACCGCGAGGTCGGTGAACAGGCCCTGTGCGAGGGCGACGGCGCGGCGCGACGTCGGGGGCAGCCCCGGGAGAGCGGCGGCCGAGATCCGCAGGTCCTCGTCGATGTCGTCCAGCAGGCGGTTCTTGTCCGCCTCGGTGAAGTTGCCGGGCCGGACGCCGGGGAAGTAGCTGCGCCCGAGGGTCGTGAAGTCCTCGGCGAGGTCCCGCAGGAAGTTGATCTTCTGGAAGGCCGCGCCCAGGTGCCGTGCGCCGTCGACCAGCACGGCGTCCTCCTCGGGCGGAACCGTCCGGCCCACTAGGAACGCCTTCAGGCACATGAGCCCGACGACCTCCGCCGAGCCGTACACGTACAGGTCGAAGGACTCCTGGGTGTGCTCGTGCTGGGTGATGTCGGCGCGCATCGAGGCGAAGAAGGGGCGGGTGAGGTCGACGCCGATGCCGGTGCTCCTCGCCGTGACCGCGAAGGCGTGCACCACGAGGTTGGCGCTGTAGCCCGTGGCCATGGCCGTCTCGGTGTCCCGCTCGAGGTCGTCGAGCAGTCGCTCCACATCCGCGTCGGAGAGGCCGGCCCCGGCAGCGGCGCCGTCGACGATCTCGTCCGCCACGCGCACGAGGGCGTACACGGCCTCGATGGCGCTGCGCGTGGTGCGGTCGAGGATCCTCGACGCCAGGCCGAAGGACGTCGAGTAGCAGCGGATGACCTCGGCGGAGGTCCTCAGCGCGGCGTCGGTGTAGCGCGCGAGCGAATCGTCCACGCCCACTCAGTGCACCCTGTCCACGACGGCGGTCACGACCGGTTCGAGCGCGGACCGCAGGGCGGACGGCACCGCCGCCGACTCAAGGTGCGTGCGGGCACGCGACGCGTACTGGGCGGCGAGATCCGCGGAGTAGTCCTTCGCACCGCTGTCCACGAGGATCCGCCGCACGAAGTCGGCGTCCGACGCCGACATGCCGGGGCTCCCGACGAGCGAGGAGATGCTCTCCCATTCGGGGCGCGCGGACATGTAGGACAGGAGCGCCGTCCGCTTGCCCTCGCGCAGGTCCCCCCAGTTCGTCTTCCCGGTGCGCGTCTCGCTGCCGAAGACGCCGAGCAGGTCGTCGGCGATCTGGTAGGCGATCCCGGCGTCGCGCCCGAAGTCGCCGAGCCGTTCGACCACTTCCTCCTCGGCGCCCGCGAGGACGGCGCCGGCCTGGAGGGGCCCCTCGAAGGAGTACACCGACGTCTTGAGGCGGGCCATCTGGACGATGTCCTCGAGCGGGGGCACGTCGGCGCTGAGGGAGGTCTCGACGTCGAGGAACTCCCCGGCCGCGGAGGCGAACACGGCGTCGTCGAGGATGCCCCCCAGCCGGCGGCGCGTGGCGGGCGGGGCGGCGACCCGCTCGAGCAGGCGGTAGGCGTTGGACAGTGCGAGGTCGCCGGCGATGACCCCGGCGGAGAGCCCGACGTGGCGTGCTCCGTCCGGGGACAGGCCCGCGGCCTCCGCCACACTGCGGTAGCGGCCGGACACGTTCGGGATCCCCCGGCGGACGAAGTCGCGGTCGATCACGTCGTCGTGCACGATCAGGGCCGTGTGGAGGAGCTCGAACGCCGCGCCGAGTTCGGCGGCGTTGTCGAGGTCACGCCCGCCGAGCATCTGGTAGGCGGACATCACGAGGCGGGGCCGGAAGCGCTTGCCACCCGTGGTGCACCGCTCGAGGGTCTCCCACAGGGCGTGATAGCCGGGGCCGATCTTCGCGGCGCGGTTCTTGGACTCCTCGAAGAACCGCCCGAGGGCATCCTCGACCTGCTCCAGCCCGGCGGGCTCGACCAGCAGAGTGTCCATGTCCATAGGTAAAGTAAACAACGGAAAGTGCGCCCTTGACGACACGCGGGGGCGGACGGCGGCGGGCCGGCCACGCGGCGACGCCGCCCCCCGCGCCACGCGCGGACAACCAGCGAAAAGAGAGCCACCATGGCGAGCGAAACAGGAACGATCGAGCACGGGACGGCCGGTAGGGGCGGCGGCACACGGCGGGACGCCGAGCTCGTCGTGCTGCTCGCGGAGGACGGCACGCCGCTCGGGACGCAGGAGAAGGCGACCGTCCACACCCTCGACACGCCCCTCCACCTCGCCTTCTCGACCCACGTGTTCGACGGCGAGGGGCGCATCCTCGTGACCCGGCGCGCGCTCGGCAAGAAGGCCTGGCCAGGCGTATGGACCAACTCCTTCTGCGGGCACCCCGCCCCGGGCGAGGACTTCGAGGATGCGGTGCACCGGCGTGCCGCCCAGGAACTCGGGTTCACCGTCAGGGACGTGCGGGCCGCACTGCCCGACTTCCGTTACCGGGCCGTGGACGCCGGCGGGATCGTCGAGAACGAGATCTGCCCCGTCTACACGGCCCTCGCCGACAGCGCCGTGGCCCCCCTGCCCGAGGAGGTCATGGACCACCAGTGGGTGGACGCTCGGAGCCTCGTGCGTGCCGTCACCGCCACCCCGTGGGCGTTCAGCCCCTGGCTGACCCTCCAGCTCCCGCTGCTCTACCCGCAGGGCGCCGACGGGCCGGGGCCGCACCGGCGCGACTGAACCCGGTCGGAGGCGGAGGGACCAGGCCCTAATCTGGTAGCGGCACCATTTCAACGACGAAAGAGAGTTTCGCCATGGCGACACCCACGCCAGCCCCCGACGACGTCGTCCTCGTCGGCGGAGCCCGCACACCCCTCGGGCGCCTCAACGGACAGCTCGCCTCCTTCACCGCCGTCGACCTCGGCGCGCTCGCCATCACGGGTGCGCTGGAGCGGGCGGGGGTCGATCCCTCCGCCGTGGACGCCGTCATCATGGGCCACGTGGTGCAGGCGGGCTGCGGCCAGAACCCCGCGCGGCAGTCGGCCGTCAAGGCGGGCATCCCCTGGAACGTCCCGGCCGTCACCCTCAACAAGGTGTGCCTGTCCGGGCTCACCGCCGTGATCGACGCCGCCCGGCTGATCCGCAGCGGCGAGGCGCGCGTCGTCGTGGCAGGCGGCCAGGAGTCCATGACGCGTGGTCCCCACCTGCTCCCGGGCGCCCGTCAGGGATGGACCTACGGGTCCATCCACGCCCTCGACTCCGTGGCCCACGACGGGCTGACCGATGCGTTCGACGACGAGTCGATGGGGGCCTCGACCGAACGCGGCAACGTGCGGCTCGAGATCGACCGCACGGCCCAGGACGCGGTCGCCGCGGCGTCCCACCAGCGGGCCGCGGCTGCCACGGACGGCGGGGTCCTCGCGGAGGAGATCGTCCCGGTGACCGTACCGCAGCGCAAGGGCGACGACGTCGTCCTCACGGCCGACGAGGGCATCCGCCCGACGACGAGCGTGGAGTCGCTCGCGAAGCTGCGGCCGGCGTTCAACCCGGACGGCGCGATCACGGCGGGCAACTCCTCCCCGCTGTCCGACGGCGCCGCCGCGCTCGTCGTCACCACCCGCGCCCATGCCGAGGAGCTCGGGCTCACGGTGCTCGCCGTCGTCGGCCGCCCGGGCCAGGTGGCGGGCCCGGACAACACGCTCCACTCGCAGCCCTCGGCCGCCATCAGCCAGGCCCTCGACCGTGCGGGGTGGTCCGCGGCCGATCTGGACTTCATCGAGATCAACGAGGCGTTCGGCTCGGTGGCCGTGCAGTCGCTCAAGGACCTCGACTACCCGCTCGAGAAGTGCAACATCCATGGCGGGGCGATCGCGCTCGGCCACCCCATCGGAGCGTCGGGTGCCCGGCTGGCGTTGCACGCGGCCATGGAGCTCGCGCGCCGCGGGACCGGGAAGTCCGCTGTCAGCCTGTGCGGCGGAGGCGGCCAGGGCGAAGCCCTCCTCCTCTGGCGCTGAGGCGTCCCCCGATCCTCCTGTCATACGAGAAGAGCCCCGCTTCGTGAGAAGCGGGGCTCTTCCGTCGTGCGAGCGGCCGGCACGTGCCGGCCGGAGGTGTTACTTGAGGGTAACGGTGGCGCCGGCGGCCTCGAGGGCCTCCTTGGCCTTCTCTGCGGCTTCCTTGGTGGCACCTTCGAGGACGGCCTTGGGCGCGCTGTCGACGACGTCCTTGGCTTCCTTCAGGCCCAGCGAGGTGAGCGCGCGAACTTCCTTGATCACTGCGATCTTCTTGTCGCCTGCAGCCTCGAGGACGACGTCGAACGCGGTCTGCTCCTCTTCGACAGCATCTGCGCCGCCGCCGGCGGGGCCGGCGACTGCAACTGCAGCAGCGGTGACATCGAAGGTCTCCTCGAACAGCTTCACGAAGTCCGAGAGTTCGATGATGGACAGTTCCTTGAAGGCCTCGATGAGCTCTTCGTTGGTGAGTTTCGCCATGGGAGGCGTCCTTCCTTTAGTGGTGCAGTGCACCGGAATATGTGGGGCGAAGGGAAACTAGTTCGCTTCGGGTGCTGCGGCTTCCTCGACGGGAGCCTCCGCGGGAGCTTCTGCGGGCGCAGCGGCTTCCTCGGTTGCAGCGGGAGCGTCGGCATCGGCTGCAGGTGCAGCGTCGCTTCCCTCCTCGAGCTTGATGCGCAGGGCATCGACGGTGCGTGCCAGGGAGGACATCGGTGCCTTGAGGACACCGGCCACCCGGGCGAGCTGGAGTTCACGGGACTCGAGGGCCGCCAGGGCGATGACCTCGGAGGCGTTGAGCGCCTTGCCCTCGAAGATTCCGGTCTTGATGACGAGCTTCGGGTTGGCTTTCGCGAAATCCGTGAGGCTCTTGGCTGCAGCAACGGCGTCGCCCTTGATGAAGGCGATCGCGGTAGGTCCGGAGAGCTGGCCATCGAATGCGTCGATGCCTGCTTCCTTCGCCGCGATGCCGGTCAGGGTGTTCTTGACGACGGAGAACTTGTTGTCGGTGCCGAGCGCACGACGCAGGTTCTTCAGCTGAGCAACGGTGAGCCCGCGGTATTCGGTCAGGACAGCGGCGGTGGATTCCTTGAAATCGGTGGCGATCTCATCCACTGCGGAAACCTTTGTTGGCGTTGCCATAACCCTCCTTCCGGGGGAATATGCGCCGGCTTTCCAGCTCCAATGAAAAACGCCCCGCGCAGATGCACGGGGCTTTGCTCGACACGGGCCGGGGCCAGTGGAGAGGAGCTTCGTTCACCTGCGTAGGCCGTCCCTCACGGGCACTTTCGGATCCTGATCCTTCTTCCCTGCAGCTCACGAGTGAGCAACCGGGAAGCGGACGCGGACCGACCGACGGTCTTTGGTGCTTCAAGCCTACGTGACGCCCGAGGCGTCTCCAAATCGGTGCGGGGGAAGCACCTTCTGCCAGCCTGCCGTCCGGCCCGCCGGCCGGAAGCCGAGTGCCACGTTCACGTCGAGCATGAACGTGTTCTCCTCGGCGTTCCAGGTGTAGACGCGCTCCGCGCCGGGCCATTCCGCGAGCACACGCCGGAGGTTGGCCGCCTTGAGCCACAGGCCGAGCCGGTGGCCCCGATGCTCGTTGAGGACCAGCGTGTCCTCCTGGTGGACGATGGCGGGCCTGGAGGCGAAGCGCTCGAGGATGGTGTGCCCTACGAGGTGTCCGCTGGGCCGGTGCCGTGCCGCGCAGACGAGGGTCGATGTCCCGCCCTCCGCGGACCTCCCCTCCTCCCGACGGATGCGGTCCGCGTCCCACTGCTCCTCCTCCTGGGCGAAGCCGCCGAGCGGCGGGTCGGTGCTCATCTTCCGGCGCAGCAGGGAGTAGTCCGCCAGCAGCCCGTCCGGGCAGCGCCCACCCCACGCCACCAGCTCGTAGTCGGGCGCGCCCACCCTGCCCGCATCCTGCTCCAGTTGCTGCACGCCCTCCAGCCGGTCGAGGTGCAGCACACTCAGGCGATCCACCTGGACGAGCTCGAATCCCGACCGCAGGGCGAGGATCGCGGACGCATCGCCGGCGGGGAAGGATCCCGCGCCGGTCGGCGGGACGATCATGGCACCCTGGTCCCGGTCGTCCCCGACGGCCACGTCGCTCCAGGACATGATCGTGGTACGCCCCCTGAGCCGCACCTGCTGCTCCGCGAAGGCCAGCAGCGCGGCACCCAGCCCCCGCCGCCGGTACGCCGGTAGCACCTCGATCTGCAGGAATGCCGCCTGCAGGTTGTCCCGGAGCGGGAAGCCGAGGCGCGCGTTGGCCACGATGCTGCCACCGTCCCGCGCCACCCCGAGCACGTACTCACGATCGGGGCTCGGCTGCATCATCGCGATTCGCTCGTCCGGCGCCGTGCAGAAATCGTCATGACCCCACACGGCGTGCTCCACCGCGTTGCTCACGGCCGCGCTCCGCCGGAACCCGTCGCCTCCCTCGACGTCGAGCGTGCGGGGAATCGGTAGCTGCTCGATGGTCGCCGTGATCACGGGCCCAGCATAGCCCTGCGATTGGGACCCCTCAATCACTGTTGCCCCCAGACACGAAGAAGCCCCGCGGCTGATGCCGCGGGGCTTCTTCGGGAACAACGCCTCAGACGGCGAAGACCTTGGTGACGTTCGGGTCGACGGAGATGCCGGGACCGAAGGTCGTCGAGACGGTCGCCTTCTGGATGTAGCGGCCCTTCGAGGCGGAGGGCTTCAGGCGGAGGATCTCCTCGAGCGCCGCGGCGTAGTTCTCGCCCAGCTTCTGCTCGTCGAAGGACACCTTGCCGATGATGAAGTGGAGGTTCGAGTGCTTGTCGACGCGGAAGTCGATCTTGCCACCCTTGATGTCGGTGACGGCCTTCGCGACATCTGCCGTGACCGTACCGGTCTTCGGGTTCGGCATCAGGTTGCGGGGGCCGAGGATCTTTCCGAGGCGTCCAACCTTGCCCATGAGGTCAGGGGTCGCTACGGCCGCGTCGAAGTCGGTCCAGCCGCCGGAGACCTTTTCGATCATGTCGTCGGACCCGACGAAGTCGGCGCCGGCCGCGATGGCCGCCTCTGCCTTCTCGCCGGTCGCGAAGACCAGGACGCGGGCGGTCTTGCCGGTGCCGTGGGGGAGGTTCACGGTGCCGCGGACCATCTGGTCCGCCTTGCGGGGATCCACTCCGAGACGGAAGGACACCTCGACCGTGGCGTCGAACGTGGAAGGGTTGGTCTCCTTCGCGAGGACTACCGCTTCGAGGGGGGCGTACTGCTTGTCCGCCTCGATCTTCGCGGCAGCTCCCTTGTATGCTTTGCTGCGCTGTGCCATCTGCTTGTTCTCCTTATGCAGTCGTGGTCTGCGGACCGCGCTGGGCCCTGCCACTCACGACGTCGTCCGCGGGAGCGTCGCCGTCGTGCCTATTGGTGGTGTGCCCTGTCCGTCGAAGCCGGACCGGGCGGGGGTGGGGTGGTTAGCCCTCGACCGTGATGCCCATGGAGCGGGCGGTACCGGCGATGATCTTCGCGGCTGCCTGGACGTCGTTGGCGTTGAGGTCTTCCATCTTCATGGTGGCGATCTCCTCGACCTGGGCGTTGGTCAGCTTGGCGACCTTGACCGTGTGGGGCGTCCCCGAGCCCTTGGCGACTCCGGCCGCCTTCTTGATCAACTCGGCTGCCGGCGGGGTCTTCGTGACGAAGGTGAACGAACGGTCCTCGTACACCGTGATCTCGACGGGGATGACGTTGCCGCGCTGGGACTCCGTGGCGGCGTTGTACGCCTTGCAGAATTCCATGATGTTGACACCGTGCTGGCCAAGCGCGGGACCGATGGGAGGGGCCGGGTTGGCGGCACCTGCATTGATCTGCAGCTTGATGAGGCCGGTGACCTTTTTCTTGGGGGCCATGAAAGGGTCCTTCTCTTGCATTGCGATCCCGCGGGACAGGAGCGTCCTGCGGGGTGGTGGCCGTCATGGCGTGACGGCCTTCACGGTGCCCCCGGCCAAGCACGCCGGGTGGCACCGAAGCTTTACTGGATCTTGGTGACCTGGTTGTAGGAGAGCGTGACCGGGGTCTCGCGCTCGAAGATCGAGACGAGCACGACGAGCTGCTGCGACTCGTGCTTGATCTCGGAGATCGTCGCCGGGAGGGTCTCGAAGGGGCCCTCGTTGACGGTGACGGACTCGCCGACCTCGAAGTTGACCGTTGCGGGGGTGAACTGCGGCTGGACGGGCTTGCCGGACACCGCGTCCGTGTGGACGATGGTGTGCTCGAGCATCGAGAAGACCTCGGAGAGGCTCAGCGGGACCGGGTTGTGGGCATTGCCCACGAAGCCGGTGACGCCCGGGGTGTGCCGTACGGCACCCCAGGACTCGTCGGTCAGTTCCATACGGACCAGTACGTAGCCGGGGATACGCACGCGGTTGACGATCTTCCGCGTGGTGTTCTTGATCTCGACGACCTCTTCCATCGGGACCTGGATCTCGAAGATGTAGTCTTCCATGTCCAGCGTCTGGATGCGGGTCTCGAGGTTCGCCTTCACGCGGTTCTCGTAGCCGGCGTAGGAGTGGATGACGAACCAGTCGCCCTCCTGGCGGCGGAGTTTCGCCTTGAACGCGACCACGGGGTCCTCGACGGGAGCTTCCTCGGCGGCCTCGTCGGTGGCTTCCGGGGCCTCCGCCTTGGCGTCCCCGGACACGGCATCCGCTTCGTCGGCGTCGTCGTAGTCGTCGTCATCGGCGGCAGTGTCGGCGTCGGAGGCTGCGGCCTCGTCGACGGCGTCGATCGCCGTGGCCTCGAGGTCGGAGTCGGTGGAGTCGTCGACCGCGTCGGAGCCGTCAGCAGGCACGTCGATGTCGGCGGAGTCCACCTCCGCCTCCGTCCCGTACTCCTCGTTCTCCAGACCATCTTCGGGAGTGATCTGCCGTTCGAGTTCTTGCTCGGACACCTAGCCGCCTGCTTTCTGACATTCTTCGAAGGTTGTTCTGCTTGCCTGCACTCGACCCGGCGCTCCGCCGGCGGTGCGTCGGTGGGGTGTCCCCCAGGGCAACGTCAGTTGCCGCCGAACACCCACAGCGCGCCGGCCCCGAACAGGAGGTCCAGTCCGGTCACGATGAGCATCATGATGATCACGAAGACGAGGACGGTGATGGTGAATCGGACCAGCTCCCGGCGGGTCGGCGTGACGACCTTCCCGAGCTCCGCAAGGACCTGGCGGATGAACAGCATGATGCGTCCGAAGAACCCGCGCTGGGGTTCCTTCTTCTCGGAGGGGCTTCCCTTGGAGCTGCTCGCAGCCGTATCGGTCACCGTCAACCTCATCAATCTGTGTGGTGTTCCAGCCGGACCACCAGAGGCGCGTCCAGCTGATCATGTTTACCGTCGCGCGGAACCGATACCTGCGTCGGGACTTCGTGATCTGTTTCTGCCGTGCCTTCGCCGTCGTTCCGCGAAGGCCACGCGCAGGGCAGACAGGACTCGAACCTGCAACCTGCGGTTTTGGAGACCGCTGCGCTACCAATTGCGCCACTACCCTTTGGTCTTGAACCGGTACAGCTCCACTCCGGACGGCCCGGGGAGGGCACGAACCATCATGGTGTTTCAACACCGAGGGACAAGTCTACGCATTCACCGCCGGAACGTCGAACCGGCAGCATGCGCCCCCGCCACGGCGCCTTCCCCGGACGTGGCACGGCAGCGGCCGCGCGGACGCTCCGGCGCAGGGAGGCGGCCCTGTTCGGGCCCCGGCAGGTGCCAGCGCCTAAGCTGGGACGAGACACTTGCCCCCCATGGAACGGGACCCGATGAACGCGACGACCGACGACTCCGCCCGCGCAGCACTCCCCCGGATCTCCCGACGGATCGGCTCGATCGCGGAGTCCGCGACACTCGCTGTGGACGCCAAGGCCAAGGCCCTGAAGGCTGCCGGGCGCCCCGTGATCGGGTTCGGCGCGGGTGAGCCCGACTTCCCCACCCCGGACTACATCGTCGAGGCGGCGATCGAGGCGGCCCGCCAGCCGCGGTTCCACCGCTACTCCCCCGCCGGCGGACTGCCGGAACTGAAGCAGGCGATCGCCGCCAAGACGCTGCGCGACTCCGGCTACGGCGTCGACCCGTCCCAGGTGCTGGTGACGAACGGCGGCAAGCAGGCCGTGTACGAATCCTTCGCCGCGCTCCTCGATCCCGGGGACGAGGTCCTGGTACCCACTCCGTTCTGGACCACCTACCCCGAGGCCATCCGCCTGGCCGGCGGTGTGCCGGTCGAGGTGTTCGCCGGCCCCGAGCAGGGTTACCTGGTGACGGTGGACCAGCTGGCGGCCGCCCTGACGCCGCGCACCAAGGTGCTCCTCTTCGTCTCGCCGTCCAACCCCACCGGTGCGGTGTACGGCCCGGACGCCGTACGGGAGATCGGCGAGTGGGCCGCGGCGCGCGGACTGTGGGTCGTCACCGACGAGATCTACGAGCACCTGACGTACGACGACGTCCCGTTCACCTCGATCGCGACGGCGGCCCCCGCCCTCGGCGACAGGGTGGTGGTGCTCAACGGCGTCGCGAAGACCTATGCGATGACCGGATGGCGCGTGGGCTGGATGATCGGACCGAACGACCTCGTGAAGGCGGCGACCAACCTGCAGTCGCACGCGACGTCGAACGTCTCGAACGTGCCGCAGATGGCGGCGCTCGCCGCCGTCTCGGGCCCGCTGACGGCGGTCGAGGAGATGAAGGTCGCGTTCGACCGGCGGCGCCGCGCGATGGTCTCGGCGCTCGACGCGATCGAGGGTGTCGAATGCCCCACCCCGCACGGGGCCTTCTACGCCTACGCGGATGTCCGCGCCCTCCTCGGCAGGAGCTTCGACGGCGCCACGCCCGCGACGTCCGCCGAACTCGCCGCACTGATCCTCGAGAGGGTGGAGGTCGCCGTCGTTCCCGGCGAGGCCTTCGGGCCCAGCGGGTACCTGCGGTTGTCCTACGCCCTCGGCGACGAGGACCTCGCGACGGGTGTGCGCCGGCTGCAGGAGTTCCTCGGGTCCGTCCGCTGACGCGACGGCCAGGGCGCCCGGCCACGTCCGGCGGCTGATCAGAGCAGCCGGCGCTCCGTGGCCCAGCGCGTGAGCTCGTGGCGGGAGGAGAGCTGCAGCTTCCGGAGGACCGCCGACACATGGGTCTCGACGGTCTTGACGGAGATGAACAGCTCCTTCGCCGTCTCCTTGTAGCTGTAGCCGCGGGCGATCAGCCTCATGACCTCCAGTTCGCGTGCGGACAGGCGATCGAGCTCGTCGTCGACGGCGACCGACGCCGTCCCGAACGCATCGAGGACGAATCCGGCGAGCCGCGGCGAGAAGACGGCGTCCCCCGAGGCGATGCGCTGCACGGCATCGGTGATCTCCGGCCCGGAGATGGTCTTCGTGACGTAGCCGCGGGCCCCCGCGCGGATGACGGCGACGACGTCCTCGGCCGAGTCGGACACGCTCAGCGCCAGGAAGCGGGACGGGACGCCGAGCCGGGAGCACCGGTGGATGACCTCCGCGCCGCCGCCGCCCCGCCCGCCCGGCAGGTGCACGTCGAGGAGGACGACGTCGGGCCGCACGGCATCGATCACGGTCTCCGCCTCCTTGACCGTCGCCGCTTCGCCGAGGACCCGGATCACGGGGCCGAGCGCCCCACGGAGCCCTGCTCGGAAGATCCCGTGGTCGTCGACGATGACCACGGAGACGGTTCCCGGAGCCGGTCCCGGTTCATCCATGCTGCCCATGTGTCTCCCTTCCGGCCGTCGGCCGTCCGTCCTGTCGCCGTGCACGGCTGCCGATCGTCCCGGCGCCTCGGTCGCCGAGCGCCCCGATCGCCCCGGGGCGGGGCCGCGGCCTCATGCGGGGACGCCGGTGGCCCGGGGCAGGCGGAGCCGCACCTCGGTGCCGTCCGCATCGCTGCGGAGTTCCGCCGTTCCACCGTGACGCTGCATCCTGCTGTGGATCGACTCCCGGATGCCCAGGCGGTCGGCCGGGACCGCCGCCGGGTCGAAGCCCGGGCCGCGGTCGCGCACGAAGACCTCCATGGTCTCCGGTCCGGCCTCGAGGTACACCGACACGGCGACACCGGCGTGCTTCGCCGCGTTGAGCATTGCTTCACGGGCTGCCTGCGCGAGGGCGTCCTCGGCCTGCCCGAGAGGGGCGTCGCCCACGGCGACGACGGTGACCGGGTGCCCGTAGAGGTCCTCGATCTCCCCGGCCATGCTCCGGAGCCGTTCGGCGAGGCTGACGGGGTCCCGCCCGGCGTCGGCGAACAGCCACTGGCGCAGCTCGCGTTCCTGGGCCCGGGCCAGGCGCAGCACATCCGTCTCCGAGTCCGCCCGATTCTGGATGAGGGCCAGGGTCTGCAGTACCGAGTCGTGGAGGTGCGCGGCGATCTCCGCGCGTTCCGTCTCCCGCACACGGGCTGCCTGCTCGCTCTCCAGGTCCCGCCAGAACTTGAGGCCCCAGGGGGCGAGGACCAGCCCCACGCCCGCGAGGACGGCTAGGACGGCGACGAGGGTCGCCATGGTCAGGGTCCATGAACCGCTGCTGGAGAGTGCAACGAGGACCCCCGCGATGACGAGCACCATGCCGGCGAACAGGCGCAGGGCGCCGCCCGCCCGCTCGGCGCCGGCCCGGTTCATCACCCGTGCCCGGCGCACGTCGTCGAGCTGGGACCAGGCGAGGGCTGCGCCCGTCGCGACGACCGCGATGGGGACGAGGAAGCCCCAGTCGACCGCGACGCCCAGCAGCTGCACCACGAGGACGGCCGCAGCGACCAGCAGTGCGGTGCCGAACAGGATCTCCCGGTGCCCGGCACGCTCCGTGCGGTCGCTCCAGGAGTCGGCGGCGAAGGGATCGGCGCCGTCGGGCCGCGCCCCTGCAGGAGCCGAGCCTGCGGGAGGTGCGCCGGAGCCGGTCTGTCCCGTGCCGGGCAGCACGGCGAGGGAGGCGGCCGGCCGGCCCGTCCGACCACCGAGGTCGTCCTGGGGGCCCGTCGCGCCGACGTCGTGCATGAAGGCCGCAGGACCCCTCCTGTGTCCCGCCGCAGCGGCCCGGTCCGACGCCGTCGGAACGAAGATCCAGAGCCAGGCGTACAGGAAGACTCCAGCGCCGGAGGCGAGGGTCAGGACCGCCATGCCGACCCGGACCCAGGACCGGGGGACGCCCAGATGAGCCGCGAGGCCCGCGCACACGCCGGCGATGATGCCGTCGGAGGTGCGCAGCAGCGGGGGTCTCATGTCCTCATCAAAGCACGCCGAGGGCCGCTCGGGGACGGTCCCGGAGCAGATTCAGGGGGCTCTCAGGGTTCAATCAGGGTAGGCCCCGATGTGCGCGCCACGGCGTGGGCGGAAGGATGGGGGACATGACCTCAGCACCACCGCCAGGCGGGCCGTCCTGGCACCAAGAACCGGCCGCATCGCACCCCGCGGGACCTCCCGCGTCGTCGTCGTTCTTCCGCTGGTTGCGGGGACTCGACATCACCCGGACCCCGGACCGCTGGGTCGGTGGAGTAGCCAGCGGCGTGGCCCGGCGCACCGGCCTGGACATCGCCCTCGTCCGCGGACTGATCGTGATCCTCGCGGTCTTCGGCGGTATCGGTGTGCTGCTGTACGGGCTCGCCTGGGCGCTGCTGCCGGAACCGGACGGGCGCATCCACGTGGAGCAGGCCGGCCGGGGCTCCTGGACCTCGGGACTGACCGGGGCCGCCGCGCTCGTGGCGATCGGCCTCTGGCGCCCGAATCTGCCCTACCTCGACGGCGGCGGTGCGGGCGGCCTGCTGTGGACCCTGTTCTGGATCGGCGCCGTCGTCCTCTTCGTGTACTGGATCATCAACCGCTCCACCGGCGGACAGGCCCGCCGGGACATCCCCGGTGGCCCGTCGACCCCCGGCGGGTCGGGCAGCGGCCCCGTGCCGCCCGGCCCCGTGCCGCCGGGCCCCGTGCCGCCGTCGGGTCCGGTACCGGACCGGGGTGACCCGGGGCGTCCCGGCCCCGTGCCGCCGTCGGGTCCGGACGGTGAAGCACCCGCGGCAGGACCGGCAGCAGGTCCCGGCGGGGGCTCGCCCGATGACGACTCCTCCAGCGGTCCGGTCGGCTCCGGCTTCCCCGTCGGCTCCGACACGGAACGGGACGGAGGAGCCGACGGCGCCGCGGATGACGGCGCGGATGACGGCGCGGACGGGAGCACCGACGATCCTGCCGACGATGACGCCGCGGCCGACGCCGGGCACCGCACCGTACCCCTGCCGTACCAGCCCCGCGCCTACTCGGCGACGGAGCCGTGGGCGCAGCAGACCCAGCCGTTGCCCTACGAGCCAGGGTCGTCCTGGTCGGGGTCCACGTATCCGGGGGCCTACATGGCCCCCGCCACCGGCCGGCCGCCGGTCACGAAGTACCGGCCGCCGCGGGCTCCCGGGCCCGTCACGGCACTGCTGGTCGGCGGGGCCGTCGTCGTCGGGGCAACGCTCCTCGCCCTCGACTACGTCGGAACGCTGGATCTCGCCAATCCGGTCGTCGTCGCCCTCGCTGCGGCTTCGATCGTCCTCGCCCTCGGTGTCATCGGGCTCGGAGCATGGGGGCGCACCTCCGGATTCGCCGGATTCGCGGCGGCGCTCGCCGTCATCGGCGCACTCATCGCGTCCTTCACGATCGTGGGCGGCGCATGGATCGTCGCCGAGGAGCGGAGGGCCACCCCGATGTCGCTGCAGGCCGCCTCCGGCGGCTACAGCGTCCTGGCCTCGCAGAGCACCATCGATCTCACCAGCCTGCCGCCGCTGTCCCGCGACGTCGTGGTGCCGGTCAACTCGCTCGCCAGCGCCGTCACCGTGGTGGTGCCCGACGACGTCCCGATCGAGGTCCGCACACGGATGGCGCTGGGCAGCTCCGGGACCCGCGGGACCCTGGAGGGGCCGGACGGCTCGTCCGCGGAGCCCCGGAGCGACGGCGGTGTCCTGCAGGTGCGGAACGGCACGCTGAACCCCGACGCCACCGGATCGGCGATCGTCCTCGACGTGCGCGGCGCGATGAGCGACGTCAGCATCGTCACCGCTCCCGGCTCCGGCGACACCTCTTCGACCATCAGTCCCACCCCGACCGGAGACACACCATGAGCACCGCACCGAACGGAACGAAACACCACCCACGCCTCCTGACCATCGTCTGGGGGTCGGTGATCCTCGCCGTGGCCTCCCTCCTCCTCGTCAGCCAGGTCGTGGAGCTGTCCATCGACCCCGTGATCGTGGCACTGGGCCTGCTCGTGGGCGTCGGGCTGGCGCTCGTCGCGGGCGGCATCCTGTCCCTGCGATCCAGGCCGACCGGGGACGGCCGGGAGGACCCGCACGACGACCCCCTGTCCGGATACTGACTGCAGTTGGATACTGATTCCCACGACCCCACCCACCCGAGAACCGAAAGGCACACCATGCAGTCCTTCTACCGCATGCTCCGCTCCTCACCCATCAAACGCGCTCCCGGGGGCCTCCTGGGCGGCATCGCCGCGGGCATCGCACTGCAGTACGGCTGGCGCGTGACCTACGTCCGCATCGGGATCCTGCTGAGCTTCCTGCTCCCCTTCATCGGCCTCCCGCTCTACCTCGTCCTCTGGCTCCTGCTCCCCACGACGGAAGGCACCATCGCCCTCGAGCGGCTCCTCGCCGGAGGCTAGGACCGGGCGTGCAGCAAGGGGCACCCGCCGCACGGCGGGTGCCCCTTCCGTCTGCGTGACCTGCAAGGATGGATGACGTGCCGAAGACTCCTGCTGCCCGCCGCTTCCCCCGCCTGCTCATCGCGTCCTGTGCCTTTTTGTTCGTCTCCGGCTACTTCGTGGTGCGGTTCCCGGACGTCGAGGGCGCGAGCTACGCGTCCTACGGCTTCAACCTGCTGATCGCCCTGCCGGCGTTCATCGCGCTCGTGCAGCAGCTCGGTGCCGCGCGGGGTGCCGCCGCCCTCGCGGCCGTGTCCGTCTTCGGCTACCTGATCGAGGGCTTCGGCGTCGCCACACATCTGCCCTACGGAGAGTTCTACTACGGTGAACCGCTGGGGCCCACGATCCTCGGCCTCGTCCCGTACCTGCTGCCCCTCTCCTACGTGCCGCTGGTCATCGGGGCGGTGGCCGTCGTCTCGGGCGGCGGGAGCGCCCTGCGGAGGATCCTGCTCGGCGGGCTGCTGCTCGTGGTCATCGACGGCGTCCTCGATCCCGGGGCGGTGTCGCTCGGCTTCTGGATCTGGCCGGGTGGCGGGCCCTACTACGGGGTCCCGCTCTCGAACTACGGCGGATGGCTCATCTCCGGGCTGGTCGCTTCCGCCCTCGTGACCTGGATCGGCGGGCGACGCCTGACCGATGTCCCGCTCCGGCCGGGCCTGCTCGACAGCCTGCTCGTCTCCATGTTCCTGTGGCTCGGCGTCTGCGTCTTCTCGGGACTCGTGTTCCCGGCAGTGCTCGCCGTCGCCCTGATCGTCCTCGTGGCGCGTCGGCGGGTGCAGCTCACGCGCACCGCGCCACCGTCCGCGTCGGCGGCGGGCGGGGCGACGGTCGACGCCGCACGGCAGGTCTGAGCCACTCCACCCCACACGAACGGACCCCGGCCGTCCCGCGGTCCGGCACCCGGGCAGTCCGGGCCGGCCGGCCGTCAGGCGGTGGAGCCCAGGCGTGCCAGCAGTTTCTGCGTGGACATCATCGCGCCGCCGAGGACCGCCGGCAGCCCGCCACCGGGGTGGACGGAGGCGCCCACGCGCCACAGCCATGGGCGCAGCGGATCCGAGTAGGGCGGAAGGTGGAACGGGCCGCTCATCCACGCGGGCCGCACGGCCCCGTAGAGCGCCCCGCCCGCCGAACCGCGCTCGCCGAAGTAGCCCGGGTCGAGGATCTCGTGGCTGCCGAAGTAGTTCTCGATCGGTTCGGGCAACCCGAGGACGCGCGTCGTCCGGTCGAGCTCACGGCGCACGAACGGGTCCTCGAGCGAGTATCTCCGGCCGTTGGCCGGCGCCGTGAGCAGCAGTGCGAGCGTCGCCGAGCCGTTGGGGTAGACGCCGTGCGCGGGATAGTAGTTCGCGAAGGCCATGGTCTGGTCGGGTTCCTCCCCGGCCTCGAGGCTTGCGTAGAGCGCCGCCGGATCGTCCGGCATGACCACGCCGTGCCGGGCCGTCCCCTCGGGGAGCGGCCGTGCCAGGACGGCGTAGATCCCGATGGCGGAGCAGGTGAGCTTCCGCGGCAGCCGCGGGGCACGTCCGGCCAGCAGCCCCGCGAGGCGGTGCGCGTCGAGACCGCTGACGACGGCGTCGGCCGGGTAGTTGCCCGCGGTCGTGGTGACCCGCCGTCGTCCGATGCGCTGCGCGGGCTCGCCCGTGCGGATCTCCACGCCGGCGTCCTCGGCGATGCGCCGGAGCGCCAGCACGAGTTCGTAGACGCCGCCCTCGGGGATCCAGACGCCGTCCTGGGCCATGATGGCGGGCATGCTGGCGTAGAGGGCGGGCGTCCGGGTAGGGCTGACGCCCGCATTGAGCGTGTGGATCGCGATGACCTCGCGGAGCCCCTCGGGCAGCCACGGCAGGCTGTCGAGATAGCTCCGCGTGGTGAGCCTCCGCCCGTACAGTCCACCGAGCTTGGCCAGCGTGGGGTAGGAGGACTTCTCGAGCGGGCCCGTGGTGAGGAGGCGCGACACGTCCTCCCCGAGGACGCCGTGCTCCGCCGCGAAGCGGGTCCAGGCCGGGTGCCACGGATGACCCTCCGGTACCGGCAGGGCGCACGCCTCGCCGCGGTAGTAGTAGGTCCCGACCTCCGGAAGCCGTTCGAGGCGGAGGCAGGCGATGTCCGCGGCCGGCGTCGCGTCGGCGGGGGCGACGGCGTCGAGGAGGCGCAGGAGTTCCTGCCACACGCTGGGAAAGGTGACGAGCGACGGCCCCGTGTCCATGCGCTGCCCCGAGACCTCGACGCGGCGGCTCTTGCCGCCCACGTGGTCCGACGCCTCCAGCAGGGTCACGCCGTGGCCGGCGCGTCCGAGGAGGGCGGCGGCCGTCAGGCCACCGATACCGCCTCCCACGACGACGACCCGGCTCATCGGTAGAGGCCCAGCGTCAGGGCGACGACGAGCTGGACGCCGGCGACGGTCCCGGCCACGTAGGGGAAGGCGATCGAGTACCGGTACAGCCGATGCCCGGTCTCCGGGCGGGGATCCCGGTAGAGGCCCAGCAGCAGCCAGCCCGCGATCACGGTGTTCACGACGGCGACCGGGATGTTGACCACGGCGAAGCACGCCGTCGACACCGCCCACCAGGCGCCGCTCCAGGCGACGACGCCGCGGGGCCCGAGCCGCACGGCCGTCGTCGTGATGCCCACTCCCCGGTCCTCGTCGATGTCCTGGACGGCGTCGTAGGTGTGCTTCGCCGCACTCCAGGCCATCAGGCCGAGGGCGGCGGCCCAGACCGGCGTGTCACCGAGGGCGTAGGGGACGAAGACGAGCGGGAACGCGTAGGCCGCGTTGCTGAGGGAGTCGAGGTACGGCCGGGCCTTGAAGCGCAGCGGCGGCGCGGAGTAGAAGACGAAGACGAGGGCGTACAGGGCGATCCAGGCGAGGGCCGCCGGGGGGAAGGTGGCCGTGAACCATGCGAGGAACGGCAGGTTCGTGACGAGCACGGCGATCCAGATGGAGCGGACCTCCGAGGCCCTGATCCTGGCCCCCTCGAGCGATCCCTTCCGCGGATTCAGGGCGTCGGTGTCCTGGTCGAAGATGTCGTTCACGCCGTAGATGAGCAGGTTGAACGGCAGGGTCAGCCAGACCAGGAGGGCGAGGGCCTCCCACTGCCAGAAGGTCCCGGTGAGCCACATGCCGACGACGCCCGTGCCGAGCGTGTTGATCCAGAGGACCGGCCGCGAGATGTGGACCATGCGCAGCGCCGCTGGCGCAAAACCTGCCTGGGGCACTGCTGGTGTCCTCCTCGGACGGGCGGCGCGCACCCGGGGGCTCGGGCCCTCGTGCGCTGGATGCTCCCAGCCTACGTGGTCGCCGATGTGCCCGGTGCCGGGTGCCGGACGTGCGCCCTCTGTGAAGGGGGTGGGCCGTATGTGTCTAGAATCATAGGCGGGCCCGACGGCGTGCTCCTGATGCACCATCACACCCTCCTCGAAGGAACCCCACGCCATATGAAGATCGGAATCCTCACCAGCGGCGGCGACTGCCCCGGACTCAACGCGGTCATCCGCGGCGCTGTCCTCAAGGGCATCAAGGTCCACGACCAGGAGTTCGTCGGATTCCGGGACGGCTGGCGCGGCGTCGTCGAGGGCAACATCGTCGACCTCCCCCGGCATGCGGTGCGCGGCATCTCCAAGCAGGGCGGCACGATCCTCGGGACTTCCCGCACCAACCCCTTCGAGGGCAACGGCGGAGCGGACGTCGTCAAGGCGAACATGGAGCGCCTCGGCATCGACGCGATGATCGCGATCGGCGGCGAGGGCACGCTGGCGGCGGCGAAGCGGCTCACGGACCTGGGCGTGAAGATCGTCGGCGTCCCCAAGACCGTCGACAACGACCTCGACGCCACCGACTACACCTTCGGCTTCGACACCGCGGTGCAGATCGCCACCGAGGCCATCGACCGCCTGCGCACCACGGGCGAGTCCCACAGCCGCTGCATGATCGCCGAAGTCATGGGCCGGCACGTCGGGTGGATCGCCCTGCACGCCGGCATGGCCTCCGGCGCCCACGCCATCCTCATCCCCGAGCACCAGACCAGTGTGGAGCAGATCGCCGAGTGGGTGTCCACGGCCAACGCCCGCGGGCGCGCGCCCCTCGTCGTCGTCGCCGAGGGCTTCGTCCCCTCGCACATGGAGCAGGCGCACTCGGAGCGCGGCCTCGACACCTTCGGCCGTCCGCGGCTCGGCGGGATCGCGGACCAGCTCGCGCCCGAGCTCGAGGCACGCACCGGCATCGAGACCCGCGCCACGATCCTCGGCCACATCCAGCGCGGCGGCGTCCCGACGTCGTTCGACCGCGTGCTCGCCACACGCCTCGGCATGGCCGCCGTCGACTCCGTGAGGGACGAACTCTGGGGCACCATGGTGGCGCTCAACGGCACGGAGATCGCCCACGTGGGCTTCGAGGCGGCGCTCGGCAACCTCAAGCGGGTCCCGCAGCACCGCTACGACGAAGCCTCCATCCTGTTCGGCTGACCCGTGGACCTCGATCCCGGCACGGTCTCGATCATCCAGCTCGCCTGGTCGCGGCTGCTCGGACTCGACGACGGCGCCCTCGCCGGCGGCTCCGACCGCCTGTACGCGGTGGACGACGGCGCCTCGGTGCTGACCTTCGTGACCCTCTTCGGCCGCGAGGTGCTCAAGGGACCGGGCTGGGCCGTGGACGCGGGACGCACCATGTCCGGGACGGAGCTGCGCAGCCACTCGACGCTGCTCACGCTCAGCAGGGAGCATGGCGGACGCGGTCTCGGCGAGGCCCAGCTGTATTTCTGTGACGACCTGCCGCGGTTCGAGGGCCTCCCTGCCGTCGTGTCCGGCGAGGCCTCGCTCGTCCGCGAGCTCGAGCGCCGGTGCCCGCCGGACGACGTCGCCGAAGCGGGCCTCGCAGCGGTGGAGCACCCGTTCGTGCTCATCGACGAGGGCGACGCCGACTCGGCGCCCACTCCCCTGTCCGGCGCCGGTTACGACATCTGGCAGGGCATCCTGGCGCACATCGCCGTCATCACCCCGCCCGAGGAACGACGCAGGGGTTATGCCGGGCGGGTTGCCGCGGTCGCGGTCGAGGAGGCGATGGCCGCCGGGCTCGTGCCGCAGTGGCGCGCGCGGACGGACAACACGGCGTCCCAGCGGACCGCCCGACGGGCCGGCTTCGCCTTCGCGGGGACGCAGACCTCGGTCCTCCTGGGCGCCTGAGCGCCTCCGCCCCGGGGAGAAGCCGGCAGTCGGACCCGGGCACTTCCTTCTGGCGAGTCCATAGCCAAAGCACCCCGACGAGAGCATGCTTGTCCTGTCGGGGCTCCAGGAGGAGAGGTCATGAACATTGCCCTTTGGATCGCGTCCGGCACCCTTGCAGTCTTCTTTCTGGCTGCCGGTGTCACGAAGACCTTCCAACCCATCGACAAGATCGTGTCCCAGGGTCTGACCTGGGCGAAGGACAAGCCAGGCTACGCGCGCACCGCTGGTGTCTTCGAGATCCTCGGTGCTTTGGGGTTGATCCTCCCGGGCATCTTCCGGGTGGCCACTTTCCTGGTCCCGGCAGCAGCACTGGGGCTGGCGTTGATCATGGCGCTGTCGATCGCGTTTCACCTTTCGCGTGGCGAGAAGGGGTTCACCATCAACATCGTGGCTCTGCTACTCGCCTTGTTCGTGGCCTGGGGACGCTCCACCGCGTGGGCCCTCCAGTAAGCGATCGGCCCTGCAGCGGGCGGTCCTGCAGGGAAGATCACAGCCCTGTCGCGAACCCGGCGCTGGCCGTCAGCCGAGCAGCCCCAGGAGCTCCGTCCTACCGAACATCTCGGCTGCGGCCCGGGCCGACGGCGTCCCGGCGTCGGCGTCCGCTCCCGCCTCGACGAGCAGCCGTACGACGTCGTCGTGCCCCTTGAAGACGGCACCCGCGAGGGGTGTCTGCCCCCGGTCGTTGACCTGGTCCGCTTCCGCTCCGCGGGCCAGCAGATAGCGCACGATCGCGGGATGACCGTTGTACGCGGCGAGCATCAGCAGGCTGTCGCCCGCGGTGTTCGTCAGGGTGAAGGGCACCCCGGCGTCGAGGTACCGCACCAGTGTGGCGGTGTCACCGGCCCGCGCGGCGTCGAACAGGACGTGTGCGAGGGCGATCGCCGCGGCCGCACCGGCGTCGTCCGTGGGGCCCTGACCGGCGTCGGCGCTCATCGCGGGGCCTTCAGGAATCCCGAGGCGCGCCCGACGACCTGCCCGGCATCCGTCGCCACGATGACTTCCTGGCCGGCGGCGTAGGCCTCGTCCCCGTCCTGCACGAGCAGAACCGCGGACGCGTCCACGGACCGCTTGAGCACGGCGAGGGCGATCGGGCCCATCTCGTAGTGGTGGGCGACCGACGTCACCCTGCCCACCGTGCGGCCCTCGCTGAGGACCGGGCTTCCGGGCGCGGGGAGGGTGTGCTGGCTCCCGTCGAGGTGCAGGAAGGTGAGCCGGCGCGGCGGGTGCCCGAGGTTGTGCACGCGGGCGATCGTCTCCTGGCCCTTGTAGCAGCCCTTCGCGAGGTGGACGGCGGTGCGCATGAGGTCGAGCTCGTGGGGAATGGTCTTCTCGTCGGTCTCGAAACCGGGCCGGGGACGCCAGGCCGCGATCCGCAGGGCCTCGGCGGCCAGCGAGCCGGCCAGTGCGCGTCCCGTGGCGGATACCGCTGCGTCCAGGTCTGCGCGCGGCACGAGGTACTCGAACCAGGGCCGCTCGCGTCCCGGGTGCTCGTGCTCGTCGACGACCGCGTAGGAGTATCCGCCGGGAACGACGGTGGGCCAGGGGTCCTCCCACACGACGGCGTTCCCGCCCGGTGCGGGCAGGGTCGTCGTCGATCCGAGCACGGCCCAGGCCTCCGTGGCGTCGGCGACCTCGACGCGGAGCATGAACTTCATGCGTCCCAGCCAGGCGGCCAGTGGCGCCGCCTCGCCTCCCTCGGTGATGAGCCAGGTGGTGGCGCCGTCGTCGACGACGTGGGCCGCGTACTCGATCCGGCCCTGCACGGTGAGGAGGAGCGTCTCGGAGCTTCGGCCGGGCCGGAGATCGAGGAGCAGCTGGGAGGAGAGCGTGTTGAGCCAGCTCAGGCGGTCGGGTCCGGAGACGGTGACGACGCCGCGCTGCGACAGGTCGACGACGGCCTCCCCTACGGCCAGGAGCCGCTGCTCACGGAACGGGTCGCCGTAGTGGGATGCCACACCGGCGTCGGCTCCGCCGCCGTCGACGGCACCGGGTCGGCTCAGCAGGGGGCTTCGTGGGGTCATGTGATATCACAACGCCTTCCAGGCGGGACTATTCCGGGATGTCGCCGACGGGCGGCCTACGGACGGTTCAGGAGATCTTCCTGAGGATCGCGGACGCGTGGGCCTCGAGGGAGTTGCCCTGGGCCGCGACGTCCCAGCGCCAGTACAGGTTGCCGTCCACCAGGCCGAACAGTCGGGTGGCGGCGGCGTACTCCTTGGAGTGCTGGCCGCGCATCACGAGGTCGGTACTGAGCTGGATCTGCGGGCCCTTGATGCTCCCGTAGTAGAGCTCGGCGATACCGCCGGGGTGCACCACGGTGGCCGTGATGTCGAAACCCCCGGAGTCGTTGCGGAACTGCTCCACCTCGTCGGCCGTCTTGAGGGCCGGGACGATGTCCGCGGGGTTGAGGCCGGGGCCGACGTCGGAGTCGTTCAGCTTGCGGTCGAGCGCCCAGAAACCGGTCTCGACCGAGAGCGGGCGCAACTGCGCGCCCTGCTCGTCGATGAGCCAGGATTCGGCGCTGTACTGCAGGTACGGCAGACCGTTCTGCGAGAACACGACACGCTGCGAGAAACGCTCCGAGTCGGCGGTACCTTCGCCGAGCATCCCCGTCCCCTCCCAGGTTCCGAGGAGCCACGACAGTGGGACGAGCTCGGGTGTCAGGTCGGTGGGCAGGTCGATCGACATAGGGCCTCCGGGGTCAGTCGGCTACTTCTGGCCCTTGTACAGGCGCGTGATGACGAGGGCCGCGAAACCGGCCATGCCGAGACCGGCGACGACCAGCAGCGAGATGAAGAAGATTTCAAGGGCGAGGATGGACATGCTCCCATCCTAACGCCCGGTCCGGACAGCGGAGGAACGTGCGCAGAGGTCGCTCGTCCGGCCCGGGCGAGCCGGACCCCGGCCGGGATCGGCGGCCCGGCTCAGGCGAGGAACAGCGTGTCGAGGAAGTACACGACGGCGCCGATCGCGAGCACGGGGGTGACGCCGGCCGCGATGGCCGCGATCAGGTCGATCGGCGCCTCCCGGGCGACGAGCAGCCGCCGGGTGCCTGCGATCACGGCACCGCAGGCGAGCCCGACGACCGCGGCGGCGAGGGCCGGCACATCGGTGAAGAGCAGCGCTCCGAGCGGGCCGGCGAGCGCAGCGAGGACGACGGCTGCGGGTGCGACGAGGCGGTCCGGCAGGGGCAGCAGGCACACGGCGATCGCGATGAGCATGCTGACGCCGGTCACGAGCGTCATGCCGGAATCAGCGGCGTTGACGGCCAGGCGGTCCGTGGCGACCCAGCCCGAGCCCATGCTCACGGCCACGACGCCGGAGCTCGCCCCGAGGGTCGATTCCAGCCGGAGGCTCTGACCGGTCCCGCGCAGGAGCTGGATCATGAAGACCGCGCCGACGCCGAGGGCCACGGAGATCGGGAACCAGGCCATGAAGAACGGTCCGGACACGGTGGCGGCGAGGACCACGGCGAGCAGTGCGGCGAGTCCGATCGCGGCCGCCAGGCTCTTCTTGGCCGGTACGCGGAGGATGGAGGGCCACCCGATGGCGGTCAGGACGCAGAGGGCGCCGACGGCCACAGCGACCGCCGTCGCCGAGATGTAGGAGGACGCGACGACCGCTCCGGTCGCGACGGCCGCGGCTCCGGCCGCTGCGGCCACACTCGTCCTCTTCACCCGAGCAATACTGCCCTACCCGCGCTGGTGGGCGGAAAAGCTGCGCCGCCGGTGGCCGCCGTGCGTGTGGTGCATCACAGGGCGGAGGCTATACTTGACCAAATTTCGACCGCACACTCCTCCCCGTCCGGGGGGATGGCGCCGTTGCCCGATGATGCGCATTCCCGACCCGTGGAGGACACATGCCGCACATCCTGATGCTCACCAATTCCACCGGCTCGTCCGTGGACATCCTGCCGGCCCTGGAACTGCTCAATCACAAGGTGCACATCCTCGCGGCGGAACCCACGGCGCTCCTCGAGACGGAACCCTGCGACGTCGTCCTCGTCGACGCGCGCAAGGACCTCGTGGGCGCCCGGTCCCTCACCCAGCTCCTGAAGGCCACCGGCCTCAGCGCGCCCCTCCTGCTCGTGCTCACGGAGGGAGGCATGGCGGCGGTCGCCGCGAACTGGCTGGCGGACGACGTCGTCCTGGACTCGGCGGGCCCCGCGGAGGTGGAGGCGCGGCTGCGGCTGGTGATCGCACGTTCGACGGCGGCTGGCGAGCAGGCGAGCACCGAGATCCATGCGTCCGGCGTGGTGATCGACGAGGCCAGCTACACGGCACGGGTGGGCGGCGAGCCCCTGAACCTGACGTACAAGGAGTTCGAGCTCCTCAAGTACCTGGCCCAGCACCCCGGGCGTGTGTTCACCCGCGACCAGCTCCTGCACGAGGTGTGGGGCTACGACTACTACGGGGGCACCCGCACCGTCGACGTCCACGTGCGGCGACTGCGGGCGAAACTCGGCTCGGACCACGAGCAGCTCATCGGCACGGTCCGGAACGTCGGGTACCGCTTCACGCTGACCCGCCTGCCCGAGGACCGCAGTTCGGTCAACCAGGACGCCTGATCCCACGCGAAAGCCCCTTCCATCCGCGGGTGGAAGGGGCTTTCGGTGTTCCCGGCTGAGCCGGTAGGAGTGGAGGACATACGGGTCGAACGTATCGCGGGCGCCCCACTGGCGCATCCCCCTCGAGCAGTTCCCGACACTACCGCACCAGCCGCGCGACCACCAAACCGTGGGATGGGCGGGACTAGGCTGGGCGCATGACCGCCGCGCAGCATGCCCCCACCTGGTCCGTCAGCAGGATCGCCGGAGCCCCGCCCACGGACGTCGTCGACGAGGTACGGCGCCTCGCGGCGTCCGCCGCCGAGGCCGACGGCAACCCGCCACTGTCCGAGCAGACCCTCCTCACCCTTCGAGCCCCCGACGCCGGTGACCGCCTGCTCGTCCTCACGGCCCGCACCTCCGAGGCGCCGGACAGCGAGCTCGCCGGGGTCGCCGTCGTCACGCACGGTTCCGGGGACGGCGCCGTGCTCGAGCTCGTCGTCGGGCCCGACTGCCGCGGGGAGGGTGCCGGGACGGCCCTGATCGAGGCGGTCCTCGCCGAGGGGATCGCCGGGCTCCGCGGCTGGTCCCACGGCAACCATTCCGCGGCATCGGACCTTGCAGCACGGTTCGGCTACGCCCCGGTGCGGGAACTGTGGAGGATGCGCCTGACCCGTGCGGCCGTCACGGAATCGGTCCCCGCCCTCCAGCTGCCCGACGGCGTCGTGCTGCGCTCGTTCGTCCGCGGGCAGGACGAGGAGGCCTGGCTCGCGGCCAACGCGGCGGCCTTCGCACACCACCCCGAACAGGGCGCTACGACGCGCAGGGATCTCGACGCGCGGATGGACGAGGACTGGTTCGACGCCGACGGCTTCCTGCTCGCCGTCCGCGAGAGCGACGGCGCCCTCCTCGGCTTCCACTGGACCAAGGTCCACCCCGCGGTGGGGGCCCACCCGGCGATGGGCGAGGTGTACGTGGTCGGCGTGACGCCGGAGTCGCAGGGCATGGGCCTCGGCAAGGCCCTGACGATCGCCGGCATCGAGCACCTCCACGCCCGGGGCCTGCAGGCGATCATGCTGTACGTCGACGCCGACAACACGGCCGCCGTGGCGCTCTACCGCGCGCTCGGGTTCACGCGATGGGACGTCGACGTCATGTACGCGGCCAAGGCGGCGCACCCCACCTTGTAAGGTTGAATCGAGGTGTCCCCCGGCCTGTCGGTGCGGGGTTCCCGCCACCATGACCGCCCACGCTGCAGGAGACGCTATGGATTCAGGAATCAAACGCCGGGGTGCGTCACTGTACGGGTCCTCGGAGACGGCTCCGGCCCGGGCAACCCAGGACCGCATCGACATCCCGGAGTTCGCTCCCAGCCTCCTGCCGTCCGGCGACATCCGGGCGGACCGTTTCCTCGACCGCGAGATCAGCTGGCTCGACTTCAATGCGCGCGTCCTCGAGCTCGCGGAGGATCCGGACCTCTTCCTGCTGGAGCGGGTCAGCTTCCTGTCGATCTTCGCGTCGAACCTCGACGAGTTCTTCATGGTGCGGGTCGCCGGCCTCAAGCGCCGGATCGCCACGGGCCTCGCGGTGCCGTCGGCTGCGGGCCTCAGCCCCATCGAGCAGCTCGAGAAGATCATGCAGGACGGCTACCAGCTGCAGCAGCGGCATGCCGCCGTCTTCGCCGAGCACATCCGGCCTGCCCTCGCCCGCGAGCAGATCCACCTCACGACCTGGGAGGAACTGGACGACACCGCCCGCGCCGACCTGCACAAGATCTTCGCCGAGAAGGTCTTCCCGATCCTCACGCCCCTCGCCGTCGACCCGGCCCACCCATTCCCCTACATCTCGGGGCTGTCCCTCAACCTCGCCGTCGTGGTCCGCAACCCCGTCAGCGAGAAGGAGCTCTTCGCCCGTGTGAAGGTGCCGGACCAGCTGCCGCGCCTCATGTCCGTGGACGGGCCGCGGGCGGGCAACATCGCCGGGCGCATCGCCCGTTTCATCCCGCTCGAGGAAGTCATCGCCGTCCACCTGGACCAGCTCTTCCCCGGGATGGAGGTACTCGAGCACCATCTTTTCCGGGTCACGCGCAACGAGGACCTGGAGGTCGAGGAGGACGACGCCGAGAACCTGCTGCAGGCCCTCGAGAAGGAACTGCTGCGCCGCCGGTTCGGGCCGCCCGTCCGCCTCGAGGTCACCACGGACATCAATCCCAGCATCCGGGGGCTGCTCTCGCGGGAACTCGGCGTGGAGGAGGACGAGGTCTACAACCTCCCGGCACCCCTGGACCTGCGGGGCCTCAGCGTGATCGCGGGGATCGACCGCGGAGACCTGCACTTCCCCAAGCACGTGCCCCACACCAGCCGCCACCTCAACGAGAGCGAGACGTCGAAGGCGGCGAACGTCTTCGCTGCGATGCGCCGGCGGGACATCCTGCTGCACCACCCGTACGATTCCTTCTCCACCTCCGTCCAGGCGTTCCTGGAGCAGGCGGCCGCGGACCCCAAGGTGCAGGCCATCAAGCAGACGCTGTACCGGACGTCGGGCGACTCCCCCATCGTGGACGCCCTGATCGACGCCGCCGAGGCCGGCAAGCAGGTGCTGGCGCTCGTGGAGATCAAGGCACGCTTCGACGAGCAGGCCAACATCTCCTGGGCCCGCAAGCTGGAGCAGGCCGGCGTGCACGTGGTGTACGGCATCGTGGGACTCAAGACCCACTGCAAGCTCTCGCTCGTGGTGCGGCAGGAGATTGACGGCCTCCGCCGCTACTGCCACATCGGCACCGGCAACTACCACCCGCGCACGGCCCGGTACTACGAGGACCTCGGCCTGCTGACCTCCAACGAGCAGGTGGGCGAGGACCTGTCGCGCCTGTTCAACCAGCTGTCCGGATATGCCCCGAAGTCCACCTTCAAGCGCCTCCTGGTGGCTCCGCGGTCCGTCCGTTCGGGTCTGATCGACCGCATCGAGCGGGAGATCGCGAACAAGCATGCCGGGCTCGCCGCGCGCGTGGTCATCAAGGTGAACTCGATGGTCGACGAAGCGATCATCGACTCGCTCTACCGCGCATCGCAGGCGGGGGTCAAGGTGGACGTAATCGTGCGCGGTATCTGCTCGGTACGGCCCGGGGTCCCGGGATTGAGCGAGAACGTCACGGTGCGCTCCGTACTCGGCCGGTTCCTCGAGCACTCGCGTGTCTTCGCCTTCGCGAACGGCGGGGAGCCGGCGGTGTTCATCGGATCGGCTGACATGATGCACCGCAACCTCGACCGCCGCGTCGAGGCGCTCGTGCAGCTCAGCTCGGCCGAGGACATCTCCTACCTGATGAACCTGATGGATCGCTACATGGACCCGACGGTCTCCAGCTGGCACCTCGACGAGACCGGCTGCTGGACCCGGCACCACAAGGACGCCGACGGCGCGCCGCTCGAGGACATCCAGTCGTCGCTGCTCGCCTCCCGCGCCCGCCAGCGGGCAGTGTCGCGCCGCTGATGGTTCCACCCACGAAGGATGCCACCATCGCGACGGCGACCGGCGGCTCGGCGGTCGTCGCTGCAGGCACGCTGTGCTGGCGGATCGAGAAGGGCTCGCTCGAGATCCTGATCATCCACCGGCCCCGGTACGACGACTGGTCCTGGCCGAAGGGCAAGCTCGATCCGGGCGAGACGACACCCGAGTGCGCCGTCCGCGAGACCCTCGAGGAAGTGGGACTGAGTGTGAGGCTCGGCATCCCGCTGGCAACCATGACCTACCCGGTGAACTCCGGTGACAAGACGGTGTACTACTGGGCGGCGAGGATCGAGCGGTCCACCCCGGTGCCGGACGGCAGCGAGGTGGACGCTCTGCGCTGGGTGTCCCCCGAGGAGGCCCGCGCCGTGCTGAGCAACCCGACCGATGTCGCACCGCTCGATTCGCTCATCGAGGCGCACCGTGCCCGGAACCTCCAGACGTGGCCCCTGATCGTGGTCCGCCATGCGAAGGCCAAGCCGCGTTCGTCGTGGAGCAGGGCCGAGGGTGAGCGTCCTCTCGCCGCCACCGGCCGCCGGCAGGCCACCGCCGTGAGCCGCCTGCTCCAGGCGTGGACCCCCGAGCGCGTGGTGAGCAGTCCGTGGGTGCGGTGCGTCCAGACGATCTCGCCCTACGTGAAACAGCGCAGCGCGAAGCTGAAGCTCGTGGACGCCCTGACCGAGCACGACGCTAGGAGGAAGCCGGCGCGAACCCGTGCCGCCATCGAGCGGCTGCTGGACAAGCGCCGGCCCGTGGCGATCTGCACCCACCGCCCGGTGCTCCCGTCCGTCCTCTCGGTGCTGCGCCGCCACATGCCGGACCACCTGCACGAGCTCCTGCCCGTCGAGGACCCGCACCTCGCGCCCGGCGAGGCGGTGGTCTGCCAGGTGAGCAGCGCGAACCAGGGGCGCATCGTGTCCGTGGAGCAGTTCCGCGCCTACGACGACTGAGGTCAGTCCCTGACAAGCGGTCCATCCAGGCGCCTGTCGAGCGCCTGTCGACAGTGCGTCAGGCGCACCTCCGTCCGTCCGCCGGCGAGGACGGACAGTTCATCCGGCGTCAGCGGCCTGATCGCCCCCGTTCATCCCTCGTTCATCCATGGTGCCTAGTGTCGGACGCTCACGCAGCGCCCGGCACCGACGACAGGAACGCTCCCATGGCCGATGTGAAGAGCCTCGTACGGGCACTCGCACCGCACGAGATCGAGCAGATCCACCGGATCGGACCTGCAGGGCCGCTCACACCGAAGCTCATGCACGCCATCGATCGCGCTGCCGGCGGGCCGGGCGAGGGCCGTGGTTACTACGTGTACGGACGGCGTGCCGATCCTGACCGGCCGCGACCGTTCGTCCTGCGCGACGACGTGTGCGCCGAATTGTTCGACGGCCACTAGGACCACCGCCGCCCACCCGCTCTTGTACCGATTCCCTGCCCGGATGGCCACTCGGCCCGATCCTCGGGGACGATGATGGTGTGAAGCGACTTCCCGGCACCCAGGCTCACGACCCCCCGGTCCCCGGCATGCCGGTCACGGCCGGCGATCCCAGCACCCCGGCTTCGAGTACCCCCTCCCCGGGCCTGCCGACCACGGCCGCCGACCCGGCCGACCCCGCAGGCCTGCCTCCGGGCACCGTCCTCCGGTTGCGGAGAATCGGCCCGGGGACCGGCCTCCCTCCCACCACTGCGATGCTCCGCTTCCTCGACGACGCGGAACGCGCGCGGGCGGCCCGGACCGTCGATGCCACGCAGTCCGCGTCCTTCATCGCGGGCCGGTACCTCCTGCGTGAGCTTGTCGCCGACCTGCTCGGGACTCGGGCGGGCCTTCTCGTGTCCTGCTTCCAATGCCCTGCCTGCGGACCGGATGGCGTGTCCGATCATGGCCGACCGGCCTACCGGCTGCGGGGCGAACGCGTGCCGCTGGCACTCAGCCTCTCCCGGGCCGAAGGTTTCGTCCTGCTCGGAGCGCTCGAAACGCTCGAGGGGCATGGCACGGCCGGCATGGCCAGGACAGTTGGGACGCTCGGTACGACCAGCACGACCAGCGCGGCCGGCACGACCGGCACGGCCGGCATGGCCAGGACAGTTGGGACGCTCGGTACGGCCGGCACGGCCAGCACGGTCGGCACGGCCGGGCCGGTCAGTACGCACAACCCGCACACGGCTCGTGGGACCCTCGAGACGCCGGCATCGCGTGGCGCAGGCGGGACGCCCCGACCGGGGCTCGGGGTGGACCTCGCAACCGTCGCGGCGGTGGACTTCGACGGCTTCGACGACGTGGCCCTGACTCCCGGCGAGCGCCGGGCGGTCCGTGAACTTCCGACCGCCGAGCGAGGGACGGCCCGTGCACGTCTGTGGGCCCGCAAGGAGGCCCTCGTCAAGGCTCTGGGCACGGGCTTCGCCGATCGAGGCCCGGACGCGGTGGAGGTGCTGCGGGAGTGCAGCATCATCGATCTTCCCTCCGTCGGCGGAGAAGCACTGGAGCCCCTGGGTCTCGTGGCCGCCGTCGCCGTCGGCCCCTGAAGAACCGACCGATCTGGGAGGAGCCGAGCGGCCGGTGAGGGGTCGGCCGGGGCGGGACGTGCTGCCCTGCCCGGACAGCGTGCCCGGCAGGGCTACGTGCCGGTGAAGAGCGGGCCTACCCGACGCGGCAGATGACCCCGGAGGAGGAGGCCTCCTCGAGCGCCAGGACAGCACGCGTCACAGGACGGGTAGCGGCCTCGAGAGCAGCCACGGCACCAGGAGGTCGCCGACGCCGGCACCGGGGAGCGTGCGCACCGCGAACGCGATGAAGTCCGCCGTGGTGGCCGTCCCGAAGCGGTGCTCGCTGGACCAGGAACGCAGCAGGGCGAAAAATGCGTCGTCGCCTGCGGTCTTCCGGAGCGCGTGCAGTGCGAGGGCGCCGCGCTTGTACACGCGGTCGTCGAACATGTCGACGGCGCCGGGGTCGGCCAGGACGAGGTCCTGGGGTGCCCTGCTGAGGCGCTGGTGTGTGGACCGCGCGTGGGCGTCCGCCGTCGTCGACCCGCTGGCTTCGGACCAGATCCACTCGGCGTAGCAGGCGAAGCCCTCGTGCAGCCAGATGTCCTGCCAGCGCGCCGCGGTGACGGAGTTCCCGAACCACTGGTGCGCGAGTTCGTGGGCGATCAGCCGCTGCGCGTCCCACCCCTGGTCCAGGTGGTTGCGCCCGATGATGGAGAGCGTCTGAGCCTCGAGGGGGATCTCGAGGTCGTCGTCGGCGACGACCACGAGATACTGCGGGTAGGGGTAGGGCCCGAAGCACTCCTCGAACACGGACATCATCTCGTGCTGGCGCACCAGCGACGCCTTGGCTGCGGGGGCGAGCGACGGCGGCACGGCGGCGTACAGCGGGACGGGGGCACCCTGTGCGCGCGGCGTACCCGGGGCGGGCAGGCCGACGGCGGGCCCTGAGGGGTCGTTCAGTGCCACGAGGGCATAACGACCGATCTGCACCGTCGCGAGGTAGGTGGCCATCGGTTCCGCCTGCTCGTAGGTCCAGGTGGTCCGGCTGGACCTGTCGATCCGCGAGACGAGGACGCCGTTGCAGATGGCCCGGTAGCCGGCGTCGGTGGTCACCGCAATCCGGTAGGCCGCCTTCTGCGAGGGGTGGTCGTTGCACGGGAACCACGACGGCGCTCCGGTGGGCTGACCGGCCACGAGGACGCCGTCGGTCAGTTCCTCCCACCCGATCTCGCCCCAGATCCCGGTGAGGGGGCGGGGATTGCCCTCGTACCGGATGTCGAGCTTGAACGTGGCCCCGGCCGGCACCGGGTCGCGGAACCCGATGACGAGTTTGCCCGCGCGGTCCTTGAAGGACCGGACGCGGACGGTGTCGGAGGTGATCCTCGTGGTACGGAGCCCCTGGAGGTCGAGTTCGAGCTGGAGCAGGCCCCGGTGAGTAGTCACGGTCAGGGCCGCGCGACCGGTCAGGCGGTTGCTCGAGAGCCGGTAGTCGAGGGCGAGGTCGTAGTGCGCGACGCGATAGGAGGTGCTGCCATTGGTCGGGGTGTACGGGTCAGGCGAAAAACTCTCGGAACTGGTGCTCACGCACCGTCTCCCGGGCCCGACCACGAACTGACCGGGTTGCCCATCCAGTAGGTCCCTGCGGGGACGGTCTCGCCACGCATCACGAGCGACGCCGGCCCCACGGTGCCACCCTGGTCGATCCGGGCGGCGGGCAGGATCACGCTGTGCGGGCCGAGGGTTGCTCCTGCGGCGAGCTCCACGGTGTCCATGCTCATGATCCTGTCATGGAAGAGATGCGTCTGCACGACGCATCCGCGGTTGACAGTGGACCCGGTACCGAGGCTCACCAGGTCCGCTTCGGGCAGCCAGTAGCTCTCGCACCAGACTCCGTGCCCGATCTTCGACCCCAGCGCCCGCAGCCACCAGACCAGTGACGGCGTGCCACTGGCGGCCCGGGCGAACCACGGGGCGCTGACGCTCTCGATGAACGTGTCCACCACCTCGTTGCGCCAGATGAAGGAGCTCCACAGCGGGTGCTCGCCCGCCGTGATCCGGCCGACCAGCAGCCACTTCGCGATGACGGCGCTGGTAGCAGCCACGGCGCCCAGAACGGTGAAGACGACGCCGCTCAGCAGGGCTGCCACGAGGTAGCCGCCCCAGAGGGCGAGCGCGTCGAAGATCACGAGGGCCAAGGCGGCGATCGTGACCGTGAGGATGACCGGCACCACGCGGCACAGCTCCCAGAACGCGCGCGCCGCCTTCAGGCGCGTGGGGGGTTGGAACGTGCGGCTCTGGTCCCCCGTGACGGCGAGCCGGCGCAGACGGGAGGGCGGACTGCCCAGCCAGGAGCTGCCCGCCTTGGCCTTGGCCGGCGTGGCGGACAGCACCGCGACGAGCGAGTTCTTCGGTACGCGCCGACCCGCCGACGTCATGCCCGAGTTGCCGAGGAAGGCGCGCCGGCCGATCTTCGCGGGCGCGATGCGCAGGTACCCGCCCCCGAGCTCGTAGGAGGCGACCATCGTGTCGTCCGCGAGGAAGGCACCCTCGCCGATCGTCGTCATCTTCGGGATGAGGAGCACGGTGGACGCCTCGACGTTCCGGCCCACCCGCGCCCCGAGGAGCCGCAGCCACACGGGCGTGAACAGGCTTGCGTAGAGCGGGAAGAGGAGGTCGCGCGCCATGTCGAGGGTCCGCTCGGTGGCCCAGATCTGCCAGCCGATGCGGCTGCGCGCGGGGTAGTGGCCCTCCCTCAGGCCGATGCCCAGTATCCGGACCGTGGCGAGCACCAGGGCTGCGGTGGTGACGAGCCAGAGGACGGCGGCAAGCGCTACAGGTCCCATGAGGGACGGCCAGGCCGAGGACAGGGACGGTGCGCCCCGCAGGGCTGCCACGACGGGCAGGGCGGCGACGACGGCGGCGACGTACGGGATGAGTGCGAGCGCGCCCGAGGCCGCGGCGAACGCCACGAAGGCCAGGCGCGTGTGCCGGCGGGAGCGGGCCGGCGGGGCGTCGGGCCAGTCCTGCTTGGCCCTGCCCCCCCGGGTGGCCGGCGAACCCGCGAAGAGCTGCCCGGGCCGGACGGCGCCCTGCACCGCCGAACCGGGGGCCACCTCGGCGCCGGCGCCGATCCTCGCACCCGGCATCAGTGTGCTGCGTGCCCCGACGACGGCTCCCGCGCCCACGGTGATCGCGCCGATGTGGATACGGTCTCCGTCGATCCACCAGCCCGAGAGGTCCACCTCCGGTTCCACGGACGCGCCGGCTCCGAGGGTGAGCAGACCCGTAACGGGCGGGACGGAGTGGAGGTCGACGTCGGGCCCGATGCGCGCGCCCAGGGCCCGCGCATAGACCTGGACCCAGGGTGCGCTCGCGAGGCTGACCGCCCCGACGCTGTCCGAGATCTGCTCGGCGAGCCAGAGCCGCAGGTGCACCCTGCCGGATCGCGGGTAGACGCCGGGCTCCACGCCGCCCAGCAGGAGGCGGGCCGCGAGGACGGAGAGGCCCATGCGCCCGAACGGGCTGACGAACACGAGCCAGGACAGCGCCACCCACCACCAGGACAGGGTGGCCGCCGAGGTGAGGACCCCGAGCCCGGCGAGGACGTTGCTCGCGATCATCGCGTAGGTGAGCCAGCGCATGCCCGCGAGGAACTGCAGCGGGATGCCCATGATCGTCTGGAAGACCTGCGACCGGCGCGCCGTGCGCCGGACCGCGCGTTCCGGGGTGGGCGGCTGTTCGTCGCCGTCGCCCGTCCCGGCGGCGAAGGAGGCGAGCGCGCCGAGCCGCGGATGGGCGTAGATGTCGGCAACGGTGATGACCGGATAGCGGGTGCGGATCAGCGACACGAGCCGGGCGGCCGCGAGGGACCCGCCGCCGTGGAGGAAGAAGTCGGCGTCCTCGTCGGCCGGGACGGTGCCGAGGACGGCGGCCCACTGGTCCGCGATCCACCGTACGCGCGGGTCGAGGTCCTCCAGGCTGCCGGGCCCGCTCGGGTCGCCCACGCCGGCGAGCGGCCAGGGCAGGGCATTGCGGTCCACCTTGCCGCTGGTCTTCGTGGGCAGGGAGTCGGTGACGGTCAGCAGCGGGACGAGCGCGGCGGGCAGCTCCTCGGCGAGCAGCGTGCGGAGCACCGCGAGGTCCGGGTCGCCGTCGGCCGGGACGAGGTAGCCGACGAGGAGCTGATTGCCCGACGGCGTCGTCCGGACGGCGGCGGCGGCGCCGGCGATCCCGGGCAGGGCCTGGAGCGCCGCATCCACTTCACCGAGCTCGATGCGGCGCCCGCCGAGCTTCACCTGATCGTCGGCCCGGCCCACGAAGACCAGTCCGGCTGCCTGCAGCTGCACGAGGTCGCCCGAGCGGTAGGCACGGCTCCACCCGAGCGTCGGCATCGCGGCATACTTCTCGGCGTCCTTGGCCGGGTCCAGGTAGCGGGCCAGCCCCACTCCCCCGATGATGAGCTCGCCGGTGCCGTCCTCCGGCACGGGCAGGCCGGACTCGTCGACGACGGCGAGATCCCAGCCGTCCAGGGGCAGCCCGATGCGCACCGGGCCGTCCCCGCCGAGCCGTGCGGCGCAGGCGACGACGGTCGCCTCGGTAGGGCCGTAGGTGTTCCAGACCTCGCGGTCGTGGACGACGAGGCGCTGCGCGAGGTCCGGAGGGCATGCCTCCCCGCCGAAGATGAGGAGGCGGACGTTCTCGAGGGAGTCGGCGGGCCACAGAGCCGCCAGCGTGGGCACGGTGGACACGACGGTGATCCCGCGGGCGATCAGCCAGGGACCGAGGTCGACGCCGGTGCGCACGAGTGCGCGGGGGGCCGGCACGAGGCATGCGCCGTGCCTCCAGGCCAGCCACATCTCCTCACAGGAGGCGTCGAACGCGACGGAGAGGCCGGCCAGGACGCGGTCGGTGGGCCCGAGGGGTTCGTGCTGCAGGAACAGGCGCGCCTCGGCATCGACGAAGGCGGCCGCCGAGCGGTGCGAGACGGCGACGCCCTTCGGCGTACCCGTGGAACCGGACGTGAAGATGACCCATGCGTCGTCGTCCGGTGTGGGGTCTCCGGTGATCCCCCGGCGTCCGCCCGGCCCGGTGGCCACCGACAGGCCGTGCCCGACGACGGCGGCTGCACGCGCTTCCGCGAACACGACGCGGGCGCGCTCGTCCGGGTCGTCGGCGTCGACCGGCACGTAGGCCGCACCCGCCGCGAGCACGCCGAGGATCGCGATGTACAGCTCGTTGGTGCCCGAGGGGAGGCGTACCCCGACGGTGTCACCGCGCCCCACGCCGGCGTCGCGCAGGACGGCGGCGAACCGGTCGGCGGCCGCCACCAGCTCGGTGTAGCTGAGGTCCTCGGTGCCGTCGTCGAGCGCCGAGGCGCTGGGGTGTTCCGCGGCCGTGGCCCGCAGGATGTCGAGGAGTGTGCGGGGGGATGGCGCCCGCCCGGACGCCGTGAACCGCGCGGCGGCGGGGGCGGTGTCGGTCTGGGGCGTGGGTGTGGTCACGGCTGGATTCTTCCGGTGCGAAATGAACAGCAGGTGATCAGGGGCGCCGTCACCTGCACGGCCCGGGGGTAGTCTACCCGCGGTCGATGCGGCCGACCGGGGCGGGCGGTTCGTCCTAGACTGGCCGGGTGAGCACTCCCATCCCCACCCCCTACGAGGACCTGCTGCGCGACGTCATGGCGAACGGCGCGGCCAAGAGCGACAGGACGGGCACCGGTACCCGGAGCGTGTTCGGCCGGCAGCTCCGCTTCGATCTCAGCGAGTCCTTCCCGCTCGTCACCACCAAGCGCGTGCACTTCAAGTCCGTGGCGCTGGAGCTGCTGTGGTTCCTCCGCGGTGATTCCAACGTGCGCTGGCTGCAGGAGCGCGGTGTGTCCATCTGGAACGAGTGGGCGGACGAGGACGGCGAGCTCGGCCCCGTCTACGGCGTCCAGTGGCGGTCGTGGCCCACACCCGACGGCGGCCACATCGACCAGATCGCCCAGGTGGTCGAGGCACTCAGGACGAATCCGGACTCCCGCCGCCACCTGGTCTCGGCCTGGAACGTCTCCGAGCTGCACAACATGGCCCTGCCACCCTGCCACGTGTTCTTCCAGTTCTATGTGAGCCCCGGCGTGGACGGTGGCCCCGGCCGACTCTCCTGCCAGCTGTACCAGCGGTCCGCGGACACGTTCCTCGGGGTCCCGTTCAACATCGCCTCCTACGCCCTGCTGACCCTGATGGTCGCCCAGCAGACCGGCCTCGAGCCCGGCGAGTTCATCTGGACCGGCGGCGACGTCCACGTGTACGACAACCACGTGGAGCAGGTTGCCGAACAACTGTCCCGGGAGCCCTACCCGTATCCGCGCATCGCGCTGAACCGGAAGCCGGACAGCATCTTCGACTATGCCCTGGAGGACTTCGACGTGATCGACTACCAGCACCACCCCACGATCAAGGCACCGGTGGCCGTATGAACGCGGCCCCCTCACCCCCCACGCTGAGCGTGGCCGACGCCGTCGGGTCCCGTCCCGTGATCGGCATGATCTGGGCGCAGACCGAGGACGGCGTGATCGGCAAGGACGGCGGCATCCCCTGGCACGTGCCGGAGGACCTGGCGCACTTCAAGGCCACGACGACGGGACATCCCGTGATCATGGGTCGGCGTACCTGGGAATCGTTCCCCTCCACCTTCCGCCCCCTGCCGGACCGCACGAACATCGTCGTGTCCCGGTCCGGAGCGGACCTGCCCGGTGCCGTCGTCGTCGATTCGCTCGATGCCGCCTTCGACGCCGCCCGGGCCAGTCCCGGCGCGGAGGAGATCTGGGTCATCGGTGGTGGCCGCGTGTACGCCGAGGCCATGCCGCGCGCCAACGCAGCGCTCGTCACCGTCGTCGAATCCGCAGCGGAGGGCGACACCGTGGCTCCCCTGCTGGGAACGGACTGGGCGCTGGCAGCCCTGACCCCGGAAGCAGGATGGCTGGAGTCCGCGAAAGGTCCCCGCTACCGCATCAGCCTCTGGACCAGGCAGGGCTGACGCGGCACCGACGGTCCTCCGCGGACGACGGCACGCACGGGCGCGTGCGTCGTCAGGAGCACGGTGCCCGGCCGGTTCCGCTCCACGGCGGCACGGCTCCGCCGGCGCTGAGGTGCTCCCGGAGCCGCCGGGCACCTCTCCGGACTCCGACAACCGAAGGACACGGACATGACTGACGCAGGCAACCACCCGTCGGACCCGGTGCAGGTCGCGGTCCCGCCCAAGGCTCTCGGACTCGGCTACGCCGAACTGGCGGCGCTGCTCGCGATGAGGCCCGGCGGACCGTCGACGTCGAGCGCGGCTGCGTTGCGCATCCCGCAGGAGGCCGCCGACAGCCAGGTCATCCGTGCCGGCACTTCGTCCCTCGTCGCACACGGCCTCGCGACCGTGGGTCCCAAGCGCGAGCTGGTGGTCCGCGGAGCCATGGCGGCGATCCTCTCCGCCCTGTCCGGCGCCCGGCGGCGCGTCGACATCGGACTGCTGGCGCCCGGCCGGACCAGCGGGAGCATGCTCCAGGTGGAGTCGGACGAGTTCTCCATCCTGCTGCAGCCACGCTCGTACCTCTCCTGGTTGGCCATGGCGCAGGACCCTGGGCTGTCCGGAGCACAGGCCCTCCTCATGATGGTCACCTCGCACCTCACGACCCACCCCGACGGCGGAGCCACCGTGTACCGCCACGAGACGCCGGCCAAGGGCCGCCTCCTCATCAGGAGCGATGCGTCGGGCTGGACGGTGGGCTACCAGTACGAGGGCCGGGAGGACGTCCCCCAGCGGACGGGACTCGACGACGACGCCCTGCTGGCCGAACTCCGGAACGTGAGGGGAGACTGACGGGTCCCTCTCCCCGTTCCCTGACGACTGCCGCCGACGCCGGCGATCTGCGGGAGGCATCGGTCACAAACCAGCGTGTCCGGGGAGCCTCCGCCTAAACTGGAGGGCATGACTTCAGCACCCGAGAGTTCCGCCCTGCCCTCCGTCGGCTTCGTCGGCTGGCGCGGCATGGTGGGCTCCGTCCTCATGCAGCGCCTCCAGGACGAGGGCGGCTTCGCCCGGATCAACCCCGTGTTCTTCTCGACGTCTGCCGCCGGAGGCGCCGCACCGCAGTTCGCGGAGGGCTCCGGCACGCTGCAGGACGCCTACGACGTGGAGACGCTCGCCAAGCTGCCGATCATCGTCACCGCCCAGGGCGGCGACTACACGGCCGAGGTCTACCCCAAGCTGCGCGACGCCGGGTGGCAGGGCCTCTGGCTCGACGCCGCGTCGACGCTGCGCATGGAGCAGGACAGCATCATCGTCCTCGACCCGGTCAACCGCGACGCCATCGACGCCGGACTCGCGCGTGGCGTCCGCGACTTCATCGGCGGCAACTGCACGGTCTCCTGCATGCTCATGGGGTTGGGCGGGCTCTTCCGCAACGGCCTCGTGGAGTGGGGCACGTCGATGACCTACCAGGCGGCCTCGGGCGGCGGCGCACGCCACATGCGGGAGCTGCTCAACCAGTTCGGTACGCTGCATGGCACCGTTGCCGTCAATCTCGACGACCCCGCCTCCGCGATCCTCGACATCGACCGTGCGATCCTCGCCAAGCAGCGGCACCCGAGCCTCGAAGCGAGCCAGTTCGGTGTGCCGCTGGCCGGTTCCGTCATCCCGTGGATCGACAGCGACCTCGGCAACGGCGTATCCCGGGAGGAGTGGAAAGCCGGAGCGGAGACCAACAAGATCCTCGGCACCGCCACGCGTATCCCGTTCGACGGCCTCTGTGTCCGCGTGGGCGCCATGCGCTCGCACTCGCAGGCGCTGACCCTGAAGCTGACACAGGACCTGCCGGTCAGCGAGATCGAGTCGATCCTCGCAGCCGACAACGAGTGGGTGCGCGTCATCCCCAACACGAAGGTCGACACGATCGCGGGCCTGACGCCGGTGGCGGCCACCGGCTCGCTGGAGGTCCCTGTCGGCCGGATCCGTAAGCTCGAGATGGGCCCGGAGTACATCAGCGCCTTCACGGTGGGAGACCAGCTGCTGTGGGGAGCTGCCGAGCCGCTCCGCCGGATGCTGATGATCGCCACCGGGAACCTCTGAGGCGTCTTTCCACGCGCCGGTGACCCATGGGTGTTGTCCGGGTGATCTGACGGCGAGCTGAAGAACCGGTTGGATGCGCGTTGCTGGGGATTCGGCGGCGATCTGCCGACGTCGGACGGCGAGAGCTGTCGGTGGTGTCCCGGTCGCCTCGGTGGACATGACACTCCACCGATCGTTCGAAGCGGCCGCTCCTTCCACTGCTTTCCCTACTGCTGTCCGGTCGAAACCGCGCCCCCGGCGCCACCCGGCAACCCGGGCTCGGCATGCCAGTACCTGTTGCGCCGCGCGGTGGTTCCGGGTCGACCGAGATGTGGCGGTGGAGTGAACCAGGGTATGCCGTTGTGCGATGCGACCGTCCAGAGGCCGTCATGGATGGTGTGGTGGTGGTGTGCACACAGCAGGACTCCGTTGGCGATGCCGGTGGTACCCCCGGAGGCCCAGGGCGTCATGTGGTGGGCCTCGCACCACGTGGCTGGAACAGTGCAGTCCGGGAACGCGCAGCCGCGGTCCCGGGCGATGAGGGCTCTACGCACGTGTGGCGGGAAGAGCCTACCTGCGCGGCCGATGTCGAGGATCTGCCCCTCGCCACCGAGTACCAGGGGAACGAGGTCCGCGTCGCAGGCGATCCGCCGGATGGTGCTGGCACTTAGCTGCTCGGCGAAAACGGCACGCCCGGTCCCGCTTCCGCCCCTCGAGCCGGCGGTGCGGGCATCACCCGAGGTATCCCGACCGGTGGTTCGACCGGCAGGTCGACCGGCGGTCGAACCACCGGTTCGACGTGCCGTATCCCGACTGCTGCTGTCGTGACTGCTGGTGTCCCGGCTGCGGGTGTTGCGGAGCTCGTCGAGGAGGTCGCGGTAGTCGATGGTCACCATGACCTGGGGCCTGTGGCCACCGGTTGCCGGCAGGAGGGACGTGGACAGGGCGATGCGGCATGCACCCACCAGCCCGTCGAGCAGGCTCTGCGCCCGTGTAGGACTTCCCGGTCCCTTCGACGGCATGATCGGATCGCCTGCACCGTCCGTCACGGCTCCGGCACCGTTCACGCACTGGGAAGCGTCCGCGGCGCGGTCGGCCTTGGGACTCCGGGGGTTCGTGGCGGTGGTCATGGCCGTGACCAGATGCTCGAACTGCTCGTCGGTGGCCCCGATCTCGAGGATGCGCAGTCCGTTGCGCCGCCCCCTGAAGAACACGCCCTGACGGGCCCGCAGAACCTTCTCCGTGGGCTCCTGACCGTCCTGGTCCAGCACGGTCTCCCAGCGACGGGCGAGGACACGCAGAACATCCTCATCGGATTCCAGTGCCTGACTGGTGAGATGACGTTCCATCGACGCCAGCTGCTCGGGTGCAGCGAGGCAGCCGGCCCGTTCCACTGCTGAACAGATGAGCGTCGCTGCCCTTCCGCTCAGGGTGCCCGAGGCGAACGCGGCACTCACGGCCGCCGACTGCGGCTCGAGGGGCGCACCCGAGGGAGCGACACCGGGCAGCACGCGATGAGCCAGGTCCAGCCTGCGCTTCGCCTCAGCGCGGCTGATACCCAGCCTGGCCCGCAGGTAGTCCGCGCAGTTCCGGAACCGGTTCCCGCCGGCGCTGTCGGCCGCGCTTCCGCTGGAAGCCCTCACCCCGGCCGCACCGACTGATTCGGACGTGCGGAGGGACTCTTCCGCCCGTGTCTGGAGGGAACCGACTTCACGAGGCTTGTCACCCGACGCCAGATCCGTCTCCTCCGCCAGTCCCGCGGCGAAGACCTGGAGGGAATCGACGACCCGCGAGATGTCCTCGACGTCGACCAGCGTCCGCAGCGCCTCGCTCCGTGACAGCATCCGGCCCTGAGCCGTCAATGAATCAGCCACCTGCACGAGCGCGGCGTGCACGAATCCGAGGGAGAGTTCGGGGTCTCGGGGATTCTCCAGCGGTGCGACAGCCATACCTGATTTTATCGAACGCACGTACTATTTCCGAGGGCGGACGGTGATTGTGGAGGACAGGTCAGCATCGCCTCGTCCACATCTCCTCGCGCCCATCACCGGCCGAGTACGGACCCCTGCCAGGGGATCCGGTACCGCCGGGAGCCGCACGAAAAGGTCGGAGGCCACAGGCAGGATGGGCGCATGGACCCCGTGAACGCAGACATCGTCCTCCGGCGCTTCTTCGCGGCCAGCGGCCACACGCGGCACCCCGAGAGCCTGCTGCGATACGAGCGGATCCAGGTCCACCTCCGCGCCTACCTCGAACACGTCGCCGCGACCAGGCTGACCGACACCGACCAGGAACTACTCGCGCTGGAACGCCAGTTCGGCACCGAGGACCCCTACGTCCAGGTGATGGGAGCGCGCGAGCTGCTGCACGCGCTGCCCGACTTCCTCGCTGCGCCCCAGCTCCTCCCGGACTTCCACGATCGGCTCGCTCAGATCAGCGTCGCCTCACGCCTTGCGCAGTGGCTCTGTTCACGGCAGCTCGTGCAGCGCGAGGACAGCTGGCAGGACGTCGTCCTCACCCGTGCCGCCGCCGAACAGGCGCGCCGATCCCCCGCACGCTGAGGGAACCCGGTGATCAGGCGGCCGACTCGGCCGGGCACCGAGCTACAGGCCGGACCGTCGGCCCACGCGAACCGGGCCAGCGGCCGATTCGCCCGGCGCGCGGCCTGACCAGGCTGGAGGGCCGACTGCCTGTCGGCAGACGCGCCGCCTACCACCTGTCGGGCGGGACGCAGAGGGTGCGCGGCCGACAAGCAGCAAGCGGGCAGCCGACGGCGGGCACGCTACAGGGCGCAGTTGATGAGCAACGGCTCGGGCTCCAGCCGGATCCCGAAGGCCCGCTCCACCCCGTCCCTCACGAGGCGGGCGACGGACAGCAGGTCCGACGCCGAGCCGCCGCCCCTGTTGGTGAGGGCGAGTGTGTGCTTCGTCGACAGCGCGGCCCGCCCGCCGGCAGCGGCGAACCCGTCATCGTCCGCGAGACCGAATCCCTTGGAGAACCCTGCATGCTCGATGAGCCAGGCGGCGCTGAGCTTCACGTGGCCGTCCTCACTTGACGGGTAGCGGGGAGCATCGGCCGGCAGCCGGTCCGCGACATCCTGCGGCACGATCGGGTTGGTGAAGAACGATCCCGTACTCCACGTGTCCGGGTCCGGTGCGTCCAGCACCATGCCCTTCCCGGCCCTCAGTCCGAGCACCTCACGGCGCACATCGTTGGCATAGGCACGCGCCCCGACCTCGACGCCGAGTGCACGGGCCAGCTCCGCATACCGTATCGGGGTGCTCATGCGTCCGAGGCCGAGCTGGAACTCGACCGTCAGCACCACGTAGCGCGGCGACCCGTCGACCGTGCTGCGCTTCAGCAGGGAGTCCCGATAGCCGAACTGCAGCTCGAAGTTGGTGAAGCTCCTGATGCTGTCCGTCTGGCGGTCGAACGTCCGCACCGTGGCGATGGTGTGGGAGACATCCGAACCGTACGCCCCGACGTTCTGGACGGGCGTCGCTCCCGTGGAGCCGGGGATACCCGAGAGTGCCTCGAGCCCCGTGAAGGCGTGAAGGACGGTGTACCGCACGAGGTCGTCCCAATCGTGCCCGGCCTGCACCTTCACCATGACGCCGCCGCACGTGGCGTCGTCGTCGTCGACGGTGAAACCGCTCGAGGTGATGCGGACGACGGTGCCCGCGAAGCCGTCGTCACCGATCAGCAGGTTCGACCCGCCGCTGATGATGAGCAGCGGGTCCCCGGCGGTGTCGGCGGCGCGGACGGCCTCCACGATCTCCTGTTCGGTCGAGGCCTCCACGAGCGTGCGCGCGGGTCCCCCGACGCGTGCCGTCGTGAGGTCGGCCAGGAGGGTCCCGGTCAGGGGCACGGTCATGGCAGCTTCACCACGGCCTGCGCCTTCACGAGCACCTTCTGCCCGGCGAAGGTCACGGTGAGGTCGATCCGCGCCGTCGACCGCTCGGTGTCGATCGCGCCGACGACGCCCGTCACCTCCACCACGGCACCCGGCTCCCCGGGCTGCGCCGTGGTGTCCTCGACGACCACGGGCTTGGTGAACCGCGTCTGGTAATCGATGACGGCGGCGGGGTCGCCGACCCAGTCCGTGACGAGCTGGACGACGGCGCCCATGGTGAACATGCCGTGGGCGATCACGCCGGGGAGTCCTACCCCCTCGGCGAAGGCCTGGTTCCAGTGGATCGGGTTGAGGTCTCCCGAAGCGCCCGCGTACCGGACCAGGTCCTGGCGGGTGATGTCGATGGTGGTGGAGCCGATCTGCCGGCCCACCTCGAGCGTGCTGATGGAAACTGCCATGGCTACTGGTCCTCTCCGCGGACGAGGAGGGACGAGGTCGTGGTGGCCGTCGGCTCGCCCTCGATCGTCGAGATCTCCGCACGCGTGGTGATCATCGCGCCGCCGCCCATGGCCCGCACCTGGTCCACGTGGAGTTCGGCGACGAGCTGGTCGCCCGCGATGATCGGACGGTGGTGGATGAAGCGCTGGTCGGCGTGGACCACGCGGGTGAAATCGATCCCCGCACTCGGATCGGCGATGAGCTGCGCGTCGGCACGCTGCGCGATGATGATCGCGAAGGTGGGCGGGGCCACCAGGTCCCGGTGTCCGAGCGCTGCCGCGGCGTCGACGTCGTAGTGTGCCGGGTGTGTCGCCTTGACGGCCCGGGCGAAGTCGCGGATCGCCTCACGGCCGACGGAGTAGGTCTCTCCTGCGGGGTAGCTACGCCCCTGCAGGTCTGGGTCGATGGTCATGGTTCCTCCGATGGAAACGGCGTCGGGCGGGCGGGGAGATCCTGGCTGAGGGCGCGGGAAGGGGGCGGCGTCGGGCTGTGCGGGCTCAGCGCCGGTCCCGAAGGCGGCGCCGGGTGTCCCGCGAGCGCACCACCATGCCCGCAACGTGGCACACCATACCGACCACGATGATCGGGATGCCGGTCGAGACGAGCGTCCGCTGGTCCGTGACGGCTCCGACCACGGCGATGAGGATGCCGAGCGCCGTGGTCACCAGGGCGGAGACCACCAGCTTGCGGTACAGGTCCGAGCCGGTCTCCCAGGGCGTATTCAGCATTCACCGATTCTACTGCCGCCCGCCCCTCGGTCATCAGAAGAGCGCTTCTTGGACAGCCGGCACCGGCGTGCTGAAGTCCCCGGCCCGGAGCCGCCGGCCCTTGAGCTGGGCCAGGTCCGCGACGAACACGAGGTCCGCGCCGTCGATCGAGACCAGCGCCGACGGGCCGAGTACCTCGCGGACGGTGACGCCGTGCCTGCCCTGACCGAGCGGCAACGGATACGGCTGCAGCCCCCGTCGGCCGAGGACGGCGGACCACGACGGCGGCGGGTCGAACTCCTCATGGACCACCTCGAAACCCTCGATCTCCAGGCCGCCACCCAGCAGCCCCCGGGCCGCCAGGGCGAAGCCGTCGTTGACGTGCTCCAGCTGCACCGCGGGCAGCGGCGCGCACAGGGACGCGGCCTTGGTCGCGGACCGTACGGCCTGCTGCAGGCCGACCGTGCGCGTGACCTCGTCCTCGAGGATCCGCACGATCCGCCCGTCCCGGGCGTACGCGACGAACTGCGCCACGACGGCGCCCTGCTCCACGAGGCGCGCCCGCTTCCGCAGGTGCGACGCCGTCCCGACCTTCGTCGAGCCGTCCGCGAAGGTCGCGACGTAGAGCCAGTGCGGCTGGTCGAGGTAGCGCTTCAGCCCGGCGGGGGCGATCCCGGAGCGGTGGATGTCGTGCATGTAACGGAGGTCGTCCTGTGCGAAGCAGCGCCCGCACTGGGAGCCGCGCTCGGCAGGCGCCTCATCGGCACACGGCACCCAGGTGCGGTCCTCCCGTCCGTGGACCCGGTGGAAGCCGAGGCAGTACTTCCCCTCGGCGGTGACCTCGAACGCGAGTCTCGTGCCCGGGCTGAGCGGCAGCTCGCACCGCCCCTCGTCCTCCCCACCGGAGTCGGCGCGCAGCGCGGACACCTCATGCATCGACAGGGACGGCCCTGCCTCGTCCCAGGTCACGCCGCTGCAGAGATAGGTCGGTTCCACGGCTCCAGCGTAGGGGCTGGTACCGACAACGACGGCGTACCGCGCAGGCCCGGCGCCGATCGACCGGCCGGGCTCCTCGGACATCGGGGCCGCCCGACTCTGGTGCCCGCAGCGGACGTCGGGGACACTGATGCCGCATCACCCCCGCATCCGCCACGGCGGACACCCCGACGTCCAGGAGGATCACGCCATGGAAAGTGACGAACGACCCGGAACGGTCCTGTCCGAAGCCGAAGCATGGGACATGCTGAAACGCTCCGAGTACGGTCGGCTGGCCGTGAGCGTGCTGGGCGAACCGGACATCTATCCGCTCAACTTCGTCGCGCACAACGGGGCACTGTTCATGCGGACGAATCCGGGGACGAAGCTGGCCGAACTCACGGTGAACGAGCGCGTCGCCTTCGAGGTGGACGAGGTCACCGGCGACGAGGCCTGGAGCGTGGTGCTCAAGGGCACGGCCCGGGTGATCCTCTCGCAGTCCGAGGTGGACGAGGCGGACACTCTGCCGCTCAGGCCCTGGATCCCGACGCGGAAGTACACCTATGTGGAGATCACCCCCACCTACATCCATGGACGCCACTTCGAGCTCGGCGAGGAACCGGAGCGGTACTGACCCGCCGGGCGTCACCCCGGGGACGTGACGCCACCCGTGAGTACGCGGCTGAGATCGTAGGCCGCGGGGAGGTCGAGCTGGTCGAACGTGCACGAGCGGGCTTCCCGGTCCGGCCGCCACCGTTCGAACTGGACCGTGTGGCGGAAGCGGTCACCCTCCATCTGGTCGTACCGCACCTCGACCACGCGTCGCGGATGGAGCCGGATGTAGGAGACGTCCTTCGCGGACGCGAACCGGCTCCGCTCGGTGGCGCCCAGTTCCGCGGTGCCGTCGTCGTCGCGCATCACGTCCTGCTCCAGTTCGTCGACCAGCTCCAGCCGACGCGTGTCCGAGAACGCGGAGATGCCGCCGACGTTCCGCAGCGCGCCGTCCTCGTCGTAGAGACCGAGCAGCAGCGACCCCACACCCTGCCCCGACGTGTGGATCCGGTAGCCCAGCACCACGGTGTCGGCGCTGCGGTGGTGCTTCACCTTGAGCATGCGCCGCTTGTTCGGTTCGTAGGCGGCGGCCAGCGGCTTCGCGACGACGCCGTCGAGGCCCGCGCCCTCGAACTCCACCAGCCAACGGCGCGCGAGCCCGACGTCGCGCGTGACCTGCGAGAGATGGACCGGCTGCGCGAAGGACTCCCCCACACGCTCCAGGGCTTTCCGGCGCTCGTCGAAGGGCACACCCGTCAGGTCGGCGCCGTCCAGCGCGAGGAGATCGAAGGCGATGAACGACGACGGCGTCTGCCCGGCCAGGAGCTTCACCCGGCTCTCCGCCGGGTGGATCCGCTGCGAGAGCGCGTCCCAGTCGAGCCGCTCCGCCCCCGGCTCCCCTTTCCGCACCACGATCTCCCCGTCCACCACGCAGCGGTCGGGGAGGTTCTCGAGCAGTGCGTCGACGAGTTCCGGGAAGTACCGGGTGAGCATCTTCGAGCCCCGGCTGCCGATCTCGCAGGTGCCGTCCGCGATCCTCACGATCGCCCGGAAGCCGTCCCACTTGGGCTCGTACACGAGGCCGCCGGGCACGCTGTCGGGCTCGGGGACGGCAGCGACGGCCTTGGCGAGCATGGGGCGGACAGGGAAGGGAAGGTCGGTCATGCTCCGATCCTGTCCTATGGGCGCGAGCTGCGCCATCACCGCCCGGGCCTCGCGGCCTCCCCCCCCCCCCCCGAGGACACTGCAGGGCCCGCCGTTCGGCGGGCCCTGCAGTGGGTGGTCGGGTGAGCGCCCTGGTTATGGGGTCTGGCCCTCGTGGGGGCCTTCCTCGATCTCCTCGAGGAGCTTGTCGTTGAACGCCTCGAGGTCGTCCGGGGTGCGGCTGGTGACCAGGCCCTGATCCACCACGACCTCCTCGTCGCTCCAGTTGGCGCCCGCGTTCTTCAGGTCGGTCGCGAGCGTGTGGTAGGACGTCATGTCCCGGCCGCTCACCACCCCGGCCTCGATCAGCAGCCAGGGTCCGTGGCAGATGGACGCGACGGGCTTGTGCTGCTCGAAGAACGCGCGGGCGAACGCCTGGGCATCCGTGTCGACGCGCAGGAAGTCCGCGTTCACGACGCCGCCGGGCAGGACGAGCGCGTCGTAGTCGTCGGCCTTCGCGTCGGCGACGGCGAGGTCCACCTCGAAGGTGTCGCCCTTGTCCATGCCGTCGAAGCCCTGGAGGGTCCCGGCTTTCGGCGAGACCAGGGTGGGGACTCCGCCCGCCTCCTTGACGGCGTTCCAGGGGCTCGTGAGCTCGATCTGCTCCACCCCGTCCGTCAGCAGGAATGCGACCTTCTTGCCGGAAATGTCGTGCTCGGACATGCTGTTCTCCCTTGCGTAGAGCGTGGCTGTCGTACCGTGTCCAGCCTAGGAACGCACCAGATCATAAGCAAGCTGAGTAATGACCGCCTGCACGACACCGGGGCGGACTAGGGGCGCTTCGGCCGCGCCCGGACGTGCATCCGCTCGCCCTGCTGACCGAAGAGGCTGATGAGTTCCACGGGCTTCCCGTCGGCGCTGGCGAACCAGTGGGGGGTGCGGGTGTCGAATTCGGCGGCCTCGCCCGGTCCGAGCACGAAGTCGTTGTCACCGAGGACGAGGCGGAGGGAGCCGCTGAGGATGTACAGCCACTCGTAGCCCTCGTGGACCTGCGGATCCGGTTCGGTGCCGCGCGCAGCGCCGTCGAGCACCATCTTGAACGCCTGCATGCCGCCCGGGCGGCGCGTGAGGGGGATCGCGGTGGTCCCGTGGTACTCGATGGGACGGAGGTGGATGCGGGGGTCGCCGGTCGGCGGCGCTCCGACGAGATCGTCGAGCGGCACCCCGTACACCCGGGCGATGGGCAGCAGGATCTCGAGGTTGGGGCGGCGCCCACCGGATTCCAGCCGCGACAGCGTGCTCACGGAGATACCGGACGCCGCGGACACGTCGCCGAGTGTGAGGTTGCGCTGTGCCCTCAGGGCGCGGAGGCGGGGTCCGACGGCGTCGAGTACCGCCTCGAGGTCTGCAGTCATGACCCTATTTTGCCATACCGGCAAAGAAGTTTGCACTCCCTGCGGGAGTCGCCCGATGCTGGATGTATCGGCACACTCGAAGGAGAACCACCATGTCACCCACCGATCGCACCCTGCAGGAGCGGCACGACGTCGTCGTCATCGGCGGCGGACCCGCGGGCCTGAGCGCGGCCGTCACGCTCGGCCGTGCACTCCGCTCCGTCGTCGTCCTCGACGCCGGGCAGCCGCGCAACGCCCCGGCCCAGGGCGTCCACGGCTTCCTGGCCCGCGAGGGCATCAGCCCGGCTGCGCTGCTCGACGCCGGGCGCGCCGACGCCGAGAGCTACGGCGCGGAGTTCGTCCGCGCGGAGGCCGTGCGCGTCCGGCGCGTCGCCGAAGGATTCGCCGTGGCGCTGGCGGACGGTCGCGGCGTCGTCGGGCGGCGCCTGCTCCTCGCCACGGGCCTGGCGGACGGGTTGCCGGCGATTCCCGGTCTGCGTGAGCAGTGGGGTGCGGGCGTCGTGCACTGCCCGTACTGCCACGGGTACGAGATCCGCGGGCAGCACATCGGCGTCCTCGGGACGGGCCCGATGTCCATCCACCAGACGCTCCTGTTCCGGCAGTGGTCGGAGCACGTCACGCTGTTCCTTAACGACACGGTGGCTCCGACGGACGAGGAGTGGGACACGCTGGCCGCCCGGTCGATCCGCGTGGTGAACGGCGCCGTCGCCTCCGTCGACCAGGCGGACGGCCTCCTGACCGGGGTGACGGTACGGGACGGTACGACCTTCGGCCTGGACGCCCTCGCCGTCGGGACGCGGATGGAGGCCCGTGGGGACCTGCTGGCGCCGCTGGGCCTCGCGCCGCAGGGTCATCCCTCCGGCATGGGCCACTCGATCGTCCCCGGTCCCATGGGCTCCACCGCGGTGCCCGGGGTGTACGTCGCGGGCAACGTCTCGAATCTCTCCGCGCAGGTCGTCGTCGCTGCGGCCGAGGGCACCATGGCGGGTGCGGCGATCAACGCGGACCTGGTCGCGGAGGAGACCGCCTGGGCCCTCGACGGATACCGGGGTCCCTTCTCGGCGTCGTCCGAGTCCGGCGTCTCGGAGCGCGTGCTTGGTGTCCGCCGCCACGGGCTGGATGATGGGCAGGTCACGGGCGCCTCCGCGCCCTCCGCTTCGACGCGTCGGGAAGAGGTACGCAGTGTCGGTTGAGTACACGCAGGAGTTCTGGGACGACCGCTACCGGCAGCACGCGTCGAGGATCTGGAGCGGCAACCCGAACCGGCAGCTCGTCGCTGCGGCGCAGGACCTGCCGCCGGGCCGGGCACTGGACGTCGGCTGCGGGGAGGGAGCCGACGCCGTCTGGCTCGCCTCCCGGGGCTGGACCGTCCTCGGGATCGACGTCTCGGAGGTGGCCCTCTCCCGTGCCCGGACCCACGCCGAGGCGTTCGAGGAGCCGATCACGGACCGCCTCGAGTGGCGGTACGCGGACCTGCTGGCCTCGCCGGAACTCCCGGACGGACAGGACCTCGTCTCCATCCAGTTCATGCACCTGCCCGATCCGGACCGGTCGCGGATCTTCCGGCGGTTGGCGGCGCTCGTCGGCGTCGGCGGAACCCTCCTCATCGTCGCCCACGACCCCTCGGACCGGCGCGCCGGAGTGGGGCGACCGCCGCACGCCGAGCTGTTCTACACCCCGCAGCAGATCGCCGCCCTGCTCGACGACTCCTGGGACATCCGGGCCTGCGAAGCCCGACCGAGGACCCAGCGCACCGCGGACGGCCGCGACGTGACCATCAGGGACGCCGTCCTGCAGGCAGTACGGCTCCGCTGAGGCCCGCAAGGGCCGGGTAGCAGCCCGCGTACCGCGTGCGCTCCCACCGGTCCCTCGATAGCCTCGACGGATGCAGTGGATCACGGAGAAGTACGTCAATTTCGCCAGCGTGATCGACGAGGTGACGCTCGCACAGAACCTGATGACCAGTTCCATGCCGTTCGTGTACCCGCACTTCGCCTCCATGCCCGATGCCCATCTGGGGAAGGGCTGCGCCGTCGGCTCGGTTCTTCCGACCCTCGGGGCGATCATCCCGGCGGCCGTCGGGGTGGACATCGGCTGCGGGATGGTCGCGGTGCGGACCGACTTCAGGGCCACGGACATCGCCCACCTGGACCGTCGTCGCCTGCGCCAGGCGATCGAGCGGGCCGTGCCGCTCTCGGCCGGCAACAACAACAAGCGCGTCAGCGCCTCCGCCCAGCCCCGCGTCGACACCCTCGAGCAGGACGCCCGTGCCGCAGGATTCGACCCGTCGAGCTACGTGAAGCAGTGGCGGCTGCAGCTCGGCACCCTCGGATCGGGCAACCACTTCATCGAGGTGTCCCTCGACGAGCAGGACGACGTCTGGCTCTTCCTGCACTCCGGGTCCCGGGGTATCGGCAACCGGATCGCGCAGCGCCACATCCGTGCGGCACAGGACTACTGTGCGCGACGGTCCCTCGGCCTCCCCCACCAGGACCTCGCGTACCTGGAGGAGGCGACGCCCGAGTTCGACCGCTACATCAGCGAACTGCTGTGGGCCCAGAAGTTCGCCCTGCTCAACCGCGAGGAGATGATGGACCGCGTGGTCCGGCAGTTCGCCGACTGGGTGGGCGGTCCGGTACAGGAGCGCGAGCGCATCAACTGCCACCACAACTACACGCAGCGGGAGACGCACTACGGCAGGGACGTCTGGCTCTCCCGCAAGGGCGCCATCGCCGCGGACCCCGGCCGGCCCGGCCTGATCCCCGGCTCGATGGGCACGCGCTCCTACGTGGTGACGGGCAGGGGCAGCAGGGAGTCCATGGACTCGGCGCCCCACGGCGCCGGACGCGAGTACTCCCGCACCAGGGCCCGGAAGACGTTCACGCAGGACCAGCTCCGGGCAGCGATGCGCGGCATCGAGTACCGGGACACGCCGGCGTTCCTCGACGAGATCCCGGCCGCCTATAAGGACATCGACGTCGTCATGCAGGACGCCCGGGAGCTCGTGGACGTCCGCCACACGCTCCGGCAGATCATCAACGTGAAAGGCGACTGACGCGGCGCCTGGGACACACGGAAGGCCCCGGAGCCGAAGCTCCGGGGCCTTCCGTGGTTCTGTCTGTAGCGGTGGTGGGACTCGATCCCACGACCTCACGATTATGAGTCGTGCGCTCTAACCAGCTGAGCTACACCGCCCCAAATGAGTCTGCCCGCACCGATCGGACGATCGTCACGGGCCCCCTCATTTGCGAGCCCCCCACCGGAATCGATCCGGTGACCTCGTTCTTACCAAGAACGCGCTCTACCACTGAGCTAGGGGGGCAACAGCAAGAAACTTTACCAGTTCCCGGCCGCTGGTGCGAAATCGGCAGCCGCCCGATCGGCGGCCCCCGCATTCCGCGTCGGACCCGTGCAGGCACGGGTCCGACGGGGGTCTGTCAGCTGGGTCCTACCACTGCTCGGACTGCGCGCTGGGGCGTCCTGCCCCGGCGCCGGCGCCCTTGGCCTGGCGTGGCTTGCGGGTGGCGTCGCCCGAGAAGCGGGTGTCGCCGTCGCGCTTGGGGTAGTCCTTCTTGAAGGGCTTCTTGAACTCGCCCGCGCCACGGTTGCCTGCGGGCTTGCGGCCCTTGTCGAGCTCCAGGTGGATCAGCTCGCCGCCGATGCGCGTCTTGGAGAGCGCCCGCAGCTGGTCCTTGGAAAGATCGGCCGGCAGCTCCACGAGGCTGTGGTCCGCACGGATGTCGATGCCACCGATCTGCGAGGAGGACAGGCCGCCCTCGTTCGCGATGGCCCCGACGATCGAGCCCGGCATCACGCGCTGGCGACGACCCACCGCGATGCGGTAGGTGGCGTTGCCCTCGGTGAGGGTGCGGGTCGGGCCGCGGGACCCGAAGGCGTCCTTGCGGCCGTCGGCGCGCTCGCGCTGGCCGGCGGGAGCCACCGGGATGTCCTGGACCAGGACGGGCTGGCCGCCCTGCGCCATGATGGCGAGGGCCGCTGCGATCTCGGCGGCCGGCACATCGTGCTCGACCTCGTAGTTCGCGATCAGGTCGCGGAACAGCGAGACGTCCTCGGTCGCCAGCGTGGTGGTGATCTTCTCCGCGAACTTGTTCAGGCGCAGCTCGTTGATCTTCTCCGTGGAGGGCAGCTGCATCTGCTCGACCGGCTGGCGCGTGGCCTTCTCGATCGAACGGAGCAGGTACTTCTCGCGGGGGGTGATGAAGAGGATCGCGTCACCCGAACGCCCCGCGCGGCCGGTGCGGCCGATGCGGTGCACGTAGGACTCGGTGTCGTGCGGGATGTCGTAGTTCACGACGAGCGAGATGCGCTCCACGTCGAGCCCACGGGCGGCGACGTCCGTGGCGACGAGGATGTCGATCTTGCCGTCGCGCAGCGCCTCGACGGTGCGCTCGCGCTGCTGCTGGGGGATGTCTCCGTTGATGGCTGCTGCCGAGAAGCCCCGTGAACGCAACTTGTCCGCCAGGTCTTCGGTCGCCATCTTGGTGCGGACGAAGGCGATGATGCCGTCGTAGTCCTCCACCTCGAGGATGCGGGTCATCGCGTCGAGCTTGTGCGGGCCCATGACCTGCAGGAAGCGCTGACGCGTGTTGGTGCCCGTCGTCGTCTTGCCCTTGACCGAGATCTCGGCGGGGTCGTTCAGGTACTTCTTGGCGATGCGGCGGATGGCCGGGGGCATCGTCGCGGAGAACAGGGCAACCTGTTTCTCGGCCGGGGTGGAGGAGAGGATCTGCTCCACGTCCTCGGCGAAGCCCATGCGCAGCATCTCGTCGGCCTCGTCGAGCACCACGTACTCGAGGTTGGACAGATCGAGCGAGCCCTTGGAGATGTGGTCGATGACGCGACCGGGCGTGCCGACCACGACCTGCGCGCCGCGGCGGAGCCCGGCCAGCTGGGGGCCGTAGGGCGATCCACCGTAGACGGGGAGGACGGTGAAGCCCTCCATGTGCTTGGCGTAGGAGGCGAAGGCCTCCGCGACCTGGAGCGCGAGTTCGCGGGTCGGCGCGAGGACCAGGACCTGCGTGTTCTTGCTCGGGCCGCCGTTGACGTCGGCCAGCTCGGCCATCTTCGACAGCGCGGGGATGGCGAACGCGGCGGTCTTGCCGGTGCCGGTCTGGGCGAGGCCGACGACGTCGCGGCCCTCGAGCAGCGCGGGGATGGTCGCCGCCTGGATGGGCGAGGGCTTCTCGTAGCCGACGTCGGTGAGGGCGGCGAGGACGCGGCGGTCCAGGTTCAGGTCGGTGAAGCGGATCTCCGCGGCGTCGTCCTCGGCCGGTGCTGCTGGGGCCGTGACGGCCTCGTCGGTGACGGGCGTGGAGTCGGTGATCTGTTCGGACAGGTTTTCAGGCACGGGAAATAATCCTCCAGGTAGGTGCCGGACGGCCCTGGCAGGATGGAGCCCGCAGTGCCGAATGAACGTAGGAATCCGGCACTGTTTCAATCCCGGCGCCGAACTCCGGGCCACACGGTTCTCTCTGCTCTCTCAGCAGTGACGTGTGACGTTTCTTCTAGCCGGCGCTCCCTGATGAATCTGCTCGCGAGTCTGTGCTCCGAGCCCCAACACAACCAATCCGGCCCGAGAGGGCGGACATAAAGGGAATACCGGTGTGGGGGATGTTCCCAGTCTACGGCACGCCGGCCTCGCCCCGAGCCAGAAGGGCGACGGCGGGCGGGTGACGTTCGGCACGTCAGGCCGGCGCCGCGACCCTCAGGGCCTGCAGGGCTGCCTTCCGCACCTGCGGGGTGAGCGCCAGCGACCCCCCTGCTGCGGCATCGAGGAGCGCCAGGGCGCGGGTCCCGTCGAGGCCGGCGTAGACCTGGGCTGCTGTGACGCCGTGCTCCGGGACGCTGCTGATCCGGATCGCGTCCCCGGCCTCGATGCTGCCCTTCACCACCACGCGCAGGTAGGTCCCCACGCGGTTGGCCTCGCTGAAGCGCTTCACCCAGGACTTCTCCCCCAGGTACCGCGCGAAGTTCACGCACGGTGTCCGGGGCATGGTGGCCTCGAGGACCACCTGCTCCCCCACGCTCCAGCGTTCGCCGATGACCGCGTTGGACGCGTCGATCCCGGCGACGCGGAGATTCTCCCCGAAGAGACCCGGTGTCACGTCCCGCCCCAGCTGGGCGGCCCAGAAGTCGGCGTCCTCCTGCGAGTAGGCGTAGACGGCCTTCGTGGGCCCGCCGTGGTGCTTCCGGCTGGCCTGGATGTCCCCTGTGAGTCCCAGCGGGTGGACGTTCACGGGCCCGACGACGGCCCGCTTGTCGATCGCGGTGACGCCCGTGGAGTCCCTCGTGGGCAGCAGGTCGTGGACGCGGCATACCGCGAGGAGGGTGCCGGAGGTCATGGCCACCATCCTAGGTCGCGTCCGGCCGCCGCCGGGGATCTCGGCGCTCACGGCTCGAACCGGTACCCCATGCCGCTCTCCGTGACGAAGTAGCGCGGCGCACCCGGGTCCGGCTCGAGCTTCTTGCGCAGCTGCGCCATGTACACGCGGAGGTACTGCACGTCCTTCGCGTACGCCGGACCCCAGACGTCCAGGAGCAGTTGCTGCTGCGACACGAGCCGGCCGGGCTGACCGATCAGCCGGTCGATGATCTTCCACTCGGTGGGCGTCAGCCGGACGTCCCTGCCGTCCCTGACCGCGCGGCGCGCACCGGCGTCGAGGGTGAAGTCAGGGGTCTCGATGACCGGTGCCTCGGCCGCGATCGCCGACCGCCGGGCCGCCACGCGGAGGCGGGCCAGCAGTTCGTCGAGGCCGAAGGGCTTCGTCACGTAGTCGTCGGCACCGGCGTCGAGCGCGTCCACCTTGTCCTGCGACCCGTGCCGCGCCGATAGCACGATGATGTGGACCTGGGACCACCCGCGGATCCGCCGGATGACGTCCACCCCGTCGAGGTCCGGCAGGCCCAGGTCCAGCACGATGATGTCCGGGTGGTGCTCAGCGGCGGCGGCGAGCGCGGTCTCGCCGTCGACGGCCGTCACGCACTGGTAGCCGCAGGCGCGCAGGTTGATTTCGAGGGCCCGGAGGAGCTGCGGTTCGTCGTCGACCACCAGCACGCGCGTCACAGCTCCGCCGCTCCCGTCGAGATGGGCAGGCGGATCACGAGCGTCAGGCCGCCGCCCGGCGTCTGCTCGGCGTCGAGCACGCCGCCCATCACCTCGGTGAAGCCCTTCGCGACCGCCAGCCCGAGCCCGACGCCGGCACCCGACGGCGCGTCGTCGAGGCGCTGGAACGGGCGGAACATGGCGGCGACGTCGTCCCGCGACACACCGCGCCCGTGGTCGATCACCCGCAGTTCGCTGGCGGGGAAGCCGTTGATGAGCGCCCTGCCGGTCCCGCCGACCGACGCCGTCACCTCGATGGGTGATCCGGGGGCGTACTTCACCGCGTTCTCCACGATGTTCGCGAGCACGCGCTCCAGCAGCCCCGGATCCGCCTCGATCGCGGGGAGGTTCGGCGGGATGGCGACGTGCACGCGGTCGGCGGGGACGCCGGCGAGGGCGGGGCCGACGACGTCGATCCACCGGAGGGGGCGCAGCAGGGCATTCACGGCGTCGCCGGTGATGCGCGACATGTCGAGGAGGTTGTTCACGAGTGCGTCCAGCCGGTCGGAGGAGTCCTCGATCGTCGCGAGGAGCTCGTCCTGCTCCTCCCGGGAGAACCTCATCTCCGCATGCCGGAGGCTGCTGACCGCCAGTTTGATGCCGGTCAGGGGCGTGCGCAGGTCGTGGGAGACCGAGCGCAGGATCGCCGTGCGCATGACGTTGCCTTCCACCAGCCGCTGGTTGGTGCGCGTGCTCCTGATCAGTTCCTGCCGCTGGAGCATGGACCGCAGCTGCCCGGCGAACGCTGTCAGGAGGCCGCGTTCCCGCGCCGACAGCGGGTGGCCGTAGAGGGCCAGGGTGACGTCGCCGTCCACCGGCTCGAGGGTGGTCGCCGTCTCCGGCGTCCAGGCGTCCGGGCCGCCGACGCGGCCTCCCCGCGCCGCGCCGCGCTGCCCGGATCCCCGATCGGGGGTGTCGCGCACCGCCAGTGCGGTCCGTTGCACGCCGGTGTCCGTCGTGGTCCCGTCCCCCGGAGCGTCGGCCGTGGCCGTGGTGCGGCCGAACAGGGCGACGGCGTCGACGTCGAACTGGGTCTGGACGTGCTGCAGGAAGCCCTGCAGCGTGTCCTCCTCGGCGAGCGCGCCGCGGGCCAGCGCTCCGAGCAGTGCCGCTTCCTGCTGGGCCAGCGCCGCGTCGCGGGATCGCTGCGCGGACAGTCCGACCACGAGGGACACGGTCACCGCGACGGCGATGAAGATCAGGACCGTGGCGACGTTGTCGGCGTCCGAGATCTCGAGGGACCCGAAGGGTTCGGTGGACGTGTAGTTCAGGATGATGCTGCTCCACAGCGCGCCGAGGAGGGCCGGCCAGAGGCCCCCGATCAGGGCGACGGCGATGACGCCGGCAAGCTGGAAGAGGACGTCGACCGCGAGCAGGGAGCCGCCCGCCTGGAACACGGCTGCCTCGAGCAGCGGGGGCAGGACCAGCGCGACGGCGCACGCGACGCCGACCCGCAGGCGCCCGACGGGAGCCGCGAGGGTACGCCGCGCCGCCGGCGCCATCAGGGGCGCGGGGTGCCGGGGAGGGCGGCGTCGGGCGTGGCGGGGTGGTCCGTCCCGGTTCCGACAGCGACCTGCCCGCGGCCCGGGGCGGGCACCGGCAGCGACCGACGGGCACGGCACAGGAGGACCCAGAAGACGGTGATCGCGAGCGCGCAGAAGACGCCGGCACTGGAGGCCATGAGCCAGCCCGTGGTCTGCTGCGAGTCGAGGTCGTCGGCCCCGAACAGCACGCCGATCGTCTTCGGTGAGTAGATGAAGACCGGGAGGGTCGCGACGAAGAGGACCGCCGCCGTCGTCCGGTGGGCCGACAGGGCCGGGGGAAGCCCGGCCGCCTGCCCGGCAAGGACCGCGAGGACCACGACGATCCAGACCCAGTGGTGGGACCACGAGATCGGCGAGATGAGGAGCATGAGCAGCGAGGTCATCGCGATCGGCAGGAAACGGTCGCCGTGGCGCTTCGAGGAGCGGATGACGTACGCGGTCGCGGCGACGAGCAGGAGGGAGACGACCAGCCACGGGACGGTGGAGGGGAATCCGGGGCCCAGGAAGTGGAGGATGGCGCCGCGGACCGAGAGGTTGTCCACATACCCCTCGCCGCCGATGCGCCCGGTGTCCCGCAGCATCTGCAGCCAGTACGTCGAGGATTCGCCCGGCAGGAGGAGGAATCCGACGGCGATGGTCCCGAAGAAGCCGCCCGCCATGGTGAACAGCTGCTTCCACTCGCCGCGGACCAGGAAGTACAGGCCGAAGACCAGCGGGGTCAGCTTGATGCCGGCCGCGATGCCGGTGAGCAGGCCGGTCGGCATGCGGCGGTGCGGCCCGGAGAGGAGGTCGGCGGCGATCATGGCGAAGAGCACGATGTTGACCTGCGAGAACGCCATGGTTTCCCGCCAGGGCCCGAGCAGGCACACGAGGCCGGTCCCGGCGATCGCCAGCGGCAGGGCGGTCGCATGGCGGAGCACGTCGCGGACGGCGCGGAAGCCGCCGAGGTACCGGGTGATGAGCAGCGACGTCGCGGCCGCGATGAGGACGGACAGCGCGACGAAGAGCGCAGCCCCCGTCTCCGCGCTCACCAGCGTCAGCGCGGTGAAGACGAGCGCGGCGAACGGCGGATACGTGAAGAGCAGGGAGCCCTCGCCCTCGCCGAAGGAGCGCGAGTACAGCGACCCGTCGGCGTCGACCACGGACTGACCGCCCATGCGGTACACCCTGAAGTCGAGGCCGATGAAGTCCGCCCAGGCGAACGCCCAGGCCGCCAGGGCCGCGGCCACCACCACTGCGGCCACCAGGCCCAGCGCCCGGGTTCTCGCCGCCACTGGGGCACTGCGCTGGCTCATGCTGTCCTTCCGAAGGATCGGGTGCTGGGACCGGTCCGGGAAGCCCGACGAACGGCTCATCCAGTGTAGGCACGCTCCGGGGGGCCGCCCGCCTGCCGATAGGGTGGAAATCACCCGACCCCCTGTGAAAGGTCTCACGCCGATGTCGCACTCCAGCGGAAACACCGCCCCCGTCACCGCCATCACGAACGCCCACGTCGTCCCGATCGACGGCGAGCCCTTCGACGGCACCGTCGTCGTCGAGGACGGCCGCATCACGGCCCTCGGCGCGTCCGTCGCCGTACCCGACGGCGCGGCCGTCGTCGACGCGGCCGGCAAGTGGCTGCTGCCCGGCTTCGTCGACGCCCACGTGCACCTCGGGACGCACGAGGAGGGTGAGGGTTCCGCGGGCGACGACACCAACGAGATGACCAACCCGAACACCGCCGGCGTCCGCGCGATCGATGCCATCAACCCCTTCGACCCGGGATTCGACGACGCCCTTGCGGGCGGCGTGACCACCGTGAACGTGAACCCGGGGTCCGGCAACCCGATCGGAGGGCTCGCCGTCGCCCTCCACACGCACGGCCGGTACCTCGAGGAGATGGTGCTGCGCTCCCCCAGCGGCCTGAAGTCGGCGCTGGGCGAGAACCCCAAGCGCGTGTACGGCGGCAAGGACAAGACGCCGTCGACGCGCCTCGGCACCGCGCTCATCATCCGCGAAGCGTTCATGAAGGCCCAGAACTACATGGGCAAGGCCGACGAGAACGCACGCGACCCGCACCTCGAGGCGCTCGCCATGGTGCTGCGGCGCGAGATCCCGTGGCGCCAGCACGCCCACCGGGCCGACGACATCGCCACGGCGCTCCGCATCGCCGACGAGTTCGGGTACGACCTCGTGCTGGACCACGGCACCGAGGCGCACCTGCTCGGCGACATCCTGGCGGAGCGCGGGACCCCCGTGCTGATCGGCCCCCTGTTCACCACGAAGTCCAAGGTGGAACTGCGCGGCCGTTCGATCGCCAATCCGGGCAAGCTGGCGAAGGCCGGCGTCGAGATCTCGATCATCACCGACCACCCGGTCATCCCGATCAACTTCCTCGTGCACCAGGCGACGCTGGCCATCAAGGAGGGCCTCGACCGCGAGACGGCCCTGCGCTCCATCACGATCAATCCGGCGAAGGTCCTCGGGCTGGCCGACCGTCTCGGCTCGCTCGCCGTCGGCAAGGACGCGGACCTCGTGCTGTGGAGCGGGGATCCGCTCGATGTCATGCAGCGCGCCCTGCAGGTCTGGATCGGCGGCACGGAGGTCTACTCCTACGACACCGGGACACATACCGGCACCGTCGCGCCGCGGGGCTGAGGACCACCCGTGGCGACGCCCCTGCCACCCCGGCCGTTCACCCTGCGTGCCGCCGTCCTGCTGTGGCTCGTGAACGCGGTCCTGCTGCTCATCGCTGCCGGTACCTTTCTCGCGTCGTCCGCTGTGCAGGACGGCGACCGCGCCGGTTTCATCGGCCTCGGCGCACTGTTCGGGGCACTCGCCGTGCTGCAGTTGCTCCTCCTGCTCCCGCTGCGCCGGGGCAGGAGGAGCGCCCGCGAGCTGCTGAGCACCATCGGCATCATCGCGGGCGTGCCGATCGTGGTCCGCGGGACACCCGGACTGTCGCTGATCGCGGGGGCGATGCTCGTCGCCGTGCTGCTCATGTGGCTGCCGCAGAGCAGCGACTACTTCCAGCTCACGCAGCCGAGGGCGAAGAAACGCCTCCGGCTGCCGGGTTCCCGCTGACCGCAGCCCGGTCGCCATGGCGTTCCGGTAGCCACACCCTGTCCGGCCGCCGCGCCGGGTCGTCGAAGCTGGCAAAACCATGTGAACGGTGCACCACCACCGGGTGAACCGCTGTTGAACAGGTAGCGTGGCGATACTAGGATCTTCTGAACCCGAGAACGGGTGCAATGTCAAGGGTGTACGGCGAACACGCGGGCATCTGAAACGCGAGGTGGCGCATGTCTGACCCGAATCTTCACGTGACCCGACGGGTCGGCGCCGCCGTGGGGCGTGTGCTGCTCTACTCCATGCTCTGGGCCGGGATCGCGCTGCTCATCGCCGCCGCCGGCATCCGCTTCCTCTGGGGTCATATCTCCGTCAACCAGATGCTCCTCAACCTCGTCTCCGTGGAGACCGACGGTGGGGGCGGACCCATCGTCTGGATGGGCCACCTCGGCGTCGGCGTCCTGCCCCTCGTCATCACCGTCGGCATCGCGCTGTGGCAGCGCTCCCGCCGCAGGCGCCTCCGCGATGACGACGACGCCCGCCCTCGGCGTTCACCGTGGATCGGGCGAGCCGTCTCCACGGTCCTGGTGGCTGCGGTGATGATCGGCGGCACCACCGCCTTCGGGAGCGCCGTCGGGATGGGCGACTACATCGAGGCGGGGAAGTCCGAGTACGACCTCGGCGAGTACCACGTGGGGCCGATCGTCACCAGCGATGAGCGGAAGCGCAACCTGGTGCTGATCTACCTGGAATCGGGCGAAGCCACCCTTGCTGACGACCGGCTCTTCGAGAAGGATGCGTTCGCTCCCCTGAAGGACGCCACCAGGGACACGGACGGCTGGCAGAGCATCGACGGCCTCCAGCAGTACAGGGGTGGAGGCTGGACCATGGCGGGCCTCGCCTCGACCCAGTGCGGCATCCCCCTGAAGGGCGGCGGCCCCGCGGCGAGCAGCGGTACCACCAACGAGCTCGGCAACGACGTCGACACCTACCTGGGCGGGACGACCTGCCTGGGCGATGTCCTGGACGATCACGGCTACACGAGCGTGTTCATGGGCGGCGCCAATGCCTCCTTCGCGGCGAAGGACACGTTCCTCGCCAGCCATGGCTACTCCGAGGTGAAGGATCTCGCCGACTGGCGCGCAGCCGGCGAACCGGCGACGAGCTTCCGCAGCGACTGGGGCCTGAGCGATCAGCGCCTCCTGGCCCGTGCCAGGGAGGAGGTCGACGCGCTCCACGCCGAGGCGGAGAAGACGCGTCAGCCTTTCAACCTCTCCATCCTGACCCTGGACACCCACGAGCCGGTGCACGTCTACGACTACTGTCCCGTGGACACGCAGAACGAGGTGACGTCCGTGTTCGCCTGCTCCATGACCGAGGTGGCCGGCTTCGTGGACTACCTGGAGGAGAAGGGCTACCTCGAGGACACCGCCGTGGTGATCATGGGTGACCACCTCAAGCACATGAACGCCGGAGACGCCTTCCACGAGCAGCTGGACGACCATCCCGACCGCACCATCTTCAACCGGATCTGGATCCCTGACGCAACGAAGGACGCTGCGCTCCGCCCCGGCGTGGACCAGCTGAACATGTACCCGACCCTTCTGGAAGCAGCCGGCCTGACCCTGAAGGACCGGCAGGCGGGGCTCGGGGTGTCCGCCTTCGCCCCGGCGGTCCCGGACGGGTCGGCGCAGGCCATGGAGCCGGGGCGCTATGCGGATCTGCTGGACTCGCGCTCCGCGGACTTCTACGCGGACGCCTGGGCGGCCGCTCCGTCGCCCCGGTGACGTCGCCGGACCCACCGGACCCGACAGCACCGGCGCCAGACGAGCGCGCAGGGCCGCTCCCCGGACGGACGAAAGGGCCCCTTCCGCAGAAGGGGCCCTTTCGACCGAGGGGCTACCGGAGGGCTGCGATGGCCTGCTCGAGGTCGCCGATCAGGTCCTCGAGGTCCTCGATGCCGACCGACAGCCGGATGAGGTTCTCGGGCACGGCCAGCTCGGTGCCCTTCACGGAGGCGTGCGTCATGTCGCTCGGGTAGTTCATGAGTGACTCGATGCCGCCGAGGGACTCCGCGAGGATGAACACGTGCGTCGACTCGGCCACCTTCTTCGCAGCCTCCGCCCCGCCCTTGAATGTCACGGAGATCATGCCGCCGAAGTCCTTCATCTGGGCCGCGGCGAGGTCGTGGCCGGGGTGCTCGGGCAGACCGGGGTAGAACACGCGTTCCACCTCGTCCTGCTGCTGCAGCCAGCGGGCGATCGCCGTCGCGTTCGAGGAGTGGCGGTCCATCCGGACGCCGAGGGTCTTGAGGCCGCGCGTGGTCAGCCAGGCCTCCATCGGCGCGGACACGGCACCGACCGCGAACTGCACGAACCCGACCTTCTCGGCGAGCGCGTCGTCGTTCACGACGACCGCCCCGCCACTGGCGTCGGAGTGCCCGCCGATGTACTTGGTGGTCGAGTGCACGACGACGTCGGCCCCGAATGCGAGCGGCTGCTGCAGGTACGGGGAGGCGAACGTGTTGTCGACGACGAGCAGGGCGCCGGCCTCGTGCGCGAGCTGGGCCGTGGCGGCGATGTCGGTGATCTTCATCATCGGGTTCGACGGCGTCTCGACCCAGACCATCTTCGTGTTGTTCGCGGTGATGGCCGCCTGGACGGCAGCGCCGTCCGCCATGTCCACGGCCGTGTTCGTGATGCCCCACTCGGACAGGACGCGGTCGATCAGGCGGTAGGTGCCGCCGTAGGCGTCGTTGCCGAGCACGATGTGGTCACCCGGACGCAGCGCGGCACGGATGAGGGCGTCCTCGGCGGCGAGGCCCGAGGAGAAGCTGAAGGCGTGCCTTCCCCCTTCCAGCGCCGCGATCTGGACCTGCAGCGCGTCCCGGGTGGGGTTGGTGCCGCGGCCGTACTCGTAGCCGTTGCGCAGCTGGCCGATGCCGTCCTGCGCGAACGTGGTGGTCTGGTACAGGGGCGGGATCACCGCTCCGGTGGTCGGATCGGGGGTCTGGCCTGCGTGGATGGCCCGGGTGTTGAAGCCCTGGGCGTCAGAGTGCGTCACGATGCTCCTGGAGTTCGGGGAGGGGGTCACTTGCTCATGTATGTCAGCAAGTCGTGGCGCGTAAGAATTCCCACCGGCGAGCCGATGAAGGTCACCATGAGCGTGTCGCTGTCCTGGAGCCTCTCACGGGCCGCCTCCACGGATTCGAGGGACCCGATGAGGGGCAGCTTCGCGTCCATGTGCTGGGAGACCTCGTCCGTCAGCTTCGCCTCGCCGTGGAAGATCTTCGCCGTCAGGGACCGCTCGTCGATCGATCCCACGACCTCGCCCATCTTGACCGGCGGCTCCTGCGACAGCACGGGGATGCTGGACACGCCGTACTCACCCATGATCGAGATGACATCGCGGACCGTCTCGGTGGGGTGCGTGTGCACGAGGTCCGGCAGGGCGCCGCTCTTCGCGCGCAGCACCTCGCCCACGCTCGTGTCCTCGCCGCTGTCCATGAAGCCGTGGGACCTCATCCAGTCGTCGTTGAAGATCTTGCCGAGGTAGCCGCGGCCGCCGTCGGGCAGGAGGACCACGACGACGTCGTCCTCGGTCAGGTCCTTCGCGACGCGCAGCGCCGCGACCACGGCCATGCCGCAGGACCCGCCGACCAGCAGGCCCTCCTCGCGGGCGAGGCGCCGGGTCATCTCGAAGCTCTCGGCGTCGGTGACGCCGTGGATCTCGTCCGGCACGGCAGGGTCGTAGGAGTCCGGCCACATGTCCTCGCCGACGCCCTCGACGAAGTACGGCCGGCCGGTTCCGCCGGAGTAGATGGAGCCGTCCGGGTCCGCGCCGATGATGCGGACGGGTCCGCCCTCGCGGTCGGCGGAGACCTCCTTGAGGTACCGGCCCGTGCCGGTGATGGTCCCGCCGGTGCCGACGCCGGTGACGAAGTGCGTCACGGTGCCGTCGGTGTCGTTCCAGATCTCGGGCCCGGTGGTCTCGTAGTGGCTGAGCGGACCGTTGGGGTTGGAGAACTGGTCCGGCTTGTACGCGCCGGGGATCTCGCGGACCAGGCGGTCGGAGACGCCGTAGTAGGACTGCGGGCTGTCGGGTGCCACGGCGGTGGGCGTGACCACGACCTCCGCGCCGTATGCCTTCAGGACGTTGCGCTTGTCCTCGCCCACCTTGTCGGGGACCACGAACACGCACTTGTAGCCTCGCTGCTGGGCGACGAGGGCGAGACCGACGCCGGTGTTGCCGGAGGTCGGTTCGACGATGGTGCCGCCGGGCTTGATCCTGCCCTCGGCCTCCGCGGCGTCGATGATCTTCGCCGCGATGCGGTCTTTCACCGACCCGCCGGGGTTGAGGTATTCGACCTTCGCGAGGACGGTTGCTTTGATGCCGTCGGTGACGGAGTTGAGCTTGACCAGCGGGGTGTTGCCGATCAGGTCAACGATGGAATTGGCGTACTTCATGACGACAACGCTACCGGCTGGCTGCCCCAACGTTCGCGCCGCTGTTACGCCGCAGGACGTCGTGACGTCACCGGCCGCCGCGCCGACGTCACCTGCCACCGTCCCCGGACTGGGGCTGCCCGGCACCCGAGCCTAGGGTGGGAGGGACAGGATCGCGCCGACGAAGGAGACCCGGAGATGACCAGGACGTACAGGATCGCGGTGATCGCAGGGGACGGCATCGGCAAGGAGGTCGTACCGGAAGGGCTGAGGGCACTCCGGGCCGCCGCGGACAGGTTCGGCTTCACCATCGACGCCGTGGAGTTCGATTACGCCAGCGCCGAGTACTACGTGGCGCACGGGCAGATGCTCCCCGACGACTGGTTCGAGGAGCTGCGCACCTTCGACGCCATCTTCTTCGGCGCGGTCGGCTGGCCCGACGTCGTCCCCGACCACGTCTCCCTGTGGGGCAGCCTGCTGCAGTTCCGGCGCCACTTCGACCAGTACGTGAACCTGCGCCCCGTCCGCCTCCTGCCGGGGATCACCAGTCCCCTCGCGGGGCGGAAGCCGGGCGACGTCGATTTCTACGTGGTCCGCGAGAACACCGAGGGCGAGTATTCGAGCGTGGGCGGCCGGATGTTCGAGGGGACGGACCGCGAGACCGTCATCCAGGACACCGTGATGACCCGCACGGGCGTGGACCGGATCCTCCGGTACGCGTTCGAGCTCGCGCAGCGGCGCGGGAAGAAGCACCTGACGTCGGCGACGAAGAGCAACGGCATCTCGATCACCATGCCCTACTGGGACGAGCGGGTGGAGGCGATGGCGGCGGACTACGGGGACGTCCGCGTGGACAAGTTCCACATCGACATCCTCTGTGCGAACTTCGTGCTGCACCCGGACTGGTTCGACGTCGTCGTGGCCAGCAACCTCTTCGGCGACATCCTCTCCGATCTCGGGCCGGCCTGCACCGGGACGATCGGCGTCGCCCCCAGCGGCAACATCAACCCGGACCGCACGTTTCCCAGCCTCTTCGAACCGGTGCACGGCTCGGCCCCCGATATCGCGGGCCGGGGTATCGCCAACCCGGTGGGCCAGATCTGGAGCGCCTCGATGATGCTCGAGCACCTCGGCGAGGCGGACGCCGCGGCGTGCATCCTCTCCGCGATCGAGTCGGTGCTCGCCGCGGGCGGGGACACGCTCACGCCGGACCTGGGCGGAACCGGCACGACGGCGTCGCTCGGGGACACGATCACGCGCACCATCGCGGGCTGAGCGCGGGTGCGACCGTCCGGGCCCCGTGGGACGATTGACGCATGACCCTTGCTCCCGTCGTGCTGCCCTCGGGTGCCGAGGCCACGGAGTGGGTGCCCGACGGCCCGTACAGCCTGGCCAGGACGATCGGCACCCTGCAGTGCGGGCCGCACGACCCGTCGTTCATCGTGCAGGGCACCGATCACTGGCTCGCGTTCCGGACCGCAGACGGACCGGTCACGCTGGCCCTGCGCCAGCGCGGGTCGCTGAACGACAGCCGCGTCCAGGCGACCGCCTGGGGGCCCGGGGCGGCCCGCGCTCTCGCGTCCGTCCCCCGCCTGCTCGGCGCCGACGACGACTGGAGCGCGTTCGACGCGTCCGAATTCCGCGCCACGCTGCCCGACCTCGCCCGCAAGGGCCGGTACCTCAGTCCCGGGCTGCGCCTGCCGTCGTCGGGCCGCATGCTCGACACGGTCGCGCGGGCCGTCCTCGAGCAGAGGGTCACCGGCATCGAGGCCAAGCGCGCCTGGCGCTACCTGCTCGTCCGCTACGGGGACGCCGCCCCGGGGGCCGGGGGCGTCGCGCCGGCCGCACTCCGCCTCCCGCCGACGGCCGAGCAGTGGCGCCGGGTCCCCTCCTGGGACTGGCACCGGGCCGGCGTCGACGCCCAGCGCTCGTCCACCGTCCTCAAGGCCGCCCTCGTCGCGACCGGCCTGGAACGCCTCGCGTCCCTGCCGGGAGGCGACGCCGTCCGCACAGGGCTCCGGTCCATCTCGGGGATCGGTGTCTGGACGGTGGCCGAAGTGGTGCAGCGGACGCACGGCTGCCCCGATTCCATCTCGGTGGGCGACTACCACCTCGCCGCCTACGTGGGTGCGGCGCTCACCGGCCGGCGCACCGACGACGCCGGCATGATCGAACTCCTGAAGCCGTGGAAGGGCCAGCGCCAGCGCGTGGTGCGCTCGCTCTACGCCAGCGGGTTCCGCAAACCGACGTTCGGGCCGAGGCTCTCGCCCGAGGACCACCGCCGGCGCTGACGCGGGTGCGGAGCGCCGAAGAGGCCGGCACGCAACGATGCGGCCCACAGGCGGGCCACCGCTAGGGTTGGAGGATGAGCCAGCCCGTAGACGTCACCGCAGTATTCACCCCGCTCGACGGCGAGTTCTTCCGTGTGGAGCTCGCCCTCGGCATCGCCATCGAACAGGTGGTGGAGGAGCCCGGCTGCATCCGCTACGAGATCACGGATGCCCGGGAGGACCGCATCGTCCTCACCGAGCAGTGGGAGTCCACCGAACTCCTCGACCAGCACCTGCGAGGTCCCGCCGTCCAGGATCTCGGCGAATCCCTGAGCGCCCTGCTGGCCCGGCCCGTGGAGGTCGTGCGCTCGGATCAGGCCTGACCGGGCACCCGCGCGCACCAGAACCAGCTCCGATGGACGAAGGAAGCCCCGCACTCGAAGGAGTGCGGGGCTTCCCGGTTCGTCGGAGCGACTACTGGGTGTCGGCGGCCGGGGACGCCTCGGCCTGCTGCTGGGCGATCTGCTCGTGCACGGCCTTCATGTCCAGGCCCTTGACGGCGTCGACGAGTTCGCCGAACTGGGTCGCGTTCAGGGCGCCCGGCTGCGAGAAGACGAGCACCTTCTCGCGGAACGCCATCAGCGTGGGGATGGACGTGATGCCCGCGGCCGCAGCGAGCGACTGCTCGGCCTCGGTGTCCACCTTCGCGAAGGTGACGTCCTCGTGCTGCTGGGACACGGCGTCGTACACGGGGGCGAACTGCTTGCACGGACCACACCAGTCGGCCCAGAAGTCGACGAACACGATGTCGTTGCCCTCGATGGTTTCTGGGAAGCTTGCCTCAGTGATATTGATTGTCGACATCCTTCAACGCTAGCGACCGCCGGCACCCGTGTCAGGCGTGTTCGCTACCGATGAAGAATCCCCACCATCCCTCCCGGAGGCCTCAGTGACCGACGACCCCTACGACCTGGCGCGATTCGTCGAGGTGCAGGATGCCCAGGGCACCTACGCGCAGGCGCTGGCCGAGCTGAACCGGGGACGCAAGACGAGCCACTGGATGTGGTTCGTCTTCCCCCAGATCGCGGGGCTCGGGAGCAGTCCGACGGCGGTCCGGTATGCCGTCACCTCGCTCGAGGAGGCACAGGCCTACCTGTCGCACCCGGTGCTCGGACCCCGACTGATGGAGAGCACCCACGCCCTCCTCACCCTGGACGGCAGCGATCCCGTGGCCGTGCTCGGCGGGATCGACGCCCGCAAGCTGCAGTCCTCCATGACGCTCTTCAACCGGGCCGCACCCCAGGAACCGTGGTTCCAGGCAGTGCTGGACCGCTACTACGGGGGCGTGGAGGACCAGGAGACCGTCTCGATCCTCGCCGGCTGACGCCGTGGTGCCCCCTATCCGAGGGTGTGGTTGATCTTCTGGATGACCGGCAGAGCGGCGGCGAGGGTAACCCGTTCCCCGTCGTCGAGGCGTGCGAGCAGGGCTGCCACGCGCGCGTTGCGGCGCCGGCCGGCCTCCTCCCACGCGGCACGCCCCTGGGCGGTGAGCTTCACCAGGACGGCGCGCGAGTCGGTCGGGTCCGGCTGGCGGCTGACGAGGCCGGCCTGCTCGAGCTTGATGATCTGCTCGGTGGCAGAGGGAACCCGGATGCCGAGATTCGCTGCGACCCGGCTCACCCGGAGCGGGGCGTCGGCCGCCATGCCGAGGGTGCTCATCTGCATGGCGGTGATGTCCCCGTCGTTGTCCATGGAGCGGCTCAGGAAGACGGTGTGACGCAGCGTGGTGCGGAAGGACTGCGCGAGGTCCAGCAGCTGCGGGTCCGGAGGGTCGGGGCTCATAGTTAGGCAGCCTAACATTCTCCCGGGTCCTCGGCAAGGTGCGGCCCGGCCGGTGCCGCGTTAGCGTGGGGTCGACACGGAGGAACCATGCAGGAGGATGCGCCGATGGCCGCGATGCCCGCCGGACCGGTTCCGGTCCACGATCCGATCCCGTTCCTGGCCGGAACGTGGGCGACGGAGCGCACCATGCTGGACCGGGCGGGCGGCGCGACGGGCATCTTCACCGGCACCACGACCTTCACCCCCGATGACGGCGGCCTGCGCTGGGACGAGCAGGGTACGGCCACCTGGCCCCATTTCCAGGGACCCGCCTCCCGCTCGTACCGGGTCGTGGCCGACGGCACGACGATGACCGTGCAGTTCGTCGACGGACGCACGCTGTGCCGCCTCGACCTGAGCCGGGGAACGGCGCGCGACGACCACCTCTGCTCCCCCGACACCTACCGGGTGGACTTCGCGGTGCCGTCACACCACATGGTGCGGTACTCCTGGGACGTGACCGGACCGGCGAAGGACCTCCTGCTGACCACCACGCTCAGGCGCCGGGTCCAGGCATCCGGCCCGCCCGGGAGTCCCGGGAGCGCGGGCCGTCCGGCGCGGCCGCCTGCGGACGGCGCTTGAGCGCGGGCAGCTCGAACAGCAGGTTCACCGACGCGTGCTCCCGCAGGGAGTACACCCGGGCGAGTCCGGCCGGGATCCCCACTCCCACCACCAGGAGCACCGGCAGCAGCCACGTCCCGGCAATCCCGACGGCGTCCGCGAGGGCGAGCACGCCCATGATGGGCCCGAGATGGACCACGTAGAAGACGATGGAGTAGCGCCCCACGAACTCGAGGGCCGCCGTCGCGCGATGGGTGCCGAGCCGCGGGAAGAGCCAGCACACGACGCCGAGCGCACCCACCACGCCCCAGGCGAACTCCCCCCGGTAGAGCACATCCCTGCCGGCCGCGGCGAGCACGCCCACCGTGACCGCCGAGACCCCTGCCAGCGCCAGCACCCAGGGCCTGCCGATGGCCCGCTCCACCATCCCCGCATGCTGAGCGCACCACGCGCCGAAGAAGAAGAACGCCGCGAGGAACGTCAACGTCCCGGGACGGCCGCCGTCGGGCAGCACGACCGACGCGGCGAGGCTTGCACCGGCGACCGCCAGCGGGGGGACGCGGCGCAGCGGGTAGGCCGCGGCATAGAAGACGAGGATGAACCACAGGTACCAGAGGTAGGTCGGCGAGAGATAGGCGATCTGCGCGAGGGCGCCCACACCGAGGCCTCCGGTCGCGGTCAGGATGATCAGCGACCACAGCAGGTACGGCCACGCCACCAGGGAGACCTTGCCGGCGAAGTAGGTGCGAGCCGGCTTGGCCACCGACCGCGGAAGCAGGATGCCGGACAGGAACATCAGCACCGGCATGCGGAAGGGCTCGAGGAAGAGGTTCACCTGGTCGAGCCCGGGCGTCGGACCCACCGCCATCCGAAGGGCCTCGCCCGCGTGGAGCAGGACGACGAGGAGGATGGCGGCGCCGCGGAGGCTGTCCAGCCATCCGATCCGAGTCTGTGTGGTGCTGATCGTGGTCCCCCGCCGTCGAGCCTCAACTGTAGGCATGCGTACAGGGAGTTCGTCGAACCGGCCCGGGGGGATTGCTACGGACACGGATCCGTGCTGGGGCGGTGCCCGGGAGCGTGTGCAGCGCCGGGATTTGAGCGTCAACGGCGAAGGGCCCGCTCCGATGGAGCGGGCCCTTCCTTGCTGTGGCAGATGAGGGATTCGAACCCCCGTAGGCGTTGCCAGCTGATTTACAGTCAGCCCCCTTTGGCCGCTCGGGTAATCTGCCGAACGTCTTCACAGGAAGACCGCCCGCAGCAAGCGCGGGCAAGACAACTTTACCCACAAACCGCCCCGGAGACGAATCGGCCCGGGACGCTACAGGCCCGCGGCCACCCGGCGCTCGATCTGCGCGTAGAAACCGGAGGCCTGCTCCGGTGTGACCAGGCGCAGCAGGACGGCGGTGTCGAGGTCCGCCCGCACTCCTGCCAATCGCTCCTGCGCGGACGGAACCGTGACCCCGGCCGCGGCAGCACCCCACGACGCGACACCGGCCTCCCCGAGGTGCACCCCGGGGAGGAGATCGGATGCATCACTGCGCGTGCTGTCCGAGGGGGCGATCACCGCCGGCGGGGCGGCGAGCGCCGGCGCCGCGGTCAACCCGGCCAGCGACGCCGCCGAGGCCGCCGCGAGGAATGACCCGGCGACGGCCCGGCGGAGCCGGACGCGGTAGCGGCGGCGTCGTGTCCCGGTCATGGCGGTCCTCCTTCGGTGTGTCTGCTCGGCACCACCCTGCCAGCCGACCGTGTGCTTGCCCCCGACGACGCCTGAGCACCCGCTGTGAAGCGCAGGGGTTGCAGATAGGCTTGAGGGCAAGGAACCCAACCACCCCGAGGAGGCATCGTGGCGAGTGAATCCACGTTCGACGTCGTAAGCAAAGTGGACAAGCAGGAGGTCGCCAACGCGCTGAACCAGGCGCAGAAGGAGATCGCCCAGCGGTACGACTTCAAGGGGGTCGGCGCGGAGGTGGACTTCAGCGGCGAGAAGATCCTCATGAAGGCGAACTCGGAGGAGCGCGTCCTCGCGGTGCTCGACGTCCTGCAGTCCAAGATGATCAAGCGCGGCATCTCACTGAAGTCCCTCGACACCGGAGAGCCCTTCCCCTCGGGCAAGGAGTACCGCCTCGAGACCTCCATCAAGGAGGGCATCGCCCAGGACCTCGCGAAGAAGATCAACAAGCTGATCCGCGACGAGGGCCCCAAGGGCGTCAAGTCCCAGATCCAGGGTGACGAGCTGCGCGTCAGCTCCAAGTCGCGTGACGACCTGCAGGCCACCATGGCCCTGCTCAAGAACTTCGACGAGGCAGACCTCCAGTTCGTGAACATGCGCTGACCGCGCCACTCACACGACCAGCACGGACGACGGCGGCCCCACCTGCGGAAGGTGGGGCCGCCGTCGTCCGTTCCGGCCTTACCGGCCGAGCGGGCGGCCCGCCATGCCCTCGAGGCGGGCGATGCGCTGGTCCATCGGGGGGTGGGTCGCGAAGAGCTTGCCCACGCCGGCTCCCTTGAACGGATTCGCGATCATCAGGTGGGAGGTGTTGACGAGGCGCTGGTCCTGCGGCAAGGGGGCCCGCTGGGTACCGCTCTCGAGCTTGCGCAGCGCCGAGGCGAGGGCCAGCGGGTCGTCGGTCAGGGCGGCGCCGTCCTCGTCGGCGTCGTACTCCCGGGTGCGGCCGATCGCGGTCTGGATGAGCCCTGCGGCGAGCGGCGCGAGGAAGGCGAGCAGCAGCGCCGCGATGGGGTTGCCGCCCTGGTTGCGGTTGCCGCCCATGATGCCGGCGAAGGCGAACATCTGCGCCACGGACGTGATGACCCCTGCGACGGCGGCCGCGATGGACCCGGTGAGGATGTCGCGGTTGTAGACGTGCATCAGCTCGTGCCCCAGGACGCCGCGCAGTTCACGCTCGTCCAGCAGCCGCAGGATGCCCTGCGTGCAGCACACCGCGGCGTTCTCCGGATTGCGGCCGGTCGCGAAGGCGTTCGGGGCCATGGTCGGCGACACGTAGAGGCGCGGCATGGGCTTGTTGGCCCGCGTGCTGAGCTCCCGGACGATCCGGTACATGGCGGGCTGCTGCTGCTCCGTCACCTCGACGGCGCCCATGCTGCGGATCGCGATCTTGTCGCTGTTCCAGTAGCTGTAGGCGATCGACCCGACGCCGAGCAGGGCGAACAGCCAGATGAACATGGAGCTCCCGGTCGCCCCGGCGATGACCGCACCGAAGACGAGGAAGATCCCCATCAGGGCACCGAACAGCAACGCCGTCTTGGCACCGTTGAAGTGGTTGTGCACTGCACTCTCCTTGCGCTGTGGAGGCCGTGGCGGTGATCGGTACAACGCGGGTGCCGGGCGGCCTGTTCCGTTCATCGTACGGGCCGGCGCTGCGAGCCGGCAGGGAGCCTCCGGCTCGTCAGGGCTCGGGACGGCGCGCATCGTACTGCGCGAACCGGGGCTGCCAGCGTGCGACCGCGAGCACCAGCACGGCGCACGCGATCCCCCCGACGACGGCGGTCCAGCCCTCCCCGAGCCATGCCGCCTGACCACCGGCCACCATGTCGCCGAGGCGCGGTCCGCCGGCGACGACGACGATGAACACTCCCTGGAGGCGCCCGCGCATCGCGTCCGGCGTCGCCGACTGGAGGATCGTGTTGCGGAAGACACTGCTGACGGAGTCGGCGATGCCGGCGAGCACGAGGCAGGCCGCCGCGGGGAGAACCCACACGGAGATCGCGCCCTCGCCCGCCGCGGGCTGACCGGTCGCGGTGGCCATGACGACGACGAGCCCGAAACCCGCCACGGACGCACCCCATCCGACGATCGACCAGATGACCGCCTGGCCCTGCCTGTGGATGTGGCCGAGCGGGCCGGAGAACAGCCCGGCGAGCACCGAGCCGAACGCGCCAGAGGCCAGCAGGATGCCGACGGTCAGCTCACCACCGCCGATGAGCACAGCGCCGACGGCCGGCAGCAGTGCTCTCGGCTGTGCCGTGATCATGGCGATGAGGTCCAGGATGAAAGTCATGCGGATGTTCGGCCGTGTGCCGAGGAAGCGGAACCCCTCGAGCACGGTCGCGAGGCCTGCCCGCCGCGTGGGACCCTCGGGCGGCAGCGGCGGGAGCCGGTAGACGGCCCAGAGCGCGAAGGTGAAGGTGACGACGTCGACCGTGTACGTCCAGGCGTAGCCCACCTGCGCCACGAGGACGCCTGCGAGCAGCGGACCCACCGTGAAGGCCAGGCCGAAGGTGATCATGCTCAGGGCGTTGGCAGCGGGCAGCAGCGCCGGCCGGACCAGGCGCGGGATGATGGAGCTCCGCGTGGGCTGGTTGATGCCGGCCGCACCCGACTGGATCGCGATCAGGGCATAGAGCAGCCCCACGCTGTCCACACCGATCCACGCCTGCAGCGCGATGGCCGCGGTGGTGGCCCACAGCGCCAGCCCCGAGAGCAGCGCGACCGTGCGGCGGTCCTGGGCGTCGGCGATCGCGCCGCCGTAGAGGCCCGCCACCACGAGGGGCACGAGGGCGAACAGGCTGAGCAGGCCGACGCTGAGGGTGGACTGCGTGAGGGAGTAGATCTGCAGGCTCACGGCCACGATGGTGAGCTGCGTGCCGATCGCCGAGAGCGCCGTGCCGATGTACAGCCTGCGGAAGGCCGGGCTCTCCTTCAGGGGGGTGATGTCGGCGAGGAGTCTGGGCACGGGGAAAGTCTAGCGGCGGATTGATTCGCTCCGGCAACGGTTGCGGCGCGCCGAGGAGGTGGTGCTCAGGCGGTGCCGGTGTCCTCCGCCGCGATCGCCCGATCGATCTCCCGCAGGACGCGGCGGTCCGCGATGGGCCGAAAGTGCCCCATCGTCTCGAGCTGCACGTTGCGGGCGCCCTCCACGAAGCTGCCGCCGGGGATGTGCGGATCGAACCGCCCGTAGATCGAGGTGATGTGTCGGTTCAGACCGAGGTTCTCCCGGAGGGACTGCAGGGTGGGATTGCCGGGCGAGAACGCCCTGATGCTCGGCAGGAGGAAGAAGTTCGCGTAGACGGACCCGGAGAAGGGCGTGTTCACGGCCACCAGGCGGGTGACCCGCGGTGCGGCGCTGGACATGGTCATCAGGAACTTGCCGATCAGGCCGCCCTTGCTGTGCGCGACGACGACGACGTCGGTGAGCTCGTGCTCCTCGAGGTAGCCGGCGGCGAGCTGCGCCATGGCCGCCACCGTGCCGCGGTTGTACCCCAGCTTCTGTACCACGTGCACCGCGTGCCCGGCCCGGTGCAGGTGGTGGGCGATCGGCCGCATGAACTGCCAGGTCTCATAGATGCCGGGAAGGAGCAGGACGGCGGCCTTGCCCTCCGGCGATCCGGGGGCGGGTGTCCGGTACTGCGTGGGGTCCGCCCGGAAGAGGAAGCCCTGGACCTGCCAGAAGCCCACGTAGGCGTAGTCCAGCGCCCAGGCCCAGCCGCGCGCAAAAAGGTTCATCCTGTCAACGGTACCGACTGCACGGGCCGCGTGGTGGAGAAGTTCGCGGCAGCCTATTATGACAAATTCAGATTTACTGGTTCACTGAAGCAATGATGCAGACGAGGAGTGCGACCCGCGAGGCCCGGTGGTCCGCTGCCCTGCACGCGCACCAGCGTCGGGTGACGCGCCAGCGCCTCGCCGTCCTCGCCGCCGTCGAGCAGTCGCCGCATGCCACCGCCGACGACACCGCGGGCGCGGTCCGCGCCGAACTGCCCCAGATCACCGTGCAGTCCGTGTACGTGATCCTGGCGGATCTGACCGCCATCGGCCTGCTGCGCCGCATCGAGACCCCCCACTCCCCCGCCCGCTACGAGACACGCGTGGACGACAACCACCACCACGCCGTCTGCACCGGATGCGGGCGGATCGAGGACGTGGACTGCGCCGTAGGGCACGCCCCCTGCCTCACCCCCGAATGGTCGCCCGGTGCCTCCCGGATGACCATCCAGATCGCCGAGGTCCTCTACCAGGGACTCTGCGACGACTGCCGCCCGGCAGCCCCACACCACCATCAGTCCCACCACCAGGAATAGGAGCACTATGTCCGCGAACTTCAGCACCACGCAGTCCGGCGCCCCCGTCATCGATGACAGCAACTCGTCCGCCCTCGGCCGCGATGGCGTCATCCCGCTCACCGACCACTACCTCATCGAGAAGCTGGCGCAGTTCAACCGCGAGCGCGTCCCCGAGCGCGTGGTCCACGCCAAGGGCGGCGGAGCCTTCGGTGTCTTCGAGACCACCGAGGACGTCAGCATGTACACCCGCGCCGCGCTCTTCCAGAAGGGCACGACGACGGAGACCCTTCTGCGCTTCTCCTCCGTGGCCGGCGAGCAGGGTTCCCCCGACACCTGGCGGGACCCGCGCGGCTTCGCCCTGAAGTTCTACACCTCCGAGGGCAACTACGACCTCGTGGGCAACAACACCCCGGTCTTCTTCATCCGCGACGGCATCAAGTTCCCCGACTTCATCCACTCGCAGAAGCGCCTGCCCGGCACCAACCTGCGTGATGCCGACATGCAGTGGGACTTCTGGACCCTCAGCCCCGAATCCGCGCACCAGGTGACGTGGCTGATGGGCGATCGTGGCCTGCCGAACTCGTGGCGCACCATGAACGGCTACGGCTCCCACACCTACATGTGGATCAACGAACTGAACGAGAAGTTCTGGGTCAAGTACCACTTCAAGTCCAACCAGGGCCACGAGGTCCTGACGGTCGACGAGGCCGAGGCGCTCGCCGGGTCGGACGCCGACCACCACCTGCGCGACCTCTCGGAGAACATCGCCAAGGGCAATCACCCGAGCTGGGACCTCAAGGTCCAGATCATGCCGTACGACGACGCGAAGACGTACCGCTTCAACCCGTTCGATCTCACGAAGGTGTGGCCGCAGGGCGACTACCCGCTGATCCCGGTCGGCAGACTCACACTCAACCGCAACCCGGAGAACTACTTCGCGCAGATCGAGCAGGCCACGTTCGCGCCGTCGAACTTCGTGCCCGGCATCGCCGCGAGTCCGGACCGCATGCTGCAGGCGCGCATCTTCTCCTATGCCGACGCGCACCGCTACCGGGTGGGCACCAACCACGCGCAGCTGCCCGTGAACATGCCGAAGAACGAGGTGCGCAACTACTCGAAGGACGGCGCGGCGCGCTACCACTTCAATGCGGCCTCCACCCCGGTCTACGCGCCGAACTCGGTCGGCGGACCCGCCGCCGATCCGGCGCAGTACGGTGAGCACGGCGGCTGGGAGAACGACGGCGACCTCGTCCGCGCAGCGCACTCGCTGCACGCCGAGGACGACGACTTCGGCCAGGCCGGGACGCTCTACCGCGAGGTGTTCGACGACGCTCAGCGTGCCCGCTTCCTCGAGACCATCACCGGCGCCGTGGGCGGCGTGCAGAGCGACGAGATCCGCGCGCGGGCCATCCAGTACTGGGCCAACGTCGACGCCGAGCTCGGCGCGAAGCTCGCAGCGAATCTCGGCAGCGGCGACACGCCGGCCACCGAGTCGGAAGCCGCGCTCTACTAGGCGCTCCGGCACGAAGCACGAGGAGGGCGGACCCGTTCGGGCCCGCCCTCCTTCTGCGTTCCCAGGGTCACGAGCTTGCCAGGAGCGCGAGCGATACCTCCCACAGCCTCCGGGCGCTGACCGGGTCCAGGGCGTAGTCCCGGACACCGTGGAGCCCGTCGACGATCGCCGGCACGACATCCGCCTCATGGCAGTCCTCGAGGTACAGCCCGCCGACCCCGTCGAGCAGCGGGGACACCGCGGCGAACACCGAGGTGGCGGCGCCCTGCGCCGGCGTCTTGACGGTGAGGCCGAGCGCCGCGACCTGCTCCTTCGTCGCGGCGAGCACCGCGGGGTCCCAGTGGCGCTGGAGCCCGGTCCACACCCCACCCGGCATGACGGCGTTCGCGGTGATGCCGTCGTCCGCCCAGCGTCCGGTCGCCTCGACCGCGAAGAGCACGTTCGCGGTCTTGGACTGCCCGTAGGCGTGCCCCGCGTCGTACGGATGACGGTCGAAGAACAGGTCGTCGTACACGATGTCGGAGTTTCCGTGGCCGCTGGAGCTCACGGACACGATGCGCGCACCGCCGGCTGCCGCGAGTGCGGGGCGGAGTCCCGTGGCGAGGGCGAAGTGGCCCAGGTGGTTCGTTGCGAACTGCAGCTCCCAGCCCTGCGGCGTCCGCAGCTCCGGCGTCATCATGACCCCGGCGTTGTTGACGAGCAGATGGAGCGGCCCGGTCCACTCGCCGGTGAAGCGGCGCACCGAGCCCGGGTCCGCAAGATCCAGGCCCCGGACGTCCACGGTGGCACCGGGACTGCCGCGCCGGATGTCCGCAGCGGCGCGCTGGCCCGCCTGAACGTCCCGGACGGCGAGGGTCACCGCGACGCCCGCGTGGGCGAGCGCCCGCGCGGTCTCGGCGCCGATGCCCGAGGAGCCGCCGGTGACGACGGCGGTGCGGCCGCGGAGGTCGATGCCTTCGATCACTTCCAGGGCCGTGCTGTCCGCCCCGAAGGGTGAGGTGTGCGGGGCAGAGGGGGTTGATGCCGGTCCGGTCGTCATGCTCCCAGTTCTATACGCCGCGTAGCAGGGGAACCAGACCGTACCGGACCGGGGTACGACAAAACCACGATGCGGGCGACGCCACCTCCTAGAGTGGGGAGATGCCCGCAGACCGCACCCAGCTCGGAGCGTTCCTGCGCTCCCGCCGCGACAGCCTGACCCCCGCCGACGTCGGCCTGCGCGCCTTCCCCGGTCCGCGGCGCGTACCCGGGCTGAGGAAGGAAGAGCTCGCCGTACTGGCCGGTGTGAGTTCCGACTACTACAGCAGGCTGGAGCAGGGACGGCAGGCGAACGTCTCCCGCAGCGTCCTCGAGGGGCTCGCGACGGCGCTCCGGCTCGACGACGTCGAACGCGACCACCTGCTCGCGTTGGCCGACCCGCCGAACCGCCCGCGGCGGTCGACGCCGGCGGCCCAGCAGGCCGATCCCGGGTTGCTGCGCCTGATGTCCGTGCTGGACCACATGCCGGCGCTGGTCCTCGGCCGACGCGGCGACGTTCTCGCCACCAACACGCTCCTCGCCGCCGTCCTCACCGGCCTGCGGCCGTCGTCGTCCTTCGCCCGGTTCATGTTCTTCGACCCGCTGGCCCGTGAGCGCATCGTCAACTGGGAGCATTTCGCGGCGGCGTCGATAGCGGCCCTGCGCGGTGAGCTGGGCCGCCATCCTGATGACCACCGACTGGTCGCGCTCATCGACGAGCTCCGCTCGCGGGATGCCGATGCGGAGCGGTGGTGGGCCGATCACGGCGTGCAGGACTACGCATCCGCCGCCAAGCGGATCCTCCACCCGATCGTGGGCGACCTTTCCTTCGACGTCGAGACGGTCGTGCCACCCCGGGGTGTCGATCAGGTGCTCGTCGTCTATACGGCGCAGCCGGAGTCCGAGACCGCCCGCAAGTTGCCTTTCCTCGCGAGCTGGAGCGTGCAGGAGTCGGCCGGGGGCTGATCCTCCGGTGTCATCACCGGGTGGTCGGGTGGACCGACGCCGCGAGGCACGGTCCGCGCCCGGTGGTCCCGCTCCGCTCATACGGATCGCCCCGGCCGTCGGAGCACCCTTGTGTCTGGCGGCCCGCGGTCCGTGCCTCCTAGGCTGGGGCAATGCCGCCACCGCCCTGCGCCGAACTGCACCTCCACATCGAGGGGACCCTGGAACCTGAGCTCATCTTCGCGCTCGCGGCGCGGAACGGGATCACCCTGCCCTACGCCGACCCCGCAGACCTCGCGGCGCGGTACGCGTTCACGGATCTGCAGTCCTTTCTGGACCTCTACTACGCGAACATGGACGTGCTGCGGACGGAGGAGGACTTCGCCGACATGACCCGTGCGTATCTGCGCCGGGCGGCCGCTGCCGGCGTCCGCCACGCGGAGATCACGATGGATCCGCAGGCGCACCTGGTCCGCGGCGTCTCCCTCGCGACGTGCGTCAACGGTGTGGCGGCGGCCCTGTCCACGAGCGAGGCCGACCTCGGCATCAGCACGTCCCTGATCGCCGCCTTCCTGCGGGACCGTCCGGCGGCGGAGGCGCTCGTGGTGCTGCGCGACCTCCTCGCGATGGACGCGCCCATCGTCGGGATCGGCCTGGACTCGGCGGAGGTGGGCTACCCGCCGTCGCTCTTCCGGGAGGTGTACGACGTCGCCCGGGACGCCGGCCTGAAGTGCGTCGCGCACGCGGGCGAGGAAGGCCCGCCCGCCTACATCCGGGAGGCGCTCGATCTCCTGGCGGTGGACCGGCTGGATCACGGGATCCGCTGCCTCGAGGACGAGGCGCTCGTCGAGCGGCTCGTCGCCGAGCAGGTACCGCTCACGGTCTGCCCGCTCTCGAACGTGCGGCTGCGGGCCGTCGACGCCATCGGCGCTCATCCCCTGCCGGAGATGCTCGCGCGGGGCCTGAACGTCTCCGTGCATTCGGACGATCCGGCCTACTTCGGTGGGTATCTCGACGACAATGTGGCGGCACTGGTCGACGCGTTCGGGCTGGGCATCGACGACCGCGCGCGGCTGGCCGCGAACTCGGTCCGGTCGGCGTTCGTCGGGGAGGACCGGCGCAGGGGTCTGCTGGCGGAGATCGAGGAATGGCGGGTGTCCGCCCATGTCACGCGCGCCGGGTAGGCGAGGACGCCGATCGTTCCCCGATCCCGGCCACCCGTGGGAGACTTCAGTTCACAGTGCCTGCGCCGGCAGGTTCCGACCGAGGGAGGCACCATCGTGGATGACTTCACGATCATCGACGACGCGGGCATCCTGGAGGTCCTCTGGCGGCCCGGCATCGGGATCGGGCCGGCCGAGCTCGACGTCCTGGCGAACACGGTCACGCATTTCCCGCGCTGGCACGCATCCCCGGTGCTCGTGCACCTCAACCTGGTCCGGCACATCACGCCGCCGGCGCGCCGCATGCTCGTCGCCTACCACCATGCGGGGCCGATCGGGCTGACGGGCAGCGACCCCGTGGACCGGGTCCTCGCGGCGTTCATCGCCCAGTCGCGCAGCCGGACCCGCTATTTCACGGAGAGCGGGGAGGCCCGCGCCTGGCTGTCCTCGATCGGCGCGGCGTCCGGGCCACGGCCCGTCCCGGCAATGGCGCGCTAGGGCCTGGAGATGAACCCGTTGTCCACCATGAAGTCGAAGGCGACGTCGGCGGGTTCCTCGCCCTCGACGTCGACGCGGAGGTTCATGACGCGCAGCGCCTCGTCGGTGAGCGTCGGGGTGATCGCGTCGAACACGTCCTGGAGTTCCGGGAACTCCTCGAGGGTCTCCCCGTAGTACACCGGCGCTGCGTTGTAGGCCGGGAAGAACCCGAGGTCGTCCTCGAGGAGGGTCAGGTCCAGGGCCTCGATGCGCCCGTCCGTCGCGAAGACCTCGCCGAAGTTGCAGGCTCCCGTGTCGGTCGCCCCGTAGATGGCCCCCGTGTCGTAGATCCCGATGTTCTCGTCGGGGACCCCGGTCGCCGTGCCGCGCTCGAGGCCGTAGTGCTGCAGCATGGGCGTCATCCCGTCGGCGCGGGAGTTGAACTCCGCCTCCACGCAGAACGTCCGCTGCTCGGGTGGCAGCTGGGCGAGCCCCGACATCGTGGTGATCCCGCCGAGCTCCGGGATGGCCTCGGTCCGCACGGCCATGGCGTAGGTGTTGTTCAGCGGCGCCGGGCCGCCCCAGACGAGCCCGTTGGCGACGTCGGCGTCCCGCACCGCCGTCCACTGCTCCTGCTGGTCGGCGATGCCGGCCTCCTCGCCCAGGAAGGCGAGCCAGGCCGTACCGGTGTACTCCCACGTCAGGTCTGCCTCACCCGAGAGGATCAGGTCCCGGGCCGGCTGCGACCCGGGCGCGTTGGTCAGGTCAGTGACATCGAAGCCCGCGGCCTGCGCCGCCAGGACGGAGATCTTCCCGAGGATCAGCTGCTCCGTGAAGTTCTTGGACGTCACGGTGAGCGGTGCGTCGTCGGCGCCCTCGATGGGCTGGATGGAGCCCGGACCGGCGGCGGGGACGTAGGACGTGGCGGGCTCGAGTCCGCACCCGGCCAGGAGGAGGCCGGAGGCGGCGGCTGTCAGCGCCATGCCGGTGCGGAGCCGGACGCTGAGGGGGCCGGGACGCCGGCTCATGCGAGTCCCTTCGGGCGGGCGAGGAGTTCGACGACGCGCCCCACCCAGTCCACGAGCAGCGCGAGAAGGGCGACGCTCACGGCACCGGCCACGAGGACGCGCGACAGGTTGAGGTTGACCCCGGTGGTGATGAGGATGCCGAGCCCGCCGCCGTTGATGAACGTGGAGAGCGCGGCGGTCCCGACGAGCAGCACCAGCGCCGTGCGGATGCCCGCGAGCATGATGGGCACCGCGAGCGGGAGTTCGACGCGGAAGAGGACCGCCGCGGCGCTCATGCCCATCCCCCGGCCGGCCTCGACCAGCCGGTCGTCGACCTGGCCGATGCCGACCATGGTGTTCCGGAGGACCGGCAGGAGCGCATAGACCACGAGCGCCGTCACCGCCGCACGGAAGCCGAAGCCGAGCCAGGCGGCGAGCAGGACGACGAGCCCGATGGCCGGCGCGGACTGGCCGATGTTCACGACCGCGAGGACGGGCCCGGCCAGCCGCCGGAGCGGCTTCCGCGTCAGCAGGATACCGAGCGGGATGGCGATCAGGAGCACGATCGCGGCGGACAGCAGCGTCAGCGCCAGATGCTCCCGCGTGTAGCCGAGGAGGGACGCCGGGTTGAGGGTGATCTGTTCCGTCTCGGTGAGTTGCGCCGTCGTCAGCCAGACGGCCAGCGCACCGCCCGCCAGGAGGATGCCGGCGAGCTGGAGGAGCAGGGGGCGCCAGCCGCGGCCGGTGCTGACGGTGAGGGGATCGGCTGCACCGCGCGGGACGAGGGCGGTGCCCGCACCCGCCGTCGGGCGTTGGGCTGCGGCGGGAGCGCCGAAGCCCTCACTCACTTCCGCCACCCCCGGCGGCCGGATGCAAGGGCTGGGGCTCGACGCCGGTGTCCGGCTGCGTGGTGAGCGCGCCGGTGTTGATGCCGACCGGCTTGCCCTCCGCGTGGGAGGTGCGCGCATGGGCGTGCGCCTGGGTCATCGCCACCATGATGGTCTCCACGTCGACGACGCCGCGGAAGCTGTCACGTCCACCGGTGACCAGCGCCGCGCCGACACTGGAGACGAGCATGATGTCGAGCGCGTCGTTCAGGGTGGCACGTTCGCCGATGAGGGGAAGACGCGGATCACTGTCGCCACCGATCCGCTCGAGCCGGGCGAGCTGCCGCCTCGACAGCCACTGCAGCGGCCGGTTCCGGCCGTCGATGATGACCGCGTGGTCGTCACCCTGCTGGTCCAGGCGCGAGAGTACGTCGGAGGCGAGATCGCCCGGGGACGCGGTCACGGCGGACCGCAGGGCCACCTCGTTGACGCGCGTCAGGGTCAGTTGTTTCAGGCCGGCACCGGCGCCGATGAAGTTCTCCACGAACTCGTTGGCGGGCTCGGCGAGGATCCGGGCCGGGGTGTCGTACTGCACCAGCTGCGCGCCCTCCGTGAAGATGGCGATCCAGTCCCCGAGCTTCACCGCTTCGTCGAAGTCGTGGGTGACGCAGACGATCGTCTTCTGGAGCTCCTTCTGGATGCTGATGAGCTCGTCCTGCAGGCGCACCCGCGTGATCGGGTCCACGGCGCCGAACGGCTCGTCCATGAGCAGCACGGGTGGATCCGCCGCAAGCGCGCGGGCGACGCCCACACGCTGCTGCTGCCCGCCGGAGAGCTCCCGGGGGAACCTGTCGCGGTACTGCTCCGGGTCGAGGGAGACGAGCTCCAGGAGCTCGTCGACACGGGCGGCCACGCGTTCCTTGCCCCAGCCGAGCATCTTCGGGACGATGGCGATGTTCGTCGCGACCGTCATGTGCGGGAACAGGCCGCCGGCCTGGATGACGTAGCCGATGCGGCGTCGCAGGGCATCGCCGTCGATGGCCGTGACGTCGTCGCCGTCGAGCACGATCCGCCCCTCGGAGGGCTCGATCAAACGGTTGATCATCTTCAGCGTGGTGGTCTTGCCGCAGCCCGAGGGGCCGACCAGCATGACGATCTTGCCGGCCGGGATCTCCATGGTGAGTCCGTCGACGGCCGCCTTGGCCTGGCCCGGGTACCGCTTGCTGACCTTGTCCAGCAGGATGCTCGCGCCGGTGATCTCGGCCGTGGCGTCCGGGGACGCGGGGGTGGCGGGAATGTTGTCAGACACGGATACCTCGCGGGATTGTGAGCCGGCCGAGGCCGACCAGAAGGAGATCGAGCACCATGGCCAGGATCACCACGGCGATGATCCCGGTGGCGACGGATTCGAGGGCGTTGGCGCCGCCGAGCCGGGCGAGGCCCGTGAAGATGAACCCGCCGAGTCCGGGCCCGAGGACGTACGCGGTGATTGCGGCGATGCCCATGACCATCTGGGCGGAGACACGCACCCCGGCCAGGATGACGGGCCACGCCATGGGCAGCTCGATCCGGCGGAAGGTCTGGAAGCGGCTCAGCCCCACGCCCCGGGCGGATTCGATGATCGATCGGTCCACGCTCGTCAGGCCCACGACCGCGTTGCGCAGGATCGGCAGGACGGCGAAGAACACCACCACGATGACGGCCGGCGCGACGCCGAAGCCGAACGGGGCGATCAGGAGGCCGATGAGGGCGAAGGACGGGATGGTCAGGCCGACCGCGGAGACGCTGTTCGCGACGGCGGTGAGGGCCGGACTCCGGTAGACCAGCGCCGCGACGGCGATGGCCAGGACGGTCGCGATCACCAGGCACTGGACCACGAGCGAGAAATGCTGCCAGCTGGCGAACAGGATCTGCTCGAGCCTGCTGCCTACGTAGTCGAGCACGTCCACCTCCTCGTCACGCCCACACCGCGCCCCTGATCCAGCGCAGGGCGCAGCCGTAAGCCGGCTTATTTTTTCAACCGTACCGGAGATCGGGGACGGGCGGGCAAGAGATTCCTGCCGCCCGGCGTCCTGGTGATCCGCGTCCGGGCCACCCCCTGTGCCCTTGTTCACATCGACGGCCCCCGGTGCGTCGGGCCGCACCTGCCGGTGATAGCTTGCCGCCATGGACACCACAACAGCCCCCGCCCCGATCGGCGCCGAGGTCATCGTCAGGCACTCGGTGCCGGAGGACATCCTGGGGATGGTCACGGGTACCTTCACGGTGTCCCTCGGCCTGTTCCTGCTCACGACGAGCGGCGCCGTGACCGGCGGGACGGCGGGCCTCGCCATGCTCCTGAGCTATACGGGCGGCCTGTCCTTCAGCGCGCTGTTCTTCCTCGTGAACATCCCGTTCTTCGCCCTCGCCGTGTGGAAGAAGGGCTGGGACTTCACGCTGCGCACCATGGTGGCCGTGGCGCTCGTCGCGGGCCTGGCCGCCCTGCACCCCGTGTCGCTCGGCGGACTGACCCTGAACCCCCTCTATGCGGCGCTCGGCGGGAACCTGCTGGCAGGTGTCGGGCTGCTGATCCTCTTCCGCCACCGGGCGAGCCTCGGCGGCTTCAACATCCTCGCCCTCATCCTGCAGGAACGGCTCGGCTGGCGTGCCGGGTACGTGCAGATGGCTCTCGACACGACCGTCATCCTCGCCGCCTTCACCGTCGTCGCGCCCGCGGGCGTGCTGCTCTCGGCCGTCGGCGCCGTAGTGCTCAACCTCGTCCTGGCGCTCAACCACAGGCCCGGACGCTACCTCGGCGCCTGAGGGCCCAGGGGCGGGGGCCGCCCTTCCCGGCCGCGTGCCCCCGCACCTCCGACCCAGGGCCTCAGGCGGGAACCGGGACGGACTCCTTCTCCTTCTCGTCGCGCAGGAGCCGGGCTCCTTCGACGTCGACGTCCGGGAGGATCCTCCCGAGCCATGCGGGAAGCCACCAGGCGTGCCGGCCCAGCAGGTACATCGCGGCCGGGACCAGGGTCATGCGGACCACGAAGGCATCGAGCAGCACCCCGAAGGCGAGACCGAAGCCGATCGGGCGCACCATGGCCAGGTGGGAGAACACGAAGCCCGCGAACACGGAGACCATGATGATCGCCGCTGCCGTGACCACCCGGGCGCCATGACTGAAGCCGATGCGCACTGCGGCCTTGGGGTCGTCCCCGTGGACGTACGCCTCCCGCATGCCGGACACCAGGAACATCTGGTAGTCCATCGCGAGGCCGAAGAGCACCCCGATCAGGATGATGGGCAGGAAGCTGAGGATCGGCCCGGGGTTCGTGACCCCGAAGACGTCGCCGAGCCAGCCCCACTGGTAGATGGCGACCGTCGCGCCGAAGCTGGCGAGCAGTGAGAGCAGGAACCCGGCGGTCGCGATGATCGGGACGAGGATGGAGCGGAACACCAGCAGGAGCAGGATCAGGGACAGCCCGACCACGATGGCCAGGTACACCGGCAGCGCCTCCATGAGCTTGGCGGAGACGTCGATGTTCGCCGCGGTCTGACCGGTCACGGCAATGGCGACGCCGGTCCGGTCCTCGAAGTCACCGGTCGCGGCGCGAAGGTCGCGGACCAGGTTCTCGGTGGCCTCGCTGGCGGGTCCTTCCTCGGGGATGACCTGGAAGATCGCAGTGCGGCCGTCCTCGCTCACCGTCGCAGGCACCGACGCGGCGACCCCGGGCACGTCCCGCAGGCGGTCGTTGACGTCGAGCCGGAGCGTCGTGAGCTCGGCCTCGTCGGCAGTCCCGGGGAGGGATCCGACGACGATCAGCGGGCCGTTGGTGCCGGCCCCGAACTTGTCGCCGATGGTGCTGTAGGCCTGGAACGCCGTGGAATCGGCCGGTTCCGTGCCGCCGTCGGGCAGGCCGACGCGCAGCTGCGCGGCCGGGATGGCGATGACGCCGAGGAGGACCACGCCGGCGAGGACCGTCAGGACGGGCTTCCGGGTCACGAAGCCGCCCCAGCCCGCGCCGCGCGCGGCGCGCTGGTCGGCCAGGGCGGTGCTGTCCTCGGAGTCCAGGGATGCGGCGGCGGAGTGCCTGTGTCCGGCGGCCTTGGCCCACCGGCGCTTCGAGATCACGCGACGTCCCATCAGCGCGAGGAGCGCAGGCGTGAGGGTGAGCGCCACGAGGACGGCCACCGCCACCGTGCCCGCTGCGGAGAGACCCATGACGGTCAGGAACGGAAGCCCTGGCACGGCGAGCGCGGCGAGGGCCACGATCACGGTGATGCCTGCGAAGAGCACGGCGTTCCCGGCGGTGCCGGTGGCACGGGCGATCGACTCCTGCAGGTCCATGCCGTGCAGGAGCTGGGTCCGGTGCCGGTTCACGATGAACAGGCAGTAGTCGATGCCGACGGCGAGGCCGAGCATCAGGGCGAGGACCGGGGAGATGCTGTTCATCTCGACGATCCCCGACAGTGCGAAGGTGACCCCCACGCCCACGCCGACCCCGACGATGGCCATGAGCAGCGGCAGCCCGGCGGCGACCAGGGTGCCGAGCATCAGGATGAGGACGATCGCGGCGACGGCCAGGCCGACGGCCTCCGTCGCCCCGACGATCCCGGAGACGTCCTCGACGATCTCCTTGCTGTACTCGACGGTCACTCCTGCCGACTCCGCCTCGGCAGCCGCCTCCTGCACCGCTCCGCGCAGCTCCGGAGAGACCGCGTTGATCTGCTGGTCGAACTGCACGCTGGCCACGCCGGTGGAGCCGTCCTCGGACACCAGCCTCACCCCGGAGGTGGCGTCGAGCTGCCGCTGGGCGAGGTCGAGTTCGGTGCGCCCGGACTCGAGCTGCTCCCGCCCTGACTCCAGCTCGGTGCGGCTCGCATCCAGCCTCGCCTGGCCCTGCTCTAGCTGCTGGGCGGTGGCCGCCGCCTGGGGTCCCGGGAGCTGCGCCCGGACCTGTTCGAACTGTGCACGCTGCTCGTCGAGCTGCTGCTGGCCCTGCGCGAGCTGGTCCTCTCCGGCGCTCAGCTGCTGCTCGCCGGCGTCGAGTTCCGCGCGACCGGCGTCGAGCTCCTCACTGCCGGACGCCACCTGGTCCGCGACGTCGAAGGGGTCGATGACGCCGCGCACGCCGTCGAGCGCGGCGATGTCCGCCAGGGCCGCCTGCACGCCCTCACGCTGCTCGGGCGAGAAGGCGGCGCCGTCGTCGGACGTGAACACCACCGTGCCCGTGCCGCCGACCGCCTCCGGCAGTTCCTCCCGCAGCCGGTCGGAGATGCGCTGCGACTCGGTACCGGGGATGGTGAAGTTGTTGGTGAGCGTCCCGGAGAAGGCGACGGCGGCGGCGCCGACCGCCAGCATGATGGCGAGCCATGCGGAGACGACCCACCACCGCCTTCGGAACGCGAAGGAACCGAGCCGGTAGAGGAGGAAAGCCATGGAGGAGTCCTAGCAGGAAGGGAGCGGGCAGGGGAGGAAGGACAAGGAGTCAGGTCCGGGAGACGGGCCCGGTGGTGCGGGGGGAGAACCCGTCGCGGAGCATGGTCAGCACTGCGAGGATGCGTTCCTCGAGCTCCTGCCCGGGGTTGCCGGTGGAGTCGTGGCTCACGGCGGCCCAGTCGCGCATCGCCGCCTTGGTGCAGGAGAGGACGCTCCCCACCAGGGCGGTGAGGTAGAGCTCGGAGGCGTCCGCCCCGAGCCGTCGGCGCAGCCCCTCGACGATCCGCACCTCGGCGCGTTCCCACGAGTGCAGCTGCGCCCGCAAGAGATCCGGGTTGGAGTCCGCCATGCGGAAGAGGGCGCCGTGCTGCGAGAGGCCCTCCATCCGCGTGGTCTCGGTGAACGCCCGGATAATGGAGTCGAAGAGGGGCTCGTCCTGCGGCATCCGCCCGAAGACCTCCAGCGCCAGGTCGAGGAACCCGTCGGTGCGGACGGTCAGGGCGTCCTCGGCGCTGTGGAAGTAGTTGAAGAACGTGCGGCGGGAGACCCCGGCCCGTACGGCGATCTGGTCCACGGTGAACGAGCCGGGCCCTACGGACAGCGCGAGGTCGATCGCCGCATCCGCGATCGCTCGGCGAGTGTCGATCTTGTTCTGCTCGCGGCGGCCCACGGGCACTGCGTCGTCGGTCGTTTCCAGCACGATCACAGCGTAGGCGAATTCTTGCACAGCGTGCAACAAGATCTCCGACGCCGGCCCTGACCGCGGGCGGGCCGCCCGGCGTACTCTGGCCGAGGCACCCTTTTCCTCCCACGATTCCCCTGCGAAGGCGGCTCCCATGAGAACCATCACCCTCGGCGCCCCCGGCTCGGGCCTCGACGTCTCCCGGCTCGGCCTCGGCTGCATGGGCATGTCGGCGTTCTACACCGGCAGCGGGAAGGACGACGCCGGGGCGATGGCCACCCTCCACCGCGCGCTCGACCTCGGCGTCACCTTCTTCGACACCGCCGAGATGTACGGCCCCTACACCAACGAGGAGCTGCTGGGCCGGGCGTTCAGGACCAGGCGCGACGACGTCGTGCTGGCCACGAAGTTCGGCACCATCCGCCATGCGGCGGGTGACGCCATGGGGCTCGACGGCAGTCCGGAGAACGTGCGCCTCGCGGTCGAGGGGTCGCTGAAGCGGCTGCAGACCGACCACATCGACCTCTACTACCAGCACCGCATGGACCCCTCGGTGCCGGTCGAGGACACCATGGGCGCCCTTGCCTCACTCGTCCAGGAGGGCAAGATCCGGCACATCGGGCTGTCCGAGGCGGCACCCGCCACGATCCGCAGGGCGCACGCCGTCCACCCGGTGACGGCGCTCCAGACCGAGTACTCCCTATGGAGCAGGGAGCCGGAGCGCGAGATCCTCCCGCTCGTCCGCGAGCTCGGGATCGGCTTCGTCCCCTACTCGCCGCTCGGCCGCGGCTTCCTGACCGGTACCATCCGCTCGGTGGACCAGCTCGACGAGTCGGATTTCCGCCGCAACAATCCGCGTTTCGCCGGCGAGAACCTGCAGACCAACATCCGGATCGTCGAGCAGGTGGACGACGTCGCGCGGCAGCTCGAGGCGACGCCGGGGCAGGTGGCCCTCGCCTGGCTCCTCGCCCAGGGCACGGACATCGCCCCGATCCCGGGAACCAAGCAGGTGCGCTACCTGGAGGAGAACGTCGCGGCGGACGCCCTGACGCTCACCCCCGAGCAGCTCGCGCAGCTGGACGGTGTGGCCGCCCCCGTCGGAGACCGCTACGAGGACATGTCCGGCGTCGACCGGTAGCCGCCCGTCCCTCCGGATCAGCCGGCGACCCGCTCGCCCCAAGGTTCACGGACGGATGTACTATCGGGGCATGGGTACCCACCACGCACCGGCGAGCGCCGGCCGGCGCGGCCCGCTGGCCGGCGCGCTCGCCATCACGCTCGGCGTCTTCCTCCTCCAGATCGTCGGCGCCCTGTGGACAGGCAGCCTGGCCCTCCTCTTCGACTCCGTGCACGTCCTGACGGACGCCGCAGGCCTGGCCATGGCGCTCGGCGCCGCCACGCTCTCGGTCCGGCCGGCGTCGGCGCGACGCTCGTGGGGCTTCCGCCGGGCGGAGGTCATCGCCGCCCTGCTGCAGGCCGCGTTCCTCCTCGCTGTCGGAACCTACGTCCTGGTCGAGGGGGTGCGGCGCCTCATCACGCCGACGGACGTCGCGGCTCCGGAGATGATCGTCTTCGGGGTGATCGGCCTCCTCGGCAATCTCGCTGCGCTCGGGCTGCTGGCGCGGCACCGGACCGCCAGCTTCAACCTGAGGGCGGCGTTCCTCGAAGTCCTCAACGACGCCCTCGGGTCGGTGGCCGTCATCGTGGCCGCCGTGATCATCACGCTGACGGGGTGGATGCGGGCGGACGCCGTCGTGGCAATGCTCATCGGCGCGCTGATCATCCCGCGGACCCTGAAGCTGCTGCGCGAGACCATCGACGTGCTGCTCGAATCCACCCCCGCCGGTATCGACCTCGAGGAGGTCCGCAGCCATATCGCGCGCCTGCCCCACGTCCGCGACGTCCACGACCTGCACATCACGCAGATCGCCACCGGCCTGCCGGTCCTCACCGCGCACATCGTCGTCGATGACGACTGCTACCGGGACGGCTCCGCGCACGCCGTGCTGGACCAGCTCCAGGAGTGCGTGGCACGGCATTTCGATGTCAGCATCGACCACTGCACCTTCCAGATCGAGCCGCTGGGACACATGCGCCACGAGACGGAGCTGACGCACTGATGCTGCAGACCCTGACCTCGACGTCGGTCCTGGAACGCGTGGGCACCGCCCTGTCCGATCCGACGCGCGTGCGGATCCTCGTGGCCTTGCGGGATGCGCCGGCCTATCCCACCGAACTGGCCGGACTGCTCGGCGTCAGCCGCCAGAGCCTGTCCAACCACCTCTCCTGCCTGCGGGGGTGCGGCCTCGTGGTGTCGGTCCCCGAGGGGCGGCGCTCGCGTTACGAACTCGTGGACCCGAAGCTCGGGCATGCCCTCACGGACCTCCTCGGCATCGTCCTCGCCGTGGACCCCGCCCACCGCAGTCATCCCTGAACCAGGGCCGACCGGTCATGGGACGGGGCCCGGCGCAAGACACGCACCGGGCCCCGTCCGTCCTCCCCTTAGCCCATCAGTCGGGAGCGGATCAGGAACCTCTTGCCCTCCGGGGCCTCGACGGAGAAGCCGCTCCCCCGGCCCTGGACGACGTCGACCGTCAGGTGCGTGTGGCGCCAGTACTCGAACTGCTCCCGCGACATCCAGAACTCGATGAGCCGCGGCTCGCCCCCGGCGTCCGCACGAGGTCCCGCCGAGATGTCCAGGACGCCGAGCAGCACGTCCGCCTCCGCCGTGATGAACTCGCCCGCCGGATAGCACATCGGCGACGAGCCGTCGCAGCACCCGCCGGACTGGTGGAACATCAGCGGCCCGTGGATGAGCCACAGCTTGTCCAGCAGTTCGACGGCGGCGCCGGTCAGCGCCACCCGCGAGATGGTCTCCCCCGGGATCGTCACCGAAGCCTCGACGGTCACGGCGTCTCCTAGAAGAACCCGAGCTTGGACTCGGAGTAGCTGACCAGCAGGTTCTTGGTCTGCTGGTAGTGATCGAGCATCATGGCGTGGTTCTCGCGGCCGATGCCCGAGGACTTGTAGCCGCCGAACGCCGCTCCCGCGGGGTAGGCGTGGTAGTTGTTCACCCACACGCGCCCGGCCTGGATTTCGCGCCCTGCCCGGTATGCCACGTTCCCGTTCCGCGACCAGACGCCCGCACCGAGACCGTAGAGGGTGTCGTTGGCGATCTCCAGGGCCTCCGCGTAGTCGTCGAATCGCGTCACCGAGACCACGGGGCCGAAGATCTCCTCCTGGAACACCCGCATGCTGTTGGTGCCCTCGAACACGGTGGGCTTCACGTAGTAGCCCTCGGCGAGATCGCCGCCGAGGATGTTCCGTTCGCCGCCGGTGAGGACCTTGGCGCCCTCCTGCCGGCCGATGTCCATGTAGGACAGGATCTTCTCGAGCTGGTCGTTGGAGGCCTGTGCCCCGACCTGCGTGTCGGTGTCCAGCGGATTGCCCTGCACCATCTTCTCGACACGGGCGATCGCGTCCGCCATGAAGGAGTCGTAGATGGAACCCTGCACGAGTGCGCGGGAGGGGCAGGTGCAGACCTCACCCTGGTTCAGCGCGAAGAGTGCGAAGCCCTCGAGCGCCTTGTCGTAGAACGCGTCGTTGCTGTCGGCGACGTCCGAGAAGAAGATGTTCGGGCTCTTGCCGCCGAGCTCGAGCGTGACGGGGATCAGGTTCTGGCTCGCGTACTGGCTGATCAGTCGGCCCGTGGTCGTCTCGCCGGTGAAGGCGATCTTGCGGATGCGCTTGCTCGAGGCGAGCGGCTTGCCGGCCTCCACGCCGAAGCCGTTCACGACGTTGATGACACCAGCGGGCAGGATGTCGCTGATCAGTTCCATGAGGACGAGGATCGACGACGGCGTCTGCTCCGCGGGCTTGAGCACGACGGCGTTGCCTGCGGCGATCGCCGGGGCCAGCTTCCACGTCGCCATGAGGATCGGGAAGTTCCAGGGGATGATCTGCCCGACGACGCCGAGCGGCTCGCGATAGTGGTAGGCCGTCATGTCCTCGTCCAGCTGGGACAGGGCACCCTCCTGGGCCCGGATGGCGGCGGCGAAGTACCGGAAGTGGTCGATCGCGAGGGGGATGTCGGCGGCGAGGGTCTCCCGGACCGGCTTGCCGTTGTCCCAGGTATCGGCCACCGCGAGCATCTCGAGGTTCTCCTCCATGCGATCCGCGATGCGGTTCAGCACCAGCGCCCGGTCCGCGGCGGAGGTCTTGCCCCAGGACGGGGCGGCCTTGTGGGCTGCGTCCAGCGCCAGTTCGATGTCCTCGGCGGTGCCGCGCGCCACCTCGCAGAAAGCCTTGCCCGTCACCGGGGAGATGTTCTCGAAATACTGGCCCTTGATGGGGGAAACCCACTCACCACCGATCCAGTTCTCGTACCGCGGCTTGAAACTGACCTTCGATCCATCCTGGCCAGGCTGGGCGTAAACAGTCATCGTCGAACTCCTTGAATTCCTCGGGTGCAGGACGTCGTCGTCCCTGGAGCACACAGTAGGAGCGCGAAGGTTGCATCGACGTTGCACGAGCTCCGCGGGGCGGCGACGCTCCGTCGGATCACTGCTCCGTGCGTCAGCCCTCTCCGACTGCGGGCGCAGCCTCGTCCTTCGCCGGCCCGGCCGGTGCAGCAGGATCGACGCCGGCCGGGGTCGGAGCGGGGCCGGGCTCGGCGGGCGCGTTCGGGTCCTCGCACGACGGATCGGTTTCGGCGCCCTCGACCGGGGTCGCTTCCGCCACTGGTTCCGTCGTTCCGGCGGGCGTCTCCGGCGTCGACGGATCCGCCTCGCACGGTGCTTCCGGGGCCGGCGCCGGAGCAGGGGCTGGCGCCGGGGCAGGGGCCGGGGCAGGCTCCGGCGCTGGGGCAGGAGCAGGCGCCGGGGCTGGTGCTTCCGGGGCCGGGGCAGGCGCCGGGGCAGGGGCCGGGGCAGGGGCCGGGGCAGGAGCAGGCGCCGGGGCGGGCTCGTCGACCGGCTCCTCGGCAGGCTTCTCGGCCGTCTCCTCGGCCGGCTTCTCGGCGGGCTTGTCGGTCGTCTCCTCGACCGGCTTCTCCGCAGGCTTGTCAGCTGGCTTCTCAGCGGGCTTCTCGGCCGGCTTCTCCGCAGGCTTTTCGGCGGGCTCGTCGATCGGCTTCTCAGCAGGCTTCTCGGCGGGCTTGTCGGTCGTCTCCTCGGTCGGCTTCTCGGCGGGCTTGTCGGTCGTCTCCTCGGCCGGCTTTTCCGCAGGCTTTTCGGCGGGCTTGTCGATCGGCTTCTCGGCAGGCTTGTCGGCGGGCTTGTCGACCGGCTTCTCCGCAGGCTTGTCGACCGGCTTCTCGGCCGGCTTCTCCGCGGGCTTGTCGACCGGCTTCTCCGCAGGCTTCTCGGCGGGCTTCTCCGCGGGCTTGTCGACGGGCTTGTCGACCGGCTTCTCGGCCGGCTTGTCGGCAGGCTTGACCACGGGCGCGGGCCTGATGCCCGACGACCCTGACGGGAGGTCGGGACGCGGAGCGGGCGTGACGCGTCCCGTCGCGGAGCCACCGGATGCCCCAGGCGCATGGCCCGCATGGACTACGGCGTTGCCGCCCCACGGGGCCGCGACGAACGGATGATCACCGTGCACGGACTGGTCGGGCCGGGTGATGAACTGTGCCCACGCCGGGATGCTCGTCGCGGCACTGCCCTCGGGGTTGTAGTCCCTGAACATCCCGGCGCGCTTTCCGTGGTGCGTGGGGGCCATCCTCCATTCGACCGGATCCGCATGCTCGCCGTCGAGGATCGTCTCGAAGTGCAGATGGCAGCCGGTCGAGGATCCCGTGGACCCGACCTCGGCGATCGTGTCCCCGCCGTTGACGGCGTCCCCCTTCTGCACGGAGATGCCCTGCAGGTGGTTGTAGCTCGTGATCAGGCCGTTTCCGTGGTCGATCTCGACGCGGTTGCCGCCACCCCACGGGTGCCAGCCCACAGCTCGCACCGTGCCGGCGTCTGCCGCGTAGACCGGCGCGCCGCAGGGAGCCGCGTAGTCCTGACCGGTGTGGAACTCGCCGGCCTCGCCGGAGATGGGGCTGGTGCGGTGACCGAAGGAGGAACTGGGCACGAGAGCGTCGAGGGGCGCGAAGAGGGTGCCCGCCGTCGGTCGCCGCACGGCGGACGTCATCAGGACCTCGGGGACGGCAGGTTCAGCGCCGATGGCCGGCGGAACGCCGAGCGGTGACCGCCCGGGATCACGGGCAACCAGGGGATTGAAGGACTTGAGGGGGTCGAGCGCCTCAAGGGGCATCAGCAGCGACGGGCCCACGAGGCCCGTCGGCGACAGTGCGTCGTGCCCGGACCGGGCGAGCGTCGAAGCGGACGAAGGCCCGGAGGAGATCGTGGAGGCGGCCTCTTCCGACGGCGGCACGAATCCCTGGAAGCCGACGAAGCAGACCACGATCGCCACACTGGCATGCATGGTGGTGCGCGATGTTCGGGCGCTCCGGACCGGCCCGGCCGGGTGCCTTGCGGACTGCGTCATGCGTATCCCCCCTTGCCCGTCTGCTGCTTCAGTGCAGCCGCCGGGAAATGTTGTCCGGCGGAATCATCAGCCACCAGGCATAACGCTAACCCGGCCCCTGCCCGTACAACGACGGATTATTGCGATTGGCTAACAAACTTTAGGAGAAATTGAGGAGGACGTCGAGGGTGCCGTCAGCTCGGCGTCGAGCCATTCCACATGCGCCACCACCGCAGCCCGCCGTGGGGAGCGCGGCGGGAGGACGCGCAGGGCAAGCTGCCACGCCTCCGCGTCGTACTCCGCCTCCGCGAGGGCGAGGTACTGGAGCACGGTCTCCGGTGCGCCGTCGTTGAGCACTGCGTCCCGCAGGAGGACTGACACCTCGTTGCGCAGTCTCACGATCGCGGGGGCCTGAGACCGAGGAAGGACCGGCCCGCGGTAGATGCCGAGTGCCATGCGGTGCGCGCCGCGATGAAGGTAGCTCAGGACCTGCACCGCATCGACGACCAGCTGTCCCGGCAGCCGGTAGGGGCGGGACTGTGGCACCGTGGCGTCCCCGTACTGCGCCAGGACCTTCCGCAGCCGCAGGATCTCCGCCCGGACCGTCGTCCCGGACGCCTCCTCCGGGTAGGCCATGGTCGCCAGCTGGTCCGCGGTGAGTCCTTCCGGGTGCAGGGCGAGGATGGTCAGCAACTCGGCATGGCGGAGGCTCAACTCGAGCGAGGCGCCGCCGGTGTGGACCACCCCGTGGTCTATCCCCAGGATCTGCAGGCTGTTCCGGTAGAGCGCCGCCTGGCCACGCCCCTGCCGGCGTCGCTTCGTGCGCGGCAACCGGTCCTGCAGCCGGTGGATGCTCAGCTGCGCCTCGGCAGCCGCCACCGCGGCTTCGACGAGCGCCAGCGTGTGGGTGGCGACGGCATCGTCGGTGCCCGTGATGTCGACGACGCCGAGCACCGTCCTGGAGTCGGGGTCGTGCACCGGCACCGCCGTGCAGCTCCACGGATGGGCCTTGCGACTGAAGTGCTCCGCCCCGGCGATCTGCACGCTGCGGTCGAGGGCGAGCGCCGTCCCGGGAGCGCTCGTCCCGACGGTCGATTCCGACCAGTCCGCTCCGGGGACGAAGAGCATGCCCTCCGCGCTGCGGCGCAGCTCGCGATCCCCGTCCACCCAGAGAAGCCGTCCGTTCTCGTCGCCGACAGCCACCAGCATCCCCGCTTCCAGGCTCGGCTGGACGAGCAGGCGGTGGATGACGGGCATGACGGCCGCCAGGGGATGGCCCTGGCGGTAGGACTCGAGCTCCTCCTCGGAGCAGAACAGGCGGGCCTCGGCAGCGGCGGGATCACGGAGGAAACCGAGGGACCTGCGCCAGGATTCGCGGACGACGCCGCGGAGGTCACCGTCTATTCCCGTGCCCTGCCCCAGCGTTTCGTGTGCTGCGAAGGCTCTTCGCTGCAGCGCATCGGAGGAGAGCTCGGCTTCGGCTAGTGAACGGGACGGCGACATCGGCACTCCGCTTCGTGACCAGTCCCAGGGATGGCGTGGGACAGGTCACAGTGTAGCCGGACTACTCACCGCGGGAAATGGCCACCATGTCCTCGCGGGGCACGAGTTTCACGCGCTCCCGGACGAGCTCGGCGTTGCCCGAGGTGTTGACGAAGTTGGCGCCCAGCTTCATCTCGTGGGCGTCCAGTTTCAGCCACCCCTCCCAGGTGGTGTACCGGACGCCGCGCGCCTCGAGGAGTTCGATGATCGCGTCCTCGGAGCCGTCCTCGGCCGGCGGGAGATTCAGCCGGTCCTCGAGGAGGTAGCCGATGGTTTCGAGCGCGTCTCCCTTGGTGTGGCCGATCAGGCCCACGGGACCCCGCTTGATCCAGCCGGTGGCGTAGATGCCGGGCACGGGCGTGCCGTCCTCGTCGATGACGCGTCCGCCCTCGTTGGGGATGACGCCGCGCTTCTCGTCGAAGCCCACCTCGGGAAGTTCAGACCCGAAGTAGCCGATGGCACGGTAGACGGCCTGGACGGGGTAGTCGATGATCTCCCCGGTCCCGCGGACACTGCCGTCCCCGGTCAGTTCCGTGCGCTCGAACCGCATCCCCGCAACCCTGCCCGGGGTCTCGGGAGAATCGTGGACCTCGATCGGCGAGTGGAGGAAGTGCAGGTGGAGGCGGCGGGAGGCGCCGGTCGGCTCGTCCTCGACCAGCCAGTTGGTCAGCGTCTTCACCATGGTCTTCGTCTGGTTGTTCGATGCGATCTGCGCCTCCGAACCGGCGTCGAAGTCGAAGTCCTCGGGGTAGAGGACGATGTCGACGTCGCGGGAGTGCGAGAGCTCCCGCAGCTCCAGGGGCGTGAACTTCACCTGCGCGGGTCCGCGACGGCCGAAGACGTGGACGTCGGTCACGGGCGAGGCCTTGAGCCCCTGGTAGACGTTGTCCGGGATCTCGGTGGAGAGGAGGTCGTCGGCGTGCTTGGACAGGATGCGTGCGACGTCGAGCGCCACGTTCCCGTTGCCGATCACGGCGATCTCGCGGGCCTCGAGCGGCCAGTCCCGGCTCACATCGGGATGCCCGTCGTACCAGGACACGAAGTCGGCACCGCCGAAGGAGCCCTCGAGCCCGATGCCGGGGATGTCCAGGTCCGCGTCCCTGATGGCCCCGGTCGCGAAGATGACGGCGTCGTAGAAGCGCCGGAAATCGGAGAGGGTGAGGTCCCGGCCGTAGTTCACGTTCCCGAGGAAACGGATGTCACCGCGGTCCAGCACCTTGTGGAGAGCATTGACGATGCCCTTGATGCGCGGGTGATCCGGGGCGACCCCGTAGCGGATCAGGCCATAGGGTGCCGGGTACTGGTCGAAGAGGTCGATGCTGACGGCGAAGTCGCCCCCCTGGACCTCGTTCGACTTCGTCAGGATGTCGGCAGCGTAGACGCCCGCCGGACCGGCGCCGATGATCGCGACCCGCAGCGGCCGTGCCGCAGCTGAGGTAGACACTGATTAGCCTTCTTCCCGGTGGAATGCTCCCGATGGTTACCGCGGTGCGAATAAGCGCACAGTTCCTTATTCTAAATGCCGCAGGGCTGCGCCGACGAAAACAGTGGCGCGCATCTCCCCCGGCATTCGTTCCCGGATGCGTACCGGATCGGCCGGGCAGGGGAATAAAGGCCTTGCGGGCCCCGTTCACGCCCTCGTGACTGCAACACGCGGGAAGACACCGAGGCCGGCACGGAGCGAGAACTCCACGGGAATCCTCTTCGGGATCGGCGCGTACGGGCTGTGGGGGCTGCTGCCGCTGTACTTCCTCGTCCTGGCGCCCGCCGGTCCCGTCGAGATCGTGGCCAACCGTGTGCTCTGGTCGCTGGTCTTCTGCGCCCTGCTCCTCACGGCGCTGCGCTCGTGGCGGCCTGTCCTGACGGCCCTGCGCACGCCGCGGATCGTGGGGACCCTGACCATCGCCGCACTGCTGATCGCGGTCAACTGGCTGGTCTACACCTATGGGGTCACCACCGGGCAGGCGATCGAGGCCTCCCTCGGGTACTTCATCAATCCCATCGTCTCGGTCCTGCTGGGCGTCGTGGTGCTGCGCGAGAAACTGCGTCCGCTGCAGTGGACGGCGATCGGCATGGGCATCCTCGCCGTGATCGTGCTGGCGATCGGGTACGGCGCGGTGCCGTGGATCGCCCTCACGCTGGCCTTCTCCTTCGGCCTCTACGGATTCGCGAAGAAGAAGGTGGGGTCCCGGGTGGACGCGATCTCCAGCCTCAGCATCGAGACGGCGGTCCTGGCGCCGATCGCCCTCGCCGTCATGCTGTGGCTCGGGTCGACGGGCGCCGCGACCCTGACCACCGAGGGCGCGGGGCACTTCTGGATCATGGCTGCCTCGGGTGTCATCACCGCCGTCCCCCTCATCTTCTTCGGCGCGGCAGCGCGCCGTCTGCCACTGACCACCATCGGACTGCTCCAGTACCTCGCGCCCGTGCTGCAGTTCCTGCTCGCGCTCCTCGTCCTGCACGAGGAGATGCCGTTCGAGCGGTGGATCGGCTTCAGCCTGGTGTGGGTGGGGCTCATCCTCCTCACCGTCGACATGCTCCGGACCGTGCGCCGCCAGCCGAGGTCCGCGCAGGTGCAGGAACCCGCCGCGACCGCCGTCTGACGCCGGACGCAGGACCGCGTCCCAGGGTCAGCGTTCCTCCATCCCCCAGGGCGATCCGTAGCCCAGCGGCGCGTCCGCGGCGAGCAGGTCCAGGAAGGGTTGCGCGTCGAACGCTTCCGGCCCGAGGACCCCCGAACCCCGCCAGGTCCCCGCGGCCAGCAGTTCGAGGGCTATCACCGGGTTGACGGCGGTCTGCCACACCACCGCCTGCGAGTTGTACTGCGCCATGGTCCACTCGTTGTCCACCACGTGGTAGAGGTACACCGAGCGCGGCGCCCCGTCCTTGCCCACGCCCGTGACGAGGAGCCCGGCGCAGGTCTTACCCTTCATCCGGTCGCCCAGCGTGGCCGGGTCCGGGAGCACCGCGGCGACGACGTCCCGGGGCGCCACGGCCACGCCTTTCACGGAGACCGGCTCGGTGGAGTCCAGGCCCAGTTTGTGCAGGGTCCGCAGGACCCCGATGAACTCCTCGCCGAGGCCGTACTTGAAGGTCACCTTCCTGGCATCGGTCCAGCGGGGCATCAGGATCACCTCCTCGTGCTCCACGTTCACGCACTCCACGGGGCCGATCCCCTCCGGGAAGTGGAACACCTCCGGCGCGCTGAACGGTTCGGTCGTGTACCAGCCACGGTCCCGTTCGAAGACCACCGGCGGGTTCAGGCACTCCTCGATGGTGGTCCAGATGGAGAACGACGGCGCGAAGTCGTATCCCTCCACGGTCAGGTTGGCGCCGTCGCGGACCCCGAGTTCGTCGATGGAGGAGAACAGCTCGTCCTCGGCGTACCGGGCGAAGACGTCCGACAGCCCCGGTTCCACGCCGATCCCCACCAGCGCGAGCCGCCCCGCAGCCGACCAGCGCCCGGCCGCCTCGAACTGCTCGTCGCCGAGCATGACCCCCGTCTTCTCGTACGGCTGGTCGGGATGCCGTACGGAGAGGCTCATCGCCATGTCCAGGTAGGTGGCGCCGGCGTCGAAACAGCCGTTGAACACCGGCATCACGAAGCGCGGGTCCACGGCGTTCAGCACGTGGGTGATCCTGTGCGCGCGCACGACGGCAGCCACGGCGTCCGCGGACGAGGCGTCGACCTGTGCCGCGAGGAGCCGGGGGTCCCCCAACTCCTCGACGAGGCGCCGGGGTCGGGCGGGATCGTGGTCGGCGACCACCAGCAGGTCGAAGAAGGACCGGCGGACCGCGATCCGGGCGGCGGCGGAGCCGACTCCGCCGGCCCCGACGATGAGTATGCGCATCAGGACAGACCTCCGTCGATCGAACGCCTGCGGGTGTCCGGGGAGTCCGGCACCAGGACCGGGGTGTCCTCGTCGAGGCTCTCCCCGCGGAAGAAGGGGAGCGAGCCGGACCGGGCCCGCCAGAGCATCATGAGGACGAGTCCCAGCGCGAGTGAGCCGATGCCGGTCACGAAGGTCCCGCCGATGCCCAGCAGCACGCTGTAGCCGTAGTCGACGTCGGCCATGTCCATGGCGGACCTGACGAACGCGGCCGTCAGCATCAGCGCACCGAGCAGCGGCAACAGGAACCGGAAGATCACGTTGTGCCGTGAGGTGAACAGCTCGCGCCGGAAGTACCAGACGCAGGCGTAGCCGGTGATCGCGTAGTAGAAGGCGATGGCCAGGCCGAGCGAGAGGATGGAGTCGGCCAGGATGTTCTCGCTGATGATGGTCATGACCACGTAGTAGGCGATCGCGGAGATCCCCATCACCAGGGTCGAGAACGAGGGGGTCCTGAAGCGGGGGTGCACCGTGCCGAACCGGGCCGGCAGGGCGCGGTAGACGGCCATGGAGAGGGTGCCGCGGGCGGTGGGAAGGATGGTCGTCTGGGTCGAGGAGACCGCGGACACGAGGACCGCCACGACCAGCAGCCACGCCCACGGACCCAGCACGGCGTCCTTGAGCGCCAGGAACACGTCCTCGGAGTTGGCCTCGTTCCCGAGGCCGATCCCCTCCTCCCCCACACCGGCGTACATCATCGCCGCGACGCTGACACCCACGTAGGTGATGAGCAGCAGGACCGTGGAGATGAGGGCCGCGAGACCGGGGATGCGGCGCGGGTCCTTGGTCTCCTCGTTGAGGGCCAGGCATGCATCCCAGCCCCAGTAGATGAACAGGGCCAGGAGGATGGACTCGGTGAAGCCTTCGACGCTCTCGAAGGCGAAGGGGTTGAACCACTCGAGGGACACGGGTGTGGCGTTCTCCGCGGTCCCGCGTCCCACCGAGACGAGAGCCACGACCACGAAGAGGGCCAGCGCCAGGTACTGGATGCCGAGCAGCACGTTCTGCAGCCTGGCCCCGATCTCGACCCCTCGGTAGCTCACGAACGTCATGAGGGCGATGAAGACGACACCCGTGATCGTCACCAGCAGCGGGTTCCCGGCCAGGGATCCGTCCCCCACGAGCAGCCAGAGATAGAGGCCGCTGATCTGTGCGAGATTGGCCAGGACGACGATGCCGGCGACGGCGACGCCCCAGCCGGCCATCCAGCCCAGCCAGGGACCGAACGCCTTGGTGGCCCAGGTGAAGGAGGTCCCGCAGTCGGGGACGGCCTGGTTCAGCTCCCGATAGGCGAAGGCGACGAACAGCATCGGGATGAACGCGAGGATGAATGCGATCGGCGTCTGGGCGCCGACGGCGAGGACCACGAAGCCGAGGGTGGCCACCAGGGAGTACACGGGTGCCGTCGACGCCAGGCCGATGACCACGGACGCCCAGAGCCCCAGCGTCCCGGCCGCCAGGCCCTTGCCGGGCCGCACCGCTCCCCCGCCGGGGTCCCTCGTGGGGGACGGGATCGAATTCATGAGGGCCTCGTCTCTGGAAGAAACCGACGCCACGCGTCGTGGCTGACGTCACTATACCGACCAGTCGGTTTTCTGAGAAGGGTCCTAGACTGCGGATCATGGCCACGCCTCCGACGACCGCCCAGCGCCTGATCGACGCCTACGAGGACATCCTCCTCACGGACGGGGAACGGGCCGCGACCCTCGATGCGATCGCCCTGAGGGCGGGGGTGTCCAAGGGCGGCCTCACCTACCACTTCCGGTCGAAGGACGAACTGGCGGCCGCGCTGTTCGACCGCCTCCGCCTCCTCGTGGCCGAGGACGTGGCGATCATGCGCGCGGACCCGGCGACGGCGGCCACCTACTACGTCACGAGTTCGCTCGACGTCCGCAGTCCCCTGGAGCGGTGCAACGTGGCGGTGACACGGCTGGCGCAGGGTTCACACCCGGAGGCGAACGAACTGCTGGCGCAGTGCCGGACGCTGTGGTTCGAGGTCCTGATGGAGGCCATGGGACACGAGGACATGGTGCACCTCGTGATGCTGCTGGGCGACGGCATCTACTTCAACGCGTCCCTCACCGGCACGGGCGCGCTGCCCGCGGAGACCGACCCCGCGACGATCGACCGCATCATCGCGCTGGTGAGGACCATCCGGTACTGAGCCGGCCGGCCGGACCACGCACAGCGTGTCAGGCGGGCGGTCCGTCCCCTCGACCGAGATACGCCGCGTTGAAGCGCGTCAGGAGAGCCGCGAGGTCGACGACGTCGGTCCTGCTCCATCCCGCGAGCTGCCGCCGGAAGCTCCGACGCCGGTCGGCGCGTGCTTCGTCGATGCGCCGGAGGCCCTCGGGCGTCAGGTGGACTGGGTGGGACCGCTCGTCATCGCGGGTCGCACCACGCTCCACCAGCCCGAGCCGCTGCAGCGCAGCGACGTGCCCGCTCACCGCCGACGCGCTCATGCCGAGCGTCACCGCGAGGTCGCTCACCCGGCAGGAACCGGCCAGGCGCACGGCGCACAGCAGGCTGTAGGCCGCGGGTTCCATCGCCGGGTCGATCCCGCGGGCGAGCGCCCAGCAGACCCGCTGCTCGCTGCGGCACATCGAGGCGGCCGTGTCCTCGACGGCGTCGAGCGCGGCATGGCGTCCGTCCTCGCACGGATCGGCGGGGACCGAGCCGGCACCCGCGCGGTCGTGGAGTCCTTCCATCGCCGCATCGTAGGCCGGAGGGAACCCGTTCCGCCCCTGAATCCGCAGCATTACGTGTCATGACGTCGCAGGCGGGACGACGGCGGGGATCGGCGCGGCGTGGATCGGCGCGGCGGGGATCAGCGCGGTGCGCGCGCCCAGTCCCGTGGCACCACGACCATGGGCACCGGCAGGGCACGCAGCATCTGGTTGGCGGTGGTGCCGAGGAAGATCTGCCGGCGCTGGGCGAGACGGCTCGATCCGACGATCACGAGCTCTCCGGGATCCCACTCGATCTCGTCGATGGCCTGCTCGATCGTCCGGCCGTGGGCGACGGCGATCGAGGCCTCGTGGCCTGCTGGCAACTGCTCGACGGCGCGCGCCAGCACCGAGTGGGCATGCTGGTGGGCCTTGTTGATGGCCTCGCCGGAGTCGGACGCCTCGTGGACGTCCAGGGCGACGAGCGAGATCAGCCGCAGCGGGAGGCCTCGCCGTGCCGCGGACTCGACGGCGACCTCGAGCACGCCGTCCGCCCCGGCGCGGGTGCCGACCGCGCTCGTCATCCGGGTGAAGGCGGACCGGTGCCGGTAGCCGCGGGGGGCGAGCGCCACCGGGACGGTGGAGCTGTGGAGCACGGCATTCGCGACGCTGCCGACGGTGAAGCGCCGCAGGAGGCCGTTGCTGGACGCCCCGACGACGATCAGTCCGGCGTCTACGTCGGCCGCGACCTCGAGGAGCCCCTGCGCGAACGAGTCGGCGAGACGCACGTGCGTGGCGACCTCGACGCCGTCGGGCACGCCGGCGGCCGCGTGGTCGAGGGCGTCCTGCGCGCGTTGGCCGCCGGGTGCCATGCTGCCGTCCTGGGGCCAGTCGAGGACGGTGACCAGGTCGATGGCCGCCCCCTGTGTGAGGGCAAGCGACGTGGCCAGTTCGAGGGCGTCCTGCCCGCGGTCATTCCCGGTATAGCCAACGACGTAGCGCACGGCGGTTCCTCTTCCTCGATCGGGGCGAAGGCGGTGCGGCCTTCGGGAGCGCCGCGGAGTCGGTCCACTCTAGCGCAGCGCCCCCGTCCGTCCCGCTACGGCCTCGGAGCCGATCCCCGGACGATCACCTCCTGGCGGAAGAACGCCGGGTTGATCCGCCACCAGATGAGCATGAGCACGGCACCGAGCAGGATCACGCCGATTCCGAGGATGAACACCATGCCGACCCCGAACAGTTCGGACCCGGAGCCGTAGGCAGGATCCATGGAGTCGTTGGCGGTCTTGAAGAACATGACCAGCAGGATGACCCCGCCGAGCAGCGGCGCGAGGAAGCGGAACAGCACGTTCCTGGCGCTGCTGAAAGCCTGGGCCCGGAAGTACCAGACGCAGGCGAGGGCGGTGATGCCGTAGTAGAAGCAGATCATCATGCCGAGCGCCGTGATGGTGTCCCAGAGTGCGTTCTCGGAGACCAGCCGCGTGAACACGTAGAAGCCGGCGGCGGCGATCGCTGCGGCGATCGTGGCGTAGCTCGGCGACTTGTGCTGCGGGCTGATGCGGCCGTACCCCTTCGGCAGGGCCTTGTAGTGGCCCATGGCGAGCAGGGTGCGGGCCGGGGAGACGAACGTGGACTGGAGTGATGCGGCCGAGGAGCTGAGGACGGCGATCGACATCAGGATGGCGAACGGACCCATCACGGGACCGGCCAGCGCAGCGAAGATGCTCTCCTGGTTGTCCGGGTTGCCCGCTCCGAGTTCACCCTCCCCGACGCCCGCGAAGGAGAGGGTCGCGAGGGCGACGGTGAGGTAGATGACCACGATGACGACGACGGTGAGGGCGCCGGCGCGGCCCGGGGTCTTCTCCGGGTTCCTGGTCTCCTCGTTCATCGTGAGCGTCACGTCCCAGCCCCAGTAGATGAAGATGGACAGCGAGACGCCCGCGGCGAAGGCGGAGAACGAGCCGACGGCGAACGGGTTGAACCACTCCGCGCTGATCGGCGTGGCGTCGAAGGCGGTGCCGTTGGCGACGTGGACGAACGCCGCGATCGCGAACCAGGCGAGGACGACGACCTGGAAGGTCACCAGCACGTACTGGACCGCCTTGGTGGTCTCCATCCCGCGGTAGGAGACGTAGCAGGCGAGCGCGATGAAGACGAGCGTCGTCGCGATGTTCACCGGCAGGTTGAGCGTGAGGTCGGCGATGCCCGGGTTGTCGAGGACCTGCGCGAGCATCAGGTAGAAGAAGTCGACGGCGACCGCGGCCAGGTTGGAGAGCACGATCACGGTGGCGGCGATGAGTCCCCACCCGCCCATCCAGCCGACCCACGGCCCGAACGCACGGGTGGCCCACGTGAAGGTGGTGCCGGAGTCGGGCATGGCGCTGTTGAGCTCCCGGTAGCCGAGGGCCACGAGCAGCATGGGGATGAAGCCGACCAGGAAGATGGCCGGCAGGTTGACCCCGACCTCGGCGACCGTGGGCCCGAGGGCCGCGGTCAGCGTGTACGCGGGGGCCACGCAGGACACCCCGATGACGACGGCGCCCAGCAGTCCGACGGTTCCGTCGTCAAGGCCCTTCCTGCTGAGCCCTGTTCCTTCCCGTGTTGTCTCCTCGATACTCATACGTCCGCCTCTGTGGTGTGGGAACCCGGGCCGGTGGTGGTACCGGGTGTTGAGTACGTACGCGGGACGACGACCATGGGGATGGTCAGCGTACGCAGGATCTTGTTCGCCGTGGAGCCGAGGAAGATGCGCATGTGCTGCGCGAGGCGGCTGGACCCGACGAGCAGCACCTCTCCCTCGTCCCAGGCCAGGGCCTCGATGGCCTCCTCGATGGAGGAGCCGTGCGCCGTCTCGACGCTCACCCGCCCGCCGGCGGCGAGGGCGGACGCGGCCTCCCCGAGCCGGCGGTTCGCCGAGTCCTCCATGCCCTCCGGGTCCGAGTGCCCTGCATCGAGTGCGACGAGGGATACGAGGCGCAGCGGGAGGCCGCGGCGCTGCGCCGAGGCCACCGCGACCGAGACGACGTCGTCCGCTCCCGCCCTGTTGCCGACCGCGCAGGTCATGCGGGTGACGGGATCGGTGCGGCGGTAGGACTTGGGCGCCAGGGCCACCGGGACGGGTGAGGCGTGGAGGAGGCTCCGGGCCACGTTGCCGATGCTGAACCGGTTGGCGAGGCCGCGGGAGCTGGCCCCGATCACGATCAGGGACGCCTCGTTGTCCTCCGCCGCCCGGATGAGGCCCTCGGCGTTGGATTCCGCCCGCACGATCACGCCACGCGCCGGGACGTCGTCCGGCACGAGCGCGAGGCCCTGGTCCATCCACTCCTGCAGCTGGTCGGTCAGGAGGCTCTCGAAGCCCTTGCCCCGCTGGTGGATCCCTGCGTAGGGGGAATGCTGGGGGGTGACGAGGACGAGGTCGAGGCTCGCGCCCTGGCGGCGCGCGAGGGCGACGGCGAGGCAGACGGCGTCGTGCCCGCGCTCATCGGCGGTGTATCCCACGATGTAGCGCATGGTCATGCCCCCCGACCGGTCGCGGCGGCCTGCACGCCGGTGGACAGGACGCGATGGAGTTCGGCCGCGGTGTGCCGGCCCATCCGGACGGCGCCGTCGACGTGCTGGTAGCCCTCGGCCGCGATGTCGGAGCAGGACCAGTGGATGGGGCCCACGGGCGTGCGCTGGTCCCGGCCGTACCGGTGCAGCCCGCCGAGGTCGTAGCTCGAGGCGTACGCGCCGCGCGTCCACTCCTCCGCCGCCCAGTCCGACTCGTAGTACACCTCCGGCTCGAGCGCCTTCGGGCCGAGGAAGTTCGCGATCGCGGAGAGGATGCGCTCGCGACGCTCGTGCGGGGGCAGCTCGAACATGGCGTCGGCCTTCTCGTCGGAGACGAAGCCCACGAGGGTACCGCGGGGGTCCTCGAAGTTCGTGTTGTCGTAGACCTCCTGGACGATCGACCCCGCACTGAAACCCGTCCCCGAGAGCCCCTCCTCGCGCCAGAACGGGGTGGTGTAGACGGCGTGCACCTTGATCACCAAACCGAGCGACTGGTGCTGGTGCATCTGGTGCTGGCGGCGGGGCAGCGGCGGGTCGTAACTGATGCGCGAGTAGAGATTGGGAGGGACGGCGACGACGGCGTACCGCGCCCGCACCGTCGTCGTGTCCGAGACCACCGTGACACCCTCGGTGGTGTCGGGGCCCTCCATGCCGCTCCAGCGGAGCGTGCGCACGGGGCTCGAGAGGATGACGTCCTCCCCCAGCTCGGCCGCCATGCGCTCCGACACGGACTGCATGCCGCCGACCACGCGCTTGTCGAGGATGAAGTCCTCGTCCACCAGGTTCGAGAAGGACCCGGCGGTCGCCGCCATGAGGATCGCCTGCAGGGTGGAGAACGAGTGCGCCGGCTTCGTCAGCATGCCACCCGCGATGAAGAGGCCGATGTTGTCACAGGCCTCCTCGTCGTCGGACTGCTGCCGGAGCCAGTGGTGGAAGGAGATGGTGTCGAGGGCGCGGGCGTCCGGGTGGTTCCACGGCGCCTCGGGCCCGGCCTCGTCGACGAGCCGGTCGAGGATCACGATGAGGCGCTCCATCTCCTCGCGCGTGTAGTCGCTGACCGGGAACATCTCCCCGCTGTAGCGGATCGGTTCCCCGTCCGGGCCGATGTACACGGAGTCGCCCTCCCGGTACCGGGAGAAGGTCTTCAGGCCCAGCTCGTGGAGGAGGTCGATGAGCGCGGTCTGGTCCGGCGACACCCACTGCCCCCCGACCTCGAGGACGGCGCCGTCGATGACGTCCGTGTGGGTGCGTCCGCCGACGCGGTCCCGCGCCTCGAGCACGGCGACCGAGTGCCCGGCTCTCCTCAGCTCGCGTGCGGCGGTGAGGCCCGAGGGTCCTGCTCCGATGATGACGACGTCGCGTTCGATGGTGTTCACGTGATCCTCCTGGTGCTGCATGGCGCAGGCCACAAAATGAATGGTATTCATTATTGGGCCCACTATAGTTACATGGCCACCCGGAGGGAAGGGTCCGCCCGTAGGGTTGATGCCATCGGAACAGGGAGCAGGATCGATGACCTCAGCACTACCGACCCCCCGGCGCGCCGGGCGGCCGCCCCGCAGCGTCCTGTCCAGGGACCGCATCACGGCGGCGGCGCTCGACCTCATCGCCGCGGAGGGCTACGAGGGCCTGACGATGTCAGCCCTGGCGCGCCGGCTCCGGGTGGCGCCCTCCGCCCTCTACAACCACGCCGCGTCGAAGCAGGAGGTGCTCCGCTGGGTCCAGGACCACGTCATGACCATGGTGGACTTCGGCGCGTTCGCCCTGGAGCCCTGGGATGAGGCGGTACGGCAGTGGGCCTGGTCCTACCGCGAGGTCTTCGCGCGGCATGCCCCTCTGGTCCCGGTGATCGCCGTCCTGCCGGTGACCGATGCCGCGGAGACGCTGCGCATGTACGAGGAGGTGGCTCGCGGCTTCGCTGCGGCGGGCTGGCCCGAGGACCGCATCGTGCCCGCGATCGTGGCCCTCGAGTCCTTCATCTACGGCTCGGCGCTCGACGTCGCCGCGCCCGGCGACATCTTCGACTCCGGCACGCTCGCGGAGGAGTTCCCGGTGTTCACGTCCGCGGTGCGCAGCGCCTCGGAGGCGGCGGGAGCCGGACGGGCCGCGGATGCCGCCTTCCGGGCCGGGCTCGACGCCATGATCGCGGGTCTCCGCCAGCAGCTGGCCGCCCATTCCTCCTGACCCTCCCGTCCCGCGAGGGGCCGCCGGATCGGACCGACACCCCGGCCACTTCCTCGGGACACGGATTGCTAGGGAGGTTAGCTTTACGGATCCCCCGCGGGCTGTTACGGTACGTGACAGGTCAAGCAACGGCCGAGCCACCCACAGATCCTCAGAGGTTTCCCATGTCCGTTGCACCCCTCCCCCCGAGCCCCGATTCCCTGCCGGCCGCGCGCGCCGCTCACGGCCCCTCGTCCGATGCCGACGTCGTCGATCGCGCGGCCCGGGAGGCGCCCGACACCGAGACCCCGGAGGTCCCCCGCGACCTCTCGTCGGTCTCCACCCGGGAGCTGCGCATCCTGTGCAACGAGCTCTACCGGGCGCTCGATGCCGATTTCCCGCCCTATGGCGTGCTGGACGACTACGAGGCGGTCGTCGAGGCGATCACCGACCGCGAGTCCCGTGCCAGCGAGCGCGCGGAGACCGAGCAGCTCCGCGAGAAGTTCCGCGACAATCCGGCGGCCTCGCGCTTCGAGCTGTTCCATGACGGCGTCATGGTCGGCTACGTGAAGTACGATCTGCGGGCCGGCCGCCTGCGCCTGCTGCAGACCGTCGTGGGATCCGACCATGACCGGTCCGGCCTCGAGGCCGTCCTGGTCCGCAAGGCGCTCCTGAACGCCCACCGGCGCCGCCTCGCGCCCGTCCCCTACTGCGAGCATGCCCAGGCCTTCCTGACCGAGAACCCCCACTTCCAGGCCCTCATCCCGGTCGGGTGACCTCCCCGGACCACGACGAAGGCCCTGCAGCACGGACTGCTGCAGGGCCTTCGTCGTGTGTCGGGGGTCAGCCGGCGCTGACCGCGCGGATGGCGGCCTCGAGGACGTCGAGGCCGTCCTCGAGGAGCTCGTCGGTGATGACGAGCGGCGGCAGCAGGCGGACCACGTTGCCGTAGGTACCGCAGGTGAGGATGATGACGCCCTCACGAAGGCACTGGGCGGCGATCGCCTTCGTGGCTTCGGCATTGGGTGTCCTGCCGCCCGGTTCCACGAACTCGATGGCCAGCATGGCGCCGCGTCCTCGGAGTTCCCCGATGATGCTCCGCTCGCCGAGCTCGGTCTGCAGGGCGGCGATGCGCTCGGAGACCCTGGCCTCGATGCTGCGGGCGCGACCGGCGAGGTCGTGCTCCTTCATGGTGCCGATCGCGGCCAGTGCCGCCGCGCAGGCGACCGGGTTGCCGCCGTAGGTGCCGCCGAGCCCGCCGGCGTGCACGGCGTCGAGCAGGTCCGCGCGCCCCGTGATGGCCGAGAGCGGCATGCCGCCGGCGATGCCCTTGGCCATCGTGACGATGTCGGGCACCACGCCCTCGTGGTTCACGGCGAACCATTCGCCGGTGCGGCAGAACCCGGACTGCACCTCGTCGGCGATGAACACCACGCCGTTGGCCTCGGCCCACTCCGCGAGCGCGGGGAGGAAGCCCTCGGCGGGCACGATGAAGCCACCCTCACCCTGCACGGGTTCGATGATGATCGCGGCGACGGACTGCGCGCCGATCTGCTTCTCGATCATGGTGATGGCGCGCTGCGCCGCCTCGGGGCCCGTGATGGACGGGTTCTCCTCGCGGAACGGGTAGCTCATGGGGACGCGGTAGATCTCGGGCGCGAAGGGGCCGAAGTTCGCCTTGTACGGCATGGACTTGGCCGTCAGGGCCATCGTCAGGTTGGTGCGCCCGTGGTAGGCGTGGTCGAACGCGACGACGGCGTCGCGGCCGGTGGCCAGCCGCGCCACCTTGACCGCGTTCTCGACCGCTTCGGCGCCGGAGTTGAACAGGACAGTCCGCTTCTCGAAATCGCCCGGCGTCAGCTCGGCGAGCTGCTCCGCGACGGCGATGTAGCCCTCGTAGGGCGTCACCATGAAGCACGTGTGCGTGAAGTGCCCCACCTGCTCCCTGACCGCGGCGACCACCGCGGGGTCCGACGCGCCGACGCTCGTCACGGCGATGCCGGAGCCGAGGTCGATGAAGGAGTTGCCGTCGACGTCCTGGATGATCCCGCCGTCGGCGTCCGCCGCGTACACGGGTACGCCCGAGGCGACGCCCTTGGCGACGACGGCGGAGCGGCGCGCGGCCAGCTCGGTGGATTTCGGGCCCGGGAAGTCGCCGTTGATGCGGCGCTTCTGCTCGATCCGGAAGGTCGGCGCGACGGCGCCGGGGGTGGTTGCGATGGTCATCAGGGGGTTCCTATCCAGAAGGGGACTGTCAGACGTCCAGCACGCTCATGACGTGCTTGATGCGGGTGTAATCCTCCACGCCGTACATGGAGAGGTCCTTGCCGTAGCCGGAGTGCTTGAAGCCGCCGTGGGGCATCTCGGCGGTCAGCATGATGTGCGTGTTGATCCAGACGGCCCCGAAGTCGAGGTCGCGGGACACGCGCATCGCGGTGCCGTGGTTCGAGGTCCAGACGCTGGAGGCCAGCGCGTAGTCCACGCCGTTGGCGAGCTCGATCGCCTCCTCCTCGGTGGCGAACGTCTGCACCGTCACGACGGGCCCGAACGTCTCCTGCTGCACCACGGAGTCGTCCTGCCGGGCGCCCGTGACGATCGTCGGCTCGAAGAAGTAGCCCTTGTCCCCGGCGCGCTTGCCGCCGGTCGCGATGCTGCAGTGGGCGGGCAGCGCGTCGATGACCGCGTTCACGGCGTTGAAGTGGTTGATGTTGTTCAGCGGCCCGAAGTAGTTCTCCGAGTCCTCCGCGCTGCCGGTCGTCAGGGTGGCCGTGTGCGCGACCATGGCGGCGACGAACTCGTCGTGCGCCTGTTCCTGCACGAGGACCCTGGTGATGGCCGTGCAGTCCTGGCCTGCGTTGAAGAACGCGAACTCGGCGATGGCCTCGGCGCTCTTCCTGAGGTCGGCGTCCGCGAAGACGACGGCGGGAGCCTTGCCGCCGAGCTCCAGGTGGGCCCGCTTGAGGCCCTTCGCGGCGCTGGTCGCGACCGCGATGCCGGCGCGTACGGATCCCGTGATGGACACCAGGCCGGGCACGGGGTGCTCCGTCATGGCGGCGCCGGTCTCGCCCGTGCCGAGCACCACGTTCAGGACGCCGTCGGGCAGGATGCCCTGCGTGAGGCGTGCGAGGACGAGGGTCGATTCCGGGGTGGTGTCGCTCGGCTTCAGGACCACCGTGTTGCCCGCGGCGAGGGCGGGGCCGATCTTCCAGATGGCCATGAGGAACGGGTAGTTCCACGGCGCCACCTGGGCGACGACGCCGATGGGCTCGCGGCGCACGTAGGAGGTGTGGCCCTCCATGTACTCGCCCGCGGACTTGCCCTCCATGAGCCGCGCGGCGCCGGCGAAGAACCGCAGCTGGTCGGCGCCGACGGCCACCTCCTCGGCGGCGATCATCGCGCGCACCTGGCCCGTGTTGCGGTGCTGTGCCTCGACGAGCTCGTCACTGGCGGCCTCGACGGCGTCCGCGAGCTTCAGCAGCATGAGCTGGCGCTGGCTCGGCGTGGTCCGCTTCCAGGTGGTGAAGGCACGCGCTGCGGCGCGCATGGCGTCGTCGACATCCGCGGTGGTGGAGACGGGCGACTGCGCGACCACCTCGCCGTTGGTCGGGTTGACGATGTCGAGGAGCTCGGTCCCGGCGGGCGTGACGAACGCTCCGTCGATGTAGTTCTGAAGGGTCTCGGCCACGCTGCAGTGCCTTTCACGAGGAGGGAGTCGGCGGCGCGTACGGGTACGACCGGCCACGGGGTATCGACATGACGCTACCGGGGCACCACGGGGCGTGCCAGAGCTATCTGCACAGCGCTTGCCGCTTGCGTACGTGCAGGGGCACAACGCCCCCTACGCTGGACCCATGGCCATCACCCTCGCCGACCTGCTGTCCGATCCCGCCCTGGGCCTGGTCGTGGAGGGCGGCTCGGAACCGCCCGCCCAGCCCATCCAGTGGGTCGCCGTGACCGAACTCGAGGACCCGCGGCCGTTCCTCGGCGGGGCCGAGGTGGTGCTCACGACGGGCGTGCGGCTGAAGACCGGCGCCGCCCAGCGGGCCTTCGTCCGGCGGACACACGACGCCGGGGCCCTGGCCATCGGGTTCGGCGTGGGGCTCACCCATCGGAGGATCCCCGCTGCCCTGCTCGCGGAGGCGGACGCCGTCGGCCTCCCCGCGTTCCGCGTCCCGTACGAGGTCCCGTTCATCGCCATCGGCAAGAGGGTGGCCGACGCCCTGTCCGCCGATCACTACGCCGGGCTCGAGGACCTCCTCGAGGGGCACGCCGTCCTGGCCTCGGCGCTGCTCGGCGCGGGAGGCCTCGCCGCACTCCTCGGCGAACTCGCCCGGATGCTCGGCACCGACGTCGCGCTGTTCCAGTACGGCGCGTGCATCGCACGTGCCGCGGGCCCGGCTGCCCGCACCCCCGGCGGCGCAGCCGCCCCCCGGTCCCACGCGGTGGCACCGGATCCCAGGACGTGGCATCGGCTGCCGATCGCCACCGGCCTCAAGGACCGCTGCACTCTCGCCATCGCCGAGCCCTACGCCCGGACCGCCGTCGTCGACTACGCGCAGAGCCTGATCTCGGTCGAGCTCAGCAACCAGGCCAGGAACCGGACCGGCGCCCGCGCGGCGTCGGGCCAGTTGCTCGAGGACGTGGTGCGCGGCGCGCTCGCCGGCACCGAGGCGGCGGCCCGGCTCGCCAGTTCGGGTATCGATACGACGCTCCGGCACAGCGTGCTGATCGTCGACGTCGCCTCCGGTCAGCGACGCGCACTGCGGACCCTCCCGCTGCCCGACGGCTGGAACGGCGCCGCCACGGGGCTCGTCGACGACCGCCTCGTGCTCGTCCTCCCCGCCGGGGCGCCCGACCCCGCCGAGCTGAGCCGCTACCTGCACGGCGCCGGGCTGACGGCGCGGGTCGGTGTGGGCGGCACCTACGCGCAGCCGAACGGCCTGCGGTGGAGCTACTTCGAGGCACGCGAGGCGCTCCAGCGGGGCCAGCCCCTCAACTTCGCCGACCGCCTGAGCCTGACGTCGCTGCTGATGGCCAGCGCGGACGTGCCGCTCGCCGACCTCGCCGCGGAGACCCTCCGGCCGCTCGAGGCCTTCGACAGCGCGCACGGCGCGGGACTGCTGACCACGCTGCAGCGCTACCTCGACCTCGACGGCTCGGTGGCCGCCGTCGCCGCGGACCTCGACCTGCACCGCAACACCATCCGCTACCGGCTCCAGCAGGTCGTGGCGCTCACGGGCTACGATCCGGCGGTCACCGCGGACCGCGTGCACCTGTACCTGGCCCTGCGCGTCCGGGCCCTGGGCTGACGCGATCCACCCCTGCCACGGCACCATCCCGCTCGCCGGCCCACGGCCGTGCGATAGTTGACGCACGCACACCGGTCTCACTGTTCTTCGGGGGTATTCGTGACTCTGCTTTCTACCGACGAGGTCGACCTCCAGGAGCTCGCCCGCCAGGCGGTCCTGCAGGAATACCGGCTTCCCTACGGCGAGGCCGGCGGGAAGCCCGTGGAGAAGCCCGATTACGAGACACCGCCTAAACTGCTCAACCTCGTCAAGCTCGCGGTGCGGGTGAGCGGCATGGACGCCGGCGTCATCAACATCATCACCGCGGACCAGCAGCACCAGATCGCCGCCGTCGGAGTGGACGCCGCGGTGTGCTCGCGCGACGACTCGATGTGCTCCAAGGTCTTCACCAGCGGGGCGATCACCGCCCTGTCGGACGCCTCCCTCGACCCGCGGTTCGCCGACAACCCCTTCGTCAACGGCGGCATCGCCCACGTGCGCTCCTATGCGTCCGTCCCGCTCGTGACCGGGCGCGGGGCGGCCCTCGGCACCCTCTGCGTGTTCTCGCCGACGGTCCGGGCGTTCCAGGCGGAACAGCGGGAAGGGCTGGAGATCCTCGCACGGCAGGTCGTGGAGGTCCTCGAACTGCAGTTCAAGACACGTCAGCTCGTCGAGGCCCTCGAGGTGGTGCGGCGCAGCAACGAGGACCTCGCAGGATTCGCGGCGCGCGTCAGCCATGATCTCAAGAACCCGCTGACGGCGATCCTCGGCTACACCGAGCTCAGCGAACAGGACGACGACGTCGCACCCGCCGGACCGGCGGCGCGCTACTTCAGCATCATCCGGGGCAGCGCCAGCCGCATGCTGTCCACGGTGGAGGAGGTCCTCGAGTTCTCCCGCATCGGCGGGACCATCAATCGCCGGGCGGTCCGCCTGAACACGATGATGAACGCCGTGCTGCAGGACGTCCTGCCGCTCAGCAGCGCCTGCGACGCCGTGGTGACCGTGCAGGACGCCGAGCTGACGGTCGATCAGGCGCAGGTCACCGCGCTGCTGCAGAACCTGGTGGCGAACGGCATCAAGTACTCGACGCCCGGGTGTCCCCCGCGCGTCGAGGTGATCGCGAGCGTCGGTGAGACGCAGGTGCTGCGCGTCGTCGACCACGGCAAGGGCATCGACCCGGCGGACCGGCAGCGGGTCCTGGAACCCCTGGTGCGGCTGCACCGTGACGGCGATCCGGCCGGCAGCGGGATCGGCCTGGCGACGTGCGCACGCATCGCCGCGGCGCACGGAGGTTCGATCAGCCTCACGGAGACACCCGGCGGCGGCATCACGGCGACCGTGGATCTCGGGTCCGCCTGACCGGGTTCCCGGGTCCGGCACCCGGATCCTGCACCGTGCTGACGGGCCTGCGGTCGGCCTGCCCGGACGCTAGAGTCCCTGCGCCTGCAGTTCCTGGACCTGGTCCGCGCGGGCGAGCGGGAGGCGGAACGCGAAGGTGGACCCTTCGCCGACGACGCTCCGGCAGGTGATGGTCCCGCCATGGCGTTGGACGATCGCCTGGGAGATGGCGAGCCCGAGGCCCACCCCCGGGATCGCCGCATTGCGGGCTCCTGCGGTCCGGAAGAACTTGGAGAAGACGCCCTTCTGCTCCTCCGCCGTCATACCGCTGCCCTGGTCGGTCACGCTGCACTCCACCTCGCCCTCGACCTCGCGGGCGCGGATGGTCACGCGTCCACCGGCCGGGGAGTACTTGATCGCATTCGAGAGCAGGTTGTCCAGCACCTGGCCGATCCGGGAGGCGTCGCAGAGCGCGACGAGCCCCGGATCGGTGAGGTCCTCGAAACGCACCAGCGGGTTCGTGTTGCCCTGCTCGGCCGTGGACACGCGCCGGCCGACGAGGTCGGAGAAGTCCGTGGGCACCGGGCTGATCTCCGGGGACCCCTCCGCGGTGGAGAGCAGGTCCACCACGAGCTTGTGCAGCCGCTCGGAGTTCCGTGACACCACCTCGAGGCCGGAGGCGACCTCGGGGTCGAGGTCCGGCGTCCCCAGCAGCAGTTCGAGGTAGCCCCGGATCGCGGTCAGCGGGGTCCGCAGCTCGTGCGAGACGGTCGCCACGAACTCGTCCTTCGCGTTCAGGGCGGTGACGAGTTCCGTGACGTCGTTGAACGTCACCACGGACCCCTCGCGGTCCCCGGCCTGGTTGGTCATCAGCCGGGACGACGCCGAGAGCACCCGCTGTCCCGGTCGCTCGCCCCACCAGAGGAGGTAGTCGGAGAACACATGGCCCTCCGCCGCGCGCCGTGTCGGCCGTCGGGCCGCCGGCAGATCCGTCTCGCCGTCCTGCTGGAAGATCCGCAGGGCCGCCTCGTCGGACTCACCGGTCCCGCCGGCGAGCGCGCGGAACTGATCCAGCTTGCGGTTGGCGAGGACCGTCCGCCCGGCCTCGTCGACGGCGGTCACACCGATGTCCACGCTGTTGACCACGGTGTCCAGCAGCCGTTCGCGGCGCGCACTCTCCTCGAGCAGCACCCGCAGGGCGCGGTCCTTCTCCTCCACGACGGCCTGCTGCGCCATCATGCTCGCGGTCATCACGCGGATCGTCACGCCGATGGCGAGCATGATGAAGGGCAGGAGGAAGGACTGCGTCAGTGACTGCGACGTGACCTCGACGTCCGTGACGAAGACCGGCGCCCAGACGATGCCCAGCGAGGCGAGGAAACCTGCGGCGAGGAGGGCCCGCGGATACAGGCCGGACGCGGCGAGCCAGATGATGGGGAACACGGTGAGCAGACCCACCCCGGTGATGACCGTGCCTGCCCCGTAACGCATGAAGCCGATCGGGACGAAGTCGAGCAGCGGGATCACGAGGAAGGCGGCGTACGGGAGCCGGTCCCACGGCACGAGGACGCACAGCGCGAGCAGCACGGCCTGCAACCAGAGACCGATCATGAAGGACCGGCTGGTGAAGAGGTCCGGATGGAAGAGCAGGCCTCCGACGAGGATCAGCAGGACCGTGAGCGAGAGGGGCAGCTGGCTGAGGATCACGCGTGACCGCAGCGTGAGTTCGTGGAACTGCCTCGTGTCGAGCGTCAGGTAGGAGAGCACTCTGTCCATCTGATGGCCGCGCCCCCTGGTGCTCGTCGAACTCGTCCGTCGGAATGAACGGGGCGATTCCCGCCCGCAGCGAAAGAATAACGCGGCAGCCCCGTGATTCCGGGGCGTGAAAGACGGTCGACCCCTCAAGATCGCCTCAAGTTCGCCGCAACAACCCGGTGATTCGGGCGAAGCCGTGTGCCGCGTCCGGAAGGCCGCGCACCGTAGCGTTTAATGAGGACCATGACTGTCGCCCCGGAGATCCGCCGTGCCCTCGTTGTCGAGGACGACGTCGATATTCGGGGCCTGCTCGTCCAGATCCTGAAGCGCGAGGGCTTCGAGGTCACCGAAGCCGCGACCGCGCGCGAGGGGCTGCGCCTGGCACGCGCGGGTGCCGATCTCATCACCCTTGACCTCAACCTGCCCGACGGCGACGGCGTGGAGATCTGCCGCGAGGTCCGCACCTTCTCCGACGCCTACATCCTCATGATCACGGCCCGCACCGACGAGATCGAACGCCTCACAGGCCTCGAGACGGGCGCCGACGAATACATCAGCAAGCCCTTCAGCCCCCGGGAGCTGGTGGCCCGCATCAACTCGCTGTTCCGCCGCCAGAGCCACCAGTCCGCCGTCGACGTCGCGAACGCGGACGAACGCCGGCGTGCCGCCGAGGTGCAGCAGAACCTGCTCCCCCGCGACCGCCTCGTCCTCGACGACTTCGAACTGGCCGGGCGCTTCAGGCCGTCGAGGAGCGTCGGCGGTGACTTCTACGACTGGTACCCGACGCCGGACGGTCTGCACTTCACCGTCGCCGATGCCATGGGCAAGGGCATGGGCGCGGCGTTGGTCGCGGCGACCGTCCGCGCGATCATGCGCTCCGTCGCGTCCCAGCCGAGCCTCGAGACCGCGTTCGCGACGGCGGCGCGGGCCACGGAGGCCGACCTCGACCACACCAGCTCCTTCGTCACGCTGTTCCACGGCCGCCTCGATGCCGCCAGCGGCGTCGTCGGCTACGTCGACGCCGGGCACGGCCTCGCACTGCACGTCGCGGCGGACGGCACCGTGACCCGCCTGCCCTCGGCGGGGCCGCCCGTCGGTGCGTGGCCGGACCAGGTCTGGCCCGCCGCCACCCTGCGCCTCGAGCCCGGCGATTCGCTCGCGATCGTGAGCGACGGCCTGCTCGACATCTACGAGACGGTCGACCAGTTCACGGAGGCGGTGGCCGGCGTGGTCTCCGCGGCGGCGGGCGCCGAGGAGGCCTGCGCGGTGCTGCTGGGTCTGGCGGACGTCCCCGAGGTCGCCGACGACGTCACGGTCGTCATCCTGCGCCACGCGCGGGGCTGACGCTCCCGGCCGGAACCGGGCCGGCAGGACCCGGATCGCGCCCGACGCGCGCGACGATTCACGAGATCCAGCACATGCCGACAGGCAGCGGAAGAGGGAAGAGCAGATGGAATTCACGGTCCAGGACAAAGGCCATTACACCGAGGTCGCGGCGAACGGACGCCTGAACATGGTCGCGGCACCGAAGCTGCGCAAGGTCGTGGACGAGGTGGTCAACGGGGGCGGGAAGCGGATCGTCGTGAACCTGGCGGACACCAGCTTCATGGACTCCTCGGGCCTCGGCGCGCTCATCGGCTGCCTGAAGCTGGCCCGGCAGTCCGGCGGCGACCTGCGGATCGCCGCCGTCCAGCCGCAGGTCACCATGGTGCTCGAACTCACCAGCATGAACCGGGTGCTCACGCCCCATGCAACCGCCGGCGAAGCCTTCGGCAATGACTGACATCCTGGCACGGCGCACCCTCGAGGAACCCGCGGCGGAGCAGGCCATCGAGGACCTGCACGTCCTCCTGGAGCAGTTGTGGCTGGACGCCGCCTTCGTGCCGGCGCCGGACCAGATGGCCTTCACCACCGCGGTGATCGAGGCTGCGAGCAACGTCGTCCAGCACGGCGTCCCCACGGAGGGCGCCACCCTCCTCCTCGGCGTCGAGCTCACCGTCGCCGTCGAGAGGCTCCGCGCCGTCATCAGCGAGATCGGGGCCGCGCCGCTGGACCCTGTGCCCGACCTCGCGGGACCCTCCGACCTCCCCGGTCCGGACGACGACGCGCTGCTGGAGGACTACGACGAGTCCGGGCGCGGGCTCTCGATGATCCGCGCCCTCGTCACCACCGTGACGGTGGAGCGTGAGGGCGACACCAACGTCTGGGTCCTGTCCCGGGACTCCGGCCAGGGCTGACCCGTCGGCAGCCGCTCTCCCGGGACTCAGGATTCGGGGGGCCTGTCACGGGAGGGCCGGCCTGCCGAGGAACGCGGCGATGTCCGCATAGACCTCCCGGGACTCCGGGAGGCGCGGGAACGCCGGGAACACGTGGAAGCCGCCGGGGTGGACCTTCATCTCGACGGCGGCACCGGCCGCGACCGCACGGTCCCGGAAGACCGCCGCGTCCGCCATGCAGACGTCGCGCGTGCCCTGGTAGATCCGCGTGCGCGGCAGGGCCGCCAGCAGATCGTCCGGTGCGCAGGCAGGGCTGACCAGCGGCGTCCGGGGGTCGTCGCCGTCCGCCCACCACAGCCCCGCCTGCACGCCGCCCGCCACGGAGAGCATCGGATCGACGGCGTCGTAGGCCGGGATGTCGGGGTTGGTGGCGGTGACGTCGAGCCAGGGCGAGAAGGCGACGACACGACCGGGCGCGGGAAGCCCGGCGTCCCGGAACGCCCAGGTCTGTGCGACGGCGAGCGCGCCGCCCGCCGAGTCGCCCATCAGCGTGACGTCCTCGGGCGCCGACGTCGTCAGGACGTCGCGGAACACGGACACGAGGTACGGGAAGGCCTCCCGGTAGCTGCTCTCGGGTGCCAGCCTGTACAGGGGCACCGTGACGGCGGCGCCGGTCCGCTTCGTCAGTTCGGCGATGATCCACCAGTGCGGCCGGGCCAGCTCGTTGATGTAGATCCCGCCGTGCGTGTAGATGATGTGCGAGCGGGTCGCGCCGAGCAGCGGGCGGACCGTGATGGTCCTGATGCCGTCGATCCGCTTCTCCTGGATGGTGTGTGTCTGTTTCAGCGTCCACGGGATGGCGGCCGCCGCCGGGTAGCTGCGGCCCGGGTACTTCGCGTTCACCCAGTCGGTGCCGTCCAGGTTCCTCTTCGTCGGCAGGAGGCCGATCAGCCGGGCCGCCACGCGCATCGCGCGTGAGCCGTCCTTCGCCCTCGGCTCCGTCGTCGTCGTGCCGCCCGCGTCCGTGCTCGTCATGGGCCCAGCCTAGTGCCGGGCCGGCCCGGCCCGTCTGTCATGCTGGATGGGCCCTCCTGGCGCCCGTCCCCCGGGCCCCGCGGGCGCCCCCGCCGGAACGCCGAAGGATGAGATGGATACCGCTTCACACGTGGCGCTCGGCGCCGACCTCCTCGGCGTGTTCTTCTTCGCCGTCTCCGGATCCCTGCTGGCGGCCCGCAAGGGCTTCGACCTCGTGGGGTCGCTCCTGCTCGCGTCCCTGGCCTCGCTCGGCGGCGGGGTGGCCCGGGACCTGATCATCAACGTCCCGCCCGCAGCCTTCACGAATCCCGCCTACCTGGTGCCCCCACTGCTCGCCACCGTGCTCGTGTACTTCGTGTTCTCCGGCGTGGAACGCGGCATGCGCGTCCTGGTCGTCTTCGACGCCGGCGGGCTGGCCCTGTTCTGCATCACCGGCACCCTCAAGGCGCTCGATGCCGGCCTGCACCCGGTCTCCGCCGCCCTGCTGGGCGTCACCACCGCGGTCGGCGGCGGCCTGCTGCGCGACGTCGTCGCGAACGAGGTCCCGCAGCTCTTCGACCCACGGGACATCTATGCGCTCCCCGCCATGCTGGGCGCCGTCGTCGTCACCGTGCTCTACCTGACCGGGACCTTCACGCTCGTCACGGGGACGCTCGCCGCCTCGCTCGTGTTCTCCCTGCGGGTCCTCGCCTGGCGCTACGGCTGGCACGCGCCGCTCGCCGCGCGGACGCGGGACGCGCAGAGGTAGCCCGGGCGTCGGACGCGGCCGCTAGGATGGGGGTATCCCCAACCCCACTCCTGGAGTACTTGTGACTGAGCTGTTTTCCGACAAATTCCGCGCCCTGGTGCCCCAGTACTTCGAGGACGAGTGGGCCGAGGAGGACGGCCTGTCCGACGACGAGCTGGCCGAGATGCTCGAGGGCAAGGACTTCGACCTGCCCCTGGCCCTGCGCGACTTCTACCGTGCCGTGGGTGCCACCGAGGACATCATGGAGGCGTTCCACTTCTTCTGGGATCCCGACGAACTCGAGATCGAGGACGGCTTCCTGCTGTTCCTCGAGGACGAGGACGAGGAGTACACCTGGGGCATGCGGGCGGACCAGCTGGACGTCCCCGACCCCATCGTCTGGCGGCGCAACAACGTCCGCGGCGAATGGCAGAGCGAGGAGGGCACCTTCAGCGAATACGTGCTCGACCTGTTCGAGTGGGTCTTCGAGGAGGACGACGAGGACTGATGCCGTTCGCCCACCACGCGCCGGAGGGGTACCGGTGCCCGTTCTGCGATCTCGCGCGAGGGGACCTCGGCAACCCGAGGAACCTCTGCCGTCCGGGCGACGTCATCTACGCCGACGACCTCGCACTCGCGTTCATCGCCTCGCACGGCTTCGACCCCAACCCCGGCCACGTCCTGATCACCCCGCGTGAGCACGTCGAACTGCTGTACGAACTGCCGGATGACGCCGCCGCCCGCATCATGACGCTGACGCGCGACATCGCGATCGCCATCAAGCTCGCCTGGGAGCCCGACGGCGTCTCGACCCGGCAGCACAACGAGCCGGCCGGCAGCCAGCACGTGTGGCACTACCACCAGCACGTCCTGCCGCGCTGGCACGACGACGGCTTCTACTTCACCCCGAAGCGGCCGATCGTGGACCCGGAGATCAGGGCGCGGAAAGCCGACGAGCTGAGGGCCTTCCTGCCCCGCTGAACCACGGCGGGAGTCGGCGATGCGGGGAACGACGGCGGTGGCTAGACGTCCCGGCTGACCACGGCCTGCGCGAAGCTCGCCAGCGCGTGCTTGACCACGCTGTCCGGGAGCGGTTCCAGCGCGGTCACGGCCTCGTCAGCCCACTGCTGGGCCACGGCCCACGCCTCCTGGGTCTGCGGGTGCTCGCGCACGGCGGTGACGGCGGCGGCGAGGGCGTCGTCGGAGGACAGGTCGCCGTCGACGAGCGCGACGACGTCGGCGGCCGACCGGTCGCCCGCGGCCGCGGCGCGGCGCAGCAGGATGACCGGGAGGGTGGGGACGCCTTCGCGGAGGTCGGTGCCGGGAGCCTTGCCCGACGTCACCTTGCGGCCCGTCACGTCGATGACGTCGTCCGCCAGCTGGAACGCGACGCCGACCTTCTCCCCGTAGGAGACCATGACGTCGATGACCTCCCGCGGGGTGTCCGCGAAGAGGGCGCCGAGCTGCCCGGAGGCGGCCACGAGGGAGCCGGTCTTGTCCGCGATCACCGAGAGGTAGTGCTCGAGGGCGTCCTGGCCGTCGCGCGGGCCCACGGTCTCGTGGAGCTGGCCGAGGCAGAGACGTTCGAAGGTGCGCGCCTGGATGCCGAGGGCCTCACCGCCGAGTTCGGAGACGAGGATCGACGCCCGGGCGAAGATGAGGTCCCCCGTGAGGATGGCGACGGAGTTGCCCCACACCTCGTGCGCGGTCGGGGCGCCTCGGCGGTAGGGGGCGGAGTCCATGACGTCGTCGTGGTAGAGCGTGGCGAGGTGCGTCAGTTCGACGACGACGGCGGCCTGGACCACCTTGGCCCGCGCGGGGTTGCCGAGGTGCGAGGCGAGGATGGTCAGGAGCGGCCGGATACGCTTGCCACCGGCCTCCACGAGGTGACGGCTCGTCGCGTCGGCCAGCGGGTCCGAGTGGGCGATGGCGCTGCGGAGCTGCTTCTCCACCTCGGCGAGGCAGGACGACACGGACGGTCCGAGCTCCGGGTCCTCGGCGATGAGGGCGAACCCGGGAGGCAGGCGCACGGCGTCGCCGGGGGTGTCCGCCGTGTCCAGCGCGCTGGTCACGCCCGCGCTGGCCCACCCGGAGTCGAAGGATTGTGTCACGGTCTAAGACTAACCAAGTGAGGCGGCGCTTTGCGCACGCAGGTGACCGGTCAGGGACGGCTGGTTGGAGGTGGGGGGCACCAGCGACTCGAGCAGGTGGATGACGCGGTCCTCGAAGCCCCGGCCGCCGGCGTCCGTGAGGTTGGCGAGCATGCGCACCACGAACCGCATGAGGAGGGGGACGGGCATGCCGGTGCGGAGGGCCAGCGACATGACGGCGGGCTTGCCGATCAGCTGCGCGAAGATGCGGCCGAGCGTGAAGTGGCTCCCCCACTGCTCACGCACGTAGGGCGCGTACCCGGACATGACCTGGTCGCGGCCGAGCGGCGAGCCCACGCCCTGCGCCCGCTCGATGAACTCCGCGGCGTACCGGGCGGACTCCATCGCGTAGGAGATGCCCTCACCGTTGAACGGCGACACCATGCCGCCGGCATCGCCGAGGAGCAGGAGCCCGGGGCTGTAGTGCGGAGTCCGGTTGAAGCCCATGGGCAGCGCCGCGCCACGGATCCCGCCCACCATGTTCGACGGCGTGAACCCCCACTCGGCGGGCATGCCCGCGGTCCAGTCCCGCAGCACCTGCTTGTAGTCCAGCTTGCCGAACTCGGCGGAGGAGTTCAGGATGCCGAGGCCCACGTTGGAGGTGCCGTCGCCGACGCCGAAGACCCAGCCGTACCCGGGCAGGGGCCTGCCGCTGGCGTCGGGCAGCTCGAGCCAGCCCTCCATCCAGTCGTCGTCCGTGCGGGGGCTGGTGAAGTAGGTACGGACGGCGACGCCGAGCGGACGGTCGTCGCGCTTCTGCATGCCGAGGCTGACGGCGGTCCGCGTCGAATTGCCGTCGGCGGCGAGGACGACATCGGCCGTGAAGGTGCGGGTCCCGCCGGTCCTGCGGCCGTCGGCGTCGAGCAGGTTCACGGTGACGCCCGTGACGCGTCCGGCGTCGTCGCGGACGGCGGAGGACACGGAGTGGCCCTCGAGGATCGTGGCGCCGGCGGAGCGGGCATGCCGGGCCAGGGCCTCGTCGAAGCCGAGGCGCGTGCGGACCAGGCCGTAGTCGGGGAAGTCGCTGAGCTCGGGCCAGGGCACCTCGACGGTGCGCTTGCCGGCGATCAGGCGGAGGCCGCGATTGCGGCGCCAGCCCTCGCTCTCGTCGTGCGGCAGGCCGAGCAGCTGCAGTTCCCGCGTGGCGCGGGGTGTCAGGCCGTCGCCGCAGACCTTCTCCCGGGGGAAGAACGTCTTCTCGAGGACCGTCACCTCGATCCCGGCGCTCGCGAGGTAGTAGGCGGCGGTGGAACCGGCAGGGCCGGCCCCGACGATGAGGACCGACATCTAGTGGACCGCCGACGTCCGGCGGCGCAACCGCACCTGGCCCGGCAGGAGCGGTTCCTCGCCCGGTGCTGCGGGCGCCTTCGTGGCACGGTGCACGGCGACGATGCCGCCGTTGAGGTTCCGGTACTCGACGTCGCCCCAGCCGCTGTCACCGATCCAGGCGGCCAGCCGGTCCTGGTCGGGCCAGGCCCGGATGGACTCGGCGAGGTACACGTAGGCGTCCGGGTTGGAGCTGACCTTGCGGGCGATCGCGGGAAGTGCGCGCATGAGGTACTCGGTGTAGGTGGTGCGCCAGAGCGCGACGGTGGGCTGGGAGAACTCCGCGACGACCAGGCGTCCACCCGGCCGCGTGACGCGCAGCATCTCGGCGAGTGCCTTCTTCGGCTCGTTCACGTTGCGCAGGCCGAAGGAGATGGTGCATGCGTCGAAGGAGTTGTCCGCGAAGGGCAGGTTGATGGCGTCCCCCGCCACGAAGTCGATGTCCGGGCGGCGTCGCTTGCCCACCTTCAGCATGCCGAGCGAGAAGTCGCAGGCCACGACGTCGATGCCCGCGTCCGCGTACGGCTCGCTCGACGTGCCGGTGCCGGCAGCGAGGTCCAGGACGCGTTGCCCCCGCTCCGCGCCGACGGCGTCCACGACGATGCGGCGCCATCGGCGCGTCTGCCCCATCGACAGGACGTCGTTGACGACGTCGTACTTGGGCGCCACGTCGTCGAACATGGCTGCTACTTCGTCAGGCCGCTTCTCCAGCGATGCACGATTCACCCGCTCATTATCTCAAAGAAACTCCGATCGCCCGACCGGCGTCCTCCCGACGTGCCGAACCTCACGGCCCCGCACGAATGCGGCGCCACGCCGCGGAGTACGCTTGAGGCATCATGAGCACTCCGTCCCTCACTGCGCTGCCCCCTGCGCCCGGACAGTCCCGCGGACTCCGCAGCATCACCGTGGCGCAGGCGGACATGGACCCGCGGACGGGTCTGCTCGAGTACGTGGTCCGCAACGACGCCCACACCTGGATCCGCCGCGGAGGCGGACTCGTGGCCTACGGTGAGACCGCCCGGTTCACGGTCACCGGCCCGGACCGCTTCACGCAGGCCCAGGAGTGGTGGCGCCGCGAACTCGCCGGCGCGGAGGTGCTGGACGATCTCGGCGTCCCGGGCAGCGGCCTCATCGCCTTCGGCTCCTTCGCCTTCTCCAAGACCTCGCCGCACGAATCGCGCCTGATCGTCCCTGCGGTGGTGGTGGGCTGCAGCGAGGGCCGGGCCTGGCTGACCCTCATCACCGACGACGCCGAGGCCGAGCTGAGCGCGGAGGCGGCGGAAGCGGCTCTCGCCGCCTACCTCATGGAGCCCGACGCCGGGCGTTCGCCAGGCCCCGGCGACCGCCTGGGCCCGGGCGTGCTCAGCGAGGACCAGTACCAGCGTGCGGTCGCCGAGGGCGTGAAGCACGTGCAGGCCGGCGAGCTGAGCAAGCTCGTGCTGGCGCGGGACGTCGTCGCGCACCTCGAGACGCCCGTCGCGACGGCGCAGGTGCTGCGCGAGCTCGCGGTGCGGTACGAGGACTGCTGGACGTACGCCGTCGACGGCCTGATCGGGTCGACGCCGGAGATGCTCATCAAGGTGGAGAACAACACGGCCCGCGCCCGCGTGCTCGCCGGGACCCTGGACCGGGCCGACGCCCCGGCCGGCGACCCCGGCTACGCCGACCGCGTCCTCGCGGGGTCCGAGAAGCAGCTCCACGAGCACCAGATCGCGATCGACTCGCTCACCGAGACCCTCCAGCCGTTCACGAGTTCCATGACCTCCCACAGCGAGCCGTTCGTGCTGCAGCTGCCCAACGTGTGGCACCTCGCCTCGGACGTCACGGCGCAGCTCGCCGCGGACGACGACGGCCGGGTGCCGACGTCGCTGGCCCTCGTCCAGGCGCTCCATCCCACGGCCGCGGTCTGCGGCACCCCCACGACGGTCGCCGGAGCGCTCATCCGCGAACTCGAGCACCTGCAGCGCGGTCCGTACGCCGGGCCGGTGGGCTGGATCGACGCCGGGGGCAACGGCGAGTGGGGCATCGCCCTCCGCGGCGCCGTCGTCGAGACGCCCACGCGCGTGCGGCTCTACGCGGGGTGCGGGATCGTCGAGGGTTCGCAGCCGGAGGCCGAGCTCGCGGAGACGTGGAGCAAGTTCCGGCCGATGATCGAAGCCCTCGGCCTGTCCCGATGACAGGACCCGGATTACCGATGGGCAACCCCTGTCGCCTGTGATGCACCTCTCCTTGAGGCTAGAATCAGCAGGACCGTCCCCCGTTCCACCCCCGTCCGCCCAAGTGAGGTACCCATGCTTTCCAAGAAATCAGCACTGCTGGCCGCCATGGCCGCCGGCGCACTCGCGCTGAGCGCCTGTGGCGGAGGCTCCGACGACGCCGGGTCCGAGGAGGCGAGCGGCCTGAACCTCGTCTCCGAAGGTTCGCTCACCGTATGCTCGGACATCCCCTACCCGCCCTTCGAGTTCGAGGAGAACGGCGAGTACACCGGCTTCGACATGGACCTGATGAAGGAGATCGCCGCGGGCATGGACCTTGAGCTCTCCGTGCAGGACGTCGGTTTCGACGGCCTCCAGAGCGGCGCCGTCCTGGGCTCCCGCCAGTGCGACATCGGCGCCAGCGCCGTCACCATCACCGAGGAGCGCAAGGCGAACCTGGCGTTCTCGGACCCGTACTACGACTCCCTGCAGTCCGTCCTCGTGCCGACCGACTCGGACATCGCCTCGATCGACGACCTCGCCGGCAAGCAGGTGGGCGTCCAGCAGGGCACCACCGGTGCCACCTACGCCGCGGAGAACGCACCCGAGGCGGAACTGGTCCAGTTCCCCTCGGACGCCGAGATGTTCGCCGCCATCCAGGCCGGGAACGTCGACGCCCTGCTGCAGGATCTCCCGGTGAACATCGGCCACACCGAGGACGGCGCGTTCACGATCGCCGAGGAACTGCCGACCGACGAGCAGTACGGCTTCATCATGGCCAAGACCGGCAGCGAGGAACTCGTGGCCGCCGTCAACGAACAGCTGGCCTCGCTGCGTGAGAACGGCAAGTACCAGGAAATCTACGACTCCTACTTCGCGGAGTAGCCCAGCCCTGCCCGTGCGGCCCCGGATGTCCGACGACTCCGGGGCCGTACGGGTGCCACCTCCCGAAGGAAGGTAGATCCCCGCGTGAAACGTTCAACCCGCAGACGCCTCACCCAAGGCGTCCTCTACGCGGTCTTCGCCGCCGTCGTCGTCTTCGTGCTCCTCGCCGCCGACTGGGCGACGATCCGGGCGTACTTCTTCAACCTCGACGTGGCCATGGGAGTCTTCCCCGAGATCGTCACGATCGCGGCGAAGAACACGGTCGTCTACACGGCCATCGCCTTCGTCGGAGGCCTGCTGCTCGGCCTGCTGCTGGCTCTCATGAAACTCTCCCCTGTGCTGCCGTACCGCTGGTTCGCGACCGGCTACATCGAGCTGTTCCGCGGTCTCCCGGCGCTGCTGGTCATCTTCGGGTTCGCGTACGCCATCCCCATCGCCTTCCAGTGGCGGGCGCCCGGCGGCAATGCCGGTGCGGGACTGATCGCCCTCATCATCGTCTCGTCCGCCTACATCGCCGAGACCATCCGGGCCGGCATCGAGGCCGTCCCCAAGGGGCAGGTCGAGGCGGCGCGCTCCCTCGGCATGAACGGGCCGTGGACCATGCTGACCGTGATCCTCCCCCAGGCCTTCCGCATCATCACGCCCCCGCTGACGAACGAGCTGGTCATCCTCATCAAGGACACTTCGCTCCTCTTCATCGCGGGCATGGCTATCGGCGACCGCGAACTGACCACGTTCTCGCGGGACGCCCTCACCAGCCAGGCCAACGCGACACCCCTCGTGGTCGCCGCGCTGCTGTACCTGGTGATCACGCTGCCGCTCACCCAGCTCGTGGCGAAGCTCGAACGACACAACAAGAGAGGCCGGTGATTCCGGTGGCACATCCAGCATCGGCCGCCGCGCGTTCGACGGCGGCCCCCGCCATCGAGGTCCGCGCCCTGTGCAAGAACTTCGGCACCAACGAGGTGCTCAAGGGCATCGACTTCCACGTGGACCACGGCGAGGTGGTCTGCGTCATCGGGCCCTCCGGCTCGGGCAAGTCCACCCTGCTGCGCTGCGTCAACCGGCTCGAGGAGCCCACCACCGGCACGGTCATGGTGGAGGGCGTGGACATCACGGACAGCGAGACGGACCTCGACGCCGTGCGCACGCGCATCGGCATGGTCTTCCAGCAGTTCAACCTCTTCCCGCACCTGAGCGTCCTGAAGAACCTCACCCTCGCCCAGCAGCGCGCCAAGAAGCGCGGCAAGGCCGAGGCGATCGAGGTGGCCCACCGGAACCTCGCCAAGGTGGGCCTCGCGGAGAAGGCCGATGCCTTCCCCGCGCAGCTCTCCGGCGGCCAGCAGCAGCGCGTCGCCATCGCCCGCGCCCTGTCGATGGACCCCGACATGATGCTGTTCGACGAGCCCACCAGCGCCCTGGACCCCGAGCTCGTCGGTGACGTCCTCGAGGTCATGAAGCAGCTGGCCAGGGAGGGCATGACCATGATGGTGGTCACGCACGAGATGGGCTTCGCCCGGGAGGTCGGCGACCGCGTGGTCTTCATGGACGGCGGCGTCGTCGTGGAGCAGGGCAAGCCCGAGGACGTGCTCGGGAACCCGCAGCACGAGCGCACGAAGCTCTTCCTCTCGAAGGTGCTCTAGGCGGGACGCACCGCGGACGCCACCGCCCGGCGGACGCGCGCGTGGAGGTCCCGGAGCGTCGAGCGCTCCGCCCGGACCTCCAGGATGGAGCGGCCCCTGATGGGCCGCTCCATCGCCGTATCCAGCTCCTGCAGCGTCGTCGCCCGCTCGTAGCGCAGCCCGTAGGCGGCGGCGAGCGCGGCGAGGTCCACGGTGTGCGGCGTCCCGAACAGTCGCTCGACGGCGGGGCCGTAGCGCGCCGTCGTCCTCGGGGCTCCGTGCTCGAGCAGCCCGAAGATCCCGCCCCCGCCGTCGTTGAGGACCACGAGCTGCAGGTCGGGCTGCGGTTCGCCGCTGCCGAGCAGCAGCCCCCCGACGTCGTGCAGGAAGGTGAGGTCCCCCAGGAGGGCGCGCGTGGGGATGCCCGCCGCGAGGGCCACGCCGGTCGCCGTCGAGATCGTGCCGTCGATCCCGGCGAGCCCGCGGTTCGCGAAGACCTCCAGCGGATGCCAGTCCGTCGCGGCGACGAGGTCCACGTCCCGGATCGGATTGGACGAGCCGAGCACCAGGTTGCCGTCCGTGTGCTCCCAGACGGCGTCGGCCACGTGCAGCCCGGTCATGGACCGCTCGTCCGCCAGCAGCGACTGGAGGCGGGCCTCGGCCGCAGCCCCGGCCTCCCGCCACGACCGCAGCCAACCCTCCTCACCGCGCCCGGCGAACGCGAGCAGTTCAGGCAGGGAGTCGATGATGCGCTCGGGACGCCGGCCCTCCTCGAACCAGGCGGCGGGCACGGGCAGGTACAGCGCGTGCTCGACGTCGGCCCGGGCCAGCAGCGCCGTGACCGGGCGGGACAGCGTGGGGCGCCCGAAGACCACCACGCGTGTGATGGCGGGGCCGAGATGCTCCAGGAGCAGCCGGTACGGGGCGACGGCGCTGCTGCCGAACCGCGCGTTGGAGGACGGCTCCGCGAGCAGCGGGAGGTCGAGGTGCGCGGCGAACACCGCGGCGAGCTCCCCCGCGCCGTGACCGGCGACGACGACGGTCCTGCTGCCGGGCTGCTGGGGGGCCACCGGCCCTGTCTCCTCGCGCGGCTCCTCCCGAGCGACCGTGCCGGCGGTGCCGGGGGCGACATCGGAACGGACATCGGGTGCGGGCTCCTCCGGGTGGTCCCCGGGCACCAGCGGATCGCGGAAGGCGAGGTTCAGGTGCACGGGACCGGGCGGCCGGGCGGCCGGGCCGTCCGCAGGACGACCCACGGCAGCGCGCAGGGCATCCCCGATGGCGCCGGTCGGGTCCTCCCCCGCTCCGACGTCCACGCCCGCGCGTACATGCACGCCGAACAGGCCCGGCTGCACCGTGGTCTGGTTGGCGCCGGTGCCGCGCAGCTCGCCGGGCCGGTCGGCGGAGACGACCACCAGGGGCACGGCGGCGTGGTTCGCCTCCATGACCGCGGGCAGGAGTTCGCCCACGGCCGTGCCCGACGTCGTGACCACCGCTGCCGGGCGCTGGGCGCCGAGCGCGAGCCCCAGGGCGGTGAAGGCGCCGGACCGCTCGTCGATCCGCACGTGCAGCCGGACGAGCCCGGCGTCCTCCGCAGCGGACAGGGCGTAGGCGAGGGGGGCGCTGCGGGACCCGGGGGCGATGACGACGTCCCTCACGCCGCCGGCCACGAGGGCCCGGACGGCACGCGCGGCCGAGGTCGCGGAGTCGAGGGGTGTCGCTGTTGGTCCGGTCTCTGTGTCGCCCACGTGTGTCACCGTTCCATCCTTCCACCCCGACGGTGACGCGACCCCACCCGGGGGTGGGGTCGCGTCGGGGTGTCAGTGCCTACTTGGCGTCACGGCCGCCCCGGGTCTCGTTCGGGTTGCCCTTGGGGCGTGGCTTGCCGGGCTGCCGTCCGCGCCCCCGGCCCGAGTGGTCCTCGTCGCGGCGACCCTCGGACGCCTTGTAGACCTGGACGACCGACGGGCGCGGCAGCGCGGCGTCGCCCTTGCGGGGGCTGCCGCCCAGGGGCACGTAGTCGGGGAAGAGCGACGCCTGCGCCTCCCAGCTGCCGTCCTCGCCGGGGTGCTGCACCGCCACGAAGACGGTGCCGTCCTGGTCGTGGATGATGGGGCCGCAGGTCTCGGCGTCGCGGGGGACGGCGAGGAACTGCTGCACGCGGCCGCGCTCGGCACCCTCGAGTCCCACCTTGAACAGGCCGTCGGCGAAGCCGATGGCGCTCGGCTGGCCGTCCGTCGAGATCCACAGGTTGCCCGCCGAATCGAAGGCCACGTTGTCGGGGCAGGAGATGGGGGAGACCTTGTCCGTCGGGTAGCCCGCGAAGTAGGTGGTGGGGTTCCGGGCCGGATCACCGCAGACCAGCAGCAGGTTCCACGTGAAGCGCGTGCCGGTGGCATTGCCGCCCGTTTCCGTGAGCTCGACGACGTGCCCGTCACGATTCGCGGTGCGGGGGTTGGCCTCATCGGCGACGGCGCTGGTACCGACGCCGCGGTTCGTGTTGTTGGTGCACGCCACGTACACCTTGCCGGTCCGCGGGTTCGGCTCGACGTCCTCGCACCGGTCCATCTTGGTGGCGCCCATCTTGTCCGCGGCGATCCGCGTGAAGACGGACACCTCGGCAGCGGTCATGCCCGCGACCACGGACGTGTTGTCGACGAGCAGCGGCAGCCACTCGCCCACGCCGTCGAACGCGCCATCGGACGGGAGCGTGCCGGTGCCGTTGATCTCGGCCACGGAGTTGCCCTGGAAGCGGGCGACGTACAGCGAGCCCTCGCTCAGCAGCGTCATGTTGGCCCTGCGCGCAGCAGGGCTGGTGCCCGGCTGGACCTTCTTCGTGGACACGAACTTGTACAGGTAGTCGAAGCGCTCGTCGTCGCCCATGTAGGCGACGACGCGCCCGTCGGCGGCGACGGTCACGTTCGCGCCCTCGTGCTTGAAGCGTCCCAGCGCGGAGTGCTTCCTCGGCGTCGACGTGGGATCGAACGGGTCGACCTCCACGATGTAGCCGAAGCGGTGCTTCTCGTTCTCGTAGCCTGCGTTGCGGGTGTCCCAGCGCGGCTCGTCGATCTCCCAGCCGCGCGCCGTCGGCTTGCTGGTGATGCCGTAACGGCGGTCGCCGTCGCTGGTGCCGGCAGCCACGAAGTAGCCGTTGAAGTTCTCCTCGCCGGAGAGGATGGTGCCCCACGGCGTGGTGCCACCGGCGCAGTTGCCGAGGGTGCCGAGGATGGTGCGGCCTGCCGGGTCGTCCTTGGTCTTCAGCAGGTCCGATCCGGCGGCCGGGCCGGTCACCTCATAGGGGGTGGTGGTCAGGTAGCGCCGGTTGAGCGGGGCGCCCTGGACATAGGACCATGGCTTGTTCCTGTTCCTGCGCTCGAGTTCGACGACGGACACTCCGTGGGCCGCCTTGCCGATGCCGCGGACCTCAGCCGCGGGCGTCGTCGGGGGCACCATGATGTTCTCGTTCGTGTACTCGTGATTGGCGAACAGCACCGCACGGCGGCCCTTGCTCCCGGCGATCTCGAGGACGTCGGTGTAGTCGCAGTTGTAGCCGAACTGCAGCGCCTGCGCGGCGGCGGTCTGGTTGTTCGCGTCGAAGTCCGGTGACGTGCGGAAGAGCGGATCGCCCCACCGGATGACGGGCTTCCAGCCGTAGCCCTGCGGCACGGTCATGTCGTCGACCAGCGCGTCCACGGGCGCGATGGCGTTGAAGGCCAGTGCGTTCGCCCTCGCGCCGCCGGGGGCGGCCTGTGCTGAGCCCGCACCGGTCTGGCCCGCGACGAGGAGCGTGAGGGCACCTGCCGCTCCCGCGCCGAGAGCGCTGCGGCGCGAGAATTCGCGCGAGACGATGTCGCGGAAGTAGTTGTTGCCCGACGTGTTGCAGACGGCGTCGGCGCAGGCGTTGTCACACTTCAGGGCGCACGTGACGGCGCTGCGCTTTCCCTTGGTGTGGCCGAGCATGGGCAGCAGGCGGCGCGCGGTGTCAGTCATGGGGGTACCTCTCGACAGGATGAGCAGTGTTCCACCTCACCCTGTCGAGGGCAGCTGAACAGCCGCGGTGCCCGCCGGTGAACCGCCGGTGAACGGGACCGGAACAGGCATCAGCGCTGCCGGCCCGCGGCGAGCACCCCGTGGCACCGTGCCAGGCGGTCCAGCCACCAGCGCCGCCGGTCCTCGCCGGCCGCGTAGCGTTCCAGCCGCTCCTGGGAGACCTCGACGTCCCGCACCGGGAGGGACCCGTGCTCGGGGACGAGGGAGGTATCGGTGACATCGCCGGCCATGAGCGAGACCGTGGCGAGGCCGCACGCGTACGGGAGTGCCGGGAGCGCGGCGGCGAGGGCCACCCCGGCGCGGATGCCCACGGAGGTGTCGAGGGCGGAGCTGACGACGGCGGGCAGCCCGGCACGGTCGATGATGTCCAGGGCCCGCCGCACGCCGCCGAGCGGCGGAGCCTTGATGACGAGGACGTCGGCGGCGTCCTCGCGGGCCACCCGGAGCGGATCGTCCTGGCGCCGCACGCTCTCGTCGGCCGCGACGAGGACCGTCTCCCCCCGGCGGCGCAGTTCGAGCCGGACCGTGCGGAGCCCGGGGATGTCCGCCACCGGCTGCTCCACGTACTGCAGGCCGAACCGGCCGAGGGCGTCGAGGGCCCGGAGCGCCCCGCCCACGTCCCAGCCGCCGTTGGCGTCGATCTTGATGCCGGCCCCGGGAAGGAGGCGGCGCACCTCGGCGACCCGGGCGACGTCGTCGGCGAGTGACTGCCCCCGCTCGGCCACCTTCACCTTGACCGCGCCGACGTCCCCGAAGCGGGCCAGCACCCCCTCGACATCGGCGGCACCGACGGCCGGCACCGTCGCGTTCACCGGGACCGCGGACCGCACCGGGTCCGGGAAGCCGTGCCAGGCCGCTTCGAGGGCGCCTGCGAGCCACGGGGCGGATTCGGTGTCGTCGTACTCCAGGAACGGGCAGAACTCCCCCCAACCGGCCGGCCCCCGGACCAGCAGGGCCTCCCGGACGAGGACGCCGCGGAACTTCACGCGCATGGGCACCGAGACGATCCGCGCGGACGCGGCCACCTCCTCGAGGGCCGGTAGGGGAAGGGCGTCCGGCAGGGGCGGGTCCGAGGTGTGCACGCCCTCAGGCTACGGGAGCTGCCGGCCTCCTCGGAGGTCACGGGACGGTGACGGAGCCGGACGCATCGTGTGGAACGATGGACGGGATGACGTCCCAGCGAACCTCCACCGGATCGGCGCGGGCAGCACGCTCGCCGCTGTTGTTCGTGCTGGCCGCGGTCTTCTGCGCCTCGGCGCTCGGCTGGACCTACTGGGCCTTCGTCCGGACCACCAGGGGCCAGTTCGCGGACGAATCCGCCTGGCGCGAGGCCGACGTCGCCGCGCCCGACACGCAGCTCCCGTTCCTGCAGTTCCTCGACACCCTGCCGCTCGTCTCGGTGGTCGTCGCTGCCGCCGCCATCCTGTTCGTGGCCGTGGTGCGTCGGCGGGTCGCGGCCGCGGTGACCGCCGTCGGCGTCATCCTCGCCGCGAACCTGACCACGCAGCTGCTCAAGAACATCGTGTTCGACCGCCCGGACCGGGGCGTGGCGACACTCGCCTTCAATTCATTACCCTCCGGGCATACGACGCTCGCAGCCTCGGCGGCGGCCGCCGTCTTCATCATCGTGACCCCGCGGTGGCGGCCGTTCGCCGCGGCCGCCGGCGGGTCCTATTCCGTCCTGGCGGGCGCGGCCACGTTCTTCAACCTCTGGCACCGCCCGGCGGACGTCGTCGCCGCGCTCCTCGCCGTCGGGACCTGGACGCTCATCGGCGGCCTGATCATCATGCGGACCGGCGACCACTGGAACAGCTGGCACGGCTACAACGCACACTGGGCCTCCTGGCGCGGCTGGCTGGTGGCGTGCTGGGTGCTGGGGATCGGTGGCCTGGCGCTGTCCATGGTGCTCTACCTCTCCGTGCTGGCCCTCGGTCCGGCCCCCGAACCGGGCACCGCCGACATTCCGCTGTTCTTCTGGTGGGGGCTCACCTGGATCATCGGTGTCGGCTTCACCCTCGCGGGCGCCGCCGGGTGGTTCTTCTCAGCGCAGGCCCGCGTGTCCGCCCCCGCACGCACCGCCCACTAACACCCCCGCCGCCGCCGCGCACGTCCTTTTCGGTGGGTCCGCCGAGCGTTGCCCCGCCGCAGCGGTGGTGCAACGCTGGCCGGACCAGCGACGAGGGAGACGTCCGATGAGAGCCATGGTGTACCGCGGCCCGTACAAGATCCGGGTCGAGGAGAAGCCGATGCCGACGATCCAGCACCCGAACGACGCCATCATCCGGGTGACCACGGCCGCGATCTGCGGCTCGGACCTGCACCTGTACCACGGCCTCATGCCGGACACGCGGATCGGCCACACGTTCGGCCACGAGTTCATCGGCGTCGTCGAGGAGGTGGGCTCTTCGGTGCAGAACCTCACGCGCGGCGACCGCGTGATGGTGCCGTTCAACGTCTACTGCGGGTCCTGCTACTACTGCGCCCGTGGGCTGTTCTCCAACTGCCACAACGTCAATCCGAATGCCACGGCGGTGGGCGGCATCTACGGCTACTCGCACACCACGGGCGGGTACGACGGAGGCCAGGCCGAGTTCGTGCGCGTGCCGTTCGCCGACGTCGGACCGACGATCATCCCCGACTGGATGGACAGCGAGGACGCGGTGCTGCTCACGGACGCCCTGGCCACCGGGTACTTCGGAGCGCAGCTCGGCGACATCGTCGAGGGTGACACCGTGGTGGTGTTCGGCGCAGGACCCGTCGGGCTGTTCGCCGCCAAGTCCGCATGGCTCATGGGTGCCGGGAGGGTGATCGTCATCGACCACCTCGAGTACCGCCTGGAGAAAGCACGCGTCTTCGCGCAGGCCGAGACCTTCAACTTCGCGGAGTACGACGACATCATCGTGGAGATGAAGAGGACCACGGACTACCTCGGCGCCGACGTCGTGATCGACGCCGTGGGTGCGGAGGCGGACGGCAGCTTCCTCCAGCAGGTCACGGGGACCAAGCTCAAGCTGCAGGGCGGCTCCCCCGTGGCCCTGAACTGGGCCATCGACTCCGTGCGCAAAGGGGGCACGGTGTCCGTCGTCGGAGCCTACGGCCCGATCTTCAGCGCCGTGAAGTTCGGGGACGCGCTCAACAAGGGCCTGACCCTGCGCATGAACCAGACGCCGGTGAAGCGGCAGTGGCCGCGCCTGTTCGAGCACATCCGGAACGGCTACCTCAAACCCAATGACATCGTCACGCACCGGATCCCCCTGGAGCACATCGCCGAGGGATACCACATGTTCTCGGCGAAGCTCGACGGATGCATCAAACCGCTCATCATCGCGGACCCCAGCTAGGAGACCCCCATGTCCTCATCGACGCCGTCCACCCCCTACGTCGCGAACAAGCCCACCGACATCCCCAGCGCCGAGGCCCTCCGGGCGAGGATCCCGGGCTGGGGCGCGGATTTGGACCCGAAGGACCGGCCCTCCTATCCGCGGGAGGTGTTCGATCCGGCCGGCACCGGTGCCCACTGGGACTACCCGGAGGAGCAGCAGGGCCGGGAGGGCCGTGAACGCTCGATCGAGCACGGACAGCTGACACCGGTCTTCGGGACGAGCGCGCCGCTGCACGGCGTCTCGGGGAGCATCCGGCGGTACGCCTACCGGTACGGCGAGGGGCGGGCCGCCCACTGGCTCATCCTTCTGGCCGGCGACCGTGTGGACGCCTGGGGTGCGCATCTGAGGTCGTTCGCCTCGCTGCGCCCGGACAACCCGGTCACCGAGACGGGCATCCTCGCGGAGCGGCGGCGGCACGGGATCGCGTCGCGCGTCGGCAGGAAACGCGTGGACGTCAACCACCTGTGGATTGACCCGATCGTCGTCGCCGGCCCCTGGGTGGCCGCGACGGCGGGGGCGGCGCTGGCGGCGCGGGCGATCGCCCGCAGGGCGCGGCGCTGAGGCCGGCGGCACCGCGACTCCTCCCACTGCACGACGACGGCGGGTGGGCATGGTCGAACAGTCCCCCTCCCGGCCCTGCTGCACCGGGAGGCATCGCTCGATGCGGCAGGACCCGGACGCCCTGACGCCGCGGGTCAGCGCCGGGAACGCACGGGTGCGGCCGACCCAGGGGCCGCCCGCGGGATCCAGTACGAGAGGACCCCGGCCCCGAGGAAGCCGAGGACGGCCGTCGCCCAGATGCCGGCCGACAGGGTGGCCAGGGCGGTCACGAGGGCGAGCAACCCGGGGCCGGTCATGGTCCCCACGTCCGTGAACAGGCGCCAGATACCGAGGAACTGCGGACGGCCGGGCGAGGGTGAGAAGTCCGCGCCGAGCGTCATGACGATGCCCGAGCCGATGCCGTTCCCGAACCCGATGAGCAGGGCCACCAGGAGCAGTCCGGTCGCGTCCCCGGTGAGCGGCAGGAGCGTGAGCGCGACGCCCATGATGAGCATGCAGGGGACCGCGATCCACCGGCGGCCCCGGACGTCCATGACCTTGCCGGACGGGTAGAAGATCAGCATGTCGATCGCGCCCGACAGTCCGTAGATCAGCGCCGTCGCCGAAGCGTCCAGGCCGATGTTCTCGGCCCACAGCGGCAGGACCGCCTGCCGGGTGGCCCGTACCGCCGCGATCAGCAGGACCCCGATCCCGACGGTGAGGAAGATCCGGGCGTGGCTGCGCATCATGGATCGCACCGTCGGCGGAGCCAGTACGGCCTCGATCGGCGTCCGGGCCGTCATCGCGATCCGCCCAGGGCCGTCGAGTTCGGGGACACGCCAGCTCAGGGCCGCCGCGGCGAGGCTCGCCACCCCGCCCACCCAGTAGGCGCCGTCGAGCCCGAGGGCGCTCATGGCGAGGGCCGCCGCGAAGGGCCCCGCGAAGACCCCGATGCGCGTGACGCCCCCGAGCGTGGACAGCGCGCGGGCGCGGAAGTACGCGGGCACGGCCTCGGTGAGGTAGCTCTGGCGCGCGAGCCCGAACACCGCGCCCGCCATGCCCACCATGAAGACGGCGGCCGCGAAGACGGGCAGCGTCGGGGCCGCGAGCGCGAAGAACATGGCCGCCGCGCACCAGAGCGCCGCTCCCACGAGGGCCTTGCGTTCGCCGAACCGCGTGGCGATCAGCGTCGCCGGGACATTGGTGACCAGGGACCCGATGCCGGAGAGCGTGATGACGAGGGCCGCCGTCGCGACGTCCGCACCGAGATCGCGCGCGGTCAGCGCGATGACCGGGAGGATGGCGCCCGTGGCGACCCCGTACAGGAGCGACGGGCCGTAGGCCCCCACTGCGATCGCACGGAGGTCGAAGGTTTCCTGGGGCACCCTTCCACACTAGTGGGCAGGGCGACCGCCCGTCGTCCTGGTCTGGACAGCATCGGGCAGGTGCACTACTTTGTCGTACCATCGACCCGGCGCGCCCTACCCCGGCGGGAGTATCGCATGGCTATACCTACCTCAGGCTTCACCGGCAGGCGACAGAACCGGGACGCGAACCTCCCGCCCGGCCAGTACCTCACCGATGGTTTCCCCGTGCTGTCCGCGGGTCCCACGCCCCACGTCGTCCTCGCCGACTGGACCCTGCAGATCGCCGAAGGTCCGCGCACGATGCACCAGTGGACGTGGGAGCAGCTGCAGGCACTCCCCCAGGAGGACATCACCACCGACATCCACTGCGTGACGCGCTGGTCGAAGCTCGGGACCAGCTGGCGTGGCGTCTCCCTCGACACCCTGTTCGAGGATGTGGAGTCCGAGGCCGGGTACGCGATGGTGCACTCCTACGGCGGCTACACGACGAACCTCCCGCTGGACGACCTCCTCGACGGCAAGGCGTGGATCGTCCACGAGTTCGACGGCGAGCCCCTCCCGCCCGCCCACGGCGGCCCCGCGAGGCTGCTGGTCCCGCACCTGTACTTCTGGAAGAGCGCCAAGTGGGTCAGCGGGATACGCCTGATGGACCAGGACCTGCCCGGTTTCTGGGAGAGCAACGGCTACAACATGTACGGGGACCCGTGGCGCGAGGAACGCTACTGGTGAGGCGGACGTGGCAGGACGTCGAGGTCAGCGCGGTTCGCCCCGAGACCCCCCGCGCGCGGACCGTGAGGCTCCGCTTCCCCGACGTCGTCACCGGCGTGCCCGGCCAGCACGTGGACCTGCGGCTCACCGCCGAGGACGGCTACCAGGCCGTGCGCTCGTACTCCGTGGCGGCCTGGGTGCCGCCCCGCGAGCTGGAACTGACGGTCGAGGAGCTCGACGACGGCGAGGTCTCTCCCTTCCTCGTCGGCGTCCTGTCGGTGGGCGACCGGCTGGAGGTCCGCGGCCCGGTGGGCGGCTGGTTCACCTGGACGCCGGACCTCGGCGGTCCGCTGCAGCTGATCGCCGGAGGCTCGGGCGTCGTCCCGCTCATGGCGATGCTCCGCTCGCACGCCGAGGCCCGGGCGATCGCACCGGCGCGACTGCTCTACTCGGTGCGCAGCCCCGACCATGTCTTCTACCGGGGTGAGCTCGCCGTGCTCGGGCAGGAGGATCCGCAGGTGACGATCGACATCGCCTACTCACGCGAGGCACCCGACGGCCGGGCGGCCGGCCGCCTCACGCACGAGGCCGTCACGGCGTCCTGCTTTCCGCCGGACGAGGCTCCGGCCGTCTACATCTGCGGCTCGACGGGCTTCGTCGAGGCCGTTGCCGCGTGGCTCGTCGAGGACGGGCACGACGCCGGCCGCATCCGCACGGAGCGGTACGGCGGCTAGGAAAGGACTGCCATGGACAGCTTGGAGCAGTACCACCCCGACCAGGACCACCTCGACGGCAACGCCCTCGCCGGGGCGCTCGACCAGTTCGTCTCCGACCTCACGAGCGCGGAGTGCAGGTGCGCGGGCTGTGGCTCGTCCGGCCCGCTGGCCGCTGCGCTGCTCTACACGAATGCGCCCGGCATGGTGCTGCGCTGCCCTACGTGCAGGGCGGTGCTGCTCTGTCTCACGGACCAGGGCGATCGTCAGATCCTCACCGTCGACGGCGTCCGTCACCTGGTGATCGACACGCCCCGAGAGGCGCGACGCATCACGTAGCGATCACCACCCGTACCCCGGTGTGCACCGTGTGGGGTCCGATGGAGATCAGGGTCCCACTATCCCTCCACAATGGCACCCCCGCCTCGATTATTCGAACACGCGTTCGATAATATCGAGCCATGGCCATCACATCGATCACCCGCTCCCCCCGGCCGGGATCCTCCCTGGAGGAGGCTCGTACCGTCCTCAGCGACTGTGCGCTCGGCCTGGCCCAGTACCACCACCTCCTGTCACGGCAGGACGCCCTCCGGTTCGTCGTCGATGTGGAGCAGGTGTCGAAGGTCGTCGATCACCTGCAGGTCCTCGCCGCCCGGGTGGCGGATCACCATGGCCTCTTCTCGGCAGAGGTCGGCCCCGGCGCATCCGCTCCTGCAGAAGCTGCGTCGGTGGCGCAGGACCCTGGGGCCACGTCATCCAGCTCGGCCAGTTCAACGAGCTCATCCAGTTCATCCAGTTCATCCGGCGATGCCGGTCATGGCTTCAGGAACTGTGCGGATTTCCTCCGGGAGACGCTGGGCATCAGCCGTACCGAGGCGAGACGTCGTCTGCATCTGGCGGCGGTCGTGCTGCCGAGCTTGTCACCCACCGGGAACCCGCTCCCTCCCCGGCTGGAAGTGCTGGGGGAAGCCGTGAACTCCTTCGTCATCAGCGGGCGTGCCGCCACCGTCGTGGCGCAGGCGATCGAGCGGGTGCAGTCCTTCGCGACGCCGGATCAGCTTGCGTCGATGGAGCAGCACCTCACCCGGCAGGCGGTCGAGTCCGACGAGGACATCCTCCGCGTCCTGGCGCGCCGCTGGGAATCAGTGCTGGACCAGAACGGGCAGGAACCCACGGAGAAGGTGCTTCGGGCGCGTCAGGGCGTCTTCCTCAAGGGACGACGCCATGGATTGCAGGTCCTGGAGATCGGCGCCACGGACGAGCAGTTCGAACAGCTCGCAACCGTCATGAATGCAGCCGCCAACCCGAGAGGATCCTCGGGGCATGCCGAACACCCGGTCGGCGGCGTAGTACTTGAGGTGACAGACCGGCAAGCACCCGGGTCAGCACGGGAGTCGGCTCCCGGGTCAGCACCCGCTTCGCAGGAGCCGCCGGTCGATCGCGGTGATCCGACCCGGGCGCAGCAACTCCTCGACGGTCTGGTCTCGGCCTGCAGGATCGCCTTGTCGACCGGCGGCCTGCCCGCGACGGGTGGGCATCGTCCGCAGGTGATGGTGACCATCGACTACCAGGACCTGATCGGCGAGACCGACCGGGCCGGCGATGCCGTCTTCTCCGGACAGGTCGATGCGCGGACCATCAGGAGGCTGGCCTGTGACGCGGACATCATGCCGTTGGTCCTGGGCGGCGACGGGCAGGTGCTCGACGTGGGACGTGCGCAACGCCTGTTCCCACCACATCTCCGGCGAGCGCTCGTCGCCCGGGACAAGGGGTGCGCGTTCCCGGACTGCTCCATTCCGGCCAGCTGGTGTGAGGCACACCACCTGACACCGTGGTCGCAGGGTGGCGTGACCAGCGTCGACAACGGGGTGCTGCTGTGCTCGCGTCACCACCACGTCATCCATGAGGACCCGTGGACCGTCGAATCGCGTGGTGGCATCCCGTGGTTCACCCCGCCGGCTCATCGACGACGAACCGGCAACCCCCGAAGGAATCTGTACTGGCAGGCAGGGCGTACAGTTCGCGGCGAACTCGCCGCTACACCTGCGGACATCCCGACCCACCAGCCACCCGTTTCCGACCTGACGGATACGGGTGCTGGATGACGAGGGCGGCATGACCCGGCCGAATGATCCGGGGCGGCATGACCCGGGCCGCATGACTGGGCCGTATGACGAAGGCGGCATGACCCGGGCTCGCTCCGGCCGACGGACTGCGAGCGCCGCGGTCACTGCGCCATCCTGGCGCCGGCCCTTCGGTCCTGCCTGCCTGTCCGCTTCGGCCGCGCCCGCCGACGGACTTCAGCTCCCGCCCAGTCCGGCCACGAGGAAACCTACCCACAGACCCGACGCGGCTGCCGCGAGCGCCGCCAGTGCCGTGCCCGCTCCTGCGAGCACTGCGGCGCCGATGCGGTCCGCCTGCAGCAGACGGACCGTTTCGCTGCTCGCCGTGCTGAAGGTGGTGTAGCCGCCGAGGAAGCCGCCGCCGCAGATCAGGATCCACTCGGGCGTGAGGACACTGATCATCCCGAGCGCGGTGAGGAGACCGAGCAGGAATGAACCGGTGATATTGACGGTCATGGTCCCGATGGGGACCACGCCCCGGAGTGGGGCCCGGATGACGCCGTCGAGCACGAAGCGTGCCACCGCGCCCACCCCGCCCGCGACGCCGAGCGCGAGCACCACGGCGACGCTCACGCCCGTCCTCCGGCGAGACCTGACGACCGACGGCGGACCAGGCTGCCCGCCGCGATCCCGAGCACCGTCGCCCCGAGCCCCACGAGGACGGACACCGCGAGGTACCCCAGTCCCGCCGCAACCCGTCCGCCGCCCACAAGGAGCGCGGAGTCGACGGCGAGCGCGCTGTAGGTGGTGAAGCCGCCGAGGAATCCGGTGCCGAGGAGGAGCCGCAGCCCCCGGCGCCGGCCCGCATCGGGTCCCCGGCGTGCCAGGGCCTCGAGGAGCAGACCGAGGGCGAACGCTCCCGCGATGTTGATCAGGAAGATCCCGACCGGCAGACCCGCAGGGCTCGGGAGGACCTCGGACAGCCCGAACCGCGCGAGGGTCCCGCCCATGCCGCCGAGGAACACCAGCCCGAGGTACCCGGGCCGGAGGTGGGGTGGTGCCTCACCCCGAGGGTGACGGCCGGGGCCCTGCGGATCAGGCAACGTACCGGGCGAGGAAGTCCAGGGTCCGGCCCCATGCGTCCTGGGCCGCTTCGGGGCGGTAGGCGAAGCGGTTCGAGTCGTTGAAGAACGCGTGCCCTGCCCCCGGGTACACCGCGGCGGTGAAGTCGACGCCCGCCTCCGCCATCGCCGTCTCGAGTGCGGGCAGGCCGGTGATCAGGCCCTCGTCCTCCTCCCCGTAGAAGGCGAGGACGGGCGCCGTGATGCGGGACAGCTCCTCGCCGGAGAAGTCCGCGTGACCGTAGAACGGCACGCAGGCGAGCAGACGCGGCTCGTGGACGGCGAGCGAGAAGCTGTAGGTCCCGCCGAAGCAGAACCCGGTGATGCCCACGCGTCCTGCCACCTCGCCGTCGTCGTGCAGGAAGGTGAAGCACGCCCGGACGCGCTCCGTGGTGAGCGCCCCGAACGCGGGATCCCGCAGCGGTGCGAGAAGGGCGCGGAAGGTCGGCTGTGCCTCGTTGCGCGTCTCCTCGTCCGGCCCCATGAGGGCCTCGCCGAGCCGCGCGCCGTCCTCCTCCGCGATGCCGTGATCGGCCAGGAGATCAGGGGCGACGACGACGTAGCCTTCGCGGGCGAACCGGTCCGCGACATCGCGGGTGTGGGAGACGAGCCCCCACACCTCGTGGATGAGGACGAGGCCGCCCCGCACCGGTCCGTCGGGTCGCGCCACGTAGGCCGAGAGGGGGCCGGTGGTGGTCGGGAGGTCCTGGAGCGGGCTCATCCGCCTAGGTTTGCACGCTTGGTGATGCTGCGCCAACCACCGGCGCGGTTGTCCGCGATGATGGCCCGGAAGATCTCCCGGAGTGCGTCCTCGTTCACGGGACGATCCTCGTGGAGAGCGATCGTCCGTCCGGTCACATTGCCGTGGCCACCCGTGATGATGCCGTGCGGATCGGGCGCGAGGCCGCCGTCGTAGAGAAAGACGTTGACGTGGTCCCTGGCGGCGAGGAGGGCACACACGTTGCCCTGGAGCACGAAGTAGGGCTGGCGGGTGCGCTTGATCGTCTCCTCGACGTCCGGATCGGCCTCGTGCACCACGCGGCGGACGGTGCGGCAGATCTCCTGCTGCCAGCTGGGCAGCGCGGCGATGTAGTCGTCGATACGGGCATCAGGGGCTCCGGCCATGGGGACAGTCTGGCAGCGCGGAGAAGAGGCCGGAAGGGCCGGTATCCCCATCGGGTGAACGGCTCCGACACCACCCGGAGTCCATGCAGGGGCGGGGTGGACCGGTCGTCATCGTTGCTGGTGCCGTCGCGCGCCCACCCGTGCCGCCGGTAGAACGCAAGGACCCGGGAGTTGCTGTCGGCCACCTACAGGTGCGCGCGGTCGCAGCCCATGTCGGCCAGGTCCTGGACCGAGCGGCTGAACAGGAAGGAGCCGAGGCCACGGGACCAGTAGGCGGGGTCCACAGTGACGGCGTGCAGCTCGCCCGGGCCGTCACCGATGTCGTCCCGTGGCGCCCCGAAGCCGGACCAGCCGACGACGCTGCCGTCCGCGCAGAGAGCCAGCTGACGCACGGCGGTCCCGCTCTGCCCAGCCGCTCTTCCCCGGCCGTGGTGAGGCGCCCGTGGTCCAGCCGCGCGAGGTAGTCCGTCGGCAGGATTCCACGGTAGGCCACCCGCCAGGCATCGATCTGGATGTGCGCGAAGTCGGCCGCGTCCGTGGGCGTCGCCTCACGGATGGTCCAGGTCCCGTCCATGCGTCCTCCTTTCCGCCGCTCTCCCGCCCTGACCGGCGGCACCGGGCACCGCGGGCTACAGTTGCCGGTGCACCCACCCACCTTGCCGTCAGGCGTGAGCCTGCGCCCCTTGAGGGCGACGGACGCGGCCGCACTCGCACAGGCGTACCGGGACAACCGGGAGCACCTCGCGCCGTGGGAGCCCCTGCGGGAGGACGGCTTCTTCACCGAGGCGGGCCAGGCGGAGCAGATTGCCCGGCGGCTCGAAGGCCGGGCCGCGGGCACCGACATCAAACTCAAGCAGTTGCCGAGTGGTATTCCTTGTTCGGGTCCGTGGGCATCGTCGTCAGCGCGTACTTCCAAACCCGCGGGCGAGGATAGCTATCCTCGAGCGCAACGGGTGGGACACCCTCTGGTCAGCGGCCGCGATCAAGGTCTACGGCGGAGGGTAAGTTAACACCGCATTCCTCGAAACACTCTCGAAGACGATTGGCCAGTATGACGCAAAGGTCCGCAGCTCCTCCACCTTGAGGAACGGATCCTCCCGGTCCGTCCAGACCCAGCGACGGGACATCATGTCCGTCGCTCAGCTCTCCGAACTCCCCACCAACAGGGCATGGGTGAAACCCTCCAACGCCGGAGGAACCATCGCGCGCACCATCCCCTCGTTTCGAGACAAGCCCATCAACGCCCGTATTGGTCCCACGGTCAAACGCATCAACACAGCCAAGGCAGGGAACCTCTCATGACCGAGCCCTACATGATGCCGCAACCACCAATGGACCTAACAGTTACGACGACGGGGGAGAGGGCTTTACCTTCACGCCGGAGGAGTTGGTGGACTGGGTGGAGGGTCTGGCCGCGATGCTCGAATCGGTGAACCGGTCGCAGAACCAGTACTGGCGCGCTCAGTGATGGAAGCATCCGGAAGCCGTCGACAGGTTCCGCGGCCTGTACGAGCAGTGGCTGGAGGCCCAGGCAAACGGGGGAATGTCGTCCTGGTGGAATGACCACTTCGACCGCCACGCAACCGTACTTTTCGCCACGCGTGGTCCGTTAGGCGAGTGTGGAACTACGCATGTGGCAGAACCGTCCGTCGCGTTCTCTTGCGGCGCAGTCACCTCAGGGCTGGAGCTGGTAGGTGGGTGGACGATGTCAAATGGTCAGCGCGGCGACGGGGCAAAGTTCAGGTCATTTAAGTCTTGCTAAACACCAGGGCTTGCTGGAGCCGGTAGAGCATTACACAACGAGGGGAGTCTGCGTGCACGTGGCACTCCGAAGGTAGGGCTCAAAGCCATCCGCTTGGAGTTGACTCCGTTAGGTGCCGTCACTGCTCGAGCAGGGCCGCGCGGGATTGGATCCTCGCACGCGCAGCGAGACATAGACACAGAAATACGGTAGCGGGGGCTACATGGCGTGGCGTTGTTGATGAGGTTGCTTCTCATTTGGCGGATTGGGGTGCGGACGGCCCGACGAAGACACGCAGGGTACCGAATACGGGATTGCGGATCTATCCTAGGGACTTGGGGACAGCAAGCATCCCACAGGTCTCAACCCGTCCTGAGGACCTGCTATGAATCGGAACCCAGCCACTGTCATCTTTCTGGCTTCTGCTGCACTCGTTTTAACGTCCTGCGCCACCAACCCCGAAGCAGCGACTTCGAATCTGGAGCCGACAACTGCGACTCAAACCGAATCGATCACGCAGGCGCTAGCGACGGCTCCCTCGACAACGACGCCGGCACCCCCGCTCCCACCTCCATCCCCACCCACGGGTAGGGCTTCAGCTGAGGATCCCCCGACACCGCAGGCAGACGTCATACTCGCAGAGGACGCCGAAGTTGGTGGACCGTGGGGTTTTCAATCAGCCATTGAGGAGATCTCCGTTCTCGCCCCCGTGCCCGCACAAGAACTGGCTGCAGACAAGCAGTTACTTCTTTGCTCTGGCGGAACCCTTGAAGGCTGTTACACCTATGCCGACATGCCCACCTACCTGAACCAGATTATTGCGCTTATCGCACCAATGTTTGATGAGCTGTACGGCGCCGAGAACCGACCTAAATCCTTTTACTACATAGCCAACGGCGAAACAGGACGAGCGCCCTGTTCGGAAGATGGGCTGACGCCGACTATATATAACAGCAATTCCTACTTCTACTGCGGAGCTGACTTGGCAATCTACACAGGTCAGGACAAGCTATGGGAATTCTATACGCGCGCTGGTGATGCGGGTCCCGCTGTTGCATACGCTCATGAGTGGGGCCACCATATCCAACGAATTATGGGTGTCCCTCCTTGGCAAACTTCCCAAGAAAGCGTTCAAAGGGAGAACCAGGCTGATTGCATCGCAGGTGCTTGGGTCTACTACGCAGAACTGTCCGGCTACTTGGAGTACCCAGACGACCTCGGCGACATCGGTCAATTATTGCAACTAATAGCAGCGGCAGAGGGCCCGAATCGCAGCCATGGAACTCTTGCTGAGCGGACCGCGGCTGTCAACTACGGCTACACCTACGGGCTGCGCGGCTGCAATCAGTATCTCCCGGCTACGCCTATTTACAATGGCTGAGGTGATTAACGGTTAGTAAGGCCAGCCCGGCGGACTGGTCCAGTCCACGTCCACTTGTTGATGGACGAGTGACAATTTCTCTGGCGACCGCCGATATTATGGGTTCTATCCGCCATTGTCTCCTATTCGTTCCCCAAAACTAGGAGCAATCCGCCGCGTGCTGCGTACTTGGTGATTCTCGATGTCGGAGAACAGGCCGATGAGGGCTGTATCGGTGGTGGTGAATTAACCGAGGAGTCCGGCGGCGAGCTCTGCCATGACTGCAGCGGAGGCGTCTTCGTAAGTTGCGAAGTACAGGCCGAGGGTTCTGTAAGCGGGCGTAAAGTGCCGTCTTCTGCGAGTGGTTGACCGATGCGAGGTTGCGGGGGGAGCATTAGGCGTGTAGCGATGCCACCCTTCACTGCACCCCTGGGGTGGGTGCGGCACAGCCGATCAATTCACAGATGACGCCAAAGCTTCAACTGTCGATACTGGCTCACATCTCACTTTCGCTTACGTTATGCGAGGAGCTCAAAATGAGCACGAAAATCAAGACACCAATGATGCGCCGATTTGCTGTCGTCTTGTCCCTCCTAATCGTCCTGCTTTCAGCGGCTATAGCTGAACCAGCTTCCGCCGCCTCGAGAATCGAGGGTCCACACAGCTTGGTGTGCGAGAAATACGATGACAAGTTATCTGTCAGCCCGCCTAGGATCTGGGCTACCGCTGGCACAGAACAGGTTCTATGGAAAGCTTATATTTCGCGTTGGGACGGAACCAGATGGTACCAGTACGATGTTCATGACTTCTACTCTAGTTATAATGTTTTTGGACAGAGCGTCACAAGCTGGGGTTCCTGGTATGTCAACAACACGATGAATATTCCGGTGTATCACAGCGGATATTACCAAATTTTCTCCCTTATAGTTGGCACCCAGGGTGGCGTACAGTTTGTCGGCAATGTTGACGAGGGAAGAAGCTGCTATGTCTACTGGTAGAAGCAATCCGAACGCCTCTTCCGGTGACAAATTTTTCCGGAACAAGCATGCATCTAAGTCTATCGAACTCGCCGCCTTGGGTTGTGCGATTGATGCGAACGATTTTTCGCGCGTTCTACAGTTGCCAAAGTAATCTGGATCTTCGTTGATCGTCACTTAACAGCCGGGTAACTACTGATTTAAGGGGAAGCCCGCTGGGTGACCGTTGACATCTACATGCTGGTGAGCGTGCACCCAGGCTTTAATGGCCGCAACGCGTTCATTCACCATGTCATCTGAATGTGTGTTGCCCATTATCTCTGGAATGCGAGCTGCAACGCTTTTATCGCACCACCATGTATAAGCCTCTCCGGATGAAAGACTTGAGTTGGCTTACCTTTAATGTGCCGTATCTTCCGATCACCAGCAACGCATCCAAGCTCGCTTTCGACCCTCTGCAACTGAGTGTAAACCCCATAGAGGGTTTCATCATCATATTTCTTAGAAAGCATGCCGTGATTGATCAACTCTTGAGCAACATCCGCATGCGTTCGATTTTTTGCTAGCATATAACATCGATTTCCATTCCCTTGGCCACGCTAACCCAAGTTGTACCACCCCTGATCTTCATGGCTTGGTCTTTGATGCGCCCTTCATGACCGCCCCCCCCCCAAGTTATGTTTGCACGGGCAGGTATAAAGTAGAGAATCATCACACCGGCTGCATATTATCCTTTAAATTTTGATCACGGCACGAGATGGTCAGCATGCAGCCTTCCGCATTCAGGCCCACTCCACCCCCTACATTAGGACCGCCGTGAAGATCCGCTTCCCCGAACCCCTCATCCACATCCATTGGGAGGGCTGGGTATGGCTCAAGTCCGTTACCCCCGTCCCGACGACGCATCCACGGAAACATCCACTGACGGGCCTACTCCCCCGCACCCATGACCTACCCCCACAAGACTTTGTATGTGCCTTAACATGAGCTGGCAGAAAACCAGCTAGGGTTCAGAAATTTACGTCGACAATTCTAGGACTAAGCAGACAATGGCACAGCGCGTACAGGTCGAACTAGTCAATGACCTTACTGGGGAGATCGCCCAGGAAACCGTCCGTTTCGGGGCCGATGGCACCGAGTACGAGATCGACCTGACCACGGACAACGCGGAGAAACTCCGCTCAGTGCTCGCCGAGTACGTAGACAAGGCCCGCAGGGACAATGGACGGAAGGGCCAGCAGCCTTCGACGTCGGGGGCGTCCAGGAACCGGTGCAAGCGGGAAGACACCCAGCAGATTCGCCGATCAGCGCAGGACAACGGGCACAACCCCAGCTCGTAGGTACGCTTCACCCAGTCCATCATTGATGCCTATGACGAAGCTCAAGAGTAGGCGGCAGCACAACCAACCAGAGTCATCAGCGAACAGAGCGTCCCGATGAGCGCCTGCTCATCGGGACGCTTCTTTGAAGCAGGATCGCCCTCGAGGCAGATTTGGGGAGAAGCATCGTGCCAGATCATCAAGTAGGTCTGATCAGGGCATCCAGACCAGGATGTCGGCCAGTTGCAGAACCGACGAAAGCCCGCCTGAAGTGGTCCTCGTGGTGGCAGGTTCCTTCAGCCCTTGTTGTCCTGAATGTCCTAGATGTCTTGGATGTCGTGGATGTTCCCTTCCGGACGAGCTGCGGATGCTTGGTTCCCAGAAAGCATAAACGCGGGAGTCGATTTGCGGAACGATTTGAGACAGGTCAGGAGTCAACGGTTCCTCCAGCACGCCGATGCAGGGTCGGCCGTACCGCCACTTGAGATGGGGATGGGCCGTACCGGTGCGGCGGCCGGTAAGAGTTAGCGACCGTAAGCGTCTGAAGAACCTGGCGTCAGCAGTACTGGACGCACTGCAGTCTAATGAAAGAGGAGTGGGCCTGATCTCCCGGTGCAGCAGGATCGGAAATGCCCTGAACCCACCGCCAGTGTCCTGTGTCGCTGTTCCACCCTGCAACTCCGGCGACTAGCCAATAGTTCCGATAAGCAGGTGGGACTATCAGACTCATACACCCGTTATTTCCGGTCTGTATCACGTCGATGACAGTCCAACCGTCCACAGTGTTGATAAAAATGTAGACGGGAATCCCTTCCTGCGCTTGACGTCCCTCAGGCGTGTTGACGCAGTAGACGGCTTCGCCAACGGCAGCCGCAGGTGCGGCCCCTCCCACCAGGCCGGTGAGGGCCATTAGTGCGACGATGCAAGATGTTGCGAGCTTAAGAAGCATTTTCAAACTCCTTTTGGAACAGCTTCGACCGCGTAATCACCTGATGCGCCTCGAGGTCACTGAGATTTTCCGAGATGAGCTGGCAAAGCGGTCAAGTCCGAGATGACGCGAATCAAGGTACTGGCGGCGTGGTTGCAGACACATGCGACAACCTGCGCTCAACATAAGAAGATTTACTTGATTCACGGATCCATGCCTGCATATAGCAGGTGATTTATTTCTCGTCAGGCCCAACTACCGAATACTGCCTGGGCATCAGGCCGTGTCCGCACATTATGGTCTGAACGGCTAAGTTGGGAACAGTGGACAAAGTACTCTACCGGGCCGGGTGGCTGCGATATGTAGTCCTACCAGTTGCCTCAGGCGCCGGCTCCAGCAGCTCTCCGGGCCAGCGGGTCGGCGTGAGGCCCGAACTGTCTTTACATCCTGCCGACGTGCCTGCTTGTACGCGCTTCGCCTCTCACCGCGAAGAGAATCGGACTCTCGATCGTCGGTCGATTTCCGCCGGCCCGCTCGACTCTTGAGTGGGAACGAAAGCCTGGCCTCGGGTGAGCCGTGGGTCCTGGCGGCGGAGGAGCGGATCATCGGCACGATGACCCTCTCCGGCATCGTCCGCGGTCCGTTCCTCAGCACCCATGTCGGCTACTGGGTAGCCGGAAGGATGCAGGGTCGGGGCGTCTGCTCGACGGCCCTGCAGGACGTGCTGCGGCACGCCCGGGACGAGCTGGGACTGCATCGCGTCCAGGCGTCCGTCCTGCCGCACAACACCACGTCGACGACCGTCCTGCGACGGGCCGGATTCACGCTCATCGGGACGGCGCCGTCCTACCTCCGCATCGCCGGGTCCTGGCAGGACCACCTGCTGTACCAACGCATCCTGCACTGATCGGCGGCCCTCCCGGGCCGCCGCCGATGCCCGGCGTCAGAGCACGCCGCGCGCGTGGGCGATGGGCACGGCCGAGGCTGCCTTCCCGCAGCCCTAGGACCGGCCCCTCGACCGGGGCCAGTAGCCCTCCACCTGGCTGACCGGGCGGACGGACGCCCCATCGGGGTTCTCGCCGTACTCCTTCTTGGCCCGGCGCTGCCGCAGCAGGTCCCAGCACTGGTCCAGGCTCTCCTCGATGCGGCGCAGGCGTCCCTCGTTCTCGTGGCCCCGGACGCTGGTGGCGGCGTTCTGCCGGAGCCGGTGCTCCTCCTCCACGAGGGAGCGGATGGTGGACAGGATGTCCTGGTCGTCCATGCCGGGCCTCCTCACCGTGCCTGGGGGTACCGTACCCGCGAACGCCGGACGGGACCAGAGTTCCCCGCGGCGGCGAGAGGGCGCAGCAGGACCTCCGCCGGTCCTACAGGGCCGAGATGGTCCAGCCCGTCCGGTGGGTCTCCCCGGGCTCGAGGACGATCAGGTCCTCGCCCGTGTTGAAGGCATCCGGCGGGCAGGTCATGGGTTCGACGGCGAGACCGAGGCGCGTGCTCTCCGGCTTCAGCGGCAGGTCCGCCGTGTGGATCTGGACCCACGGGCAGCTCCCGTCCCACACCATGGCCGTCCCGGTGCCGTGGGTCGGGTCGGTGACCCGCACCATGGCACGGCCGGCGGCGTCGCGCTCCAGGTCGGTGAACGCGTGGTCGATCTGCACGTCGCCGAGCGTGTGGGCCGTCCGGAAGTCGAACGGCGTCCCGGCGACGGCCTCCTTCGCCACGGGCAACAGCCGGTCGGGCGTGACCGTCAGGACCGTGGCCGCGGGAAGTTCGAGCACCCAGGCGTCGAGGGGCGACGGCCCGGCGACGAGATACGGGTGCGGGCAGACGCCGTAGGGCGCGCGCCGACCACCGGTGTTGACGGCCGTGACGTCCGTCCTGAAGCCCCCACCGCTGACGCTGAAGCGCACTTCGAGGGCCACCTCGAAGGGGTAGGCCGCGACCGGCTCGATGGCACACGCGAGCGTGACGGAGGACCCGGTGTGCTCCACGAGCGACCAGGGGACGTCGAAGACGAGCCCGTGGAGGGCCGCGCCGCGCTCGGGCTCGTTGATCGGCAGCTCGTAGTCGGCGCCGTCGAACGCGTACCGACCGTCCTCGATGCGGTTCGGCCACGGGGCGACGAAGGCGCCGCGGAAGTTGGGCATCGCCTCCTGTGCACCGAACCCGACCACGAGCGGACGGCCGTCATGGGTGAGTTCGCGGACGGCTGCGCCGAGCCCGAGGACGACGGCCGTGTACCCGCCACCCTCGATCCGGTATTCGATGGGAGACTGGCGGTTCATGCGAGGGTTACGGCCGTCCAGGAGACGGGCGGGAGCGTGATGGTGACGGCGCCGCCGTCGAGCTTGGCGGAGGTGTTCGGTCTCATGGTCACGCGGTCGGGCTCCTCGAGAGTGTTCCTGGCATATACGTCCGTATCGTACAGCGACTCCGCGGTCACCCCGGTGATTCCGGGGAGCGCCGCGACATCGATGGTCACGGTCGTCTCCTCGGTCTGCGACCGGTTGACGAGGAACACGGCGGTGGCGCCCGTCGCGTCGTCGTGCGTGGCCACGGCGTCCACGAGGGGCACGACGCCGTACTCGCCGGTCTCATACGTACCGGCGTCGAGCTTGAGCTCGAGGACCGAGCCCCGCGCCAGCTTCGAGGTGATGGAGAACGGGAAGAAGGTCGTCTGGCGCCACGCGGGACCGCCGGGCTCGGTCATGATCGGGGCGATCACGTTGACGAGCTGTGCCAGCGATGCGGAGGTGACGCGGTCCGCGTGCTTCAGCAGCGAGATCATCAGATTGCCGAACACGACGGCGTCCGCCACCGAGTAACAGTCCTCCAGCAGGCGCGGGGCGACGGGCCAGTTGTCGAGTCCCTCGATCTTGTCGACGTTCTCGAAGCGGCTGATGTACCAGACGTTCCACTCGTCGAAGGAGATGTTGATGGTCTTCGTACTGCCGCGGACTGCCTTCACGTGGTCGGCGGTCGCGACGACGGACTCGATGAAGTGGTCCATGTCGACGGCGGACGCGAGGAAGGAGCCGAGGTCGCCGCCCTTCTCCTCGTAGTAGGCGTGGCAGGAGATGTAGTCGACGTCGTCGTACGTGTGCGAGAGGACCACGCGCTCCCACTCGCCGAAGGTGGGCATGTGCGCGCTGGAGGAGCCGCAGGCCACGAGTTCGATGGACGGGTCGAGCTGCCGCATCGCCTTCGCCGTGCGGGACGCGAGCTTGCCGTAGTCCTCGGCGGAGCGGTGGCCGAGCTGCCAGGGGCCGTCCATCTCGTTGCCGAGGCACCAGATCCTGACGGCGAACGGATCGGGCCGGCCGTTGGCCATGCGCTGGTCGGCGAGGGCGGTGCCCTTGGGCAGGTTGGAGTACTCGAGGAGTTCCAGGGCCTCGAGGGTGCCGCGGGTGCCGAGGTTCACGGCGAGCATGAGATCGCTGTCGACCTTCCGCAGCCAGGATGCGAATTCGTGCAGGCCCACCTGGTTGGTCTCGGTCGAATGCCAGGCCAGGTCCAGCCGCGTGGGGCGCTCCTCACGGGGCCCCACGCTGTCCTCCCACCGGAACCCCGAGACGAAATTGCCTCCGGGGTACCGGATGGTCGAGACACCCATCTCGCGGACCAGGTCGATGACGTCCTGCCGGAAGCCCTCGTCGTCGGCCGTGGCATGCCCGGGCTCGTGGATGCCGTCGTAGACGTGGCGGCCGAGATGTTCGACGAAGCCGCCGAAGATGTTGCGGTTGATGGGCCCGACTGCGAAGTGGGGGTCCAGCGTGAGGCGTGCGTTCTGCATGGGGCTGCTTTCTCTGGTGGGTGTCGTGGCGTGGAGAGGCGTGCGGGCTACTTGAGCGAGCCCAGCGACAGCCCGCCCTGCCAGTACTTCTGGAGGGACAGGAAGGCGATGATCAGCGGGATGATCGAGATGAAGGCACCCGTGGTGATCAGGTTCCACAGCGCCTCACCGCCGCTGCCGGCGTTCGAGAGCGCCTGCCAGCCGTTCAGCCCGACCGTGACGGGGAGCAGCAGCGGGTCGCTGAGGACCGCCAGCGGCAGGAAGAAATTGTTCCAGGTCCCGACGACGGATAGGAGGAGGACGGTGACGATGGCCGGCCGCAGCAGCGGCAGGGCGATCTGGAAGAAGGTGCGGAGCTCCCCCGCACCGTCGATCCTGGCGGCGTCGAGCAACTCGTCCGGCACGGCTTCCTGGGCGAAGACCCTCATGAGGTAGACGCCGAAGGGGCTGAGCAGGGACGGCAGGATGACGGCCCAGATGGTGTTCACCAGGCCCACCGAGCTCAGGAGCACGAACGTGGGGATGACCAGCGCGGTGAGTGGCACCATGACCGCTCCGAGGAGGATCCCGAAGAAGGCTCCGCGGCCGCGGAAGTCGTACTTGGCGAAACCGTACCCCGCGAGGACGGCGAGGATCGTCGCTCCCACCCCTCCCGAGATCGCGTACAGGAAGGAGTTGCCGAGCCAGCGCCAGTAGATGCCGTCCTGGCGTTCGAACAGGCCCTGGATGTTGCTGACGAAGTGGAACTCGTCGTCGAACCAGAGCGGTCCGCCGCTTCCTCCGAACAATCCGGCGGTGTCCTTGGTGCTCGCGACCGTCAGCCACCAGAGGGGGGTGATGAAGTAGATGACCAGGATGAGCAGGAAGATGTGCGAGCCGATGCGTGGGCCGCCGTTGCGGGCCCGGTTCCGCGATGCCGAACTGCGGGCCTTCTGGCCGCCCTGCCGGTGTGGGGTGTCTGTGACGAGTGCCATGGCTTATTTCAGTCCGCTCTGCTTGCGGGTCAGGAAGAGGAAGATGAAGGAGAAGACGAAGACCACGATCCCGAGCGCGAAGGAGATCGCGGAGGCGTAGTTGAACTGGCTGTAGGAGAAGGCCAGCGAGAACGCATACATGTTCGGCGTGTAGGACACCGGGATGGCGCCCTGCGCCACTCCCCTCAGGACCTGCGGTTCGGTGAAGAACTGCAGGGTGCCGATCAGGGCGAAGATGACCACCATGACCAGGGACGAGGAGATCATCGGGATCTTGATCCGCCAGGCGATCTGGCGGTCGGTGGCGCCGTCGAGCACCGCGGCCTCGTAGATTCCCGGATCGATGCCGCGGAGGGCGGCGTAGATGATGATCATGTAGTAGCCGGCCCACTGCCACGTCACGATGTTCACGAGGCTGCCGAAGATGTTGTCCTGCGAGAGGAACTCGGGCGCTGCGAGTCCGACGAGGTTGAAGAGGTCCGCTGCCGGGCCGAAGCGGGGGCTGTAGAGGAAGCCCCACATCAGGGCACCGATGACCACCGGCACCGCGTAGGGCACGAAGATCATCAGCCGGGAGAATTTCGAGGCCCAGGTAGCGAGGTTGTCGAGGACGAGCGCAGCGAGGAGGGCCACGATCATCTGCGCGGGGATCATGATGAGGGCGAACTTCGCGACGGTACCGAGTCCGCTGAGGAAGATCGGGTCGGTGAACGCCTTCACGTAGTTGTCGACACCCACGAAGTCGGTCCCGCTCGCGAGCGTGTTGGTGAACAGGCTCATCCTGAACGCGAAGAGCAGCGGCAGGATGAGGAAGCTCAGGAAGATCAGGGCGAAAGGTGCGACGAAGAGCCAGCCCCATCGCTGCCTGCGCCGGTGGTTCCGGTCGGGGCGGTGCTTACCCTGCTGTAATGCCTCGGCGCTCTGGGACGACGTCGGCGCGGTAGTCGTAGCCATGGAAAGTCCTTCTCGGGCTGGCGGATGTCACGGTGGGTGGGTCCGGGAAGGACCGGGCGGGAAGGTGCCCGCGCGGGACGCGGGCACCTTCCCGGCTGACTACTTCAGGGTGAAGCCCTGCTCGGTCGCGTACTGCTCGAGCGATGCCTGGAGATCGTCGAGCGCCTGGCCCGAGTCCTTCTCGCCCTGCACCATCGCGTAGATCTGCTCGGTGAGCTGGTCGTACGCGTAGTTCTGGAACGGGCTGAAGGTGGCTCCCTCGTAGCCGGCCGCAGCATCGAGGAACACGTCCTGATTGATCTGCTGTCCGCCGAAGAACTCGTACTCCTTGGTGGCGAACTCGTCGGACTCGAGAACCGGTGCATAGGACGGGAAGAGCGCCCCCGCGTCCACACCGAGGTTCATGCCTTCCTCGTTGCCGAAGATGCCCATGGCCACCTTGGCTGCCAGCTCCTTGTCCCCGGCCTGTTCGGTCACGGCGAAGGTGGAACCACCCCAGTTCACCTGGACGGGGTTCGCTGCGTCCCACTGCGGCAGCGGAGCTGCACGCCAGATCGCCTCGGGATCGGCGTCGGACAGGCCCTGCAGGTACCCGGGGCCCCAGGCCGCCGCGAGGTAGACGGCGTAGGAGCCGTCGACGAGCTTGGTGTTGTAGTCGGCGGTGAAGGCGTCGTCGGTCGCGACGAGGCCGTCCTTGACGAGGCCGTCCCAGTAGTCGAGCACCTTCTTGGCGCCCTCGTCGTTGACCTTGATGCCGATCTCCTGCGGGTTCGCGGAGTCGTACACGAAGGGCTCGGAACCGGCCTGCGCGAACAGTGCCTGGTTGAACGCACGCCCGTTGGTCGGGAAGTCGGCGATGACGGCTTCGCTCCCGGATTCCTTGAGCGTCCGGGCCGCAGCCTCGAACTCCTCCCACGTGGTGGGCACCTCGATGCCGGCGGTGTCGAAGATGTCCTGCCGGTACAGCATGCCCATGGGTCCGCCATCGACCGGGATGGCGTAGACGGCGTCACCGCTCGAAGCGTCCTCCCAGGCGCCTGCGGCGTACTGGTCCTCGACCTCGTCGGCGCCGTACTCCGTCAGGTCCACGAGCGCGTCGCGGATCGTGAAGCTGGAGAGGACCTCGGACTCGAGCTGGATGACATCCGGGGCGCCGGAGCCGGACTCGATCGACGTGGAGAACTTCGTGTACTCGTCGTTGCCCTGACCCGCGTTCGTCCAGCAGATCTGGACGTCGTCGTTGGCGTTGTTGAATTGGTCGACCACCTGGTCGAACGCCGGGTACCAGGCCCAGACGGTCACCTGGGGAGCCTCGGTATTGACGATCGTGTTGGTGCAGGACGCGGCCTCGGAGCCGCCTCCGCTGTCGCTTCCTCCGGAGCAGCCGGTCAGTACTACGGCGGCGGCTGCGATGCCCGCCGTTGCCAGGTATGTGGCCTTCATATCTCTTGCTTCCTCTCGCGGTGGCATTCCACCGTGGTCCGCCCGGGGTGGCCGGTCCAGGTGCTGCAGGGAGGAGGATCGCCGGGGCACGAGGTGCCGAGCCCGCTCGAATCTTCCTTGATCCGGGTCCTTCCTCCTGCCGATCCGCCCGATCGGGCGGGTATCTGCGAGAGTCGGTTCCGTCATTTACATCGTTGTAGGTAAACGATGTAGAAACTATGCAGAGTAGCTCGGGCCGGTGTCAAGCATTCGAGAAAAAAGGCACACAGGCCTCAATGTGACCGGGCCAGCGCGGAGGACTCCCGCTCGATGACCTGGAAGCGCGCCTCGAACTCGCGGGGCGGGACGCCGCCGAGACGTCCCGAGATACGCTCCTGCAGCACCCGCACCGCGGTGTCCGCGATCTCGTCCCTGCCCGGATCGATCGTGGACAGCGTCGGCAGCGAGTACCTGCCCTCGTCCAGGTCGTCGAAGCCGATCACCGCGACGTCGTCGGGGATCCGCAGCCCCGCCTCCTGCAGCACGCGCATCGCACCCAGCGCGAGGGTGTCGTTCATGCCGAACAGCGCATCGAATCCGACGCCGGAGGCGAGCAGTTCCCGCATGGAGGTGGCGCCGTTGGCCCGGTGCCAGAGTGTCGTGTACGCGACGAGGTCAGGATCGAACGGGATGCCTGCCGCGTCGAGAGCCTGCCGGTAGCCGCGCAGGCGCAGCCCGGCCGATCCGATCACCTCGCCCTCGTGGCCGCCGACGACGGCGATACGGCGCCGGCCCCGCGAGATCAGGTGCTCGGTCGCGGCGCGGGCGGAGTCGACGTTGCTCATGGTCACGTGGTCGGTGGGCCCGCCGAAGATCCGCTCCCCGAGCAGCACGAGCGGGAAGTTGACGTTCAGGTGGTCGGCGTCCTCGTTGGACATGCCGAGCGGGCTGAACAGCAGTCCGTCCGTCATCTGCAGCCGCGGACTGGACAGGATCTCGAGCTCGCGGGAGCGGTCGCCCCCGGTCTGCTCGATGAGCACCTTCAGCCCGCGCCGTTCCGCAGCCTTGATGGTCGAGTCGGCCAGTTCCGCGAAATAGCTGAGCGACAGCTCGGGGACGGCGAGCCCGATCACCCCGGTGCGGCCCGAGCGCAGGCTCCGCGCGGAGAGGTTGGGGCTGTAGCCGAGGTCGGCGATGGCGTCCATGACGCGCTGCTTCGTGTCGGCGCGGATGTGCTCGTAGTCGTTGATGACGTTGGAGACGGTCTTGATCGAAACGCCGGCTGCCAGTGCGACGTCCTTCAGTGTGGCCGCCATGCCGCTCCCTCGGGTCCTGTCGTGATGCCCTGCACGTCACGCGTGTGGTGATTCTACAACGTTGTAGGATAGGCGGGCACGCCTCTCGACGTGCCGCTGCGGCCCCGACGCCGGCCGCCGCGACACCGGCCAGACAGGGACCATCATGCTCGAGGAACAGGTACGCGACAGGCTCAACTGGGCGGGCAACTACGAGTACCGGGCCGGGACGATCCTGCACCCCACCTCGCTCGCCGACCTCCAGCGAGCCGTCGCGGGGGCCACCCGCATCCGCGCGCTCGGCTCACGCCACTCCTTCAACGACATCGCGGACAGCCCCGGGACCCTCGTCTGCCTGGACGTACTCGACCCCGGGGTGCACATCGACGAGGACACCCTCACCGTCACGGTGGGCGCAGGCGTGCGCTACGGAGTCCTCGCCGAACACCTGCAGCGACGCGGCTTCGCCCTGCACAACCTGGCCTCCCTCCCCCACATCTCGGTCGGAGGCGCCATCGCCACCGCCACCCACGGTTCCGGGGACGCGAACGGCAACCTCGCCACCGCCGTCGTCGGGCTCGAGCTCGTGACCGCGTCCGGCGACGTCCTGGTCCTGGCCGCAGGCGACGACGACTTCGACGGCGCCGTCGTGGGCCTCGGCGCCCTCGGCGTCGTCCACCGCGTGACCCTGCGCATCGAACCCTCCTTCGACGTGCGCCAGGACGTATTCACGGACGTCCCGTGGGACGCGGTACTAGCGGACTACGACGCCGCCACGTCCGCCGCGTACAGCGTCAGCCTGTTCACGGACTGGGCGGGCGACACCATCGGCCAGGCGTGGCTGAAGAGCCGCGTCGACGGGGCCCGCCCCGTCCCGGATGCGTTCTACGGCGGTTCACCGGCGGACCGTGCCCACCATCCGGTGCCGGGGGTGGCCGCGGACCACTGCACGCAGCAACTCGGCGTCCCCGGACCGTGGTCGGACCGGCTGGCCCACTTCCGCCTCGCATTCACTCCCAGCAACGGGCAGGAGCTGCAGACGGAGTACCTCGTAGGCCGTGAGCACGCCGTCGAGGCGATCCAGGCGGTGCGCGCCCTGGCGCCGAGGATCGCGCCACTGCTGCTGGTCTCGGAGGTGCGCTCCATGGCGGCGGACGAGCTGTGGCTCAGCAGCAACTACCGCCGCGACGGGATCGGCCTCCACTTCACCTGGAAGCCGCTGCAGGACGAGGTCGAAGCACTGCTGCCGGAGCTCGAGGCGGCCCTGCTCCCTTTGGGTGCCCGCCCGCACTGGGGAAAGCTGTTCGCGGCCGACGCCGCCCAGCTGGCCCCGCTCTATCCCCGCTTCGAGGACTTCCGGCGCCTCGCCCGTCGCCTGGATCCCGAGGGCACGTTCCGCAACGCCTTCCTCGACCGCACGGTCTTCGGCGCCTAGGAGGACACCGCCTCAGTGCTTGCGCGCCAGCCACTTCCAGTGCGCGAGGGTGCGCAGGCGGATGAGCAGTGCCCGGGACTGCTCCGGGCCGTACGGCAGGAGCGGGATGGCCTTGGTCATGTCCACCGAGGCCTCGTCCATGGCCACCCGGGTCACCCGGATGGCGCTGCGCATCGTGTTCATCTGCGTGACGACGGCCTCGACGGCCACCGGCTCGCCGTGACCGGGCACGAACACGTCGTAGAGGTCCTCGAGGGCCACCATCTTGCCGAGCGTCCGCACCCAGTCCACGGGGAACGAGTCCTCGAAGACCGGATCCGCGCCTTCCTCCACGAGGTCCCCCGCGAAGAGCACGTTCCCGGCGCCCACCAGCAGGTCGTGGTCGGTGTGACCGCGTCCGAGGTGGAACAGCGTCACGGACTGGCCTCCCAGGTCGAGGTCCACGGGAGTGCCTTCCACGAGCCGGTTGGCGGGGACGATCCGGGTGTGCTCGCCGTCGCCCGCACCCATGGTCGGCTCGACGGAGGCGACCGGCGCCCGCTGGTCCTCGCCGTTCTCGGCCTGGACGGCGCTGCACCGCGCCGTCGCCCAGAACTCCTCGACGCCGTGCGCGGCGAAGTAGTCGTTGCCGAAGAAATGGTCCGCATGGGCATGGGTGTTCACGACGACGAGCGGCAGGCCCGTGACTGCCCGCACCTGCGAGTACACCTCCGCCGCACCGATCGGTCCTGGCCCCGTGTCGATGAGCAGCGCCTGCTCGGAGCCGACGACGAGCCCGATATTCGTCCGGGAACCCGCAGTGCGCAGCACATGGATGCCCGGTCCGAGCTCCCGCCACGGGCCGCTGTTCTCGCTGGGGACGTCGGTGGTCATGGGGTCCTCTCTGACGGCAGGAGCTCCAGTCTAGGTCGGTGGCACGCGACCCGGCTGCACGGCGCGACCGCCGGCCGGTATGTGCCCGGTCCGTGCCCGGCGCCGCGCGTCCGGGGCGTGCCCGGTCCGGTTCCGGCTGTCCGGTCAGGCGGCGCGGCTCAACCGGTCCGGCGCGTGCCGGTCGGCCCGGACCGTCCGGTCAGACGGTGACGGCGGCGGGCGTCCGAGGGGCTCGCTCGGGCATACGGAAGATCGGCAGCGTGACGTTGATCAACGGTCCGATCAGCAGGGCGAAGGCGACCGTGCCGAGGCCGACCGACCCGCCGAGCAGCCAGCCGAGCAGCAGCACGGTCCCCTCGATGGCCGTGCGGACGAGCCAGATCGGCAGCCCGAAGCGGGCATGGAGGCCCGTCATGAGGCCGTCGCGCGGGCCCGGCCCGAGGCGGGCGCCGATGTAGAGGCCGCTGGCCACCGCCAGCAGCACCAGTCCGCCGGTGAACAGCAGGATCCGCCCCCACAGCTGGCTCGGCTCTCCGAGTACTGCGAGGCCGATCTCCGCACTGGGCCCCACGAGCAGGACGTTCAGGACGGTCCCGATGCCCGGGCGCTGTCGGAGCGGGATCCAGAGCAGCAGGACGATCAGGCCGATGATGTTGGTCATGAAGCCGAACGGGATGCCGGTCTGGAGGGAGCCGCCCTGCCCCAGGACGTCCCAGGGCGAGACCCCGAGCGTGGCCCTGATCATCATCGCGAGCGAGAAACCGTAGAGGAAGAGGCCGAGCAGGAGCTGCAGCCCGCGCCGGGCGCCGAGGAACGTCATGGTCCCAGTACAACCGGGAATTGGACTTACATCAAGATGCCAATCGTGCCATGGTGGCTTCATGATGGTTCTTCCCGCCCGCCGCCTCGCGGCCGAACTCGGAGCGTGGCGCACCACGGGCCCAGCCTACGGGGCCCTGGCCGACCGCATCCGGCTGCTCACCCTCGACGGGCGCATCCCCCTGGGGACGCGCCTGCCGGCCGAACGCGAGCTGGCCGTGCAGCTCGGCGTCAGCAGGACCCTCGTGGCGGCCGCCTATGCACGGCTGCGGTCGGCCGGGTACGTGGAGAGCACGCGCGGCTCGGGCAGTGTCGTCGCCATGCCGGGACGGGAGGTACCGGCGCACGACGACGGCGGACCCGGCGTGGTTCTCGACCTCAGCAAGGCGGCACTCCCCGCGGCCCCGCAGGTCGGCGAGGCCGCGGCGAGAGCCGCGCAGGAGCTTCCCGCCTACCTGAACGGCAGCGGCTACGATCCGCTCGGCCTGCCCCGCCTGCGGCAGGCCCTCGCCGACCGGTATGCGGCGCGGGGCGTCCCCACCGAACCCGGGCAGATCATGGTCACCCTCGGAGCACAGCACGCCATCTCCCTCCTGGCACGCGCACTGCTCGGCCGCAGCGACTCGGCCCTCGTCGAGGCGCCGAGCTACCCCCACGCGTACGAGGCCCTGCGCGCCGCAGGCCGACGCCTCCTGCCGGTGGCCGTCGATGCCCGCGACGGCTGGGACGACGACGGCCTCGAGCAGGCGTTCCGGCGGGGGCGCCCGACGCTGGCCTACGTCATGCCGGACTTCCACAACCCCACCGGAGCGGTGATGCCTCCTGCGCAGCGCGACCGGCTGATGACGGCGGCGGCACGGCAGAACACGGTGGTCATCGCGGACGAGACGATGGCGGAGCTGCGGATCGACGCCGATCCCATGCCTCCCCTTGCGGCCTTCGGACCCGCCGTGCTGGTCGGATCGATGGGCAAGACCGTCTGGGGCGGACTGCGTATCGGGTGGATCCGGGCGGAGGAGGACCTCATCCTCCGGCTCGTCCAGTCCCGGTATGCGCAGGACCTCGGGACGCCGATCCTCGAGCAGCTCATCGCCCTCGAGATGCTGGGCACGTACGACGAGCTGCTGCTCCTCCGGTCCAGGCAACTGGCCGAGGGCCGCAGCCACCTCGAGGGGCTCCTTCACGACGCGCTACCTGCGTGGGACGTCCCCCACGTCCCGGGCGGACTGTGCACGTGGGTGAATCTGGGGGCGCCCGTCAGCTCGCAACTGGCCCTCGCTGCCCGGGACCGGGGCCTGCTGCTCGGCGCGGGTCCCCGCTTCGGCATGGACGGGGTGTTCGAGCGGTTCCTCCGCGTCCCCTTCAGCTACCCGCCCGAGGACACCCGCCGGGCGGTGGGCATCCTCTCCTCGGCCTGGCGGTCGCTGGATGCCCGGGCTCCCGTCGAGAACGACTTCGCGCCGGCACTGGTGTAGGTCCGCGCAGCACGGGCCGGGTTGCCGGTCAGGCCCCGCTCCGGGCTCCGAGGTGCTCGGCGAGGTACGGCGCCGTCGCGCTCACCTCGGGCGCGAGCCCCGCGATGTGCGCGGGTGTCCCGGAGGCGACGATCCTGCCGCCGGCAGAACCTCCGCCCGGACCGAGGTCGATCACCCAGTCGGCGGCCGCCACGACCGCCATCGTGTGTTCGACGACGACGACCGTGTTGCCGGCCTCGACCAGTGTCCGCAGCTGCGCGAGCAGCAGCACGACATCCGCGGGATGCAGTCCGGTGGTCGGCTCGTCCAGCAGGTAGAGGGTATGGCCGCGCCGGGCCCGCTGCAGCTCGGTGGCCAGCTTGATGCGCTGGGCCTCTCCCCCGGAGAGCTCCGTGGCCGGCTGCCCCAGCCGCAGATACCCCAGGCCCACCTCCTGCAGCGTGGCGAGCGAGCGGGCCGCGGCCGGAATGTCGCGGAGGGCGGACGCGGCGTCGTCCACGGTCATCCCGAGGACGTCCGCGATGGTGCGGCCGTCCAGCGTGACTCCGAGGGTCTCCTCGTTGTAGCGGGACCCGGCGCAGGCCGGGCAGGGGCCGTAGCTCCCGGGCAGGAACAGGAGTTCGACCGCCACGAAGCCCTCGCCCTGGCAGGTCTCGCAGCGTCCACCCTGCACGTTGAAGGAGAACCGGCCGGCCCCGAAGCCCCGCGACCTCGCGGCGGGCGTCGCGGCGAACGCCTTCCGCACGGCGTCGAACAGTCCCGTGTAGGTCGCGAGGTTGGAGCGCGGTGTCCGCCCGATGGGCTTCTGGTCCACGCTGACCAGGCGGTCGAAGGCTTCCAGTCCGCCGATGCCCGCCACCGTGGAGCCCGTGTCTGCCTCGGGGGCCGTCCCGTCGTCGACCGGTTCGAAATCGGCGGGGGTGTCGTCGCGGACGTGCGCCCCGACCGCTTCGGCGAGGACCTTGCTGACGAGCGTCGACTTCCCCGATCCGGACACGCCCGTCACCGCGGTCAGGACGCCCACGGGAACGGCGGCGTCGAGACCCTGGAGGTTGTGGCGGCGGATGCCCTCGAGGCGCAGCCAGGCCGAGGGTTCCCGGGCGGCGCCGTCCACCGCCGCCGCCGGCGCGGTCCGGGCCAGGAACGGCGCCGTGAGGGAGGCCCGGACGTCCACGAGCCCGCCGGCTGGGCCGCTGTAGATGATTTCTCCCCCGCCCTCCCCGGCGAGCGGGCCGACGTCAACGATCCAGTCCGAGCGTCGGACGACGTCCATGTTGTGTTCGACGACGAACACCGAGTTCCCGGCGTCCTTGAGTGCTGCGAGGACGGCGAGGAGCGGCTCGACGTCGGCGGGGTGCAGTCCGGCGGACGGCTCGTCGAGCACGTAGACGACGCCGAACAGACCGGACCGGAGCTGCGTGGCGATGCGCAGTCGCTGCATCTCGCCGGGCGAGAGCGTGGGGGTGGCGCGGCTCAGGCTCAGGTAGCCCAGCCCGAGGTCCACGAGGACCCGGAGGCGCTGGACGAGGTCGCGACTGATGGTGACGGACACTTCCGTGCCCTCCCCCGAGGTCCACGACCCGTGCGCTGCGACCGCGTGCTCCAGCGTGGCCGCCGGCTCGAGGTGCGCGGCGAGGTCCGCCAGGGGCAGGGCGTTCGCCTCCGCGATCGACAGTCCGGCGAAGGTCACCGCGAGCGCCTCGGGACGCAGTCCGCTCCCGCCGCACACCCCGCACGGGCCGGACTCCATGAAGGGCAGCACGCGATCGCGCATCTGCTGGCTCTTCGAGTCGCGGAGGGTGTGCATGACGTAGCTCTTCGCACTCCAGAAACGGCCCTTGTACGGCTTGGCCACGCGGTCCCGCTGGGGCGTGACCTCGACGACGGGCTGCTCCTCGGTGAACAGCAGCCAGTCCCGCGCCTGCTGCGGCAGCTCCCGCCAGGGGACGTCGATGTCGTGGCCGAGCTCGCCGACGACGTCGCGGAGGTTCTTGCCCTGCCAGGCGCCCGGCCACGCGGCGATCGCACCCTCGCGGATGGTCAGGGAGGGGTCGGGGACGAGTGTGTCCTCGGTGACGTCCCGTGCGATGCCCAGCCCGTGGCACCGCGGACACGCTCCGCCGGCGGTGTTGGGCGAGAAGGCATCGGATTCCAGGCGTTCGACGGCGTCCGCCGGGTAGGTGCCCGCACGCGAGTAGAGCATCCGCAGCGAGTTGGAGAGGGTGGTGAGCGTCCCGACGGTCGAGCGCACGCTCGGCGTGCCGCGCCGCTGCTGGAGCGCGACGGCGGGAGGGAGCCCGGTGATCGAGCCGACGTGCGGGGAGTGCCCCTGCTGGATGAGCCTCCGCGCGTAGGGGGCGACCGATTCCAGGTAGCGGCGCTGCGCCTCGGCGTAGATCGTGCCGAACGCCAGCGAGGACTTGCCCGACCCCGAGACCCCGGTGAAGGCGACGACGGCGTCGCGCGGGACATCGACGTCGACGCCCCGCAGGTTGTTCTCGCCGGCGCCGCGGACGCTGACGAAGCCGTCCCGGACGATGGCGGACGGGGCGACGGCGGAGGGGGCAGGGGCGTTGTTCGGCGACTCGATCACCACCCCAACCCTACGGTTCTCCCGGAGGCGCAGGGGACCGGATTGCCCGGGCCGTGGTCGTGCTACCGGCCATGGCCCTACGAACGGGGCGGGACCGGAGACGCCTAGGACCTTTCGGGTCCCTCCAGCTCGTGCGGCTGCTCCCGCTCGTCCGGTTCTGCGGCCGCGGGCTGTGCCGGCAGGTGCTTCCGCACCGCATAGTGGTGCCCGAGGGAGTCCGTGTGGATCTCCATGGAGAGCAGGGCGCTGTCGGACAGATCCTCGGCGGCGTCGTGGCGGTGCACGACCGGCGTGCCCCCGTCACTGCGAGCCGCCGGGCCGAGGAAGGTCCGCGCGGCGTTGTCGAGCCCGTCGAAGAAGGACCGGTGGGCGTGCGCCTCCGGGTGCGGCGGTTCCTGGACGGGCCCACCCGGAGCGGTCGGCGCGAGCGGGGACGGTCGGGCGGACTGCTGGTCGTGCTTCCTGTGATTCCGGCGGATTTTCATCATGCACCTGATTCATCGTGGGACCCTCAGTCTACTCCGCCGGGTCCTCGGAGACCCCGGCGGACTGCTCCCACGCCTACAGGTCGGCGAGCATCCCGCCCGGGTTCTCCATCGCGTCCGCGACGAACCGCAGGAAGCCTCCCGCGGTTCCGCCGTCGCACACGCGGTGGTCGAAGGCGAGCGTCAGCTCGGTCACCTTGCGCACCGCGAGCCCGCCGTCCACGACCCACGGGCGGTCGATGATCCGGCCCATCCCGAGGATCGCCGATTCCGGGTAGTTGATGATGGCCGCGCTGCCGTCCACGCCGAACACCCCGTAGTTGTTCAGGGTGAAGGTGCCGGAGGACAGGTCCGACGGCGTGGCCCTGCCCTCACGTGCCAGGGCGGCGAGGCGGCGGATCTCGGTGTCGAGCCCGCGGGCGGACAGGGTGTCGGCCCGTCGGATGCCCGGCACCACGAGGCCGCGGTCCGTCTGTGCTGCGATCCCGAGGTTCACGCCGTCGACCCGCACGATCTCCTGGGCGCCGTCGTCACCCGTCGCGATCCGGCTGTTCAGCTCCGGGTAGCGGGCCAGACCCGCCACGACGAACCGCGCCACGAAGGCCAGCAGGCCGGGCACCGCGTCCGGCGTCCTGCGCTTCATCTCCGCCCGCAGTTCCACGAGGGCGGTGGCGTCGACGTCCACCCAGACCGTGGCCTCGGGGATCTCGCGTCGGCTGCGGGTCATCGCATCGGCGATCGTCCGCCGGACTCCCCTCAGGGGGGTGCGTTCGAGGACCGTGAGACCGGACCGCGGATCGAGCGGAGCGTCCGCCGCTCCCGTGGCGGCCGGCATGTCGCGGGTCACGGGGGAGGCACCGGGGACGGCGTCGGCAGGGACGGCGCCCTCAGGGACATCAGGGCCGGACGACGCCAGAGCCGCGATCGCCTGCTCCACGTCGCGACGGAGGATCAGCCCCTTCTCCCCCGACCCGCGGAGGTCGGCGAGCCGCACGCCGTTGTCGCGCGCGAGCTTCCGGACCAGGGGCGAGACACACAGCGGGGCCGTGCCGGCGTCGGACGCTGCCGTGCCGGTGGCCGCGGGCGACGGCGTCGTCTGAGCGGCGGGGGCCGCGGCCGCCGTAGCAGCCGAGGACGCAGCGGACGCCGGTGCCGACGTAGCGGCTCCCGCCGTCGTGCCCTTGCGCGGCCGGGTGCGGCCACCGGTGAGACCACCCGGAGTGCCGTAGCCGATCAGCACGTTCCCCGAGCCGCCGTCGGCCGCCGCGGCGTCGTCCCCGGTGGCGGCAGCAGGGACACCGGTCTCCTCGCGGAGCTCCGCCGCGGCGGCTTCGACACCTGCAGTGGCGACTGCCGGTGAGGTGGCCGCAGGTCCGCCGCCGTCGGGCCGGACGGAGAGGAACGGCGCACCGACGTCGAGCACTTCACCGGGCCTGCCGTGCAGCACGGCGACGGTCCCCGCGAAGGGCGAGGGGACCTCGACGACCGACTTGGCGGTCTCGACCTCCGCGATGGGCTGGTCGACGGCCACGGGGTCGCCCTCGGCGACGAGCCAGGACACCAGCTCGGCCTCGGTCAGGCCCTCTCCGAGGTCGGGGAGGGCGAACACCTGGAGCCCGGAATCGACGGCGGGTGCACTCATGTCAGTCCTCCCACTGCAGGTCGTCCACGGCGTCGAGGATGCGGTCGACGCTCGGCAGGTAGAAATGTTCGAGCTTCGGCGAGGGATACGGGATGTCGAACCCGGTCACGCGGAGCACGGGGGCGGCGAGGGAATGGAAGCAGCGCTCCTGCACCCGGGCCACGATCTCCGACGCCACCGACACGAAGCCCGGAGCCTCCGCGACGACGACGGCGCGGCCGGTCCGTCGGACGCTGGCGCAGACGGTCTCGTCGTCGAACGGCACGATGGAGCGGAGGTCGATGACCTCGATGGACCGGCCCTCCTCGGCGGCCGCAGCGGCCGCGGCGAGCGCCGTCGGCACGGACGGGCCGTAGCTGATGAGGGTCGCATCGGTCCCGGGGCGGGCGACGACCGCCTTGCCGATGCGTCGGGGCGCCTGGCCGGCCTCGAAGGTCCTGCGCAGCTCGGCGAGGTCCACCTCCTCCTTGGACCAGTACAGCTTCTTCGGTTCCAGGAACACCACGGGGTCCGGGGACGCGATCGCCTCGCGCAGCATGAAGTAGGCGTCGCGGACGGTCGCGGGGGCCAGGACCGTGAGTCCGGGGGTGTGCGCGTAGTAGGCCTCCGAGGAATCACAGTGGTGCTCCACGCCGCCGATCCCGCCGGCGTACGGGATCCGGATGACGAGGGGCAGGCGGACCCTGCCCTTCGTACGGTTCGGCATCTTCGCGACGTGGCTGACCACCTGCTCGAAGGCCGGATAGGCGAAGGCGTCGAACTGCATCTCGACGACGGGCCTCATGCCGTTCATCGCCATGCCGATGGCCATGCCCATGATGCCGGCCTCCGCGAGGGGGGTGTCGAAGCAGCGCTCCTCGCCGAAGCGGGCCGTCAGGCCGTCCGTGATGCGGAAGACGCCGCCGAGCGGTCCCACGTCCTCGCCGAACATCAATACGGAGGCATCGGCCGCCATCGAGTCCGCGAGCGCGGCATTGAGGGCCCTGGCGAAGGTGGACGTCACGCGTCCCCCCGGCACGGCGCCGGTCCGGTCCGCCACGCCCCCGGTGGGTGCCTCCGTGGTCTGCGTCATGGTCGGTCCGCCTTCGTGTCTGACGTGGGGGTTCCTGTGCCGGCGGCGTCGCGCGCCAGTTCCTCGCGCAGCTGCTCTGCCTGCTCGCGCAGCTGCGTCGTCTTCTCCGTGTACACGTACTCGAACAGTTCCGCAGGGTTCACTGTGACCTCCGTGTTGAGTCCCTTCCGGATGGCGGCGGCGATCGCGTCCGCCTCGTCGGCCAGGGCCCGCTCCAACTCGACCGTCAGCAGGTCCAGCGCGCGCAGGTAGGTGCGCAGGCGGGTGATCGGATCCTTCGGCACCCAGCGCTCGACGTCGTCGGCGGAACGGTAGCGCGTCGCGTCGTCCGCGTTGGTGTGCGCCTGCATCCGGTAGGTGTGTGCTTCGACGAGGGTGGGGCCGCCACCGTCGCGCGCCCGGTCCACGGCGCTTCCGAGCACGGCGAGGAGCGCGGCGAGGTCGTTGCCGTCCACGCGCTCACCGGGCATGCCGTACCCGATGGCCTTGTGGGCGAGGGACGGTGCGACGCTCTGGCTCCTGAGCGGCACCGAGATCGCGAACTCGTTGTTCTGGACGAAGAACACGACGGGGACGTGGAACACGGCAGCGAAGTTCAGGGCCTCGTGGAAGTCGCCCTCGCTGGTCGCGCCGTCACCGCACATGGCGAGGACGACGGTCGACTCGCCGCGCAGCTTGGCGGCATGGGCCACGCCGACGGCGTGGAGGAGTTGCGTGGCCAGCGGCGTGGCCTGGGTGGCGACGCGGTGCTCGTGCGGGTCGTAGCCGCCGTGCCAGTCGCCGCGGAGCAGCGTGAGGACCTGGAGCGGGTCGACGCCGCGCGTGATGACGGCGACCGTGTCCCGATAGGTCGGGAAGAGCCAGTCCTCGGCACCGAGGACCACGGCGGCGGCGACCTGGCAGGCCTCCTGGCCGTGGGAGGAGGGGTAGACGGCCATCCGGCCCTGGCGGACGAGGGCGTTGGCCTGGTCGTTGATGCGGCGGCCGGCGATGAGGCGGCCGTAGGCGTCGAGCAGCCGCTCCCCGTCGGGGAGCGGGTAACGCTCGTCGGTGTGGTGATGACCGTCCGGGTCCACCAGCTGCACGGGCTCCACCGACGGGAGCAGGGCGCTGTCCGGCGTCGTGCCTCCGTCGCGCGCTCCGCCCCCGGATGCACCGCCCAGCATGCCGTTGCGGCCCTCATTCGTTGCCGTACTCATTCCGCCTCCATCATCAGCCGCCGCAGCGGCCTTCCATTCTCGGCGCGGAGCGGTAGCTCCGGCACTGGATGCTGTGTGAGACCAGTATGGCCAGCCGGCATCTTTTGTATCCACGAAGTCGGCGAAGTGTGGATATTCGTTCAACGAGCGCGGTATTCTTTGGACGAATCGGCAGTGTGAGCTGGATTACGCGAAGGAGCGTGGACACGTGGTGGACGGAGTGCTCGACGACGTCGATCGGAAGATCCTCGCCGAACTCACGCGGGACGGGCGCCAGTCCGTGACCTCGGTGGCCGAGCGTGTGCACATCTCGCGGGCACACGCCTACTCCCGCATCGCGAAGCTGACCGAGGACGGCGTGCTGACGCGGTTCACGGCGATCATCGACCCGGCCAAGGCCGGCCTCCGGTCCTCCGCCTACGTGACCCTCAAGGTGCGGCAGCACTCCTGGCGCGAGCTCCGCGACAGGCTGCGCAGCGTCCCGGAGATCCACCACATCGCACTGGTCGGCGGGGACTTCGACGTCATCCTCCTGGTGCGGGCGGAGGACAACGTGGGGCTGCGACGGGTCATCTTCGACCAGCTGCAGTCGATGCCGGGCGTCCTCGACACCCAGACGTTCCTCGTCTTCGAGGATCTGGACACGCGCTGACCCGCCGTGGAGCATGGTCATCACCCGGTGACCGTGCACTGCACAAGGAGATCCCATGTCCCTCGTCCGTGTCCACAACTTCTCCGTCTCCCTCGACGGCTTCGCCACCGGCGAGGGCCAGACCCTCGAGGCCCCGTTCGGCCATGCGGGCTCACGGCTCATGGAGTGGGCGATCGGGACCCGCACCTTCCGCGCGATGGGCCTCCACGGGGAGGGCCCGGGTTCCTCCGGCGTCGACGATGCCTTCGCCGCCGCGTGGGGACCGGGGATCGGGGTGGAGATCATGGGGCGGAACAAGTTCGGCCCCCACCGCGGCCCCTGGGAGGACGAGGAATGGAAGGGCTGGTGGGGCGGGAACCCTGTCTTCCACACCCCCGTCGTGGTCCTGACGCACCATCCCCGACCGGTCCTCGAGATGGATGGCGGGACGACCTTCCACTTCGTCGACGCCGAGCCCGCCTCCGCACTGGAACAGGCCCGCGGCCTGGCCGGCGGCCTGGACGTCCGGATCGGCGGCGGCGCCATCACGGTCCGGCAGTTCCTCGAGGCCGACCTCATCGATCACCTGCACGTCGTCGTCGTACCGATCGTCCTGGGCAGGGGCGAACGCCTGTGGGACGGCCTCGAAGGACTCGAGGAGCGCTTCGGGATCGAGGCGACCCCCTCCCCGTCGGGGGTCGTGCACCTGGTCCTCACACGCCGCGGGTCCCGGTAGCCGCCGACGGCCGCACCCCGGGGCTCAGGCGCCGAAGCGCGGCGCCCGCTTCTCCCGGAACGCCTCGAGGCCCTCGCGGTAGTCGTCCGATGCCCCGAGCACACCCTGGACGTCGTTCTCGCCGCTGACGGCCTGCCACAGTCCGAGCCGCTCGTCACGGATCCGCGCGACGAGCTGCTTCGAGGCGACGAGCGCCTGCAGCGGACCGGTCGCCGCCCGCGCAGCCTTCGCCCGGGTGAACTCGAGCAGCTCCCCGGCAGGCACGGCGCGGCTGAAGAGTCCGCCGGCCACCGCCTCCGCTCCGGTCATGAGGTCCCCCGTGTACATCAGGTCCAGGGCCCGGTGCGGACCGAGCCGCTCGGTGAACAGCCAGTGCCCGCCGGAGTCCAGTGCCAGCCCGAGGGCGGCGAACGGCGAACCGATCTTCGCGGACTCCGCGACGTACACGACGTCCGTCGCGAGCAGCAGGCCCAGGCCGACGCCGAGGCACGCGCCCTGCGCCGCCGCGAAGGTCGGAGCCGGGAAGTCCGCCATCTTCCGCAGCAGCGGGGTGAGCGTGGCGTCGAGGAACCCGAAGGCGTCGTCGGCCCCGGGTTCGATGGACCCGAGGTCCCGGCCCGCACAGAAGGCGCGCCCCTCCCCGCGCAGCACGAGCGCACGGACGGTGCCGTCGCGCACGCCGGCGGCGGCGTCGTCGTAGGCGTCGGCGAGCTCGGCGAGCGCCTGCTCGTCGACGGCGTTGAGCCGGTACGGCGCGTCCAGCACCACCTCGGCGACCCCGCCGTCGATGCTGAGGCGGATCATGCCGGCGGAGGGTTCACTGCCCGACGGCGTCGCGGTGGAGGGGATGGTCATGGCTGCCTCTCAGGCGTCGTAGTCGACGGCGACGGCGTCGCTCGTGGGGTGGGCCTGGCAGGTGAGGACGAACCCTGCGGCGACCTCGTCGGGTTCGAGCGCGTAGTTCTCCTCCATCGCCACGGTCCCCTGGACGAGCTTCGCCCGGCACGTCCCGCACACCCCGCCGGCGCACGCGAACGGCACGTCGGGGCGCACCCTGAGGGCGGCGTTGAGGATCGACTCGCGGGCGTGGGTGGGGCTCTGCACCGAGCCCTGCAGGCCGTCCAGGTTGAAGGAGATGGTGTAGTTCTCCCCGTTGTCCGCCGCCACCACCGGGCGTCCGTGGCTGCCCTCCGGCCGGGTGGGTTCGCCGGTCGTGAACAGCTCGAAGCGCACCTTCTCCGCGGGCACGCCGCGCTCGGTGAGGAAGTCCCGGCAGAGCTGGACGAGCTCGAACGGTCCGCAGAGGAACCACTCGTCCACGCGGTCGGTGGCGATGACCGTGCCGAGCAGGCCCTCGAGTTTCTCGGCGTCGATCCTGCCCGAGAGCAGGGGCGAGATGCGCTGCTCGCGGGACAGGACGTGGTGCACCGCGAAGCGGGCGGGGTAGCGGTCCTTGAGGTCGGCGAGTTCCTCGAGGAACATCACGTCCATCGCGGCCCGGTTGGCGTAGACGAGGTCGAAGCGTACGTTCGGGCCGCCGGCGAGCATGGACCGGGCGATCGCGATCACCGGGGTGATGCCGGACCCGGCGGCGACGGCGACGAACGAGACGGGCTGCTCCCCCGGCGTCGTGCGCGGGGTGAACTGCCCGAGCGGGCTCATGACCTCGAGGGTGTCCCCCGCCGTCAGGGACTCGTTGACCCAGGTGGAGAAGACACCGCCGAGGTCGCGTTTCACGGCGACGCGCAGCTCCCCGGGGCGCGGGTCGGCGCAGATCGAGTAGCTGCGGCGGACCTCCCGCGGCACGCCGTCGACGTCGAGCGTGGTGCGCAGCGCCACGTACTGCCCGGGGAGGTACCCGAACGCGTCCTGCAGGCGGGGAGGGACGTCGAGGGTGACCTCGACGGCGTCCTCCGTCAGCCGGCGGACGCCGCGCACGGTGAGCGTGTGGAAGGCACTCCGCCGTTTGGTGGAGGGGGCGAGGACAACGGCCATCAGTGCACCTTGAAGTAGTCGAAGGGTTCCCTGCAGTCGTTGCACACGTACAGCGCCTTGCAGGAGGTGGACCCGAAGCGGGTCAGTTCGCGGGTGTTCAGGGACGAGCACTGGGGGCACTTGACGCTCAGGCCGATGCGCACCGGCCCGACGGCGGCCTTGCCCGTGGGTGGCGCGATGCCGTACCGGGCGAGCTTCGCCTTGCCGTCGTCGCTCAGCCAGTCGGTGGTCCAGGCGGGCGCGAGCACGAGCCGGACGGCGACGTCGTCGTAGCCCGCCGCGCGCAGCGCCGAGGTGACGTCGTCGCGGATGGCATCCATCGCCGGGCAGCCCGAGTAGGTGGGGGTGATCGCGACCTCGACCCGTCCCGACGGCGCCACGTGGGCTGCGCGCAGCACCCCGAGGTCCTCGATGGTGAGCACCGGGATCTCCGGGTCGCAGACCGTCGCCGCGACGTCCCAGGCCGCGGCGTCGGGGGCCGCCGAGGGCCGCAGGTCCGCTCCGGTCACCATGGGGACCCCATCAGGACACGCTCACCAGGACGCACCCGGATGCTCGCGGGCGAGGACCTGCATCTCGGCGAGCAGGTACCCGAGGTGCTCGCTGTGGCGCCCGAGGCGTCCGCCCCCGACGGCGCCGGGCACCGCGGGGACCTCGAGCTCGGCCTCGGTGAGGACCGTCCGTACCGCGCTGTCGAAGGACTCGCGGAGCTCGCTCGGGCGCACCCCGGCATCGCCCACCTCGTCGATGAGCGGGTAGTCGGTGAACAGTTCCTCCACATAGGGCCAGTTGAGCCGGAGGCCGGCGATCATCCTGCGGCGCGACTCCTCGGTCCCGAGCGCGAGGCGCAGGACCCACTGGGTGGCGTGGTCCCGGTGGTAGTCCACCTCCTTGACGGCCTTCGCGGCGATCGCGGCGAGGGTCGGGTCGCTCGAGTGGACGAGGCGGGAGTAGAGCTCCCACTGGTAGAGCGCGACGACGAACTGCCGGGCGATGGTGCGGGCGAAGTCCCCGTTGGGCTGCTCCACGAGGTGCACCGAGCGGAACTCGGGCTCGCGGCGGAAGTAGGCGAGGTCGTCCTCGGTCTTGTCCCAGGCGCGGCCGGCGTAGGTCAGGAAGGACCGGGCATGCCCGATCTCATCGAGCGCGATGTTCGCCAGCGCCACGTCCTCCTCGAGTTCGGGCGCCCTGGAGATCCACCAGCCGAGCCGCTGCGCGAGGATCAGGGCGTCGTCGCCCAGCCCCAGTGCGTACCGGGCGACGGCGTCGGCGGGCTTCGCGTCCTGGAGGGCGATGTCCTCGGGCCGCAGCGCATTTCCCGGCGTGATGCGCGTGGCACTGGCGTTCGCCTCGCTCACAGGTGCTTCACTCCCTCGCTCTTCGTGTAGTACGTCGCGTGGCGGTAGTCCTTGCCCTGCGGCGACTCGAAGAAGGCGTCCTTCGCGTCGGGATCGCTCGTGATGATCGCCGACGCAGGGACCACCCACAGGCTCACGCCCTCGTTGCGGCGCGTGTAGAGGTCGCGCGCGTTGCGGACGGCCATCTCGGCGTCGGGCGCATGGAGCGACCCCGCATGCACGTGGGAGAGGCCGCGCGAGGACCGCACGAAGACTTCCCAGAGCGGCCAGGCCGCGCGCTCCTCGTGGAGGCCCGACGACGGCGCCGTCGCGCCGTCGTCGCCCGTCGTCGATCCGCCGGTCACCTAGGCCGCCTTCGTCGTCGTGGGCTTCGCGGCCTGCCGTGCGGCGTAGGCCGAGGCGGCGTCGCGGACCCAGGCGCCCTCCTCGTGGGCCTCCCGGCGTCGCTCCAGGCGCTGCGCGTTGCAGGGACCGCGGCCGGCGAGTACTTCCTTGAACTCGTTCCAGTCGAGGGGTCCGTACAGCCACCGGCCGGTCCCCTCGTCGAAGCGGACGTCCTTGTCCGGCAGGTCGAGTCCGAGGACCTTGATCTGTTCGACCATCATGCCGACGAAGCGGGACCGCAGCTCGTCGTTGGAGAAGCGCTTGATGTTCCACTCCATGGACTTCTGCGAATTGGGGGAATCCTCGTCCGGCGGGCCGAACATCATGAGCGACGGCGCGTACCAGCGGTTGACGGCGTCCTGGGCCATGGAGCGCTGCTCGGGGGTGCCGTTGGCCAGTTCGAGCAGGATCTCGAAGCCCTGCCGCTGGTGGAACGACTCCTCCTTGCAGATGCGGACCATCGCACGCCCGTACGGGCCGTAGGAGGCACGGCAGAGGGGCACCTGGTTGCAGATGGCTGCCCCGTCCACGAGCCAGCCGATGGCCCCGATGTCCGCCCAGGTCAGCACGGGGTAGTTGAAGATGCTCGAGTAGCGCGCCTTGCCGGCGATCAGGTCCTCGGTCATCTTCTCGCGCGGGGTCCCGAGGGTCTCCGCGGCGGAGTACAGGTAGAGTCCGTGGCCGGCCTCATCCTGGACCTTGGCCATGAGCACGGCCTTGCGCTTGAGGGACGGGGCGCGCGTGATCCAGTTCGCCTCCGGCTGCATGCCGATGATCTCGGAGTGCGCATGCTGGGAGATCTGGCGGGTCAGCGACTTGCGGTAGTCGGCGGGCATCCAGTCGCGCGGTTCGATCCGGGAGTCCCGGGCGATGATGTCGTTGAAGACCTTCTCGCCGGCGGCGTCGTGGTCCGCACGGGTGTCGATCGCTGTCGCCGTCATGGTGCCTGCCTCGCTCGTCTGGACGTCCGGTTTAATTACCGACCGTTCGTTCAGTATAGGGAGGGTGCGCGAGGACCGTCAACGGTCGGGGCCGTGCCGGGGACGGCGCCCGCCTGTGCGGCGCGGACGGTGTTCCCGGGACGACGAGGTGTCGGAAGGTGTTCCTGGTCCACGATTCGTGGACGGGGAGCAGCAGAGGGCGGCGGTCAGCCGACCCGGGCCAGCGGCGCGTCCCGGCTGCCCTGGCTGCCGGCCACGATCTCCCGCAGCGCGCGGACGGGTCCGTTCTCCACGGCCCGCGAGGAGAGCTGGGCGTTCATCCAGGCGGCGAGCCGCTTCTCCCCGACGGATGCGGGGGACGAGAGCGATGGCAGCCGGCCCTCGTCCTCGAGGAACTCGGAGATGCTCTCGACCTTCAGCCAGGCGGCCCCGGTGCGCTCGCGCTCGACGGGCTCCTCGGAGAGCACCCCCGCGGCGCAGAGTTTCGCACGATGCGCGGCCGTCAGGCGCCCGGCGCGGGCGGCCTTGCGCTGTTCGTCGAGCCACATGGCCATGCGGTGCTCGCCCGGAGTGGATGCTCTGAATGATGGATCACGGCCCTCGCTGTCACGGAAGGCGATGAGTGCCCGCAGGCGGAGATCCCAGGAGGTCGTTAGCACGGGGAGCGCCCTTTCAGAGTGGAGCAGGTGATAGTAATAAGCCTACTACTTACTAGGCAAGCTAACTATCACCCGTTAAGAGTGATGCCTCGCTCGTCCCCTGCCACTCGACCGCCCGGACCGCCGTGCAAAAATGAGCGCATGACCGTCGATGGATCCCGCCCTGCCGCCACTGCCCGGCGCGGACGCCCCGGCTACGACCAGCAGTCGGTCCTCGCCGTCGCGGTCTCGGCCTTCAACCGGCACGGCTACGAAGCGACGTCGATGGGGATGCTCGCGGAGGAACTCGGCATCAGCAAGTCCGCGATCTACCACCATGTGCCGTCCAAGGGGGATCTCCTGCGGCTGGCCCTCGATCATGCGCTGGGTGGGCTGGAAGCCGTGCTGCAGGATCCGCGGGCGCACACCGGTCCCGCGGATGCCCGGCTCGAGTTCGTGCTGCGGGGGACCGTCGCCGTCCTGACCGAGCGGCTCCCCTTCGTCACGCTGCTGCTGCGGCTTCGCGGCAACACGGAGATCGAGCGTGAGGCGCTGGAGCGCCGCCGGGCCTTCGACCGGGAGGTGGCGGCCCTCGTCGATGCCGCGCGACACGAGGGGTCCATCCGGAAGGACATCGACCCGAGGACCACCACGCGCCTGATCTTCGGCACCATCAACTCGATCGTCGAGTGGTACAAACCGGGCGGGCCCCTGACCGCCGAGAAGCTCTCCGACGACGTCATCCACATGGTGTTCGACGGCCTGCACCGGCGCTGACCGCCTGGCCGCTCCTGCGTCCACTCCCTGTTCCGCTCCGCGGCGACGGTCCTGCCCACTGACGGGCGGTGCTCGGTGGGCATCACGCGTCATGCCCACTCACTCCCGGGGCCCGGTGGGCAGGACGGCGAGGGTCCCGTCCCCTGTGCTCGTCCACATAGGCCGTCCTCATACGGTCACGAGGTCCGGGTGCGGGCAGGGTCCCCTCATGGACCCCCGCACCGCACTGGAAACGCTCGGCGGAGTAGCCCGCAGCAAGACACTCGTCGCGGCCGGCGTCACCCCCTATCGGCTCGGGCAGGCGGTGGATCGGGGGCAGGTACTGCGACCGGTCCGCGGCGTGTATCGCCTGCCCGATCTGTACGTCGACGGCATCCTGGGCATTGAGGCGGACGGACGGCAGTACCACAGCGACCGCCGGGAGTTCGAGGAGGACCGCCGCCGCTAAAATCTGCTCACTACCCGGGGCGTCCCGGTCCTTCGGGTGACCCATGCCCTGCTGACGCGGCAACCGGACGACTTCCTGACGCTCGTACGCGCGGCAATATCGGCACGACAACCCGGGGGCTGCGCGGTCCCGGTGGGCATGGATGCTGCTGCCCACCGGGACCTGCGGGTCGGTGGGCGGCAGCGAATGCGTCCGAGTGGCGGACTACTTCCGCACGAGGGTCAGGACGTCGTAGGTCGCCACGATCTCGTCGTCCTGGTTGTGCAGGACGGCGTCCCACGCGACCTCCCCGTACTCGTCCGTCTCGCGCGGCGTGATGCGCTTGGCCGTCAGGGTCACGCGGATGGAGTCCCCCGCGGCGACCGGCGTGATGAACCGGAGGTTCTCCAGGCCGTAGTTGGCGAGCACCGGCCCGGGCGCGGCATCCACGAACAGGCCTGCGGCCCAGGACAGCAGCAGGTACCCGTGGGCCACGATCCCGGGGAAGAACGGGTTCGCGGCCGCCGCCTCCTCGTCGGTGTGCGCGTAGAAGGTGTCCCCCGTGGTCTGCGCGAAGGCCTCGATGTCCTCCAGCGCCACCCGGCGCAGCCCGGACTTCACGGCGTCCCCGATGCGGAGCGTCGCCAGGTCCTTCCGGAACGGGTGGGTGTCGTCGAACCGGCGGTCCGCCCCGGTGTGCCACTCCCCCGTGATGCTCGTGAGCATGTTCGGCGAGCCCTGCACGGCGGTGCGCTGCATGTGGTGCAGCACCGAACGCATGCCCCCCAGTTCCTCGCCGCCGCCCGCGCGCCCGGGCCCTCCGTGCACGAGGTGCGGGACGGGCGACCCGTGGCCCGTGGAACTGCGGGCGTCCTCACGGTTGAGGATGAGGACGCGGCCGTGGTGCGCGGCGATCCCGAGCACGAGCTCCTGCGCCACCGCGGGGTCGTTGGTGCACACCGTGGCGACGAGGGAACCGGACCCGAGAGCGGCGAGGCGGACGGCGTGCGCGAGGTCGTCGTACCCGATGACGGACGCGACCGGCCCGAACGCCTCCACGGAGTGCAGGGCGCCGGCCTCGACGTCCTTCCAGGTGAGCAGCACCGGCGCCATGAACGCGCCGTCGGGTGCTTTCCCGGACGTGTTGTCGGCGAGCACGACGTCGGGCGCGTCCAGTGAGCCGAACGCCAGGGAGGCCCCGCCGTCGAGCAGTTCGCGGACGGCGTCCTGCACGCCCTCGAGCTGTGCGAGGGACGCGAGCGCGCCCATGGTGACGCCGTCGGCCCGTGGGTCGCCCAGCGTCACCCGCTCGCGGATGCGGTCGCCGGCGGCACGCACGACGTCGTCGACCAGGTTCTCCGGCACGATGGACCGGCGGATGCTCGTGCACTTCTGGCCGGCCTTGACCGTCATCTCGGTGACGAGGGACTTGATGAAGGCCTCGAACTCCGGGGTGCCCGGCACGGCGTCCGGTCCGAGGATGGCGGCGTTGAGGGAATCGGTCTCGCACGTGAAGCGGACGCCACCGCGCTCGACCGACGGGTGGGACTTGAGGTGATTGGCGGTGGACGCCGAGCCGGTGAAGGACACGAGGTCGCGGTAGTCGAGGTGGTCGAGGATGTCGCGGGCCGGCCCCGAGACGAGTTGCAGGGACCCTTCGGGGAGGATGGCGGAGCCGATGATGAGCTTCACGACGGCGGCCGTCAGGAACCCGGTAGGCGTCGCGGGCTTCACGATCGTGGGAACGCCGGCGAGGAACGCGGGGGCGAGCTTCTCGAGCATGCCCCACACCGGGAAGTTGAACGCGTTGATCTGCACCGCGACACCCGGGATGCGCGTGTGGATGTGCGTGCCGAGGAAGGATCCGTCCTTCGACAGCACCTCGGGTGGGCCGTCCACGATCACGTGCGAGTTCGGCAGCTCGCGGCGTCCCTTCGACCCGAACGTGAAGAGCACGCCGATCCCGCCGTCGATGTCCACCATCGAGTCGACCCTCGTGGCGCCGGTCTTCGCCGACAGCTCGTACAGCGGCTCGCGCTGCGCGTTCAGGTACTGCGCGAGCTCCTTGAGCTTCAGCGCGCGTTCGTGGAAGGTGAACCGGCCGAGGGCCGTCTGGCCCGTGGTGCGCGCGAAGCGGACGGCGGCGGCGGTGTCGATTCCGGCCGTGCTGACGAGGGCGAGGTCCTCGCCGGTGCTGGCGTCGCGCACCACGGTGCCGTCGCCCTCCGCAGCGGTCCGGTCGGGGGTCCACCAGCCGTCCTCAAGGAAGCTGGGGACGACGTCGATCTGTACTCGTTCCGGGGCGGTTGTCATGGTCCGCTCGCCTTTCACTGGTGCTGCCGGGATGGGTTCTGGTCGGTGGCGGCCGACGGCGGGGCGTCGTCCCAGGCGAAGAAGCCCCGTCCGCTCTTGCGGCCGAGTTCGCCGCGTGCCACCTTCTCGCGGAGGATCGCGGGCGGGCTGAAGCGGGGGCCGAGCGTGGCTTCGAGGTACTCGGCGATGCCGAGGCGGACGTCGAGGCCCACGAGATCCGTGGTGCGCAGCGGGCCCACGGGGTGCCGGTAGCCGAGGACCATCGCGGCGTCGATGTCCTCCGCCGTCGCGACGCCCTCCTCGAGCATGCGCATCGCCTCCAGGGCGATGGCCACGCCGAGCCGCGAGCTCGCGAACCCGGGGGAATCGCGGACGACGACGGGCGTCTTGCCGAGCGCTGCCACCCAGGACCGGGCGGCCTCCTCGAGCTCGGCGGAGGTCTCCGTGCCGAGGACCACCTCGATCAGGGCCGACGCCGGGACGGGGTTGAAGAAGTGGAGCCCGCAGAAACGGAAGGGTCGCTGGAGGGCGCCCGCCAGTGCGTCGACGGAGAGGGAGGAGGTGTTCGTGGCGAGCCAGGCGCCGTCGTCGAGCACGTCCTCGACGGCGCGGAGCGCCTGCCGCTTCAGGGCGGGGTCCTCCGGCACGGCCTCCACCACGAGCCCGCATCCGGCGAAGTCCGCGTAGTCCGTGGACACGGCGATCCTGGCCCCGAGGTCGGCGAGCGGGGCCGTCGTCGTCCCTCGTCCGACGCTGTTCGCGAGGGCCCGGGTGACGCGGCCGAGGCCGGCCTCCGCGGCGGCGTCGTCCCGTTCGACGACGACGACGCTCGACCCGGCGAGGCAGAACGCGTGGGCGATGCCCGCGCCCATCCGGCCGCCGCCGAGGACGCCGACCCGCACGGGGAGGCCGGTGGGCCTGCTCGTGGGCGTGCCGGGGTCGCTGGTGGGGTCGCTGCTCATGAGCCCTTCTTCCGGTCGAGGAATCGCTGCATGCGGTCGAACTTCGCGTCGGACTCGAAGAGGACGGCCTGCGCCAGCTGGTCGATCATCGGGTGCGCGTCCCGGGGTGCGTGGAAGACGCTCTTGGTGATGCGGACGGCGAGCGGGTCCTGCCGCGCGATGCGGTCGGCGAGCGCGTGGGCCGCCGGCAGGAGGTCCTCGGGTGCGTGGATCTCCGTGATGAGGCGCGCGGCAAGGGCCTCCTCGGCGGAGAGGATGCGCCCGGCGAGCAGGATCTCCAGGGCGAGGGGCTCCCCCACCAGCTCCTTCAGCCGCCACGTGGCGCCGGCGGCGGGGAGGATCCCGAGGCCGGTCTCCGGGTTGCCGATCCTCAGGCGCGGCGTCCCGAGGCGGAAGTCCGCCGCGAACGCGAGTTCGGCGCCTCCGCCGAGCGCGAACCCGTCGAGCGCCGCGATGACGGGCACGGGCAGTGAGGCGATGCGCGCGAAGAGCGTCGAGTTGATGCCGGCCAGGGCGTCGTCGCGGCGGCGCTCGCGCAGCTCGGCGATGTCGGCGCCCGAGGCGAAGACGCCGTCGGACCCGGTGAGGATGAGCGTGCGCGGGGACCCCTCGAGGTCCTGGCACACGGCGTGCAGCTCGTCGACCATCCGGCGGTCGATCGCGTTGCGGGCCTCCGGCCGGTGCAGTTCGACGACGAGGCGGCCGGGTGCGTCGGTGAGCTTCAGCGACGACGGCATCAGACGGCCTCGACGAGCAGGGCGGTGCCCTGACCGACGCCGACGCACATGGTCGCGAGGCCCAGGCGCCGGGACGGGCCGGCGAGTTCGCGCTCGAGCCTGCCGAGCAGGGTGACGGCGATCCGGGCGCCCGAGGACCCGAGGGGGTGGCCGAGCGCGATCGCCCCGCCGTCGCGGTTCACGATCTCCTCGTCGAGCCCGAGTCGGCGGATACACGCGAGCGACTGGGTCGCGAACGCCTCGTTGAGCTCGACGGCGCCGAGCTCCGCGACGGTGAGGCCGGTGCGCTCGAGCACCTTCTGCGTGGCCGGCACCGGGCCGATGCCCATGATCTCCGGCGGGACGCCCGCGGAGGCGCCGTCGAGGATCCGGGCACGCGGCGTCAGCCCGTACCGCTCGATCGCCGCCTCCGAGGCGACGATGACGGCGGAGGCGCCGTCGTTCAGGGAGCTCGAGTTGCCGGCGGTGACGATGCCGTCCGGGCGGACCACGGGACGGAGTCCTGCGAGGACCTCGAGGGTCGTGTCGGCCCGCGGGCCCTCGTCGGTGTCCACGGAGAAGGACGTCCTGCCGCGGTTCACCTGCACGGGGACGATCTCGTCCGAGAAGCGCCCGGCGTCGATGGCCGCGAGGGCCCGCTGGTGGGACCGGAGCGCGAAGGCGTCGGCGTCGTCGCGCGTGATGCGGTCCAGCGTCGCCAGTTCCTCCGCCGTCTCGGGCATCGAGTAGGTGACCTTGTCGCGGGCGGCGAGCAGCGGGTTGGTGAAGCGCCATCCGATGGAGGTGTCCACGACGGCGCCGGGCTTCGCGAACGCCTTCGCGGGCTTCTCCATGACCCACGGCGCACGGCTCATGGACTCGACCCCGCCGGCGATGACGACGTCCGCGGCCCCGGCCCTGACCATGTGGGACGCCATGATGATGGCCGACAGACCCGAGGCGCAGAGCCGGTTGACGGTGATGCCGGGCACGCTGTCGGGGAACCCCGCGAGGAGGGACGCGAGCCGTGCGACGTTGCGGTTCTCCTCCCCCGCACCGTTGGCGTTGCCGAGGATCACCTCGTCCACAGTGGCCGGGTCGAGGCCGGCGCGCTGCACGACGGCGGAGAGCACGAGCGCCGCGAGGTCGTCCGGGCGGATGCTCGAGAGGGCCCCGCCGTACCGCCCCACGGGGGTGCGGACACCACCCACCAGGAAAGCCTCGGCCATGTTCGTCTCCCTCGTCGTCGTGGTGGGCCCGCTCCGGTCGAACGAATTACCGAACGTTCGTTCTGTAAAGGCCTGCTCCAGAATTGCACGGCCGCCCAGCACGGTCAACCGGCCGGGGCGGCGGGGCGGCGGACCGGCAGTGGCAAGATGGAAGCCATGACCGCTGACGCCACCGTGACCGAGATCCCCCTCCCCTCGCCCGCCCGGAAAGTGCCCTCCGAGCGCACCCACCACGGGGACACGTTCGTCGACCACTACGAGTGGATGCGCGACAAGGAGAGCCCGGAGCTGATCGAGCACCTGAAGCGCGAGAACGCCTACACCGAGGCCGTCACCCGCAGCCAGGAGCCGCTGCGCGAGGCCATCTTCGGCGAGATCAGGGACCGGACGCAGGAGACGGACCTGTCCGTCCCTGCCCGGAAGAAGGGGTGGTGGTACTACTCGCGCACCGAGGAGGGCAAGCAGTACGGCATCCAGTGCCGGGTGGCCGCCGAGGACACCGGCGATCTCAGCCGCGACTGGACGCCGCCCGTGGTGGTCCCCGGGCAGCCTGTCCCCGGCGAGCAGATCATGCTCGACGGCAACGAACTCGCCGAGGGCAAGCCGTTCTTCTCCCTCGGCGGCCTGTCCGTCACCGAGGACGGCACGCTGCTCGCCTACAGCGAGGACAACGCCGGCGACGAGCGCTTCACGCTGCGCATCAAAAACCTCGGGACCGGGGAACTGCTGCCGGACGCCGTGCCGAACGTCTTCTACGGCCTGGCCTTCTCCCCGGACGGCGCGCGGGTCTACTACACCGTCGTCGACGACTCCTGGCGCCCCTACCAGGTGCGCGCGCACACGCTGGGCACGCCCGTCGAGGAGGACGACGTCGTGTTCCAGGAGGACGACGTGGCCCTGTGGACCGGCTTCGAGGTGTCCGCGGACCGCACGCAGCTGCTCATCAGCATCGGGTGCTCCGAGTACAGCGAGTACCGCGTCCTGGACCTCGCCACGCCGGAGCGGGGGCTGACCACGCTGCTCTCCCGCGACGAGCGCATCCTGTACGACGCCGAGCCCGTGACCGTCGACGGCGCACCGTACTACCTGCTCACGCACGACCGCGACGCGAAGAACTCGATGGTGAGCCTGGTGGCGGCTGGCGAGTTCGCCAAACCGCTCGCCGAGCAGGCGTGGACGACGGTCGTCGCGCACGACGACGCCGTCCGCGTCGAGGGTGCCACCGTCACCCGCACCCACCTCGTCCTGTCGGTGCGCAAGGACACCATCGAGCGCGTGCAGGTCCTGCCCCTGGCGGGTCTCGGGACGCCGGCGCAGGGCGTGCCGGCGGAACCCGGCTTCGACGAGGAGCTGTTCACGAGCAACCTCGCCAACGCCGAGTTCGACTCCCCGATCATCCGCCTCTCCTACACCTCCTACCTCACGCCGCCGCGCGTCTACGACTACATGCTGGAGGACGGCGCGCTGGAGCTGCGGAAGGAGACCGAGGTGCGCGGCGGCTACGACCCCGCCGACTACGTCGCCGAACGGCACTGGGCGCCGGCCGCGGACGGCACGCTGATCCCGCTGTCCGTGATCCGCCGCGCGGACCTCGCCCGGGACGGGTCCAACCCGGCCCTGATCTACGCGTACGGCAGCTACGAGGTCAGCATGGACCCGGCGTTCTCCATCGCCCGGCTCTCCCTGCTGGACCGGGGCATCGTCTTCGTCGTCGCGCACATCCGCGGCGGCGGCGAGATGGGCCGCAGCTGGTACGAGCAGGGCAAGAAGCTCGCCAAAAAGAACACGTTCACGGACTTCGTGGACGCCACGACCTACCTCGGCACCTCTGGATGGGTGGACGCCGGCCGGGTCGCGGCGATGGGCGGGTCCGCGGGAGGGCTGCTCATGGGCGCCGTCGCGAACCTCGCCCCGGAGAAGTACCGGGCGATCGTGGCGCAGGTGCCCTTCGTGGACGCCCTCACGACGATCCTCGACCCGGAGTTGCCGCTCTCCGCGCTCGAGTGGGAGGAATGGGGCAACCCGATCACGGACCCGGCGGTGTACCGGTACATGAAGGAGTACACGCCCTACGAGAGCGTGCGCCCCGTGCCCTATCCGCGCATCGCCGCGGTGACGAGCTTCAACGACACGCGGGTGCTCTACGTGGAGCCCGCGAAGTGGGTGGCCCAGCTGCGCGAGACCACCACGGGCACCGAACCGATCGTGCTGAAGACCGAGATGGACGGCGGCCACGGCGGCGCCAGCGGCCGCTATTCGCGCTGGCGCGACATCGCCTGGGACTACGCGTTCGCCGCGGACGCGGTGGGCGCGACGGCGGTGCCGGCCCGCTCGACGAGCTCCGTCGAGTAGATGACGGGCTCCGGGTGCGAGCCCGGGGCCTCGATCTCCTCGGGGAGCATCGTCCCCGCCCGGACGGCCATCCCGACCATGGGCTGCGTGATCGTGGTGAGGGGTGTCGGCGCCGTGTCCCACGGCCGGCCGATGAGGATGATGGGGAGGCTGTCGAACGGGAGCGCTGCTGGAGGCGGGGCCGCGCGGCGCTAGAGTGGCGGACGACCCACGAACCCGGACCCAGGAGCAGCACGCCGTGACGCATGAACCCCTACCGCCCTGGACCATCACCCTCGGAGAGCTGGACGAGCGGATGGGAGTCGCCATCGTCGAACAGTCGGTCGAGCGGGTGGTCGCGACCATGCCCGTCGAGGGGAACCGCCAGTCCTTCGGGCTCCTCCACGGCGGTGCGTCCCTCGCCGTGGGTGAGGCCGTGGGGTCCTGGGCTGCCGTGATCCACGCGTCCACCCTCGGCAGGACGGCGGTAGGCGTCGATGTGTCCGCGACCCACCACCGGAGCGTGAGGGACGGCACCGTCACCGTCACCGCGACGCCGATCCACCTCGGCCGGACCCTCACCACGCACGAGGTGCTGATCACCGACGACGCCGGTCGGCGCCTGTGCACGCTGCGCATCACGAACCTGCTGCTGGACCGCCCGATCCCCGGTACCGTGAGCCCATGAACCTCGCACAGCACTCCACCGGGATCCGGCCCAGGCTCGTCGCCCTCGCCGCGGCTGCCGCGGCAGCCCTGATCGGGGGCACCGCCGGCCCCGTGGCGGCCGCCCCGCCAACACCGCTGTCCTATGTGGCGCTCGGGGACTCGTACGCCTCGGGGTTCGGCGCCGGGTCGTACGTGAATGCGTGCGGCCAGACGCCCCTCGGGCTGCCCGGGATCCTCGACACGAAGAAGCAGGTGGATCTGGTGGCCGACGCCACCTGCGCCGGCGCCACGGTGGCCGTGGAGCCCGGCGGCGCCCTGGACCTGCCGGAGCAGGTGGCACGCGCCGTCGCCTCGGGCGCCCTCTCCCCGTCCACGGACCTCGTCACCGTCTCCGCGGGCGGCAACGATGCGGGCTTCGGGCAGGTCGCCGGAGTGTGTGCCACCCGTCCCACCGCGGAGTGCGAGCAGTTCATCGCCGTCCAGAACGCCACGGCCCTGCCGGCGCTCGATCGCGCCCTCGACGCGCTGTACGGCACCATCGGTTCCGCGGCACCCTGTGCAACCGTGGTGGTTACCGGCTATCCGCATCTTTTCTCCCCCGAGGAGGAGACGCCCGTCCTCCTGCCCGTCGCCTCGCAGACCGCATTCAACGAGGGCACGGACGCCGTGAACACCGTGATCAGGAGCCGGGCCGAGGCGCACGGCTTCACGTTCGTGGACCTGGTGCAGAAGTTCGAAGGGCACGGGCTCGGCTCCACGGACCCCTGGATCACCTTCGAGCCCGGCGCCGCCGACAACCTGCACCCTACTGCCGAGGGCTACCGGTCCGGCTACTTCCCCGCCGTGCGCAGCTCCGTGAACTTCTCGCAGCTCCAGCGCTAGCCGGGCCAGGACGGGTGCGTCAGGCGTGCCTTCAGGGCGGCGAGTTCCGTCGCCGTCAGGCCGGCGTCGCGGAGGTAGCGCACGGCGTCGAACGATGACAGCAGGTCCTCGAGCTGCCTCCCTGCGCGCGTGAGCCACACCGCGAGTTCGTCCTCCGTCCTCGGCGTCTCGCGCGGCGTCTCCTGGCCGCGGTACCGCTCATTCATGGCGGTGACGGCCCGCGCGTAGTCGGCGCTGATCGCCGCGGGCCCTATTCCCGCCGCGCTGAGCAGCAGGGCGACCACGAGTCCCGTACGGTCCCTCCCGGCGGCGCAATGGATCACCACTCCCCCGGCGGGAGCCGTCACGAACGCGCGGGCCACGCGGGCGAACTTCTCCGGCCATCGCCTGAGGTTCTCGTCGTAGTGCTCCGGCGAGCTGAGATACGGCCCGCAGAGCGCCATGTATTCCTCGTCCGACGGGTCCTCCGTCGGGAGGTTGAGGAGAACGAACCGCTCGACGGCGCGCGGGCCGACGAGCGGGTCCGTTCCCCGGCGGCCGAGCTCGGAAGGGTGCCGCAGATCGACGACGGTCCGGACGCCCTGCTCCCAGGCCTGACGCCACCCCGCCTCCGTGAGCCACTCGCTCCGGCCCATCCGGTAGAGCCTGCCCGGCTGGATGGATCCTTCGATACCCCCGAGGTCCCGTGCGTTCACCGCGCCCTCCCACGGGGCGTCTGGTGCCGCCGGTCCGGGGGCAGGGGCATCGACCGTGAGGTCGTTTCCGGAGAGCGGAACGGCGTCCATGGCCGAAAGCGTAGCAATCCCCCGGCACGCAGGCCGGGCCGCCGACGCGAGGCGGTGCGATCCCACGACCCTTCCCATCCTGCGCCGGAGGTCCTAGCCTTCCGTCATGCCTTTCTCCATCCAGGTCTCGATCGACTGCAGGGATCCCCACGCCCAGGCGGACTGGTGGGCGGAGACGCTCGACTGGGTCGTCGAACCGACCGACGAGGCGTTCCTCGACCGGATGATCGCGGAGGGTTACGCGCGGGAGTCGGACGTCATCACGCACAACGGCACGCGCGTCTGGAAGGACGGCACCGCCATCTGCCGGGCGGACGACGTCGGCCGCCCGGGCCGCGAGCGCATCCTCTTCCAGCCGGTGCCCGAACCGAAGATCACCAAGAATCGCGTACATCTCGACGTCAACCTGGCCGGCGCCGACCGCGATGCCCAGCGGGCGCGGCTCGAGGCGCGGGGTGCGCGGTACGTGGAGCAGCACTCCCAGGGCCCGCACGCCTGGTACGTCATGCTCGATCCCGAGGGCAACGAGTTCTGCATCGCCTGACGGGCGAGGGCCGCGGCACCCGGCCGGGCCCGCGCCGCTAGACTCGACGGGTGACTTCAGAGCTCCCCGCCAAGGTATCCGACATCTTCGACCCCACCCGCTGGCGGGTCGTCACGGGCTTCGAGGAGTTCACGGACCTCACGTACCACCGCCAGGTGGAGCGCGACGCCGACGGCGGGATCGTCCGCGACCTGCCCACCGTGAGGATCGCCTTCGACCGCCCCGAGGTACGCAACGCGTTCCGGCCCGGGACCGTCGACGAGCTCTACCGGGCCCTCGACCACGCCCGCATGACGCCCGACGTCGCCACCGTCCTGCTCACGGGCAACGGGCCCAGCCCGCGCGACGGCGGCCACTCGTTCTGTTCGGGCGGCGACCAACGGATCCGTGGCCGCGACGGCTATCGGTACGCGGAGGGCGAGACGAGGGAGACGATCGACCCGGCGCGGGCCGGGCGGCTCCACATCCTCGAGGTGCAACGGCTGATCCGCACCATGCCGAAGGTGGTCATCGCCGTCGTCAACGGGTGGGCCGCCGGCGGTGGGCACAGCCTGCACGTCGTCGCGGACCTGACCATCGCCTCGGCGCAGCACGGCAGGTTCAAGCAGACGGACGCCACCGTGGGCAGCTTCGACGCCGGCTACGGCTCCGCCCTCCTGGCCCGGCAGATCGGCCAGAAGAAGGCGCGGGAGATCTTCTTCCTCGCCCGCGAATATTCCGCGCGGGACATGGTGGAGATGGGCGCGGTCAACGAGGCCGTCGACCATGCGGAACTCGAGGTGACCGCCCTCGCGTACGCCGCGGACATCGCCCGCCAGAGCCCGCAGGCCCTCAGAATGCTCAAGTTCGCCTTCAACCTCGCGGACGACGGCCTCGCCGGCCAGCAGGTCTTCGCAGGTGAGGCGACCCGCCTCGCCTACATGACGGATGAGGCGGTGGAGGGCAAGGAGGCGTTCCTCGAGAAGCGCTCTCCGGACTGGTCCTCCTTCCCCTACTACTTTTAGGAGCGGCGTGGAACTCCTCCCCGTGCACACCCCCGAGGGCTTCGACGCCCTCGGACTGCTCAAGCCCCTCGCCGCTGCCCTCGCCGGTGAAGGTCCAGCCGTCGCCCCGCATGTGATGCCCGATCAGGTGTTCTCCGGGGAACTGCCCAACGACGACATCGCGGCGGTCATCAGCACCTCGGGATCGACCGGGACCCCCAAGCAGACCATGCTCAGTGTCGACGCGCTCGCGGCCTCGGCCATGGGCACCGCGTTCGCCCTGAAGGCGGAGGGCCAGTGGCTCCTCACGCTGCCGGTGCACTACGTCGCGGGCTTCCAGGTCCTCGTACGCTCCCTGTATGCCGGGACGCAGCCCTGGGTCATGGACACCTCCGCGGGGTTCACGCCGCAGGCCTTCACCGACGCCGCAGCCGAGCTGACCGACCGCGTACGGTTCACCTCCCTGGTTCCCACGCAGCTCCACCGATTGCTGGCCGGCCCGTCGGCCGAGACGCTCCGCCTCCTGCGGCGCTTCGACGCCATTCTGCTCGGCGGAGCGCCGGCCGGGGCGTCCCTGCGGTCCCTCGCCCGCAGCCAGGACCTGAAGATCGTCGAGACCTACGGCATGAGCGAGACCTGCGGCGGGTGCGTCTACGACGGGACGCCGCTGGACGGCGTCGAGCTCCGCTCGGTGGAGGGCCGCCTGCGCATCGGCGGCCCGGTCCTCGCCGACGGATATCTCGACGCACCAGGGACCACCGAGGAGAAGTTCGTCTTCAATTCCGGTCAGCGCTGGTTCGTGACCGACGACGCCGGAGAAGTGGCGACGGACGGCTCCGTGACGGTGCACGGCCGGCTCGACGACGTCATCATCACCGGTGCCCTGAAGGTCTCGGCGACGAGGGTCTCCGACGTCATCCAGGCCCTGCCCGGCGTCGAACAGGCCATGGTGCTCGGGATCCGCAGCGAGGAGTGGGGCACGGCTGTCGCCGCGGCGATCGTCGGCGATGTCGACGCCGACGTCATCCGGCAGGCCGTCCACGTCGAACTGGGGGCGCACGCCGTTCCCAAGGCCATCGTGACGCTCGACGCCCTTCCCCTGCTCCCGGGCGGGAAGCCCGATCGCCGGACCATCCATACGCTCCTCGAACGCGCCTAGGCGTTCGACGGACACCCCGCACCACCTACCCGACCTGAAGGACTGACCCGTGGCGACTGCCGCCCAGTGGCTCGAAGGAGCCCGCCCCCGCACCCTGCCGATGGCCTTCGCCCCCGTGATCGTCGGAAGCGCTGCCGCCGTCGGGCTCGGTTCCTTCAAGCCCCTCCATGCGACGCTCGCGTTGATCGTCTCGGTACTGCTGCAGGTCGGCGTGAACTATGCCAACGACTACTCGGACGGCATCCGCGGCACGGACGACGTCCGGGTGGGTCCGCTGCGCCTGACGGGGTCGGGCGCGGCCCGGCCCCGGCAGGTGAAGCTCGCCGCGTTCGCCTGCTTCGGTCTCGCCGTGCTCGCCGGGCTGGTCCTGATCGTGCTGTCGCAGGCGTGGTTCCTGCTGCTCGTCGGCGCGGGCTGCATCGCCGCCGCGTGGGGCTACACGGGCGGCAAGAACCCGTACGGCTATCTCGGGCTGGGCGACGTGTTCGTCTTCGTGTTCTTCGGACTGGTGGCGACCCTCGGCACCACGTTCACGCAGGCGGGTGGGCTCAGTGCGGCTGCGTGGATCGGCTCAGTGAGCACGGGACTGATCGCCACGGCCCTGCTGATGGCCAACAACGTCCGGGACATCCCGACCGACACCGCCGTGGGGAAGAAGACCCTGGCCGTGAGGCTCGGCGACAAGGCCGCGCGGGTCGGCTACGTGGTGATGCTCGCCGCCGCCGTCCTGCTGCCGCTGTTGCTGAGCGGCGAGTACCCGTGGATGCTGCTGGTCCTGCTGCTCGTCCCGGCCTGCCTCGTGCCGAGCCGCCTGATGCTCACGGGCACCCAGCGCATGAGCCTGATCCCCGTCCTCAAGCAGACGGGGCTGATCAGCCTGGCGTTCAGCATCCTGTTCGCGGCGGGCATCGTGATCACGCGGGCCCTCGCCTAGCAGTCGTCCCGATCACGACGGCGCCACCACGACCCTCGGCATCACGCGGGTCACACGGCATCAGGGTGCGGCGGGCGGTCGGCTCGACGGGCGTGTTCGCTCAGGCGGCGTCGCGGCGGGGCTTTCGATCGGCGTTGACGGGCGTATTGGGGTCCAGTGCGTCCTCGGCGGCGGCGTCGTCGAGCTCGACGGCCGTCCGGACCGGAGGGGCGCCCGGTGCCATGCGGCGCTGCAGGGTGGCCGCGGCGGCATCCCTGAGATCCCGGGCGAACAGGTAGGTCACGCACCACGCGAGGACGGCGGCCACGACCGCCGAGAGGAAGAGCCCGAGCCCCAGCAGGACGCACGCCACATAGAAGACGACGATCAGGAGCAGTCGGAGGGCGGTGAATTTGAGGAAGGCCACTCTCCGAGTTTACTCGCCTACAATTGGCGCATGCCCCGCCTCCTGCTGTTCGCCGCGATCCTCGGAGTCGCCGTCATCATCTACGCGCTCATCGACTGCGTCCTGAGCCGAAAACACGAAGTGCGGAGCATCTCGAAGACCGCGTGGTTCATCACCATCCTGCTCCTGCCGCTCATCGGAGCGGGCATGTGGTTCCTGTTCGGCCGTCCGCGCAGCGAACGGCCCCCGGGCCCGCGCCGCCCGGCACCCCGCCAGCCGACGGCCCCCGACGACGATCCCGCCTTCCTGCAGAACCTCGAGACCCAGCGATGGCAGCAGGCCCGCGAGCAGGAGCGGCGACGCCGCGAGCAGGAGGAGAAGGAGCGCGAGGCGAAGGCCCGCGACGCCGGGAAGAACAAGCCGGCACAGGACGACAAGCACGACGGCAACGGCAACGACGACGCCGGACCGGGCACCACGGGAGCACACCGGCCCTGACCCGCAGTGCCGTGCACTCGCGATGATCGGGCACGGCCGTCCGCCGGCCCTGCCCACCGGTGGCACGGAGTGCCAGGGTACGGACCGGCGTCCGGACACACGAGAGCCCCGCAGCAGGAGCTGCGGGGCTCTCGTGTGTCCGGGCCCCGAGGCCCCGGAGCAGCGGCCGTCAGACCCCCGAGTAGCTGTGGAGGCCCGAGAAGTAGATGTTGACGATCGTGAAGTTGAAGACGATGCAGAGGTAGCCGACGATCGAGAGCCACGCGGCGCGCGTCCCCGTCCAGCCGCGCGTCGCACGGGCGTGCAGGTAGCCGGCGTACACGGTCCAGATCACGAAGGTCCAGACCTCCTTGGTGTCCCAGCCCCAGTACCTGCCCCAGGCCTGCTCGGCCCAGATGGCACCGGCCATGAGGGTGAAGGTCCAGCCCACGAACGCGATGGCGTTGAGGCGGTAGGCGAGGTTCTCGAGGCTCAGCGCGGACGGTACCAGGCGCAGGAACCGGGCCGAGTCCGCCTTGCCCGCGAGCAGCTTGGCCTCACGGGAGGACTGGAGGAGCTGCAGCACCGACATCGCGAAGGTGATGGTGAACAGCGCGGAGGAGGCCACCGCGATGGAGACATGCACGATCAGCCAGTAGCTCTGCAGCGCCGGGATCAGCCGGGCCACGGGCGTGGGGAAACCGACGGTGGCCGCGCACAGCATGACGACGACGAGGCCGACCACGAAGGACCCGACGAAGCGGAGGTCCTTGCGGGTGAGCGTGACCAGGAAGATGGCTGCGACCAGGAACGCACCCGTGGTGCAGAACTCGTACATGTTGCCCCACGGCACGCGGTTCGCGGCGACGCCGCGGGTGATGACGGCGGCACCGTGGATGACCGCGGCGAGCACGGTCAGCGCAACGGCGATGCGCGCCGCGCCCCGCCGCGGTCCGGAGCCGTAGTCCATCGAGTCGTCGGCGGTGGCGGGACCGGTCGGCGCAGCGGTCGACGTCGAACCCCCGCGCGCACCGATGCCGGCGAGGGCGGGCGTGGCCTTCTCCCGGGCGAGCCGGGTCTCGAGCGAGCCGATGGTCGTGCTCGATCGCACGAGGTCGAGCACGAAGAAGATCAGGGCCGCCACGTAGGCGATGGAGGCCAGCAGCATGAAGAGCTCACTGACCTGCCCGAGCTCTGCGTTGACTGGTTGTGGCATCAGTTGTCCTTTGAGTTGTGGTGCGACTGCCCCGTGCCCGCTGCCGACGACGCGGCCTCCGGCACCTTATTTTCCCCTGCGCCGCTGTCCGGCACCAACCAGCGGTCCATGAGCAGCTTCTCGACGGCCTGGCCCTCGGCGGGCAGACGGTGGTCCTCGCCGCGTGCGAGCAGGCCGTACTCGACCATGAGGCGGCCGTCGGGGTGCTCCGCCGTGCGGACCCAGAGCCTGCGGCGTCCGATGAACAGCGACGCCGTCAGGCCGAGCAGCGCGAGGGTCGAGAAGACGAGCGCGCCGACCTCCCCCGGGTCGTGGTGGATGTCGAGGGCCACGTACCGCTTCAGCCCGTCGAACGTGACCGAGCCCTTGCCCTCGGGCAGGTCGTAGCTCTGGCCCACGCCGAGCACGATCCCGCCGTCGTCGCTGGTGCGGCTGTTCAGCTCCGTCAGGTTCTCGGTGTCCAGGACGTACACGTTCTCGGGGGTGCCGTCGTCGAGCCCCAGGTCACCGTAGTAGGAGTTGAGGTTGAGCTGGGGGTTGAAGGGGTCGGGGTCCCGCGAGAAGGACACCCCCTGCTCGTCGACGAACGCCGTGGGGAGGAAGAATCCCACGAACCCGAGCTGGTCCGGCTTGGCGTCCGGGGCCTTGATGACGATGAGCGACGTGTAGAGGCCGTCCGACGGGACCGAGACGACCGGCCCCTGCGAGGCGATGTTGCCCTCGCCGTCGCGGACCGTCACCACCGGCGCGTAGCCGTTGCCGACGAGGTACACGTTCGTCCCGCCGATCGTGATCGGCGCATTGACCTTGAGGACCTGGGACTCCTCGGCCGCGCCCGGACCGTCCTGCGTGGTCACCTCGGCGGTGAAGTCCAGCGGCTGACCGTAGTGGCTCTCCTGGTCGCGGTCGAAGCGGACGTCGAAGGAGTCCAGCCGGAGGGAGTACGGCTCGAGCCGGTCGTCGGAGAAGTTGGAGCCCGGGTTGAAGGAGTCGTAGCCGATCAGGGTGTTGACGAAGCTGTCACCCTCGACGACGACCTTCTGGCCGTTGTAGCCGAACAGCCCTCCGACGGCGACCGAGACCAGGACCCCGATGAGGGAGGTGTGGAACACGAGGTTGCCGAGTTCCTTGGCGAGTCCGCGTTCGGCACCGACCGAGGGATGGTCGGTGTCGGCGTCCCGCACATCCACGCGGTAGCCGCGCTTCCGGAGGACGGCCGCGGCCTGCTCGGCGGCGGCGGTCGGGGTGAGCCCCGACCGGTGCGCCTGGTCCGCCGGCACGTCGAACGTGCCGTGGACGGGCAGGCGCGAGAGCCGCTTCGGTGTGCGCGGCGGCGTGGAGCGCACCGCCCTGAAGTGGGCGATAGCGCGCGGGATCACACAGCCGATGAGCGAGACGAAGAGCAGGAGGTAGATGGCGGAGAACCAGACCGACGAGTAGACGTCGAAGAGCTGGAACCAGTCGAGGACGGGCCCCGTGTCCGGGTTGTCCTCGATGTACTGCGTGACGACGGCAGGGTTGGCGGGGCGCTGCGGGAACAGCGACCCGGGAACCGCGGCGACGGCGAGCAGCAGGAGCAGGAACAGCGCGGTGCGCATGCTCGTGAGCTGCGTCCAGGCCCACCGGAGGGTTCCGAGGAACCCGAGGGAGGGCAGGACGACGTCGGACCGGGCCGTCGAGGCTCCCGGCCTGTCCCTCGTGTCCTGTGTGACGTCCTGCTTCACTGTGGGCCTTCCATCAAGTCGATTCGATTCCGTGCCGTGCGCGCCCGCCGATCAGATCGGGAGGACGACGTTGCCGATCAGGAGATCCTGCAGCTGGGTGATCCAGAGGTTCCAGACGCCCGTGACCATGAGGACGCCCACGAGCACGAGGAGCCCTCCCCCGGAACGCTGCAGCAGGAGCCGGTGCTTCCGGAAGAACGCGAGCGCGCCCATACCGCGCCGCACGCCGAGTGCGATCAGCAGGAACGGCAGCCCGAGCCCGAGGCAATAGACGAACGTGAGGACGGCACCCTTCAGGGCCGTGGCGTCGTTGCCGGAGATGGCGAGCAGCTGCACCGCGCCCAGGGTGGGCCCGATGCACGGAGCCCAGCCGAGCCCGAAGGTCACCCCGAGCAGAGGTGCACCGAGGAGCCCGGCCGGGACCCTCGCATGGAGGCGGCTCTCCCGCTGGAACCAGGAGAGACCGCCCATGAAGATGATGCCCAGGAGGATCACGACGACGCCGAGGCCCTGGAGGAGCCACCCCTGCGAGACCCGCAGGAAGGCCCCCAGCTGGCCGAAGAGTGTCCCGTACGCCATGAAGACCACCGAGAACCCGACGACGAACAGGCCGATCCCCGCGAGCATGCGGCCCTTCTTCTGCTGCTCGAGGTCGACGCCGGTCAGGCCCGTCACGTACCCGAGATAGCCGGGAACCAGGGGCAGGACGCAGGGAGAGACGAAGGAGACGAGACCCGCCAGGAGGGCGACCGGCAGCGCCAGGAGCATGGAGCCGTTCAGGACGGCGTCGGCGAAGGCGTTGCCGACGGCGAGGGGCATCGACGCGGCCGGCGGCCCCATCATCGGCATGCCCGGCGCGGCGCGCTATTCGGCGAGGGCATCGGAGATCAGGGCCTTGAGCGTGCTGCGGTCCGCGAGTCCGAGGATCCGCGCCGAGACGCGCCCCTCGCGGTCCAGCACGATCGTGGTGGGAACCGCCTGCGGCGGGACGTACTGCGTCATGTCCAGCAGGACGCCGCCGTCCTTGTCGTCGAAGCTCTGGTACGGGATGCCGAAGCTGCGTTCGAAGGCTTCTGCCGTGGCCTGCTCGTCGCGGATGTTCACGCCGTAGAAAGCGGCCCCCTGCGGCGCGTAGTCGTCGTGCAGCGAGACGAGATCGGGGGCTTCCTCGCGGCAGGGTGCACACGAGGCGTACCAGAAGTTGAGCACGGTGACCTGGCCCACCCAGTCGGAACTCGCAACGGAGGTGCCGTCGAACAGGGTGCCGGAGACCTCGACGGGCTCTCCCCGGTCGCTCGCCGCGTATTCGGTGACCGAGCCGTCTCCCGCGATGTAGTTCTTGCCGTCTCCCGCGGCGGCCTGCTGCGCCAGGGGGTCATCCGCCGCGCAGGACGTCATCGCGAGCGAGACCGGCACGGCGAACGCCAGCGCCAGGCGTAGCGTGAGCAGGCGACGGCGCGGTGCGGGACGGGCAGGTGTGGTCACGGCTTCTTCCGTTGATTTCTACGACGTGTAGTAATCCTATTATGCGCCGGGGACATTCGCCGCCTCGGGCAGCAGGTCGGCACACGGCTCGGCATAGCGCACGCGCCGGATGGTCTCGCCGTCGAAGTCGAGGGAGGTGACGGACGTGAGCGTGCACTCGCGCTGGCGCGGGTCGTGCCAGAGCCGGCGGTGTTCGGCGGCGAGCCTCGTCACCCAGATCGGGAGCTGGTGGCTGACCAGGATGACCTCCGCGGGGCGGCCCCGACCTTCGTCGGCGCTGAGCTCGAGGGCCAGACGCCGTGCGTCATGGACTCCGGCCATCATGCGTTCGACCTGCCGACGGTAGGGCTCGCCCCAGGAGGGGCGGAGGGGGTTGACGAGGAGGGGCCAGTTGCGGGGCTGCCGGAGCCTGCTCTTGATCCCCGACATCCCTTCGAAGCGGTTCTCCGCCTCGATGATGCGCTCGTCGGTGGAGACGGGAAGCCCGAGGGTCTCCGCCAGCGGCCGGGCGGTCTCCTGCGCACGGTCCAGCGGCGAGGCCACGAGATGCACGATATCGGCACCTTCGTCGCGCCGCTCCTGGAAGTGCCGGGCCATCTGGACGGCCATCTGACGGCCCAGATCCGAAAGGTGGAACTCGGGGAGCCGCCCGTAGAGGACTCCCTCGGGGTTGTGGACCTCACCGTGGCGCACCAGGTGGACGGTTGATCGCTGCATCCTTCCAGTTTCGCGCATGCTGCGTGCGACGGCCAATCGGCATCCGGGCAAGGGTTGGTTGAACATTTTACCGATCTGTGGAATAAAACATGCATATGCATGCTTCTAATCCCTGTAAGCATCCGCACGCCACCTTTCTCAGGAGCTCTTCATGACTGTCCCCTCAGGCCTCACCTCCGGCACCTGGTCCTTCGACCCCTCCCACAGCGAGGTGGGCTTCAGCGTCCGCCACGCCGGCATCAGCAAGGTCCGCGGCTCGTTCCAGGACGTCGACGCCGCGCTTACCGTCGGCTCGTCCCTCGAGGACTCGAGCATCTCGGCGACCATCAGGACCGCCTCCTTCACCTCCGGTGACGAGAACCGCGACGGCCACGTCAAGGGCGCCGACTTCTTCGACGTCGAGCAGTTCCCCGAGATGACCTTCGTGTCCACCTCCCACGAGGGCTCCGGCGAGACGTACAGGATCAACGGTGACCTGACCATCCGCGGCATCACCAAGTCCGTGGTCCTCGACGCCGAGTTCAACGGCGTGGCCGTGGACCCCTTCGGCGCCACCCGCGCCGGGGTCTCCGCCTCCACGAGCATCTCGCGCAAGGACTTCGGCCTCACCTGGAACGCCGCACTCGAAGCCGGCGGTGTCCTCGTGGGCGACAAGGTGACCATCACCATCGAAGCCGCTTTCGTGGCTCCCGCGGTCGCCACGGTCTGATCCGCCACCCGGGGCCACCGCCCGCCCGCAGGCCCCGACGGCCGGCGTCGTCCTCCCGATGACGCCGGCCGTCGGCGTTTCGTCCCGCCCCCACCGGGAGCCGACGATCTAGGCTGACGGTGACCACATCCACGAGGGGCGCGTCCATGGGGGCACCACCGGGCGGATGACCACCACTGATCAGCGAAGGACGCGATGATGAGCACACCACAGGACAACCCGAACGGGCAGGACAACGGGCCCGCCTGGAATCCTCCGGGATCGGGCAGCAGCGGCCAGAACCCCTATCCCCCGCAGGGCCAGCCGTCGTACGGCGGGCAGGACGACGGGAACCGGGCTGCCCAGCCCCCGGGGTACGCCTACCCGACGTCGGCCGCACCGGGTCCCGCCGAGAAGGGGCCGGCCCCCAAGGAGGTCCACCGGGCCTACTACCTCATCCTCGCCGCGGGCATCGTCTACCTGCTGTCCTCCGTCGTCTCCCTGCTGACGACCGATGTGCCGGACATGGCCGGAGCCGCGGTCGGGGTGGGCGTCGGACTCGTCGTCTCGGTGATCATCGCGGCCCTGTACGTGGTCCTGGCCGTCTTCATCCGCAGGGGCCGGAACTGGGCGCGCATCACCGCGACGGTCCTCGCCGCACTCAACGTGGTGGGCACACTCGGCATCCTCTTCCTGACGCCCGTACTCACCGCCGCCGCGGAATCGGCCGGACAGCCCGTGGCCGAAACGTCCGCGATCTCGACGGTGTCCAGCGTGCTGGTCATGCTGCTGGGCGTGGCCGGCGTCGTCCTGACCTACCTCAAGCCCGCGCGGCCGTACTTCGCACCGCAGAAGCTCGGGTACTGAACGCGCAGTCGCGCGTAACCCTGCCTACTGGGCGCGGGAGATCGGACCGAGGTCCGGCTCCTGCGCCCTTTGCGCGTGGTAGGCCAGGATCTGCAGCTCCGTGGACAGGTCCACCTTGCGCAGCTGGACATGCGGTGGCACCTGCAGCACCACGGGCGCGAAGCTGAGGATGCTGGAGATCCCGGCCGCGACGAGGCGGTCACACAGTTCCTGGGCGACCCCCGCAGGAACCGCGAGCACCGCCATGTTGGTGCGGGTGCGTTCCAGCACCGCCTCGAGGTCGTCGACGGCGCTGACCCGGAGGTAGCCCACCTCGGAGCCGACGACCAGCTGGTCGGCATCGAAGAGCGCCACGATCTCGAAGCCCCGCGAGCCGAACCCCGAATAGCCGGCGAGGGCTCGTCCGAGGTTGCCCACGCCGAGGATGGCGACGCGCCAGTCGAGCGTCAGCCCGAGGGCCACCGAGATCTGCCGGTTGAGGAACTGCACGTCGTACCCGACGCCCCGGGTGCCGTAGGACCCGAGGTAGGAGAGGTCCTTGCGGAGCTTGGGGGAATTCACTCCGGCGGCATCCGCGAGCTCCTCGGAGGACACCCGTTCGATGCCCTCGGCGAGCAGGGAATTCAGCGCCCGCAGGTAGATGGTGAGACGGGCGACCGACGCCGGAGGGATATGGCGCGCCGCATCGTCCACGGGGTGAAGGCCTGGCATGTCCGGCGGTGTCACTGTCATCGGCTCCGTTGCTAGCACCGCCGCGCCCGGTGCGGGAGCCGCGGTTCCGGGGTCCCTCGGCGTCGGGGGCGGAAGTACCACCACTGTATGCCGACGGCGCGGGGCCTCCAAGCCGGACGGCGGGCGGCCGTCAGCGCGGCTGCAGGGCTGGGCCGGCCGTCGCCCGTCGGGGCTGTCAGGTGCCGGCCAGCAGCCGCCTCAGCCTCGACTCGTCGATCGACCAGAAGTCCCGCTGCACCCCGTCGATGAACAGGACGGGCAGCTCCTCCGCGAACCGGGCGCCGAGCGCGGGAACCTCGGCCGCGTTCACCTCGCGCCAGCCCAGACCCAGGTCGGCGGTCACCCGCCGCACGACGGCGCGGGCGTCCTCGCAGAGATGACACCCGGGGCGGGTGAGGAGTACGACGCCGGCACCGGGCGCCTCCGCGGGGGATTCCATCCCTCCACGGTACTGCGCCCGTGCGGCGCGGGCGGCGGGAAGCAGCACCGGCGGGAGATCACGCCGGGGGGAGGAGTCGAAGAACTAGACTCGGAGCATGCCGGACGCCGCCCGGGTCACGCACCCCACCCTCCAGCCTCCGGCGACCGTCGCGGGCGAAGCAGCCTTCTTCGACGTGGACAACACGCTGATGCGCGGCGCGAGCCTCTTCCACGTGGCCCGCAAGATGTACCAGCGCAAGGCCTTCACGCTGCGCTTCGCCGCAGGGCTGGCCTGGAAGCAGCTCCGCTTCATCATGCGTGGCGAGACGATGACGGATGTGAACTCGGTGCGGGACGCCGCCCTCGCGTTCGCCATCGGGATCGCCCACGAGGACATCCTGGCCCTGGGCGAGGAGGTCTACGACGAGATGATCGCGTCGAAGATCTGGCCCGGCGCGCGTGCCCTCGCCGAGCAGCACCTGAGCTCGCACCGGCAGGTCTGGCTGGTGACCGGCACCCCGGTGGAGGTGGCCGGCGTGATCGCCAGCCGCCTCGGCCTCACCGGAGCGCTCGGCACCGTGGGGGAGGTGGCCGACGGCCTGTACACCGGCAAGCTGGTCGGCGACTTCCTGCACGGGCCGGCCAAGGCCGCAGCCGTGCTGGGACTGGCCCGGCGGGAGAACCTGGACCTCTCGCGCTGCTGGGGCTACAGCGACTCCTACAACGACATCCCCCTGCTGACCGCCGTCGGGCACCCGGTGGCCATCAACCCGGACAGCCGGCTCCGCCGCCATGCCCGTGCGAACAACTGGCCCGTCTACGATTTCCGCAGCGGGCGACGGGCGGCGACCCTGGGCCTCCGCGCGGCCACCGTCATCGGATCCGTCTACGGACTGTGGCGCGGGTACTCACGGTTCAGGAGTTCCTGACCCGCGGATCCGCCCGGGAAGCCCGCCGGACGACAACGGCCCGGGTTCCACGCATGGAGCGGGAATCCGGGCCGGTCAGCACACTCCGGCTCGCGGCCGGGCGCCTGCCTACTTCTTGTTGCGGCGCTGGTGACGGGTCTTGCGAAGCAGCTTGCGGTGCTTCTTCTTTGCCATACGCTTGCGGCGCTTCTTGATTACTGAACCCATAGAGTCCTCACAAACTGTTGTGTTGCCAGGGCGGACTGCGGCGAGGTGCCACGGGGGAAGCCCTGGTGATGACGAAAGGCGCGTGCCTGGTGGCAGTTGCCCGTTTGATGCAATAAGTCGAGCGGGCTCGGAACCCGCCCAAAACGCTCCTTAACAGGGTACATCCGTTTGAGGAGCCCACGGACGACGGGCGATCAGGCGCTCTCGGACTGTCCGTCGACCTGCGCCCGGTGGAGGAACCCCTCGACCGCGGACTCGGGGACACGGTAGGAACGGCCGAACTGCACAGCCGGCAGCTCTCCTGCATGGACGAGCCTGTACACGGTCATCTTCGATACGCGCATGAGCTCGGCCACTTCCGCGACCGTCAGGAACCGCACGTCCGAGAAGTGATTCCCGTCGGCCATCTCACCACTATTCCTTTGCATGGAGGCTTGCACGTCACCCTGGGACCGGCATCGCGGAAGCGATCCGGGGGCAACCGTTCGGCGTGTCGCCCTGTAGCCAGAGGACAATCCGCCCAAGGATCCACTCTAGTGGCAGATGTGACGCAAGTGAAAGATGGTCGACAGTGAAAGATGGTCGACGAAGAGGCCCTACGACGACGGATCGCGCCGACGGCGCAGTTGGGACAGGAGGTCCGCGGCGCGCTCCGCCGCCCGGCCCATGGTCCGGCCCATCGGGGGACGCGGTGCATCAGGCCCGCCGGACACAGGAGGTGCTGCCAGGACCGCTGCGGCCAGCGCCGTCGTGCCTGCGGTGACCGATGCCTCGGCGGTCTCCGGTTCGAGCGCCGCGACGACGTCCTCCACCGTCGTCACCTCGGAGGAGTGACCGTCCTGAAGGAGGTCTCCGGAGGCCGCGACGGACACCGGATCGGCGGCCGGCTCGAATCCGGCGAGCCAGTCGCGCACGCGGCCGAGCGGTGCGGTGTCGAGCGAGTAGTAGCGCTTCTGCCCCTGCGCGCGCATGCTCACCAGACCCGCCTCCCGCAGCACCTTCAGGTGCTTCGACACCGTGGGCTGGCTGACCTGCAGCTCGATCACGAGCTCCCCCACCGCCTTGTCGCCGTCCCGCAGATTCTCGAGGATCTGCCGGCGTGTTCCTTCGGCGATGACGGCGAATACATCATCGATTCCCATTCGCCTACCCTAACGACATATACGCCGCGCGGCATCATGACGCGATCGGCGGGTCCCGGTCAGTCGAACCAGGGGTCCAGCCCGTGCAGCGGGAAGAGGGCCTTCCGGGTCGCCATCACCGTCCGGTCGAGGTCGTCGTTCGGGTCGTAGCCGATCTCCCACGACCGCCACCAGATGTCCGCTCCGTCGCCCATCAGGCGCGGCGCCTCGACGCCGTGCCGCTCGAGCACGTACTCCCGCCAGGCAGCCGGGACGGGGGTGGCCGGGCCCATCGGCGCGCCGGCAGCCACCGCCACGAGCAACGACCAGGACCGCGGCACCACGCTCGCGAGGGCGTAGCCGCCTCCGCCGGTCGCGATCCACCGCCCCTCGCACAGGCGGTCCGCCAGTTCCCGCACGCCCACCATCAGGGCATGCTGGGCGTCGACACTGACGCGCAGGTTCGTGAGGGGGTCCTCGCGATGGGAGTCACAGCCGTGCTGGCTCACGATGACCCCGGGCGCGAAGGCCGCGGCGAGTTGCGGCACGACGGCGTGGAAGGCCCGCAGCACCGCCGCGTCCCCGGCGACGGTGGGCAGGGCCACGTTCACGGCATACCCCTCCGCGCCGGGCCCCCCGGTCTCGCTGGCGAAGCCCGTGCCCGGAAAGAGGCTCATGCCCGTCTCGTGCAGGGAGATCGTCATGACGCGCGGATCGTCCCAGAAGATGCTCTGCGTCCCGTCGCCGTGGTGTGCATCGACGTCGATGTAGAGGACGCGCGGGACGCCGCGGTCGAGCAGCCGCTGGATGGAGGCCGCGGCGTCGTTGTAGATGCAGAAGCCGCTGGCCCGGGACCGCGCCGCGTGGTGCATGCCGCCGCCGAAATTCACCGCCCGGACGGCGGAGCCCCGGATGATCGCCTCGGCCGCGTCGAGGGACCCGCCGGCAAGCCGGGCACTGGCCTCGTGCATCCCGGCGAAGGCGGGGGTGTCCTCCGTGCCGAGGCCCCTGGCCTCGTCCGAGGTGTCAGGGTTGCTGCTGATCCGACGGACCGCCCCGATGTAGTCCGGGCTGTGGACCGCTGCCAGGTCGTCGTCCGAGGCCACGGGGGGAGCGGCGACCGTCACGCCGTCGAGCTCCAACAGCCCGCAGTCACGCGCGAGCCGCGCCGTCAGGTGCAGCCGCTCCGGGTTCATGGGGTGCTGCCCGCCGAAGTCGTAGGCCAGCATCGACTCGTCCCAGGCGACCTGGAGGGGCACCGCCGACCTTGAGTGCGTAGACATTCCTGAAAGGCTACGCGATGCGGGATAGTCCGACGACGCACACCGGTGAGATGCTTTACTACTGCAAGGGACAATTCAGGCATGGTTGTGCGCCGGTGCGGCGGAAGGACCAGCGGACAGGGCAGAGCGGACGTCAATGTTAGGTCAACAGCCACGATGGCTGACGGACGATCGCCGCGGGTACATCAGGCTGCTGGCCTCGATCCGCGACTTCGCCGACTCCTTCGCGAACAGTTCGCCCGCGCGCCTGGCCCTCTTCATCTTCACCGCCGTGATCCTGGTGTTCACCGCGCTGCTGAGCCTGCCGATGGCCGCCAGCAGCGGTACCGTGACGCCCCTGCACGACGCCTTCTTCACGGCGGTGTCCGCCGTGTGCGTCACGGGCCTCACCGTGGTGTCCACCGCCACCCACTGGTCCTTCTTCGGCCAGCTCGTGATCCTGCTGGGCATCTTCATCGGAGGCCTCGGCACACTGACACTGGCCTCGTTGCTCGCGCTGATCGTGAGCAAGCGGCTCGGGGTGCGCGGCAAGCTGCTGGCCCAGGAGGCCCTCAACAACGCGAGCCGCCTCGGCGAGATCGGCACACTCCTGCGGATCGTCATCACGACGTCGGTGCTGATCGAGATCGTGCTCGCCGTCGTCCTGATCCCCCGGTTCATGCTGCTCGGCGAGCCCTGGTGGCAGGCCCTCTGGCACGGCATCTTCTACTCCATCTCGGCCTTCAACAACGCCGGCTTCACCCCGCACAGCGACGGCCTGGTCCCGTACGAGACGGACCTCTGGATCCTGACCCCGCTCATGGTCGGCGTGTTCCTCGGGAGCCTCGGGTTCCCGGTGATCATGGTCCTCGTGCAGGTGCGCCACCGCTTCAACAAGTGGACGCTGCACGCCAAGCTCACGATGTCCGTGTCGCTGATCCTGCTCGTGGCCGGGACGTTCGCCTGGGGCTTCCTGGAATGGGAGAACTCCGACACCATCGGCACGCTGAGCGTCACGGACCGGGTGATCCATGCCCTCTTCGCCTCGGTCATGACCCGCTCCGGCGGTTTCAACCTCGTGGACCAGAACGACATGACGACCACGACGATGCTCCTGACGGACGCCCTCATGTTCGCCGGAGGAGGTTCAGCGTCCACGGCCGGCGGTATCAAGGTGACCACCATCGCGGTCATGTTCCTCGCCATCGTGGCCGAGGCCCGCGGCGACTCGGACGTCCGTGCGTGGGGCCGGACCATCCCCTCCGGCGTGATGCGGGTCGCGATCTCCGTGATCTTCATGGGCGCCACCCTCGTCCTGATCGGTAGCGGCCTGCTCCTCCGCATGACGGACGAGCCGCTCGACAAGGTGGTCTTCGAGGTCATCTCCGCCTTCGCGACCTGCGGCCTCAGCACCAACCTGAGCGCCGAACTGCCGCCCGAAGGAAAATACGTCCTGTCCGCCCTGATGTTCGCCGGGCGCATGGGCACCATCACCCTCGCCTCCGCCCTCGCGCTGAGGCAACGCAGCACGCTGTACCGCTACCCCGACGAGAGGCCGATCATTGGCTGAAAGACCCGCCCACAACGCACCTGTCCTCGTGATCGGCCTCGGCCGGTTCGGCGCGGCGACCGCGGAACAGCTCGTCCGGCAGGGACGGGAGGTGTTGGCCATCGAACGGGACCCCCAGCTCGTGCAGAAGTTCTCGGGCATCCTCACGCACGTGGTCGAGGCCGACGCGACGAACCTCGACGCCCTCCGACAGCTCGGTGCCCAGGAGTTCTCGGCCGCCGTGGTGGGGGTGGGAACCTCGATCGAATCGAGCGTGCTGATCACCGCGAACCTCGTGGACCTCGGCATCGACCACCTGTGGGTCAAGGCCATCACGCCCTCGCACGGCAAGATCCTCAAGCGCATCGGCGCAAACCACGTGATCTACCCGGAGGCGGACGCCGGCCAGCGCGCCGCGCACCTCGTCGGCGGCCGCATGCTCGACTTCATCGAGTTCGACGACGGCTTCGCGATCGTGAAGATGTACCCGCCGAAGGAGACCCAGGGCTTCACGCTCGCGGAGTCGTCGGTGCGATCGAAGTACGGCGTCACCGTGGTCGGCGTGAAGTCGCCGGGCGAGGACTTCACCTACGCGCGCCCCGACACCAAGGTGTCCAGCCGCGACATGCTGATCGTGTCCGGTCACGTGGACCTGCTGGAGCGTTTTGCCGGCCGGCCCTAGCCGCATGGAGGAGACCACCGGGGCGCCCGTGCGGCGGAGGCGCAGCTCCGGTGGGTCCCGCCGTCGGACACCCGCCACCGCTGCGCGTTCGGCGGTAGGCCGGTGGGCCGCCGGGCTCGTCGGTGCCCTCGTGCTCGCCGTCGTCCTGCTCGCCGCCGGGATCCACGGCCTCGACCTCTCGGTGTACCGCGAGGGGGCCCTCGCCCTGCTCGGCCGCGCAGGCGAGAAGACCCTGTACGACGACGCCCTGATCCAGACCGACACGCGGGGGCTGCCCTTCACGTACCCGCCCTTCGCCGCCCTCCTCTTCGTGCCCCTCGCGCTGGTCCCCGAGGCCCTCGCCCTCGGCATCGTGACCGCGCTGACGTGCGTGTGCCTCGTGGGCGTGGCGGTCGTCGTGGTGCGCTACCTGCGCGCGTCGGGGGTCGTGTCGGGGGCGGGGACCCGGGCCGGCTGGCGGGGTCCCGTCCCCGTCCTCGCCGCCCTGCTGCTCATCGGCGTCAGCGGGCCGTGGCGTGAGGGCCTCGGGTTCGGGCAGGTCAACGCCCTGCTGATGGTGCTGATCCTGGCCGACCTGCTGCGCTCCACCAGGCTTCCCTCGGGCGTGCTCATCGGCATCGCCGCCGGGATCAAGCTGACACCGCTCGCGTTCGGCCTGGTGTTCCTCGCACGCCGCGACTGGCGGTCCCTGGCGTGGCTCGGGGCGTCCTTCACAGCGACGGTGGCCGTCGGCTGGTTCCTGGCACCGCGCGAGTCCGCGATCTTCTGGCTGGACGCACTCTTCGACGCCTCGCGGGTGGGGGCGACGGCCGACCTCTACAACGTGTCCCTGAACTCGATCGTCGCGCAGTCGGGCATGGCGGAGGGCGTGCAGCGGCCCGTGTGGGTCCTGGCGTCGCTGGCGGTGATCGCGGTCGGCTACCTGGCGATCCGTCGGGCGGACGACGACGGCGACCCCGTCCGGGCGATCGCCGCGAACGCGGTCGTCATGCTCGCGATCTCACCCATCTCGTGGTTCCACCACTGGGTGTGGATCGCCCTCGTGTTCCCGGCCGGCTGGGTCCTCGCCCGGCAGCAGGCCGGCATGCCACGCGCGGCGGGACGGGCGCTCCTGGCGCTCCTGGTGCCCGTGATGATGTTCTCCTCGATCACCGTCACCCTCACCCTCACCGGCACGGTCTCCGGCGAGGGGCCGCTGCCGCTCCGGCTCTTCACCGGCCTCGGAGTGGTCCTGCCCGTCGCCCTGCTGATCCTGTGGGCGCTCCGGCCCGTCAGCCGGCAGGAAGCGTCAGTTCGCGGGTGATCTCCGCCGCACGTGCCGTGGCGGCGCGGGCGCCGTCCGCGACGATGCCGGGAAGACGGAGCTCCTCGAAGGTCTCGATGGCGCTCTGCGTGGTCCCGTTGGGGCTGGTGACGGCACGGCGGAGGGTGGCGGCGTCCGCCCCCTCCTCGGCGAGCATGAAGCCGGCGCCCGCAACGGTCTCCCGGGCGATCAGCGCGGCCAGATCGGCATCGAGACCCAGGTCGACGCCGGCGGCGGCCATCGCTTCCGCCAGGTAGAACGTGTAGGCCGGTCCGGACCCGCTGACGGCGGAGAGGGCGTCCACCTGGTCCTCGGGGATCTCGACGACGGTCCCGGCGGATGCCAGGAGCTCCCGGGCCTGTGCCATCTGCCCGGGACCGGCTGCGGTCCCGGCGGAGATCGAGAGCACCCCCCTGCCGACCCGCGACGGGGTGTTGGGCATCGAGCGGATGACAGGCTGGCCCTCGGGGAGGGCGGCCTCGATCATCGCGATCGTCACGGCCGCGGCGACGCTGAGGACGAGGGCGGTCGGCTGCAGGGACGGGCTGATCCCGCGGGCCAGCGCGACGATGCCGGCGGGCTTCACCCCGAGGATGACGACGTCGGCATCCTGCGCGGCGACGGTGTTCGCGGCGGCGTCCTCGGACGTCGCGAGGGCCGTGACGCCGTGGCGCCGCCGGAGCTCCGCCGCGCGCTCGGCGCGTCGGACCGTGGCGGTGACCCGCCGGGGGTCGAGGCCCGCGGCGAGGAGACCGGCCAGGATGGACTCGTTCATGGATCCGCAGCCGAGGAAGGCGATGCGCGGGGCGCCCGGGGTAGTCATGATCCCATCCTGCCACGGGGCCTCACAGGCTACTCCCAGCCCCTGTGGTGTTGCAGCACAAGGAGGGGCCCTAGTGTTGCTACTACCTCATAAGGGTGCGAGTGATGCGGCCGGAACTTCCTGATCCGGCCCGGCGTCGGTGGCACCGGATGGATTCCCCCACCATCCGGCCCGTCCACCGGCGCCATTCCTCGTTCAGCGCCCTGTTCAGCCCCTGGTCCGGCTCCTGGTCGACCGGCGCGGCCCGTCAGTGGCCCAGGTGCTCCCGGGCGAAACGCAGCGTCTCCGCGAGCCAGTCCTCGCGCTCCCCGGCGGCCCGGGCGCGGCGCGTGCTCACCTCGACGGCGACCACGCCGTCCCACTCCGACTCCGCGAGGTGCCCCAGCGCCTCCGCGCACCGCTGCTGCCCCTGGCCGGGGAGGAGGTGTTCGTCCTTGCCGTTGGGCGTGCCGTCCGTCAGGTGCACGTGCGCGAGCCTGTCGCCGAGCGTCCGGATCTCCTCGTAGGAGTCCATGCCGGCGATCGCCGCATGCGAGAAGTCCCAGGTGATCCGCTCGTAGGGCTCGGGGATCGGGTTCCAGTGCGGCAGATAGGCCTTCGCCTCGCGGCCACGGACCTTCCACGGGTACATGTTCTCGACGGCGATGTCGACGCCGTACTCGGTCGCGATACGCGCGATGCCCTCGGGAAACGCCTCGGCGTACCCCGTCTGCCAGCGGAACGGCGGGTGGGTCACGACGGTCGCGGCACCCACCTCCGCGGCCATCGCCGCGGACATCTCGATCTTCGTCCAGGCCTTGCCCCACACCTGCTGGGTCAGGAGCAGGGTCGGGGCATGGATGGCGAGGATCGGGAGCTCATAGCGTTCGCTCAGCGTGGAGAGCTGGTTCGGGTCCTGGCTGACCGAGTTGTTGGTGACCATCACCTCGACGCCGTCGTACCCGAGGTCCTGGGCCAGAGCGAAGGCGTCGTGGACGGCGAGCGGGTAGACCGACGCGCTGGAGAGGGCGACGGGGATGGAGGGCAGGCTGCCGGCGCGCGCCACGTCAGGCTCCCCGGGCCACAGGGGTGCGCGACGTCGCGTCGAGCTGGGTGTGTCCCACCCCGGCTCCCGGGAGGGGCTCGTCGGCGTCGAACATCTTGGTGTCGAAGCGCCGCAGCAGCAGTCCCTCGCGCAGCGCCCACGGGCAGATGCTGATCGATGGGACGCCGAACAGGTCGAGCGCGGCCTCGGCCACGAGCGCGCCCGCGAGCACCTGCGGGGCGCGCAGTTCGGAGACGCCGTCCAGGTGGGTGCGGTCCTCCACGGTCATGGCGGCGAGTCGCTTGGTCCACAGGCCGAGGTCCTCGAGGCGCAGCTCACGGCGGACGAACGGCCCGGCGGCCGAGGGTGCGGCCCCCGCGATCCGGGCCAGGGAGCGGAAGGTCTTCGATGTGCCCGCGACCAGGTGCGGCGTGCCGAGGTGGGCGAAGCGGGGGACGGCCTCGCGCAGGGTCGCCCGGATGTAGCGGCGCAGCTCCTTCACGCTCTTGGCCGACGGCGGGTCCCCGTGCAGCCAGTCACGCGTGAGCCTGCCCGCGCCCAGCGGCACGGAGAGGGCTACCTCGGGCAGTTCGTCCGTGCCCATGGCCATCTCGAAGGAGCCGCCGCCGATGTCCAGGTTGAGGATGGACTCCGAGCCCCAGCCGTACCAGCGGCGCACGGCCTGGAAGGTCACCGCGGCCTCCTGGTCCCCGGAGAGTTCCTGGAGGTCGACGCCGGTCTCCCGGCGCACGCGATCGAGGACCTCACGGCCGTTGGCAGCCTCCCTGATCGCGGACGTGCAGAACGCGAGGAAGTCCTCGGCGTCGTGCCCTGCCGCGAACGCGCGGGCCTCGCGGACGAAGCCGACCAGCTCGTCCTGGCCCCGCCGCGAGATGCCGCCGTCCTCCTCCAGGTAGGCCACGAGCTGCAGGGGCCTCTTGTGGCTCGCGAAGGGCACGGGCCGCCCCCCGGGATGGGCATCCACGAGGAGCAGATGAACCGTGTTCGACCCTATGTCCAGTACGCCTAGCCGCATTGTTCCCGCGCTTCCAGCTCATCCCCCGCCAACGTGTGTGTTCCTGCCGTGCCGTCCGGGCTACTTGCCCGCGGCGACCTTGCGCTTCGCGGGCGCCCGGCGGGTCGTCTTCTTCGGGGCCGGACCCTTGGCGCGCTTCTCGGCGAGCATGTCGATCGCCTGTTCGCGTGTCAGTTCCTCGATCGCCATCGACCCGGGCACCGTGATGTTCGTGTCGCCGTCGGTGATGTAGGGGCCGAAGCGGCCGTCCTTCACCACGATCGGCTTCTCGCTCACGGGATCGTCGCCGAATTCGGCCAGCGGTGGCGTGACGGCTCGGCCGCCACGCTGCTTGGGCTGCTTGTAGATCTCCAGCGCCTGCTCGAGGGTGATCGTGAAGATCTCCTCCTCCGAGCCGATGGAGCGGGAGTCGCTGCCCTTCTTCAGGTACGGGCCGAACCGGCCGTTCTGCACCGTGACCTCCTTGCCCTCCTGGTCCGTGCCGAGGACCCGCGGCAGGTTCATGAGCCGGAGGGCGTCCTCGAGGGTCACGGTGTCCACGGACATGGACTTGAAGAGGGACCCGGTGCGGGGCTTGACCTTCGCGGGCTTCTTCGGGGGCTTGGGCTTGCCGTTCTTGTAGTACTCGACCGGCTGGCCGGCGAGTTCCTCCGCCGTCGGCTCGGTGATCAGTTCGATCACGTACGGTCCGTAGCGGCCGTCGCGTGCCACGATGCTCCGACCCGTTTCCGGGTCGGTGCCCAGGACGCGCTCCTGCGACGTCGGGGCTTCCATCAGTTCGATGGCCTTCTCGGCCGTCAGTTCGTCCGGCGCGAGGTCCTCCGGGACGTTCGCGCGCTGCGGCTCCGTGCCCTCGGGCGCGTCGGCCGGCAGGGGCTTCTCGAGGTACGGACCGAACTTGCCCACCCGGAGCGTGATGCCCTCGGCGATCTCCACCGAGTTGATGCGCCGCGCGTCGATCTCCCCGAGATCGTTGACGATGGTGTGCAGCCCGGTGTCCTTGCGGTCGCCGTAGTAGAACCGGTTGAGCCACTCCACACGGCCCGCCTCGCCGCGGGAGATGCGGTCGAGGTCCTCCTCGAGCTCGGCGGTGAAGTCGTAGTCGACGTAGTCGTTGAAGTGCTCCTCGAGCAGGCGGACCACCGAGAACGCGATCCAGCTCGGTACGAGGGCCTGCCCTCGGGTGCGGACGTAGCCGCGGTCCATGATGGTGGACATCGTCGCGGCGTAGGTCGACGGACGGCCGATGCCGCGCTCGTCGAGCACCTTGACGAGCGAGGCCTCCGTGTAGCGCGGGGGCGGCGACGTCTCGTGGCCGATGGCCTCGATGGCCGTCGCGCCGAGCGCGTCGCCCTGGGCGACGTTCGGCAGGCGCGTGCCCTGGGCGTCGTCGCCCGTGGCCTCCTCGTCGCGGCCCGCGTCGCGGCCTTCCTCGTAGGCGGCCATGAAGCCGCGGAAGGTGATGACGGTGCCGGAGGCCGCGAACTCCGCGTCCCGGCCGTCCGCGCTCTTCGCGCCGAGACGCAGTGACGCCGTCGACCCCTTGGCGTCGGCCATCTGCGAGGCGACGGTGCGCTTCCAGATCAGTTCGTACAGGCGGAACTCGTCGCCGCGCAGGGACTGGGCCACCTGGGCGGGGGTGCGGAAGGAATCACCGGCGGGGCGGATGGCCTCGTGGGCCTCCTGCGCGTTCTTGGCCTTGCCCTTGTAGACGCGCGGGGACTCGGGGACGTATTCGGGACCGTACAGCTCGGAGGCCTGGCGGCGGGCGGCGTTGATCGCCTGGTCCGAGAGCGCCGACGAGTCGGTACGCATGTACGTGATGTAGCCGTTCTCGTACAGCCGCTGCGCCACCTGCATGGTGACCTTCGAGCTGAAGCGCAGCTTGCGGGCCGCCTCCTGCTGCAGGGTCGACGTCGTGAACGGTGCGGCGGGACGGCGCGTGTAGGGCTTGGTCTCGACGGAGCGCACCGCGAAGACGGCGCCCTCGAGCCCGGTGACGAGCGAGCGCGCGGCCTCCTCGTCGAGCGGGACGACATTGGCGGCCTTCAGCTCGCCGCGGTCGGAGAAATCCTTGCCCGAGGCGATCCGGCTGCCGTCGACGGCCACGAGCTTGGCCGGGAAGGTGCTGCCCTTGCTCGCGTCCTCGGGCGTGAAGGTGCCGGTCAGGTCCCAGTACGACGCCGCGCGGAACGCCATGCGCTCACGCTCCCGTTCCACGACGAGGCGGGTGGCGACGGACTGCACGCGTCCGGCGGACAGGCCGCGGGCCACCTTGCGCCACAGCACCGGGGAGATCTCGTAGCCGTACAGGCGGTCGAGGATACGCCGGGTCTCCTGGGCGTCGACCATGGGGATGTCGACGTCGCGCAGCTCACCCATGGCGCGGGTCACGGCTTCCTTGGTGATCTCGCCGAAGGTCAGCCGGTAGACGGGGACCTTCGGCTTCAGGACCTGCAGCAGGTGCCACGCGATGGCCTCGCCCTCGCGGTCGTTATCCGTGGCGAGGTAGAGCTCGTCGGCGTCCTTGAGCGCGGCCTTCAGCTCGGCGACGGTCTTCCGCTTCTCCGGGGAGACCACGTAGTAGGGCTCGAAGTCCTTGTCGAGGTCCACCGCGAACTTGCCCACCGAGGACTTCTTCAGCTCGGCAGGGAGGTCGGACGGCTGGGGGAGGTCGCGGATATGCCCCATGGACGCGGCCACCTGGAAACCCTCGCCGAGATAGCCCGAGATGCTCTTGATCTTGCTGGGGGACTCAACGATGACGAGTTTCTTGCCGTGCTTCTTGTCCGTGGCCTTGGTCGGCACTTCTCTCCTATATATACGGGTGGATGCCGCGGCAGATCCTGGGTATCCGGTCCGGATCCCGCTGCCGGGCTCACCTCACAGTATGCGCCATGAGTACCTGCACAAGACTAATGGCAGCTTTCAGGGGGCCGGTAGGAGGAAGCCCTCGCGGACGAGCTGCTCGACATCGAGCAGCAGTTCCGAGGTGAACGCGGCGTCGGGCCGGTCCAGCAGCATGGCGAGGGCTCCCGCGATCTGCCCGGCCGTGAGGTCGCCGTCGCACGTGGAGACGAACCCGGCCAGTTCGGTGCTGAGCAGGGTGGTCCGCCGGAGGCCTGCACCCTGCCGCAGCAGGATGACCCCGGGGTGCTCGGCGCCGGGCCGCTGGTGGCGTTCCTCGGTGACGTCCTCGGCGACGAGCAGGAACTCGTCGGCGATGCCGACCCCGGTCGCGGCCTGCTCGGTGTGGGCGGCGAGCCAGTCACTGCGGCCGATCGCTGCGGCGAGGTGCGGTCCCACGGGCTGTTCGATGTCGTGGGTGATCTCCTCGAGCGTCACCCGGACGAGGTCGCTCGGCTTCCGGGGGCGCCGCAGCCAGACGGACCCGAAGCCGATGCCCTCGACGTCCCGGGCGGCGAAGTCGTCGAGATAGGCGGCGAAGCTCGCCGCGTAGGCCTCACGGTCGCGGTTCTCGGCGGCGTCCCGCAGCCAGGTCTCGGTGTACTGGACCGGCGTCAGCTGCTCGCGCTGGATGATCCACGCGTCGACGCCGGGAGGTACGAACGCCCGGACGCGGCGGTCCCACGGCGTCCCCTCGGTGATCTCCCAGTTGCCGAGCAGTTGCGCCGACCCGCCCGGCGCGAGGATGCCCGGAAGCTCCCGGACGAGTGTGCTGACGATGGCGTCGCCCGCGAGACCGCCGTCCCGGTAGGTGTACGCCCGGCCCGGGCTCCCCGTGCGGGGCGTGATGACGAAGGGAGGATTGGACACCACGAGGTCGAACTCCTCCCCGCGGACCGGTTCGAGGAGGCTGCCGCGCCGGAGGCTGACCCGCGGGCCGGGCCGGTGGGGATCGATGTCCAGCGCGGACGCGTTCAGGAGGAGGTTGAAGCGGGCGAAGGCCAGGGCACGGTCCGAGATGTCGGTCACCGTCACGTGGCCGGCGTGTGCCAGCAGGTGGAAGGCCTGGATGCCGCAGCCCGTCCCCAGGTCCAGCGCCCGACCGACCGGCGTCCTCATGACGGTCCGGGCGAGGGTCAGCGAGGCTCCGCCGATCCCGAGGACGTGGTCGTGCCGCAGGGGCCCGGGGCGCTGCTCCGAGCCGAGGTCGCTCGCCACCCAGAGGCTCCCTCCGACGTCCGAGCCGTAGGGGCGGAGCTCGACGGCGGCACGCCAGTGGCGCTCGCGGGCAGGGTCGGTGACGGCAGGGGTCCCTGCTGTGCTTCCGGCGGGGTGGTCCGCAGTGTCCTCCGCCGTCCTCTCCGCGGTGCTTCCTCCGGCACTGTCCGCTGCGTGCTCGATGAGCCTCAGCTGCTCGAGGCCAGCCACGCCGGTGCGGGGGAAGGCCTGCCCGAGTTCCTGTTCCGTCACGGTCTCGCCGAGCAGCCACAGCAGCACGGGGATGGCGCGGGCGCCGTCCCCTGATTCGGAGCCACCGTCGGCGAGGCGGCGGCATGCCAGCAGTGCCGGGACCAGCTGGTCCCGGCCGAGGGCCGCGTACGCCGCCGCACCGAGGAGCGCTTCGACGCCATCGACCGTGTAGTCGATGGCCGTCAGGTCATCGGTAAGGACCGCGAGCGCCGCGAGGTCGCGGCTCGACGGCGCCGACGCGACGTCGTCGTCGAACTCCGGCCAGGCCGGGGCATCGGCCGGCATCACGCGGCACCCGCGGCCGTCGCCTCGGCCTCGTCCGACTCGCAGCCCTGCGGGCAGCGGAGGGTCGAGGGGTCGGCTGCGCAGGCGGCGCAGTACAGGGTGAGGTTGCGGCAGGACGGGTTGGAGCAGTTCTCGAACTTGTTGGTGGGCGCCTGGCAGCGCACGCACTTGCCGATCGTCACGGCGTCGTCGCTGAACTCGAGGTGCATCCGCTTGTCGAAGACGTACAGTGAGCCCTCCCACAATCCCGCGTCCCGGTACTTCTCGCCGTAGCGGACGATCCCGCCATCGAGCTGGTAGACCTCCCGGAAACCCCGGTTGACCATGAGGCTGGACAGCACCTCGCAGCGGATCCCGCCCGTGCAGTAGGTGACCACGGGCTTGTCCTTCAGGTCGTCGTACTTGCCCGAATCGAGTTCACGGACGAAGTCGTGCGTCGTCCGGACGTCGGGGACGACGGCGCCCTTGAAACGCCCGATCTGCGCCTCGAAGGCGTTCCGCCCGTCGAAGAAGACGACCTCCTCCCCCGCCTCGCGCCTGGCGTCGACGAGTGCGTGCAGTTCGTCCGGGGCGAGGTGGACGCCGCCGCCCACGACGCCGTTCCCGTCGACCTCCAGCTCGCCGGGAGCACCGAAGGAGACGATCTCGTCGCGCACCTTGACGCTGAGCCGCGGGAAGTCCTCCGCACCGCCGTCGGACCACTTGATCTCCAGACCTTTGAAGGCCGGATATTCGCGCGTGGTCTTGACGTACTGCTTCACGGCACCGATCTCGCCGCCCACGGTGCCGTTGATCCCGTCCTTCGAGATGAGGATCCTGCCGCGCAGCCCCCATTTCTCACAGAGGGCCCGCTGCCACAGCCTGACGGCTTCGGGATCGGGCAGCGGCGCAAAGGCGTAATACAGGGCAATCCGGTTCATCGACACGGGTCAAAGCCTACTTCGCGACTCATAACGGTCACCTCGGGACCGCCTATACCATCGGCGACGCGGGGCTACTATCGTCAGCACATGAATGCTCATGCAGACGCCCAGCTTCTCCAGACCTGGATTACGGGATGGTCCAGATGCCGGGGCTACGAGCGTCATGATGACGGACGCAGCACCTCCGTCCTGCTCACCGACCAGCAGAACCAGACGGAGCATTTCCTGTTCGAGCCGACGACCGAGCAGTTCCTCGAGCTGGCCACCGACACGAAACGGGACCCGACGCGGATCCTGACGGTCGTCACCAACCGGATGCGGGAGCTGATCGACGCGGCCCACCCGCTCGGCATGCGGGTCACGGACCGGCAGCAGGCCCTGATGAGCGTCGACATGAGCGGCCAGGACGTCGAGGATCCGCGTCCGCCCGGTGACGACTTCACGCTGGAGCATGCCCGCGACGGCGAATGCCGCCGTGTCCTGGTGCGGGCCCATGGGGAGCTCGCAGCCCGCGGGTCCGTGTCGGCCGTGGGCGACTACGCGGTCTATGACCGCATCATCACGGAAGAGGGTTTCCGACGGCGGGGCCTGGGCAGCTTCGTCATGCGCGCGCTCACGGCAGGGGTCCTGGAGGACGACGTCACCACAGGCCTGCTCATGGCCTCGGCCGACGGTCGCGCGCTCTACGCGTTCCTCGGCTGGGAGCACCTCGCCGACGTGTTCGTCATCAGAGGATAAGGCGCGTTTCCGCGGTTCCGCCCCTGCGCCGATGGGAGAATGGCACGGTGGCTGCGCGCGATTCCCTCATCGACCTGCTCGGGGGTGGACCCGACCCCGAGCAGCTGCTGCATGTCCGTGAGATTCCCGCCCGCGACGCGGAGCATGCACCGTGGCCCGCCTGGGCGCACCCGGACGTCGTCGAGGCGTTCACCCGGCGCGGCGTGCATCAGCCGTGGCGTCACCAGGTCGAGGGTGCCACCTCCGCCCACGACGGAGCACACACCATCATCGCGACGGGGACCGCGTCGGGGAAGTCCCTCTGCTACCAACTGCCGGTGCTCGACGAGATCCACCGCAGCGAACTGCTGGACCGCGCCACGCTGGCGCCCACCGGGTCCGTCGCCCTGTACCTGGCCCCCACGAAGGCGCTGGCCGCCGACCAGTTGTCGGCCATCAACGCACTGGGCATCCCCACTGTCCGCGCCGAGACCTACGACGGCGACACGGAGTCGGGTGCCCGCCGCTGGATCCGCGACCACGCCAACCTGGTCCTCGCGAACCCCGACATGCTCCACTACGGCATCCTGCCCAACCACACCTGGTGGGCCAGGTTCTTCCGCCGACTGAAATACGTGATCATTGACGAGGCCCACAGCTACCGGGGCGTGTTCGGTTCCCACGTCGCAAATCTCCTGCGCCGCCTGCGGCGCATCTGCGCGAGCTACGGGGCGGATCCCGTGTTCGTCGGGGCGTCCGCGACGTCGGCCGAGCCCGCTGCGTCCTTCGGGAAGCTGATCGGTGCCCCGGTGCGCGCCGTCGACCGGGACAGCTCGCCGCACGGCTCCACGACGGTCGCGTTCTGGGAGCCGCAGCTCACCGGCAGGAAGGGCGAGAACGGGGCGCCCACCCGACGGACCGTGATCGCCGAGACCTCGGACCTCCTGGCCAATCTCGTCTCCTCCTCCGTCCGCACCATCGCGTTCATCAAGTCGAGGCGGGGCGCGGAGAGTATCGCGCAGACCTCGCGGCGCATGCTCGAGGACGTGCATCCGAGCCTGCCCCACCGCATCGCCGCCTACCGTTCGGGGTACCTGCCGGAGGAACGGCGTGCCCTCGAGGCGTCGCTGCGCAGCGGTGAACTGCTGGGCGTGGCGAGCACCTCGGCCCTGGAACTCGGGATCGACATCTCCGGCCTCGATGCGGTCCTCGTGGCGGGGTGGCCCGGGACCCGCGCGTCCCTCATGCAGCAGATCGGCCGGGCGGGCCGCTCCGGCCAGGACGCCATCGCGGCCTTCGTGGCGAGCGACGACCCCCTCGACACCTATCTCGTCCACCACCCGGAAGCGGTGTTCGACCTCGCCGTCGAAGCCACCGTCTTCGACCCGTCGAACCCCTATGTGCTCGGCCCGCACCTCTGTGCCGCCGCAGCCGAGCTCCCGTTGACGGAGAAGGACCTGCCCCTGTTCGGTCCGACCTCGGAGGACCTGCTCGGCACGCTGTGCGAGCAGGGCTTCCTGCGGCGTCGCCCCGCCGGCTGGTTCTGGACGCACCCCCAGAGTGCCGCCGGGATGGTGAACCTCAGGGCCGACGGCGGTGGCCCGATCAACATCGTCGAGGAGGAGTCGGGTGCCCTGCTCGGGACGATGGACTCGCCGCAGAGCCACTACCAGGCCCACCCCGGCGCCGTGTACGTGCACCAGGGACGGACGTACGTGGTGCAGGACCTCGACGAGCAGGACCACTGTGCCGTGGTGGCCCGCGCCCAGCCGGACTACTACACGCAGGCGCGGGACGTCACGCAGATCGAGGTCCTCGACCGGGACGTGAGCCGCCTGTGGGGTGGCGTCCTCGCGAATTTCGGGGATGTGAAGGTGACGACCCAGGTGGTGTCCTTCCAGCGCAAGGCCTTCTCCTCGAACGAGATCCTCGGCGAGGAGCCGCTCGAGCTGGCGGCGCGCGACCTCTTCACGAAGAGCGTGTGGTTCGAGATCAGCCCGGAACTGCTCGAGGCCGAAGGCATCCTCGCCGAGGAACTCCCGGGGGCGCTCCACGCCGCCGAGCATGCAGCGATCGGGCTGCTGCCCCTCGTCGCCTCGAGCGACCGCTGGGACATCGGGGGCGTGTCGACGGCCCTGCATGCCGACACCGGCCTGCCGACCATCTTCGTGTACGACGGCCACCCCGGGGGCGCCGGGTTCGCCGAGCGGGGCTTCGAGGCCGCCCGCACCTGGCTGGGGGCGACCCGCGACGCCATCGAGGCCTGCGAGTGCGAGTCCGGCTGCCCGTCGTGCGTCCAGTCCCCCAAGTGCGGCAACCGGAACAACCCGTTGAGCAAGGGCGGTGCCGTGGCGGTGCTGTCGCTGATCCTGCGGCAGGCTGCCGGCAGCGTCGCCCCGGCGGGTGGCGTCTCCGACACCTCCGGATCGGACGTCCCATCGGAGCTGGACACCGGAACCAGGACCGCCGGGTCCTGACGTATCGGGTCGGGCGGCATCCACCCGACCCGGAACCAGGACCCGCCTGGCAGCCCTCCGCCCTCACGGCGGCGGTCCGGCCCGGGCCGCACCGACGGCATCCGGAAGCAGGCCGGGCATCCCCACGGACACCCGGATGACCGCGGTCCCCGGGCCGGTCGCGCCGATCTCGCAGTCCTCGACCACGGCACCGTGCTGGTCCGCCACTGCTGCGGCCGCCGGGCAGGGGTCCTCGGAGGACAGTCCCCGGGCGGCGTCCGCGGCGGCGAGCGCCGCGAGGTCGGCCGCCGTCGCTGCCCTCGAGGCCGCTGATGCGGCCTGGAGCAGGAGTACCGCCGACGCGATCAGCAGCAGCGCCAGGAGGGCGAGAGCCCCCATCAGGACCGTGCCGGCGCCGCGCTCGGAATCGACGGGTCTCCGCGGCGCCGCGTCCTCCCGCGCATCCTCCCGCGGATCACCCATCGTGTTCCTTCCTCCCCGCTGCCGACGCGTGCAGTTCGAGGTCCATGAGCTCGACGAGGGGACCCTCCACGCGTGCCCGCACCTCGATGGTCGTCCAGTCCCCGGCCGACCCCACCTGCGCCGTGGCGTTGTCCCCGGCGAGGCGTTGCACGGTCTGTTGCACGCTCGCGCTGCTCTCGCCCCGCATCACCTCGCGCGCTCCGGCCCGTGCGGCCTCCTCCAGGCGCAGTTGCACGGTCCCGACGTGGGCTGTGGCGATCAGGAGCGCGAGCAGGACGACCAGGGCGGGGAGCACGACGGCGACCTCAGCGGTCACGGATCCCCGCTGCGGGCCCGCTGGACGTTCCCGTCGCGCGCACCACGCGTGGAGAACCCCGACGAACACCCCGGAGCGCGGCACGAAGGGGCGCCGGTGCTTGCGTGCCGGTGGCGCGGGTTCCCCGTCGTCGCAGGTGGTCCCACCCTGGCCGGTCCGCATCAGCCGAAATTCAGCGCCGAGGTGATGAGGGACATCAGGAGTCCCCTGATCTCGCCGCTGGACAGGACTGCGGCGAGGAGCGCGGCGAATCCGACGGCGGCGAGGGTGGCGATGGCGTACTCCGCGGTCGCCATACCGGCCTCCTGGTCCGTGGTCCGGTCCCGGCCCTGCCGGATGACCCGGTCATTGGCCCGCCACCGCCGCGCCTCTGCCCGCCGCGCCGCCCTGTTCGCGGGACGGATCGGTCCGCTGTCACCCGGACGGCCCGTTCCGGGCTCGGTCTCCGGTTGAGCACCGAAGGACCGCACGAACCCGATGAACGACACCGGAGCCGCCGTGTGCTCCTCGGCGCGGACGGCCCGTTGCCGTTCGGGCCTCAGGGGCATCGGCTCCTGCTCGAGTGGCCCGTTCCGCGATGACTCGTCCTGGGCACCGGGTGCCTCCGTGAACGCGCTGCTTCGACAGGGGCGGGGGTGTCCAGGATCCACCCGGGGTACCCGGAAGGCCGAGCCCCTTCCATCCGTGTGCTGCGGCCGAATCGACATGGCATGCCCTTTCGTCGGCGTGGAGTCGTCCCCACGTGCTGTGAGCGACGGATGTCGCTGGATCAACTCTGGCGATCTTGGGGTCTGCTGCGGGGTGGAGGAGTCGCTAAGTGGATAACCCGGGATTTCCCCGGGCCAGCGGGGCCGCGGTCGTCCGGAGTGCACGGAGCCAGCATGAAGGGGGCGCCCACGATCGGACGGACGGGGCTGGGAACGGACGCCCGCGGGATTGCACCAGCGACAACCGGACGGGCTACAGGTCGGGCAGCAGGCCCAGGACCAGGGGCACCACGCCCAGGCAGATGAACGCCGGCAGGGAGCACAGGCCGAGCGGCAGGACGAGCTGGACCCCGAGCGCGGCGGCCCTCCTGTCCACCTCGCGGTTGTGTCGCCGTCGGAGCTGGGCGGCGTGCGCATGCAGGAGCGCCGCGGACGGAGCCCCGGTGGCCGTGCCGAACCGCAGACCCCGCCGGACGTCCTCGATGACCGGCAGCGGGTCGGTCCCTCGGAGTGTCCGCCGCCGCAGGGCAGGTCCGGGCAGGGCCGGTCCCAGCAGGGCAGGTCCCAGCAGGGCAGGTCGCCGGCCGGGCGCCAGCCGCTCGGGCCTCGATTGACCGGTCGTCGGGAGGCCGGCCGTCGGGAGGCCGGCCGTCGGGAAGCCGATCGTCGGGAGGCCGGCCGTCGGGAAACCGGTGGACGGGCCATCGGTGGACAGGCGGCCCTCCGCAGAACCTGCGTCCCACGCGGCCTCCCAGGAGGCACCGAGGAGGCGCGCCGCTCGCACGCGGGTCAGCACCGAGCCGACGGCCGGATCACAGGCTTCCCCGACGACCAGCAGGGCGCTCTCGACGGATGCTCCCGCGGACAGCACGGCAGCCAGCAGGTCGAGGATGAGCGGGCCGTCCTGGATCCCCCCGCGCAGCGCCCGATCCACCGGCGCATTCCTGACCCGGTGCAGCCGTCCCGACGGCGCCGTCAGGACCAGTGCTCCCGCGGCGAGGAGGAGGGACACGACCACCCCCGCCATCACGGGGCGCCGTCGACTCGACCGACCAGGCGGCGGGACCAGAGGCGGGCCACGACCATGAACAGGACGCCTCCGGCGAGGGCCAGCCGTCCGGGCAGGGACCCCAGGAGCACCTCCAGTGGATTCACGCCGAGGGTGAAGGCCAGGACCACACCCAGGGCGGGAAGCCATGCCAGGAGCACGACCGTGGCACGTGGTCCGGCGAGCGCCGTCTCCCGCGCCGCCAGGCCGTCGAGCTGGGCATCGAGCTGCGCGGCGTACTGCTCGAGGATCCCGGCGAGGGGCGCACCGCTGCGCTCCACGACGATCAGGCACCCGGCGAGGTCGATCCACAGCCGGTCGACGCGGGCGCTGGTCCGGTCTCCCCCCGACGGCCCGGGGCCGGCATCCCGCGCCTGGCGGAGAGCGTCAGGGACGCTCAGCCCGAGCTCGGCCGCCCGCCGGGCCGTCGCCATCACCGGCAGTGCCGTCGCCGCGAAGGCGGTGCGTCCGTCAGCGTGGACACGTTCCATGTCCGCCCACAGGACATGGGGTGGGCGGCCCGCGCGGAGGAGGCCGGCGAGCTGATGCACGAACAACGGGAGCTCGTGCAGGTCGACGGCCCCGCGCGCGGCGGACCGGCCCGGGTCGGCGGCGTCGAGGAACCATCGGGACTGCCGCGCAGCCCCGACCGTCGGGACGGGTTCCTCACCCGCCCCGGACACCACCCCGCTTCGTCGGCCGGGCCGGGGAAGGGCGAGGGTGAAGCCGGCCATGGCCAGCAGGAGAGCCACCGCGATTCCGCTCACGGCGCCCTGCGGCCGTGTCCTGGCCCCGCCTCGCGCCCGGGCCCCGGCTCGGCGTCGTGGTCCGCGGGCTGTGCCTGGCCTGGCCCCACGTCTGGCCCGGTCCGGCGCCCCGGATCCCGCCAACCCTCGGACCACTGCACCCGATGCGCGAAGCCCTCCCAGCCCACAGCGCGCCGGCATCCCATCCCGGTGTCCGTGAGGACGGGTATCACGGCGAGTTCCCCCGAGGGGGCTCGCTCCAGGCTCCCGATGCTCTCGACACGCCGGCCTCGCGCGTCCCGCACCACGTGCACCACCGCATCGAGGGCGCTCGCCGCCTGCAGCACCACTCCCTCCGGGCTGAGTCCGGCGAGCGCCGCGAGTGCGTTGAGTCGCGCGGGTACGGCCTCGGCGGAGTTGGCATGGAGGGTCGCACCGCCGCCGTCGTGTCCCGTGTTCATCGCCGCGAGCAGCTCGCGGACCTCGGCGCCCCGACACTCCCCCACCACGAGCCGGTCCGGCCGCATGCGCAGCGCCTGCCGGACGAGCTCCGTGAGATCCAGCACGCCCGCGCCCTCGAGATTGCCGTGCCGGGCCTGCAGCCCGACCGTATGCGGGTGGTCAGGATTCAGCTCGGCGGCGTCCTCGACGAGGACCAGGCGCTCGTGGGGCGCGGCCAGGCCGAGCAGGGTGGCCAGGAGCGTGGTCTTCCCCGTCCCCGTTGCTCCACTGATGAGGAAATTCAGGCGGTGCCGCATCATCAGCCGGAGCGCCTCGGCCATCATCGGCGTGACCGTCCCGCTGTCCACCAGCTCCCCGAGCGAGAACATCCGTGCTCGGCGGATCCTGATGGACAGCAGGGTCCCGGCCGTCGAGATCGGCGGGAGGACAGCGTGCACGCGAAGGCCTCCCAGCTGGACGTCGACGGCGGGGCAGCCGTCGTCGAGGCGCCTTCCACCCGCCGCGACGAGGCGGACGGCCAGTGCCCGCACATCGGCATCCGATGCGAAGGCGCCCCCGATGCGGCGCAGGCCCGTCGAGCCGTCGATCCACACGTCGTCCGGTCCGTTGACCAGGATGTCCGTGATCGATTCGTCGGCGAGGAGGTGCTCGAGCGGGCCCAACCCCTTGAGTTCCGCGCGGACGCGGTCGAGCGCCGACAAGGTGCCCTCCGAGCCGAGCAGCCTGCCGCTCGCGCCGACGGCGTCCGCGAATGCCGCACCGGTGGCCTGGACATTCCCGGCAAGAACGGCCCTGCGGACCGATTCCACCATCGATGCGGCACCCGGATCACCGCCGGCTGGAGCGCCCTCTGCCCAACCCGCCACGACCGGACGGGCCGACGCGCTCCGGCCGGCTGCACGCAGCTGGCGCCTGGTGGGCGCTACCGAGGTTCCGCCGTCCTCCGGCCCGCCCGGTGCCATCCCGCCCTCCCCGGTCATCCCGTCCTCTCCAGACCGGCGACGACCGACTCGACGAGCTTCCGGGCCCGCCGGGGCAGCGGGAAGTCCAGCATCCTGCCGCCGGCTTCCGCTGCCGAGGACCCCCGGACGAAGGGCAGGTACGGCAGCGGACCGGCGCGTCCGGCGAGGTCCGCGACCAGCCAGGCATCCAGTCCGTCGAGCACCGGACCACGCAGGACGACGGTGGTCGGCAGTGAGCTGTAGGCCTCGAGGATGCGGGTGACCGCGACGGCGCTCCGCGGCCTGGAGGGGACGAGGAGGACGAGCTGGTCGCACAGGGGAACCAGGGACTGGATCGCGGCGCTGCCGGCGCTGCCGAGGTCGACGACGCTCAGGTCGAACGCTCCACGGGCGGCGTCCAGAACGGCTCCGGCGGACTCCATCCCGTGGCCGGGGTGCGGACCGGCCCCCTCGGAGTGCCCGGCATGGGACAGCACAGCCAGGTGTCCGTCGGCCGGCAGCGCCGCCACGAGCTGCTCCGCGTTGAGGGTTCCCCGGAGGTCGCGCAGGTCGCCCCAGCGCACCCCCGGGCGCTCCTCGATCCCTAGTGCAAGGTCGAGGCCGCCGCCCAGGGGATGCCCGTCCGCGAGCAGGGTGGACCTCCCCAGACCGGCCGCGTGACGTGCGCACCAGAAGGCGAACGTGCTCACGCCTGCCCCGCCGGCGGCACCGAGGAAACCGACCACGGCTCCGGAGGCAGCGGGGTTGAGGCGTCTGCCGAGATGTTCCGCGAGCCAGCCCGCACCCTGCGGGAGGATGACCACCCGGGAGGACGCCACATTCGCCGCAGCGGCCCACGCCCGCGTCTCGTCGTCGGCCGCCCCCACGACGATGACGTCGCGGTGGCCCGGCAGTCCGCCGGTCGCCTGGTCGGCGCCGAGGAGCAGCACGGCGGGCTCGAGGGGAAGGGCCTGCGCGAGGTCGACGGCGAAGTGCGGGGCGACCCCCGCGGCTGCGCAGGCACGTGCCACCTGGTCCTGGACGAACTGGGACCCGCCGGCCAGGACCACAGGCCCTCGTCCCTCCGGAGTCCGTGTCTGCTGGGTCATCCCTGAAGCATCCTCGGGCGGGACCTGCGCGGCGTGGCGGATACCCCGTATGTGGACAACGCGCTGGATTGCAGGAATGACACCGGCGCGACCGATGATATGGACATGTACATCGCCGTGGCGCAGGAGCCGTCGACCCGCGACAGCCGCGGCGCCGTGGTGCTCCAGCCCCTGGACGCCGCCGGCGCCCGGATCGGCGGGCGGCTGGTGGTGGACCACGACCGGCTGTCCGCCGCCGTCGCGCAGGAAGGCGTCCGTCGCCCGGTCTGGGTCTGGACGGGCACGAGGCTCTGGTACCCCGATCTGCTGTCGGCGGGGGTCGACGTCGACCGCTGCCGCGACATCGGCCTCACCCGCGCCATCCTCGCGAACGCCCCGTCCTGTCCGCCCTCGCCCTACCTGGCGTCGATCCGGGCCGCTGCCCTCACGGCGGACGGCACCGAACCTCCCCGGACCCTGCTCCCGCCACCGCCCCCGCCGAACCAGCACTCGCTGTTCGACGAGCCGCACGAGGCCTCGGGTCCCCTCCTCGACGACGTCATCGAGGAGTTCACCCGGCAGCTCTCCACCATCGCCGGCTCTACCGACCCCGGGCGCCTGAACCTTCTCGTCGCCGCCGAATCCGCCGGCGCGCTGATCGCCTCCGAGATGGAGCACTGGGGGCTGCCCTGGCGCAGGGACGTGCATGAGGACCTCCTCGAACGGGCGCTGGGGCCGCGACCCGCCGAGGGCATCCGGCCGGCGAAACTCGAGTATCTCGCCGGCGAACTGCGCCGGACCCTGGGCAGTCCCGCGCTCAACCCCGACTCCCCCCAGGAGGTCCTGAGAGCCCTGCATCGGGCGGGCATCGAGGCGAGGACCACGCGGTCGTGGGAGCTCGAGCAGCACCACCACCCGGCCATCAAGCCGCTGCTCGCGTACAAGAAGCTGTCGCGGCTCCTGACCGCGAACGGCTGGAACTGGCTCGACGCGTGGATCCGGGACGGGCGGTTCCGGCCGGAGTACGTGGTGGGCGGAAGCGTGTCCGGACGCTGGGCCTCCCGCGGCGGGGGCGCCCTGCAGATCCCGCGGCAGGTCCGCGACGCCGTCCGCCCCGACGAGGGCCACGTCTTCGTCATCGCGGACGCCGCACAACTCGAGCCACGGGTCCTCGCGGCGCTCGGACGGGACTCCGCGCTCGCCGCGGCGGCCCGGGGCCGGGACCTCTATCAGGGCATCGCCGACCAGGGCTTCGGTGGCGACCGCTCGCAGGCGAAGCTCGCGATGCTCGGCGCCATGTACGGCGCGACGAGCGGCGAGTCGGGGCGTCTGATGCCCCAACTGACGCGCGCGTACCCGCGGGCCATCGGCGTCGTCGAGGCCGCAGCGCGGGCAGGGGAATCCGGCGACGGTGTGTCGAGCTACCTGGGCCGGGGCTGCCCTCCCGCATCGGAGGAATGGCGTGCACGGCAGCGCACGACGACGGCGGAGGAACAGCGCCGCGCGGACAGCGCGGCGAGGGCCCGCGGACGCTTCACCCGGAACTTCGTGGTCCAGGCGACCGCGGCGGAGTGGGCCCTGTGCTGGCTCGCGGAGATCCGGCGGCGGCTCGCGGAGAGCACCATCCCGGTGCCGCGCAGCCGGATCGCGTTCTTCCTGCACGACGAGGTGGTCCTGCACGTCCCGGAGGACCGGGGCGCGGAGGCGACGACGATCCTCGCCGACGCCGCGCGGGCGGCGACACGGTTGATGTTCGGGGAGATCCCGATCGAGTTCTCGATCTCGACGATCACCGTCACCTCCTACGCCGACGCCAAATAGGCGCGTCCCACCGTTCGACCGCGTCGTCGACAGAGCCCTTCACGGGGCGGAGCGCCGGCCTCCCGGCGAACGCAACGGGCCCGGGCGGCTCACAGCGGTGCGGGGATCTCCTGCGATCGGTCCCACGGCCTCGTCCAGCCGAGCCCGTCGAAGATCGCGTCCAGGAGCAGCGCGGTGAATCCCCAGACCACGGCGTCCGGCGTGAGGAAGGCGGGGGTCCTGCTGACAAACCCGTTCCGGCGGACCACGGCCGTCCTCCGACGGGAGGGGTCGAGGAGCGTGCTCACCGCACACCGGAAGACGAGCTCGGACTCGGCCGTGTCCACCGCGTGGACCGGGGACTGTTCCGTCCACCACGCGAGGACGGGCGTGACCATGAAGTTGCTGACCGGGAGCCCCACCTCAGGCAGTGCGCCCAGGATCTCGATGCCGTCGGAATCCACTCCGGTCTCCTCGCGCGCCTCGCGCAGCGCCGCAGCGCCTTCGTCCACGTCCTCGGCGTCGATGGTCCCGCCGGGAAATGCCACCTGCCCGGGATGGTGGGCCAGGGAACTGGCGCGCATCACGAAGAGGAGATCGACGTCGTCGGGTCCGGGTTGCGGCGGGGAGGAGTGCGGCAGGCCCTCCCTCGCCCCGAACAGGATGAGCACGGCAGCCCGTCGGCTCTTCGCGGGATCGAGTGTTGCGAACTGCCAGCCGTCCACGCGCACGAGGGGCGCCCCCGTCACCTGCAGGGACGCCACCCACCGGGCGAGCTCGTCGCGGGCCGTCACCCCCGGGTCTCCGCGGGTCCTGCGGCGACCGCGTCCCGGGCCGTCGGGCACCGACGCACGCCGCTGCGTTCCGGCACCGACCGCAGCCGGTCGGTCCTACGCACCCAGCCCGTGCCCGGCCTCGCGGAGCTCGGTCCGCGTCTGCCCGGCGCGCATCGACGCGAGCAGATCCTCCCGACCGGGCGCGAGCTCGTACTTCAGCAGCTTCGCCGCCTTCATCGGGTCCGTCTCCCCGTCACCGTAGGACGGGCACAGCGCGGCCACGGGACAGACACCGCAGGCAGGCTTCTTGGCATGGCAGATCCGGCGGCCGTGGAAGACGACGTGGTGCGAGAGCATCGTCCAGTCCTTGCGCTCGAACAGGGCTGCCACGTCCTGCTCGACCTTCACCGGATCCTCCGCCGCCGTCCACCGGAAGCGGCGGGCGAGCCGCCCGAAGTGGGTGTCCACCGTGATGCCGGGGACCCCGAAGGCATTTCCCAGGACGACGTTGGCCGTCTTCCGCCCGACCCCGGGAAGCGTCACCAGATCATCCAGGGAGCCGGGCACCTGGCCGTCGAACTCGTCGACCAGACGCCGGGACAGGGCGAGCAGGCTGTTGGCCTTCGCACGGTAGAACCCCGTGGGCCGGATGAGCTCCTGCAGTTCGCTCTCCTCGGCCTCGGCCAACGCCCGCGGGTCGGGGTAGCGCGCGAACAGCGCCGGCGTCGTGAGGTTGACGCGCACGTCGGTGGTCTGCGCGGAGAGGACCGTCGCGACCAGCAGCTCGAACGCGTTCCTGAAGTCGAGTTCGGCCACCGCGTACGGGTAGGTCTCGCCCAGGACCCGGTTGATCTTCCGCGCCCGCCGCTTGAGGGCGACCGGCGACTCCTCGTCGACCTGCGCTTTCCTGCCTGCCACTCGCGTGTCTCCTTCCGGTACTGCTGTCCGCCGGCCATGCAGCGGCAGGGCGGGGGGTCAGTCCTGGGGGGCGCGTTCGATGTTGCGCAGATCCCGGAGGATACCCACGGTGCCCGTCCGCTTGTCCTGCACGAAGAACTCGGAGCCGCGATCCTCGATCCCGACCTCCCAGTCGCCGGGCTGCAGTGTGAAGACCTCACGGCCCGTCTGTTCGTCGAAGACCGGACGGGGGGACCCGACGGCGAACCAGAACGCCTCGACGACGGACTCCTCGTCCGCCGACCGGGTCGCCGTGATCGGCTCCTGGCGGTCCCGCTCCTCGGAGGACGGTGCGGTGTCGGTCCGGGCCGGCTCGTCCCGGACGACCTCGTGGACCCGGGTCTCGCCGACGGACGACGGCTGGACCGCGGTGGGGGAATGCCCATCCGCGCTGCCTCGCGCCGCGTCGCGACCCTGGACGGCGTGGGCGCCGCCCTCGGACGCGCCCGACGGGCGAGCCGGCTCCTCCGACACGCGGGAGTCCGTGTCGGAGGTGGTGCCGGACGTGGTGTCGGAGGTGGTGTCGGCCGAGGCGCGGGTCGTGGCACCGGACGTCGCGGGTGTCCTGGCGGTGCCGGGCTCCATCCCGGACTGGCCCGCGGCGGCCGCGCCGGCACCCACGGCGCCCGCTCCCCCTGCCCCGTACAGGCCGGCACCGTTCTGCAGGACGGCGGCGGCGGCGGGGTTCACGCCCGACTTGTCCTTCCGGCCGAACCGGGAAGCCCATCCGGCAGTGTCCTTCGCGGGGGCGTCCAGCCCGGCGGTGTCCTTCGCGGGGGCGTCCAGCGCGCCAGTGTCCTTGGAGGAGGGGGCAGGCTTCTCGGAAGCGGGCTTGGCGGGGCGGGGCTGCGCCGCCGTGATGGAGCGCGCCACCGGGTGGGCCGGTACCTCGGGGCGGTCGGCGAAATCGTCCTTGAGGACGGGCAGGAACGGTGCGAGGACCGTCGCGGTCAGCATGCCGAGCGCACCGATCAGGGCCACCAGGGGCCCGGGGTGGAACTGGGCCACCGTCTGCAGGAAGAAGTACGTGGTGGCCAGCACCGCCGAGACCGACGCGAACTGGTCGACCGACAGCGAGCCGACGCGCAGCCCCGAGCTTCCCAGACGGCGTCCGGCAAGGAGAGCCAGGGAGACCACGGGCAGCAGGATGCCGATGCCGACGAAGAAGAGCGGCGCGGTGTTCCAGAAGTTCTCGTACCGCACGATCCCGTCGAGGAACGGCAGCAGGGTGCCGATGAAGACGAGCAGCACACCGCCGCCGAACAGCACTTCCCGCAGCGTGAACGGTCCGACGAGGGCCCGGCTCCGGCCGACGGGCCGGCTCTCCGTGGACGGCCCGGCCGACCCCGTTGTCTGCACGGACGACGGGGACCGCTCCGCACCGCCCGCCGGCCCGTGGCTTGTGCTGCGATGTTCCTCGGATGCTTCGGTCATGGTGTACTCCCGTTCATGGCGCTGGTGTCCGGCGGAGCACCAACGGCCTCCGACGTCGATTGCCTTCCTCCACCCTAGCCACCGGCCCAGACCTTCTCCAGCAACCACGGGCACCGGCACCGCGCCGCTCATCGCACAATCGCCGCAGTTCGGCTAGGCCCTGTGACGTCCGGCACACGCGGTCGGGGAGAACTCGATAGGGTTCCCGTAGAGCACGTGGTGGTGCGCCGGACGGGCGTACCCCGCTTCTTCTGTCCGTTACCGACCACGTCACAAAGGGGTAGATCATGACCGCCGAACGACAAGGCGACGCCTTCGAGAACCTGCTGCACGAGGAACGCCGCTTCCCGCCGAGCGCGGAGTTCGCGGCGCGGGCGGTCGCACAGCCGTCGCTCTACGACGAGGCCCGAGAGCAGGGCACCGAGTTCTGGGCCAGGCAGGCCCGCGAGCTGCTCACCTGGGACCGCGATTTCACCCAGACCCTCGACTGGTCGGACGCACCGTTCGCCAAGTGGTTCGTCGGCGGCACCGTGAACGCCGCCTACAACGCCCTGGACCGGCACGTGGAGGCCGGCCTCGGCGACCGCGTGGCCATCCACTTCGAGGGCGAACCCGGGGACACGCGCACCATCACCTACGCGGAACTGACCCGGGAGGTCAAGAAGGCCGCCAACGCCTTCGAGTCCCTCGGCGTGCAGAAGGGCGACCGCGTGGCCGTGTACCTGCCCATGATCCCCGAGGCCGTCGTCACCATGCTCGCCTGCGCCCGGATCGGCGCCGTCCACTCCGTGGTCTTCGGTGGCTTCTCCGCCGAGGCCCTCCGCAGCCGCATCGACGACGCCGAGGCCAAGCTCGTGGTCACCGCCGACGGCACGTACCGCCGCGGCAAGCCGAGCGCTCTCAAGCCGGCCGTGGACGGCGCCCTCGAGGCGGAAGGCCACACCGTCTCCCACGTCGTCGTGGTCCGCCGCAACAACGAGGCCGTCGCCTGGACCGAAGGACGCGACCTCTGGTGGCACGACGTCGTGGACAACGCCCCGGACGAGCACACGGCCGTCGCGCACGACGCCGAGCACCCCCTGTTCATCCTGTACACCTCGGGGACCACGGGGAAGCCGAAGGGAATCCTGCACACGACCGGCGGCTACCTCACCCAGACCGCGTTCACCCACCGCAACACCTTCGACCTGCGTCCGGAGACCGACGTCTTCTGGTGCACCGCGGACATCGGGTGGGTCACCGGGCACAGCTACGTCACGTACGCGCCCCTCGTGAACGGCGCCACGCAGCTCATGTACGAGGGGACGCCGGACACCCCGCACCAGGGCCGCTGGTGGGAACTCATCGAGAAGTACAAGGTGAGCATCCTCTACACCGCACCGACGGCCATCCGGACCTTCATGAAGTGGGGGCGGGACATCCCGAAGAAGTACGATCTCTCCTCGATCCGGGTGCTCGGCTCCGTCGGTGAGCCGATCAACCCGGAGGCCTGGATGTGGTACCGGGACGTGATCGGCGGGGGCAAGGCGCCGATCGTGGACACCTGGTGGCAGACCGAGACCGGGGCGCACATGATCGCCCCCATGCCCGGGGTGACCGCCACCAAGCCGGGCTCGGCGCAGGTCGCCGTGCCCGGGATCGCGATCGACGTCGTCGACGAGATGGGCGAGTCCGTCCCGGACGGGGCCGGCGGCTACCTCGTCATCCGCGAACCCTGGCCCGCGATGCTGCGCGGCATCTGGGGTGACCCCCAGCGGTTCAAGGACACCTACTGGTCGCGCTTCGACGACATGTACTTCGCCGGCGACGGTGCGAAGAAGGACGCCGACGGCGACATCTGGCTCCTCGGCCGCGTCGACGACGTCATGAACATCTCGGGCCACCGCCTCTCGACCACCGAGATCGAGTCGGCCCTGGTCAGCCACCCCTCGGTGGCGGAGGCCGCCGTCGTGGGGGCGAGCGACGAGACGACGGGCGAGGCGATCGTCGCCTTCGTGATCCTGCGCGGTTCGGCGAAGGACGACGACGACATCGTCACCACCCTGCGCAACCACGTCGCGAAGGAGATCGGCCCGATCGCGAAGCCGCGGAACATCCTGGTGGTCCCCGAACTGCCGAAGACCCGCAGCGGGAAGATCATGCGGCGCCTGCTCAAGGACGTCGCGGAAGGCCGCGAGGTCGGCGACGCCACCACGCTGTCCGATCCCACGATCATGCAGCAGATCGCCGTGTCGCTGCGGAAGTAGCAGCCAGGGAGACGAGGAAGGCCCCGCACCTGCGGGGGCCTTCCTCGTCCCGGGGACGGATCAGCCGATCGTGGCGTCGACCGTGACCTCGATGTTGCCGCGCGTGGCGTTCGAGTAGGGGCACACCTGGTGGGCCTGCTCCACGAGCCGGTCCGCGGTCCCCTGGTCCACCCCGCCGATCTCGGCGTGGAGGGCGACGGCGAGCTGGAACCCGCCGCCGTCGACCGGGCCGATGCTGACCTCCGCCGTGACCGCCGTCTCGCTGATCGTGGCCTTGCTGCGGGCCGCGACGAGCTTGAGGGCGCTGTGGAAGCAGGCCGCGTAGCCGACGGCGAAGAGCTGCTCGGGGTTGGTCGCGCCGCCCGTACCGCCCATCTCGGTGGGGACCGCGAGGTCGACGACGAGCTGCCCGTCGTCGGTCCGTGCCTTGCCGTCGCGGCCGTCACCGGTCGCCGTCGCCACTGCCGTGTAGAGAGCGCTCATGGTGTCGATCCTTTCGTCGTGGGGGCCGGATGCCCTTGCCGACTATGTAGACTAACTAGTAACTCTACTTCCACCAAATCGGCACGACGACCGCAGAACGGAGCATGATGACCGCCCCTCCCGTCCGCGAGCGCATCCTCGCGTCGGCAACCCGCCTGTTCGACGCCACGAGCATCCGCTCGGTCAGCGCCGACCGGGTCATCGCCGACGCCGGCACCACGAAGGTGACCTTCTACCGCCACTTCCCGACCAAGGACCACCTTGTCGTCGCCTACCTCGAGGACCAGCTGGGCCGGCTGCAGGCGGCGGTCGACCGCGAGCGGGCCGAGGGTGCCGACGCCTGCGAGGTCCTGCTCCGGCTGGCCGCCGCGAACGGCGCCGCGGCGTGCCGGCCGGGCTTCCGCGGGTGCACGTTCATCAACGCGGCCGCCGAGTATCCCGCGGACGGCTCGATGGTGCGGGGCGCCGTCGAGCAGTACCGGACCTGGCTGCACGCCGTGGTGACCGGGCTGCTGACCGAACTCGCGGTGGAGGGGCCCGAGGTCGTCGCGGACCAGCTCATCATGCTGCGCGACGGCGCCATGGTGCACGGCTTCATGGGAGACCCCGCGGCCGTGACCGGGTCCCTCACCACGGCCGGACGGGCGATCATCAGCGCGCGCCGCCGCACACCCCTGCCCGCCTGAGCCGCACCGGGACGGGTGTGACGTTCGTCCTGAAAGGTGGCCGACGCCCTCGGGCGAGAGGATGATTTCAGCGTGTCCACAACCCTGCAGCAGCCTCCCGCCACGAATCCCCGCATGGCCCGCCGCGTCGCCGGCGCCTCCTTCGTGGGGACGGCCCTCGAGTCCTACGACTTCTACGTGTTCGGCACGGCGGCCGCGCTCGTCTTCAACACGGTCTTCTTCACCGAGCAGGACCCCCTGGCCGGAACCCTCTCGGCGTTCCTGGTCTTCGCGATGGGATTCGTCGCCCGCCCGCTCGGCGCCATCCTCTTCGGGCACCTCGGGGACCGGATCGGCCGTAAGCGCACGCTGATCTGGACCATCACGCTGATGGGCCTGGCGACCGGCACGGTGGGACTCCTGCCGGACTACACCACCATCGGCGTCTGGGCCCCGATCATCCTGACCGTGCTCCGTCTCCTGCAGGGGCTCTCGCTCGGCGGCGAGTGGGGCGGCTCCATCCTCATCGCCACCGAGCACGCCGAACCGCGCAAACGGGCGCTCTACGCCTCCATCCCCCAGCTCGGCTCGCCCGTGGGCACCATGCTCATCTCCGCCATCTTCCTGGCCCTCGCCGTCATCGCGCCGGAGGTCATGACCACCTGGGGGTGGCGCATCCCGTTCCTGCTCGCGTTCCCGTTCCTCGCCGTCGCGATCTACCTGCGGCTCGCGATCGACGAGACGCCCGTCTTCCGGGAGACGAGCCGGGAGCACGCGCTCCCCCGCGTCCCCTTCCTCGAGGTCCTGAAGTCCCAGCCCGCCGCCATCGTGGTCGCCATCGCCTCCGCCGTGCTGGGCATCGGCTCCTACTTCCTGATGGTCACCTACACGCAGGCATACGGCACCGGGACCCTCGGCCTGTCCCAGGAGACGGTCCTGAACGCGGCACTCGTCGGCTCCGTCCTGCAGCTCGTGACCATCCCCGCGTTCGGCTACCTGGCGATGCGCATCGGCTCGGCGAAGGTCGTCGCCGGGGGCGCACTGGGAACAGCACTGATCGCCTTCCCCCTGTACTGGGTCATCAGCATCGCCACCGAACCGGTGTACATCGCGGCGATCATCCTCGGCGGCATCCTCCCGACCGCCAGCTGGGCGGCGCTCGGCGGGCTCATGGCGGACATCTTCAAACCCGCGACGGCGTTCACCGCGCTGTCCTTCGCCTACAGCATCGCCGCGATCGTCGCCGGCTTCGCGCCGTCGATCACGCAGCAGTTCGGCATCGCCACCGACGGCGCGTGGTGGCACCCGGGCGTCGTCCTCGCCGTGATGAGCCTCGTCACCGTGGCCGGGGCGTCGGGCGCGGTGCGCCTGCGGTCGCGGCTCCAGGATCCGGTGACGGGGACGGCCGCCTCGGCAGCCGCGCCGGTGCGGCATAGTTAGGGCATGACCCCGCGCACGCCCAGCATCCTCGTGATCAACGGACCCAACCTGAACCTGCTCGGCACGCGGGAACCGGACGTCTACGGCACAGCGACCCTCGACGACGTCGTCCGTCTGGCCTCGGACACCGCGCGGGACCGCGGCTGCACCGTCGACGCACTGCAGTCCAACCACGAGGGCGGGATCATCGACGCCATCCACGCAGCGCGCTCGACGGCAGACGGGATCGTCATCAATGCCGGGGCCTACACGCACACCTCGATCGCCATCCGCGACGCGCTCGCCGGCGTCGGCCTGCCCGTGGTCGAGGTCCATATCAGCAACGTGCACCGCCGCGAGCCCTTCCGGCACCACTCGTACATCTCCGGCGTGGCCGACGCCGTGATCGTCGGCGCGGGCATCGACGGCTACCGGCTCGCCGTCGACCACCTCGCCGTCCGGCTCACCGCCGCGATCCCCGACGCCGCACAAGCACCAGAAAGTTAGCGCGGGTCCGTCCCGCCAGGACACCGATCACCCGACCCATAGGGCACGATGGTCCTATGACGGACATCACTCCCGCCGGCAGCGCGGCCGCCCAGCCCCAGGACCTCGACGCACCCCTGCTCGAGGTGAGGAACCTGGCGGTGAGCTTCCGCACCACCCACGGCGAGGTGCAGGCGGTCGAGGAGGCGAGCTTCACCCTGAGCCGCGGCAGCGCCCTGGCGATCGTGGGCGAGTCCGGCTCGGGCAAGTCGACGACGGCGATGGCGTGCATCGGCCTGCTGCCGGGCAACGGCAGGGTGACCTCCGGGAGCATCCTCTTCGAGGGCCAGGACCTCACGAGCCTGCCCGAGGCGAAGATGCGGTCGATCCGCGGCCGGGCGATCGGCCTCGTCCCGCAGGACCCGATGTCCAACCTCAACCCGGTGACGAAGATCGGCACCCAGGTCGCCGAGACCCTCCTCGTCCATGGGATGGCGACCAAGAAGAACGTCACGCAGCGCGTGATCGAGGTCCTCACCGCGGCCGGGCTGCCCGACGCCGGTGAGCGTGCCAAGCAGTACCCGCACGAGTTCTCGGGCGGCATGCGCCAGCGGGCGCTCATCGCGATCGGGATGGCATGCCGGCCGCGCCTGCTGATCGCCGACGAGCCGACGTCGGCGCTGGACGTCACCGTGCAGCGCACCATCCTGGACCAGATCGAGGTCATGACCGAGCAGCTGGGCACATCGGTGCTCCTCATCACCCACGACCTCGGTCTCGCCGCCGAGCGCGCCTCGCAGCTCGTGGTCATGCACCGCGGCCGGGTCGTCGAGACCGGCCCGGCCGATCAGCTGCTCAACGACCCGCAGCACCCCTATACGCAGTCGCTCGTGCGCGCGGCTCCCAGCGTCTCCGCGGTCCGCCTGAGCCCGGGAGCGTTCACCGCGGACGCCGCGAGCCGGCTGAAGCTCGCGGAGGCCGTCTTCGCGGAGCAGGGCTCCGGGCACGACGGTGCGGCGGCACCGGCGAGCAACGCCGCCCCTCATGCGGCCGGCGGTGCCCACGAGGCGACGTCGTCGTCGGACCGGCCCGCACCGCCCGCGAGCGGCGGGACGCCCGCCGCTCGCGGGAACCTCGTCGAGATCCGGGACCTCACGAAGGTGTACAAGCGGCGCGGCAGCAAGGAGGACTTCTACGCGGCGAAGAACGTCACCCTCGACATCCCGCGCGGGCAGACCGTCGCGATCGTCGGGGAGTCCGGCTCGGGCAAGACCACGACGGCGCGCATGCTGCTGAAGCTGGTCGAACCGACGTCGGGCACCATGACGTTCGACGGCATGGACGTCGCGACGCTCGACAAGGCGCGGCTCAGCGACTTCCGGCAGCGGGTGCAGCCGATCTTCCAGGACCCGTACTCCTCGCTGAACCCGATGTTCACGATCGAGCGCATCGTCGAGGAGCCCCTCAACGCGTACAAGCGCGGGTCGAAGAAGGAGCGCGCGGCGCGGGTGCGGGAGCTGATGGACCAGGTCTCCCTGCCGCAGAACGCCCTGCGCCGCTACCCGGCGGAGCTCTCGGGCGGGCAGCGGCAGCGTGTCGCCATCGCGCGTGCCCTCGCGCTGAAGCCGGAGCTGATCGTGTGCGACGAGCCGGTCTCCGCGCTCGACGTGCTGGTGCAGGCGCAGATCCTGAAGCTCCTCGGCGACCTGCAGTCGGAGCTGGGCCTCAGCTACCTGTTCATCTCGCACGACCTCGCGGTGGTGCGGCTCATCTCCGACTACGTCTGCGTCATGAAGGACGGCGAACTGGTCGAGGCGGCCAGCTCGGAGGAGGTCTTCCAGAACCCCCGCCACCCGTACACGCGGAAGCTGCTGGCATCCATCCCGGGCAACGAGCTCAACATCGGCGAGCTGGCCTCCTAGCGACCCTCACCAGCTGATCCGTTCGAAGGCGTCCCTGAGCCTGCGGCCGCGCTGCGGGTTCAGGGACTCCACCCAGGCGATGCGCCCGGCGAGGTGTGCCCGGAAGTCGGCCTGTCCGCGCCGCTGGGACTCGGGTCCGTGCACGCGGCAGTTGTGGAGGATCGCCTTGAGGGCGTCGTAGTCCGTCCGGGCCACATTGGTGTGCGCGTTCACGACGATGCCGGTCACGGTCTGCCGCACCGAGGCGCCGCTCACCCGGGTCTTGAGCCGGTTCACCGCATGGCCCTCGGCGAGGACGATGCGCTCGACACCGCGGAGAAAGGAGTCGGTGCGCCGGGCGAGGCCGGCTGGGCCGCTGAAGGCGAGGTCGTCCGCGTACCGCGTGTAGGTGCCTCCGGCCGCGGCGGCCCAGCCGGCCAGCCGGGAGTCGAGGCGCCGGACGGCGAGGTTGGCGAGGGCGGGCGACGACGGCGCCCCCTGCGGCAGATGCGCCTCCCCCAGCGCCCGACCGAGGGCGAAGCGTTCCCCGGTGCTGCCGCCGTCGGGCATCGACCGCAGCACCGCGTCCGGCACCTCGTGCGTGCAGAGTCCCGTGAGGGCGTGGGCGGTCGCTTCCGGGAAGCCCGCCTGGCGGAAGACCCCGAAGACCCGGCCCGGTGTGACGCGCGCGAAGAAGGAGACCAGGTCGAGGGCGATGACGACCTCGGCGCCCGTGTGGGCCGCCGCGCCCGTCCGCGCGCTGCGTCCGGGCACGAATCCGTGCGCGGCGTCGTGCAGGGGGATCGGTGCGAGGATGTGGTCGAGCACGCGGCGCTGCACCGTCCGCAGGCGGATCCCGGGGATCTCCAGGAGCCGCGGTACGCGTCCCGGGCGCACACGCCACTCGTACCGGTAGTGGTGCAGCGCGTGGGTCGCTGCGCGTCGATTCCAGTGCCGGGTGTCCGCGAACCAGTCGAGCTCTCCCGGGGTGAGCCGCAGCTCCCGCGCGAGCCAGGCGAGGTCCCTCGTCCCGGGTGTCCCGACGGGGCCTTCCGGAGCGGACCCGGTCGGGGCCTGAACCTCCGGAACCGCGGAGAGGTACCGGGCCGGGCTGTCGGGCGTACCGCGGGCGGACGCCCTGGCGATCGCGTCGGTGAAGGCGGACTGGGCGGCGATCCACCGGGCCAACTCCCGGGGCGCGCCGTCGGGCCGCCTCGGGTAGCCGGCCAGCACGCCGCGGGCGAGAGGACCCAGCCAGCGCCGCCGTGCACCGAGGAGGGCAGCCCCCGCCACGATCAGCTCCTCCCGCCGCCAGTCCGGAGCATCGAGGAAGGCGTGGGCCAGGAGGAGCGAGAGGCCCGGGGCGCCCGGCGCGGGCTCACGGGCCAGGGTGGCCGAGGCCCGCGTGGGCCGTGAAGAGGGCGCAGGGCGTCCGCCGCGGCGCGCCGTGGCGGGACCCTTCAGGCCGCCGCCTCCCGTCGTCGGACCGGTGTCGTTCATGGCTCCCCCTCCGAACCCGCACGTGCCGCCCCGCGGCTGGGCGACGGACCCCGGCCGACCTGTCCCTCTGTTCGGGCGCTGAGCTGCGCGGAGCGCAGTCGGGCGCCTGAGGCGCCCTGTGCTGGTCGGTCTGCGTACCCCGGGGTAGCCCCGGAGAGGAACGCGCACGGCATGCACGTCCCGCCTCGACCGGGGTCCGTCGCTGCCACCCTAGCAAGCGGCCCGGACCAGGCGTCGTCCCTCCCTGTACGGGCACCCGGCCGGGCACATAGATTGGCGGCACACGACGACGGGAGCCACCATGCGCGGGCACGGCACGATGAGCGGGACGACGACAGCGGGCGGGACGATGGCGGCGGGCGGCTGGCCCGCGCTCCGGGTCGAGGACTGGCAGGACACCCGGGCGACACTGCACATGTGGCTCCAGGTCGTCGGCAAGGTCCGGATGGCCCACGCTCCCCTGGTCAACCACTGGTGGCAGGTGCCGTTCTATGTGACGCCGCGAGGCTGGGCGACGTCGTCGATCCCCTACGGCAACGGCATGTTCGACCTGGAGTTCGACGTCGTGCACCACCGGCTGCTGGTGCGCACCAGTTCGGGTGAGGATCGCAGCGTCCCCCTCGAGCCGCAGTCCGTGGCCCGATTCCATGAGCGGACCATCGCGGCGCTGGCCGGCGTGGGGATCGACGCACCGATCCGGCCGGTCCCGACGGAGGTGGATCCGGCGGTGCCCTTCGCCGAGGACCACGGGCACGCGTCCTACGATCCCGCCGCCGTGACGGCGTTCTGGCACCAGCTCATCCAGGCCGAGCGGGTCCTCACGCGCTTCAGGGCCGAGTTCCTCGGCAAGGTGAGCCCCGTGCACTTCTTCTGGGGAGGCATGGACCTCGCCTGCACACGGTTCTCCGGAAGGCCCGCGCCCATCCACCCCGGGGGCGCCCCGAATTGCGCGGACTGGGTCATGGAGGAGGGTTACTCCCACGAACTCTCGAGCTGCGGGTTCTGGCCCGGCGGCGGCGAGGAAGGTGCCTTCTACTCGTACGCCTACCCCGAACCCGAGGGGTACCGCGACGCGCCCGTCGACGTCGAGGGTGCGTTCTACAGTGCGGAGTTCAGCCAGTTCCTGCTGCCCTACGAGGCCGTCCGCACGGCCACCGACCCGGATGCGGTGCTGCTCGCCTTCCTGCGCGCCACGTACGACGCCGCCGCGACGACGGGCGGCTGGGACGGCGGACTCCTGACGGACCCTCAGCGGCTGGACGTGCACGCCCGCTGACCGGCCGGGACGCGGGAGCGGCCACCGGCCCGGGGGCTGGTGGCCGCTGCCGCGTCCCGTGTCCTGCGGCGGACGGCCTACTTCTTGCGGGTCTTCGGGTCGAGGGCCTCGCGCAGCGACTCCCCCAGCAGGGTGAAGCCCAGCGCCGTGATGACGATGCATGCACCCGGGAGGAAGGCGAGCTGCGGAGCGACGGCGAGTTCGACCTGCGCGTAGGTGAGCATGCGCCCCCATTCGGCGGTCTGCGGCAGCCCGCCACCGAGGCCGAGGTAGGCCAGCGCGGCGGCGTCGATCACGGCGGTGGCGAGGCTGAGGGTGGCCTGCACGATCACGGGACCCATACTGTTCGGCAGCAGGTGGCTCATGGTGATCGTCCGGCGGCTGAGGCCGAGGGTCTGCGCCGCGAGGATGTAGTCGGCGCCCCGCTGCGACAGCATCGTCGAGCGCAGGAGCCGCGCGAAGATGGGGATCTGCGAGACGCCGATGGCGATCATGATCGCGTAGGTGCTCTGGCCCAGCATCGCGGCGATGCTGACGGCGAGGAGGAGGCTGGGGACGGACAGCAGGATGTCCACGAACCGCATGATCGCGCTGTCCACCCAGCCGCCGAGGCCCCCGGCCAGGACACCGAGCAGCATCCCGCCCGCGAGGCCGAGCGCCGTCGAGACGACGCCGATCAGCAGCGATGCGCGGGCGCCCCAGATGAGCTTGCTGAGGACGTCCCCGCCGAAGCGGTCAAGTCCCAGCGGGAATCCGTCGATCTCGCCCGGACCCGGAATGGTGGTGGGGGTGATCGACGTGCGTCCCGGGAGTTCGTCGCCGCCGTAGGGCGCGAGGATCGGCGCGAGGATGGCCACGAGGAGGAAGAGCCCGATGATGACGGCGCCGACGATCGCCTGCGGGTTCCGGCGCAGCCGGAGGTAGGCGTCCTTCCACAGACCCGTGCCGCGCCCGGTGTCGACGGCGGGATCGTTCGGGGCCACGGAGCCGCCGGCGGCGGGGGGCAGGATGGTACTCATTGCACACGCACCCTCGGGTCGATGACGGAGTAGGAGAGGTCGACGATCAGGTTGATGAGCGCGTAGAGGACGGCGATGAAGATGATGAAGCCCTGGAGGACGGGGTAGTCGAGCCCGAAGATGGCGTCCCGCAGGAACCGGCCGATGCCGTTGAAGGCGAAGACCGTCTCGGTCAGCACCGCACCGGAGATGAGCAGGCCCAGCTGGAGGCCGATGGTCGTGACGACGGGGAGCATCGCGTTCCGCAGGATGAAGCTGCCGCGGATGGTGCTCTCCCTGAGTCCCTTGGCGCGGGCGGTGCGCACGTAATCGGCGTTCTGCACCTCCAGGACCGAGGCGCGCGTGATGCGGACGATGATCGCCAGCGGGATGGTGCCGAGGGCGAGCGCGGGCAGGATCAGGTGCAGGAAGGCGTCCCAGGCGGCGTCGTACTCGCCCGTCAGCAGGCCGTCCAGCACGTAGAACTGCGTGTAGTGCGTGGCATCCATCCGCGGGTCCTGCCGGCCGTCCGGCGGCAGGAGCGACCACTGGATCGCGAACAGGTACTTGAGGATGAACGCGAGGAAGAAGACCGGCACCGTGATGCCGATCAGGCTGAGGACCACCGAGCTGTGGTCGATGAACCGGCCGTTGTGCCGCGCCGCGAGGTACCCGAGGGGCACGCCGACGCCGATGGCGAAGATCAGGGCGACGATCGTCAGTTCGACGGTGGCCGGGAACCGGGTGGCGAACTCCTCGAGCACGGGGCGCCCGGTGTTGATCGAGACCCCGAAGTCCCCCTGGAGCAGCTTGCCCATGTAGGTCAGGTACTGGGTGATCAGAGGGCGGTCGAATCCGTAGAGCTCGTTGATCCGGGCGATGGCCTCCGGGGTGGCCTTCTCCCCGAGGAGGGCCGTGGCAGGGCCGCCCGGGAGATTGCGCACCCATAGGAACAGCAGGACGGACAGACCGAACAGGGTGGGGATGAGCAGGGCTAGCCGCTTACCGATGACGCGTAACACTGGGGATCCTTCCGGGTGAACCGGGATGCCGGGCGGGGGTAGGACAGCGCGGGCCGACCACCGGGATCAGTGGCCGGCCCGCGCTGCGTGGTACTGCTACTCGCTCAGCTCGATGTCCGTGAAGACCTCGTCGTTGACGGGGCTCGCCGGGTAGGAGGTGACGCGCGGCGCGAAGGCCAGCGACGGAGCGGGGTGGGCGAGCGGGATGGCCGGATTGAACTCGGCGATCTGCTCGTTGATCTCCTTGTACTTCTCGGTCTGCTCGTCACGATCGCTCATCCCACGGGCCTCGTCGAGGGCCGCGAACAGCTCGGGGTTGTCGAAGCCGAACTCCTGCTTCTCCTGGCCGAAGAAGACGCCGATGAAGTTGTCGGTGTCGTTGTAGTCGCCGGTCCAGCCGAGCAGGTGGAGGCCGTGGTCGGGTGTCGCCTGGACCTGGTTCAGGTAATCGGGGGACCAGGCGGCGGGAGCGGGCTCCACCGTGATGCCGACGTCCGCGAGCTGGGCCTGCAGGTTGGTGAAGACCTGCTCCGGTGTCGGCATGTACGGACGGGAGACGTTCGTCGGGTAGTTGAACGTCACCTCGAAGCCGTCGGGGTAGCCCGCCTCGGCGAGCAGTTCCTTGGCGCGCTCGGGGTCGAAGTCGTAGGTGGTGACGTCCTCGTTGTACCCGTCGACGACGTCGGGGATGAACTGCGTGGCGACCTTGGTGCCTTCGGGCAGGGTCTGCGCCACGAGGGCTTCCTTGTCGATCGCGTGGGCGATGGCCTCGCGGACCTTCGGGTCCTTGAGCTCGGGGATGGCCTGGTTCATGCCCAGGTAGAGGATGGTGAAGGGGTCGCGCGCGGTGATGTTGTAGCCGGCGTCCTCGAGGGACTGCGTGTCGGCGGGTGCGACGAGGTCGTAGCCGTCGATGTCCCCGGCCTCGAGGGCCTGGCGGCGAGCCTGCGGATCGTCGATGATGCGGAAGATCGTCTTGGTGATCTGGCCCTTGTCGCCCCAGTATTCGTCGTAGATCGAGAGCTCGAGCTGCTGGCCGACGTCCCACGAATCGAACTTGAAGGGGCCCGTACCGACGGGGTGGCCGAGGGCGTATTCGCTCAGCGACGGGGCTTCGGCCGTGCCGCCGATCTCGTCGGCCGAGTACTCCTCGAGCGCCGTCGGACTCTGCATCGCGAAGGCCGGCAGCGACAGCGCGGGGACGAATCCGGCGAACGGCTTGGCCAGGTTGATGGTGACTTCATTGTCCCCATTGGCCTCGCAGGACTCGTAGACGGCGTTCTCGGGGCTGTCGGCGAAGCCGCGGAACAGCGACCCGTAGTAGTACGACGTCGACTCCGCCTGCTGGATGCCGGTCCAGTTGTACCAGCGGTCGAAGTTGAAGCAGACGGCCTCGGCGTTGAACGGCGTGCCGTCGTGGAAGGTGACGCCCTCCTTCAGCTGGAAGACCGTGGACAGGCCGTCCTCGGCGGTCTCCCAGGACTCCGCGAGCAACGGCGCGGGGTCGGCGGTGCCGGGTTCGACGCCGACGAGGCCCTCGAAGATCTGCCGGCTGACGCGGAAGGACTCGCCGTCGCTCGCGAACGCGGGATCGAGCGACTTCGGGTCGGAGGACGCGGCGAAGACGAAGGTGGAATCGACGGCGGAGTCGCCCTCGGCGCCGGTGTTCTCCTCACGCTGGCTCTGGACGCAGCCCGTGAGCAGAAGTGCGGTGATGGAGATACCGGCGGTGAGCGCAGCGCGTTTCCTCGCGAAACCTGCGCCGCGCACGGATGTGCCTCGGTTAGACATGTATTGCTCCCTGGTGACGAGTAATTCCTGGCGCATGTGCCGGCATCCCTGGGGATCGCGACGACGAACGCGCTGATAGGTGTGACGAGCCTAACTTCCCGGCGGGGCACAAACAGCATTTCGAGGGTCCCGGTGGTTACGATTTGGTATCGTGCGGCGAGCCGGTCCCCCTGGCGAACCGCCCCGGGGATCAGGAGGACCGATGACGGAGATCGAAGCGACCACCGCTGAGCGCTACCGCCGCTTCGCCGAGGTGGAGGCGCGGGGCTACTCGCCGCTCTATGACGAGTGGTGCACGGGGATCAGCGACGACGGCGACATCCTCGCCCGCCTCGACACCCTGCCGCCCCACCGCCGCCAGCCGGTCCTGTTCCTCGGTGCGACGCGCTTCGTCGGGGTGCCCCTCGGCGACTACTCCGCCTTCCGCTCCTTCGTCCTCGCGGAGTGGTCGTCCATCCGTGCGGTCATGGAGAGCCGGACCACCCAGACCAATGAAGCGGGGCGGTGTGCGGTCCTGCTTCCGCTCCTCGCCGCCATCAGCGCGGAGGAGGGCCGGCCGCTCGCCCTCATCGAGGTCGGAGCATCGGCCGGCGCCTGCCTCTACCCCGACCGGTACGCGTACTCCTACACCCCGGGGCCGGTGCTCGAACCGGGCAGCGGCTCGCCGGTCCCTCCCCTCGAATGCGCCGTGTCCGGGGACGTGCCGCTGCCCTCGCGGCTGCCGGAGGTCGTCTGGCGGGCCGGGATCGACCTGAATCCCCTCGACGCCCGGGACGAGGACGACGTCCGATGGCTCGAGTCGCTCGTCTGGCCGGAGCACGGCTTCCGCGCCGAGCGGCTCCGCGCCGCCCTCGGCGTGGTCCGCGCCGATCCGCCGCTGCTCGTCCGCGGTGACCTGAACGACCACATCGAGCCGCTCGTCGAGCGCGCGCCGCAGGACGCCGTCGTCGTCGTGTTCCACAGTGCGGTGCTCGCCTATCTCGACCAGGCCGGCCGGGACCGCTTCGCGGGCACCATGCTCAGGCTGGCGGCGGACCGGGACCGCCCGGTGCACTGGCTGTCCCACGAGGGCCACCGCACCCTGACCGGCGTGCCCGGCGCCATGCAGCCGGCGCCCGGCGAGCGGGACGGCCTGTTCGTGCTGCAGCACAACGGCCGGTCGGTGGCCCGTACGGGTCCGCACGGGCAGTCCATCGCCTGGCTCTGAGGGCGTCCGGGTCAGGCGCCTATCCGCGTGTGCACTGTCCTGCGGAGACGGTGTCGTCCAGATCCCCGGCGCTCTCGGCGATGGGGCGCAGTTCCGCGAGGGAGAGCGCGTAGCCCACGGGCGCGTCCGCCGTGGACTTCGCGAAGACGACGCCCGCCACCCGACCCTGGGGGTCCAGCAGCGGACCGCCCGAGTTCCCCTGCTGCACGTTGGCCGCGAGGCTGTAGATCTGCAGGGGCCGGGGGTCCGCGCCGTAGATGTTGTTGACGAGCACGGGTGAGAGTCCCTGCACGCTCGCAGGCTGGATCCGGTAGGGGCCGCCCGCGGGGTAGCCGGCGAATGCCGCCGTCGCACCGTTCGCGAGCTCCTCGCCGAGGGACAGCGGAGGGGCCTGCAGGCTGTCGACGGCGATCACGGCGACGTCGCGCACGGTGTCGAGCTGCACCACCCGGCCCGGCAGGGCGCCACCTCCCGGCACTTCCACGACGGGCCGTTCGACGCCGGCTACGACGTGCGCGTTCGTGATGACGCGCCCGGGTGCGATGACGAAGCCCGAGCCGGTCTGGTTCTGCCCGCACTGGAAGGCCGTGCCGGTGATGCGGACCACCGAGGCCCCCGCGGCGGCGAGCTCGGGTGTGTCCACCGCGGCGTCGGGCACCTCGGCGGGGGTGGCGGGTCCCACGCTTTCGAGGATGGTGGGGATGCCGTCGTCGACCGCGATGGAGCGCAGTTGGGCCATCCAGGTGCGCACGGGCCCCGGCGTGGTCGTGTCGATGGTCCGGATGACCTGCGAGGACGCGATGTGCTGGGACAGGAACGGGACCCCCAGGGTCCCGACGCTGAAGGCGAGCATCGACAGGACCAGGGCGGCGACGACGACGTTCACCACCCCACCGAGGATGCGGTCGATGAGGCGCAGGGGCGGGAAGTCGGACCAGCGCCGGATGGACGCCCCGAGGGCGGAGCCGACGCCCTGCCCGACGATGATGAGGACGATGACCGTGCCGATGACCGCGATCAGGCGCCACGGATTGTCCGGCACCCAGCCGCTGACCAGGGGTACGGCGAAGAAGGCGGCAACGGCTCCGGCGACGAAGCCGGCGATACCGCCGAGGGTGACGAGGAACCCGTTGCGGAGCCCGGCGACCAGATAGCCGAGAAGGACCACCACCAGGATGATGTCGAGGAGGGTGAACTCCCCGAGGCTGACTTCCGGCACGTACATTCTCCCCTGGCTCTGGGCGCGGGACGGCTGCACAGGTCCCGGCACTGCGAGCGATTCTAGCGGCGAAGTGTGGGAGAAGGCGGGGAGTGGCCGCGCTCCCGGCCTGCAATCCGGGCTCGGGAGACGTGTATCAGTCGTCACAACCGCTCGGGTACGGCAAGATGGACAGGAGAAGACAGCGGGGACCGCCGCGGAACGACGCACGACAGACGCATCAGGAGAACTAATGGACATCGAGGTACTGCGCCGGGCACCCCTCTTCGCATCACTGGGAGACGACGTCTTCGCCGCACTCACGGACGAGCTGATCGAGGTCGATCTGCCCCGCGGGTCGTCGGTCTTCCGCGAGGGCGATCAGGGCGATCAGCTGTACTTCATCGTCTCCGGCAAGATCAAGCTCGGGCGCACGGCACAGGACGGCCGCGAGAACCTCCTCGCGATCCTCGGCCCCGGCGAGCTGTTCGGCGAGATGGCGCTCTTCGATCCGAGCCCCCGCACCGCGACCGCGACCGCCGTGTCCGAGACACGCCTGGCCGGCCTGAAGAACGAGAACCTGCGCGCGCTGCTCGAGACCCGCCCCGAGGTCTCGGCCCAGCTGCTCCAGGCCCTGGCCCGCCGCCTGCGCCGCACCAACGAATCGCTGGCCGACCTCGTGTTCTCGGATGTCCCGGGTCGCGTGGCAAAGGCCCTGCTGGACCTCGCGGACCGGTTCGGGCGGCCCGCCACGGACGGCATCCTCGTGGCCCACGAACTCACGCAGGAGGAACTGGCGCAGCTCGTGGGCGCTTCCCGCGAGACGGTCAACAAGGCCCTGGCCGAGTTCGTCCAGCGCGGCTGGCTCCGCCTGGAGGCGCGCGCCGTCGTCATCCTCGACATCCAGCGACTGCGCCAGCGCAGCCGCTGACCCCCGGCGTCGATGCGGGCGCCGGGTCGGCCTTCTTCCTCGTCTGGGTGCGCAGGTGTGGTGGGTATCGGGCACTCCCACCCACCACACCTGCGCACTCACCACGGTGGCACGGGCGATCCCCGCGATGCGTCCCTCGAGGCATCCAGCCGCGTCGCCTGAGCACGCGCCCGACGCCGTCACCCATCACAGGTGCACGACGGGTTGAGGGGGAAGGGGCCGGGGCCGGGGCCGGGGAGGAGGCGGGGAGAAACCCTGAACGACGCCGTCAGCGCCCGCGCTGGACCGACCCGCCCTCGGTGAGCTTGGGGCATTCGACCTGCAGCATGAGATCGCCGTCGCGCTCGGAGAGTTCCGGATGGTAGAGCTTCACGGGGCGCTTGTGGGAAAGGTACGCGATGCAGCCGCGCGAGGAGCCGATCTTCTCGAGGATGATCTCCACCGCCGGCACCGCGAGCTCGCTGAGCGTGCAGCCCACGGTGTTCGGCTGGCTCACCTCGTCACCGAGCCGGGTGGTGTCGCGGTCGGCCACCTCCTGGGCGGCCCAGCGCCACTCGCCCCAGACGCCCTTGCTCTCGAGGATGCTCGGTTCCTGGTTCACGGGCTGTGCAGCCGCGAAGTAGTGGGTGTCGAACCGGCGGTGGGCGAAATCCGGGGTGACCCAGTGCGAGAGCGGCTTGATGAGGTCCGTCCGGACGCCGAGCCCGCGGCGGCCGAGGATGTCCGCGAACCGGCACTCCCCCTCGTTGATGGCCTCCCGCGCCTTCATCCACTCCCTGGCCTGCGTGCCCTCGACCAGCGACGACGCGTCGGGCCCGGCCAGCAGCACACCGGTCTCCTCGAAGAGTTCCCGGATGGCACACAGCACGTGGCGCCGCGCCACCCGGTGGTCCTCGACGCCGAGCATCTTCGCCCACATCGACGGCGTAGGGCCGTACCAGGGGATCTCCTCGTCGTCGGACTCCTCGACACTGCCGCCCGGAAAGCCGATGACACCCAGCGGGGACTGCCCGCGCCGGTAGGTCAGGTACGTCTCGGTGCCGATCGCGCTGTCGCGCAACAGGACCACCGACGACGCCGGGCGCGCCTTGAGGGGTGTGCGTTCCCCGTGTTCGATCCAGCTCTGTGCTGCCGAACGCTGGTCCGGATGTACAGGGAAGAGCCTGGTGCTGAGACGGTCCACGGCCTAGACGAACTCCGCGATGATCTCGACCTCGACGGGAGAGTCGAGGGGGAGGACCGCCACGCCGACGGCGGAACGGGCGTGCACGCCCGCGTCGCCGAGCGCCGTGCCGAGGAGGTCCGACGCCCCGTTGATCACGCCCGGCTGGCCGGTGAACGAGGGGTCCGAGGCGACGAAACCCACGACCTTCACGATCCGCGTGATGCGGTCGAGGTCGCCGATCACGCTCTTGATCGCAGCAAGCGCGTTCACGGCGCAGACCGCGGCGAGGCTGGTCGCGGTCGCGGCGTCCACACCCGCTCCGACCTTGCCCGAAGCTGGGAGTTTGCCGTCAATGAAAGGGAGCTGCCCCGAGGTGTAGACGTGGCTGCCGCTCACGACCGCAGGGACGTAGGAGGCGACCGGCGGGACGACGGCGGGCAGGGCGACCCCGAGGTCGGCGAGACGTGCTTCGACCCCCGAGATCACCGGATTCGCTGCGGACACAGCTAGCTCTTCTCCCTCTTGAGGTAGGCCACGAGGCCGTTGCCGTCGGGCCCGGGAACCACCTGGACGAGCTCCCATCCATCGTCACCCCACTGATCGAGGATCTGCTTCGTCGCGTGGATGATGAGCGGAATCGTGGAGTACTCCCATTTCGTCATGAAGAAAGCCTAGCGCGTGCTTGTAAACTGGAATAATGGCTGCGCGCAAATCACCCCTCTTCGACACGGCTACCACTCTCGGCAGGATCACTGCATTCCTCGGAATCAGCGGGCTCGCCGGTGTGCTCGCCGCAGGTCTCCTCGTACCGGTGGCCGCGGCTGCCGGCACCGGGGCGTCCGCCTCGATCCAGTTCTTCGAGGAACTGCCGGCGGAGCTGGAGCTCGAGGCGCTCGCCCAGCCGACGAAGATCCTGGCGGCCGACGACTCCCTCATCGCCACCCTGTACGAGGAGAACCGGCAGCCGGTCACCCTCGACCAGGTATCCCCGGTGATGAAGGACGCCCTCATCGCGATCGAGGACTACCGCTACTACGACCACGGCGGCGTGGACCTCGAAGGCATCTTCGGCGCCATTGCCAGCAACGTCTCGAGCGGGACGAGCCGTGGCGCGTCCACCCTCACGCAGCAGTTCGTCACCAATGTTCTGAACGACTCGGCCCGGCAGAACGGCGGGACGGTCACCCTCAACGGCGGCGGGAAGTCGGTGGGCGACAAGCTCCGCGAGATGAAGCTCGCGATCGCCGTGGAGAAGGAACTCTCCAAGGACGAGATCCTCGAGGGCTACCTCAACATCGTGCAGTTCAGCGGGACGAGCTACGGAGTCCAGGCCGCGTCCAAGTACTTCTTCAACGTGGACGCGAAGGACCTCAACATCCAGCAGAGCGCCCTGCTCGCGGGCGTGGTGAACGGTCCGACCTACTACAGCCCCACGGAGAATCCCGAGCGAGCGCTCGAGCGGCGCAACCTCGTCATCGACGCCATGCTCACCCGCGGCAAGATCACCCAGGAAGAGCACGACGCCGCCGTCGCGACGGACCTCGGGCTGGACATCACCCCGACCCTGAGCGGATGCGTCGGTGCGGACCAGGCGCCGTACTTCTGCGACTACGTCTCCCACCTCATCCTGAACGACCCCGCCTATGGCGAGACCCAGGAGGACCGCCAGAAGGTCCTCTTCCGGTCCGGGCTGACGATCAAGACCACGCTCGACGCCCGTGTGCAGGCCGCCGCGCAGACCGCCGTGACCGAGACCGCCAACCCGGACACCACCGACGGCAAGGTGGGGCACACGATGGTGAGCCTCGATCCGAAGACCGGCAACATCCTGTCGATGGCCCAGAACACCCGGTACAACCCGGAAGCCGGCTCCGGCAACACGGTCCTGAACTTCAACGTCGACCAGTTCGACGGCGGGGACCCCACCAAGAGCCTCGGCGGCGGCGGCGGCTTCCAGCCGGGCTCGACGTACAAGCCGTTCACGGTGGCCGCGTGGGTCGAGGACGGCAAGGCACTGAACCAGTACCTCGACGGCAGCAAGCGGACCTACCCCCAGGGCGACAGGTGGGAGGCGAGCTGCGCCCGGGGTGGCCAGTTCGAGATCCAGGAGGAGGACGGCTACACGCCGCAGAACTACGGTGACACGAACTACCGCACCACCACGGTCCTCGACGGCCTCGCGCAGTCCCTGAACACCATCACCATGTCCAGCGCCAAGCAGCTCGACCTGTGCCGCATCCGCGACATCGCCTACGACCTCGGTGTCCACCAGGCCAAGAGCTCCGAGGGCGAGGAGGAGCGCTTCGGCTTCCAGCCCTCCGCCCTGATCGGTGGCGGTGGCGAGGCAGCACCCATGTCGATGGCCAAGGCCTTCTCCGGCTTCGCCAACGAAGGCGTCGTCTGCGACCCCCGCGCACTGACCGAGGTGACCGCGGTGGACGGCACCAGCTACCCCGTCCCGGCGGTCTCCTGCGACCGGAAGATCTCCCAGGACGTCGCCCGTGGCGTGAACTATGCGACGCAGGAAGTCATGACGGACGGCTCCGGCCAGCTGCTCGAGTACGGCGACATCCCGATGGCCGGCAAGACGGGCACCAATGACGCACGGTCACAGACCTGGTTCATGGGCTACAACTCGGGCATGGTGACGGCGAGCTGGATCGGCAACTGGCAGGGCGAGGGTCCCGACAGCTCGCTGAGCGGACTGCAGATCGGCGGCCAGGTCTACCCGGAGATCGACGGTTCGCTCATCGCAGGTCCCTCCTGGGCCCGCTTCATGCAGCAGATCCCCGGCCTGTACGAAGGGACACCCTTCGTCGATCCGCCGAGGCGCATGATCGACGGCACCCAGCGCGGCACCACGCCGGACGTGAACAACCGGGGAACTGGCACGCGCGGCTCCACCGGTGGTACCACTGGAGGAACGACCGGCAACAACGGCACTGGAGGAAACGACTAGCGTGACATCGACTCAGACATCCCGGAGCGGGGCACCGCTCGGCTGGGCGGCGGGCCTCACCCTGACCGCCGCGGCCGCAACCCTCGCCTACGCTTCGACCGTCGAGCGCACGCTGTACGAGGTGAGGGAGGAGACCCTTCCCATCCTCCCGCCGGGCGCGACTCCCCTGCGGGTCCTGCACCTCTCGGACATCCACATGGTGCCGGGGCAGAAGTCCAAGGCCGACTGGCTGCACGGCCTGGCGAGCCTGAAGCCGGACCTCGTGGTCAACACCGGTGACAATCTCAGCCACCGGAAGGCCGTGAAGCCCCTCCTCGACGCGCTCGAGCCGCTGCTGCAGGTTCCCGGGGTCTTCGTCCCGGGCTCCAACGACTACTACGCACCGGCCCTCAAGAATCCACTGCGCTACTTCGCGGGTCCGTCGATCGCACCCAAGGAGTCCGCGCCGAAGGATCTGCCCTGGGCGGACATGTTCAGCGCGTTCGGGGCGGCGGGCTGGGTGGATCTCACGAACCGGTCCCAGTCGATCGGCTTCAGGGGCATGCGCATCGACTTCACGGGCGTCGACGATCCCCACCTCGATCGCGACCGGTACGCGCCCTATCCCCCCGGGAGCAGCACCTCGGCCGAGGCGCCGCACATCCGGGTGGCCGTCGCCCACGCTCCCTACCAGCGCGTCCTCGACTACTTCACGGCCGGCGGCGCGGACCTCATCCTGGCCGGGCACACGCACGGCGGCCAGGTCTGCGTCCCGGGCTACGGTGCTCTCGTCAGCAACTGCGACCTGCCGACCTGGCGCGCGCGGGGACTGACACAGTGGGAATCGGACGGGCGCTCCGTCCCGCTCAACGTCTCGGCCGGCATCGGGACCTCACGCTTCGCGCCGATCCGGTTCGCCTGCCGGCCCGAAGCCGTGCTCCTGACGCTCACCCCCGGAAGCGGGACCTAGCCGGCACCCGCCTGCTGCTTCGGGCCCCGGAGGCTGTGACCGGCATTACAGCCCCCGTGGCCTAGGATCGTTGCTGAGGGACACCAACAACCATCGATCACCGAAGAGTTGGCATGAAGAACCAGAACACACTGCGGGAATCGCTCGGCCGCCTGTATCCGCACGTCAAGCCCATCGTTCCCCGGCTGGTCCTGGGCCTGCTCTGCGCGCTCGGCGCGAGCGTCATGGCCCTTGCGATCCCCCAGGTGCTCCGCGTCCTCATCAACGACGCCCTGGCGGAGGGCGGGTCCGCCCGCACGGTCTGGATCGCGTCGGGCGTCGTCCTGCTCCTCGGCGTCCTCGAGGCCACGTTCGTGGCCCTGCGACGCCAGTTCGTCATCACCCCGGCGACGACGGTGGAGACGAACATGCGCACGTCCTTCTACCGGCACCTGCAGCACCTGACCGTCGAATTCCACGACCGGTGGGGCAGCGGGCAGCTCCTCTCCCGCGCGATGAGCGATCTCAACCTGATGCGGCGGTGGATGGCCTTCGGGCTCATCATGCTGGTGGTCACGTCGCTGACCGTGGTGATCGGCGTCGTCATCATGTTCTTCATGAGCTGGGTCCTGGCCCTGATCTTCCTCGCGGCCGCCGTGCCGCTGATGGTCTACGGCTACCGCTTCCGGACCTCCTACAGCCGTGTGTCCCGCAAGAGCCAGGACCAGGCCGGCGACCTCGCGACCACGGTCGAGGAGTCCGTCCACGGCATCCGGGTCCTGAAGGCGTTCGGCCGCAGCCAGGAGGCGCTCGAGGACTTCGAGGAGCAGGCCGAGGAGCTCCGCCGGACCGAGATCTACAAGGCGAAGTCCCTCGCGAACTTCTCAATGGTCGTCACGCTGCTGCCCGAACTCGCCCTCGGTGCGTCCCTCGTCGTCGGGGTGATGCTGGCGGCGAACGGCGACGTCAGCATCGGCGCCCTCGTGGCCTTCTTCGCGACCGCCGCCGCGGTGGCCGGACCCGTGGAGTTCATCGGCCCGCTGCTCGCCATGACCTTCACGGCGAAGACGGCCATCGACAGGCACTACGAGGTCATGGAGTCGGAGAACACCATCACCGACCCGGCCGCGCCCGTCCACCTCGAGGCGCCCCGGGGCGACGTCGTGTTCGACGCCGTCCACTTCCGCTACCCCGACGCGCAGGAGGACACCGGTGACGTGATCGACGGCGTCGACCTCACCCTGCGCGCCGGCGAGACCATGGCCCTGGTCGGGGTGACGGGGTGCGGCAAGAGCACGCTCCTGCAGCTCGTCCCCCGCCTGCACGACGTCACGGCGGGCCGCATCACGATCGACGGCGTGGACCTCAGGGAGTTCACCCTCGGCGAGCTGCGGACCCTCGTGGCGGTCGCGTTCGAGGACACCACGCTGTTCTCGAACTCCGTCCGCGACAACGTCCTCATGGGCTCCGACGCCACGGGCGCGGAGGCCGAGCGGATCCTCGGCGAGGCGCTCGAGGTGGCGCAGGCCCGGTTCGCGTACGAGCTGCCCGAGGGTCTCGACACGCTCATCGGCGAGGAGGGCCTCAGCCTGTCCGGCGGGCAGCGCCAGCGGATCGCCCTCGCCCGGGCGATCGCCGCACAGCCGACCGTCCTGGTCCTCGACGATCCGCTGTCCGCGCTCGACGTCGCCACCGAGGAGCGCGTCGAGGTGGGACTCCGCGCCATGCTCCGCGCCACCACGACGCTCATCGTCGCCCACCGTCCGTCCACGGTCGCGCTCGCGGACCGGGTGGCCCTGATGCAGGACGGGCGGATCGCCGACGTCGGCACGCATTCCGAACTGCTCGCCCGCAACGACCACTACCGCTACGTCATCGCCAGCCTCGACGACGAGGAGATCGCGCAGCTCGGACGCACCGTCCAACCCGTGCCCGACGACGAGGAGGCGCTGGCATGAGCCGCACCACGGCAGCGCCCGGCGGGGCGCCGAAGGACGGGGACGGGCAGGGGACCACCTCCGCCGGTGTCCTCAACGAGGACGACGTCCTCCTCGACCGCGCGCAGAGCAGGTCCGTGCGGGCACGGTCCTTCCGCCTCCTCGGCTCGCTGATCCGACCCAACCGCCGGCAGTTCCTCTGGACCGTCCTGCTGGTCGTCGTCTCCCAGGCCGCGCGGGTGGCCGGACCGGCGATCATCGCGTTCGGCATCGACCGCGCCCTGCCCGCCCTCATGGCGGGTGATCCCCGCATGCTGTGGCTCGCCGGCGGCACCTACCTCCTGGCCGCCGTCCTCGCCTCGGTCCTGACGGCGGGCTACGTGCGGGCGACGGCGCAGCTCAGCCAGGCCATGCTGCTGGACCTGCGCGTGCGGGTCTTCCGGCACACGCAGCGGCTCAGCCTCGAGTTCCACGAGAAGTACACCTCCGGGCGCATCATCTCCCGGCAGACCTCGGATCTCGAGGCACTCCGGGAGCTGCTCGACACCGGCGTCAGCTCCCTGGCGTCCGGGGCGATCTTCATGCTGTTCACCGCCGTCACGATCTTCGCCCTCGACTGGCGGACGGGCCTGCTGATCCTGGCCGCGGCGGTCCCCATGTTCTTCCTCGCCCGCTGGTACCAGAAGCACTCGCAGATCGCCTACCGGGAGTCCCGCGTGGTGTCGGCGAAGCTGATCGTCCACTTCATCGAGACGATGACCGGGATCCGCGCGGTCAAGGCGTTCCGCCGCGAGACGGTCAACGCCGACCGCTACGACGAGCTGGCGGAGGACTACCGCCTGGTCACGGTCCGCTCCATCAACCTCAACGGCGTCTTCCAGCCCGGGCTCGTGCTGATCGGCAACGTGACCGTCGCCGTCGTCCTCGTCCTCGGGGGCTTCCGGGTCCTCGGCGGCACGCTCGAGGTCGGTGCCCTGCTGGCCCTGCTGCTCTACAGCAAGCGGTTCTTCCAGCCCGTGGACCAGATGGCCATGTTCTACAACTCCTTCCAGTCCGCCGCGGCGGCACTGGAGAAGGTCTCCGGCCTGCTCGAGGAGGTGCCCACGGTGCGTCCCCCGAAGCATCCGGTCTCCCTCCCGGACCCCCGCGGCGCCGTCGAGTTCCGGGACGTCGAGTTCCGCTACGGGAACGGACCCGTGGTGCTGCCGCGCCTGGACCTGACCATCCACGCCGGGCAGACCGTGGCCCTCGTGGGCCAGACGGGGGCCGGCAAGTCCACGCTGGCCAAGCTCATCGCGCGGTTCTACGACGTCTCCGAGGGCAGCCTCACGCTCGACGACGTCGACCTCCGCGATCTCGCGCCCACCGACCTCCGGCGGGCCGTCGTCATGGTCACGCAGGAGGCCTTCCTCTTCAGCGGCTCCGTGGCGGACAACATCGCCCTCGGCAAGCCCGAGGCCGGCCGCGAGGAGATCGTCGCGGCAGCCCGGGCCGTGGGCGCCGAGGAGTTCATCCTGGAGCTGCCCGAGGGCTTCGACACGGACGTCAACAAGCGCGGCGGCCGTGTCTCGGCGGGGCAGCGGCAGCTCATCAGCTTCGCGCGCGCGTTCCTCGCCGATCCGGCGGTCCTCATCCTCGACGAGGCGACGTCCTCGCTCGACATCCCGAGCGAGCGCCTGGTGCAGGAGGGCCTGCAGAAGCTGCTCGGCAACCGGACCGCCCTGATCATCGCGCACCGGCTCTCCACCGTGGCCATCGCCGACCGCGTGCTCGTGGTCCACGACGGCCGGGTCGTGGAGGACGGCACGCCCGCCGAACTCATCGGGGGCACGGGACGCTTCGCGACGCTGCACGCGGCCTGGAAGGACTCGCTGGTCTGACGCGTCCGGGCGGAGCGCGCGCCGGTTTTCCTCGCCGCTGATCCTCCGCTATCCTTGGACAGTTGCTGTTCGGGAGGTCCGCCTTCCGGGAGTGACATCGGGGTGTGGCGCAGCTTGGTAGCGCGCGTCGTTCGGGACGACGAGGCCGCAGGTTCAAATCCTGTCACCCCGACCAGTGGACGAGAGGCCCGCCGGCAGCAGCCGGCGGGCCTCTCCCGCGTCCGGCCGCGGTCAGCGCGCGGAGACCGTCACCACCTCGTAGCCATCAGGATCGACGACGCCGAACTTCGCGTTGGCGAGTGCCAGCGTGCTGCCGAACAGGGCCACCGTCGTCGGCACCTCGAACAGCGGGCTCGTGATGACGTCCTCGACCTCGCCGCGGGTCAGGTCCTTCGACAGGTCGATCCGGCTGACCTGGTTGATCCTGTTCTGGACGGCGAACACGGTGTCCCCCTTGGCCAGGATGCCGTCCACGTTCGGGAGCGCGCCCGTCACGATGTCCGCACTGACGCCCGTCTCCGGGTCCACCGTGTAGAGGGCCTGGTTCGCCGAGTGCGCCACGATCAGCGTCCTGCCGCGGTCCACCGACGTGATGCCGTTGAGGTTGAAACCCGGTGTCACTGCCGCGGCCGGGCCGGACAGGGCGATCGTCTCCGGTTCCCCGAGCTCGCCGTGGTCGCCCACGGGCACGAAGTACAGCTCCGCGGCCTGGGAGTTGGTGAAGTAGGCGCCGTCCCGCGTGAGCGTGACGTCGTTGATGAATGCACTGCCCGTGGCGAGCAGGAGGTCGGCCACCTCCGCCCCGGTGTCGGTGTCGTAGACGTACGCCCGGCCCGTCGCTCCCCCCGAGACGAACAGCAGGTCGTTCCGCACATCGGCCTTGAGGCCGACGGCGGCCCTGCCCTCGGGTGCGTCGATGAAGAGTTCCGCGGTCCCCTTCCGGAGGTCGCCGCGGAAGATGTCACCGCGGCCGAGGTCTCCCGCGTAGAACGTGGACCCCTTGCCCCTGGCGATGCCCTCGGCGGAGGATGCGCCGGGCAGCGGGATGCTGGTGTCCCGCTGCCGATGGGAGGACACCGACGCCGGGGGAGACGGCGTCGGCGGTGCGGCCACGGCGCCCGCCGCCGGCAGCAGGACGGCGGTCGCGGCGAGGGCGACGGCCGCCCGGGCAGCGCGTCGGGTAACGGTCGGGCGGTGGGTGCTGTGCTGGGTGCTGTTCACGGTGCTCCTCGATGGATCGGCGCCGATCGTCGCCCTGAGGATCCGCACGGCGCGGGGTCGGATGAAGCTTTCGGAGAAAGCCGGGCCGACCGGCCGAACTGCAGATCGGACCGAGTCGACAACGATCCGCTCACGGTCATCGTCCCCGTGGTCCGGCGTGGCGTCGGCCGGTCGTCGCTTCGGACGCCGTCGTGCACGGGTTCCGCACCGGAGGAGCGTGTCCCGGCGCGCCACACCGCAGAAGCAGCGGCCTACTCCTGAAGCCGGGAACGACGCCGCGTCCGGCGTGACGCGCCTCAGGCGAAGGTGCGGCCCGTCAGGCGCTCGTAGGCCTCGATGTAGCGGGCGCGCGTGCGCTCGACGACGTCGGCGGGCAGCGCCGGCGGCTCCGACTGCCGGTCCCAGCCGGAGGCGTCGGAGGTCAGCCAGTCCCGGACGAACTGCTTGTCGAAGGAGGGCTGCGCTTGCCCGGGGGCATAGAGGGCGGCGTCCCAGAAGCGGGAGGAGTCCGGCGTCAGCACCTCGTCACCGAGGGTGATCAGGCCGGTGTACGGATCGAGGCCGAACTCCACCTTCGTGTCGGCGAGGATGATGCCGCGCTCCCGGGCGATCGCCTCCGCCGCGGTGTAGATGTCGAGGGTGAGGGACCGCAGCTGCGCCGCGGTGTCGTCGCCCACCGTCATGACGACGGCGTCGTAGGTGATGTTCTCGTCGTGCTCGCCCACCTCCGCCTTCGCCGACGGCGTGAAGAGCGCCGGCTGGAGCCGGGAGCCGTCCACGAGGCCCTCGGGCAGCGGCAGGGAGCAGACGGTCCGGGACTGCCGGTACTCCAGCAGCCCGCTGCCGGTCAGGTAGCCGCGGGCGATGCACTCGATCGGGTACATGACGAGCCGGCGGCAGATCATCGCCCGGCCCTCGACGGCGGCGGGCACGCCAGCGGCGGCGTCGGACGCGATCACGTGGTTGGGGATGCCGGTGAGCCGCTCGAACCACCAGAGGCTGAGCTGCGTGAGCACGCGCCCCTTGTCGGGGATCCCGGTGGCGAGGACGTGGTCGTAGGCGCTGATGCGGTCGCTCGCCACCACGAGCACGACGTCGTCACGGCCGTCCTCCGGCTCGTACAGGTCGCGGACCTTGCCGGAGTAGACGTGCCGCCAGCCCGGGAGTTCGGGATGCTCCGGTGCGAAGGTGCTCATGCCGTGGCCGTCGCGGGGCCCGTGACCGCGATCTCCGCGCGGGAGGCCTTGAGGGCGATGTCCGTGCGGAACTGCCCGCCCGCGAGGTCGATCCGGCCGAGGCTCTCGTACGCGGTGGCCCGCGCGTCCGCCAGGGAGTCCCCGACCCCGACGACGGCCAGCACCCGGCCGCCGGAGCTCACCACCTTGCCGTCCCGCAGGGCGGTGCCGGCGTGCAGGACGTGCGCGCGCTCCACCTGCGCGGCCCTCTTCAGCCCGCGCACGCGCCGGCCCGTGACCGGGGCGTCGGGGTAGTTCTCGGAGGCGAGCACGACGGCGACAGCCGTCTCGGGCGACCAGTTGAGCGGGTCGATCTGGTCGAGGGCGCCCTTGGCGGCGGCGAGCAGCACCCCGCCCAGCGGTGTGGTCAGGCGCGCGAGGACGGCCTGCGTCTCCGGGTCGCCGAACCGTGCGTTGAACTCGATGACGCGCAGGCCGCGCGACGTGAGTGCCAGGCCGACGTAGAGGACGCCCGCGAAGGGCGTGCCGCGGTGCGCCATCTCGTCGATCACGGGCTGCGCCACGCGCGTGATGACCTCGTCCACGAGGCCGGCGGGCACCCACTCGAGCGGCGAGTAGGCGCCCATGCCGCCCGTGTTGGGGCCCTGGTCGCCGTCGTGGATGCGCTTGAAGTCCTGCGCGGGTGCCAGCGGGACCACGGTGCGGCCGTCGGAGAGGACGAACAGCGAGACCTCGGGTCCGTCGAGGTACTCCTCGATGACCACGGTGCCTCCCGCCGCGAAGCACGCGGACGCATGGGCGCGGGCCTCGTCGAGGTCGTCGGTGACGACCACCCCCTTGCCGGCGGCGAGCCCGTCGTCCTTCACCACGTAGGGCGCGCCGAACGAGCAGAGCGCCGCGTCGGCCTCCTCGTCCGTCGCGGCGACGCGGGCCATCGCGGTCGGCACGCCGGCGGCGGCCATGACCTGCTTGGCGAAGGCCTTGGAGGCCTCGAGCTGCGCGGCGGCCCGCGTCGGCCCGAAGACGGGGATCCCGGCGTCGAGCAGGGCGTCCGCGACGCCGGCGGCGAGCGGCGCCTCGGGTCCGATCACCACGAGGTCGGAGCCCAGCCGACGGGCCAGGCCGACGACGACGGCGGGATCGTTCGCGTCGATGTCGTGGGTGGGGACGTCCCCGGCGATCCCGGCGTTGCCGGGGGCGGCCTGCACCTCCCGGACGAAGGGATCGGCCAGCAAGGCCCGGACGATGGCGTGTTCGCGGCCTCCGGGGCCCAGTACAAGAACCTTCACAGTAGGACAGCGTACTGGAGGGGCTACCTGCCGGACACAGGGACGGCGCCTGTTACGGCGACCCGCGCCACCCATACGGTCTCCGGACCTCTCCGAATACTTCCCATGAGCAACCTCTCGACGTCCCGCCGCGGCCTCCCCCTGCTGGCCGCGCTCGCCGGCATCATCGCCGCCGGCGTGGTGCTCGGCGTCGCCGAACTCGCCGGGGCCTTCTTCCGGGCGAGTGCCACCCCCGTCATCGCCATGGGATCCACCTTCATCGACTTCACCCCGCCGTGGATGAAGGACTTCGCCATCGCGACGTTCGGGACCGACGACAAGCTCGCCCTGCTCGTCGGCATGGGCATCACGATCGCGCTGCTGGCGGCCGCCCTCGGCATCGTGGCGTTCCGGCGGTGGGCGCTCGGCGTCGTCGGGGTGCTGTTGATGGGGGCCGTCATCCTGGCCTGCGTCCTCACCCGGGCCGGCGCCGCCCTGCCCGATGCCCTCCCGACGGCCGTCGGCACCGCCGCGGGCCTGCTGGCGCTGCGGCTGCTGATCGCCCGCCTGCGGCACGCGGCCGTCGTTCCCTCGCCCGACGGTCCCGCGTCGGGGGACGCCGCCGGCCGGACGGCCGTCGCGGAGGGCCATGGGACCGACCGGGACGACGGCGCACGCACCGGGGCCGTCGCGGTCGCACCACCGATCGCCGGTGCACCGGGCGCGGGCACGACCTCGCGCCGCGGGTTCTTCGCCGCCGCAGGCGTGACCGCCGTCGTCGCTGCCGTGGCCGCCGGCGGGGGCCGGCTGCTCGCGGGGGCGCGCAACGACGTCGCCGCGCTCCGGGACAGCCTGCAGTTCCCGGCTCCGGCCAGTCCCGCGCCGGCGCTGCCCGCGGGCGTGCAGTCGCCCGTGGCGGGCGTGACACCCTTCGTCACCCCGACCGGCGACTTCTACCGGATCGACACGGCGCTCAGCGTCCCGCAGCTCACCACCGACGACTGGGTGCTCCGCGTGCACGGCCTGGTGGAGGAGGAGTTCGAGCTCACGTTCCAGGACCTCCTAAACGCCGATCTCGTCGAACGCCACATCACCCTCACCTGCGTCTCCAACCCCGTGGGCGGCTACCTCGCCGGGACCGCGAAGTGGCTCGGCTACCCGCTGCGCGACGTCCTCGCCCGGGCCCGGCCGCTCGACGGTGCGGACATGGTCCTGTCCACGAGTTCGGACGGCTTCAGCGCCTCCACTCCCCTGCCCGTGCTGCAGGACGACCGCGACGCCATCCTCGCCGTCGCCATGAACGGTGAGCCGCTGCCCGTGGAGCACGGCTTCCCGGTCCGCATGGTGGTCCCCGGACTGTACGGGTACGTCTCGGCGACCAAGTGGGTCGTGGACCTGGAGGTCACGCGCTTCGCCGACCGGACGGCGTACTGGACGGACCGCGGCTGGTCCGAGCGGGGGCCCATCAAGACGATGGCACGCGTGGAGGTCCCGAGGTCCTTCGCGCAGGTGGACGGCGGCGCCGTCATGCTCGGCGGCGTCGCCTGGTCCCAGCAGCGCGGCATCACCGCGGTCGAGGTCTCGATCGACGGCGGCGACTGGGAGGCCGTCACGCTCGCCGCCGAGGCCTCCGTGGACACCTGGCGCCAGTGGTCGCACGAGGTCTCCCTCGAGTCCGGGCTGCACACGGTCAGGGCGCGGGCCACGGACGCCGTCGACGGCCTCCAGACCGACGAGCGCGCGGACACCGTTCCCGACGGCGCGTCCGGCTGGCAGTCGGTGCAGTTCACCGTGACGTAGCCGCCCGGCAGCTCCCGGACCTGCGCCCACCGGATGACCGTCCTCTCCGGTGGGCGCAGCCATGTCGACGGAGGATCCCCGCGGGTCGCCGCAGCGGATAGGGAATACTGGGACCATGCCCTCCACTTTCACTACGGCTGACGCCGTGGACTTCGCCGTCCTCGAACGCAACGGTTTCATCGAGTCCCGCCACGTGGGGGCCGCCGTCGTTCTCGCCGCCGACGGCTCCGTGGTCACCGGGCTCGGGGACATCACGAGCCCGATCTTCCCGCGGTCCACGCTCAAGCCGTTCCAGGCGCTGGCCAGCATGAAGGCGGGGGTCCCGCTGCGCGGACCGCAGGTGGCCCTCGCCGCGGCCAGCCACGTGGCCAGCAGGGAGCACATGGACGTGGTGAGGACCATGCTCGACGCCGCCGGCGTCACCGAGGACCACCTGCAGTGCCCTGCGGACTGGCCGCAGGACGAGGAGGCCCGCAACGAGCTCGTCCGCGGCGGCCTCGGCAAGCAGCGCATCGCCTTCAACTGCTCCGGCAAGCACGCGGCGTTCCTGTGGGCCTGCACGGAGAACGGCTGGGACACCGCCACGTACCTGGATCCCACCCACCCGCTGCAGCGCTCCGTGGCCTCCGTCATCGAGGAGTACACGGAGGAGTCCGTCGCCGCGTGGGGCGTGGACGGGTGCGGCGCGCCCGTCGCCGCCGTCTCGCTCACGGGCCTCGCCCGCGGGATCGGGAAGATCGCGAAGGCACCCTCGGACAAGCACGCGGACGCGCGGGCGGCGACGATCGCCACCGCGATGCTGGACTACCCCTGGGCCGTGCACGGCGCCGGCATGGAGAACTCCGTGGTCATGGAGGATCTCGGCGTGCTCGCCAAGAGCGGCGCCGAGGGCGTCCTCGTCCTCGCCGCCCCGACCGGCGCGACCCTGGCCCTGAAGGTCCTCGACGGCAACGCCCGCGCGGCGACCCTCGTGGGCCTCACGCTCCTCGCGGCATCCGGGGCGATCGACGCCGAGAAGGTCGGGGCCACCCTCGAGAAGGTCGTCTCCCCGGTCCTCGGCGGGGGCCGCTCCGTGGGCAGCCTGCGCCTCGCCGCCCCCGTCCTGGCCCTGCTCGACTAGGCGCGGCAGCGCATGGCACGACGACGCATCACCGGTGAGGACGGCCACCGCGCCCTGGCACAGGTGGCCGACGGCTCGGCCGGCCGCTCCGAACTCGCCATGGCGGTACGGTTCACCCTCGAGGAACTCGCGGAGCTCGCCCCCGGCAACAGCGTCGAGGTGCGGGTCCCTCCGTTCGGCGTCACCCAGTGCGTCGAGGGGCCCCGCCATACCCGGGGTACGCCTCCGAACGTGGTGGAGACCGATGCCACCACCTGGTTGGCGCTCGTCACCGGGGCCGTCGCGTGGCCGGACGCCGTGGCGGCGGGCAAGGTGGCGGCCTCCGGCGGGCGCGCCGACCTGAGCGCCTGGCTGCCCGTCGTCGGGCGCCGCCCGTGACCGGTGACGCCCCGAGCGCCGACCTGACGCCGCAGGTGGGCCCAGCGCAGGCGGGCCCGGTGCCCGGTGCCGGATCGGCGCCGCGCCGGACGACGGCGTCCCGCAGCAGACACGCCATCGATCCGGACCGGGAACCGGAGCGGCGGGATCGCCCCGCCACCCTCCGCGAGCGCTCGGCCGCGGCGATCCGCCGGCAGCCGCCCGGCGCCTGGCTGACGGGTGTCGCTGCCGCCCTCCTCTACACCGTCTTCTCCGTCACCCAGTGGAACCGGCTGGAGTCGCCGTCCTGGGATCTCGGGATCTTCACGCAGCTCGCCAAGGCCTATGCGGGCGCCGGTGCCCCGATCGTCCCCATCAAGGGCGAGGACTTCAACCTCCTGGGTGACCACTTCCACCCGCTGCTCGTGCTGCTGGGACCCGCGTACGCGGTCGCGCCGTCGGGCCTGACCCTCCTGATCGTGCAGAACCTGCTCCTCGGGCTGTCCGTGGCGGTCGTCGCGCGCACGGGCATGCGGCTCCTCGGGTCCGCCGCCGGCATCGCCGTCGGGATCGCCTATGCGCTGTCCTGGGGGCTGCAGTCCGCCGTCGCCGCGCAGTTCCACGAGATCGCGTTCGCCGTGCCGCTCCTGGCCCTCAGCCTCGAAGCCGTGCTGGCGCGGCGCGTGCTGCCCGCCGTCCTCTGGGGCGGCCTCCTCGTCTTCGTGAAGGAGGACCTCGGGCTCACCGTGATGGCCCTCGGGCTGGTCGTCGCGTGGCGGCTGCGGGCGGTCACCGGCCTGTGGCTCGCCGTCTGGGGGGCACTGTGGCTGGTCCTCTCCGTGCGCGTGATCCTGCCGGCGCTCAACGCCGCCGGCCAGTACGACTACTCGGACCGGATCGACGCCGGTGCGATGATCGCGGACCCGGCCGGCGCCGTCGTCGGCCTCCTCACCGGCACCGCGAAACACGAGACGCTCCTGCTGCTCCTGCTCGCCGGCGGCGTCCTGTTCCTCCGCTCGTCGCTGAGTTTGGTCCTCCTGCCCACCCTGCTGTGGCGGTTCGCCTCCGGCCAGGAGGGGTACTGGGGGCCGGAGTGGCACTACAGCGCGGTCCTCATGCCCGTGCTCTTCCTCGGCCTGGTGGACGGCGTGCACTCCCTCCGGAGCAACCGCCGCCGCTGGGTGCGGTCCGCCGCGCTGCTGGGGGTGCCCGCCGCCGTCGCCGCCTGCCTGGTCCTGCTGCCGGGCCAGAAGCTCGCCGTCCTCGCGGAGGCGGACACGTACCGTCAGTCCGCGCGCTGGGACGCCGCCCACCGCATGATGGGCCTCATCCCCGAGGGTTCCACGGTGGAGAGCGGCGTGGTGCTCATGGCGTACCTCGTGCCGGAGACGCGCGTGTACTGGCTCGGCAACACGAACCCCGCGCCCGACTACCTGATCGTCGACGCCGACGACTGGAGCTGGGGTGCCACCCGCCCGGCCGACGCCGAGGCCCACGCCGAGCAGCGGTTCCCGGGAACGGACTACACCCCGGTGTTCGACGAGGCGGGCTACCAGCTCGTGCGGCTGGAACGCTGACGCCCGGTAGCCTTAAAGCATGACCTCCGAGCAGCCGCACACCTCCCCCGACCAGCCGGACCAGCGGGGCGACGATCAGGCACCCGCGGACGCTCGGCCCGTCCCGGCGGACCGACCGGCCGATCTCCCGGACACACCGGTCCGCGACGTCCCGCCCGCGGACGCGCCGCCGCTCACACCGGCCGTCCGCGAGGTGACCGTCCGCCGGGCGCCGAAGTTCGTGCCCTTCATGGCGGTCGGCGCGATCCTCGGTTTCGTCGCCGCCCTGGTGCTCGCCTACACCGGCCCGGAGGATCCGACCCTCACGCGCGAGTCCGTCCTCGGGTTCTTCACCGTGGCCTTCGCCCTGCCCGGGCTGCTCCTCGCCGCGCTGCTGGTGCTCGTCATCGACCGCCGCAGCATCAGGCGCGCCGAGCGGGCGCGGGCGGAGCGCACGGACGACGACGCCTGAGACCCTCCACCGGCGGATGCCGCTGCTTACACCCCGGGCCGGGGTGACGACAGTAAGGCGTGATGGGGAAACCATCGAGCGGGAGAAGAGGACTGTGCCATGAAGCTATTCGCATGTGGAGATGTCGTACCGGGCTGCGACGCCCGCTGGATCTGCAGCACGGAGGATGAGATCCTCGCCGCGGTGGGGGCCCACGCCGCCTCGGCCCACGGCCTGACGGAGATCACGCCCGAGCTCGTCGGTGCGGTCCGCGGCAGCATGGCCACCGCCTGAGCCCGCTCCCGGTGGAGCCCCTCGACCGGACGGTGGCCGCGCGGGAGTCCGCCGAGCTGGCCGCCGCGTGCCTCGGCGAGGGGATCACCTCCGCCTACCAGCCCATCATCGACACCGCCCGCGGCACGGTGGTGGGCTACGAGGCCCTCGTCCGCTTCCCGGGGTACGGCGAGAAGGATCCCGAGGCGTGGTTCGCCCGGGCGCGGCGCGCGGGGCGGGCGGCGGACCTCGAAGCGGCGGCGCTCCGCAGCGCCTTCGTGCACCGGGGAACGCTCCCGCCGAACTGCTTCCTCACCGTGAACGTCTCGCCCGCCCTGCTCACCTCACCCGAGGTGCGGCAGGTCTGGGCCGACCAGGGGCCCCTCGGCGGCGTCGTCGTGGAGCTGACGGAGCAGACACCCATCGATTCCTACCTCCACCTGGAACCGCACCTGAACGCCCTGCGTGCGGCCGGTGCCATGATCGCCGTCGACGACGCCGGGTCCGGCTACGCGGGCCTGCAGCACCTGCTCGCGCTGCGGCCGGCCATCATCAAGATGGACCGCGAACTGGTGCGCGGCATCGACACGGACGAGGCCAAGCGTGCCCTGATGGAGATGATCGGGCTCTTCGCCGGCAGGGTCGACGCCTGGATCCTCGCGGAGGGCATCGAGCGGATCGAGGAACTCGACACCCTGACCGCCCTCGGGGTCCCGCTCGTGCAGGGGTACCTGCTGGGCCGGCCCGCGCCGCCCTGGCAGGGCCTCGACCTCGACCTCGCGCTCCGTCTGTCCACCCGGGCGCGCGATGCCACCGCGTCGACGGTCCGCGGCGTCGTCGAACCGGCGCCGACCGCACCCTCCCCCGGCGCGGCGGCGGCCCTGTTCACGAACGACCCGGACCTCACCGACGTCGTGCTCCTCGACGGGCGGAGACCGCGGGCGGTGCTCACCGAGGAGGCGGCCCGCCTGGGAGTCGTCACCACCGGCCTGGTCGTCAACGTGGACACCCCGATCAACGAGGCCCTCGCCCGCTCCGTGACCCGGGAGGCCGGCTCCCGCTTCGCTCCGCTGCTGGTGACCGACAACGCGGGGCGATTCGTCGGGATCGCCCGGATGGAACGGCTGATCGGGAAGCTGGCCGGCACGAAATAACCGGGGCCGGAAGAAGGGCGGCAGACCGTACCGTGAGAGAATGGCGGCATGCTGCGCGGCGACGGACACCTCTCCCATGATCTTCTTCCCGGCGAAAAAGGACCCCAGGACGCCTGCGGCGTCTTCGGAGTCTGGGCGCCCGGCGAGGAGGTCGCCAAGCTCGCCTACTACGGCCTGTACGCGCTGCAGCACCGCGGCCAGGAGTCGGCGGGCATCGCCACGAGCGACGGCCACCGGATCAACGTGTACAAGGACATGGGCCTCGTGTCCCAGGTCTTCGACGAGTCCACGCTCAACACCCTGACCGGGCACATCGCCGTCGGCCACTGCCGCTACTCCACCACCGGGTCCTCGCACTGGGCCAACGCGCAGCCCACCCTCGGCGCCACCGCGGCGGGCACCGTGGCCCTCGCCCACAACGGCAACCTCACCAACTCGGCCGAGCTCCACCAGATGGTCCTCGCCCGCCACGGCAAGCCGCGCGCCGGCGAGATGGCGCAGGGCAACACCACGGACACCGCCCTCGTCACCGCGCTCCTGGCCGGGGACGACGACCGCTCCCTCGAGCAGACGGCCCTGGCGCTGCTGCCGAGCATCCGCGGCGCGTTCTGCTTCGTGTTCATGGACGAGGGGACGCTCTACGCCGCCCGGGACACCTACGGCGTGCGCCCCCTCGTCCTCGGCCGGCTCGAGCGCGGCTGGGTGGTCGCCTCCGAGCAGGCGGCCCTCGCCACCGTCGGCGCCAGCTTCATCCGGGAGATCGAGCCCGGCGAGTTCATCGCGATCGACGAGGACGGCGTGCGCAGCAGCCGCTTCGGCTCCCCCACCCCCGCCGGCTGCGTCTTCGAGTACGTGTACCTGGCCCGACCCGACGCCGCGATCGCCGGGCGCTCCGTGTACGAGGCCCGCGTGGAGATGGGCCGCCAGCTGGCCCGCGAGAACACGGCCGAAGCGGACATCGTGATCCCCGTCCCGGAGTCCGGGACGCCCGCCGCCGTCGGCTTCGCCGAGGAGTCCGGCATCCCCTTCGCCCACGGCTTCGTGAAGAACGCCTATGTGGGCCGTACCTTCATCCAGCCCAGCCAGACGCTGCGCCAGCTCGGCATCCGGCTCAAGCTCAACGCCCTCGAATCCGTCATCCGCGGCAAGCGCATCATCGTGGTGGACGATTCCATCGTCCGCGGCAACACGCAGCGCGCCGTCGTCCGGATGCTGCGCGAGGCCGGTGCCGCCGAGGTCCACGTCAAGATCTCCTCGCCGCCGGTGCGCTGGCCCTGCTTCTACGGCATCGACTTCGCGTCCCGCGCGGAGCTCATCGCGAACGGCGCGGCGATCGACGAGATCAGCAAGTCCGTCGGCGCCGACAGCCTCGCCTACATCTCCGAGGACGGCATGATCGATGCCACCCAGCAGCCCCGCGAGCGCCTCTGCACGGCCTGCTTCACCGGGACGTACCCCATCGAACTGCCCGGCGACGACCGCCTGGGCAAGAACCTGCTCGAGCGCCTCGACCCGGCCGACCGGTCCGGTGCGGTGGGCTGCGATCCCGGGCCGGACGCCGAATTCGAAGCCGTACTGACCGACGACGACAAGAAGGAGCGGGTATGAGCGCGCCCCACCCGATCACCTACGCCAGCGCAGGAGTGGACGTCGAAGCGGGTGACCGCGCCGTCGAGCTCATGAAGGACGCCGTCCGGGCCACGCACGGCGAGCAGGTGATCGGCGGGGTGGGCGGTTTCGCCGGGCTCTTCGACGTCTCCCGCCTCCTCACCTACACGCGCCCGCTGCTCGCGACGTCGACCGACGGCGTGGGCACCAAGGTCGCGATCGCGCAGGCCATGGACATCCACGACACCATCGGGTTCGACCTCGTGGGGATGGTCGTGGACGACATCGTGGTGGTCGGCGCGGAGCCGCTGTTCATGACGGACTACATCGCGTGCGGGAAAGTGGTCCCCGAGCGGATCGCGGACATCGTCCGCGGCATCGCGGCCGGCTGCTCGGTGGCCGGCACCGCCCTGGTGGGCGGGGAGACCGCGGAGCACCCGGGGCTGCTCGGCGAGCACGAGTACGACGTCGCGGGAGCCGCGACCGGCGTGGTCGAGGCGGACCGCGTCCTCGGCCCCGAGCGCGTCCGGGCGGGCGACGTCGTGATCGGCATGGCCTCCTCCGGCCTGCACTCCAACGGCTACTCCCTCGTCCGCCGCGTCATCAACCAGGCCGGGTGGTCGCTGGACCGGCAGGTCTCCGAACTCGGGCGGACGCTCGGCGAGGAACTGCTCGAGCCCACGCGGGTCTACGCCGCGGACTGCCTCGCCCTCGCCCGGAACGACGCCGCGCAGGTGCACGGGTTCAGCCACGTCACCGGCGGCGGGCTCGCGGCGAACCTCGCCCGCGTTCTGCCGCGCGGGCTCGAGGCCACCGTGGACCGCTCCACCTGGGGGCTTCCCCCGATCTTCACGATCGTCTCGCAGCTCGGGTCCGTCCCGCTGCCGGACCTCGAGCGCACCCTCAACCTCGGCGTCGGCATGGTGGCGATCGTGGGGGCCGCGGGCGCCGACGCCGCCCTGGCCCAGCTGAACGCGGCCGGCGTCCCGTCCTGGGTGATGGGCAGCGTGCAGGTGACCGGCAGCGGGAGCACAGACGGACCCGACTACGTCCAGGGCGCCAAGGGCGTGGACGGCGGCTCCGTGCGGCTCCTCGGCGCCTACGCCTCCTGACGGACACCGACGACGAAGCCCCTGCCCTCCGGAGAGGACAGGGGCTTCGTCGTGCCAGCCGAGGCGGCCGCGGGACCGTATCAGGGCTTGCCGGGCTGCTTGCGGGTCACGACGACGTCGAACGAGCTGGTGCGGGTGTTGCCCGCCTCGTCCGTGGCGGTGCAGGTGACCGTCGTGACACCGATGACGAAGCGGGAGCCCGACGCCGGATCACAGTCCAGCGGGACCGCCCCGTCGAGGGTGTCGATGGCGGACGGCAGGGTGTACTTCACCTTCGCGCCGCTGGCACCGTTGGAGACCGCCCGGACGTCCGACTGGCCGGCGATCCGGGGCGGCAGCACGTCGGCCGGCCGCGCGGGCAGGCGGGACGGATCGACGATGCCCCAGTACGCCGGGGTGACCTGCAGGTCGTCGTCGAACGGCAGCGGCTGTTCCCACGGCCGGGCCATCGGCCACGTGCGCAGCCAGGTGCGGGCGTTGCTGATGCCCCAGAAGGTCACCGAGTCGACGGACTCGTTGTGCTCCCGCAGCATCGCGAACAGGTCGCGGTAGTAGTACCCGACCTCGGCCGCCGCGTCCGCGTCGTCCTCGAACGCCGGACTGTACGGATCCTGCGGGGCGCCGCTGACATCGGCGCCCTGGTTCTCCGTGGAGGCGTTCACGTCGAGTTCCGTGATGGCCTGCAGCAGCTCCGGGTTCAGTCGCTCCACGGCCACGATGGAGTCCTCGAGCCACTCCACCGGCCGGGCGACGTCCACGTGGGCCTGGTGCCCCACGCCGTCGATCGGCACGCTGCGCGCCTCCAGTGCCCGGATCAGGTCGAGGTAGTCGGCGCGCTTCTCCGGCATCTCGGTGTTGTAGTCGTTGATGAACAGGGCCGCGTCGGGGAAGTAGCGGTCCGCCAGGCGGAAGGCCTCGTCCACGAAGCCCTCGCCGAGCACCTGGAACCACCGGCTGTCCCGCATGTCGTGCGGATTGGCCGTGTCTCCGTCGGCGATGACCTCGTTGACGACGTCCCAGGCCCAGATGGGGCTGTCTCCGTCGGGGTAGCGCGCGTCGATGTGGTCCGCGATGCCCTTGATGTGGGCTTCCATGCGGGCCTTCAGCAGTGCCTGGTCGGCAGGGCTGTCCGTCAGGTCGCGGCTGCCGTCCTTGAAGAACCACGCCGGGGTCTGCGAATGCCAGGCGAGCACGTGTCCGTAGACCTGCACGTTGTTGGCATCGGCGAAGTCCAGCAGCTGGTCCAGCTGGGCGAAGGAGAACTGACCCTCGACCGGCTGCACGCTCTCGGGCTTGCCCGCGTTCTCGGGGGTGATGGCGTTGAAATGCTTGCGGACGAGGTCCGCCGCCGTCCCCACGGTCTCCCGGGCGTCGACGGCGACACCGACGTGCTCGATCCCGTCCGCCCCGAGGACGTCCTTGAGCCCGGGCACATCGGTCTGGATGGGCTTCTCGCCGAACGCGGCGAGGCTGAAGTCGTCGAGGAGGAAGTCGACGCCGACGGGCCCCTCGACGTAGATCTGCGCCTTGTCGGCTGCCGCCCCGAGGGTGTAGGTACCCTTCAGCTGCGTCCAGCCGTCGGCCGTGACGGTCGCCGCGGCGCCCGCCACACCCTCGTACGCACTTGCACCGCCGTTGTCGCGCTGCACGGACACCTTGAGGGAGGCGGGTGTCTGGCCCGGAGCGAGTTTCGCCCAGACCGACACCTCCACCGCTGATCCCACGGGAAGTCCCGCGGTGACGTCGAGGGCCGCGCCGTGCCAGGGCTGGGTGCGGTCGGTGACGAGCAGGCTGCCGGTCCCGGTCCGGGCATCGCTGCCGGCGCTGACCTGCACGCCGTCGCCCCGTGCCGTCCAGCCGTCCGTCCCGGTCTCGAACCCGCTCGTGACCCCGGTCGCCTGCCCGGCGCCGCCGGTCGGCAGGGCGAAGGTCCAGCCCTCGGCCAGCTTCTCGCTCACGACGGTCGCCACGGCCTTGACCGTGGTGGACCGGTCGCCGCCGCCGTCGTGCGCGAGCACCACGGCACCGGGCGTGAAGGCCCGGCGGAGGTTCTCGGTGAGCGTGGTCTCGCTGAGGTCGTTGCCGTCCCAGTCGGAGATGACGTTCCCGAGGCCGAGCGGCTGCATGCCGAGCGCCGCGGCCACCTCGCCGGTGGCACCCCAGCTGCCGTTCGGCGCCCGGAAGTACGGCACCGGGAGGGCGGGGTCACCCGCGGCGGCGCGGATGATGCGGAGGTTCTCCTTCAGGTCCGTTTCGACCTGCGCCTGCGTCCACGAGCCCATGTCCGCGTAGGACGTGCCGTGGTTGCACAGCGTGTGCCCTTCGGCGACGATCCGCCGGAGCAGGTCCGCCCCGCCGTCCGCCTGCACGTTCTGGCCGATGACGCAGAAGGTCGCGGTGATGCCCTTGTCCCTCAGGAGGTCGAGGACCGCGGCGGTCTCTCCGGGGTTGGGGCCGTCGTCGAAGGTGAGGGCGACGACGTTCCCGGTGCCGCGGGCCGAGGCGAGAGGCGTGGTGGTGGGGTTGGCGGCCCCGCCGGGGATGAAGGCCGGATCCGGCGTGGGCTCCCAGGCTCCGCCGTCGCCGGGCCCGGCGGTGCCGGTGATCACGACGTCGTCCACGAGGTAGTCGTAGGGCGCACCGAGGTCTCCTGTCCCGAGGTAGGCGCGCAGTGTGGCGGGGTCGGCACCCGCAGGGGCGTTGAACGTGCCGCTCACCGTGGTCCACGCATCGGCCGACACCGTGGTGTTGCCCACCCAGCTGTATGCGGGTTCGACGACGAAGCGTGCCGACGTCGTCGTCCCGGGGGCGGCGGACAGCTTCACCTGCGCCGAGAAGGAGTAGGTGCCCCCGGCCTGCAGGAGGTTCGCAGGCGTCTTGATGCCGTCGTAGTCGTTGGCCCTGCCCGTGACCAGCAGCGCCTTGTCGCCGTCGGCGTCGACCACCGAGAGGGCGGCACCGCCGTTCTGGACCAGCGGCCCGAAGGCGCCGTCCTCGAAGTCCTCGGTGAGGAGCACTGCCGGCTCCTCGGCGTTCGCCGCGGGCAGCGCCAGGGCGCCGGCTCCGGCCACCAGGCCGAAGGCCGTGGCGCCCGCGATCAGACAACGTCGTCTCATGGTTCTTCCTGTCCTGTCGTCGATCATCAGCGGTTGCCGCGACCGGGGGACGCCTGCTCGAGGGTGTCCTGCAGCGCGTAGTAGGCGGGCTTGCGGGTGAAGTCGTTCCACATGACCGTCGCCTCCCCTTCGCCGCTGAAGAACACAGGCACCCAGGAGTACTTGTCGGTGAAGCCCCAGATGGTGAAGGAGTTGCACTCGTCGACGCTCACGCACGCGTCGAGGGCGCGCTGGTAATAGCTCGCCTGCGTCGCGAGCTGGGCGTCCGTGGGCGAGGTCCCCGCCGCGACGTCCATGCGCACGTCGATCTCCGTGATCGCCGTCTCGAGGCCCAGGTCGTCGAAGCGCTGCAGGTTGGCCTGCAGGTCGCCCGGGAAGCCGTACCGCGTGCTCAGGTGGCCCTGGATGGCGAAGCCGTCCACGGGGACGCCCTGGGCCTGCAGGCGCGGGATCAGTTCGAGGTAGGCGTTGCTCTTCGCGTTGATGCCTTCGACGCCGTAGTCGTTGAAGAACAGCTTGGCCTTGGGATCCGCCTCGTGCGCCCAGCGGAACGCGTCGGCGATGATCTCGGGGCCGAGCTCCCGGATCCAGATGTTGTCCGTGGTGCGCAGCGTCCCATCCCCGTTGAAGATCTCGTTGGCGACGTCCCACTGCTGGATCTTGCCCGCGTACCGGCCCACCACGGTCTGGATGTGGTCCTTGAGGATGGCGCGCAGCTCGTCCTTCGTGAAGTCGCCCTCCTCGAGCCAGGCCGGGTTCTGGCTGTGCCAGAACAGGGTGTGGCCGCGGACCACCTGCTTGTTCTCCTGGGCGAACCGCACGATCGCGTCCATCTCGGCGAACCGGTAGGTGCCCTGCTCCGGGTGGACGAACTCCCACTTCAGCTGGTTCTCGGGTGAGACCGAGTCGAATTCCGCCGCGAGGCGTTCGCGGTACTCCTGGTCGAAGGTGAACGGATCCGGGTAGGGCTGCGTCTCGTGGTGGCCGCCGCCTGCGACGGCGGTGCCGATCTTCAGGTCCTGCGGGGCCACCCAGCGGAGGGTGTCCTTCTTCTCGATCCCCTGCGGCCGGGGCGGCTGGTGCTGCGCCGCGAGTGCCGGCGCCGCCGCGGGAACAATCATGGCGGACGCGAGGACTGCCGCGGCGATGGATGAACGAACCTGCATGAGCTCTCCTTTGAGGTACCTGAGGCACGGTGGCCGATCCGATGATCAGCAGATTTCCGGAAGTTTCCGGAAATACCGTTGCTGTAGGTTAGGAACACCGCACCCCGGAGGTCAAGGGTGCGTCGAGTTCCGAACCCGGGGATGCCCTGCTGCAGCGTCGGGGCTTCCCAAGGAGGACGACATGCAGGAGAATGCCCAGCCCGCAGTCACGATCTCCGCCATCGCCGCCGCGGCGGGCGTGTCGATCCCCACGGTGTCCCGCGTCCTGAACGGCCGGTCCGATGTCGCCCCCGCGACCCGCGAGCGCGTCGAGGTCCTGCTGCGGGAGTACGGCTACCGGCGGCGCGGAGCGGGCCGGCCGGCGTCGTCCGGGCTGGTGGACCTGGTGTTCAACGATCTCGACAGCCCGTGGGCGGTCGAGATCATCCGCGGCGTCGAGGAGTCGCTGAACGCCGAGGGCCTGTCCGTGGTGGTCTCGGCGATCCACCGCCGCGGCGGCAGCGACTCGACACGCAAGTGGCTCGACACCCTCGGTGCCCGCGCCAGCGACGGCGCCATCCTCGTGACGACGGACCTGGATTCCTTCCTGCATGCGGAACTGCAGCGCCTCAACCTGCCCCTCGTCGTCGTGGATCCGGCCGGTGTGCCCGACCTGGAGGTACCGACCATCGGAGCGACCAACTGGACGGGTGCCGTCACCGCGACCGAGCACCTCCTCCAGCACAACCATCGCCGGGTCGGGTTCGTCGCGGGCCGCCCGGGCCTGTGGTGCAGCAGGGCACGCCTCGACGGCTACCGGGCCGGGCTCGATGCCGCCGGCATCGCCTTCGACCCGGAGCTCGTCATCGGCGGGGACTTCGACTACGCCTCGGGTTTCGCCGCCGGCACGGAGCTCCTCACGCAGTCCGACCGGCCGACCGCCATCTTCGCGGCCAGCGACCAGATGGCCCTCGGGGTGTACGAGGCGGCGCGCCAGCAGGGACTGCGCATCCCGGACGACCTCAGCGTGATCGGCTTCGACGACCTCCCCGAGGCCGGCTGGGCCTCGCCGCCCCTGACGACCGTGCGCCAGCCCCTCTCCGAGATGGGGAGCCTCGCAGCCCGCACGCTCGTCCGCCTCATCCGCGGCGAGGCGGTGGAGAGCCCGCGCATCGAGCTCTCCACGCGGCTCGTCCAGCGGTCGAGCGTCCGCGCCCTGCACCCGTAGGGCACCCGGGGCAAGTGCGGCGTCGTGCTTGACTCTGGGCCCAAACCTAATATGTTTGTAACGGCAACATATTAATCACACACACTTCTGGAGCACTCAATGACGATCGAGCCCACCCGTGACGACAAATTCTCCTTCGGCCTCTGGACGGTGGGCTGGGAGGCCCAGGACCAGTTCGGTTCCGCGACCCGCGCGCCCCTCGACGTGGTCGAGGCCGTCAACCGCCTGAGCGACCTCGGCGCCTACGGCATCACCTTCCACGACAACGACCTCTTCCCCTTCGGCTGCTCGGCAGCGGACCGCCAGCGCGAGATCGACCGGCTCACCGGCGTGCTGAAGTCCACCGGCATGGTGGTCCCCATGGTCACCACCAACCTGTTCAGCCACCCGGTCTTCAAGGACGGCGGCTTCACCAGCAACGACCGCGGCGTCCGCCGCTTCGCCCTCCGCAAGGTCCTGGACAACATCGATCTCGCCGCCGAGCTCGGCGCCAAGACGTTCGTCATGTGGGGCGGCCGTGAAGGCAGCGAGTACGACGCCGCCAAGGACATCCGCGGAGCCCTCGAGCGCTACCGCGAAGCCGTGAACCTGCTCGGCGACTACGTCACCGACAAGGGCTACGACATCCGCTTCGCGATCGAGCCCAAGCCCAACGAACCGCGCGGTGACATCCTCCTACCCACGCTCGGCCACGCGATGGCCTTCATCGAGACCCTCGAGCGCCCCGAACTGGTCGGCATCAACCCCGAGACCGGTCACGAGCAGATGGCGGGCCTGAACTTCACCCACGGCATCGCGCAGGCCCTCTACCAGGGCAAGCTCTTCCACATCGACCTCAACGGCCAGCGCAGCATCAAGTTCGACCAGGACCTCGTGTTCGGTCACGGCGACCTGCAGAACGCGTTCTCGCTCGTGGACCTGCTGGAGAACGGCGGCCCCACGGGCGGCCCGTCCTACGACGGACCGCGCCACTTCGACTACAAGCCCAGCCGCACCGAGGACATGGACGGCGTGTGGGACTCGGCGGCCGCGAACATGCAGACCTACCTGCTCCTGAAGGAGCGCGCGGCCGCGTTCCGTGCCGACCCCGAGGTCCAGGCGGCCCTCACGGCTTCCCGGGTGTCCGAGATCAACGAGCCCACGCTCAACGAGGGCGAGGGCTACGAGGCCCTCCGCGCGGACCGCGCCTCCTACGAGGACTTCGACGCCGACGCCTACTTCAACGGCAAGGGCTTCGGGTTCGTGAAGCTGCAGCAGCTCTTCATCGAGCACCTGCTCGGAGCCCGCTGACCCATGGCCCTCGTTGCCGGCGTCGACTCCTCGACGCAGAGCTGCAAGGTCGTCGTCGTGGACACCGCGACCGGCGCCGAGGTCCGCACCGGCCGTGCCCTCCATCCGGAGGGCACGGAGGTGGACCCGGAGGCCTGGTGGCGGGCACTGCGTGCCGCGCTGGAGTCCGCGGACGGCCTCGGGGACGACGTCGACGCGCTCGCCGTCGCGGGCCAGCAGCACGGGATGGTGCTGCTGGGCCGTGACGGCAGGGTGCTCCGCGATGCACTGCTGTGGAACGACACCCGGTCCGCGGACGCCGCCCGGGACCTGATCGGCGAACTCGGGCTCGGGGAGATCGTCGCCCGGACCGGTCTGGCGCCCGTGGCCTCCTTCACCGGCGCCAAGGTGCGGTGGGTGCGGGACGCCGAACCCGACGTCGTCCCGGCCATCGCGGCCGTGGCGCTCCCCCACGACTGGCTGACCTGGCGGCTCCGCGGATTCGGCCCGGAGGGCGAGTCGCCGCTCGGGCCCGTGCTGGAGGAACTCGTGACCGACCGCTCGGATGCGAGCGGGACCGGCTACTGGAGCCCCGCGGCGGACGCGTACGACCTCGCGCTGTTCGAGCACATGCTCGGTCGTCCGGGCCGTGAGGCCCGCACCGGCCGTGGGGCGGAGGGTGACGGGGAGACCCGTCCGGACGCGGTGGTCCTCCCCCGCGTGCTCCGCGCGGATCAGGCTGCAGGCGCCGTCCACCCCTCCTTCACCGCATCGGGTGACCGACGCATCGTGGTCGGCGCGGGCGCGGGCGACAACGCGGGTGCCGCCCTCGGGCTCGGCGCGGAGGAGGGCGACGTCGTGGTGTCCCTCGGCACCAGCGGCACGGTCTTCGCCGTCGCCGCCGACGCCGTCGCGGACACGAGCGGGACCGTTGCCGGGTTCGCCGATGCCAGCGGGCTGTTCCTGCCGCTGGTGGCCACCCTCAACGCGGCGCGCGTCCTGTCCTCGGTCGCGGGGATCCTCGGAGTGGACCATGACGGGTTCGCGGAGCTGGCCAGGACCGCCGGGCCGGGCTCGGACGGCGTCGTCCTCGTGCCCTACTTCGAGGGAGAGCGCACGCCGAACCTCCCGACGGCGAAGGCCAGCTTCCACAACCTCAGCATCGGGTCCGCCACGAGGCAGAACCTGGCCCGGGCGGCGATCGAGGGCATGCTGTGCGGACTGGCCGATGCCCTGGACGCGGTGCGTGCCACCGGCGTGCAGCCGCGCCACCTGCTGCTGATCGGTGGTGCCGCCCAGAACACGGCCGTGCAGGAGGTGGCGGCGCAGGTGTTCGACCTGCCCGTGCGCATCCCGGCACCCGGCGAGTACGTGGCGCGGGGAGCCGCGGTCCAGGCTGCGTGGGCCCTGACGGGCACGCGGCCGTCCTGGACGCTCGGGACCGTGGAGGACCGCGCCGTCGATCATCGGCCGGTCATCCGCGAGCAGTACCGGACGGCGGTCGGGTCCCTCCGGTTCTGAGGTCCCCGGAAACGACGGGAGGCACCATCCGATCGGGTGGCGCCTCCCGTCGTCCGGGCGATACGGGGCCCGCGGGCGACGCGGCTGCAGGAGTAGGCGACGAACAGGATGACCGCCACGACGGTGCCCCTGCCGGCCGCAACGTGTCCCTTCCGGTCGACGCGCGGCTCCCCTAGTGCGCGGTCTTCTTCCCCGGCAGTTCACCGCTGGTGATGAGGTGATCGGCGACGTCCCTCAGCTTGATGTTGCTGCGCTGGCTGGCCATGGACAGCACGAAGAACGCCTGGTCCCCCGTCACTTTGTGGCGTTCCATGAGGATGCCCTTGGCCTGGCCGATGGCGTCCCTCGAATTGACGGCTGCATGGAGTTGCTGGCTCTTCTCGGCCTCGGCGAACGCCACGGCGGCATGGGAGGCGACCAGCAGGCCCACGTTCTCCGACTCGTCCGTGAACGCGTCGGCCTCGTACGAGTAGAGGTTCAGCGCCCCCAGGTCGTCGCCTTCGACCCACAGCTGGATCGAGAGCATCCCCTTGGCGCCGGCCTCGGCGGCCCGCTGCGCGAACAGCGGCCACCGCTCCTCGTGCGCCATGTCGGGGACCCGCACCGTCCGGTGCTCGTACGCCGCTTCCAGGCACGGCCCCTCCCCGGTCTCCATCTGCAGCGCGTCGATGCGTACCGGGAGATCACCGGAGGGGGCGCGGGAACCGACGTTCTTCCGGCCGGTGACGACGCTGACGGAGCCTTCGTCGACCCCGGGGATCAGGTCGAGGGCCGCGTGGACGAAGCCGGCGAGGATCGCGTCCGAGTCGGGTTCCTGCTGCAGCGACCGGGCGAGCTCGGCCAGTTCCGTGGCGAGATCGCGCTCCCGGTCGTTGTCGCCGTGATGTGACGACGGCCTGCCCCTGCCCTTGCTCTGGTTCTTGCTCGTCGCGGCGACCTCTCCGGCTGTCGTGCCCTCCTGGACGCGGCCTTCACTGTGCTTAGTCATAGGGATCATCGTGTCAGATGGAGCGGGCTACGCCCACTGATCGACCCGGGCCCACCGGCACCGTCCGCCCACGACGCGCCGGGGCGGGGCCGGACGGCGAGCATCGATCATGCGGTCCTGCGCCGCTGCAGGAAGTCGACGACGGCGGTGGCCACGGCGCCGGCGGCACTGTGGTGCGCGGCATGGGGCGCGCCGTCGATGGCGGCGGATTCGCCGCGCTGCGCGGTGCGCGCGAGCCGGTCCGACCACGCAGCGCCGGCGACGACGTCACGTGAGCCGCGCAGGACGAGCACGGGCTGTTCCACCCGGGGCAGCCGGTCCTCGAGCGGATAGCTCATCGCCAGTCCGAGCTGGGAGACGTACCACCGCGGACCGCACCGCAGGACATCCAGGAACTGCACCATGCTCAGCAGCGGCTTCTCGAAGACGGAGTTGACGCCCAACCTCAGGGCCTGCTGGCGGGCGGTGCGGCGCTCGACGTCCACGGCGGCACCGATCAGCACGAGGTGCGAGACCAGGTCCGGGCGTTCGACGGCCAGCTCCGTCGCACTCTGCGCGCCCATGGAATGTCCGACGACGACGCAGGACGATGCCCCGGCTTCGTCGAGGAGCGCCCCGATCAGCTCCGCCGTCCCCTCGTTGGTCGTCGCGTGCGACGGCCGCCCCGTCCATCCGTAGCCCGGCAGATCGATGAGGTGCACCTCGCCGTGGGCGGCGAGGAGGGCGCCGAGGCGGCGGAAGTACCGGTGGGACATGCCGATGCCGTGGATCAGCACGAAGACCGGCGCAGGTGTCCCGCCGTCGGGCCCGGTGCGGGCCGCGGCGGAGTCGTGGCCGTCGGGATAGGAACGGCACTGCCTGTCCTGCACCGTGACGCTCCGCATCTCGAGAACCTCCTCGGTCGCGTACGGCCCGGGCGGGTAGGTCCTCGACGAGCGGGTGAGATGTGTCGGTGTCTCTCCTGCCAGGCGTGGAACACCGGCCGGCGCCGATGCCCGGAGCCCCGCCCCACGATCGGGGAGGGAGTCGAGAATCGCCTCCGCGATGTCCACGGCGCCTCCCCGGTGCGCCGTGTGCGGCCGGCCGGGAAGCTCGACCAGGCGCCCGTGGCGTGCCGTGCGCGTGAGCTTCTCGCACCAGTCGCGGCGCGAGATGATGTCGCGGGTCCCCCGGACCACCAGGACGGGGCAGGCGACCAGGGGCAGCCTGTCGTCCAGTCGGTACCCGAGCATGACCGGCAGTTCCTTCAGGTACCAGCGGATCCCGCAGCGTGCGTACGCTCCGCCGACCATCAGGTTGTTGACGGGGGGTTCCACGAGCGAATCCGCGGCGAGCATCAGGGCATGCTCCACCACGGACCGGCGTGCGGTGTCCGTGACCGGACCGATCAGCACCAGCTGGGAGACGAGATCGGGTCGGCTGATGGCGAGCTCGGTGACGAACTGGGCGCCCATCGAGTGGCCGATCACCACGCACCCCTGCGCGCCCTCCTCGTCCAGGGCGCGTGCGAGAACCGCCGCGTAGGCGTCGATGCCGAGCTGATGATCGGGAGTCGGCGTCCCGCCGAAGCCGGGTAGGTCCACGACGAGGGTGTCGCCGTGCTCGATGAGTGCGCCCTGCAGCCTGTCGAAGTAGCGGTGGGACATACCGAGCCCGTGCACGAGCACGAAGAGCCGGCGCGGGCCCCCCGGTTCCGGTGCCCGCCGGGCACGATGCACGCGACAGGACAGTTCGTCGCGCACCGGCAGATCGGCGGTCGCGGCGGTGCCGTCATGGGTGCTGTCCTCGGTGCTGTCATCGGTGGTGACAGGGGCGTGTATCGGGTTCACAGTAGTCCAGTGGTTCGGGATCGGGCGCTCAGGGGCGGCGGTAGCGGGTGAGCATGGGGCAGTCGAAGGGGTCGCGGGCAGCGAGGCCGACGCGGTTGAGGTAGGCGATGACGGCGGCGTAGGAGGCGGTGACGCCGACTTCGGTGTAGGGCACGCGGAGGCGTTCGCAGTGCTCCTTCACGATGACCGCGGCGCGGCGCAGGTGCGGGCGCGGCATGTCGGGGAAGAGGTGGTGTTCGATCTGGAAGTTCAGGCCGCCGTAGGCGTTGTTGATGAAGGCCCCGCCGCGGATGTTGCGGGAGGTCATGACCTGTTTCTGGAAGAAGTCCAGGGTGCTGTCCTTCGGGACCACGGGCATGCCCTTGTGGTTGGGGGCGAAGCTGGCGCCCATGTAGAGGCCGAACACGGCCAGTTGCACGCCCAGGAACGCGAACGCCATCCCGGCGGGCAGGAACCAGAACAGGACGCCGAGGTAGGCGCCGAACCGGGTGGCGAGGAGGGCCAGTTCGATCCACCGGCCGGGGATGGTGCGGCGGGCGAACAGGGTGGCGATGGAGCGGGCGTGGAGGTTGAGGCCTTCGAGCAGCAGCAGGGGGAAGAACAGGTAGCCCTGCCGGCGGGTGATCCAGGCCTGGAGGCCGCGGGCCCTGGCGGCGTCCTCTGCGAGGAAGGAGATGGTGTCGACCTCGATGTCGGGGTCCTTGCCGCGGGTGTTGGGGTCGTTGTGGTGGCGGGTGTGCTTGTCCATCCACCAGGCGTAGCTGATGCCCACGACACCGGCGGCGAGGATCCGCCCGGACCAGTCGTTCGCGCCGCGGGTGGTGAAGATCTGCCGGTGGGAGGCCTCGTGGGCGAGGAACGCGACCTGGGTGAGCAGGACACCGAGGACGGCCGCGATGAGGAGCTGGAACCAGGTGTCGCCCAGCAGGGCGAACCCGGTCCACGCCGCGCCCAGGGCCAGCGCCAGGACCGCGAACACCGTGAGATAGAACCGCCGCCGCCGGGTCAGCAGCCCCTCCTTGCGGACCTGCTTCAACAGCACCGAGTACGACGCCACCACGTCATTGGGCCGGGACAGACGGACCGTACGCGAGGCTGCAGGCATGGGGGGCGGGACGGCGAGATCGCTCATGAAGGTCCTTGGCGGTCGTGGCGGGTACTGCGCGGGTCAGGGTCGGTGCGGCGCTGACCGGTGGCCGTCAGGATCGAGCGGGCAGGTGCGCGGGATACAGCTCATCCCCGTGCCTGGGATTCCAGGCACGGGGATGACGATGCGGGCTATGCGTTGTAGTACTCGCGGCTTCCGGACTTCGCCAGTCCGCGGGACACCATGTAGCCGATGGTCAGGTACGTGATCAGCTGCATGGCGTCGCGCCCGTCGAAGATGTCGTCGCCGCCACCTTCGCCATTACCGACCATCACGGAGGTGATGACCGTGGCAAGGACCATGGCGACGTAGGCGAAGAACTCGGTGGTCTTGGTGGAGGCCTTCGTCTCGGTCGAGCGGCGGGTCTCCACCGCATGATCACCGGTGCCGGTGTTGTTCGAGTGGGCGTTGTTGTGCGCGTTGTTGTTAGCCAAGGGGTTCTCCTGAAGAAAGGGGGCCGGATTCCGGCGATGGACGCCCTGATCGGGCTCGTCCTGTGCGGGCGGGAGGTCCGCAGTGTGCTCTACGACCGCCCCACACCCTTGACGCTACGGTGTCGGGACTAGAATAGCAAGATGGCTTACTAATTCGGATCCGCCCACCAGCGCCTCCTCGCAGAAGGTAGGCTTGCTTGCACTAAGTGTCCGCCTGGGGCTGTTCCGGTTCCCCGGTGGTGTTTTCAAGAGCACGGACATGAATCGTTCACCGGTCGAAGCCCGAGCAGGCATTTCATGACCTCGCAGACCCAGCAGCAGAGCGCCTGGCTTGCAGCCCATCACGCGGAACTGACCGCCGGCGACCTGTGGCTCCATTACTTCAGCATCGGTGGATACCTCACGGAATTCGAGCTGGACGCCTACCTGCACGGCATGCTCCCGATCCCCCAGGGCGAGGGCAACACCGTGGCACTGGCCCTGAACGAACTGATCGACGATCTCCCGCGACGACCCAGGGCCGAATACGTGCAGGGTCCGTCGGCGGACCAGCGCCCGCCCTCGGCCCCCTGCGGTGGGGCCCCGGCTGACGAGTAGGTCATCCGGCCGGCCCGGGTGTGACCCGCACCCGCCGGAGCAGGCGCGGGTCGTCGCCGGGCGACGTTCCCGTCAGAGTGCCGTGACCTGCACGCCGCAGTGCAGCCGGCGTGTGTGGTCCACGGACCGCACGCCCCCGGTCAGGGTGAGGGGCAGGGCCGCGCGGAGATCGCTGCTCGATGCCCCCAGGCGCAACTCGAGTGCTCCCGGTTCGACGATCCGCCCGCCGTCCCTGCCGGTGAAGGACGTGACATCGGCCGGGACCGTGAAGGTGATCCTGGCCGAGGCCCCCGCACCGAGAGCGACCCGCGCGTAGCCGATCAGGCGCTGCACCGGTCGTACGACGGACGCCACCGGATCGTGCAGGTACAGCTGCACCACCTCGACGCCGTCGCGCTCCCCGGTGTTCGTGACCGTGACGTGGACGTCCACCTCGCCGTCGGTCGCCGCGGTCTCGGCGGTCGCCGCCGCATCCGACCAGGCGAACCGGGTGTAGCCCAGGCCGTGACCGAAAGCGAAGGCCGCCGTCGGATCGATGTTCGACACCCCGCTCGCCTGCGCGAGCGGCGCGGCCAGATAGGTGGACGGCTGGGCGCCCGGCGACCCCGGGATGCTGACGGGCAGGCGCCCGGCCGGGTTGATCCGCCCGCTCAGCACACCGGCGACGGCGGCTGCGCCCTCCTCGCCGGGGAAGAATCCCTGGACGATCGCGGCCGCGCCGTCCGCCGCTGCGCCGAGTGCGTACGGCCGCCCGGTCAGCAGGACGACGACGACGGGCTTCCCCGTCGCGAGCAGCCCGTCGAGGAGCTGCTGCTGGACGCCCGGGAGCTCCAGCGATTCGGCGTCGCACCCCTCGCCGCTGGTGCCGCGCCCGAACAGGCCGGCCCGGTCGCCGAGGACGGCGACGACGACGTCGGAGCCCTGCGCGACGGCGAGCGCCTCGTCGAAGCCCGTGGTCGCGGTCCCGTCGATGGTGCAGCCGGCAGCGATGGTGATGTCGCTGTCCGGGAACTCGCCCTGGAGCGCTTCGGCGACCGTCGGGATGGCGAGGCCGATCTCGACGTCGGGGTGCTGCTCGCCGACATGTGCCGGGAACGAGTAGCAGCCGAGGAAGGCGCGATGCGTGTCCGCGTTCGGCCCGATGAGCCCGATGCGCGGCGTGGCGGCGAGCGGGAGGATGTCCTCGTTGCGGACCAGGACGATCGACTGCTCGGCGAGCTCGCGGGCGATGGCCCGGTTACCCGGGGAGTCGAGGTCGACCACCGGCGCACCGCCGCCCTGGAGTGCCGGCGGGACGGGCGACCAGTCCGCGTCGAGGAGGCCCAGGTCCAGCTTCTGCCGCAGCACCCGCCGGAGGGCGCGGTCCACCAGACCCTCGTCGAGCCGGCCGCCGTCGATCTCCGCGATCAGGTGCTCACCGAAGGTGTGGATGGTGGGCAGCTCGACGTCGACCCCTGCCGTGAGTGCCGCGCCGGCTGCTTCACCGAGGGTCGCGGCGACGCGGTGGAGCTCCTTGAGGAACGCGATGCCGAAGTAGTCGGCCACCACGGTGCCGTCGAAGCCCCAGGTCTCGCGGAGCAGGGCGGTGAGGAGGGACGCGTCGGCCGCCGTCGGTACGCCGTCGATGTCCGTGTACGCGTGCATGACCGAGCGCACGCCGGATTCTCGGATGGCCATCTCGAACGGCGGCAGGAGCACGTCCGCCCGCTCGCGGTCGCCGATGGACACGGGGGCGAGGTTCCGGCCCGCCTTCGACGCCGAATAGCCGACGAAGTGCTTGAGCGTGGCCACGATCCCGGCCCGCTCGAGCCCCTGGACGTAGGCGGTCGCGATGGTGCCGATGAGGTAGGGGTCCTCGCCGATGGTCTCCTCGACCCGGCCCCAGCGGGCGTCGCGGACGACGTCGAGCACGGGGGCGAGGCCCTGGTGCACGCCCACCGAGCGGAGGTCGGCGCCGATCGCGGAGGACATGCTCCGGACCAGGTCCGGGTTGAACGTGGCACCCCAGGCGAGGGGTACCGGGTACGCCGTCGCCTTCCAGGCGGCGAAGCCGGCGAGGCACTCCTCGTGCACGAGGGCGGGGATGCCGAAGCGGTTCGCGGCCGCGATCCGCTCCTGCGAGCGCTGCAGGGACAGCGCGCCGAGGCCGGGTTCCACCGGTGCGGTGCCGAAAGGGCGCGTCAGCTGTCCGAGGCCGTGCGGCAGGAGGTCGTCGAGGTCCACGGCCTCGTTCATCTCGTGCTGGTGCGGGGCCACCTCCCCGCCCTCGGTGTTGGCGCCGACCCACACGCCGACCAGCTGGGCGACCTTCTCGCGGAGGGTCATCGCCCCGATCAGGGTCTCGACGCGGTCTGCGGGGGCGGCGGCGGTGTCCCGCCAGGGGGCGTCGTTCAGTGTTGTCTCGGTCATGATCACTTTCCGCCAGCGCCCATGAGGCCCTGGACAAGCGCGCGGCGCGCGAAGAGGTAGACGAGCAGGACGGGCACCATCGAGAGGGTCACCGCGGCGAGCAGCCCCGGGATGTTGATGCCGTACTGGGTCTGGAAGTTGAAGAGGCCGAGGGTCACCACGCGGGTGCTCTCGGACTGGGTCAGGATCAGGGGGAACAGGAAGCCGTTCCACGCCTGGAGGGCGGAGAAGACCGCGATCGTGGAGATCCCGCCCTTGGACAGCGGGAGGACGAGCCGGAAGAAGGCGCGCGCGGGGCTCGCCCCGTCCATCGCCATCGCCTCGTACAGCTCTCCCGTGATGTCGCGCATGGTGCCGCTCAGGATGAGCGTGCAGATCGGCAGGGCGAACGCCGCGGTGGGCAGGATGATGCCGATCAGGTTGTCGTAGAGCCCGACGGAGTTGATCAGGTAGAACACCGGGACGATCACGGCCTGCGCGGGGATGGCGAGGCCCAGCAGGAAGAACCGGAACACGAACGACGCCGCCCTGCTCTGGCTCCGCACGATCGCGTAGCTGAGCGGCGGGACGAGCAGGAGGACGATCGCGACGACACCGACCGTCACCACGACGGTGTTGAGGAAGTACCGGCCGAACCCGCTCGTGATCGCGTCCGCGTAGTTCTGCAGCGTGAAGCTCGTGGGGAAGGACAGCGGTCCGTTGTCGCCGAACTCCTCCCGTGTCTGGAAGGTGCCCGAGAGCATCACGTACAGCGGGATCGCGACGATCAGCAGCCAGACGAAGGAGCCGATACCGGCGACGTAGTTGGGGCGCGTTTTCATCAGAGGCCTTCCAGCGAGCTGTTCATCTTGTCGTAGCCGGACACCTTGACCACCACGAGGGAGATCAGGGTCGCGACGACGACGAGCACCAGGGCGATCGCGCTGCCGACACCGAAGTCGAAGCTCTGGAACGCCGTCTGGTACATGTAGAAGGCGGTGATCGTGGTGTCCGTGCCGGGTCCGCCGTTGGTCAGGATGAGCACCGTCTCGAAGGTCGTCAGACCGCCGACCACCATGAGGATGATCGAGGTGATCGCCGTGTTCCGCAGCTGCGGCAGCGTGATGGAGAAGAACTGCCGCACCATGCCCGCGCCGTCGATCGACGCGGCCTGGTAGAGCACGGCCGGGATGTTCTTGGCCGCACCCTGGTAGATGAGGGTGTGGAAGGGCGTGAACTGCCACATCCCGACGAAGATCAGGACGCCGATCGCGCCGGCCTGCGTGCCGAGCAGGTTGCCGTCCCCGAAGAGCCAGGGCAGCTGGCCCGGGATGCCGAAGTTCGGATCGAGGAGGGCCCGCCACAGGACGGAGATGGCCGCCGAGGAGAGCAGCAGCGGGATGAAGTAGATGGCGCTGAGGACGGCGCGGTTGCGCTGGTTGCCGGCGGCCCACACGCCGAGCAGGATGCTCAGCGGTGTCTGCGTGATGACACCGAGGACGATGAACAGGAGGCTGAGCCAGAGGCTCTTCAGCATCACCGGATCGGCGATCAGCGTCTTCCAGTTCTCGAGTCCCACGAATTCGGGATCCCCGAGGCCGCTCCACGAGGTGAAGGACAGCACGGCGACCGCGGCCAGCGGCACGAGGGCGAAGAGGGCGAAGAAGATGGTGGCGGGCAGGGCCCAGGCGAAGCCGGGGCGCCCCACGGAGGAGGCGCCCCGGCGGGCCGGGCGGCTCGGTGTGGAGCCGCCCGGCGTCGCCTGCCTGCGCGTTGCAAGCGTTGTCATAGTGTGTCCTACAGGCCCTGCATGGCCTGGATGAAGCCGTCTTCATCGATCTGGCCGCTGAAGAACTGCGCGATGGCCGTGTGGATGGTCACCGTGGCCTCGGGCGGGTACGCCTGGTCCCAGGAGAGCTGGAAGTGCGGGGCGTCCTGCACGAGGTCGAACTGGTACTTCGCGTACTCGGGGTTGGAGGCCTCATCGAGGAACTCCTCGGTGTTGGTGGTGGTGGGCAGGTTGCCGATGGCGATCTGCTCCTGCACGAATTCGTCCGAGTACATGAGCTTCAGGAACTCGGCCACCTCGTCGGGGTACCGGGTGTCCTTGTGGACCGAGTAGAAGTTGTTCGTGTTGCCGGCGAGGTTGGCGGGGTCGCCCTCGCCGCCCTCGATGGCGGGGAACTCGCTGTAGCTGAGCACGTTCTCCGCGAACTCGGGGTTCGCGTCCAGGTGGGTCGCGTAGGCCCAGGAGCCCATGAGCTCGAAGCCCGCCCGGCCGCTGGAGAGCAGCGTGGGAGACCCGCCGTCGGTGAACTTCACGGAGTCGAAGTTGGTCCCGAAGGCACCGGCGTCGATCAGTTCGCGCAGCTTGCCCAGCGCCTCGCGGCTCTCCTCGGAGTCCCAGACGCTGGTGTCGCCGTCGAGCGCGGCCTGGAACAGATCCTCGCCCGCCACGCGGTCGAAGACGTACTGGAACCACATCTGCGTGGGCCACTGGTCCGCGCCGCCGAGCGCGATCGGGGTCACGCCTGCGGCCTTCAGCTTCTCGACGGCCTCCAGCAGTTCGTCCCAGGTGGCCGGGGGTGCGTCGATGCCGGCCTGCTCGAGCACCTCGGAGTTGTTGAAGAGCATCACGGGCTGCGTACCGCGCATCGGGATGCCGTAGCTCTTGTCGTCGATGACGGCGGTCTCGAAGACGGAGGGCAGGAAGGCCTCCTTCAGCTGAGGGTCCTCCTCGATGAAGTCGTCGAGAGGCATGAGCAGGTCGGCCTTCACGAAGTTCGCGATGCTTCCACCGCCCCAGTTGAAGAAGATGTCGGGGGCCGACTCGGTGTCGATGATGGTCTGCAGCTTGGTCTGGTAGTCCGCGCCGGGGATCGTGTCGAGCACGATCTTCACGTCGGAGGTCTCGTTGAACTTCGCCACCATGGCCTCTTCGACCTTGTTGCTGGCGTCGCCGTACACGGCCAGGTGCAGCTCGTTCTCGGGCCGGCTCGACGCGTCTCCGCCTCCCCCACCGCACCCCGCGAGGGTGAAGCCCAGCATCAGGACCGCGGTGCCCGCGAGACTGCGGGACATCCAGGTTCGGTTGTTCATCGTTGAACGCCTTTCGAAAGTTTCGACGATATGGCCGAAAGTTATGTAATGCGTTGAGTGTATGTAGCGCCCCTCCGGAAACGCAACACGTGCTGTGCGGCGGGTCACATTCTGCGACGAGCGGCAGCCTGCCCGCGGAAAACGGCGAGGGTATGCTGTGGGTCATGTCGATCCCGGCCAAAGAACCGCGTGTCACCCTCGCCCAGCTCGCGACGGTGGCCGGTGTCTCCCTGTCCACGATCTCCAAGGTTCTCAACGGACGCGCCGACGTGTCTCCGACAACCCGGGCGAAAGTTGAGGAGCTCCTGGAGCAGCACGGCTACCGGCGGCGCAAGGTCTCCGCGGCGAAGGCGGGCCTGGTCGAACTCGTGTTCCACGAGCTCGAGAGCGCCTGGGCACTCGAGCTCATCCGCGGGGTGGAGAACGTCGCCCGCGAGCACGGCATGAGCGTGGTGCTGACCGAGACGGGCACGCGGCACGCCCCCGGGTCCGAATGGATCGAGGGTGTGATGTCGCGGCGGCCCGCCGGCGTGGTCCTCGTGTTCTCCGACCTGCCACAGGACTTCCGCGGCAAGCTGGACGCCCGCTCCATCCCGTTCGTCATCATCGACCCTGCCGGGGACCCTTCCCCGGACGTCCCGTCCGTGGGCTCCGCCAACTGGGCGGGCGGCATGATGGCCACACGCCACCTGATCGACCTCGGGCACACGCGGATCGGCGCGATCAGCGGACCCGAGGACATGATGTGCTCCCTCGCCCGCATCGACGGCTACCGGTCCGCCATGGGCATGGCCTCCCTGCCGATCGACCCCGACCTCATCCGGTACGGGAACTTCCATGTCGACGGCGGACGCGACCACGCCTTCTCGCTGCTGCGCGGCCCCCAGCCGCCCACGGCGATCTTCGCCGGCAGCGACCTGCAGGCGCTGGGGGTGCTCGACGCCGCCCGGCAGATCGGACTCCGCGTCCCCGAGGAGCTGTCGATCGTGGGTTACGACGACCTGCAGCTGGCCCAGTGGTCCAGCCCCGCCCTGACCACGGTGCATCAGCCGCTCATCCAGATGGCCGAGGAGGCCACGCGCATGGTCCTGCGGCTGCGGGACGGCGAGCGGCCGAACAACCTCCGGCTCGACCTCGCCACGAGCCTCGTGGTGCGCCAGAGCACCGCGGGGCCACCCCCGTCCCGTGCACGGGCAGCCCGACCGGCACAGCAGCGCGCCTGACCGGCCGCCCGCCGGAAGGGGTCTGGATACGATAGGGCCAGGCAACGCGCAGGAGGCTCCTGCAGGACGAAGGAGAACCCGAGGCTGTGCGGTCACTACCCAATGGGACGAACGGGACCGAGGGTCTGCGCGCGCAGAACCTCTCCCAGATCCTCACGATGGTCCACCGCAGCGGACCGCTGTCCCGCTCCGAGCTCACCCGGCGCAGCGGCTTCAACCGCTCCACCGTGGGCGCCCTGGTGTCGGCGCTCACCGAGAAGAACCTCGTCCGCGAGACGGAACCGCCCGTCGGCGGCCGGGTGGGCCGTCCGAGCCCCATCGTGCAGGCGAACCCGGACGTCGCGGTGATCGCCGTCAATCCCGACATCGATGCCCTGACCGTCGGTGTCGTGGGGCTGGGCGGCCACGTCCACGCGAGGGTGCGCCGCGAGACCCGCGGCATCCCCTCGCTCGATGACGCGGTCGGGCTCACGCAGGAGATCGTGGCGGGCCTCGAGCCCACCCTGGCCGGGCTCGACCGCCTGCTCGGAGCCGGGATCGCGCTGCCCGGGCTCGTCAATGCAGGGACAGGGCGCGTGCTCGTCGCGCCGCACCTCGGCTGGCACGACGCCGACCTCACCGGCCCCTTCGGCGGCGCCCTCGGGCTGCCGGCCGTGGCCGCGAACGACGCCTCCCTCGGATCGCTCGCCGAGAGCATCTTCGGCGCGGCGCTCGGCGTCGACGACGCCGTCTACCTCAACGGCAGCGCGAGCGGTATCGGCGGGGGCATCGTGAGCGGGGGCGCGCAGCTGGTCGGCAGCCGGGGGTACGGAGGCGAGCTGGGCCACACGCTCGTCGGCCCGGCCGGGCGGGCGTGCCACTGCGGGCGCGCGGGCTGCCTCGACGCCGAGGTCCGCCTCGAGCGGCTGCTGGAGGCGGCCGGACTGGACGGCGGCGGCATCGAGGCCCTCGAACGCGTGCTGTCGGGTGACCCGCCCGAGGCGGTGCGGGTGGAGGCCGACCGGCAGCTGGAGCTGCTCGCCGTCGCGCTCACGGACTTCGTCAACATCTTCGACCCGGAGCTGATCGTCCTCGGCGGATTCCTCGGGTCGCTCGTCGCTTTCCGGGGCGAGCAGCTCGTGGAGGCCGTCAATGCGGGCTCGCTGGCCGGGCGGGTGACGGTGCGGCGCGCCGCGCTGGGCCCGGAGCTCCTGCTCGTCGGTGCCGCGGAGCTGGCGTTCCAGCCCCTCCTCGCCTCGCCGTCCTGATGCCTGCCGACATCCGGGCACGCAGAACGGCGCACCGCCCCCGGAAGGGCGATGCGCCGCGTGGTTCAGGATGCGCTGTTCAGTTCATGCGGGATCGACCGACCGGGGTCAGCCGGTGCGGCGCGAACCGCTCTCCTCGCCGTCGTCGTCGAGCTCGTCGGCGTACTTGTCCGCATACTCCGAGTAGTCCGGTTCGACCGGCTCGAGAGGTTCGGTACGTCGGGTGGATGCACGACTACCCGGGCCTGTGAGCTCTCGCTGCAGTGCCGAATAATCAGTGGCCGGGCTGAAGTACTTCATGTCCCTGGCCTGCTTGGTAGCTTTTGCCTTTTGACGGCCGCGCCCCATGGCGTGACCCCCTTTGTGCGTCGATCCGAGGTGGTCACTGGGGCACGAGGCCCAAGGCTGCAGCGAGGCCCCGGAGTATTTGGTCGTTTTGTCGTAAGTATAGGTTACATGTTTTCGAGGGGACCCGAGTGCGCGGCCGCCGAGGTCCCGTGGGAGGACCGCCGACCACCGGAGCGCGGTGCGCGCTGCAGGATCTCCGCTGGACCGCCTCTCCGCAGGTGATCTTGGATAGAGTCGACTCGACGTCGGAGCGCCGGCCATGGTAGTGGCCATCCGGCACCAGGAGTGCAAGGAGACGACAGCCCACCATGAGCAACGAGGAGCAGGCACCGGTGGACCCCGGTCACGAGCCAGGAGCGGACCGCAGGGAGGACCCCGAGAGCACGGCGGCGCCCGATCCCGACACCGCCGTGCTGGACCCCGACACGGTGGTCCTCGACGATCCGGACATCGCCGGCGAGGCGCTCGAGCCGGAGCTGACCGTGTCCGCGGACACCCTGGATCTCGAGGAACCCGCCCTCGGACCCGCGCAGATCAGCCCGGAGGTCGCGGAAGCGGCGTCGCTCGACGCTGCTGCCGCCGAAGCCCGCGCCGTCGCCGCCGAGGCCGAGAGGGCGGGGACCCTGGTGGGCGGACCCATGCCGGCCGATGCCCCGTCCGTCGAGGCCGCTCCGGCCGGCACCGCGCCCGCGGGAGGGACCGCCGGTGATCCGGCGGGCTCGGCGGACGGCACCACGGAGAGCAGGCCGGAGGAAGCGGGGGTGCCGGAGGAGGACCCCCTCGGGGGGGCCTACGCCCTCCCTCCGCAGGGCGGCGCGCCCGGCACGGACCATCCCGGCAGTGCTCCCGGCAGTGCTCCCGGCAGTGCTCCCGGCACCGGCCCGGCACGCACCGGATCCTCGGCCCCGGGGGTCCCCGGAGAAACCCGCGAGGACCGGGACGCCGCATCCCGCACCAGCCGGGGCCCGACGGCGGCGGGGGACGAACCGGCGGCCGAGGAGCACCCGACGCGGGATCGGACCCGCTCGGGCAGCGGTGTCGTCCCGCTCCTGCTCCTCGTCGGCGCCGCTGCCGTGCTGCTCGGGCTCCTCGTCTGGCTGCTCGTCTCGCTGCTGAGCGGATCGGAGGACGAGGGCCGCGTGGACCCGTCGTCGCTCGCGGCCGGGGAATGCCTCGCGGAGTTCACGGGCATCACGGAGGAGGCCGTCCGGGTCGACTGCTCCGAGCCGCACAACGCGCAGCTCGTGGCGAGCGAGGACTACGCCGACGACGCCGAGTTCGCGGGACGCGACCGGCTGGGCCTGCGCGCGGACGCGGCGTGCGCCGCGGCATCGGCCGGCATCGACCCGGACGTCGCCACCGAGGAGCTCCAGGTGACGCTCCTGCACGCCACGCCCACGGAGGGGACCTGGGCGGACGGGGACCGCCGCGTGGACTGCTTCGCGGTCGTCGAGGACGGCGGTCCCGTCAGCCGGAGCCTGCTGGCGCGCTGAGGGATGCCGGTCAGCGGACGGCGTGCACCAGCAGGCCCTCGGCGTCGGACCCCCCGAGGGCGTCCACGTCCGGTTCGGGCCGGTCGACGAGGACGGTGTCGCCGTCGACGATCTCCCCGGCGAGGATGCCCTTCGCCAGCCGGTCACCGATCTCGCGCTGCACGAGCCGGCGGAGGGGGCGGGCCCCGTACGCCGGGTCGAACCCGGTGAGGGCCAGCCATTCGCCGGCCGCCGCCGTGACATCGAGTTCGAGCCGGCGCTCGTGCAGCCGGTCACCGAGCGCCCTGACCTGGAGGTCCACGATCCTCGAGAGCTCATCGAGGCTCAGCGGATCGAAGACGACGACGTCGTCGAGCCGGTTCAGGAACTCGGGCCGGAAGTTAACGTTCACCGCGGACATCACGGCGGCGCGCTTCGCGGCGTCGTCGAGGGACGGGTCCACGAGGAACTGCGAGCCGAGGTTGGACGTCAGGACGAGGATCACGTTCCGGAAATCGACGGTCCGGCCCTGGCCGTCGGTCAGCCGCCCGTCGTCGAGCACCTGCAGCAGCAGGTCGAAGACCTCCGGGTGTGCCTTCTCGACCTCGTCCAGCAGCACCACGCTGTACGGGCGGCGCCGCACGGCCTCGGTGAGCTGTCCGCCCTCCTCGTAGCCCACGTAGCCCGGAGGGGCACCGACGAGGCGCGCCACGGAGTGCTTCTCCGAGTACTCGGACATGTCGATCCGGATCATCGCGCGCTCGTCGTCGAACAGGAAGTCCGCGAGGGCCTTGGCGAGCTCCGTCTTGCCCACACCCGTGGGCCCGAGGAACAGGAAGGACCCGGTGGGGCGGTTGGGGTCCGAGACACCGGCCCGCGCGCGCCGGACGGCGTCGGAGACCGCGGACACCGCCCGCTGCTGACCGATCAACCGGGCGCCGATGACCTGCTCCATGGCGAGGAGCTTCTCGCTCTCGCCCTGCAGCATGCGCCCGGCCGGGATGCCCGTCCAGGCGGAGATGACCTCGGCGATGTCGTTCGCCGTGACCTCCTCGGCGACCATCAGCTCGGGGGTGGTCGCGGTCTGCTCCTCGGCGGCCTGGGCCTCGCGCAGCTCGCGTTCCACGCGCGGGATCTCGCCGTACAGGATGCGCGACGCCGTCTCGAGGTCGCCTTCGCGCTGGGCACGGTCCGCCTGCGAGCGCAGCTCCTCGAGGGAGGCCTTCAGGTCACCCACGCGGTTCAGGCCCGCCTTCTCCGCCTCCCACCGTGCGTTCAGGGCGTCGAGCTCCTCCTGACGGTCGGCCATCTCGGCCCGCAAAGCCTGCAGCCGCTCGAGGGAGGCCTCGTCCTTCTCGCGGGAGAGGGCCATCTCCTCCATGTGCATGCGTTCGAGCGAGCGGCGCAGCTCGTCGATCTCCACGGGCGCCGAATCGATCTCCATGCGCAGGTGCGAGGCGGCCTCGTCCACGAGGTCGATCGCCTTGTCCGGGAGCTGCCGCCCGGGAATGTACCGGTGGGAGAGGGTGGCCGCGGCGACGAGCGCGGAGTCCGCGATGGAGACCTTGTGGTGGGCCTCGTAGCGCTGCTTCAGCCCGCGCAGGATGCCGATGGTGTCCGCCACGGACGGCTCGCCCACGTAGACCTGCTGGAACCGCCGCTCCAGCGCCGGATCCTTCTCGACGTTCTCGCGGTACTCGTCCAGCGTCGTCGCGCCGATCAGCCGGAGTTCGCCGCGCGCCAGCATGGGCTTGAGCATGTTGCCGGCGTCCATCGAGCCCTCGGACGCGCCGGCCCCCACCACGGTGTGGAGCTCGTCGATGAACGTCACCACCTGGCCGTTCGACCCCTTGATCTCCTCGAGGACCGCCTTCAGGCGCTCCTCGAACTCGCCGCGGTACTTGGCGCCCGCGATCATCGACCCGAGGTCCAGGCTGATGAGCCTCTTGCCGCGGAGGGATTCGGGGACGTCCCCGGCGACCATGCGCTGAGCCAGCCCCTCGACGACGGCGGTCTTGCCGACGCCGGGCTCGCCGATGAGCACGGGGTTGTTCTTGGTGCGGCGGCTGAGCACCTGCACCACGCGGCGGATCTCGGCGTCGCGGCCGATGACCGGGTCGAGCTTCCCGCTGCGGGCCACCTCGGTCAGGTCGACGCCGAACTTCTCGAGCGCCTGGAAGGTGTTCTCGGGATCCGGCGTGGTGACGCGCTTCTCGCCCCGCACACCGGGCAGCTCGGCAGCGAGGGCCTCGCGGGTGAGTCCGACGGAGCGCAGGATCCCGCCCGCCGCTCCCCCGTCGGCCGCCAGGGCCAGGAGGAGGTGCTCGGTGGACACGAACTGGTCCCCGAGCGTCTCCGCCTCCTGCTGCGCCGCGCTGACGACCTGCAGGGCGCCGCGCGAGAACTGCGGCTGCGCCACGGACGAACCGGACGACGACGGCAGGGCCTTGATCGCTGCGCTCGCCTGGACGCTCACGGTGTCGGGATCCGCGCCTGCCGCCCGGAGCAGGGCGACGGCGATGCCGTCCCGCTGGTCGAGCAGCGCCTTCAGAAAGTGCGGCGCCTCGATCTGGGCGTTGCCCGCCGTGGACGCGTTCATCGCAGCGGCTGACAGCACCTCACGGCTCTTGGTGGTGAAGTTGGTATCCACGCGCGGTTCCTTTCTGGCCTGGTGGAGATCCTGGTGACGCCTTGAGTGTACTCGACTCAACTTTGTCGGGGAGTCAGGAATTCCCCGGCCGTCGGGGCTCTGCGTCGACGGCAGCGGCGAACGTCCGGATGACCGGCCACGCGCCCTCGGTGCTGTTGCCCAGCACGCTCAGCGTGGTCCGGGTCCCGGGGATGTGAGTGGAGCGGAAGGACGCCCCGGCGTCGTACCCCTCCAGGACGAGGGCCGGGTGGACCGCGTGCAGCCAGAAGCCCATGCCATAGCGCAGCCCTTCCTCCGGCACGTCGTGGCGCGGGCGGATCATCTCCGCGATGGTGTCCCGGGTGACGATCCGCCCGTCGAGGAACGCGCACCAGAACCGGTGCAGATCCGCCGCCGTCGTGAATGCTCCGCCGTCGCCGTTGCCGAGCACCGGCAGGTGCAGCGTGTTCACGAGGTCGCCCTCGTCGAGGACGTAGCCGGGAGCGGCGTCCCCCGGCAGGTCGTTGAGCGGCAGGAACCCGGTGCGCTCCAGCCCCGCGGGATCGACGACGAGCCGCCGGACGGCGTCGTGGTACGTCATCCGGGTCACCCGTTCCAGCAGGACCGCCAGCACCATGTACCCGCCGTTGCAGTAGGCGAACCGCTCCCCCGGTGCCGCTTGCTGCGGGTGGCCGCCGAGCAGCGGCAGGAACGCCTCGGCCGTGGTGAGCATGTGCACCGGGACGGTGAGTACGAAGTCGGTGGCCTCCCAGTCTGCGCTCTCGTCCAGGTAGTCGCCGATGCCCGAGGTGTGCGTCAGCAGGTGCTCGATCGTGACGGCGTCGGCGATCAGGGGCAGGTCGTCACCGAGGAGCCCGCGCACCCGCTGCCCGAGCCCGAGCGTGCCGTCCTCGACCAGGCGCATGACCGCGAGGGCGGTGAAGGCCTTGCTGCCACTGGCGATCGCGATGCGCGTGTCCGCCGTCATCGGCACGCGGAGCCCCCGGTGCAGGAAGCCCTCGCAGCGCTCGAGGGTGCGGCGCTCTCCGACGTCGACCGTGGCCACGCCCGTGAACGCGTTCCGCGCGACCGCCTCGTCGAGTGTTCGTGCCTCGATGTGCATCATTGCCCCCGGCGGGTCGTGGACCTCGAATGGTACGCCGCGTCCGGGGCGGGCGCGACGCCCCGGCGAGCCGAGGGAACGGGGCGTCCCGGCGTTCTCGGACATAATGGGCCGCATGGGGAAACTTCAGCGTGCCACGTCCGTCCTGACCACCGTCGCCCTCGCCCTCACCCTCGCGGCCTGCACGGACGACCGGCCGACGGCCGAGGACGCCGCCGCCACGCTGGCCGAGGGACTCGCACGGCTCGACGTCGGGCAGTCCGCCTTCACCGCTGCGGAGCCCGCCGACGTGACCGCCCAGCTGGCCGCGATCACGGAGGGCTTCGCCCCGGGACCCCCGCAGGTCACGGTGGCCGGCGTCGAGGAGACCGGCGAGGACACGGCGACCGCGACGCTGGACTACGTGTGGGACCTCGACGCGACCGACCAGGACTGGACCTACAGCACGACGGCGGACCTCACGCGCGTCGAGGACTCCTGGCAGACGGCATGGGACCCCGGCGTCCTCGCCCCCGACCTGCTGCCGGAGGAGAAGCTCACCCTCGTGCGCACGCCCGGGGACCGCGGCGACATCACGGGCGCGGACGGCGCCGTCATCGTCACGCAACGGCCCGTCGTCCGCGTGGGCATCGACAAGACGCTGGTCCCGGAGGCGCAGCAGGCCGCCTCCGCCCGCGCCCTCGCGACGCTGCTGGAGCTCGACGCCGCCGGCTACGAGGAGCAGGTGGCCACGGCCGGCGAGGAAGCCTTCGTGGTGGCCCTCGTCCTGCGCGACGACGCCACCCGCACCGTGACCGACGCGCAGATCGACGCCATCCCGGGAGCGCTCCGGCAGGCCGACACGCTCGAGCTCGCGCCCACGCGCACCTTCGCCCGCGAGCTGCTGGGCAGCGTCGGGGAGGCCACCGAGGAGCTCGTCGAGCAGACCGACGGCACCGTCAGGGCCGGGGACATCACCGGCCTGGGCGGGCTGCAGCTCCAGCACAACGCCCGGCTCGCCGGTACCCCGGGGCTGTCGGTGAACGCGGTCCCCGCGGGCGATCCCCCGACGGCTCCCCGGAACCTCTTCACCACGGCACCGGTGGATGGCGAGGACCTCGCCACGACCCTCGACCCCCGGTTGCAGAGCCTCGGCGAGGAGGTGCTCGCGGACGAGCCGTCGGCGTCGTCGATCGTAGCCATCCGCCCCAGCACGGGTGAGATCCTCGCGGCGGCCAACGGGCCGGGGAGCGAGGGCCTGCAGACGGCGCTGCTCGGCCAGTACCCGCCGGGCTCCACGTTCAAGATCGCCACGAGCCTCGCGCTGCTGCGCAAGGGTTTCACGCCCGAGACACCGACCGAGTGCAGCGAGGAGGTGACGGTCGACGGCCGGACGTTCAGCAACGCCAGCACCTTCCCCGCACAGTCCGTCGGCACGATCCCGCTCCTCGAGACCTTCGCGCAGTCCTGCAACACCGGCTTCATCTCCGCACGGGACACGATCAGCCAGGCCGACCTGGAAGGCGCCGCCACCGACCTCGGCATCGGCGTCGAAGCGAGCATCGGGACGCCGGCCTTCTTCGGGTCCGTACCCACCGAGGCCGAGGGTACCGCCCACGCCGCCGCCATGATCGGCCAGGGCGAGGTCCTCGTCTCGCCCCTCTCGCTCGCCACGATGGCGGCGTCCGTGGGCGCCGGGGCCCGCGTCACGCCGACACTCCTCGCACCCGGCGAGTCCACCGGCGAGGGGACCGCCTCGCCGTCGGGCTCGGCGTCGGCCACCGCGGATGCCCCCTCCGACGAGGCTTCCTCCACCGCCGCTCCCTCCACCGCCGCTCCCTCCGCGGCGGCGACGCCCAGCGCGTTCACGGCCGCGGAGTCGGGGATGCTGAAGACGCTCATGGGCGCCGTCGTCACCCAGGGGGGCGCGCAGCTGCTGCAGGACGTCCCCGGGGCCCCTGTCCTGGCCAAGACCGGCACCGCAGAGTTCGGCAGCGAGACTCCCCCGCGTACCCACGCCTGGGTCGTCGCCCTCCAGGGAGACCTCGCTGTGGCCGTCTTCGTCGAGGAGGGCGAGCTGGGCTCCACCTCCGGCGGGCCCCTCATGCAGGCGTTCCTCACCGGAGCCGCCTCCTAGGACCACGGACCCGCAGCATGCGGGTCATCCACTTCGACGACATGGGGTCGGGTCGGCACAGTGCACGCAGTAGCTTGATCACGCTCCGGCGCGCACCCGCGCCGCCGGGGCCTCTCCGAAGACCATTGAAAGGGTCGCAAGTGGATCTCACGTTCATCCCGCTCATCATCGGCGCGGTGGTACTCCTCGTCCTCGTCGTCGCCGCCGTCGTGCTCGCCCGCATGGCGCTGCACATCGCCAGCCCGGACCAGGCACTCATCATCTCCTCCAAGGACAGCAAGGGGCAGCCCGATCCGGACAGCCAGCGCGTCGTCTTCGGCCGCATCTTCATCAACCCGTTCTCCCAGCGGGCCTACCCGCTGTCCCTCGCCTCCCGGCAGGTGTCCCTGCGCATCGAAGGCATCTCGAAGAACGGCATCAAGCTCCACCTCACCGGCGTCGCGCAGGTCAAGGTGGGCGGCGACGCCGACGCCGTCCGCAAGGCGGCCCAGCGCTTCCTCAACCAGCAGGACGCCATCGACCACTACACGCAGGAGACGCTGTCCGGTTCGCTGCGCTCCATCGTGGGCACCCTGACCGTCGAGTCGATCATCCGGGACCGGTCCACCTTCGCCAAGAGCGTGAAGGAGGAGGCGGAGCACTCCATGCACAACCAGGGGCTGGAGATCGACACCTTCCAGATCCAGTCCGTGGACGACGACTCCGGGTACCTGAAGAACCTCGGCCGCCCCGAGGCGGCCCTCGCCGAACGCAACGCGAAGATCGCCGAGGCGCGGTCCATGCAGGAGTCGGAGCAGGCACGCGCCCTGTCCGACGAACAGGTGGCCCTCGCGCAGCAGCAGCTGATCATCCGCCGCGCGGAACTCAAGGAGGAGGCCGACGCCCGCCAGGCGCGGGCCGACGCCTCGGGACCGCTCGCCCAGGCGGAACAGCAGGAGCAGGTCATCATCCGCGAGCAGCAGGTGGCGCAGCGACGTTCGGAGCTGCGCGAGCGCGAGCTCGACACCGAGGTGCGCAAGCCCGCGGACGCCGAGAAGTACCGCCTCATCCAGCAGGCCGACGCGAAGCTCGAGGAGCGCCGTCGCGCCTCCGAGGCGACCGAGATCGAGGCCCGCGTGGACCTCGCGCGCCGCAAGCTCGTCGCCGAGGGTGACCGCGTGGCCGCAGAGGCGGACGCCGCGGCGAACACCGCGCGTGGTACCGCCGAGGCGTCCATCAGCGAGGCCAGGGGCCGCGCCGACGCCGCCGTCATCGCGTCCCGCGGTAGCGCGGAGGCGGGATCCGCGGAAGCCCGCGGCAAGGCCGAGGCCGCGGGGATCGCCGCGCAGGCGGAAGCGTACGAGAAGTTCAACCAAGCCGCCATCCTGTCGAAGGTCCTCGAGGTCCTGCCGGCGATGGCCCGCGAGATCGCCGCCCCGATGTCCGCCATCGACACCATGACCGTGGTCTCCACCGACGGCGCGAGCCAGCTCAGCAGGAACGTCTCCAGCGGCGTCCACCAGACCACGCAGATGGTCAAGGACACCACAGGACTCGACATCATCGCCCTGCTCGGCGACCTGCTGAAGAACGCGGACAAGCCCGGGCAGAACGGGTCGGCGGTCCACAGCTCCGCGTCGGACTAGGCCCGGCCGCCACCGGGCGTCCGGCGGCGGTCCGTCAGCGGCACGTCGGCCGGGAGGTCAGCGGTAGGTCGGCAGGTAGGTTCCCTGGGACGGGACGATGACCTTGCCGAGCGGCGCCAGCGACACCGGGATCAGCTTGAGGTTCGCGATGCCCAGCGGGATGCCGATGATGCTCACGAACATCGGGATGGCCGTGACCACGTGGCCGATGGCGATCCAGATGCCCGCGACGAGCAGCCAGATCACGTTGCCGATCGTGGACCACGCACCCATCTGCCCGCCCCGGTTCACGACGGTCTGGCCGAACGGCCACAGCGCGTACACCCCGATCCGGAACGACGCGATACCGAACGGGATGGTCACGATCAGCAGGCAGCAGATGACGCCCGCCGCGAAATAGCCGAGGGCGAGCCAGATGCCGCCGAACAGGAGCCAGATGACGTTCAGGAGTGCGTTCATCCGGCCATTCTTCCCCACCCGGCGCACGCCCGCACCACCCGGGACGCGTGAAGCCCCCTACCCGGACGGGTAGGGGGCCTCATCGGCGTGTGGTGCTAGCGCGGGCGGCGGTCGTTCGACGCCGGGACGCTCGCCCTGCGGGAGCCACCGGAGCGGCGGGCACCCTCGGAGCGTGCGGCCGACGGCGCATGGCTGCGCTGGCCACCGGCCGCGGGAGCCCCGGCGGCCGTCCGGGGGACGGCGTCGCCGACGCGCTGGCCCGACGCCGGACGGCGGCTGCGCGACGTCGTCTCCGAGGCGGTGCGGGGCTCCTCGGTACGACGGCGGGTACCGCCGGTCTTCGCCGCGGCACCGGTGTCGGTACCGAAGCGGGGTGCCTGCGGCTGGTCCTTGCGGCGATCGGCGCGGTTGCCCTGGGCGGCCTGCGGATCGGCGGAGACGCGTCCCCGACCGCCGCGGCCCCCACGACCACCCGCGGTCGGTGCCGGAGCGCCGCGACGGGCGCGCTTGCGCTCGGCGTTCGCGCCGGTGGACGTGCCCTGGCCGCGGGCGGCCTCACGGGAGACGAGGAGCGCCGCACGGGTGCGGGGGTCGATCTTCTCCGCGAGGTCCCCGGTCAGGGACTGGACCAGGGGCGAGGTCGCCTTCACGTTCTCGAACGCGACGTCGACGCCCGCGGCCTTCATGAGCTTCTGCACCTCGGACTTCTGCTCGGGCAACGTGATCGTGACCACGGTGCCCGACGAGCCGGCGCGGGCCGTGCGGCCCGAACGGTGCAGGTAGGCCTTGTGCTCCGTGGGCGGGTCCACGTGGACCACCAGTTCGACGTCGTCGACGTGCACGCCGCGCGCGGCGACGTCGGTGGCGACGAGCACGCGGACGTCACCCGAGGAGAACTCCGCGAGGTTGCGGTCGCGGGCGTTCTGCGACAGGTTGCCGTGCAGGTCGACGGCTGGGATGCCGGCGTCGGTGAGGGTCTTGGCGAGCTTCCGCGCGTGGTGCTTGGTGCGCATGAAGAGCAGGCGGCGGCCGGAGCCGGAAGCGAGCTGGACGATCAGCTGCTTCTTCTGCGTCTGGTCGCCGATCAGCAGCACGTGGTGCTCCATGGTGGTGACCGCGGCCTGGGGGTCGTCGACCGAGTGGGTGACCGGGTTGGTCATGTAGCGGTTGACCACCTTGTCCACACCGTTGTCCAGCGTCGCCGAGAACAGCAGGCGCTGGCCGTCGGCCGGGGTCGTGTCGAGCAGCTTCTTCACGACGGGCAGGAAGCCGAGGTCCGCCATGTGGTCGGCCTCGTCGAGGATGGTGATCTCCACGGACTCGAGGGTGATCAGCTTCTGCCGCATCAGGTCCTCGAGGCGCCCGGGGCAGGCGATGACGATGTCGACGCCGGCGCGCAGGGCCTTCTCCTGGCGCTGCTGGGAGACTCCACCGTAGATGACGGTGGTGTTCAGGCCCAGTTCCTTGGCCAGGGGTTCGACCGTGGCGTTGATCTGCGTGGCGAGCTCACGTGTAGGAGCGAGGACCAGGGCCAGCGGGCGCCCGGGCTTGCGGCGGTAGGCCGCTTCCTGCTCGGCGAGGCGCGCGACCATGGGGAGCGCGAAGGCGAGGGTCTTGCCCGAGCCGGTGCGGCCACGGCCGAGGACGTCGCGCCCCGCGAGGGAGTCGGGCAGCGACTTGACCTGGATGGGGAAGGGTTCGGCGATGCCCTGCGCGGCGAGGTTCTCGACCAGCGCCTTGGGCACACCGAGGGCGGCAAAAGTAGTCATGTGGAGTACACGAACTTTCTTCTCATGTTCCCCGGCGCCGGTCGGCGCAGGGGTTCGCCGAAGAAGAGTCAGACAGTGTCCACCGCGCTCACGATCGTGCGAGCTGGATGCGGGACAAAAGAATGCGTTCTATCGACGCAGGCTGCGCGCTGTTCTGGATGACGCCCGTCTGGATGACATGGTCGGCCGTGCGCAGGCAAGTTCTCCCAGTTTACCAGCCGGAGCGCCGGAACCCCGCATCGCGGGCCCTGCCCGAGCGCCGCGACGACCCGCGGCCGGTAGCCTTGGGAGTGATGGATCCTCAAGTACAGACCCCCGATCAGCCGCACCGCACCCAGCCCGTGTCCTTCGTCCGGCGGGGCTCGCGCCTCCAGGGCAGGCGGCGCGAGGCCTGGGACGAACTCGCCGAGGCCTTCCTCCTGGACGTCCCGCGCGTCCACAACGCCGACACCTCGGTGGCGCCCGGCTTCGTGCTCGACGTCGAGGCCGCCTTCGGCCGGTCGGCGCCGCTCGTCGTCGAGGTCGGGTCCGGACTGGGCGAAGCCATCGCGCACGCCGCAGAACTCGACCCGGACCGCGACTACCTGGCTCTCGAGGTGTACCGCCCCGGGCTCGCCCAGACCATGCTGCGCATCAGCCAGAAGGACCTGACGAACGTGCGGACCGCTCAGGTCAATGCGGCGGAGGCCTTCGAGGGGATGATCCCCGCATCGTCCGTCGCCGAGCTCTGGACCTTCTTCCCCGACCCCTGGCACAAGGCCCGCCACCACAAGCGCCGGCTCGTGAAGGAGGACTACGTCGAGCTCGCCGCCCGCATCATCGCGCCCGGAGGGCTGTTCCGCCTCGCCACCGACTGGTCGAGCTACGCCGTGCAGATGCGCGCCGTGCTCGACGCGCATCCGCAGTTCGAGAACCTCCACGACGGCGAACGCAGCGGCGCGGACAGTCCGCTCACCCGGGTCTGGCAGAGCGGGGTGGAATCGGTGGTCGGCGGTGCGCCCGTGCGTCAGGGCCGTGATCCGGTGAGCACCGGGAACACGGGCGTCAACGAGGGGACGGACTCGCTCGGCGGCTGGGCCCCCCGTTTCGGGGGCCGCACCCTCACCAGTTTCGAGAACAAGGCGATCGAGTCCGGGCGCACGGTGTTCGACCTCACCTACCGCCGCCGCTGAGCGCCCGCGAGCACCGGGGACGCAGGAGTGAGAGGGATCTTCAGCCGCCGCAGGGGTTCCGCCCGCAGGGCCGGGACGGACCCGATCGAAGCCTTCTGGCGCTGGTGGGCGGACGACGGCGAAGAGCTCCTGACCGATGCCACGCGGGCCGGGGACTTCGATGCCTACGTGGACGTCATGACCCGGCGTGTGCAGGCGATCGCGCATGGCCTCGAATGGGAGACCCGTACCGGCACCGACGCCGAGCACACGCTGTGCGTCTCCAGCGGTGGCGACGCGTCGCTGCGTCCGGTGGCCGAACGCTGGTACCGGGCGTCCCCGCCGCCCGGCCCCCGGTGGGACTTCGTCCCCGCCCGCAGCGCCAAACCGGACATGCTGGAATCCACCATCACCTACCGCGGCCGGACCTTCGACCTCCGCCGGACCCGCGTGCATGCCGCGGTGACCCGCGCGGGTGACGGCTTCATCGTCTCCGTGTACAACCCCGGCTTCACCGGACAATGGGACGACGAATACGGATTGTGCGTCCTGCTGCTCGAATGGCTGCTCGGTGAGGACGACGTCGAACGCTGGATCCGCCGCGTGGACTGCATCGCCCGTGACGTGGTGGACAGCATCCCTGCAGCGGACCTGCCGGTCCGGGTCGCGGACCTCGCCCGCACCCTCCCCGCACCCGACTGGCTCCTCCTGCAGGGGACCCTCGGAGCGGGCCATCCGATCCTCGTGCGGGTCCTGCGCCCGCTGCGGTGGATCGACCATCCCCGCTTCGACCTCCACACGGCACTGCGGGTCCCGTTCGACGCCGACGAGCAGGGCCTCCCCCGCCCCGCGGCGTTCGATGCCCTGAACGGCCTCGAGGACTCGCTCGTGACGGCGCTCGGGTTCCGGGGGATGCTGGTGGCCGCCGAGACGTCCAGGGGCGTCCGGACCCTCCACTTCTACTCCGACTCGGAGGACCAGAACGGCAGGGACGTCCTCGACGCCGCGGCCCGCGAACGGCGCGACGTCACCGCGCGGCACACCCTCGATCCCGGCTGGAAGAAGGTCCGGGACTTCGCCTGACCGCGCGCCGAGCGGCACCGACCCGTGCCGGCGCTCAGCGCCCCCGGGACGTCGGTCCGGTGACGGCGCGCAGGGTGGTGCCGGCGATGTGCCTGCCCTCGGCGGTGGCGGTGTCCACGTCCGTTCCGCGCAGGATCATCCCGAGGACGCCGGTGTAGATCAGGACGAGCCGACCCGCCAGCAACGGCGCCTGCTGCGCGCCCACGAGGGGGACCGCCAGGTCCTCCAGCCGGCCCAGGAGCAGCCGGGTGTCGGCGGCGAGCGCGTCCTCGAGGTCCCGCCCGGGGTGCGGGGTCTCCGCGGCGACGCCGAGGAACACGCACCACCGCGAGGGCGTGAGGGCATGCCGGTGCCGGGAGAGTGCGGTGAAGACGGCGAGCAGCTTCTCCTCGGGGGTGGGCGCCTCGTCGACGCATTCCTGCCAGGTGGTGTCCCACCGGGTCAGCCGACGGCGCAGGGCCTGCGTGATCAGGCCTTCCTTGTTGCCGAAATGCGCGTAGAGCGTGGCCGGCGAGACCCGGGCGCGCTGGAGGATCGCGTCGACGGGGGTGACGCTCACCCCCTGCGTCGCTGTGAGGTCCTCCGCCGCGTCGAGCAGCCGGTCCCGTGCCGTTGGTTGGAGTGCCATGGGACAAGGGTATAACGTTCGTTTCAATGAAACGATCGTTACAGTCAGCTGCCCGGCCCCACGCCCTGCTGTTCGCGACGTCCGGCGTCGCGCTCATCGCCGTCACCTACGGCCTGGCCCGCCTCGGCTACGGACTGTTCCTGCCGGCGTTCTCCGCGGCGTTCCCCCTGACGCCCGCGGTGAGCGGACTGCTGGCGTCCGGCGCCTCGATCCTCTACTGCGTGTCCGCCGGCATCGGCTTCCGCCACGCCTCCCTCCGTCCCCGCGCGGTGGCCGTGCTCGCCGGGCTCTCCGCGACCCTCGGCAGCCTGGGTATCGCCGCCGCCCCCAGCACCCCGGTGTTCGCGGGAGGAGTCCTGCTCGCCGGGATGGGAGCGGGGTTCGCCTCCCCCGCCATGGTGGAGCTGGTCGGCCGCAACGCCGACTCCCCGGCCCAGGGGCGGCTCCAGTCGGCGGTCAATTCGGGGACGGGGTTCGGCGTGGTCCTCGCGGGGGCCCTGTCCCTCGTGCTCGGCGAGGCATGGCGCCTGGCCTGGGTGCTGGTGGCGGTCCTCGCCGTGGCGTCCATGGTCGCTGTCCTGCGGCTGGACAGGGGGACCGGCACGCCCGGCCTCCCTGCCGGGCAGCGGGCCGCGCCCTCGCTCGTCGCGCGGTCGGGTTTGCACGGACTGGCCAGGCCGCTCGGCGGCGCCCTCGTCTTCGGGAGCGGGTCCGCCGCCGTGTGGGTCTACGGCAGGGCGACGCTCGAGCAGGCGGGCGGTATGGGCGTCGGCCTGACCGCCGGCGCCTGGATAGCCCTGGGGCTGGGTGGCGCCGGAGCCGCCGCGGTGTCCCGCTGGCTCGCGGGGCATTCCATCCCCGTGACGTGGTCGCTGTCGACCATCGTCACGGCGGCGGCGACCACGCTCGTGGGGACAGCGCCCGGTTCCCTCCTCCTGGCCTATACCGCCGTCTTCTGCTTCGGCCTCGCCTACACGGCAGCGACGTCCGTGCTCATCCTGTGGGCCGCCGCCACGGCGGCCGACAGCGCGGCCGGGACGTCACTCCTGTTCATCGCCCTCGTGCTCGGGCAGGCGGTCGGGGCATCGCTCACGGGGCTCCTGCTCCAGGCGGGCAGCGCCGCTGTCGCCTTCCCGGCGGCGGCTCTCGCGTGCGCGGCCAGTGCCGTCGCCGCCGTCCCGATGCCGGCCCGCGTCGCACGGGTGCGGTAGGACGGGGCCGCTCCCCGGGCTGACGGCCTCAGAACGCGGACGAGGCCAGGTCCCGTTCACCGTCGCGGATGGCGCTGACGATGCGTCCGGCGACGGCCACCGGATCCTTGCCCTGCGGCAGCCTGGGGGCCTCCCCTGCGATGGGCCGCGTGGCCAACCCGGTCTCCGTGTGCGGCGGACGCGCGTCGAGGACCCGGACGCCCTGCCGGCGCAGCTCCAGCGTCAGTGCCTTCCCGTATGCGCTCAGCCCCGCCTTCGTGGCCGAGTACGCGGCCATACCCGCCGTCGGGCTCTCGGCGACGACGGCACTGATCTGCGCGATGAACGAGTCCTTCCCGAGCGAGGGGGCGACCGCACGGACGAGCCGCATGTAGCCGAGCAGGTTCACGAGCACGAGCTCGTCGAGGGTGTCGTCGTCGACCTCGGTGGCGGGCCCGAAGGCCACCACGCCGGACGCGAACACGAGTCCGTCCAGCTCCCGGCCGTACACCGCGGCGGCGATGTCCGCCGGGCCCGTGGGCCTGCCCAGATCAGCGGCGACGCGACCGACGACGGCCTCCCCGAGTTCCTCCGCGAGTCTCCCCAGTTTGTCCTCGGACCGCCCGGAGAGCGTGAGCCGGGCCCCCTGTGCCGCGAGCTGGCGGGACAGCTCGGCCCCGAGGACGCCGGTGGCGCCGACGACGAGGACATGGGCACCGCTCAGCTCGGTCATGCGCCGAGTGTAGCAACGCCCGTCGGCGCCTTTCCGGCACGCGGACCGGGCGTGCGGACCCGAGGATGGTGCGCCACCGCTGCCGCTACAGTGTGGGCATGGCCGAGATGCAGAGCTGGCAGTCGATGGTGGACGCGAACGCGGCACGCCTCCTCCGTACCACCGGGCGGACGCCGTCGGACTGGGCGGGCGACGCCCGCGCCGCGGGCATCACGACGCACGAGGACCTGGCCCGCTGGCTCAGGGAGCAGGGGGTCACCGGGTACAGCCTGATGAGCGTCGACTGGGAGGTCTTCGGGCTCCCCGAGATGTTCCTCCGGTCCGCCGACGAGCTCTACGACGCCCAGTACGCGGACCGGCCGGCCCTCAAGCCCGTCGCCGACCGGATCCTGCTGTGGGCCGCGGCGACACCCGGGACGATCATCCAGATGCGGAAGACCTACGTCTCGCTGCAGTCGTCGCGGCGGAAGTTCGCGCAGCTCGCCCCGACCACCCGTACCGCCGTCGATCTGTCCTTCCGGCTGGCGGTGCCGGACCTGCCCGGACTCGAACCGGTCCGCGGCGACGACCCGTTCGCCTGGCGCATCCGGCTCCGGAACGAGGACGACATCGACGACGCCCTCCTGCGGGCGCTCAGCGCTGCACTGGAGGATAGCCTCGGTCGTTCCTCCGCTTGAGCTTCTCGAGCTCCTGCTGCGTCGCCGCCTCCGCCTCGAGTTCCTCGAAGGCCTGCTGCAGGCGCGGGGAGGACGGGTCGGTCCAGGAGAGCTCCTCGCGCGCTCGCGCCTGGGCCTCGAAGCGGCGCACCTCGAGCTCGGCGTTGCGGCGCGCGGCGTCGATCGCCGCCCCCTCCCGCGAGGAGGAGGCGAGGGCGTCGTGCACGCCGATGGCGGCCTGCGCTGCGGCACGCCGGGCCAGCATGGCGTCGTACTCCATGGCGTTCTGCTGCACGCGCTGTTCGAGCCGACGGACGTCCTGCTGCAGACGGCGGGACTGCTCCTCCGCCTCGCGGAGCTGCCGGGTGAGCGTGTCGAGGCGTCGGCGTGCCGTCATCGACTCCCGGATCGCGGCCCGGGCGGCGTCGTCGTCCCCGCGCTGGACGGCGGCCGCGGCGGCCGCTTCGACCCGGTTGAGGTAGGCGGCGGCGTCATTGGCGGCGAGACCCACGCGGTGGTGGTGTGCGGCGACGTCGGCCGCCCCGCGGCGCGCCTGATCCAGCAGCGAGTGCTGGGACACCTGGGCGTTCTGCGCCTGGACCCGGGGGTCCTGCTTCGCTTCGGCCGCCGCGTTCCGGTTGGCCTGCACGATGCGCGTGATGCGGCGTTTGATCGACATTGCTCGGACCCCCGGCTGGTTGTGGTGTGGCTACCTGATCAAACCTCTCACCACGTCTGCCGGTTCCCGTACGTGTCCCGCCAGGCCCCCATGGCCGAGATCTCGGTGCGCAGGCGCGTGGTGGCACGCTCGAGCTGGAGCGTGTCGATGGAGCGTGAGGTCTGCAGGAGGCTCCGGCGCAGGTCGGCGGAGAGTTCGTCGAGGGCCTGCGCCTGGGCGGAGAGGTCCCTGGTCCATTCCTGCTTCAGCGCCCGGTTCGGTTCCCGGTCCGCGGCCCGCAGCAGGTTCTCCAGGGAAGCGGCCGCCTGGTCGATCTCCGTGGCGGCCCGCGGCAGGTCGCCGACCGGACGGCCCTGGGCCTTCGCCTCCGACAGGGCGAGGTGCGTGGCACGCGAGGACCGCGCGAGGTTGCCGATCAGCCGTGCGGGTTCCCGGGTCAGCGCGTCCGGGGAGTAGGCGCGGGCGGCCAGCATGCCGCGATCCCTGGTCCGCTCGATGATGCGGGAGCTCCTGACCTTCCGCACCACCACCCAGCCGGCGACGCCGGTACCGGCGCCGAGGGCGAGGAGCACCCCGAGGCCGATGGCGAAGGCTTCGACGAGCTCCTCAAGCATGATGGTGTCCCGAGATGTGGTTCATCCATCCAGTCTGCCCGCCTCCCCTGACAAATTCCACCCGTCGAAGGGCCTGCCGTCCCTAGCGTCCGGGGGTAGGGACGCCCGGGAGGCGCCACACCTGGACTCCCGGTCCGCGGCCGGAGACCACGAGCGCGTCCGCCGTCTCCTCAACCGATACCCCGTGCGGGCCCGGACCGACGGGCCGGGCCGGGGCCCACGGGCCGGGCAGCAGGTCGAGCGGCACCCGGACGCCGTCGTGCTCCGCCCGTGCCGCCGCGACCACGAGGCATTCCACCTCGTGTTCACGCACGAACACGACGGCGTCGGGCGTCGCGGCCAGCCAGCGCACCGCGCCGTCCCGCAGCGCCGGAGAGGCGCGCCGGAGCGCCGCCAGGTCCGCGATCAGGGCGCGCGCGTCAGCGGGCCGTCGATCGGGACCGTCCCACGGCATGGGTGTCCGGGCGTCCTCGCCGTTGGTGCCCCGCAGACCGAACTCGTCGCCGGCGAAGAGCGTGGGCAGACCCGGCAGCAGGAAGGCGAGGGCCAGCCCGACGGCGGGGCCGCCGTCGATCATCACCGTGGCGGCGCGTGCGGTGTCGTGGGTGTTCAGCGCCGTCATGTTCTGCGAGCGGACCCGCCAGGAGAATCCGGAGGACAGCGCGGTGTGCGTGGCGACGAGGTCGCCGCCGTCGATCCGGGGGACGCCGCGCGCGGGCGTGCCGAAGAAGTTGATGCCCGCCGTCGCCCGTCCCCCGCGGGCCAGCCACTGCCAGAGCGGCCGCGTGAAGTTCGAGTAGGTCATGCCGCCGTCCCAGGTCCGCCCGGAGAGGTCGTCGGTGGCGTCACCCGTGGATTCGGCGAGGAGCATCAGTCCGGGCCGGACGGCGTCCATGGTGCCGCGGATGAGCGCGGCCACCTCCCGGTTGAGGTCGACGGGCCCGTGCCGCCCGGTCATGTTGGCGACGTCGATGCGCCAGCCGTCGAGGTTGAAGGGCGGGAGCAGCCACCGGGCCACCACCGACTCCGGGCCCTCGACGAACCGCCGACGCAGTTCCGGCGAGGACCAGTCGAGTTTGGGCAGGCTGGGGACGCCGAACCAGCTGGCGTACTCCGTGCCGTCCTCGCTGAAGTAGTAGAAGCCGGCCTCCTCGCAGGTCGGATCGGCCGAGGCCTTCCGGAACCAGTCGTGGGCGTCGCCGGTGTGATTGACGGTGAGGTCCCCGAGGACGGCGAGGCCGCGGGCGTGGGCGGCCTCGACGAGCCGGACGAGGGCGGCGTTCCCGCCGAGGAGCGGGTCCACCTCGTCGAACGTCGAGGCGTCGTACCGGTGGTTGGACCGCGCGGGGAAGAAGGGCGTCAGGTACAGGACCGTCGCGCCCAGCGCCTGGAGGTGGTCGAGGCGCTCGGTGATGCCGTCGAGGTCTCCCCCGTACACCTGCCGGGGTGTCAGCGCGCCGCGCGGCTGCACCGGCTCGTCCCAGGGGCAGCCGACGGCCCAGTCCGGGAGGGCGTCCAGGGGCGCCGCGGCGGAGGACCTCGCGAACCGGTCGGGGAAGACCTGGTAGATGACGGCGGCGCGGGCCCACGGCGCAGGCGCGGGGCGGCAGTCGATCCGGAAGTCGTCGCGGTCGGGAGTGTCCCGGCCGGACACCCCGGTGGCGTTGAGCCACCGGAGCAGGGGCCCGTGGGCGCCCGGCAGTTCGAACACGAACCGGTAGCGGAGCGTGGGATTGACGGCGGTGACGCGCGCCTCCCAGCACGCCCAGCCGCCGTCGTCCCCGTCGGCGGGAAGGAGCCGCGCCTCGTCGTAGTGCCCTTCGCCGTCGCGGAGGGACCGGACGAACACCCGCGAGGGTGTGCCCCACCGGGCGGGGACCCGCACGCGCACCGCCAGGGTGTCGCCCACACCCGGCGACTGCTCGGGCACGTACAGGGGCGAGCCGTCGTGGTGGGGTGCGAGGAACGGGTCCTGCACGGCTCAGCCCTTGACGGAGCCGGAGACGAGGCCGGTGGTGATGTACTTCTGCAGGAAGAGGAACAGGGCCATGACCGGCACGGCCGCGAGCACCGCGCCCGCCGCGAAGACGCCCCAGTTCTCCGACCGCTGCTGCGCCACGTAGGAGTACAGGCCGACGGCGAGGGTCTGCGACTCGGGATCGGTCAGCACCACGCTGGCGATCACGAATTCGCTGCTCAGTCCGATGAACGCGAGGAGCCCCACCACCGCGAGGATGGGCGTGACGAGCGGCAGGATGATCGTGAAGAACACCTGCACGTGGCTGGCGCCGTCGATGCGCGCGGCCTCGTCCAGGGACTTCGGGACGGTGTTGAAGAACCCGTACATGAGGTACGTGTTCACGCCCAGGGCGCCACCCAGGTAGACCATGATCAGGCCGAGCTGGCTGCCGAGGCCCAGCCACGGGACGACGTCGGTGATGGCGTTGAGGAGCAGGAAGATCGCGACGACGGCGAGCAGCTGCGGGAACATCTGCAGGATCAGCAGCGAGAGCAGGCTCACGCGGCGGCCCTTGAAGCGCATGCGGCTGAACGCGTAGGCGGCGAGGGCGCCGAGGAACACGGTGGCCGCCGAGGTCACCACGCCGATGATCATGGTGTTCATGAACCACCGCCCGAAGGGCCTGCTCGGGTTGCTGAACAGCGCCTCGAAGTTGCCGGTGTCGAACCTGCTGAACAGGACGTTGGAGCCGGCCATGGTGCCGTTGGAGTTCAGCGCGGCGGAGAGCACGTAGAGCAGCGGGAACACGGCGAAGAGCGTGGTCACGACGCCGACGACGTGGCGCCAGCCCTTGTGCCTGAACCACTGGCCGAACGTGCGCCTGCGCTGCTCCGGCACACGGCCGGACCCGCCCGCCCGCGTCTCGGTGGGGGCGGCTGCCTGGGGATCGGTGAACGTGGTCATCAGTTGATGTCCTCCAGGGCCTTGGTCTGCCGGAAGCTGAGGGCGGAGATCACGGCGACGATGAGAAAGATGATGATGGACAGTGCGCTGGCCAGGCCGTAGTCGCGGCCCACCCCGGTGCCGAACGCGATCTCGTAGACCATGGTGATCAGGATGTCGGTGTGGCCGATGTTCGCCGTCGTGCCCGAGAAGCGGGGGCCGCCGTCGGTCAGCATGTAGATGACGTTGAAGTTGTTGAAGTTGAAGGCGAAGCTCGCGATCAGCAGCGGCGCGACCGACACCAGCAGGAGGGGCAGCTTGATGGCGGTGAAGGTGCGCCATGCGGTCGCGCCGTCCATGCGGGCGGCTTCGGTGACCTCCTCGGGCAGGGACTGCAGGGCCCCCGTGCACACCAGGAACATGTACGGGAAGCCGAGCCAGAGGTTCACGACCAGGACGCTGATCTTCGCGAGCAGCGGGTCCGTCAGCCACGGGATGTCCGCGCCACCGAAGAAGGTGTTGTTGACGAAGCCGAACTCGGGGTTCAGCAGGCCCGACCACACGAGGCCGGCGAGGAAGGCCGGGAAGGCGTAGGGCAGGATCATCAGGATGCGGTAGATCCGCTTGCCGCGGAGGTCCGGCAGGTTGAAGGCGTTCGCGAGGAACAGGCCGAGCGCGAACGTGGACAGGACGGACACGATCGCGAAGGTGAAGGTCCACAGGACCACCTGCAGCAGCGGGCCGCGGATGTTCGGGTCGGTGAACGCCTTCACGAAGTTGTCGAAGCCCACGTTGATCTTCCAGCCGGTGCTCAGCTGCTCGCCGTCCGCGGACCGGAAGGAGCCCTCGCCGGTGTCGGAGTAGGTGGTCCCCGTCTCGAGGTCGGTGAAGGTGCTCGTGGTCTCGTCGTAGCTCAGCGCCGGGCGGTAGACGTAGGCGTTCGAGCCGTCGCTGGTCTTGAGGCTGCCGTCCTCCGGGTCGTCGGAGAACGGGACGGTGATCGCGAGGATGTCCGCCTGGTTCGCGAGGACCTCCCCGAACTGCAGCGTGCGGTAGCCCTCGAGTTCCACGCCCTTGCCGGTGCCGTCGGTGACGGCGTCGTCGGCCTCCTCGAGCGGCACGCCGGTGGTGCCCACCGACACCCCGCCGTCGGGGTCGGTGGCGAGGAGGTGGAATACGCCGTCGGCCTCGAGGACCGAGACGCGGTAGGCGGGGGAATCCGGGACCCGCTGCTGCGCGGAGAGCTGGATGGCGTTCACCGCGTCGGCCTTGGTGCTGTTGTGGCCGTCACCGTAGTTAGTGAAGGCCACGTAGCCGCTGTAGATCATGACGAACACCTGGAAGACCACCAGGAAGAAGATCCCGGGGGCGAGGTATTTCGCCGGCAGGCCGCCCCTGCGCAGGTAGATCCAGTTGATGAGGACCGTCACGGCTGCCCCGACGAGGAGGATCACCCACTTCTCCTGCAGGAAGAGCGTGATGAGGACGTAGACGGCGAAGGCGTCCACGAGGCCGAGCAGCACGATCTTCGCGAGCAGGCCGAGGGTCGAATCGGAGCGGACGGCTGGCTTCGTCGGACGCGTGGCGGCCGGGCCGGGAGGGGCCGTTGTGAGCATGGCGGAGGCTTTCGGTGATCGGCGCGGAAGGCCGCTGCTGTGGTGCCGCCACCTCGAAGGGGTGGCGATGAGAAAGGTGGCGCCCGTCGCCGGGGCGACGGGCGCCGGGGTACTGCGTTACTGCGTTACTGCGCTACTGCGCTACTGCGGGTCCTACTGTTCGGCGATCTTCGCCTCGATGTTGCTCACCATGGTGGTCCAGGCCGCAGCGGGATCCGCGCTGCCCTTGATCAGCGCGAGCTCGGTTCCTCCCCAGTCGGCCCAGACGGCCTGCATCTCGGGCAGTGCGGGCATCGGGACGCCGTTGGCGCCGATCTCACCGAACGCGGCGACGATGGGATCGGACGCCGCCTTGTCGAAGCTGGCCTTGAGGGCGGGCGGGCGGCCTCCGACGTCGTACATCGCGTCCTGGGCGGCTTCGGTGCTCAGGTAGTTGACGGCGAACTCGTTCGCCGCGAGCGCATTGGCGCTCTTCGACGAGATGAAGAAGCCGTTGACGCCGATGAAGGGCTGGGCGTCCTGGTCGCCGACCGTGGGGAGCGTGTCGACGGCGAGGTTCAGGCCTGCGGCCTGCGCGTCGGGGACGTTCCAGGGGCCGGTGAGGAAGTAGGGCGACTCCCCGGCGTTGAACTTCTCCTTGGCGATGTCACCCGTGATGTTCGAGTTGATGATCTTGGATCCGGTGTCGCCCCACTCCACGAGCTTCTTGGCGAATTCGACGCCGTTCGGCTCGCCGAGCAGCAGCTCGTCGGGGTTGTAGCTGCCGTCCTCGTTCTGCCCGAACACCGGCACGCCCATCGAGGTCTGCAGCGGGTACAGGTGGTAGGGGTCGCCCTGCTTGGGGTCCATGCCCACCAGGAACGGGTAGGTCGCCTTCCCGTCGGCGACGGCGGCCTCGCCGTTGGCGATGACCTCGTCGAACGTGGCGGCGGCCTCGGGGACGAGGTCCGTGTTGCGCAGCAGCGCGATGTTCTCCAGCGCGTAGGGCACGCCGTAGACGTTGCCGTCGTAGGTCATGGCCTGCACGGCGGACTCCTGGAACTCGGACGCCTTGTCGCCGAGCTCCACGGGGGCGACGACGCCGTTCTGCACGAACGTGCCCAGCCAGTCGTGGGGGCCCACGATCAGGTCGGGTCCCTTGCCGGTGGGCACCTGGGTGATGAAGTCGTCGCGGACGGCGGCGAAGTCCTTGACCGCGAGCTTGACCTCGATGCCGGTGTCCTCCTTGAAGGACTTGGTGATCTCCTCGAGGGCGGGGGCGCGCTCGGCGTCGACCCACATGGTGAGGGTGGTGGCGCCGCCCTCGGCGAGATTCGGGGCGGCGGAGCTGGAGCCGGCCGAGGAGGACTCGGCGGCCCCTCCGCCGCAGGCCGTGAGGGCCAGGACGGCCACCGACATGACGCCGGTGATCAGAGCGTGCCGACGGGTCGGCTGGGGGGATCGCACCTTCATTGGTGTTCCTTTCATGAACGGCTTCTGTCGATCTCCCGATGAAGCACGGGGCTTCGCGGGCCGGGAGATGGAGGTGTCGCAGCCGCTCCTACTCGGAGGCGACGGTGACCCGAGTCACAACTGTAAACGCTTGCATCGGATTTCTTCAAAGAAGGTCCTTCGACGCGCCGAAACCGAAGGAAAGTCGCAGATGCAAGAGTGTTCTCGTTGAAAGCGCTTCCATATTCCGGCCCCCCGCGGTCTAGGATGATTCGCATGTCTGAGATCGCCCCGCTCCTGCACGGTGAGGACCTGTCCTCCCCCGATGCCTTCCACGCACCCCTCCATGCCCCGTCCGAGGGCGACCAGTGGTGGCGCTCGTCCGTCATCTACCAGGTGTACCCGCGGTCCTTCCGCGACTCGAACGGCGACGGCATGGGCGACCTCCCGGGCATCACGGCCGAACTCGAGCACCTCGCCGAGCTCAGCATCGACGCCCTCTGGCTCTCGCCGTTCTTCACCTCCCCCCAGCGCGACGGCGGCTACGACGTCGCGGACTACTGCGACGTCGACCCCCTGTTCGGCACGCTCGCCGACTTCGACGCCCTCGTGGCCCGCGCCGACCGCCTGGGCATCCGCGTGATCGTCGACCTCGTCCCCAACCACTGCTCCAGCGAGCACGTGCTCTTCCAGGCCGCCCTCGCGGCTCCCGCGGGCTCCGCGGAACGGGCGATGTTCATCTTCCGTGACGGCCGCGGTACGGACGGCAGCGAGCCGCCCAACAACTGGCAGTCGCACTTCGGCGGGCCGGCCTGGACCCGCGTCATCGACGCCGACGGCACGCCGGGCCAGTGGTACCTCCACCTGTTCGACTCCTCGCAGCCCGACTTCAACTGGGACAACCCGGCTGTGCGGACCGAGTTCGAGCGGGTCCTGCGCTTCTGGCTCGACCGCGGCGTCGGCGGCTTCCGCGTCGACGTGGCCCACGCCCTCATCAAGGCCGAGGGGCTGCCGGACTGGGGCGGACGCGCCGACGGCGGATCCTCCGAGGGCTTCCCCGGCTGGGAGGCGCCCATGTTCGGCCAGGAGGAGATCCACGACATCTACCGGCAGTGGCGGGCCATCCTCGCCGAGTACGACGGCGAGCGGATCCTGTGCGCGGAAGCCTCGATCGACCCCCTGCCGCGGCTCACGAACTGGGTCCGCCCCGACCAGATGCACCAGGCGTTCAACTTCGCCTACCTCCACCACCCGTGGAACGCCCACGGACTCCGGCACGTCATCTCCTCCTCCCTCACCGCGTTCGACGCCGTGGACGCACCCACCACCTGGGTGCTCAGCAACCATGATGTCGTGCGGCACGCCAGCCGCTTCGGGCTGACGGACGGCCCGCCGCGGGGCGGCGACGGCATCGGCCGCTCGGACGCGCAGCCCGACACCGCGACCGGTCTCGCCCGCGCCCGCGCCGCGTCGCTCGCCATGTTCGCGCTGCCCGGTGGGATCTACCTCTACCAGGGCGAGGAGCTCGGCCTGCCCGACCACACGGCAATGCCCGACGACGCCCGGCAGGACCCGACCTTCGTCCGCACGGCCGGCGAGAGGATCGGCCGCGACGGATGCCGCGTCCCCCTCCCCTGGCAGGCCGAGGCGCCGGCGTTCGGGTTCGGTGACGCCGAGGCGCCCGTGGCCCCGTGGCTGCCGCAGCCCGAGGGCTGGGCGGAGTACGCGCGCGACGCGCAGTCCGCAGACCCCGAGTCCACCCTCTCCCTGTACCGGACGGCCCTGCAGCTCCGCCGGGACCTGCGCCTCGGCGCCGGGTCCCTCAGCTGGTCCCGTGAGTTCGAGGCGTCCGACGTCGTCGCCTTCCGGAACGGCGAGGTGATGGTGGTGCTCAACATGGGCGAGTTCGCCGCTCCCCTGCCGGAAGGCACCGTCATCGCCGCCAGCACGCCGGGCTCGGTCACGGAGGGCACGCTCGCCCCGAACGCCTGCGTCTGGCTGATGGCCGCCGCCGGGTAGGAGATCCGCACAGGATCCGCAATGATCGGACGGGGACACCCTGGCGGGGTGTCCCCGTCACTGCTGCCCACGCGGAAAGGGGACCATGGCCGGCATCAAGGACGTCGCCCAGCTGGCCGGCGTGTCCACCGCCACCGTCTCCCGGGCCCTCAGCGGCAACGGCCGGGTCTCCGAGCGTGCGCGCGCCCGCGTGCTGCAGGCGGCGAGGGAGCTCGACTTCGTCGTCAGCTCGACCGCCTCGTCCCTGGCCTCCGGGCGACACCGCAACATCGGCGTCGTCGTGCCGTCCGTCGCCCGCTGGTACTACTCCCAGATCGTGGACAGCCTCGCGGCGTCCCTCCTCACCGCCGGCTACGATCTCACGCTCTACAACCTGAACGAGGACGCCGCCATCCGCGACCGGGTCCTCTCCGAGTTCCTGCTGCGCCAGCGCTGCGACGGCGTCATCCCGGTCTCCCTCGAACTGAGCCGCGAGGAACTGGGACAGCTCCTGGCCGTCGGGAAGCCCGTCGTCGGGATCGGCGGCCCGCTCCCCGGCGCGGAGACCTACAGCGTCAACGACCGCGAGATCGCGGAACTCGCCACCGAGCACCTCATCAACCTCGGGCACCGGCGGATCGCCCACATCGGCGGGTCCGACGCCTTCGAGAACGATTTCCGGATCGCCGGCACGCGCCGCCACGGCTACGAATCGGCGATGGCCGCGGCAGGCCTGGAGATCCTCGACTCCTGGCGTGTGGATGCCGACTTCACCATCCAGGGCGCGCACAGCCAGGCGAAGCAGCTCCTCGGCTACCCGCGGGACACCCCGACCGCCGTGTTCTGTGCCTCCGACGAGATGGCCATCGGCGCCATCCTGGCCGCCCGCGAGCTGGGCCTGCGCGTCCCCGAGGACGTCTCGGTCATCGGCATCGACGGGCACGAGCTCGGTGAGGCGCTCGGCCTGACCACCGTCGCCCAGTTCCCGCAGCAGCAGGGCAAGCGCGCCGTCGAGCGCCTCCTGCAGATCCTGCAGGACCCGGACGCGTACCGTCCCACCAACCACTCCGCCCGGACCGCGCTGATCATCCGGTCGAGCACCGCCGCCCCGTCGGCCTGACCCGGACCCGGCCCGACACCAGGGCGGGCCTCTTGACGACCCTCCGCCAGGCATCTATCCTGCAGACCTCACACCCCTGCAGCCAATATCAACCACGATCGAGGAGGGTTGTCATGCCTTCATTCATGGATGTCCACCACAACATGAAGGGCCTGACGAAGGAGGATCTGGAGGCGGCTCACGCGGCAGATCTCGCCATTCAGGGCGAGGAGGACGTCGTCTTCAGGAGCGCCTGGGCCGACCCTGAGGCGGGCGTCGTCTATTGCCTGTCCGACGCCCCGTCCGCGGACGCCGTGAAGCGCATTCACGAACGCACAGGTCATCCCGCGGACGAGGTGCATCCCGTCCCCCTGGCGGTGTAGCGCAGACCTCCGCGTCACGCACCCGGCTCGAGACGGTACTCGTCGTGCGAGCCACCGTGGTCTCCGGGTTCAGCCAGGTCCGATCGTCGCGGCGACGCGCGCCGATTCTTCCCGGGACGCACGTGGCCCGGCACCCCGGAAGGGATGCCGGGCCCCGGGGGCGGACTACCGCGCCTCGAACACCGCAACCGTGCGGGCAGGGACGGTGAACGTCCCGTCCGCGGTGGCCGCCGCCTGGCGGACGATGTCGTCGCTCCCGTCCGCCTGGACGGCGTGCAGCGCGAAGCCCTTGCCGGCGGCGGCGGGGACGCGCTGGGTGGTGGGCTCGTCGGAGGCGTTGAAGACCACGACGATGCCCTTCCGCCCGGGATCGACATCGGGACCGACGGTGTCGTCCAGGTGCATCACGATGACGCCGGGCGTCTGGTCCGGGCCGCTGCCCGGGAAGGACAGCTTCTGCTGGACGAGCGCGGCCGTGCCGAGGCTGAACAGCGGGCTGCCCTGCCGGATCCGCAGCAGCTCCTGCGCCTGCCCGCTCGCGGCGTCGATGTCAGCCGGTGACGGCTTGAGCGCCGGGTCGGCCAGCAGCGGCCGCATGAACGCGTACTTGCCCTCGTTGTCAGCCCGCGGCGGCAGCCCCCGGCCGAAGCCGTTGTCCGTGCCCGTGTGGTCGAGGATGTTGAACCAGTCGCCGGAGTCGTAGCTGTTGCGGTCCAGCGACTTGCTGCGCAGCGCCTCGCCTCCCGCGTGCCAGAAGGAGACCCCCTGGCCGAGGGCCGTGGTGGACAGCGCCAGCGTCTGCATCCTGATGCGGTCGGCCATCGGGGTGTCGGCCGGCAGCTTGAACGCGAGCGCGTCGAAGAGCGTCTCGTTGTCGTGCGCCTCCACGTAGGTGATGCTCTCCTGCGGGTCCGCGGCGTACCCGGTCGGCGACCCGTTGTAGTCGACGTCGGCGCCCGTGACCTGCCGGCCGGTGCGGTCGGTGAACGTGTAGTCCCTCAGGTTGCCGGTGAGCCCCACCCGGATCTGGTCCTGCGACAGCAGCAGCTCGGCGCGCTGTTCGGCCGTGGTGCCGTTGCCGGCGACGCCGTTCGGGTCGGTCAGCAGCCCGGAGGCGAAGCCCTGGATCCGGGGGTCGTCGTCGAAGGGTCCGCCGCCGCGCACGGCATCGCGGAGCCGGTCGTTGAACGTGCCGATGCCTGTGCCGGCCATGGTGGCCTGCGTGGCCTGGACGAACCGGGCGTTGTCCGCGACCTCCCCGAAGTTCCAGCCCTCGCCGTAGAGGTAGATGGACGTGCCGTCCACGCCGTCGCGCTCGAGGGTCAGCGTGTCGAGGGCCGCACGGACGTCGAGGATGTTCTGCTTCGAGTGGTGCCCCATGAGGTCGAACCGGAAGCCGTCGAGCTTGTAAGTGCGCGCGAGCGTCACGATCGAGTCGACCATCAGCTTGCCCATCATGGTGTGTTCGGTCGCCGTGTTCGGGCAGCAGGTCGAGGTCTCGACGGCACCCGACTCGGGGTCGAGGCGGTGGTAGTAGCCGGGCACGATCCGGTCGAGGTTGTTCTCCGACGACTGGCCGGCACCCGCGGTGTGGTTGTAGACGATGTCCTGGATGACCCGCAGCCCGGACCCGTTGAGCGAGGCGATCATGCCGCGGAACTCGCGGATGCGCGTGGCGTCCTCGGGGTTCGTGGAGTAGGAGCCCTCCGGCGTCGTGTAGTGCAGCGGGTCGTAGCCCCAGTTGAAGCCGTCCCGGGCGGCGACGTCGGTGACGCACTGCTGCTGTCCGGTGCTGTCCGGGGCGAACGCCTCGAGGTCGCAGGCGGGTTCGGACTGCCGCGCCCGGTCCTCCTCGATGGTGCCGATGTCGTTCACGGGCAGGAGGTGGATGGCGTTGAGCCCGTTGTCGGCCAGCTCCGAGAGCCGCTGCATGCCGGCGCTGTCCGGCCGGCTGAATGCGGCGTACGTGCCGCGTTCGGCCTCGGGCACGGTGGCGTCGGAGATGGAGAAGTCCCGCACGTGGAGTTCGTAGACGGACAGCTCCTCGGGGCGCTCGAGGACAGGTTTCGGCAGGGTGGACCACGACGACGGCATGAGCGCCGGATCCGTGAGGTCCACGATCAGTGAACGCTCCGAGTTCGTGGACAGGCCGACGCTGTAGGGGTCGGTCACGAGGTTGCGTTCCACGGCGCCGGTCTCGGGGACGAAGACCTCGACGTCGTAGAGGTAGTACGCACCGTTCCAGTCCTTCTCGCCGTCGACGCTCCAGACGCCGTCCTTGCCCGCGCGCAGGGGGCGCGTGGCGATCGGCTCGCCGCCCGAGCCGTCGCGGAAGACCTGTACGGAGACGCTGCGCGCCGTCGGGGCCCACAGGTCGAGGTGCGGCTTCCTGCCCTTCCAGCTGAGGCCGAGCTGCCGGCGTTCGGCTCCTGCGTAGAGGTCGTCGAGCACTCCGGGCACCTGGACGCCGGTGGTGGCCAGGACCTTCCCGTCCGGCCCGACGGCGGCGAGGAGCAGCTGACCCCTGAGGAGTTCACCGGCCTTCCGGGCGTCCTTCTTCCCGAGCGTCACGGTCATGAGGTCGGCCAGGTGCGGGTACCGGGCGGCGAGATCCGCAGGCAGGTCATCGCTGCCGCGCTGGAGGTCGAGGTAGGTGCCACCCGTGACACGATCGTCCTCGGCGACGAGTCCGCCCTCCGGGGCGGAGTACAGCCGGAAGCGGGCGTCCTCCGGCAGCTCCGCACCCCAGGCGAGGGTGTCCGCGGTGAGCCAGTGCGCCGCCGTCGACCCCGTGGGCGCCGGGGGCGCGTCGCTCGAGATGACGTGCGTGCGGTGGTCGTAGGTGAAGGTCACGGGGCCGCCCGGAGCCTGCAGCGCGAGATTCGCGCCACCGGCAGCGCCGTCGGCGCCGTAGTTCTCGCCCCAGGACTCATTCAGCGCCACCTTGTACTCGTAGGATCCGGCGGGGACATCGAAGGTCGCCGACCAGGTGTCCGGCGAGCCGTCCACGGGTACGAGTCTGGTGGCTGCGCACTCCGGCTGCCAGTCGTCGGGACAGCCGAGTTCCGCTTGCAGGGAGCCCACGAGCGCGACCGTACCCGGCGGCGTCGTGTGGTCGGCCAGGGCGGGCGCAGGCATGAGGGTCGCGAGGAGCGGCGCGGTCAGGACGACGGCGGCGAGCCGGGACCGGCGCCGAAGGGGCGGCCTTCCGCCGGTCCGGCCCGTATCCGTGGTGTTCAGGGTCATGGTGGTCCTTCCCCGGCCATGCGTCGCTGCAGGCCGGACTGAGGAGGAGTGGATACTCTTACCCTAGGGACGCCGGGGGCTGAGCAGAAGGTCTTCGCAAAACTTTCACGCAATCTTTCGGGAGCGCCCGCGGCCTGCGCTAGATTAGGGCCATGACCCCCGGGAAGCGTCGCGAGCGGCCACGCCTGGACGACGTCGCCCGCACTGCCGGCGTCAGCGTCCCCACCGTGTCGCGCGTCCTGAACGGCAAGGGCGGTGCTTCCCAGGAGACCCGGGAGGCCGTCCTCGCGGCGATGGACAGCCTGGGCTACGAGCGGCCCTCCCGCACGGCCGGGCGCTCCAAGGGGCAGATCGGCGTCGTGGTCCCGGACCTCGTGAACCCCATCTTCCCGGCCTTCGCCGGCGCCATCGCGGCCCTGCTGGCACCCAACGACTACATCCCTGCCCTGTGCACCCTACCGGGCGGGGGCATCACCGAGGACGAGTACGTCGCCCTCATGCTGGACCAGGGCGTCAGCGGGATCATCTTCGTCTGCGCCGCCCACTCCGACGGCCGGGCGAGCATGGAGCGCTACCGGCGGCTGCGCGGCCGGGTGCCGTTCGTGCTCGTCAACGGGGCCAGGCCCGAGATCGACGCGCCATCCGTCTCCAACGACGACGCCACCGCCATCCGCACGGCCGTCCGGCACCTCGTGGCGCAGGGCCACCAGCGCGTGGGCTTCGCGACGGGCCCCGACCGTTTCATCCCGAGCCGTCGCAAGCTGGAGGGTTTCCGCTCCGGGCTCGTCCAGTTCCTCGGCGAGGACGACGCCGAGCCGCACGTCGCGACGAGCATGTTCACCATCGAGGGCGGGCAGAGCGCAGCGAACGAGCTCATCGACGCGGGACACACGGCGATCGTCTGCGCCTCCGATGTGATGGCCCTCGGCGCCGTCCGTGCCGCCCGGACCCGCGGCCTGCGGGTGCCGGAGGACATCTCGGTGGTGGGTTTCGACGATTCCCCGCTCATGGCCTTCACCGATCCGCCGCTGACGACCCTGCGGCAGAACGTGGCGGCGATGGCGGAGGCCGCCGTCCACGCGCTGGTCACCGAACTGGACGGGGACCGGGCCTCGCGGAACGAGATCCTGTTCCAGGCGGACCTGGTGGTCCGCGGCTCCACCGGGGCGGGGCCCGCGGTGCGGACCGGCCCCGGGTCCTCCGGGGGCTAGTTGAACGCCTGGGTGGAGGTGCGCGCCGACTCGGGGCGCCACACCATGAGGGCCTGGCTGCGGGGGCGGGGACGCTGCCCGCGGACGAGGGTGACGACGTCCCCCGCGAGACCGGCGGCGAAGACCCGGCTCGATTCGGCGTGGACGTGGCGGGCCGCCAGTTCGGAGGTCAGTTCCGCGACGCGCGCCTGGAGCGCCGCGACCTGGTTCTCGAGGTCGAGGATCCGCCGGATACCCTCCAGCGACACCCCTTCGTGCGAGAGTCGCTGGATCTCGCGCAGCGTACTGACGTCCTTCTGGGAGTAGCGCCGCGCACGGCCCGGCGCCCGGCTCGGCGTCACGAGGCCCAGGCGGTCGTACTGGCGGAGCGTCTGGGGGTGCATGTCGGCGAGCTCGGCGGCCACCGAGATGACATAGATGGGCAAGGTGTGGTCCATGGCGGGTCTCCTTCCGTTGCCGATGCTCCCGGATGCTGCTCGGAGGTACTGCGCGAACGTCCTGCTACAGGCGCGCCTTCGCGGCCAGGCCCGCCCGCGGATCCGCGTCCTTCGTGGCGGCGCGGAACGTCTCCACCGCCGCTTCCGCCTCCTTCGAGAGGTTCTGCGGAACGACGACGTCGACGACCACCAGCAGGTCACCGGTCGTCTTCGAGGTCTTCACCCCACGGCCCTTGAGCCGGAGGGTCCTGCCCGACGGCGTGCCGGCGGGTACCCGCATCGTGACCATCTCGCCGCTGAGCGTCGGCACCTGGATCTCGGCGCCCAGCGCCGCCTCCGGGAAGCTGACGGGCACGTGCAGGCGGATGTTGTCGCCGTCGCGCTTGAAGAGCGGATGCTCCTTCACGCTGACGCTGACCATGAGGTCACCGGGACCGGCCTGGCCCGGCTGGCCCTTGCCCTTGACCCGGACCTTCTGGCCGTCGCGGATCCCGGCCGGGATCCGGACGTCGATCTGCTCCCCGGAGGGTTCGCGCAGGCCGATCGTCGTGCCGTTGATGGCACCGGCGAAGGAGATGGACGTGCTCGCCGTGCGGTCCGCGCCCTTCTGCGGGCGGGTGGACTGGAACCCGCCGGGGAAGCCGCCGCCGCCCATGCCCCCGCCACCGAGCAGGTCGGCGAACTCGGGGGGCAGGTTGCCGTTCGAGAAACCGGTGCGCTGGCGGGTGCCTGCGCCCTGGCCGAAGAGGTTGCCGAAGACGTCCTCGAAGCCGGCGTTGGCCCCGGCGCCGCCGCCTGTTCCGCCTGCGGAGAAGCGCGCGCCGCCGCCCATCGCGCGGATGGCGTCGTACTGCTGGCGCTGCTCGGCGTCGGACAGGACGGAGTAGGCCTCCGACACATCCTTGAAGGTGCGCTCCGACGCCGCAGCCCCCTGGTTCTGGTCCGGGTGGTGCTTGCGCGCGAGCTTCCGGTACGCCTTCTTGATGTCGTCGCCGGACGCGTCCTTGGAGACACCCAGGATCTTGTAGAAATCCTTGTCGACCCAATCCTGACTAGCCACTGGGCGTCTCCTTCCGTTGTTCTTCCGATTCGAAAAGTGGGTAAGCGTGCTACGCCGGGACAGTTCCCGAGGAAGGCGGCTTCAATATTCCAAGGGCCGCCAAGGCCCTCAGGAATTTCATTGCCGCCGTTCGGGAACTGTCCCGGCGCCCGTGCCGCTGATTACTCCGGCACTGCCACGATCACCTGGGCGGCCCGGAGGACGCGCTCCCCCTTGCGGTAGCCCGCGCGGAGGATCTGGCTGACGCTGTCGGCCTGGACGTCCGCACTCGGCTGCTGGATGAGCGCCTCGTGGACGTTCGGGTCGAACGCGACGCCGATCTCGTCGATCCGGGTCAGTTCGTACGTCTTCAGGACGTTCTCGAGCTTGCCCGCGATGGCCGCGAACGGTCCCTCCGCGAGATCGCCGTGCTGACGGGCGGCGTCGATGTCGTCGAGGACGGGCATCAGCGAGTTGAGGACGCCGATGACCGCCTGGTCGCGGGCGACGTCCCGGTCACGCTCGACGCGGCGCCGGTAGTTGACGTACTCCGCCTGCAGGCGGAGCAGGTCGTTGCGGAGCTCCGCGACGACGTCCACCGCCGGGTTGCTCTCGCCCTCGGCACCGGCCTCGTTCAGAATGGCCTCGGCCTGGGCCAGGGCGTCCCCGTCGGAAGCGTCGGCTGCGGGCGTGGCCTGCGCTCCGGCCGCGGATTCCTCCGCGGCCGGCTCGCCGGCGTCCTGCTGCTGCCCACGGACTTCGCCTGTCTCGGGGTCGATCCTCCGGCTGTCGGATGAGTTCACCGGTTCCGACTGGTGCTCTTCTTCGTTTCCGTGGTGCGGCATGACTACTTCTTCTCGCTGGTGTCTTCGTCAACCACTTCGGCGTCGACGATGTCCTCGTCGGTACCGGCGGAGGCTGGCTGGTCGTCGGCGGGCGCTGCGCCGGCCTGGCCGGCGTCCTGCTGCGCCGAGGCGTAGATCGCTTCGCCGAGCTTGGACTGCGAGGCCTGCAGCTTCTCGAAGGCCGCCTTGACCTCGTCGTCGTTGTCCTGCGTCTCCAGGGCCTTCTTGAGGGCGTCGACGTCGGCCTGGACCTCGGTCCTGACCTCCTCGGGCAGCTTGTCCGCGTTGTCGGCGATCAGCTTGTCCACCGAGTAGGCGAGCTGCTCGGCGCCGTTGCGGATGTCAGCGGCCTCGCGGCGCTTCTTGTCCTCGGCGGCGTGCTCCTCGGCCTCGCGCACCATGCGGTCGATGTCCTCCTTGGAGAGCGAGGAACCACCGGTGATGGTCATCGACTGCTCGGTGCCGGTGCCCTTGTCCTTGGCGGACACGTGCACGATGCCGTTGGCGTCGATGTCGAACGTGACCTCGACCTGCGGGACGCCGCGCGGAGCCGGTGCGATGCCGGTCAGCTCGAACGTGCCCAGCGGCTTGTTGTCACGCGTGAACTCACGCTCGCCCTGGAACACCTGGATGGCCACCGACGGCTGGTTGTCGTCCGCCGTGGTGAAGGTCTCGCTGCGCTTGGTGGGGATGGCCGTGTTGCGCTCGATGAGCTTGGTCATCATGCCGCCCTTGGTCTCGATGCCCAGGGACAGCGGGGTGACGTCGATGAGGAGGACGTCCTTGCGCTCGCCCTTCAGGACACCGGCCTGCAGCGCGGCACCGACGGCCACGACCTCGTCCGGGTTGACGCCCTTGTTGGGCTCCTTGCCGCCCGCGAGCTCCTTGACGAGCTCGCCGACGGCGGGCATGCGGGTGGAGCCGCCGACCAGGACGATGTGGTCGATGTCGGCCACCTTGATGCCGGCTTCGGTGATGACGTCGTGGAACGGCTTCTTCGTGCGGTCCAGGAGGTCCTTGGTGAGGTCCTGGAACTTGGCGCGGGAGAGGTGCTCGTCGAGGTGGACGGGGCCGTCCGGCGTCACCGAGAGGTACTGCAGGGAGATGTTGGTGGACGTCGCCGAGGACAGTTCCTTCTTGGCCTGCTCGGCGGCTTCCTTCAGCCTCTGCAGGGCGATCTTGTCCTTGGAGAGGTCGGCGCCCTTGGCCTTGGCCTGCGAGAGCAGGTAGTCCACGACGCGCTGGTCCCAGTCGTCGCCACCGAGGCGGTTGTCACCGGCGGTCGAGCGGACCTGGATGGTGGAGAAGGCGTCCTCGTCCTTGCCGACTTCGAGCAGGGAGACGTCGAACGTTCCGCCGCCGAGGTCGAACACGAGGATCAGCTCGTCCTCCTTGCCCTTGTCCAGGCCGTAGGCGAGGGCCGCGGCGGTGGGCTCGTTGACGATACGCAGCACCTTCAGGCCCGCGACCTCGCCGGCCTCCTTGGTGGCCTGGCGCTCGGCGTCGTTGAAGTACGCCGGCACGGTGATCACGGCGTCGGTGACCTTCTCGCCGAGGTAGCTCTCGGCGTCGGTCTTGAGCTTCTGGAGGATGCGCGCCGAGATCTCCTGCGGCGTGTACTTCTTGTCGTCGATGGCGACGTTCCAGTCGGTTCCCATGTGGCGCTTGACCGACGCGATGGTGCGGTCGATGTTGTTGACTGCCTGGCGCTTGGCGATCTCGCCCACCAGGACCTCGCCGGACTTGGAGAATGCGACGATCGACGGCGTGGTGCGGGCGCCCTCGGCGTTCGCGATGACGGTGGGCTCGCCGCCTTCGAGAACCGAGACGACCGAGTTGGTGGTTCCGAGGTCAATACCTACTGCACGTGACATGCAAATTCCTTTCGACTGCCCGGGGTTTGCGAGGCGCTCATCCGCCGGGCGCGTAGATTGAGCGTTCTGCACTCAAGTATACGGGCCGGCCGGGTCAGGTCCAAACGGAGTTGAGTCCGATCGACTCAACTCCGGCCTCTAGGCGGCCGGTACGGCGGTGATGAGTCCTTCGCGGAAGGCGTCCACGAAGAGCGCGTGGTCCTCGCGCACCGTGGCCGCGTAGGCCTCTCCGAACCCGACGATGTCCTCGAGGAAGTCCTCGCGTGAGCGGTCCACGGCGGCCAGGATGGCGGTCTCGGTGCGGAACGGTACGAGGTCATGGTCGCTGTCCTCGTCGGTCGAGCAGTGGATCTTCGCCGTCGCCTGCCCCAGCGCCTCGAGCACCGGCACCATCTGCTCGGGCTCGGTGAGGTCCTCCCAGGAGAGGTCCCGCTTGTAGGGCGAGAGCTCCGACACCACGAAGGAGACGCCGCGGATCGTCGTGTAGCCGAGGAACGGGTCGGTGTGGGTCTGCAGGGACCGCTGGCTGATGACGGCGCGGTGCCCGTCGTCCACGAAGTAGCCGCGGACCCGCTCGTCGTCCACGATCCGGCTGGGCGCAGCGATGTTCGACTGCTTCATCGTGAGGATGATGTCGTTCTCCTGGGCCTCGTCGAACCCCTCGATCAGCACGTTGTAGGTCGGCAGGCCGGCACTGCCGATCCCGAACCCCTTCTTGCCCACGATGCCCTTCACCCGGTAGAACACCCGCCGGCGGGACCGCTCGCTGTCCGGGATGGTGGAGAGGTAGCGGTCGAAGGCGTCGGCCACCTCCCGGTGCTCGTCGTCGTCGAGCACCCGGATCGACCCGTCGTCCCGGAACTGGCGCTCGTAGTCCTCGATGAGGGTGAGCGCGTCGAGCAGCCGCGTCCTGCGCGCCGCCCGGGCCTGCTGCAGCACCCGGTAGACGGGTCCGTCCGTGTTGTCGAGTCCGAAGGCGAAGGTGGACTGCTCGTCCTCCACGTAGTCCGCGACCCGGCCGAGATAGGCCTCGAGGTAGATGCGCGAGAGGTCGCGCACCGACTGCGACGGCAGTGCCTTCTGCCAGCACAGCAGCGTCAGCGACGCGACGAAGCGGCGGAGGTCCCACGAGAAGTGGCCCACGTAGGCCTCGTCGAAGTCGTTGACGTCGAACGTGAGGCGGCCCTCGTTGCTCATGTAGGTGCCGAAGTTCTCCGCGTGCAGGTCGCCGTGGATCCACACCCGGCTCGTGCGCTCGTCCGCCCAGGCGTCGTCGAGCTGTGCCATGTCGGTGTAGAACAGGGCCGCACTGCCCCGGTAGAAGGCGTACGGATCGGCGGCCATCTTCCGGAACCGCGCCCGGAAGGCGAGGGGGTCGACGCCCATGAGGTCCTGGTGGGCCTCCACGAGGGTGCTCACGATGTGCTGCTGACGGGACTCGGTGGCTGCCATCACGCCACCGTACGCGCGTTCCCTGTGGATCCCGACCGCGGATGGAGAAGCGGGTGGAGAAGCGGGTGGAGAAGCGGGTGGAGAAGCGGGTGGAGAAGCGGGTGGAGAAGCGGGTGGAGGATCAGTGATGCGTGAGGACGGCGCGTTGCGGCGTGACGTGCGAGGCGCGTCGCGCCTTCAGGAACCCGTCCACCACATCCCAGGCGACGAACAGGACCACCACCCCGGTGACGATGGAGGCGATGGTCCAGCCGCCGCCGGTCGCGGCGGCCGGATCCCACCCGACGGCGTCGACGAAGTCGGGATTGAGCAGCCGCCCCCCGGACCACAGGAGGACCGCGGGCACCGCGAAGGCGAGGGCGAGGACGAGATTCACGACGGCGGCCGCCCAGGACCAGTCCCGCAGGTACAGCCAGGCCGCGAAGACGGCCTCGGCGGCGATCAGCCCGAGGAACCACGGGAGCCAGAAGGACCACAGCGCGGGATCGAGCAGCGGGACAGCGCTTCCGTCCGCGGCCCTGACGACGGAGGACACCTGCTGCCAGAGGACGGTCACCGCCAGGGCGGCGAGGAAGACGAGGGATGCGATGAACTCCGGCAGCCGGCTGCGCCGGGAGTGGTCGGGCAGTGCCGGGAGGCGGTCGGGCGACCACTCCACCCCGGTGTCGGTGACGCTCGCACGCTCGAGGACGGCGAACACCAGCGTGGTCCAGAAGCTGACGTGCACCGTGACGCTCAACGCGGTCGCCACCGCACTGCCGATGGCCGCACCGAGATCCCCCTGGCTCAGGAACTGCACGAGGAAGACCACCGTGGTGGCGATCGGGACCACGATGGACAGGAGGGTCTTCAGGAGCCGCATCCAGTCGAGGTAGTACCGGGGCCCGATCAGCAGGAGCGGGCGTTGCACGTAGTCGGCAGCGAGGCGTTCCGGGTCGCCCAGCTCCATGAGGGCCGAGCGTTCGGCGGTGCCGGGCTCCTCCCCGGCGGTGCGGTGCGCGTCGACGGCGTCGCCGATCATCTCCCGGATCTCGGGTTCGATCTCGGCGCGCTGGGAGTCCGGCACGGTGCGGACGGCTGCCCATACATAGCGATCGGTCAGCGTGGTCATGGCAGTTCCCCTTCGGCGAGGCGGTGCAGCGAGGCGGTCAGCCGATCCCAGTCGGCGGTGAGGGTGGCGGCGAGGTCGTCGCCGGCCGGGCTCGTCCGGTAGAACTTGCGCGGACGGGATTCGGCGGTGTCCCACTCGCTGGTCAGCAGGCCCTGCTTCTCGAGGCGCCGAAGGAGTGGATAGAGCGTGTTCGCGTCGACCTGGAGGTCCAGGTCGTCGAGCGAGCCCAGGAGCGCATACCCGTAGTCGGGGGTGCGCAGCCGGGTGAGGCACGCCAGGACGACCGTCCCGCGCCGCAGTTCCTGCAGATGTCCGGCGACCAGGCCCTCGTCGATTTCCATGTCAACACTATGGTGTGCGACGCACAGTGTAGGAAGAGGTCATCGGTTGTCGTCCCGGCGATCACCCGCCGGGGGTGATCCGCGGGGGTGCCATACTGTCGCCCATGGATCTCGAACAATGGTGGAACAGCGTCACGCCGCAGACCAGGGAGTGGCTGATCGCCCACAACGGTGAGGCGCTCACGCCCGAGGTGGTCGCCGAGATCAGCAGGGCCGGCGGCCTGGTGGCCTCCGAGTCGTGGTGGATGGGCGAGCGCGGCCCCGACGGCATCCTGCTCTCGGACGCGGCGACGGACTGGATCGAGGAGCGCGCCAACGAGGAATAGCCGCGGGTAGCGCCGCGACCACCGACGCGCGCTACCGCAGGACGAGGAGCACGGCCAGCAGGAGCATGACCGCGGCGATCAGTGCATCGAGGATGCGCCAGGCCCAGGGGCGGGCGAAGACGGGGGCGAGGAAGCGCGCCCCCATGCCGAGCGCCGAGAACCACAGGATGCTGCCGAGGGCGGCGCCCGCGCCGAACCACCACCGGCCCGGCGTGCCGTGCGTGTTCGCGAGTGATCCCAGCAGCAGCACGGTGTCGAGATAGACGTGCGGATTGAGCCAGGTGAGGGCGAGGCAGGTTCCGAGCGCGGCACGCCAGGACGTCGTCGCGGGCCCTCCGCCGACGTCGAGCCGCTCCCCCTGGAGCGCGCGCCGCCCCGCGAGGACGGCGTATCCCGTGAGGAAAGCCGCCCCGGCCCAGCGCACCACCTCCACGAGCACGGGGGCCTGCTCGATCGCCGCTCCCAACCCGCCGACGCCGAGCACGATGAGCACGAGGTCCGAGACGGCGCACACCACCACGACCAGCGCGACATGGGACCGCCGCAGGCCCTGGCGCAGCACGAAGGCATTCTGCGAGCCGATGGCGACGATCAGGGTCAGTCCGGCGGCGAAGCCGGTGGCGGCGGTGGAGATCACGGAACCAACCTAGGGCCGGCACTTATGCTTAGACAAACTAATGCTTCTTCACCGAGATAAGAGTTGCTTATGCGATTAGTCGATCCGGGACAGGCCGAAGCCCTTGCGGCGATCATCGAGAAGGGCAGTTTCGAGGCAGCGGCCTCCACGCTGTCCGTCTCGCCCTCAGCGATCAGCCAGCGGATCCGGGCCCTCGAGGTGGCCGTCGGGCGCCCGGTCCTCACCCGCACACGCCCCCTCCGCCCCACCGGAGCGGGAGAGGCGATCGTCCGCTTCGCGCGGCAGCTCGAACTGCTGTCGGCGGACCTCGCCACCGAGCTCGACTCCGCCCGCGACGGCCCCCGCCGGCGGATCACGATCGTGGCCAACGGCGACTCGCTGCACACCTGGGTACTGCCGGCCCTCGCCCGCGTCGCAGACACCCTGCAGCTCGAGATCCTCCGGGAGGACGAGGACTACTCCCTCGACCTGCTGCGCAGCGGTGCCGCCTCGGCGGCCATCACGTCCGTGGCCACTCCCGTGCAGGGATGTTCCTCGCAGCCGCTCGGCGTCATGCGCTACGTGCCCGTCTGTTCCGTGGACTTCCGGGACACCTGGTTCGCCGACGGGGCGACGCCGGGACGGCTCTCCCGCACCCCCGTGGTCCTCTTCGACCGGAAGGACGACCTCCAGGACCAGTACCTCCGTTCGCGCATCCGCAGTGCCTTCGACCCGCCGCGTCACTTCCTGCCCGCGGCGCAGGCCTTCGCGGACGCGATCCGCTTCGGCATGGGGTGGGGCCTCGTGTCCGAACTGGAGTTGCGGTCCGACCCCCAGGGCCTCGTCCTGCTCGACCCGGGAGGCCACGTGGACGTCCCCCTGTACTGGCAGCAGTGGCGCCACGGATCCACGTCCCTGGCTGCCGTCAGCGACGCGGTACTGCGGTCCGCGGCGCTCCTCCTCCGCCCACCTGCGCGGAGGAGCTGACGGCGAGGGAGACACCCTGCGTCGGGTGCCGTGGCGCCACGGACCGACGGCGCTCCCCGTCGTTCATGACGGCGTCGGTGGGGGTTGCTACTATCGTCGAGCGAGCAGCCGCTCGTCGACAAAGGCAAACCCGGTGCGAGCCGGGGACGCAAAGCCACGGGACCCCTGAGGTCAGCCGGGCCGCCGAAGAGAACAGGTCCACGGAGTATGCCTCGGACACGCCACGTCCCCCCAGTTCCCAGACCCGCCCGCCGGCAGACCCCGGCCGCCCCACGGAACCGCCCCGGTGCAGCACGCGATGAATAGCTCCCCACCGGGCGATCGTCGGGCCGCCGTCGTCATCGAGGACGATCTCGACATCCGGAACCTGGTCTGCGCCGTCCTGGAACAGGGCGGCTTCGTGGTCAGTGGTGCGACCACCGGGCGCGACGGTGTCGACGTGGTCCGCCAGCAGCACCCGATGCTGGTGACCCTGGACATCGGGCTCCCCGATATCGACGGTTACGAGGTCCTGCGCCGGATCCGCAACACCACCGACTGCTACGTGATCGTGCTCAGCGGCCACAGCGACGAGATGGACATCCTCACCGCACTCCAGGCCGGAGCCGACGACTACGTCCTGAAGCCGTTCCGGCCCCGCGAACTGCGGGCCCGCATCGACGCGATGCTCCGCCGCCCACGCATCGGGCAGAACACGCACTCCCCGCCGGCCCGGACCGAGGCACTCGCAGCCCCCGCGCCCACCCCGTCCGACGACGATGCCGTCCCGGCGAAGTCCGCCAACGTCCTGCGAAACGGCGGCATCACGGTGGACGGCGACGCGCGGATCGCCAGCTGTGCCGGCGTGGAACTGCCGCTCACGAAGACCGAATTCAATCTGCTGTACGAGCTGATGCGCGGCAACGGCGCCGTCCGGACCAAGGAGGAGCTGGTCCGGGTGTCCCGGGGCGGGGACTACCGGGGGTACAACTTCGTCAGCCGTACGGACGAGCGGGCCATCGAGGTGCATATCGCGAATCTCCGCCAGAAGCTGGCGCGCGTGGACGGCGGCCCGGACCTCATCACGACGGTGCGGGGCGTGGGGTTCCGCGTCGTGCCCCGAAACAAGGACTAGCTGAGAGCTGCCGCCCCGGGGTGGTCCGGGTAGCCTGCCCGCAGCACCCCGAGCGTGTCCGCTGCGCACGCACGCAGCAGGGCGCTCGCGCGCCGGGCGCCGTCGAGGTCGTGGGCGACGATCATCCGGTGGACCACCCGCGCAGCCTGGTCGAGGCGGACCGCGCCCACCATCATGGCCGACGTCGTCACGCTGAGGACGGCGTCCTCGGCGCCCGTGGCATCGCCGGCCCCGATCCTCAGCTCCAACCGCTCGAGCTTGCCCTCGAGCGTCGCGGAGAAGTCACGCGCGAACCGGAGGACGACGGCGGGGTCGGAGAAGTCGCGCGCCATGTCCCCGAGGACCGAGGGGTCCACGAGGGGCGCCGCCTTGCCCGGCGCGTCGAGGGACGGGGCGGCATCGTGTGGGAGGGGTGCCGCGCCGTCCACCGGATACCGGCCCTGATACTGGTCGGGGCCTGACGGAGTCGAAGGTAGGGGCACACTCCAAGCCTAGCGACGGCAGGTGGGCGGCGTGCACCTGCACGGAGTTCTTGCGCAAAGCTTGCGCTGGAGCAGGACGTTTGCCGGTACGACCGCTGCGCTTCACCGTCCCGTCACCCGGTGCCGGCCGGGCGGCGTCGGGCTCCGGGCGCCTGAGCCGTCCTCCGGTCAGGCCTTCCACTCCGGCCGGTAGCCCCCGTGGCCGGCCCAGGGACCGGCGAGCAGCTTCAGCACGCTCGACCCGTGGGGCTCACCGAGGTCGGCGAGCGCGAACTGCAGGAGACGCCGCTTGGCCTCGCATTCCGACAGGACCCGCGCGGGCTCGTACCAGCCCCGCGCACCCCACACTTCTTCCGGGAGGGTGCCCGTGCGGGCGGCTTTCTCGTCCTCGGTGATGCGTGCGTCGAGGAAGGCGGCGATCTCATTCATACCTGAAACCTTATCCAGCGGGAGCAGCTGCATCGTCCACCCCACGCGGAGGACGGTCCGCCGTCGCGCACCGCGCCGCGACCCGGCCGGCCCCGTCGACGATCCCCTCGAGCTCCTCGACGACCCGGGGCTGCGCGCCGTCGGCATCCACGCGCCGGAAACCCGCGAATTCGGGAAGCCCGCGGTAGGCGTCGCGGTAGGCCCGGAGGTGCTCCACGCGTTCGGTGTCGGAGCCCCGCGCGGTGATCCGGCGGAGGGCCTCCTCCGGGCTGACGTCGAGGAACACGACGACGTCCGGGGCCGGCAGCGTGCGGGCCAGCGCAGCGAGGAACCTGCCCCGCGGCAGTCCGCGGGTGGTGCGCAGCGCCTGCTGGCAGTGCAGGTGCCGGTCCAGGATGACGACGCCGTCGAACCGGTGGGCGCGCAGGTGGTTGGTGAGCACGTTGACCGCCCGGACCACGGATTCCAGGAGGTCGAGGGACCGTGGCGGAACGTCGAGGCCGAGCCGCGCGGTCCACGCCGTCATGGTGCGCCGGCCCGATGGATTGGCGAGGACCATGGTGGGCGTCGTGGTTCCGAGGAGCCCGCCGAGCGCCGAGGCGGCCGTCGTCTTGCCCGCGCCGTCGATGCCCACCAGGGCGACGACGAAGCGACGCACCGGACGGCGGGCTCGCTTGTCGGGGGTTCTCGTTCGGGGAGTCATCCTCCAGTTATACGGGTTGATCCTAGGAGCCCTCCCGGCCCGGGCTGTGCCGGAGCCGGGAGACGGGCCGTTCTCCGCGGGACCGGGTCGGCCCCGCCCGTTACCGCGGGGACGGCACCCTGCCGAGCCGGGACGGCCACCAGATCCTCGGGCCGATGTCGTACGCCAGGGCCGGGATGAGCAGCGAGCGCACCAGGATGGTGTCGAGGAGGACACCGAAGGCCACGATGAACGCGATCTGCGCGAGGAACAGGATCGGGATCACGCCCAGTGCGGCGAAGGTCGCCGCCAGGACCACTCCGGCCGAGGTGATGACGCCGCCCGTCACGCCGAGCCCCCGCAGGATGCCGGGCCGCGTGCCGATCCGGAGGGACTCCTCCCGGACCCGGGTCATCAGGAAGATGTTGTAGTCCACGCCCAGGGCCACCAGGAACACGAAGCCGAACAACGGCACCGATGCGTCGGCCCCCTCGAACCCGAGGACGGTGTTGAACACCACCGCCGAGACACCGAGCGCCGTGGCGTAGGAGAGCGCAACGCTGGCCACGAGGATTACCGGCGCGAGCACGGAACGGAGCAGGATGATCAGCACCACGAGGATGACCGCCAGGACGATCGGGATGATCTTGACGAGGTCGGCGAGCGCGGTGTCGTTCGTGTCGATCGCCACCGCCGTGACGCCGCCCACCAGCGCGTCTCCTCCGCCGACGTCGTCGAGCGCGGTCCGCAGCCCGCGGACGACGTCCTCCGCCTGTTCGGAGTCGGCCTGGTACTCGAGCGTGCCGCTGATGAGGACCTGCCCGTCCTCGACGACGGCGGCGCCGCTCGGGTCAGCGGTCACGGCGGCGTCGGAGATGCCCTCCTGCGCCGAGACGACGTCGAGCGCGGCCTCCTGGTCGGCCTCCGAAGCGACGACGTAGACGGGGCTCCCGGAGCCGGCGTCGAAGTGGCGGGCGAGGGCCTCCTGGCCGTCGACCGCGTTGGACGGCGTCAGGATCAGGGCGGACTGCGGGACGCCGTTGGCCTGCAGCTGGGTCAGCCCGAGGGCGCCCGCCACCAGGACGAGCAGCGACGCGATCCACAGCACGCGCGGGCGGCGGCCCACGAGCAGGGCCACGCGCCGCCAGAGTCCCTTCAGCCGTTCGAGCCCGGTCTCCGGCCCGGCGCCGGTCGCCGCGGCGTGCCTGCCGTGGTGCGGGGCGACGACGGCGGCCGACGCGGGGTTGTAGCGCGGGAGCAGGGGCCAGAAGGCCGCCCTGCCGAACAGGAGGAGGAACGCGGGGAGGAGCGTGAGCGCCGCGGCGAGCGAGAAGGCGATGCCGATGGCGGCGATCGGCCCGAGGCTCCGGTTCGAGTTGAGATCCGAGAAGAGCAGGCACAGCAGGCCGAGGATCACGGTGGCGCCGGAGGCGAGGATCGGCTCGATCGAACCGCGGTAGGCCACGCGCATGGCCTGCCACTTCGTCTCGTTCTCCGTGAGCGCCTCCCGGAACCGGGCGACGAGCAGCAGCGCGTAGTCCGTGGCGGCGCCGATCACGAGGATCGAGAGGATGCCCTGGCTCTGGCCGCTGAGCTGGATCACGTCGATCTTCGCGAGCCAGAAGATCAGCAGGATCGACGTCGCCAGCGCGAACACCGAGGTCAGCAGGACGAGGAACGGCAGCACGATGGACCGGTAGACGACGAGGAGGATGAGGAACACCGCGCCGAGGGCGACGGCGAGCAGGATGCCGTCGATCCCGCCGAAGGCCTCGACGAGGTCGTTGGTGAACCCGGCCGGGCCGGTCACGTAGCCGGTGACGCCCTCGGGCAGGTCGTCGTCGAGGATGGTGCGCAGCTCGCCGACCACCTCCGCGAGTTCCGCGTCGGAGGAGACGAAGCCGATGTACTGGACGGCGAACCCGTCCTCCGACGGGATGGGACCGGCGACCGCCGGCGCCCCCTCGGCCGGGGGTTCGAGGCCCTCGACACCGCCGAGCGTCGCGCCGAGCTCCTCGTAGGCGCCGAGGTCCCGCGGATCGATCGCGGTGTCCGATTCCGCCACGATCACGGCGGGAACGGCGTCCGAGTCACTGAACCTCTGCTGCAGTTCCCCGGCTTCCGTCGACTCGGCGCCGGCGGGCAGGAAGGACGCCTGGTCGTTGCTCGAGACCTCCTCGAGCCGCCCGAAGGTCGGGCCGCCCACCGCCGCTCCGATCAGCCAGATCAGGACCACCACGACGGGCAGCAGCACCCTCAGCCATCTGTTCTTCATCGCACTCCACACCTCTCCAGGGGTATCTCTACAGCAAAGTATATCTATGATGGAGATAGTTGGGAACGGGCCTAAGCTGGAAGGGACAGGAGGCGAGGATCCATGGCCACGAGGGACGAGCTCATGGCACTCATGCGGCAGTTCACCATCGAGACCGAGCGCTACGTGGAGGCCGCCAGTGAGCGCGACAGCCTGTACCGCACCGATCTCCATGCCCTGAGCATCATGATGGGCGCTGCCCGGGCCGGCCTCACCGTCACCCCCGGCCTGCTGCGCGAGGAGCTGAACCTGAGCTCGCCGGCCACCACGGCCCTGGTCGACCGCCTCGATTCCGCCGGCCACGTCACACGGCGACGCAGTGAGGTCGACCGGCGGCAGGTCCACCTCCAGCTGACCGAGAAGGCCCTCAGCACCGGCGCGATGCTGTTCGCCCCGCTCGCCCGCCACATCAACGGCGTCTTCGACCAGTACACGGACGAGCAGCTGTCACTGCTGCGCGACATGATGCAGAAGATCACCGACGCCACGGTCGCCGCGAAGGACGACGCGCGGGACGGCGTCGGACTGGCTGCGGACCGGTCCGCCGGTTAGCCTTCCAGGCATGAACAACGAGGTCTATTCCCACGGACACCACCCGAGCGTGACGGCTGCACATGCGATGCGCACGGTGACGTCGTCGGCCGCCTACCTCGAGCCCTTCCTCGAGGCCGGCATGGACCTGCTGGACATCGGGTGCGGACCGGGCAGCATCACCGCGGGGTTCGCGGATCTCGTGGCCCCCGGATGGGTGACCGGCATCGACCGGTCGGCCGACGTCGTCGCGCAGGCGTCCGCCACCCACGCGGACGTGGCCAACGTGGAGTTCCGCGAGGGCAACGTGTACGACCTCGACGTCCCCGACGAATCGTTCGACGTCGTGCACGCGCACCAGGTGCTGCAGCACCTCGCGGACCCGGTGGCTGCGCTCCGGGAGATGCGGCGCGTCGTGCGGCCGGGGGGCATCGTGGCCGCCCGCGAGGCGGACTTCGGCGCGATGACCTGGTACCCGGCGGTCGGCGAGCTCGACGAGTGGCGGGAGCTGTACGGGGAGCTGGCCCGCGGGAACGGCGGCGAGCCCGACGCAGGCCGGCGGTTGCCGGGGTGGGCGGCCGCGGCCGGCTTCGCGGACGTCGAGGTGTCGTCGTCGAACTGGGTGTACGCCACCGCCGCGGACAGGCGCGCGCATGCGGAGTCCTGGGCCGAGCGCGTGGAGCACTCCGCCTTCGCCGAGCAGACCATCCAGCGGGGACTCGCCGACCGGCAGACCCTGCAGCGCCTGGCCGAGGGCTGGCGCAGGTGGGGGCGTGCCGAGGACGCCGTGTTCCTCATGCCGAGCGTCGAGATTCTCGCCCGCGCCTGAGCCGGTGCGCCGATAGGCTGGCGGGATGTACCGCATCGTCACCGTCTGCACGGGCAACATCTGCCGCTCGCCCATGGCGGAGCTCATGCTCGCGCACGCCTTCAGGCAGGCGGGACTGCAGCAGTACGTCGCCGTCGATTCCGCGGGGACCACCGACTGGGAGGCCGGGAAGCCCATCGACGAGCGGGCGGCCGCGAAGCTGGCGGAACTCGGCATCGAGAGCCACCTGCACCGTGCCCGACGCTTCGAGGCCGTCTGGTACCGGGAGCGGGACCTCATCCTCGCCCTGGACCTCGACCACTACCGGGAGCTGCGCCGGGACGCCCCGGACGGTGACGCACGGGACAGGATCCACCTCCTGCGCGAGTTCGATCCGACGACGACGGACGCCGACCTCGAGGATCTCGGGATCTACGACCCCTGGTACGGCGACGCCAGCGACTTCGAAGCCACCTGGCGGATGGTCCACGGCGCGGTGGAGGGCGTCGTCCGGTTCGTGCGCCACGAACTCGACGCCTGACGTTCCCGCGCCCCGACCGGCAATGCTTACCATGAACGGGTGAACCCCTCCCTCTGGCTGGCGCTGCTCGGCGCCGGGACCCTGATCAGCTTCGTGCCCGGGGCGGGTGCCGTGAACACCATGAGCAACGCGCTGACCGTCGGTTTCCGCCGCTCCATCTGGGGGATCCTCGGCCAGCAGGCGGCCCTCCTCGTACACATCGGTGTCGCGGCGGCGGGCGTGGGACTGCTCGTGACCAACTCGCCGCTGGCGTTCGACGTGATCCGGTACACCGGCGCCGCGTACCTCGTGTACCTGGGCGTGCGGAAGTTCCTGCAGAAGCCCGAGCACGACGAGGCCCGGGCCCGGCAGGGCACCGAGGGCGCGCTCTCCATGGTCCGCCGCGGCCTCTGGGTCAACCTGCTCAACCCGAAGGCCATCGTGTTCTTCCTCGCCCTGATCCCCCAGTTCATCCGCCCGGACCGCCCGCTGCTCGGCCAGTACGCCGTCCTGGCCGCGACCGTCGTCGTCATCGACGTGCTCGTCATGTGGTTCTTCTACGCCGGCGCCGCCCGCTCGTTCCGGCGCTTCACGCAGGACGACCGCGGGCAGGTGGTCCTCAACCGCACCTTCGGCTCGCTCTTCGTCGGCGTCGGCGCCCTGCTCGCCGTGGCCTGACCCGTGCCCTCCGACGCGCCCCTGCTCATCGCCGTCGACGGGCGGTCCGGGGCGGGCAAGACCACCCTCGCCGTCGAGCTCGCCGCCCTCCTCCGGGAGCACCACAGCGTCAGCCTCTTCCACCTCGAGGACATCTACCCGGGCTGGGACGGGCTCGACGACGGCATCGGCGCCTACGTGGAGCGCGTCCTCCTCCCCCTGCGGGACGGGCGGCCCGCACACTGGAACGCCTGGGACTGGGACCGCGGGCAGGACGGCGCCGAACGGACCACGGCGCCGGCCGAGATCGTGCTCCTGGAAGGGGTGGGCGCCGCGGCTGCTGCGGCGCGGCCCCACCTCGACGCGGTGATCTGGATCGAGGCGGACGCCGGGATCCGGCACCGGACCGCGATCGAACGCGACGGCGAGGCCTACGCGCCCTTCTGGCAGCGCTGGGCGGACCAGGAGGACGCCTGGCTGGCGGGCGACGATCCCTGCGCCGCCGCCGACGTCGTCGTGCAGGGCCACCGCGGGGTCCCGTCACCGCAGGCCGTCCGCCTCGCACTCACGGGACTGCCGGCGTGCGCGATCCTGCTCGCGCCGGAGCGCGCGGGCCGGCGCGGGCTCCGGCTGGACTGCGAGCGCATCGACGCGACGCCGGACACCGCGGCGCTGTTCTCCACCCTGTACGGCGCGTCCCCCGCCGCGGTCTGGCTGGACAGCTCCGACACCGGGACCACGACGGCCCGGCCGGAGGGGCGCAACCGCTTCAGCATCCTGGCGGACGCGTCCGGCGCCTTCGGGCAGCAGGCCCTGCACCGGGACGGCATCACGGAGATCACGGCGGGCCCGGTCACCACGCGCATCCGCGAACCCTTCTTCCGCTGGCTCGACGACGTCTGGGGACGCCGGGCGGTCCGCCCCCCGGAGGGCTTCGCCTGCGGGTTCGGCCTGGGGTGGCTGGGCTACCTCGGCTACGAGCTCAAGCGGGAGACGGGCGGCGCCTCCGTACCCACCCCGGCCGATGCCCTCCCGGACGCCGCCCTGATCTTCGCGGGCCGCGCCGTCGTCGTGGACCACGCCGAGGCGGCCGTGTTCCTGCTCACGCTCACGGACGGGCGGCGCGACCCGGACCGGGAGTCCTGGCTGACGGAGGCCCGCCACGCCGTCGCGGCGCCGTCCCCCGTCCCGCCGTCACCGCCGCCCCCGGCACCCCGGTTCGCTGCCCGGGACTCCCGCGAGGAGTACCTCGCGAAGACCCGGCGTGCGCAGGCCGAGATCGCCGACGGCAACACGTACGAGGTGTGCCTGACGACGTCGCTCTCGGCCCGCGTGGAACGCCTCGATCCGCTGGCGACGTATCTCCGCCTGCGGGCCGCGAGTCCGGCGCCCTTCGCGCACTACCTCCGCTTCCCGGGCTTCGCCGTCGCCAGCACCTCGCCCGAACGCTTCCTGAAGCTCACACAGGACGGCTTCATGCAGGCGGAACCGATCAAGGGCACGCGCGGTCGATCGGCGGATCCGACGGAGGACGCCGGCCTGCTCGAGGACCTCCGGACCTCGGAGAAGGACCGGGCGGAGAACATCATGATCGTGGACCTGCTCCGCAACGACCTCTCACACCACGCGGTCCCGGGCTCGGTCACCGTCAGCCGGCTGTGCGACATCGAGTCCTATGCCACCGTGCACCAGATGGTGAGCAGCATCGACGCCCGGCTGCGGCCGGGTAGCGCACGCGCCGGGGTGATCGGGTCCGCCTTCCCTGCCGGCTCGATGACGGGCGCGCCGAAGATCAGCACCATGGCCATCCTCGACCGCCTGGAGCAGGGTCCGCGCGGCCCCTACTCGGGTGTCGCCGGGTACTTCAGCCTGACCGGCGCCACGGACCTCGCCGTCGTGATCCGCACCCTCGTGCTGGCGGAGGACGGCGACGCGACACGTCTCACGCTGGGCGTCGGCGGGGCGATCACGGCCGACTCGGACCCGGCCGAGGAGTGGGCCGAGGTGCGGACGAAGGCGCGCGGCGTGCTGTCCGCCCTGGGCTCCGGGTTCCCGGCCGACGACGGGCACCCTGCAGCCCTGCGCGGCGCCGGGGTCGGACCGTGACGGCCCTCCACCCCACGAGGAACAGGAGGTCGTGCACCACTGGCTTCCCTGACCGGCGCCATCTGCTCGAGATACGCTGCGCCGGCTGCTCCCCGGAGCGGAAGGGGAGGGGATAGAGTCGTGGCAGCCCCTGACGAAAGCAGACTCAGATCTTCCGCCGTACTGCACCCAGCATTGTCCCCCTGGCGATCGCGGTCCTCCTTGCGGCTGCCGGCTGCACCCCGGGAGGGCCTCCGGCGCCGACTGCTGCCGAGTCGGCGCCGGAGACCCTCCCCTCGGTGCTCCTTGCAGACCCCCAAGCCGGCGTGCGCCGTGTCTTGGCCGGCACTGAAGCGCAGTCGTCCGTCGCGATGAGCGGCATGCTGTTCGACACCAGCCCTGCAGCCGTGGTGTTCACCCGTCAGTCGGAGACGGGACTCGATCTCACCGACGCCGACCTGACCGTGGCTTCGAGTGCTGCTGTAGGTCTGCAGGTCCCCCTGCTGGTCGTCGGGCCGGGCGGGTCCGACGGTGTGACGGTCGACGCCGAGCTCACCAGGCTCGGGGTCGAGACGGTCATCGGGTACGGTGACCCGGCAGCGGACTGGGCCGCCCTGATCGGACAGCGGGCCCTCGTCGTCGGCCCCACCGAGGCGGCCGACTTCGATGGCGTCCTCGATGTATCGACCACACCCGAGGCCGTACCGGAAAGCGACGTCGCCGCCTCGATCGGAAGGCTGAGTGCGGACGACGCACGCCTGCTCACGCTGGAACCCGCCCCGGCAGCAACGCCGACCCCATCGGACCCCGGACCGGCGGCGACACCCGGTCCCGCGTCCACGACCTCCACCGACTCGGTGCTGGCGGACACCGCCACTGCAGCGCGGGTCCCACCCTTCACGCCCGCCGGTGAGCCGATCGATGCGCTGGTCCTGGCGACCCCGTCCTCGGCGCCGGCGCCTCTTGCGACAGCCCGGGCTGCCGGAATCGACGTCGAACTGGTCGCGGACGCGGACCCACGGTCCACCAGCACGGCCGTGGACGCCGTGCGGTCCCGCGCCGACGGTGCAGTACTTGCGGTCGGCGCCGCTTTCGGCGCGCAGGAGGTCTTCGCGCAGCGGGTCCAGGTGGCGGCAACAGCCCCTCAGTTGCCGGGAGGTGGCCAGACCGTCTTCCCCGGCCGCCGTATGGTGGCCCTGTACGGGCACCCCAGCGGACCGTCCCTCGGGGCGCTGGGGGAACAGGGCATCGACGAGACGATCGCCCGGGTCAAGGGTCTTGCTGCCCGGTACCAGCCGTTCAGTGACGAGCCAGTCGTCCCCGCCCTCGACCTCATTGCCACGATCGCCAGCGCGGAACCCGGTACCGACGGCGACTACTCGAGCGAGACCCCGATCGACGTCCTTCGGCCCTGGGTCGATGCCGCCGAGGAACAGGGCGTGTACGTCGTCCTCGACCTGCAATCCGGACGATCCGACTTCCTGTCCCAGGCCAGGCTGTACGAGGAACTCCTCGCCCGCCCGACCGTCGGTCTCGCCCTGGACCCCGAATGGCGGCTCCTGCCCGGCGAGCGGCCACTCCAGCAGATCGGCAGCGTCAGCGCCGCCGAGATCAATGCCACCACTGCCTGGCTCGCGGACCTCACACGGGACCGGGCCCTGCCCCAGAAGCTCGTGATGGTCCACCAGTTCCGGATCGACATGATCAGCGACCGTGCGGATCTCGACGTCTCACGCAGCGAACTGGCGGTGACGCTGCACGCCGACGGCCACGGGACACCCGGGCAGAAACTCGACACCTGGTCCGCGCTGCAGGGCGTCTCTCCCGCAGGGACGTGGCCGTCGTGGAAGAACTTCCACGACGAGGACCAGCCCATGCTGACGCCCGAGCAGACCTACTCGCTCGTCGACCCGAAGCCGTGGCTGGTGACCTACCAGTAAGCGGCCCTGGATCTGCGGTGCCGGAGAGTCGACCGCGGGTCCGGTGCTCAATCAGGGAGATACGGTTCGTACTGGTCGAGGGTGCCGTCGAGCACCGGCACGTCGAGTGTGACGGATTCCGACGGCGTCGTCAGGGTGATCTCCGTCAGCGCGCCGGGGGGCTCCTCGACGGTGCTGAGGATCTCTTCATTGGTGTCCAGCGGGTACTGACCGTTCGCCGGCACGGTTACCTCCACCTGATCGTCCGCGTCGCTGACCGTGACCTCGACGGCGGCGGAGGACTCGTTGTCGAGCGTCCCCAGGAGGCGGCCGGGCATCCCTTCTTCTGCAGAGACGACGAGCATGCTGCGCAGTTTCACGACCCCGACCTGCCCGTCCTCGCCGGTGGCGATCGCGTCCCTGGTTTCCTCGGGAGTGCTGCAGCCGGTCACCGCCAATACGGCGATCACTGTCAGGGCGGCTGAACCCCGGGCCAGGGACTGGCGACGACCGTGCTGGATGCGGTGCATGAGAGCTCCTTTGGATGTGGCCAGGCGTTCCTGGCATGCAGTGGATGACCCGCAGGAGAGTGGAGGAAGGATGCGTATCTCTTCCGATGAATCCGTCGTGGATGGGGATCGACGTCTCTTGCCCGGTCTCAGGAGCCGCGGGTGCGTGTTGCGCTCCGAGCAATCGTAAGCAGGCTGTCTTTACGTGATCAAGCAGCGGGGCTGTCGTCCGCCGGACCGTTGCGGAATCGCAACGACCCTGGATCCGGGTTCACCCAGGGAGTAGCTGCCCGTGTCGGCAAGGATCAAGTGGGCAGCCGGCCACCGACGTGCCATCGGCTCAGGGTGCGGGTAGGCCAGAATGAGCGGCATGGATACGAGCAAAGAGTCCGTGCGTGAGTCCCTGCGTGTCCAGCTGTGGCCCGTTCCCCTGATCGCCGTCATCATCGCGCTCGTCCTCGGACAGGCTCTTCCGTACCTCGATCGGCAGTTAGACGACAGCATGCCGCCGGTGGTGTCCGGGATCCTGTTCGGCGGGGGGCCCGAAGCGGCGCGGTCACTGCTGGAGACGATCGCCAGTTCCACCATCACCGTCACGTCGCTGACCTTCTCACTGACGGTCGTCACGTTGCAGCTCGCGAGCAGCCAGTTCTCCCCGCGCCTCCTGCGCACCTTCACACGGGACCGTTTCGTCCACAACACACTCGCCCTGTTCCTTGCGACGTTCGTCTTCGCTCTCACGGTGCTGCGCAGTATCCGGGTGGAAACCAGTGCCGGGCCGGCGTTCGTCCCCGAGATCGCCGTGACCACGGCCTTCGCGCTGACCATCAGCAGCGTCGTCGGCCTCGTCCTCTTCCTGGCCTACCTGGCACGGCAGATCCGCGTCGAGACCATGTTGCGTGATGTGCATCGTGAGACCGACAAGACCCTCGAACGGGTTTTTCCGGAGCACGACTCACGAAGGCCGAGCGTCCGGACGCCGGAAGGCCGGCCGGATGCGGTCCGCGCGCCGTCCTCGGGTTTCCTCACCCGCATCGACACCAGCGCCCTCCTGTCGGCTGCAGTGCGACTCGACGCCTTCGTGTCCGTCGACGTGGCACCCGGAGCCTCCCTCGTCGCCGGAGTACCGGTCGCCCGGGTATGGGATGCGCAGGCGGTTCCACTCGACGGCGACCGACTGGCGGAGCTGACCGAGACGGTGTCCCGGTCGCTGAGAACCGACTTCGAGCGCACCTCCACGCAGGACCCGTCGTTCGGCCTGCAACAACTCCTCGATGTCACCGACAAGGCTCTCTCGCCCGGCGTCAACGACCCCACGACCGCCGTCCATGCACTCAGCCACATCTCCGCGATCCTGTGCTCCCTCACCAAGCGGACCACCGGGCCCGTCACGCTCTACGACTCGAACGATCGGGCCCGACTGAACCTCACACTTCCCTCCTTCGCCCAGCTCCTCGATCTCGTCATGGACCAACTCATCACCTACGCCTTCACGGACCCTCGAACAGCGGGTCGGAGCATCGCCATGCTGTCCGAGATCACGATCAGCGCATCCCAGGCCGGAACGCTGCCGACACATACGTCGGCCCTCAGCGGACATCAGGCGCGCGTCCGGACGGCGGTCGAAGCCTCGACGCTCGATGCGGTGATTCGCGCCGATCTCGCCTCCCAGCTGAACGACGTCGAACGGCAGCATCGTCGGCCAGGCGCTTGATCGGCCGTGCTGCTGCGTACCCGTCGCGCGGGCCCGGGAATCCCGTGCACCCCCGTTCGGACGTGCCGAGTGCTACTGTCCATCGATGAGCACACCTCGCATCCACCTGGATCGACCCGCGCTCCTGGTGATCGACGTCCAGCAGGGCTTCGATGACTCCGCGTTCTGGGGCGAGAGGGACAACCCCGCGTGCGAGGACAACATCGCCGCGCTGGTCACGCACTGGCGCCGCCAGGACTGGCCCGTGGTCTTCGTCCAGCACGACTCCGACAACCCGGACTCGCCCCTGTCCCCCTCCCGGCCCGGTCACGCCTTCAAGGACATACTCACGGGGACCCCCGACCTCCTCGTCCACAAGAGTGTGAACTCGAGCTTCTACGGGACCCCGGATCTGCACGGGTGGCTGCAGGCCGAGGACATCGCGCAGGTCGTCATCTGTGGGATCACCACCAACCACTGCTGTGAGACCACGGCCCGCATGGCCGGCAACCTCGGTTACCAAACCTACTTCGCCATCGACGCAACGCACACCTTCGATCGAAGGACACCGGACGGAGACCCTGTCCCTGCCGAGACACTCTCGATCGTGACGGCGACGAACCTCCACGACGAGTTCGCCACGGTACTGACCACGTCAGCACTCCTCGACCACTGAGACACCTCCTCGGACTCCCTCCCCTGACAGCGCTGCACCTGATCAGGCACACTCCACAGGCCACCGGCGCCCCCTTCTTCCGGGCGGATGTCAACCGGATCCTGCCGGTACCGCTGACCCGTCCGAGAGGCGGACGATGAACAGGTCAGACCGCGGCAGCCCACGGCGGGCCGCGGACCCGTTCGGCTGAAAGTGGACTCTATGGCGGACAGTGGTGGAATGGCCGACAAGGCCGAAGACTATGCACAGGACAATCCCGAAAAGGTGGACCAGGCCGAGGACAAGGCCAGGGAGACCCTCGACGGGAAGGACGGCGATCAGAAGTAACTGATCCCCTACCGAGGCCGGGCCGCGATCGAGCGGCCCGGCCTTCTTGCTGCCGGAGCGGCCCCGTCCGCGTCGAATCGCCGACGAATGGTGGTCCCGATCCCTTGACCCGCCTTTTGTTACCGTTCACAATTGCCGCAGGGCTCCCCGCCCATGCAGCAACGACGGTGCAGATACCCCTTGCTGTGGTTCCGATTCCAAGGAGGCAGCAGTGTTCAGGAAATCCTTCGTGGCGGTCATCGCCGCTACAACCCTCGCCCTCACCGCCTGCGGCGGTCAGTCCGAAGCCGGCGGAGAGGGCGGTTCCGATGACACCATCACCATGGGCTTCGCCCAGGTCGGCGCCGAGAGCGGCTGGCGTACCGCCAACACCAAGTCGGTCCAGGAAGCCGCGGAAGCGGCGGGCGTCGACCTCAAGTTCTCCGACGCGCAGCAGAAGCAGGAGAACCAGATCAAGGCGATCCGGTCCTACATCCAGCAGCAGGTGGACGTCATCGCCTTCTCCCCGGTGGTCGAATCGGGCTGGGACACCGTCCTGAAGGAAGCCAAGGACGCGGACATCCCCGTGATCCTCACCGACCGGGCGGTCGACTCCACCGACACCTCGCTGTACAGGACCTTCCTCGGCTCGGACTTCGTCGAGGAGGGCAAGAAGGCCGGGGAATGGCTCGTCGAGGACTCGGCCTCGACCGAGGGCCCGGTGAACATCGTGGAACTGCAGGGCACCACGGGGGCGGCTCCGGCCATCGACCGGAAGGAAGGATTCGAGGCGGCCATCGCGGCCGACCCCGACCTCGAGATCGTCCAGTCGCAGACCGGCGACTTCACCCGGAGCGGCGGCAAGCAGGTGATGGAGGCGTTCCTGAAGAACACCCCCGACATCGACGTGGTCTATGCCCACAACGACGACATGGGGCTGGGCGCCATCGAGGCCATCGAGGCCGCAGGGAAGGTGCCCGGCAAGGACATCAAGATCATCACCGTGGACGCCGTGAAGGACGGCATGACCGCTCTCGCGGAGGGGAAGATCAACTTCATCGTCGAGTGCAACCCGCTCCTCGGCGATCAGCTCATGGACCTGGCTGCCAAGGTGGTCGCGGGCGAGGAGGTCCCGGCCCGCGTGGTGACCGAGGAGACCACCTTCACGCCCGAGCAGGCCAAGGAAGCCCTCCCGAGCCGCGAGTACTAGGAACCGGACGCGGCCGCCCGCGAGGACGGCCGCGTCACCAGGAGAGAGGGATGCGGCGGGCCCGGCCCGCCGCATCCGGAGCACAGGAGGCAGGACATGGGCGGGACCGCTCCCGTGGTGGACATGCAGGGCATCTCCATCGCCTTCCCGGGCGTGAGAGCGCTCGACGGCGTCGACTTCCGGCTGTTCCCCGGGGAGGTCCACGCCCTCCTGGGCGAGAACGGCGCCGGGAAGTCCACCCTCATCAAGGCCCTGACGGGGGTCTACGCGATCGACGACGGCACCATCACCGTGCTGGGGGCCCGGACGAGCTTCGGCACGCCGGCCGAGGCGCAGGCGTCCGGGATCAGCACGGTCTACCAGGAGGTGAACCTCTGCCCCAACCTCTCCGTCGAGGAGAACATCCTGCTCGGCCGCGAACCGCGCAGGCGCGGCGCCATCCACTGGCGGGAGGTCCGCCGGAAGGCGGAGGAGGTCCTCGACCAGCTGCAGCTGGGGCACATCGACCCTCGCTCCGTCCTGTCCTCGCACTCCATCGCCATCCAGCAGCTCGTGGCCATCGCGCGTGCCATGCAGATCGAGGCAAGGGTGCTCATCCTCGACGAGCCCACCTCCAGCCTCGACGCCGACGAGGTGCAGCAGCTGTTCTCGGTCATCCGCACGCTGCGGGACCGGGGCGTCGCCATCCTCTTCGTCTCCCACTTCCTCGAGCAGGTGTACGAGGTCTCGGACCGCATGACGGTGCTCCGCAACGGCAGGCTGGTGGGCGAGTACCTGACGGCCGAACTGCCGCGCATGGGCCTGATCTCCAAGATGATCGGCAAGGAACTGGACGCCCTGGCCGAGCTCGAGGAGGCCGAGAGCCGACGGCAGCCGGACCGCACGGACCAGACGCTGTTCCTGCAGGCGGAGGGCCTGGGCAGGAAGGGCTCGGTCCAGGAGGTGACCTTCACCGTCCACGACGGCGAGATCCTCGGCCTCGCCGGCCTGCTCGGGTCCGGCCGCACCGAGACGGCGAGGCTGCTCTTCGGTGCCGACAGGGCCGATCAGGGACAGCTGACCATCCGCGGCACGAGCCGCGCCCTGCGCAGCCCCCGGTCCGCCATCGATCGGGGCATCGCGTTCTCCTCCGAGAACCGCAAGGAGGAGGGACTGATCGGCGATCTGTCCGTCCGCGACAACCTGATCCTGGCGCTGCAGGCAGGCAAGGGCTGGTGGCGGCGCGTCCCGCGTGCCACCCAGGACGAGCTGGCGGATCGGTACATCAAGGCCCTCGACATCCGCCCGTCCGGCAAGGACACGCTCATCCGGGATCTCAGCGGAGGCAACCAGCAGAAAGTGCTGCTGGCGCGCTGGCTCATCACCGATCCGCGCCTGCTCATCCTGGACGAACCGACCCGGGGCATCGACATCGGCGCCAAGACCCAGATCCAGAAACTCATCAGCAGCCTCGCAGCGGACGGCATGTCCGTCATCTTCATCTCGGCCGAGCTCGAGGAAGTGCTGCGGATCAGCGACCGGATCGCCGTCCTCAAGGACCGGCGGATGGTCGCGGACATACCCAACGACAACATCACCATGGAAGACGTCATGACGGTCATCGCGGGAACGAACGCATGAGTGCGCTGCTGAGGCACCGCCTCACCTGGCCCGTCCTCGCCCTCGTCCTCCTGCTCCTGCTGAATCAGCTCTTCCGTGCGGACTTCCTCTCGGTCCGGGTGCAGGACGGCCACCTCTACGGCAGCCTGATCGACATCCTCCGCAACGGAGCACCCACCATCCTGATCGCCCTCGGCATGACGCTCGTCATCGCCTCGCGGGGCATCGACCTGTCGGTGGGGGCGGTCGCGGCCATCGCCGGTGCCGTCTCCTGCATGTACATCTACAGCTCCCCCGAACCGGCCTCCCTGCAGACCGCCGCGACCGGGGTGGCGATCGCCGTCGTCGCGGGCCTCGCCCTCGGGGCGTGGAACGGTTTCCTGGTCTCGGTCATCGGGATCCAGCCGATCATCGCCACCCTCGTGCTCATGACCGCAGGCCGCGGACTGGCCCAGCTGGTCACCGACGGCCAGATCATCTCCGTGTCCAACGACTCCTACCAGGCGATCGGTGCCGGATACTTCCTGGGCCTGCCCATCTCGATCCTCATCGCGGCAGCCGCCTTCGGGATCACCGGCCTGCTGACGCGCCGGACGGCCCTCGGCACGCTCATCGAGTCGGTGGGCATCAATCCGGTGGCGAGCAGGCTTTCAGGGCTCGACGCGCGGACCATCACCTGGACCGTCTACGTCTTCAGCGGGCTGTGCGCGGCGGTCGCCGGCCTCATGATCAGCTCCAACGTCACGGCGGCGGACGCCAACAACGCCGGCCTGTACATCGAGATGGACGCCATCCTCGCCGTCGTCATCGGCGGCACCTCGCTGGCCGGGGGCCGGTACAGCCTGGTCGGCACCCTCGTCGGGGCGCTGATCATCCAGACCCTCACCACCACCGTCTACACGCTCGGCGTCCCACCCGAAGCCACCCTGGTCTTCAAGGCGCTCGTCGTGATCATCGTGTGCCTCCTGCAGTCCAGCAGGGCGCGCACCCTCCTCAGCCGACGACGGCGGCCCGTGACCGAGCCGTCCCGACCGAAGGTGGCCGCCTGATGTCCGTGCTCACCCGCACCCCGGCACCGCTCGACCGCCCCCGCATGACCCGGCTGCGGGGCAAGGCGCGGTACGCCCCCACCCTCGCGACGATGGGCCTCTTCCTCGCCATGTTCGCCGCCGGCGCCGTCATGTACCCGGGGTTCCTGTCCGGGCAGGTCTTCCTCAACCTCCTGATCGACAACACGTTCCTGATCGTCCTCGCCGTCGGCATGACGTTCGTGATCCTCACCGGGGGCATCGACCTCTCCGTCGGCTCCGTCGTCGCGCTGTCCATGATGATCGCCGCCGCCCTCCTGCAGGCCGGCTGGAACCCCGCCGCGGTCATCGCCCTCGTCCTCCTGACCGGTGCCACCTTCGGCCTGCTCATGGGACTCGTGATCCAGGTCTTCGAGATCCAGCCCTTCATCGTCACCCTTGCGGGCCTGTTCCTGGCGCGGGGCCTCTGCTACGTCATCAGCGTCGATTCCATCACCGTGACCGACCCCTTCTTCACCTCCATGGCGCAGGCGAGGATCCCGCTGGTGGGGACGCTGTTCGTCTCCCCCGGCGTCGTGATCGCCCTCGTCGTGGTCGCCGTCGCGTTCTACGTGCTGCATCAGACGCGGTTCGGGCGGACCGTGTACGCGATCGGTGGCGGAGAGTCCTCGGCGCTGCTCATGGGCCTCGCCGTCCCGCGCACCAAGGTCCTCGTGTACGGGATCAGCGGACTGTGCTCCTCGATCGCCGGGATCCTCTTCTCGTTCTACAGCCTCTCGGGCTACAGCCTGGCGGCCACCGGGCTGGAACTCGACGCCATCGCGGCGGTCGTGGTGGGCGGGACGCTGCTGACGGGAGGCTACGGGTACGTGCTCGGCTCCCTCACGGGGGTGCTCGTGCTCGGTATCGTCCAGACGTTCATCTCCTACGAGGGCACGCTGAGCTCCTGGTGGACGCGCATCGTGATCGGCGCCCTGCTCCTCGTCTTCATCCTGCTGCAGAAACTCTTCACCCGGAAGGTCAGACTCACCTGAGGCCGCGGGGTTCCGGCGGCTACGCTGTGGCCCATGACTGTTCTCGTGTTCCTGGACCCGGCCCATGACGACGGCAGGGTGGCCGACGCGTCCCAGCCGCAGCTGATGGCCACCGACCTCGGCGCCACCCGCGGGGACGGCCTCTTCGAATCCCTGCTCGCCGTCGACGGAGCCCCCCGCAAGGAGCAGGCGCACCTGGCGCGCCTCGCGGCGTCGGCTGACGCCCTGGATCTGACCGTGCCCGACGCCGAGGCGTGGAGCCGCGCGATCCGCACCGGCCTGCGCGAGTTCGCGGCAGCGGAACCGGACCAGGGACACGCCGTCGTGAAGCTGGTCGCCACGCGCGGCGTCGAGGGTGCCGGGCGGGCCACGGCCTGGGTGCAGGTTTCCCGCGTGCCCGAGGCCACCCTCCGGCAGCGCGAGACGGGCCTGAAGGTCCTCTTCCTCGAGCGCGGGTACGACAGCACCGTCGCCCAGCGCGCGCCCTGGCTGCTCCTGGGGGCGAAGACCCTCTCCTACGCCGTCAACATGGCCGCCGTCCGCTACGCGAAGGCGCACGGGGCGGACGACGTCATCTTCACCTCCTCCGACGGCAAGGTGCTGGAAGGCCCGACGTCGACCGTCCTCCTCGCCTACGACCGCGACGGCCGGAAGACCCTCCTCACGCCGCAGCTCGAGAGCGGGATCCTCGCTGGGACCTCACAGAGCGCGCTGTTCGCCGCGGCGAAGGACCAGGGGTGGGAGCTCGGCTACGGACCGCTGGAACCGCACCACCTGCTCGAGGCCGACGCCGTGTGGCTGATCTCGAGTATCCGGCTCCTCGCGCCGGTGCTCTCGCTGGACGGCCAGGACCTCCGCACCTCGAGCGCGCTGACCGCCGAACTCACCGACCTCGTGGACCGCTTCGTGTAATCTCCGCCACAAAACGGCCCCTGAAGGCCCTTCTGCTACGTCAAGCGTCGGTTTTCGGCCCTCTCGTTTTGACCCGGTGCTTCGTGCTGCCCTAGCGTTTTGCCTGCAATCAAGAGTTCCAGCCCTCGGCCCTGGCCGGCTGGACAGCAACCCTCTCCCGTAGTGGGGTGCTCCAGGTGAAGATTCGGCCGCCGGGACAAGTCCCCCGGTTGGCAAGTACGGCGTCGTGCGGCCTGTCCCGGACCATTCCTCCGTGACGGCACCCGCACCCGCGCACATCCCAGAACAGTGAGCGTGTCACCCAGCAGCCTGTCCCCTCCTCGCCGTGACCCGGCGTCCCCCGCACCATCCCCGTTCCCCGCGCCTCCATCCGGGCCGGCACCTCGAAGGACATCATGAACATCTCCCGCAAGGTCCTGGCGGCATTCGCCGTCCCCTTCCTCGCCTTGACCGTCTCCTGCGGCAGCGGCAGCAGCGAGCCCACCGAGACCACGGACGCCCTGGCCGGCAGCGACCAGCAGTCGCTCGACCAGTACACGACCGAGACCACGACGCCGATCGACGAGATCGACACGGCCGAGCTCGGCCTCGTCACCGACGGCACGCTGCGCGTCGGCACGCTCTCGGACGCCCCGCCGAACATCTTCCTCGAGGACGGCGTCTTCACCGGCTACGACAACGAGCTGCTGCGCGCCATCGGCGACAAGCTGGGCCTGGAGGTCGAGTTCGCGTCCACGGACTTCTCCGCGCTCCTCGCCCAGGTGCAGAACAAGCAGTTCGACGTCGGATCCTCCTCGATCTCCACCACCGCGGAGCGCCGCGAGAACGTGGGCTTCACCAACGGCTACGACTTCGGCTACATGGCCGTCGTCACGAAGAACGGCTCCTCGGTCACAGGCTTCGACTCGCTCTCGGAGAGCACCCGCATCGGCGTGGTCCAGGGCACCGTCCAGGACGACTACGTCTCCAACACCCTCGGTCTCGAGCCGGTGCGCTTCCCCGACTACAACACCGTCTACGCGAACGTGAAGAACGGGCAGGTGGACGCCTGGGTGGCCCCGTCGCAGCAGGCCACCGGTCAGGTGAAGGAGGGCGACGACACGACGATCGCCGAGACCATCATCAACACCGAGAACTTCACCGCGTACGCCGTGAACAGCGACAACCAGCCGCTCATCGACGCCCTCAATGCGGGCCTCGACGCCGTCGTCGCCGACGGCACGTGGACCGAGCTCACCGAGGAGTGGTACCCGGACCGCGAGATGCCCTCCGACTGGAAGCCCGGCAGCAAAGCCGTGGAAGTAAAGTAGCGGTCCCTGCATGGATGCCCTCGAACAGCTCGGGAAGACGTTCTTCGACTGGGAGGCGATGGCGGCTGTCCTGCCGGACCTCCTGACCGTCGGCCTGCCGAACACCATCATGCTCGCCCTGGCGTCGGGGATCATCGGGACGATCGTCGGGATGATCCTCGCCGTCATGGGGATCTCACGCAACCGCGTGCTGCGGTGGATCGCCCGCGTCTACACGGACATCTTCCGCGGGCTACCCGCCGTCGTGATCATCCTGCTCATCGGCCTCGGGCTCGGCCCGATCCTCCGGGAGATCACGGGCAGCACGAGCCCGTACCCGCTGGGCATCCTCGCCCTCTCGCTGATCGCCTCGGCCTACATCGGTGAGATCTTCCGCTCCGGCATCCAGAGCGTGGAGAAGGGACAGCTGGAGGCGTCGCGTGCCCTCGGCTTCAGCTACAGCTCGTCGATGCAGCTCGTCGTGATCCCCCAGGGCGTGCGGCGCGTGCTGCCGGCCCTGGTGAACCAGTTCATCTCGCTCATCAAGGAGTCCTCGCTCATCTACTTCATCGGCCTCGTGGCCAGTGAGCGCGAACTCTTCCGGGTGGGCAACGACGCCGCGAGCAACACCGGCAACCTGTCACCGCTCATCGCTGCCGGCGTGCTCTACCTGTGCCTGACCATCCCGCTCACGCACCTGGTCAACTTCATCGACAACCGGCTGCGCGTGGGCAGGAAGCAGAAGCCCGAACCGGATGAACTGGCCGCAAGGATCGGCGAAGGAGCGAAGGCGTGAAGACACAAGAATCAGGGACCCTGACGGGCAGGAACCTGCACCTGTCCTTCGGCTCCAACCACGTGCTGCGGGGGATCGACCTGCACGTGGAGCAGGGCACGACGGCGTCGGTCATCGGCCCCTCCGGGTCCGGCAAGTCCACCCTCCTGCGCGTCCTGAACCGGCTGATCGAACCTGATCAGGGAGACATCCTGCTGGACGGCCGGTCTGTCCTGAAGGACAACCCGGACGAGCTGCGCCGGCGCATCGGCATGGTATTCCAGCAGTTCAACCTGTTCCCGCACAAGAGCGTGCTGGACAACGTCTCGCTGGCCCTGCGCAAGCTCCGGAAGATGTCTGCGGACGAGGCGCGGAGCAAGGCCCTCGCGCAACTGGACCTCGTGGGACTGAAGCACAAGGCCGACGTGCGCCCCGGCAACCTCTCGGGCGGGCAGCAGCAGCGTGTCGCGATCGCCCGCGCGCTGGCCATGGACCCCGAGGTCATGTTCTTCGACGAGGCCACCTCCGCCCTGGACCCCGAGCTCGTCAAGGGCGTCCTGGCGCTCATGGCGGACCTCGCGACGGCGGGCATGACCATGGTCGTGGTCACCCACGAGATGGGCTTCTCGCGTAACGTCTCGGACACCGTGACGTTCATGGACGGCGGCGTCGTGGTGGAGTCCGGCCCCCCGGCCGCGATCTTCGACGACGCCCAGACGCCCCGCCTGAGGTCGTTCCTCTCGGACGTGCTCTAGGCACCTCGTCCTACCTGGTCGACCGGCACCGGGGGTCCGCTCCAGCGGGCCCCCGGTTCCGTGTCCGGGGACTTCCGGTCCGGGATCGGGCCCCGGCGATCGAGCCCCGGCGATCACGACAGGATGAAGTTCCAGGTCCCGGCGAGCACGGCCGCCGTCGTCGCCCCCGCCGCGATGACGAGTCCGACGCCGGCCACGCCGACGTCGAGCGCCGTGAACGTGCTCGTCCGCGCCCAGGTGCGCGTCCCGCCGCCGAAGCCGCGCGCCTCCATGGCCGTCGCCAGGCGGGTGGCACGCCGGATGGCCTGCACGATCAGGCCGAACGACTGCCCCAGCAGGTTCCGGGTCCGGGCGACGAGCGAGCCGTCCGAACCGATGCCGCGGGCGTGCCGCGCGAGCCCGAGCATCTCCCACTGCTCCACGAGCAGGCCCACGAGCCGCAGTGACGCCAGCGCCCCGAGGACGAAGCGGTGCGGGAGGTGGAGTTTCTGCGCCAGCGCGTCCGCCAGGTCGGTGGGGTCCGTGGTCAGGAGGATGAAGATCCCCGGCAGGGCGAGCGCCAGCCCGCGCAGCCCGACGGCGATCCCCGCGGCGACGGAGCCCTCGGTGAACAGGAACGGCCCGACGTCGAGCAGCACGCCGCCGGTCTTCTCGGCGAGCAGCGCCGTCCCGTAGGCACCGAGCAGGGCGGCGACCAGCAGGGGCCAGATCCGCCGGGCGAGCCCGACCACGCTGATGCCCAGCAGCGGCATGAGGGCGAGCTCGCAGCCGAGGACCACCGCGGCGCTGACCCAGTCGATGCTCGCCAGGAGCGCGAGGGTGATGACGACGGCGGCGAACAGCTTGGACACCGGGTTCGCCCGCAGGAGGGTCCGGCCGGTGAGGACCGGCGTCAGGTGGTCGCCGCTCACGGGGACACCAGCCGTCCCGCCCCGCCCGCGACGTGCAGGGTCGCGCCGCCGAGGGCCGCGATGAAGTCGGCGTCGTGGGTGACGGAGACGACCGCGACGCCGTCCTCGATCAGCTCCCGCAGGAGCGTCACGAGTTCGGCCCAGGTCAGGGCGTCCTGGCCGAACGTCGGCTCGTCGAGGACCAGGATGCGCGGCGCCGTGGCGAGCATCGTCGCCACGGACAGGCGCCGCTTCTCCCCGCCGGACAGCGTGAACGGGTTGGCGCCCAGCAGGTGGGTGAGCCGCAGCCGCTCCGCGATCTCCCCGGTGCGGCGGGGGTCCGCGGTGCCGCCGACCCTCCGCGGCCCGAACGCGAGCTCCTCCCCCACGCTCGGGGTGAGGAACTGGTGCTCGGGTTCCTGGAAGACGGTGCCGATGCGCTGCACGAGCTGCGCCGAGCGCCAGCGGAAGGGATCGGTTCCCGCGGCACCGGCGAGCTCCGGTGATGCCTCGAGCCGTCCCGCGCGGGGGCGCAGCAGGCCGCCGAGCGTGAGGGCGGCCGTGGACTTCCCGGCGCCGTTGGGCCCGGTGACGCTCAGCGCCTGCCCGGCGCGGACGTCCAGCGCGAGGTGTTCGACGGCGGCCGGGCCCCGCTTCGTCCGCGCGACCGTGAGGTCCCGCGCGGACAGCAGCACCTCCCCGCCGCCGCCGGGTACGGGCCCGCCGACGGCGGGCAGCCGGCCCGGGACCCACACGCCCGCCTCCGCGAGCCGGGCGCGCGTGCCCTCCTGGCCCAGGACCGCGCCCGGGGCGCCGTCGGCGAGGACGCCTCCGGCGGCGTCGAGCACGATCACGCGGTCGACGACGTCCGCCCAGACGGCGACCCGGTGTTCGACGACGACGAGCGTCGCGCCCGTGCGGTCGAGGACGCGGACGACGGCGTCCCGGACCTCCAGCACCCCGTCGGGGTCGAGGTTCGCGGTCGGCTCGTCGAGCAGGAGCAGGCCCGGCTCCATGGCGAGCACCGCGGCGAGGGCGAGGCGCTGCTTCTGGCCGCCCGAGAGCGCCGTGGTGGGGTGGTCGAGCGGGAGGTCGAGCCCGACGTCGTCGAGCGCGCGGTGCACCCGCTGCCAGATCTCCTCCCGCGGCACCGCGAGGTTCTCGGCGGCGAACGCCACCTCGTCGCCGACGCGCGCGAGGACCACCTGGGTCTCCGGGTCCTGCAGCACCAGGCCGGCGCGGCCGCGGGCATCGGCGGGGCGGATGCCGTCGAGCAGGAGTGCGCCCTCCTGCTCGCCCTCGTCCTGGCTGCCGAGCAGTCCCGCCAGCCCGTGCAGCACGGTGGACTTGCCGGCACCGGACGCGCCGAGGAGCAGGACGCGCTCACCGGCCCGGAGGTCGAGGTCGAGGTGGCGGGCGGCGAAGGCCTTCCGGCCGGCGTGGCGCCAGCCCCATCCCCGGGCGCTGACGGAGGCAGCTCCCGGGGACGGCGCCTGCGCTGGTGTCACACGTCCGCCGTGCGGCCGGCGGCGAAGGAGGACAGCACGCCCGTCCTCGCGAGTCCGCGCATGGCCAGCCAGGACAGCAGGCCGGCGATGACGACGCCGGAGAGCCCGGCGAACACGGTGTACAGGAGCTTGAACTCGAAGCTCCAGAGCGCGTTGTAGAGGATGTTCTCACTGATCGCCAGCGCCAGGCCCGCGCCGAGTCCGGCGAGGAGGGCGACCGGCAGGTTCCACCTCCGGTAGAGGAAGAGCAGGAACACGAGTTCGGCCCCTGCTCCCTGGATGGCGCCGGAGATGAGGACGCCGATACCCCACTGGGTGCCGATCAGGGCGGAGACCGCCGCGGCGAGGACCTCGCAGTAGATCGCGGCGCCCGGTTTCCGGATGATCAGCCCGCCGAGCACGCCGGCGATGAGCCAGCCGCCGGAATACAGGCCCGCGAGCGGCGGGAAGCCGGCGGTGAGCACGCTGATGCCCGAATAGCCCGCGGACCAGACGAAGAACAGCACGCCGACGGCGACGGCGATGACCGAGGCCACCACGATGTCGACGACGCGCCACTGGCCGGTGCGGGGAGAAAGGCCCTTCAGGGCCGTCGATGATGCCATGCTGATTCCTCCTGGGTTGCAGGAGGGGAGGGTGCACGGTTGCCGGACACCCTGAGAACTCGACTCCCTTCGCCGGTACTAACCGGATCAGGTTCGAGGGTCTGCGGCGGTCCGCACTCTCAGCGCCCGGTCCGGCAGCATGCTGCGGATCGGCGCTCCCCTGTCGTGTGTTGCTTGAGCGCTCCCGATCCTACACCGGCGGATCGGGATGCCGCCTGCCGGTCTTCGCCGCTCCGCGACCCGCACCCGCAGAGCGTGCGGAGCCCGACTAGGCTAGCTGCAGGACTATTCGGATGAGAAGGAGAAACCATGACTGTGGTGTTCAAGTTGCTCGGTGTCGGCATGAGCGTCGGCGCGGGCTTCGTAGGGACGAAGCTCGTCGACTTCCTGTGGGAGAAGATCACCGGTGAGGCGCCGCCCAAGAGCAAGGACGGCCTGGAGAACACGCTCCGCTCCGCGCTGGTGTTCGCCATCATCTCGGGTGCGGTCAGCACCACCATCCAGGTGCTGACCAACCGGTCCACGCAGAAGGCCATCGAGCGGTTCGCCAAGACCCGCGATCTCACCTGAGCCGCATGGGATCGGGGAAGGGCGCTCTTCGGGGCGCCCTTCCCCGCGTCCGGGTCAGGACTGCGCCGTGCTGCGCAACTCCGGCTTGACGGTCTGCAGGATGCGGTGCAGGTTCATGCCGATCGCGGCGGCCGACCCGAAGGGGACGGTCTCGGACGAGGACTCGTAGGCCGCGGTCTCGAGGACCTTCAGGATCCGCTCGGCCTCGCCGAGGGCCTCGTCGTCGTTCTCGTCGACCGTCCACAGGTCCAGCACGTTCCCGGTCGCGGTGAAGGCCGCCTGCAGGGGCACGCGGACCGACTCCGGGAGGGGTTGCTCGGTCGCCGTCCCGTGGAGACCGTCCTGCAGCATGTTGGTGATGTTCAGGGTGTGCGAGGCGACGATCTCCAGGACCTCGACGTGGCGGTAGTCGCCGCGCAGGTCCCGGGGGTGGAAGCGCCGCCGGACGTTGCCCTTCCGGCTCTCGTTCGCGTACTGGAGGGCGCTCCGCGCGTTCCGGACGGACGCCGTGAGGGCGTCGCGGCGTTCCGCCCACCGCGGGTCGTCGCCCGCCCAGTCCTCCTCGAGCGCCTCGCCCATCTCCTGGAGCTGGCGTGCCGCCGTCCTGCGCAGGCTGCTCATCTGGCCGACCGCGTCATTGAGGTGGAGCGGGGGCAGGATGAGCGCACTGACCGCGAGGCCCACGCCCACCCCCACGAGGGTCTGGACCAGATACCCCAGCGAGTACCCCAGGTTCTCGTTCCCGATGACGAGCACGAACAATCCCGCGGAGGCGATGCCCGACCCGCCGCCGGCCGTTCTCTTGAGCACCCCGCTGAGGAGCACGCCGATCCCGACGACGAAGGCGATGGTCAGCCAGTTCGGATCTCCCGCCCACACCGCGACGTACGCGAGGAGGATCCCGATCGTGAGCCCGATGACGGTCTGCAGGCCGAGCTTGACGGTGCCGGCCACCGTCGGGTAGATCGCGAGCAGGGCACCCAGCGGGGCGTAGTACGGGTACTCTGCGGGCGTCCCGGGAATGGCCTGGGCGATCGTCCAGGCGAGTGACGCGGCGAGGGCCGCCTTGGCCGCCAGGAGGAGCTGCGGGTTGACCACGGCTGCCCGCAGCCGCTCCCTGAGGTCGCCGTCGAAGCGGGTGGCGAGCACGCCGAGGCCCGGGTGGATCCTGAGGGTGGGCATCCTGCAGTATGGCAGCCCAACCTTGGAGTCCCTTCTCCCGGATGCGGTCACGCGGCATACTGGCCGCATGACCCTCCTCACCACGCAGCAGATCCTCGATGCCGGCCTGGTCGACTGGCGCAAGCTCGCGCAGGCACTGCACGCCCGCTTCCTGACGCGCGACTTCGCCTCGGGCCTCGCGCTCGTCTCGGCCATCGGCGAACTCGCGGAGGACGCAGGCCACCACCCCGACGTCGTCCTGACCTACCCGCACGTCGACGTGAAGCTCCTGAGCCATGACGCGTCCGGGGTGACGGAGCGGGACGTGGACCTCGCCCGCCGGATCAGCGCAGCCGCCGCCGAGCGGGGCGTCGCAGCCGATCCCGCGGCGCCCGCCGTCGTCGAGCTCGCCCTCGACACGGCCGACGTGGCCGCCATCGGTCCGTTCTGGGCGGCCCTGCTGACCGGCGACGCCGGCGCGGTGGACGGGGACGACGTCGCGGACCCGGGAGGGCGGGTGCCGCTCCTGTGGTTCCAGCACACGGATGCGCACGAGACCCCGCGGCAGCGCTTCCACCTCGATGTGTGGGTGCCGCACGACGCCGCGGACGTTCGCATCGCCGCCGCCGTCGCCGCCGGGGGCACCGTGGTCGATGACGACGCGGCGCCAGCCTTCACGGTGCTGGCGGACGCCGAGGGCAACCGGGCGTGTGTCTGCACCATGCTCGAACGCTGAACGGATCACCGGGAGACGACCATGACGCACGAGGGCGCAGCTCAGGAGAACGTCGACGTGCTCGTGGTCGGCGCGGGTCCCACGGGCCTGATGCTGGCGAACTGGCTGGTGAAGCTGGGGGTGCGCATCGCGGTGGTCGACGGCAAGGACGGACCGACCGTGGAGTCCCGGGCCCTCGGGGTGCATTCACGGTCGATGGAGATCTACGACCAGCTCGGCGTCGTCGACCGCGTGCTGGCCGAGGCCGTGCGCGTGCAGTCCATCCGGCAGGGCTTCGAGCATGCCTCCTTCGCGGCCGTCCCGCTCGCGAGGCTGGGCCGGGGCATCACGCCGTACCCCGGCATCTACATCCTGGAGCAGAGCGCCAACGAGCGCATCCTCGGCGACAACCTGCGCGCACTCGGTGGATCCGTGCGGTGGCGGCACCGGCTGTCCTCCCTGGAGCAGGCCGACGGCGGCGTCCACGCCGTCGTCGACGGTCCTGACGGGTCCTCGACGATCCGCGCGCGCTTCGCCGTCGGCTGCGACGGGGCGTCCTCCACCGTCCGGTCCCTGTGCGGCACGGCCTTCGAGGGGACGACCAGCCGGCAGAGCTTCTACCTCGTGGACGCGGTGGGCGTCGGCGGGCTGATCCCCGCGTCCATCAATGTCCGCCTGGGCGCCACCGCATTCCTCCTCGCGTTCCCCATGCGGCCCGCCGATGACGGCAGGACCGGGCAGCGCCTGATCGGTATCGCCGGCGATGACGACGCCCCGGCCATCACCGAGGACTTCGCACGCCGCCGCATGGCCGAGGTCTTCGGCGTCACGTACGAGGATTCCCGCTGGTTCTCCACCTACCGTGTGCACCACCGGATCGCAGCGCACTTCCGGACCGGCCCGGTGTTGCTCGCCGGCGACGCGGCCCACGTCCATTCCCCGGTCGGCGCGCAGGGCATGAACACGGGGCTCCAGGACGCCCACAACCTCGCGTTCAAGCTCGACGACGTCGTGTCCGGGCGTGCCCCCGAGCCACTCCTCGACCGCTACGAGGCCGAGCGCCGGCCGGTGGCCGTGCGCCTCCTGCAGACGACGGACACCGTCTTCCGCGGGGTCACGTCCACGTCGGGGACGGCGGTCCTGGTGCGCCGCTTCGTGCCGCGGGTGGTGGTACCCGTCGCGGTCGCCGTCCTGCCCCGCCTGCCGATCGGCCGTCGCCTCGCAGGGTACCTCGGCCAGGTGCGCATCCACTACCGCATGGACGGTTCTCCCCCGGGCCGGCGGGGCCGCCGCGACGCCGTCGTCGGCCGCCGCCTGCCCTGGATCGGTGACAACGTCGAGGCGCTCCGGTCCTCCACCTGGCAACTGCACCTGTACGCGGCGGACGACGCTGCGGCGCGGGAAGCCGGCGTCGCGGCCGACGAGTTGGGACTTCCCCTCCACACGTTTGCGGCGACCGGATCCACTCCGCTCAGGGCAGGCCTGCTCTACCTCGTGCGACCCGACGGGTTCGTGGCCGCCGCGGCCGCTCCCGCGGAGGCGGTTCCCGCCTTCGAAGCGACGCGGGCGTACTCCCCCACTGCCCGTCCGGTCGAGAAGGAAGGACGATCATGACGGACGCCATCGATACGAGCGCGCTCCCCTCCGGCACCGGCTGCAGGGAGTGCGACGCCGCAGGCGGCTGGTGGGTCCACCTGCGCCGGTGCGCCGACTGCGGGCAGGTGGGGTGCTGCGACAGTTCCCCGTCCCGGCACGCTTCCGCGCATGCGGCAGCGGCGGGGCATCCGGTGGCCACGTCCTTCGAGCCGGGCGAGGACTGGTTCTGGGACTACCGGACGCAGGAGTTCGTCGACGGCCCGGCACTGGCCGAGCCCACCAGCCGCCCGGCGGATCAGCCGGTGCCCGGACCGGCAGGACGCGTCCCTGCGGACTGGCGAAGCCGCCTGCGCTGACCGCGTGGTCCTCGGGCCGCTCGTCGGCTCGACCTCCTCGGGTGATGGCCCGCGTGCGACTCCTCCTCCAGGCCGACGCGGACCGGCTGCTATCGTGGTGCAGCCCGGTCGTTATCAGCAGGAAGCTCCCCCCATGACCCCGCCACGCCCGGACCTCACCGCACGGTGGGCCCGGAGGTCCTCGGTGCTCGCGGTCTTCACCGCAGTCCACATCCTCTCCTTCGCCCTGCTCCTTCCCCGGATCATCGCCGGCGAGACCTACGGCGATGTGATCCTGTACCGCCACTGGGCGTTCCACGGCTTCAGCACGGGCATCTGGCTGGGAATCGATGATGCCTGGGTGTACCCGGCCGCCGCGATGCTCCCGATGATCGTGTCCGGCCTGCTCGGGCACCAGCTCTACATGCTCGGGTGGTTCCTGCTGTGCCTGGTGCTCAACCTGACCGCCGTGCTGGCACTGCTGACCAGCAGCTCCACGCGCTACGGGTGGCAGGCCGCCTATCTCTGGATGTCCCTCACCGCGATCCTCGGGCCGGTCGCCTTCTCCCGCGTGGACGGTGTCACGGGCCCTCTCGTCGTCGTCGGGCTGGTCCTCGCGGCCGCGTACCCGGTCGTCGCGTCCTCCGTCCTGTCGCTGGCGACCTGGATCAAGGTCTGGCCCGCAGCGGCCGTGCTGGCGCTGCTCATGACGGCGAAGGCGAGGGTGCGGGTCCTCCTTGCAGGCCTCCTGGTGTCCGGGGTGATCGTCGGAACGGCCGCCTCCAGGGGTGGAGTCGGAAACGTCTTCGGCTTCCTGTCGACGCAGGGCGAGCGGGGTATGCAGCTCGAGGCACCCCTCGCGACACCCGGCCTCTGGCAGGCGATTCTCGCCGGCGCGACCACCGTGGAGTTCAACGCCGAGATCCACACCCTGGAGATCCGCGGCTCCCTCGCGGAACCCCTGGCCGCATGGATGGACGCCTTCCTGTGCCTCGCGGTGGCGTCCATCGCCCTGCTGATGGTGGCCGCACTGAAGAAAGGGGTCGACCGTGCTGAGCTTCTCGCCACCGGCACCCTCGCCGTCGTCGGCGCCCTGATCGTCTTCAACAAGGTAGGTTCCCCCCAGTTCATGATCTGGCTGGTCGCCGTGGTCTCGGTGGGCGTCGCCCTGAACGGCCGTCGATGGATCGTCCCGAGCGCCCTGATGGTCCTGATCGCCGTCCTGACCACCCTCGTGTACCCGATCTTCTACACCCAGCTCCATGAGGCGCTGGACCCCGGCGTCGCGCTACTCCTCTCGGCACGCAACCTTCTCGTCGTCGTCTTCGCATGGGCTGTGCGGCAGCTCCGACTGCTCCGGAACAACGTGCCCGGGACAGCACCCCTGACGCCGCTCAGTCACGGGCCCGGCGGCGTCGGTGGCAGCGTCGGTGGCACCGCCTAGGCTTCGAAGACGGGCACGGTCCCGACGGGCCGGCGACGCGTCGGTGGGCAACCGACGGCGGGACGACGGCGGTGAGGAGCAGGGAGATGGATGGTTCCGGGGCGGCGCTGGGCCGACCGGTCGGCAGGGCCGAGGACGGTTCGCTCATGCCGTCGGGATACGCCTCTCCCGCACAGGACTGGTTCGAGGACCGGATCGACCTCAATCGGCACCTCATCAGGGACATCACGAGCACGTACATCGTCCGGGTGTCCGGGAACGCCATGGACGGCGCCGGGATCTCCGACGGCGACGAGCTGATCGTCGACCGCGCCCTGCGCCCGCGGGACGGCTCGGTGGTCATCGCCGTGCTCGACGGCGAGCTCGTCGTCCGGCGGATCCACATCGCATCCTCCGGGGTGTCGCTCGTCGCCGCGAGCCCGGACCACCGGCCCATCCCCGTCCCCGATCCTGATTCCCTGGTGATCTGGGGCGTCGCCACCCGGTGCCTGCACCGTGTCTGAGCGCGGCAGCAGTATCGCGCTCGTCGACGTCAACAACTTCTACCTCTCCGCCGAGCGGGCGTTCGACCCGTCGCTCGACGGCCGCCCCCTCGTGGTGCTCTCGAACAACGACGGCTGCGTGATCACGCGGAGTCCGGAGGCGAAGGCCCTCGGCATCACGATGGGCACGCCGTGGTTCAGTATCGCCGGCCAGGCGCGCGCGTGGGGCCTGCAGGTGCGCTCGAGCAACTACGAACTCTACGGCGATCTGAGCGCCCGCGTCATGGAGCTGCTCGGCCGCTACACCGGGAACCTCGAAATGTACTTTCTGTGCCCCAAAGCCTGTTGTTGCTCAACCTGACCAGCCGCACATCGCTAGCCCTTGCGCCACGATCGAGGCCAACCCTTTGTGACACGTCCATGGACTTGCCGTGAAATGGGGAATCATGGGGTGCAGTGAAAGCCCCCTCGCAAAGGACCCCAGAGAACGTCTCCGTCCCTCAGAACAACATCCCCGATCTGGTCGTCGAACTCGCTTTGCTGCCCAACGAGACAGAGTGGGTCGAGTTCCGGGAGCAGGACCGCTCTCGAGCGGCCCGGGACCGTTCCCGGAAGGGCCGGCACGCCAATGTCTCAACTTTCCGGTGGCGCGGTGGTGGCCGCGCCCACTTCCGCGCCCGGTCCGTTGAGCTGCGCACAGCCCTCCTCGAGCACGGATGGAACGAGCCGATCATCCGGCCCCTACTCACCGGCATCGATTCAGAAGCACCTACCCTCTTCTGACAAGCCTGCGTCTTTAGGCTTGTGTGGCCGGTATCGCCGACCTCCTCGGCCACGTCGGCAGATTCAGCGCCGATAAAGACGGCGCGGTCATGGACTGGGAGTACCTCCTCGTCACTGCGCGCCGCGATTGAGGGGATACGTCCGACGTTCCGCTGCCAGCACGCTCGGCAGGTCGGCAACAACGAGGAGAACGGCGGCGTTCCCCTGATGGAGAACGCCGCCGCTTCCGATTACAGCGTCAGTGAGTCTTCTCCTTCGGGCAGCTGATGCTCGGGTTCCACGGCGCGAACTTCCCTTCCGGGTTGTACTTCCAGACCCACGCATGCAGGCTGTGCTTGAACGGCCTCGTCGAACCAGCCGGTTCCGAGTCGAACTTCACTCCTCCGAGCACCGGTGCCTCGAGTGCCGTGGACAGGAACTCCACCGCAACGAGGCGGTAGCGCGTGTACTTGCCCTCCCTGTCCAGCTTTCGGGGCATGTACACCAGTGCTTCCGGCTTCGACGCGTCGATGCGCTCGTCCAGCAGGGACCCCTTGACGAAGTGCACGCCCATTGCTCCCAGGCCCGGAGCCTCGACGCATTCGACGGGCTGGGTGGTCACATACCCATCACGGATGGCTTTTTCCATCGACCGGTACCGTTCGGTGGACTCGCGGATCTCGTACACCACTTTCCGGCTGGACTCGTGCTCCGATGAGCCTGAATCGCCCGAACCACCATGCGCGAAAGCCGCGCTGGGGGTCAACCCTGCAGCGAGGACAGCGGTGGCCAGTACCGCAGTGATCTTCGCTCTTGTTCTGTTCATTACCTGCTCCAACCTTGGTTCCCGATACTTCGAAGCGGAAAGAAGGCGCTGCAGGGAGGACCGACAGAGTCCGGCCAGCATGTCGATAATTTGCCGGGAATCGCCGCAACCTGTACCGGGCGGCCGTCATTTCCGCGCTATGTCTGCTGCCTCCACCGTTCCAGGCATCCTCGCTGGGGCGAGGTTGCCAGGAACGGCCGGTGACCGTGCAACCTGCATTACCACGGTTGCACGTTCGACGTGTCCAGGGGGTCGACAAGGCGATCAGAAGGACGTTCCCACCGCGTGGGGGTTCAGATTATGCCTCGGCCTGGAGAGGGGTCAAGAGTTGGTGGAGTTTTTTCTCCCGGGCTTCCTCGACCGACCCGAATTAGTTCATTAACCATTTCCTGCTTTACACCTTTTCTTCACTTTTCGATGTTTTTTCCAAACCGAAGCATCCGCGCGGTCACTGATGAACACGCTCTTCTTATTTGAGGTGGGGTGGCTGAGCGACACGGTGTGAGTGCTTGAGGGGAAAGAGGCTCGAGGTCTTCCAAGATCGGCAGTGACTAAGCCGCTCAATCCCGAAGGCTTCGACAATGTTTGAACCTACGGCGTGTGACCGCGCGCGCCTACGTCCTGCACCATCGAGTAGCTGCCCTCGTTGTGATCTGCTCGCGGGTTTGGAGGAATTTCACGTCGTCGACGTCAGCGAACACGCCGGCGTTGTCCGGATCGTCGTCGAATCACCTACCGGGCCGATGGGCTGCTACTCATGCGGTGTCGTTGCGCACAGCCATGGCCGGCCGGACCTCAACCGTGCCGGTGGAATGGAAGTATAAGGGCACGTGCACGTAAGAGGGGCGGTCCAACTTGTCCGTTGAACCGCCTCTCATGGCTGGCGTGCGACTACGCGCCGAAGAGGATCCCGAGAAGGACAGGAACCAGAACGACGCCAACTGTCCACATAATTTCTTTGGTGAGCAAGTGATTGGCTCGTTCGGCGGTGGGTTTCTCTCCGTCGCGATAGACCTGAACTGGCGGGAGATTTTGGCGCCAACGACTCCAGAGGACTCCGTGAACGACGACGACGACCACCACCACTGCCGTTACTACCCCTGAAACGGTCCAGGCATCGTTGCCCGTAGGTGATGTGAATCGATCGAGGAAGAACAGAGCAGAACTGATCGCGGCGACTGAGAGGGCGACGCTGGTGACCATCCCGAACCAGGTCGACACCATCCACTGTCTGGGAGGTCGCGTCGTGTCGAGTAGTTTCTCCAGTCGAGCGTAGGTTCCTTCGATGAACGCTCGATCGCTCGAGGTTATTGTGCCCGATACCCCTGTCGCTCGAACGTCGAGACTGACGGCGGCGTACTTCGCGTACAGGCGGCTTCTGTGATCAGTGGTGAGATCGAGCGAGACATTGCATGACCAGTCATGGCCGGGGAGAATCCTGCACCGCGCAAGCAGCCGATCGTGGCATAAAAATGTTCTAACGTTGCAGCCGTGGTGTGTTCCGCATGAGAGCTACTGCCCAGGGATGTCGGGCGAGAACGGCTCTGGCAGATCCTGCACGCTTCCGCAACGCCAATTTCCAACCATCCTCGGGAGAGGGCGGGGCAATTTCGTTGATGACAGCATCGGCGATGCCGTCGATGATGCCGTCCTTGCTCTTCACGTGGTAGTACAGCGACATCGCCTCGACGCCGAGTTCCTGGGCGATTCTGCGCATGCTCAGCGACTCCAGCCCGCCGGCGTCGGCAAGCCCAATAGCGACCTGAATCGCCCTGTCCCTAGTGACAGGTTTCCTGGGGGTTGACTTTGGTCTCGCTAGTGCCACACTGTCTCCATCGCGTATGAAAGCGCGCCGGATCGAGAATATTTGGGCTGCCCGCAGACCGTACCTTACGGCGTATGGTAGCTTCACTCCTCAGCCTTATCTTGCCAGGGTATTTTCACTGATCGAGGCAAAGCATGAGCTCACCGACAAGCCCAGATACAACGGTCGCGGCCATGAAAGCGGTGGTCCAGGACCGGTACGGCTCCACGGATGCACTTAGTTTTCAGGACATCGACAAGCCGACGATGGGGGACGGCGAGGTACTGGTCCGGGTCCGGGCGGCATCCATCAACCACGCTGACTGGGTCTACACCAGCGGCCGTCCCCTAATCGCGCGTCTGGCGTTCGGGGTACGCAAACCAAAACATATCGTGCGTGGCAAGGACCTCGCGGGGCGTGTGGAGGAGGTGGGCGCCGATGTTACCGGGTTCCGTCCAGGCGACGAGGTATACGGTGAGGTCGAGGCCGGGAGTTTCGCTGAATTCGCCGCCGTACCGGCACAATTGCTGGCGCTGAAGCCGGCAAACCTGACCTTCGAGCAGGCCGCTACGGTGCCGTTGTCGGCAAGAACCGCCCTGCAGGGTTTGCGGGATGGCGGGAACATTCAGGCGGGGCAGAAGGTCCTGATCAATGGTGCGTCCGGCGGTGTCGGCACGTTCGCCGTGCAGATCGCCAAGGCTCTGGGGGCTGAGGTCACCGGTGTGTGCAGCACGAGGAACGTCGAGCTGGTGCGGTCGCTCGGCGCGGATCAGGTCATTGACTACACGCAGGAGAACCTCACGGAGCGTGAAGTGCTGTATGACCTGATTTTCGATTCCATCGGTAATCACCCGCTGTCGGCACTGCGACAGGTACTTGCGCCCCACGGGACGCTCGTACTCTCAAGCGGTACCGGCGGTCGTGTCCTCGGGCCCATGGGACGCCTCCTAAGGGCACTGCTCCTGTCATTGTTCATCCGGCAGAACCTCCGCACCTTCAGCGCGAAGCCCGGCAGGGAGAGCCTGGACCTGTTGCGGGAGCTCATCGAATCAGGTCAGGTCACACCCACTATCGAGAGAACGTATCCCTTGGCCCAAGTCCCTGAGGCCATCCGCTCCTTCGTGGACGATCACGCCCGAGCGAAAATCGCCATCACCGTGTGATGCCCTCCGTCACCCACCATCAGCCCGAAAATGGCATCCAATTCAGCTCACTTCGATGATCACGAGATCCAGGACCAGGATCATGACGACCCAACCGATTGACGATCTTCGGCACCTCCGGCCTCCCCTCAAGACAATGAGACCCGCCTACATGTTCGTGGTCGTCACGGGAGCCCTGCTGGCCGGAGGATCCCGCACAGGCTTCGCCAACTCCGACCCGCTGCTCCCGGGCCCGGCGCTGCTAGCGGCTGGATTCAGCCAGCAGGAATTAGGCCGGCAGGAATTGGGCTGACACCGTCACCGAACGACTACTCCCGGATAGACGCCCCTCCTCGTTCACCGAACAAGGGATCCTCAATGAAATCCATCAGAAAGACTGCAGCCACAACTGACCCTCGAACCATCCCGCGGCCACACCCGCACCGGAATCCCCGTGACGTGTGGTGGACTCAGTGGCTCGTACCCGCCGCCCTGATCTTCCTCAGCCTCGTCCCCTTGATCGCCGGGTCGGTGCGCTTGACCGAGTTGGCTGAAGGTACCGTCACACCGGACAACGCGCGGTTCTTCGACGCTCCGATCCCCGTGCTGATCCACATTCCAACTGTCACCGTCTACCTGCTGCTCGGATCGTTCCAGTTCGTTCCCTCGCTCCGCCAAGGCAAACGCGGCAGGACCAGCTGGCACCGCATCGCCGGACGCATCCTCGTTCCCACCGGACTGCTCGCCGCCCTGTCCGGTTTATGGATGGCAGTTTTCTACGACCTTCCGCCCCTGGACGGACCGCTTCTACTGATTCTCCGGCTGATCTTCGGCACAGCCATGGTCATGAGCATCATCCTGGGCTACCTCGCGGTGCGGCGCAGGGACTACACCCGGCACAGCGAATGGATGACCCGGGCCTATGCCATCGGGATTGCCCAAGGAACCATCGTCGTAGTGACCATCCCCTGGATTCTGCTGGTCGGGCCCGTTGACCAGCTCAGCCGGGCGCTACTCATAGGCGCCTCATGGGTGCTCAGCCTGGCGGTGGCGGAGTACGTCATCCACCGCCGCTCCCAAACAGCAATCCAGGCCTCCAGCGCGCCAGCCCAAACGGACGGGGCGTAGACCGGATCTGCCAATAATCCTCAGCCATCCGGGTAAGCGAACAAGGAGACTGCAATGTCATTACCGGCAACGTCCAAGTCCAACCCGAAAACAGACTCCACGACTCCGGAGCAATTGTCCCTGCTACGTCTCTACCTGTTGCGTGCCGGCTACCTGTTGATGGCGCTCGGTCTGGCGCTCACGCGGTGGCCCGGGACTGTCCGATAAACGGTGTGTGGGGTCCGGCGGTTCATCAGTAAGTGGTCTTCTCGAAGCGTCCTGCGAAGGTAATCGCGAACGCGTTGAGCGCTGGCTTCCACCTGATTACCCAGCGTGCT